>SUGL01000002.1:227056-310279 GCA_004963905.1 Mesorhizobium sp.
CGGCACAACCGCAAGCGACAACCTCGTCGTCCATGTCGTCGACGACGTGCCGACCTTCACGCATATCCAGAATGCGATCGTCGCCAATCAGGATAACAACGTCGTGACCGGCACGCACGACCTTGCCTTCGGCGCCGACGGCGAGACGTCGATAGAGATCACACCGCTCACCAACATCAGCGGCGTGACATACCTGCCTGTCGTCCACAACGTCGACGGCTCGTCGGAGCTGATCGCGCAGGTGAACGGATCGAATTTCTTCGATCTGAAGATCAATCCGGACGGCACCTACACGTTTACCCTGATCGAGTCCCGTCCTGTCGCCGACCAGACATTCAACTTCGCCGGCGTGGCCGGTTCCCAAGGCACGTCGCAGTTCACCCTTGGCGATGCCACCTTCAACGCAATCGACACCAACAACAATGGCAGCATCGGCAGTACCGAAATACTGAAACCGACGAGCAACGGTTTCGGTGTCGGAAACGGAAACCTGGATACAGGTGAGCAGTTCAAAGTCACCTTCGCGACGGGGGTCGACAAGCTGAGTTTCTTCGTGGAACACGAAGCCGCCGGCGCGTTCACCATGACCTACACCACCGACACGGGCCTCACGGGCACCGTTACCGCCTCCGTGGACGGCTGGCTCACCATCGATCCGACAGGTGATTTCAACTCCATCACGTTCACCGTTACAGACGGCAAGGCCAAGTTCGACAATTTCGCTTACTCGAAGCTCATCCTGCCGTCGGATCAGACGTTCAACTTCTCCGTGTCCGGTGTGGACGGGGACGGCGATCATTCCGCGTCGCAGACCTTGTCCGTCACCACTTTGGGCGAGCACCCGGCGGGTACGCCCATCAACGGAACCGCGGGCGATGACGCCATAGCTGGCACGTCCGGCAACGACACCATTTACGGGCTTGCCGGCAATGACACGCTCTACGGCGGCGCCGGTGACGACGTCCTAATCGGCGGTCTCGGCCATGACACCATGACCGGCGGAACAGGCGCCGACACGTTCAAGCTCGACAGCCTAGACATCAAGGATCTGATCACCGACTACCACGGTGCCGGCATTGGCGGCGAGGGCGACAAGATCGATCTGACGGCGCTGTTCGACACGACGGTGGGGGGCAGTATCGGCGACTACGTGCACTATGATGCCGGCACCAAGACGCTGAGCGTGGACACCAACGGCACGACCGGCGGCGCCAACTTCGTCGATGTCGCCGTGCTACAGAACGGGCCTGCTGCCGGCACCATCAACATCCTTTACGACGACACAAACCATCAGCAGCACACGGCCACGATTTAATGCTTATGCGCCACCACACTCCCATGCTATGCATAGGCAACGCATGAATTCGCAATTCGAAGAGGGGCTTACATGAGACATTCCGCAAGACTTTTGGCTTCGGCCACGGCGCTGCTCTTGGCCGGGTCGACGGGCTTTGCCGCCGACATCATCGGCGAGCCGGCGGTGAACTATTGCCGCACCGTCGGCACCTCGGACCTGGTGCTGACCGACAACATGGTCGAGCTCAAGGACAGGGTGGTGAAGCTGATGGACGACTCCATCTCTGTCGCCAACAGCCCGGAATGGATCAACTCGTCGCGTCCGGCCTTCGTCTGGGCATCGGAAGCCAAGGTCGCCTGCGGCAAGGCCTATGGCTACCTCAAGACGAACTACAAGGACGAGGACTACCTCAACAAATGCGAGTGCTTCCACGACCGCATGGTCGAATACATGCACTGAGCTGACGGGCGCGCGCCGACCGGCTGCGATGATGGACATGGGAGCCCGGGCGGAGGCGAGCGTTTACGCGCGCCCGGCGTTCGGCGTCGCGCATGCCGGCGCGGCGCCGCAAACTGGTTTCCGGCGCCGGCGCCCGTGGGCCTTGGCACTCGCCTTCGTCGTTGCCGCGGCCGGCTGCCAGTCGAAGAGCGGCGCGTCGGATGTGCTCGACCCTTCCGCGATCGCCCCTACGGCGAGCCACGCCAGTAGCAGCAGCAGCACCACCACCGCCGTGCCCGCGCAGCTGACCGCCAGCTCCGCCGCCACGCCGAAGGGCAATCTGACGCTCGGCAACGGCCCGACCAAAATCACCATGCTTTTGCCGCTGTCGGCCTCGGGAAGCGCCGGCGAGGACGGCAGGAAGATGTATGACGCCGCAAGGCTGGCGATGACCGATCTCGGCGACAAGCTTTTGACGCTGACGATCGAGGACACGCGCGGCGACAGCGGCTACGCCAAGGATCTGGCGGTGAAGGCGATCACCTCGGGCGGCGCGAAGGCCATCATCGGGCCGGACGAGCTCGCGGCGGCGCAGCACCTTGCCAAGCTCTCCGGCACGCAGCGGCCGCCGGTGCTGGCGCTGGCCGACAATTTCGCCGGCGGCCCCGGCGTCTATTCGGTGCGGCTGAGCGAGGCCGACAGCGCGGCCGCGGGCGCGGCAGCGGTGGCCAGCAAGGGCGCCAGGAAATTCGTGCTCCTGGTGCCGGCGGGTTCGAACGCCAGCGCCATCGAGGCCCGCGTCAACAACGCGCTCAGCATCTATGGCGCCGCGCTTGCCGTCACGCTTGCCTATTCGGCGTCGGACGGCGCCAAGGTGGTGTCCGACATGGGCTCGCTGGTCGAGGCGCCCGACGCCGTCGTCGTCGCCAGCGGCGACGGCAATCCGACGCCCGTGCTTGCGGCGCTGAAGGCGAAAGGCGGCAAGGCCGTGACGCTGATCGGCACCGACCGCTGGCTGGAGCGGCCGATCGATCCGCTCTATGAGGGCGCCTATATCGCGACGCTCGACCAGAGCGAGACCGGGCCGATCGCCGACCGCTTCAAGGCGACCTACAATTACCAGCCCGACGTCAACGTCGCCTACGCCTACGACATGGTGGCGCTGTCGGCCGGCATTGCGAGCTCGGTCGGCCCGAACGGTTTCTCCAAGCAGGTGCTGGAGAACGCTAGCGGCTTCCGCGGCTCGACTGGCCTGTTCCGCTTCCGCGCCGACGGCTCGAGCCAGAGATCGATGCCGTTCTTCAAGGTGGAAAAGGGCAAGCTGAAGCTGGTGGAGAAGCAGACCTCGGGGTTTTGAATCTCATTGGGTGGGCGGGCCGTTGGATTTTCTCAAGAAGCTTCTCATTCTGGCCGTCGTCGGGGCGGTGGGAGCCGGTGCCGTCGCGCTCATCGAACGGCTGATGTTCGAGGCGCCAACACCTGCCGCGTCCGGCGAGCCGCCGCCCCTGCCCGTCATCAAGAAAAAGCCGGTGCGACAATGGAAATGGCGCCTGACATAGCTGCCAAGCGAGCCCGGCTGTCGGCCTCCGCAAAGCTGGCAGTCTTTTGCCTGTGCTATGCTGGGCTTGCGGCCTATCTGTTCCCCGGCACCTATTTCGCCGCGCTTGGCACGTCCAGACTGCTGCTGCTTTATCTGTTGCTGCCCTTCCTGATACTGATAGGGCTGACCGTTGCCGCAATCATCAGCCGGCCACAGGCCCCGGCCAGCTGGCTACGGCACAAACTCGTGTCGCGGGGCGCCGGAGCGACATCCACGCTCGGGATCTTCATACTCTGCCTGGCCGCGTTCACTGCGTACAAGCACGAATTCTCGCAGATGGTGCCGTTCTTTGCCGATCAATTCCTGGCGAGGATCGACGCCGATCTGCATTTTGGCGACCCTTGGAAATGGGCGCGTGCCGTGCCGATTCCAAACGTTGCCGACCGCGCGCTCTACATACTCTACAGCCAGCTTTGGTTCATCGTGCTTGCCACTGTCGTTGTCGTTGCGGCCTGGCTCGACGACGCATCAAAGCGGCTGCGCTATTTCCTGTCGCTTATCAGTACCGCAGTCGTTCTCGGCGTCATCGTGAGGTTGGCCGCCTCGTCGGCAGGGCCCATCTTCTACGACCGCCTGTTCGATCCGGGTATGTTCGAAGACCTCGTCCGATCGCTCAAAGCCAGCGATGCGGGACCAGACACACTTGTGATCACAGACTACCTTTATTCGTCCTATACGGCCCACAAGGCCTCGATCGGAACGGGGATCTCGGCAATGCCGAGCTTCCACGTCGCCATTGTCGTGCTGAACGCACTTTTCCTTTCGAGCTTGAACCGATGGGTCGGCGCCGCAGCGTGGGTTTACGCGGGCGTGATCCTCTTCGGCTCGGTATATTTCGGCTGGCACTATGCGATCGATGGGTATTTCTCGATCATCGCGATCATGATCATATGGCGATGCTGTCGGGTATCGAATCCACGTTCGTCGTAGCCAATTTGCGGAGCTTTCAACAAGCGAAGACAGGGAGCCTACGAGGCCCTAGCCAAGCTGCTGCAGGATTCCACTGCTGGTGGCCAGCATCACACCACCATAGATCTGGAACAGGATCGCGCAGATCGCGGCAGCCGAGATCGGCACGCCGAAGGGCACGACACCTTTCCGGTCCATGTGCTGGACGTAGAGACGGAACGCACCCGCCGGCAGGAGAAACGGGTTCTTGACCAACGCCGCGGTCGCCAGGGCGAAGACCAGCAGGAAAATCGTGAATACGACCAGGCCGTTTCCGCCGATCAAAAGCGGCATGGCCGCCATCAGCTTCACGTCGCCCGCACCGAGCTTCCGCAGGGCCCAAAATGGAAACAGCGCCACGAACAGCAGAACGCAGCCGATCGCGCTCAGGCCCATATCCCACCATGATCCGGTCTGCACGGACACGAGCTGGAGCGAACCGAGGCCAAGGCAAAGCAGCAGCAGCACGTCACGATTGGCGATCTTCTGCGTCGTGAAATCGGTCCAGGCAATCCTGCCAAGAAGCGGGATGGCCAACGCCCTGAGCAGCAGCGATGCGGCAAGCAGAAGGCTCATGACCGTTCTATGTTCCGCACGCTGGACGACAGCAGCTTCAGATTGTTGGCCACGGTCGGATCGTTGGGCGCGAGCTCGTAGGCCTTGAGGAAATTATCACGCGCTTCCTGCAGCTTGCCGCGCAACAGGTAGGAATAGCCGAGATTGTTGTAGTATTCAGGCGTCGCGCCGAGCAGCTTGAAGGCTCGGCTATAGGCCATATCGGAAAGGTCGAAGCGCCGGATGCGGTCGCATGAGGCGGCAAGGCCCAGCCAGGCGACGCCGTCATTGGGCGCAAGCCGCGTGGCCTTGTAGAACAAGGCGCCGGCATTGCCGTAGTTCTCGGAACGGAACTGGGTCTTGGCCTCGGTGACCGCCTGGTCCGAAGCATAGTAGTCGACATTGCTGATCGTCTTCAGACCGTCGAAAGCATCGCCAAAGGCGGTGTAGTCGCCTTTGGCGGGTTCGTTGGTGCGCACGACGCCGGTGGAGTCATTCGTCTGGCAGCCTGCCAGGAAGATCAGCAGCAGGCTGGCCGCGACTGCGAGGCGCTTTGGCCGTGTCATTTTGTGTCCCACGAAGTCCCCGACTCAGTTTTAGAAGATAATCATACGACGACTTAGAAGAAAATGCCCTTCATGCGAATGACCACCGGCAGCATGATGACCATCAGCACAACCGGAAACACGCAAAGCCCCAACGGGATCATCATTTTGACCGGCAAGGCGTTGGCTTTTTCCTCGGCGCGAAGGATCCGCTGGCTTCGCATCTCATCGCTATAGACCCTCAATGCTTCGGTCAGGCTGGTGCCAAGTTCTTCCGATTGCCGGAACAGCACCGCCAAGGCCCGTGCCTCGTCCAGTCCCAAGCGGTCTGAAAGTTCACGCAGCGCCTCCCGCAGCGGCTTGCCGGCACGCATCTGCAGAGTCATGATCGCAAGCTGAATGCCCAGCCATTTATGCGTTCCGGCCAGTTCATTGCTGACCCGCTCGACCGCCGCTTCCAGGCTCATGCCGGCATCGGCGCAAGTGATCATCATATCCATGAAATCAGGAAAGCCGCGTCTATAAACCTGCTTTTGCGAATTCTCGAAGCGATCGAGCATGACGCTCGGAATCACAAGGCAGGCGAGACCGAAAAGAGCGGAAGCGGCGTAGGCGATGAAAGCCGGCCATTGCGGCGGCAATATCCACGACAAAATCGTGTAAGAGCCCAGGAACCCCATGCATACGACGCCTAGGCGACACAAGGTGTAGATTATCGGCGCGCTTGACTGGTAAAAGCCGGCTCGAAACAGCTTGGCTTCCAGCGCATTCGGTTCCCCACGCTCCTTCTCGACCGACCGGAAATAAGCATCGATGGGGCGCTGGGCAGCGATCTTGGCAAGTTTCTCCTGTCCCAGCAAAGACCGGCGGTCGGCAATTCCTTCGGCAATAAGGCTTTGCGTCACCAGTCTTCGTGTCTGCAGTGCCGGCAGAAGGATCAGCGCCCCGAAAAGGAAAAGGGCGACAGCGGCCACAAAGACCGCGACGGAAACCAACAAACCCAGATCCAGTCCACTCGCAAACAACTCTGCGCTCGCCTCTCTTAGATATCGAAGGTAACCATTCGATACATGATGTAGTCGCCCAGCAGTGCCCAGGCGCCGAAAATCGTGAACGCTGGGAATATCAGCGGGTTGTTCCACACAGAGCCATAGTATCCGGGCGCTGTGATAAGAAGTAAGAGGAACATCACCACCGGAAACAACGATATGATCCAGGCCGATACTCGACCTTCAGCCGACAGCGCTCTAATCTTCATCTTCAGCTTTTGTCTTTCGCGCAGAACCCGCGACAGATTGGCCAGGATTTCGGTGAGATTGCCGCCGGTTTTCGATTGGATGGAAAGCGACACCGACAGCAAATGCAATCCCTCGAAGCCGACCCGTTCCGACAGCTTTCGCACCGCCTGCTCCAGGCTGAGGCCAAAAGTAATCTCGTCGGATACGATGCCGAATTCTGTTCCCAGAGGGTCGGGCATCTCACGGGCGACCAGGCCGATTGCCACCGATGCCGGGTGGCCAGCCCTGAGCGAACGCACGATCATGTCCAGGGCGTCGGGAAGCTGCTGGGCGAATTTGAGGATTCGTCTGCTGCGGGCTCGCCGCAGTACCAGCAGGGGCAACACGAAACCGATGACGAAAAAGGCAATGATCCCGAGAAACATCGGCAGGCTAAACAGCAGCGTCAAAAGAAGCCCTACAACCAATCCCGCGAGCAGAAAGATCGTTGCAAAGGCGATCGGGTTCCCGGTGGTGCCCGATTGGGTATAGAGCCTGTTCAGACCCACCGCACCGAAAAGATAGTCGCCCGTGGTGGTCAGGCCTCGCTCGCGCAAAAGACCTTGCAGCGTCTGTTCCGCAGGCCCTTCTTCTCCGAGCCGCTTGAGCCGGCGATTGATGACGTTAAGTTTTGCACGCCGCGCCGAATAAGAGACGTAGAACGACTCGACCGCAAGAATGACCGAGGCGCCTGCCAGCACGTAGATGAAATAGAGCAGAGTCTGTCCGGTCAGCATTACAGCGGAACCTGCGGATTGAAGGCATCCTTGGCAAAATGATGCCCTTGAGTGGCCGCCTCCTGCGCAAAGCGAGGACGGACCCCTGTGGCTCGGAACTCGCCAACTATGGTGCCGTCGGCGGCGACGTCGCGGCGAACGAAATGATAGATTTCCTGGAGCTGGACGACATTGCCTTCCATCCCGGTAATCTCCGAGATCGAGATGACACGCCGGCCGCCATCCGAAAGACGCTGCGTCTGCACGATGATGTCGAGGGCCGACGCGATTTGGGCCCGGATGGACTCATGGGACATCGGCATGCCTGCCATGCCGACCATCTGCTCCATACGCGATATGGCATCGCGCGGCGTGTTGGCATGGATGGTGGTCATCGAACCTTCGTGACCAGTGTTCATGGCCTGAAGCATGTCGAAGGCTTCCTCGCCGCGCACCTCGCCGACGATGATGCGGTCCGGCCGCATGCGCAGCGCGTTCTTGACCAATTCGCGCTGGCGAACCTCGCCCTTGCCCTCGACATTGGGGGGGCGGGTTTCCAGCCGACCGACATGCGGCTGCTGCAACTGCAGTTCCGCCGCGTCCTCGATGGTGATCAGGCGCTCGGCGGCCGGAATGTAGCTCGATAGCGCGTTGAGCAAAGTCGTCTTGCCGCTGCCGGTGCCGCCCGAAACCAGGATCGACTTGCGCGTCTGCACCGCGATCCGCAGCAGCTCGACCATCGGCGGGCGGATCGAGTTGAATGCGATCAGGCGCTCCAGCGAATAGGGATGCTTGGAGAATTTTCGGATCGATACCAGCGGACCATCGACCGAGATCGGCCGCACCGCGATGTTGACGCGCGAGCCGTCTTCGAGACGAGCATCCGCCATCGGCGAGGATTCATCGACACGCCGGCCTATGGCCGAGACGATCTTGTTGATGATGCGCAGCAGGTGCGCCTCGTCACGAAAACGGATCGCGGTTTCCTCGATGACGCCGCGCCGTTCGATGAATACGCGCTTGTGAGTGTTGATCAATATGTCGGCGATGGAGTCGTCCTTGAGCAGCGGCTCGATCGGACCGAGGCCCAACATCTCGTCCGCCGTGTCGCTGGTCAGTTGATCGAGCTCGCGCGCATTCAGCGGCACATTTCTGACGCGCACGAATTCGCGCACGATCGGCCGGATCTCATTCAGGATTTCATCCTTCGACGCATTTTCAAGCGCGGTCAGATTGAACCTGTCTATGAGATGCCGATGCAGGTCGACCTTGAGCGACAGGAAATCTTCGGAGGCCGGCTCGGCCTGAACCGGCTGCACGACCGCTGCGCCATTGGCTGTAACGGCCGCTGGCACTGATTGCGGTGCGCGCTGCTCACCCGGCCCTTTGATGAAGCGACCCAACATGCCGCTGCCCCTTTTTGCGATTTCCCCGACGTCGAAACTAAGCGTTAACCACGAGGGGCACAAGCGGCCTGGAGGACACACTGGACGTATTACTTGCGACATAGTTAAGAAGTAGCAATCTGGGAAATCGTTTTATTTTGCTCCCACTACACACCGCAGACCAAAGTCCTAGGACCTTTGGCGGCAACTGACTCTCTTAACCCTCTAAGTCATTTAATATAAACGGATATGTCATACCCCTAATGTTGTAGCCTCCGGGGCACGGGCGTGGCCGAATTGTGAATGAATGGTTAAGATCACTTGAAAACCGAAGCGAATCAAGCTGTTGTCAAAAATGAAACAGCGCGAAATCGAGTATTGGAAGGTTAAGGGACTGTTAATCCGTTTGACTCGGCTTTTTTGCGGGACAAGGATTGAACGTGACGGGGGATGCTTGGGTATGGGGTTCATCCTTAGGCTCGTCTCGTCGGGTTCAAACCTCCAAAGGGAGAAATTGGCATGAAAAAGCTCATGACGATGGCCCGGCAGTTCCGCGACGATGAAAACGGCGCTGCTATGGTCGAATATTCTATTCTGATCGGCTTGATCGCCGTATCGGCGATTCTGTTCATCATCGGCATTGGCCTGTGGGTGACGGGTCGTTTCACCGGCCTTTGCACCGCCTTGAACAGCGCCAACGTTCCTGGCTCGTGCGGCTCCGGCACCGGCAGCTGATCGTTTGCATTCTTTCAGGCCCGGTCTTGGGGGCCGGGCCTGAAATCAGTTGTCGGGTGGATGGGCTGATCTGTAGGCCTTTTTGGGGTTGGGCTGATGCGCGCGAATACAGTCATAATGATCATTCTCGCCGGCGTGTTCGGAGTGCTTGCCGTCGTGCTCGCCAATATCTGGCTCGCCAATCAACGCAGCGCGATGGCCCAAGCAGGTGGTGCTGCTCGCGACACCATCGTGGTGGCCGCAGTGCCGCTGAAATTCGGCGACACTTTGAGTGAGGACAAGCTGCGCGAGATAGCGTGGCCGGCGGGTGCGGTTCCAGCCGGCGCGTTCAAGACGACAAAAGAGGCCTTGGCTGGCAATGGCACGAGGCAGGCATTGCAAGCGATCGGCGCCAACGAGCCGGTTCTGACAACCAAGATTACAGGCCCCGGACAGCGCGCCACGCTTTCCGCCGTGCTTGGTGAAGGCATGAAAGCTGTTTCCATCAGGGTCAATGACGTTCTGGGGGTTGCAGGCTTTGTGTTTCCAGGAGATCGGGTCGATATTCTCCTGACTCGCACTGCGCGCGGCGAGGGAGGCACAGACAGAAGTTTCGTCGACGTGCTCTTGCAGAGCGTCAAGGTGCTCGCGATCGACCAGGTTGCCGATGAAAGCAAGGACAATCCGCAAGTCGTGAAAGCGGTGACGGTCGAAGTCAGCACCAAGGACGCTCAGAAATTGACGCTTGCCGCCGGCGCGGGCCAGTTGTCGCTGGCGCTCCGCCAGGCCGCGGCCAACAAGGGCGAAGCCACGGAACGGGTTACGATTTCAGACCTGACCGGCGATACCCCTGAAGATGTCGCCAAGAGGCAAGCGGAACTCGACAGACAGAAAGCGGCCGACGCTGCGGCTGCCGAAGAACGCAAGCTCGCCAACGACAAGATAGACGGTTTGGCCCAAGCCGTGGAGCGGGTTGGAAGCCAGATCGACGAATTGAGCAAGGTGAAGCCGACGCCTACTGTGGCGCCCGCACCACAGGTGCAGGAAGTTGTCAAGGAGGTGGTCAAATATGTGCAACCAGAACCGCCCGCCCGCGCTACAATCGGTGTCTTCCGCGGCGTCAAGCTCGAAACCTATGACGTGCCGCGCCAACGCTAGAATGCCAGCCGGCAGAACGAGGGCTGCCAATCGGCGGCAGTGGGGAGACGGGGAATGCAAGCGTTTTGGGTTCGGATAGCGGCGGCCGCGCTGTCCTTGTTGAGCGTATCGGCGTTATCTGACCATTCGGCTTGGGCGGCCGACCGCTTCATCGACGTTTCGAGCCCGTCGCTGCACCGCGTGTTCGTGCCCGTTTCCCAATCCGCGACGATCACCGTCAACGCGACGCTGGGCGACATCGTCGTCGGCGACGAAAAGATCGCCGATGCCCAGCCGATGACCGACAAGACGCTCTACATCATCGGCAAGAGCGTCGGCACCACCACTGTCAACCTGTTTTCCGAGGACAAGCGCTCGCTGGGCGCCATCCAGATCGAGGTCGGCCAGGACGTCAGCGACATGGCGGCCGCGATCCGCCAGGTGGCGCCGAAGGCCCGCATCGAGATCGGCTCGATCAACGGCAAGGTCCGGCTGAGCGGCCACGTCAAGGACGCCGCGACGCTGGCATCTATCGTGGAGGTGACACAGCAATATGGCCCCGACGCCATCATTAACGCCGTCACGATCGACGACAGCGAGCAGGTCAATCTTTCGGTCCGCATCCTGGAGGCCAAGCGAAATGCCGGCCGCGATCTCGGCGTATCGTTCAAGAGCACGAATAGGGACGGCAGCACAAAAGTCGGAACCGGCATTGCCGCGGTGGATAAAGACGGTGTAGTGCTCGGATCGGGTACTTTGCTCAGTGGGCTCCTGTCCAATGCCAGTCCGTTCGGAGCACTGCTTACGCGCGTCATCGACAGCAACGTCAAAGTCGACATGTACATCGAGGCGCTCGAGTCGAAGGGCTTGGTGCGGCTCCTGGCCGAACCGAACCTCACCACGGTTTCCGGCGAGACGGCCAGCTTCAACGCCGGCGGCGAGGTGCCGATCCGCAGCGTCAACAGCCAGGGCGAAGTCGAAATTCAATTCAAGCAGTTCGGCGTCAACCTGAATTTCACGCCGGTAGTGCTCGACGACGGCAAGATCCATATGAAGCTGGCGCCGGAGGTCAGCGACCTGACCGGCTTCACGCCCGCCGGCGACCCGATCTTCACCAATCGCAAATTGGCGACCGTGGTCGACCTGCGTGACGGCCAGAGCTTTGCCGTGGGCGGTCTGCTCTCCAGCAAGAACACCAGGCTGCAGGAGCAGGTGCCATGGCTCGGCCAGGTGCCAATCATCGGCGCGCTGTTCCACAATTCGAGCACGCAGAAGGAAGAAACTGAGCTGGTCGTCATCGTCACGCCGCATCTGGTGCGCCCGGTGAAGCCCGGCCAGCAACTGGCGACGCCTTTCGACAAGACGAGGCCCGCCAACGATCCGGAACTGTTCCTGCTCGGCCAGCTCGAAGTTAGCAAGGACATGATCCGGAAATATGAGCTGGGCGACGGCGTCACCGGCCCCTACGGCCACATGCTGGATGTCAAATCGAAGGACAAGCTGGTCTATGTCAAGAAATAAGCTCCTGCTCATCCTTCTCAGCTCCGGCCTGCTCGCGGGCTGCGCGGCGGACTATTTGAACAATTACGACACGATGACGTTGGCGTCGGGCGACTCGCAGAAAGCCAACGAGCTGCTGCAGACGGTCGATCCGTACAATCCGGCTTCGAACAACACGAAGATCGAAGGCGACGGCGCTCGGTCCGTCGGCGTCGTACAGAAATACAAGATTCCGCCTTCGCCTACGTCGGCGCCGGCGACAAACATGACGGTCAATGTCGGCCCGACGGGTACGAGCGCGCAATGAACTGAACGAAAGGATACGGCTGTGTCGGGCATGCGAGGGGCCCGGCATCAAGGGTAGAGGGCAGGGCCATGTTGCGAGTTATTCGCGCGTTCTGGCGCGATCAAAGGGGCATAGCGCTTATCCTCGTCAGCATCATGCTGCCGGCGATCATCGGGTTTTCCTTGCTGGCCATCGACGCGAGCCGGGTCAACAATCTCCACAACGATCTTCAGAAAGGCACCGATGCATTAGCCTTGGCAGCCGCGGCCGAGTTGAACGGCAGATCGGATGCGTGGACGCGAGCGGAGAACGCGCTGACCAATCTCGTTGCCAACGGCACGAGGTTCTCGGATGGCGGGACAGTATCGCTGACCACCGGAAACGGAAGCGTCACAGTGGACACCACGTATCCCGCTTGCCGATCGAAGGGGCCGATATCGTGGTGCTTCCTTGCAACTATCCCGGCCAACGACTCCAGTCCGATTACGTCGGCCAACTACGCTGCGTCGGCAGTCACAACACGCTTCATTCAGGTCAAAGCGCAACCCGAAAGCTTTACGGCGCTCTTCCCCGTGTCGTTCGTCTCGGGCGGCTCTAGTAGCAACAACAGGTTCACAATCGGCGGCGTATCTGTTGCCGGCTTCACGTCCGGTGTCTGCAACTACACGCCTGTCTTCATTTGCAACCCCTATGAAATGGTGAACGGCACCAATTCGGCGGGCGGCGCCACCCTTGAGCAGGCGGTTTCGGATCCGGCTGTCCATCGCCGGTTGATCGAGCTTCGTATGGTGGGAAACAACGCCGCCTATGGGCCAGGCAATTTCGGTTTCCTGGCGCCGCCGGATGACGTCGGCAACGGCGCTCAGGCACTGGCACAGACAATTGCCACATCAAGGCCTCTGGGCTGCTATTCGGCGCAGGGCGTGAGCACCAAGACCGGCCAGAATACCGGCCCGGTCCAGGACGCGTTCAACGTGCGTTTTGGCATCAATCCCAGCGGCAATGCGTTCAATACCGACGAATACGGCCCGGCCGCGAACGTTCGCAAGGGTGCGTCAACGAACGGCAACGGAAACCAGTGCCCGAACTACAATCAGATAACATTCAACGCGGCGGGTAATATGGGGTTGCCGAGAGATGCGACCACCCCCTATATGGGCGGGCGAATGGGCGATGGAAACTGGAACCTTTCCGGCTACTGGAGCACCAATTTCGGCGGCACCAGCTACCCATCGTCCTGGGACACGACCAAGCCGACCCGGTATCAGGTCTATAAATACGAGAACGCCAACAATCTCATCAGCCACGCTTCGACGGGTGGAGAGGTTGGAACGCCGCCCAGCGCCTGCCTGCCGCCGGTCACTTCGGTCGATCGCAGGCTGCTCTATGGGGCCATTCTCGACTGCAATGCGCTGCAGGCCGCAGGCAACAACCTGAACGGCAACAGCACGAACCTCCCCGTTGAGGCGTTCGCCAGCTTCTTTCTGACCGAGCCTGTTCCAGGGGCCAATGCGGGCGGATCCGTCTTTGTCGAACTCGTCGACATCACTGGCCGCGGCGGCGCCGGAACGCTCGACAATTTCCTGCGCGACGAACCGCAGCTCTATCGGTGACGGCCATGAGAAACCCGCTGTCACGCACCCTCAGTCATTTTCGCCGTGACGAGCGCGGAACCGTTCTGGTCGAGTTGGCGATTGTCGCGCCGCTGATGCTCCTGCTGTCGGCGGGCGTCTTCGAGTTCGGCAACCTCATCCACGACAAGCTTCTGATGGAAGCCGGCCTCGAGGACGGCGCCCGCTTCGCCGCGCGTTGCAACAGCCAGATCTACACGGATGCCGGCCTCACGATCGACTGCGCCAATGTCGCCAGGAACATTGCCATCTTCGGCAATGTGGCGGGAACCCCACCGGCACGTGTCCGCGATTGGCGGATATCGGATGTGACGATCAACATTGCCGACCCGGCCACTTGCAGAAACGCGATTGATCCTGGCACCGGCACGGTTCTCTACCTCTCGACGACATCCCAAGTCTGCATCGTAACGGCGTCTACCACCTATCCTTACAGCAGCCGCGACAGCGTTGGATTGCTGTCGCTGCTCAACATCACCAGCATGACGCTGTCTGCCAGCCATCAGGAGCGGTTGATCCGATTTTGATGATGCTGACACGGTTCATAAAGTCGGAAGACGGGACAACGATGGTCGAAATGGCCATCGCCATGTCGCTGCTGTTTATGCTCACTCTCGGCTTTGTCGATTTCGGCTATGCTTTCTTTCAGTGGAACGCCGCCACCAAGGCTGTGCAGGTTGGCGCCAGGCTCGCCTCCGTTTCTGATCCTGTCGCGACCGCGCTCACGAACGCGGCCCCAACCACGACCCCCGGGGCACCAGTAATCGCCGGCGCCTACGGCCCGTTTGCGTGCACCTACAGTGGCGGGACGGGCTCCTGCTCTAACAGCGGCAATTTCAATGCCACCGCTTTCAGCCGCATCTTCCGCGGCGATACGGCAAACACCGCCAATGACGCCTGCCCTGCGCTTACGGCCAACCAACGGCCCGGCATGTGCCACTTCTTCCCGGGATTAAAGCGCAACAACGTGGTCGTGACCTACGTAGCCACAGGCCTCGGCTACCAGACACGGCTGGGCGGCCCGGTCCCGACCATCACCGTCAGTCTGCAGAACATGACCTACCAGTTCTTCTTCCTGGGTGCATTCGGGTTCGGCAGTATGACCATGCCCTCCATGCTCAGTACAGTAACGGGTGAAGATTTAAAGAGTACGTCGCCATGAACGCCATCGACACCAGAGTCCTGCCCACGAAGCGAAAACAGGTCGCCCTGTTCTCGTCCGATCCGAATTTCAGGCGCGACGTGACGACGCGGCTCGACGCGCTGGCGATCTATGACGTCAAGGTTTCGGAAGCGGTCGAGTTCCTGAAGGGGCCGCCGATCGATGCGCGGCCGGGCATCATCATCCTCGACCTCGGCAGCGGCGAGCTGCTCGGCGACAGCGCCATCGTCGAGGCGCGCTCCAAATGGGCTTCGGTGCCGCTGATCGCGGTCTCGGGCGAGCTTTCCTCCGAGCAGACGCGGGTGCTGGTGCGCATGAACGCGTCGGACTGGCTGCACAAGCCGCTCGATGCCAAGGAGCTGCTCAACGCCGTCACCTTCCACGACACCGGCAGCCAGGGCACGAAGAGCCGCATCGTCACCTTCATCGCCGCCAGCGGCGGCGCCGGCGCGACGACGCTGGCGATCTCGGCGGCGGAGCATCTCGCCTCGAAGTCGGCCGAGCGGGCGGCTTCCACCTGCCTCGTCGACCTCGACTTCCAGAGCGCCAATTGCGGCGCCTATCTCAACCAGTTCAACCAGTTCGACCTTTCCGGCATCATCGGCCAGCCGGACCGGCTCGACGTCGAGCTGATGGACGTCATCAAGCTGTCGCGGCCGTCGGGCCTCACGCTCTATTCCTTCGAGCGGCCGCAACTGCCGTTCGAGCCGCACGGCGCCGATTTCGTCTTCCGCCTGCTCGACCTCGTCGCCTACCGCTTCGACGACATCGTCATCGACCTGCCCAACATCGAGACGCCGTGGCACGAGTCGGTGCTGCGCACCAGCGACGAGATCTTCATCGTCTTCGAGCTCAACGTCGCGTCGCTGAGGCAAGGCAAGCGGCTCTACAAGAAGATCCGCGAGTTGCGCGGCAACGGCGTCTCGATCACGCTGGTCGCCAACAAGCACAAGCGCAAATGGTTCGGCAACCACTTCTCGCGCAGCGAGCTGGAGAAGATCTTCAAGGCGCCGCACATCAAGTCGCTGGCGCTCGACAACGCGCTTCTCGCCGATGCGCTGAACCGCGCCATCCTGCCCTCCGAGGTGGATGGGCGGGCCCGCTTCAACAAGGACCTGAAGCGCATGTTCAAGGAGCGGCTGGACAATGCCCAGCAGCGCTAGCGCAATTCCAGGAAAGATACGCAGCGGTCGGGCTTGGCGACTTCGCCGTAGCCTTGCGTCCGCAATCGCGGCAAAGCCCATGCGGCGGATGGCGACACGCCTTGCGGGCGCCTGCCTGATCGGCATTGCGCTCGCGTCGGCCTGCGATCTCGCCGCGGCCGGATCGGGGCTGCCGCCGCTTCCGGCGATGGGCCCCAGCCTGCGCAAGACGGTCGCCTTCCAGACCGGCGAGCAGCCTGGAACGATCATCATCCGCAAACAAGAGAAAGCGCTCTATCTGGTGACGAGCCCAGGCCAGGCGCTGCGCTACCAGATCAGCGTCGGCCGCGACGGCTTCGGCTGGACCGGCACGGTCAGGATAGCGGCCAAGACCGAATGGCCGGAATGGCGCCCGCCCAAGGAGATGCGCGCGCGCCAGCCGGAACTGCCGGCGATGGTGCCTGCCGGCCCCTACAATCCGCTCGGCGCCAGGGCGCTCTATCTCGCGCGCGACGGCCGCGACACACTCTATCGCATCCATGGCACCAACGATCCCAAGGGCGTCGGTTTCGACGGCACTTCCGGCTGCTTCCGGCTGACGAACACGGATGTGATCGATCTCTTCAAACGCGTCGCTGTGGGCGCAAAGGTGGTGGTTGAATGACGATGATCAGCGAACCGGAGATTCCGGCAATCGAACTCGGCGAACGGGAAAAGGCCCCGGGCAGGCCGAACCGCGCGGTAGCCATCGGCGCCGTCATGGCAGGTGCGGCGCTCGTCACCTTCGTCAACGTGACGGCCGCCATCTACCTCTATCGCGGCGTCAACGACCTCAGGGCGATCGAGGCCCGGCTCGATCAGCTCGGCCAGTTCGAGCAGCGCATCGGCGCCCGCATCGACACGGTCAACAACGGCTTCCAGAGCAGGTTCGAGACGCTGGACCGGCAATTGCAGGCGAGCTTCGGCCGCATCAACGGCACTATCGCCCATCTGGAGCAAGGCCAGCCCGCCGCCACAGACGCCGAGATGCCACGGGCGGCGCCGGAGCCCGCCTTCGCCGGCACGACGGTGGCGGATGCATCAGCCGTCGAAAATCCCGCCGAGCCGGAGGCCGCCTACTCACCGATGTTCAAGCGCAAGGTGTCGCCGCCTGGACCCAACCCGTCCTACCAGCGCATCCAGCAGGCCGACGGCAAGGTCTATTACAAGAAGATCAACTGATCTCGTACCGGGTGAATTGCGGAAGGAACGTCGATCAGAAAACCGACGGCTTAAAGATCGCGCTGCAGCGCCAGGATGCGGATCGCGCGGGCTTCCGCGCGCAGCCTCGCCTCGCGCAGGAAAGCGACATGGCAATAGGCGCAGGCCGCCAGCCCTAGGCACAGCACCAGGCAGTTCTTCAAGCTGAAGTCGATCATCAGCGAAAATTGCAGGCCGCGCGGCGCGGTGAAGCTGGCAATTGTGCTCGCCGTTTCCGAGTGGCTGCCGGCCGCGATCATCAGCCCGGCGAACATCAGGGCGGCATGATTGGCGAGGAAGAAGCCGGCGGATCTTTTGGCCTGGCAGGCCATCCAGCAGGCAGCCGACGCGACGAAGATGATGGCGGCGTCGAGGGCCATCGAGCCGCCGAGATACAAGTCCACCTGCTGCCAGAACATCGTCGAGAAGGGGCGCAGCTCGAGCCAGACGCGCCACATGGCGGGGCTGGCCGAATAGGTTCCGAGAAGGAATGTCGCCGCCCGCTCCGCCGCCAGCAGGAAGAGCATGAGGGCCGGGAAGGCAAAGAGCAGTGTCGGCTTGCGCGTCATGTCATCCCCTCGACATCCGATGCTTGAATGTAGGTCGCATTGGTTGCGCGAGACTTAACGCAACGCCTTGCTTTTCAAGCAATGTCGCCGGCGGCTAATGTATAATCGCGTGAAGCGGCGGAGGCGCGGTGTCATTTTGACGAGGCGGAGCAGCGTGCGTTCAGGCGGCATCGTCGACGGGCGGAACCGGTCCGCGAGGGCAGGTCTGTGGGCGAGGTAAGATCGACCGGCCGGCTTGCCGCGACGCTGGGCAGCCTCGGCCTGGTCGCCGGCGCGCTGCTGATTGCCGGATCCAGGCACTGGCTGCCGACCGGCCTCCCCTCGCCGCCGGCCCAGGACGCCGGCGAGGTCCGGGCCGCCCCCCACGTCGCCGTTTATGATATGCGGCCAGGCCAGCCGGCGCGCAGGATCGCCGAGGATATCATCGCGCCGCCGCCGCTCGACGCGTCGGGCATAGAGCGCATCGAGCCCCGTCGCCCGCTTGGCGAGCTCGGCCTCGCCTCGCCGCCGAAAACGCCGATGCCGCAGGACTGGGGCGAGACGCTGCTCTACCGGCCGGTCGCCGTCTCGTCGTCGATGTTCGAAGCGATGGGGCGGAAGGTTGTCATCAGCGGGACGGCCGATGTCGGTCCCGACAGGACCTGCGCGTTCGGCGATGCCGTCTGGCCCTGCGGCCAGCGCGCCCGCGCCGCCTTCAACGCCTGGATGCGCGGCCGGGCGCTCAAATGCCTGCTGCCGCCCGACGCCGACCGTTTCGCCATCGCCGCGCCCTGCACGCTCGGCAAACAGGATGTCGGCGCCTGGCTGGTCGCCAATGGCTGGGCCATGGCTTCGCCTTCCGGCATCTACGGCAAGGCGGAATCCGTCGCCCGCGAGGCCAGGATGGGCATATTCGGTCCGCCGCAATAGGGGCATCCTCGGAGAGGCGTGGCTCTCCGTTCGGAATTGCGTAAAAACGGAATGGTTAAATGAATTCGGCGATCCTACCAAACGCTGGCCCGTTTCCGCGACCGAATCGGATCGTCGAAGCGGGAGCCGGGCCGCAGCCGCCGACACTATCCAGGGAGAAAGTCACTGATTTCCTTCAAATTGTACGCCTCGCTGAAACGGAAATCGTAACACACCGCCTTTAAGCCAATGCGTCCAAAGGGAGAAAGGCGAGTGAGCATGGAACCGCAGACGCCGCCGGCTAGAGCATGGACGCGCGTCGTTTGGCTGTCGCTGCTGGGCACCGCCGGCTGCGTGGGCCTGTCGCTTGGCCTCAACTATCTGCTCCTGTTCATCGACGGGCTGACGCCATTCGGTCGCAGCGTCGTCACCGCGACGCTTCTTCCCATCGTCATCGGCCTGCCGCTTTTTGCCATGCTCGGCTGGAGACAGGTCGAGATCCGCCGCTTCCGGCAGGAACTCACCAGGACCGGCACCTACGACCGCTTGACCGGCTGCCTCAACGGCGCGGTGTTCACGTCGATGGTCGACAGGCGGGCGGCGCGGCCGGCCGGCCCGCGCTCCGGCGCCTTCCTCGTCATCCACCCGGAACATCTTGCGTCGATCAACCTGCGCTTCGGCCTTGGATGGGGCGACGAAGCATTGCGTCTCATCGCTTCGGCCATCCGATCCTCGGTGCGCAAGGACGACCTGATCGGCCGGCTCGGAAATTCGATGTTCGGGGTTTTCCTTCCCGGCGCGACGAAGCAGGACGCCAAGGAGATCGGCGAACGCATTCGACAGGCGGTCGGACAGATCTATTTTGCGCCGAAAGGCGACAAGGACGTGCTTGCCATCCGCGCCGGCGGCGTTGTCTTTGAGCATGAACTGGCGTTCGAGGACATGTTCCGGTCGGCGGAGGAACTTCTGTTGGAGGCTCAGGACGAGGCTGACCTGGCGTTGTCGCATGTCAGCAACTGACCCTGCGGGCGGAGCCCCACGTGGGCGGCGATTCCGCCGCAGACCGTTCTTCAAAATCGGCCTGGTGTAAGCGTCAGATGCCGCCCATGCAGAGATATTTCATCTCAAGGTAATCCTCGAGGCCATGGCGGGATCCTTCCCGCCCGATGCCCGACTGCTTCATGCCGCCGAAAGGCGCGGCTTCCGAGGACATGCGTCCGGTGTTGATGCCCACCATGCCATATTCCAGGGCTTCGGCCACACGCCAGACCCGTTTCAGGTTGGAAGCATAAAAATAGGCGGCGAGGCCGTAGATCGTGTCATTGGCTTCACGAACGACCTGATCGGCGTCGTCGAAGCGAATGACCGGAGCCAATGGCCCAAAGGTCTCCTCCTGCGCCACCGTCATTGCGCTGGAGATATCGGTGAGCACCGTCGGCTGGAAAAAAGTACCGTCCGCGCCAATCCGGCCTCCGCCACACCGGATCGCGCCGCCTTTTGCCACGGCATCGGCGATGTGGGATTCGATCTTGGCGAGCGCCTGGCCGTCGATCAGCGGGCCGATGGCGACACCGGGATCGAAACCGTCGCCGACCTGAAGCCTGCGAACCCGTTCGACGAATTTGTCGACGAACTCGTCATGCACGCGCGACTGCACGTAAAGGCGGTTCGCCGAAACGCAGGTCTGGCCGGCATTGCGGAACTTCGCCTGGATCGCGCCATCGACGGCGGCATCCACATCGGCGTCGTCGAAGACGATGAAAGGCGCATTGCCGCCCAGCTCGAGGCTGACCTTCTTGATCTGGTCCGAGCACTGGCGCATCAGCAGGCGCCCGACCTCGGTCGATCCGGTGAAGCTGATCTTGCGCACTTTGGGATTGTGGCAGAGCTCACGCCCCACCGCAGCGCCCTCGGAGGCGTAGACAAGGTTCACGACACCGTCTGGAAAACCGGCCTCCGCGGCGAGCGCGAACATGGCGCCCGCGACCAGCGGCGTCTGCTCGGCAGGCTTCAGCACGATGGCGCAGCCGGCGGCCAGCGCCGGCGAGATCTTGCGCGCCACCATCGATGCTGGAAAATTCCACGGCGTGATCGTGCCGACAACGCCGATCGGCTGCTTGATCACCAGCATGCGGCGGTCCGTCGACGGCGCCGAGATCGTCTCGCCATAGATACGGTTGGCCTCCTCGGCGTACCATTGCAGATAGGCGGCCGCATGCGAGACCTCGGATTTGGCTTCGGCGAGCGGCTTGCCCATCTCCGCGGTGAGGATCGCGGCGAGGTCGTCGGTGTGGTCGACGATCAGCTGATGCCATTGCCACAGCATCTCGCTGCGCTCGCGGGCGGTCAGCGCCGCCCACTCGGCCTGAGCGACATAGGCCTTGTCGATCGCCGCGCGCGTCTCCTCGACCCCCATGTCGGGAAGCTCCGCCAGCAGCTCGCCGGTCGAGGGATTGAAGACCTCGAAGCTGCGCCCGCCAGCCGGCGCGCCAAGCGGCACACGGTCGATCGCGCAGAACAGGTCGGGGGATTTCAGGTGGCGGATCATCGGCAGGCACAGGGGCAATACCGGTTCCCTTCCTCAGCCAGGTTGATGGGTATCGATGGCGCCAACGTTTATGCCGCGCATCCGTGCCTCTCATAGGGCCTGGGAAGCACGGCGGTAGACCCAACTGGGCAGTTGGCGTCTCGAAGCGTCGATACGAATGACAGCTAGCCAAGGGAGCGGAAGCGCCCGAAAGCGGGGCTGGTGTTGCGACGGAGCATCTAGTTTTAAGTCATATAAATAAAATCAGTAGTTTGGTTCGTATTTTTTGTAACATGGCGACGACCAGCAAAACGATCGCTATGATCGGCGCCGCAATTACCGGAAGCCAAGCTTTGGCGATCCTCGACCTTGCCTGAATTCTCGGTTGCGGTAGCATAGCCGCAAATTAGTTGTGCCTGAAAAATCGAATTTCGCTGAGGGGCCGAAATCCTATGGAGATGCAGCAGGTCCGCTATTTTCTGGCCCTGTCCAACACGCTGAATTTCACCAGAGCGGCAGAGGAATGCAACGTCACTCAGCCGGCGCTTACGCGCGCAATCAAGACGCTCGAAGAGGAACTGGGCGGAGAACTGCTTCGGCGGGAGCGGCAGCACTCGCATCTTACCGAACTTGGACGGCGCATGCTGCCGCTGCTGCAGCAGTGCTATGACGCGGCTACATCCGCCAAATCACTGGCCAAGGCGGTTCAAAGCAGCGATGTGGCCCCTCTCAACGTGACGATCTCCAACAGTATCAACATCGCACTGTTGGTTTCGCCGTTCACGGAGCTTTTCCGGGCCTATCCCGGCGCGCATCTCAAAATCCACCGCGGCTCGCCAGCGGCTGTCATCGAGGCCCTCAAAAATGGTGAAGTCGAGCTGGCGGTTGCAGGCCCGCTGGACCAGGCTTGGGATCGTCTCGACACATGGCCACTTTTCCAGGAAGGAATCGAGCTCGCCGTGAATTCCGATCATCCGCTGGCCCGGCGCAACGAGGCCGATGTCGCTTTGGCTCAGCTTGCCGCGGAGCCCGTGCTTAGCCGGATCGACTGGGAGACCAGCGAGGAGCTGTCGCGCTCGCTATCCGCCAAAGGCTATTCGCCTCGAACCGCACATGAGGTCGAGACCGACCAGGATCTTCTCGCCTTGCTCGAGGCCAACGCCGGTGTCGGCTTCGTCTCGCTCACGTCACCGCGATCCTCCAACACTCGCCGGCTCAAGCTTCGTGATCTCGACGTTTCGCGGATCGTTTCCGTCTATGCGGTTGCCGGCAGGCAGCGCTCCCCTGTCGCGACGACTTTGCTCAACCTGTTGAGGTCGGCCGACTGGTCGTCCTTCGGCGTCAGCGAGCCCGCCTGAGCGCCGCGATCATCTCATCAATGTCCATGCGACGGCGGTAGTCCGGATCGACGAAGCGATCAGTGATGATCCCGTCGGTCCCAACGATGAAGGTGGCTGGAATCGGCAGAAACCAGCTGCTGTTGCCCTGGTAGTTGGGGAGATCGAACCCCAGGCCCATCAGCCGCTCCATCTCGGCGCCGCCCCAGATCGCAAGGTTGAGCGATAACGCATAGCCGTTGTCCATGTCGACCAGGAACGGGAACTGTGCCCCGACCAAAGCCTTCATGGCTTTGGCGAATTTGCGCCGCTCCGGCATGATCACGACGACCTGTCCGCCCAGTTCCGCGATCTCGCGCTGCACCTCGACGATCCCGATGGCGTTCAAACGGCAATACGGGCACCAATGCCCGCGCTGAAAGGTGATGACGGCTGGCCCCCTTTCCAGGATCTCGGCCAGGCTGACGAGCTTGCCATCGTCGTCAGGCAGCAGGAAACCAGGCATGGCTTCGCCCGCTGCCGGCGCCATAGTTCCGGCTCCCTGCTTCTCAAGGCGATCCACCAGTCGCTCTACAGCGTCCGCGAATTCGGAATTCATACGCCGGACCGCTGCGGCAATCACCGCCAGCCGCTCGTTCAGAGGCGCATCGAGCTCGATGGCTGCCTGGACGGATTGCTCGAATGTCATTGCCTGGTCGTCGGCGGCCATGTCTGCACTTTCACACTTCGCACACAGCCTACCACCGGAACCCCTCGGCAATTGCCATGTTTTTCCTGCATGGTTTCGATGCCCTGCGTGCATCGACGCGTGAAATCTTCTATTCGCCGGCCGGATCGACACGTTACATCATGTTCCTGATATCCGCCGAAAAAGTCGGGAAACCGTAGACCATCTCGGACAGAGCTCGCGCCGTGATGCCGTGTTTCATGGCAAGCGCGAAGATGTGGATCAGCTCTTCGCCGGCATGGCCCACCAGATGTGCTCCAACGATGCAATCCGTCGGCTCCTCGATAATTATCTTCGACCAGGCAACCGCCTCGGCATAGGTCCTGGCGGAGAGCCAGCCTTGCATGTCGTTGACGTGGACCTTGATGCGAAGACCCCGTTCTCTCGCCTTTGCTTCGGTCAGTCCGACGCTTGCCACGGCCGGAATGCTGTAGAGCGAGGCCGGGATGTGACTGTAGTCGGGCCGATGCTCCGGTCCGTCGACAATGTTGCGGCCGACAATCCCGCCCTCATAGGTCGCCACCGGCGAAAGCTGGGGGGAGCTCCACACCGCATCGCCACAGACATAGATATCGGGGTTGGAGCGTGAGCGCAGATGGTCGTCGATTTCGATGCGGCCTTCGCGATGCACGACGATACCGGCGCCAAGATCGAGGCCTTCGACATTGGCCACGCGCCCGGCGCAGTTGACGACCCGATCCGCCTCGACCAGGGATTCGACGCCGTCCTTCGCGAAGCTCACCCGCAGCCGCCCGCCGGCCTCTTCGACTTTCCTGACCCAAGCCTTGGTGTGGATGCCGATACCGAGCCGCTCGCTCTCGCCGCGGAGCTGGGCAACGGCATCCGCGTCGAAGCCTCCGAGAAGTTGCGGCAGGGCCTCGAGGATCGTCACGTCGACGCCCGCGCGCGCATAGACATGCCCCAGCTCGAAAGCGATGACGCCGCCGCCGATGAACACCACCGCACGCGGCAGCACAGCAGCGCTCAGAACATCGTCGGAAGTCGTCAGATGCTCGGCGCCCGGGATCGGCAGCGGACGCGGCTTGGAGCCGGTGGCGATGACGATGTTCCTGGCCTCGAGTTCTCGGGCACCGACGCGGACGGCGTTGCTGCCGATAAATGTGGCCTCGCCGTGGATGACGTGGACGCCTCGCTTGGCCATCAATCCGGACAGTCGGGATGGGATATCCCTGATGATCTCCTTTTCCCGTTCGATCAAGGCTCGCCAATCGAGCCGCGGCTTATCGAGCGTGATTGCATGACTGCCGGCCCTGTCGATCTCGTCGAGCGCATGAGCCGCGGCGACCAGAACCTTCTTCGGCGTGCAGCCGCGATTGGGGCAGGTGCCGCCGAGGTCGCGCGCCTCTATCATGGCAACGGAAAGTCCGGCGGCGCGCGTCGCGACCGTGACGCCCATTCCGGCATTGCCGCCGCCCAGGATCACGACGTCATACTTTTCCATCGCACCCCTCCACTCTGCTAGTGAAGCTTGATCCGCGGCCTGGCGCGCCTGACGATCATCTCGCCGATCGACGCCAGAGTTGTCTTCGCCAGGCCATGCACTGCCTTGAGATGCATCTTGTGCAGCGAGCGATAGGCAAGCCTCGCAACGAGACCTTCGATCTTCAGTCCTCCGATCAGGCTGCCGAAGGCACCGTAGTCGGCGAGCGATACGAGGGAACCATAGTCGCGGTAGCGATACGCCGGCGCGGCCTGCCCCGCGAGACGTGCCGCAACCACCTTCGCCATGTGTTCTGCCTGCTGATGGGCTGTCTGGGCGCGCGGCGGCAAGGCGCTGTCTTCGCCCGGCAGGACGCAGTTCGCGCAGTCGCCAATCGCGAACACATTCTCGTCTCCGACGGCGCGCAAGGTTTCGTCCACGATCAGGCGGTTGATGCGATCTGTCTCGAGGCCATCGAGACCCTTGAGGAAATCCGGCGCCTTGATCCCGGCGGCCCAGACCACGAGTTCGGCCGGCACGAACAGCTTTTCGCCAAGCCGGATGCCGTCTTCCGTGACTTCGGTGACCTTGATGCCGCATCGGATCTGCACACCCAGCTTGATGAGCAGGCGCGCCGAAGCATGGGCCATGTGCTCCGGAAGGGCGGGCAGAATGCGCGGGCCGGCCTCGACGATGGTGATGCGGATCAGCCTCTCGAAATCGATGTTGTCGAGATTGTGCGAGGCAATTTCGCGCATCGATCTATGCAATTCCGCGGCCAGTTCGACACCGGTGGCTCCCGCGCCGACGATGACGCAATGGAGCTGGCCAGGCGCCAGCTGCTCATATTGCGCGTTGGCGCGCAGGCACGCGTCTATCATGCGCCTGTTGAAGCGAGCGGCCTGCTCCGCCGTGTCGAGCGAGATGGCGTGACGAGCCGCACCTGGCGTGCCGAAATCGTTGCTGACGCTGCCAACGGCCATAACCAGCGTGTCGTAGCCAAGAACGCGCGGCGGTATGATCTGCCTGCCGTCATCGTCGAAGCTGGGCGCGACGAAGATCTGGCGCTTTGCACGGTCGACGCCGACGACCTCGCCGATACGGTATCGATAGTGGTTGCGGCTGGCATGGGCGATGTATTCGACGGCGTCGTGCGACGCGCTCAGGGCGCCGGATGCCACCTCATGCAGCAGCGGCTTCCAGATATGGGTGCGGCTGCGGTCGACAAGCGTGACCGAAAGCCGACGGTTGCCGAATTTGCGGCCGAGACGTGTCGCGAGTTCCAGTCCGCCCGCGCCGCCACCGACGATGACCACGCGATGCAGAGACTTGTCCGCGTGCGAGGGAGTCTCCGGTATCGTGCGGAAAAGCGCGGCGTTGTTGGCAAGCACGGCTTCAGGAATGAGCCGCATGCCTGGAGTGATGATCTGCATCGGTGGTCTCCATCTCTTCCTCGGCGCGGTGCATCACTCTTGCGATTCGTGGATCACGATGCCCTGCAGCATGTCGACTTCGCATTCCCACGGCTTTTGCGAGAGGACGCGCTGCCCATGCTCGTATCCAGCCTGCCAGCGGGTGCGGATGCCAGCGCGCGTGAAGTCGATGTCCTTGGTGTGATCCTCGCCGTCGAGGCGCGGCGAAAGCAGCCGAACGAGGTGCATGACCGACGGGCAGCCATAGGAGGCGAGTTCCTTGAACATCGGATCGTCGCGCCGCTCCTCCGGGACGAGTTTTCCCATTTCGCGCACGACGTGCCTGAGCCGATGCAATTGCTCCTGGCGGGCGACGTGGCTTCTGCCACGGCTGGCGTATTGGAGATCCTTCTGCCGCCCCATGACCTGCCAGATCGATTTTGGCTCGGAGCCCCGCGGCTGCCACATGTTTACCGCGAAGATCAGCGCATCGCGGCGCGGTCGCGCGTCGAGCACGACCTCGATCGGGGTATTGGAATAGACCCCGCCGTCCCAATAGGGCTCGCCGTCGATGCAAACCGCCGGAAAGGCTGGCGGCAAGGCGCCCGATGCCATGATGTGGGCCGCCGACAGCGGCATCTGAGTGCTGTCGAAGTATCTGAGCTCACTGGTGTTGACGTTGACGGCGCCGACCGTCAATCGCGTATGGCGCCGGTTCAAACACTCGAAGTCGATAAGATCGTTCAGTGTCCTCTTGAGCGGGTCGGTGGTGTAGTAGGAGGCATTTTCCACGCCGACTTCGCGATTCACCCCGAACATGGCGCTCGGGTTCGGTTCGAAGAAGCCGGGTATCCCGCGCATCACCGTGCCCATATTGGCGAAGATGTTGCTCGGAACCATCATCCGGAAGAACTCGTCGAGCGGGCTGCTTCGGCTGACGCCATCCCAGAACTCCTGGAGCCTGGGCAAACGATCCTTAGGTTCGTTGCCGGCAATCAGCGCGGCATTGATGGCGCCAATCGATGTGCCGATGACCCAATCCGGTTCGATGCCGCCTTCGACCAGCGCCTGGTAGACGCCGGCCTGGTAGGCGCCGAGCGCACCGCCGCCTTGAAGGACAAGCACGGTCTGACGTTTGACGTCGCCCTGGTGTCCGGTTGCCGCCTCTGCTCCTGGAACGGACAGGTTTTGCGTGATCTTGTTCATGGCCTTCGCTCCTGGTGCAGGTCTAGTGGGCGGTCCAGCCGCCTTCGATCGGCATGATGGCGCCGGTGATCGAGGCCGCGTCGTCCGACGCCAGGAACAGGCAGAGCGCTGCGACCTGCTCGACGGTGACGAACTGCTTGGTAGGCTGGGCGGCGAGCAGCACATCCTTGATCACCTGCTGCTCGCTGATCCCGCGGGCCCTGGCCGTATCCGGGATCTGCTTTTCGACCAGCGGCGTGAGCACGTAGCCGGGACAGACGGCATTGACCGTTATGCCCTGTTCGGCGACCTCGAGCGCGACCGTCTTGGTCAGGCCGGCCATGCCGTGCTTGGCGGCGACGTAGGCGGATTTGTATGGCGAGGCGACGAGGGCATGGGCGGACGCGACATTGATGATGCGGCCCCATTTGCGCGTCTTCATCGCCTGCAGAGCACGGCGGATCGTGTAGAAGGACGAGATGAGGTCGATCGCCACGACCGCTTCCCACTTCTCGATCGGGAAATCGTCGATCGGCGCGACATGCTGAATGCCGGCGTTGTTGACCAGGATGTCGACCGCGCCGAATTCGGCGATGGCCTTGTCCATCATCGCGGTGATCGCCGCGCCTTTGCTCATGTCGGCATTGTCGTAGCGCACGGTCACCCCGTGGTCGGCGGCGAGCCTCGACCGAAGCAGCTCGATCTCGGCGGCATCGCCGAAACCGTTCAGAACGACGTTGCAGCCCTTGGCCGCGAAGGCCTCGGCGATGCCTTGGCCGATGCCGCTGGTCGAACCTGTGATGAGAGCCGTCTTTCCTGTGAGCATCATCGTTTCCTTCTGTCGAAGCCGTGGCCGCAGTGACCTGCCACCGGTTGCGAACGACGGACGGCAAGCCCACCGTTCGTGGTCTCGCGATCAGTATGGCGAGCCTCCCGAAGCTGCGGAAATGCCGTTGAGACATGGATTCGATAGCTGGCGGTGTGATCGCTGTGGCCACGAGGCAGCTCCGCAAGCCGGGTTGTTTGACCTAGGGGCAGCTAGTAAGATCGCCCGGCAACGCGGGCCGTGCGGCAAGCACGTTCCAGGGGAAGCGTGCAGTGGAGATCAGCCAGGTCAGATATTTCTTGGCCGTCGCCAAGGAGCTGAATTTCACCAGGGCTGCCGAGCAGTGCAATGTCACGCAGCCGGCGCTGTCGCGCGCGATCAAGCTGCTGGAGGATGAATTCGGCGGACCCCTCTTCCATCGCGAGCGCCGGTTCACCCACCTCACCGAGCTCGGCCGCATGGTTGAGACTTATCTCGAAGGTGTCTTCGAGAACTCCCGCCAGGCAAAGCAGATTGCCGAGCAGTATGTGAACCTGAAAAGGATGCCGCTCAGGCTTGGCATCATGAGCACGATCGCTCCGGACGAAATCATCGAGCTGATCGCAGCTGTTCGTGGCCATCACCCCGGCGTGGAACTCCACCTTTGCGATTCAGACGCCGCGAGCCTCCGGCGAAGGCTGCTCGAAGGCGATCTCGAGGCCGCCATCTACGCATTGCCTTCGGACGTTCCCGACGAGGAGGTGCACGCCCTGCCGCTGTTTCGCGAGCAGATGGTGATGGCGGTCCACCTGGCTCATCGTCTGGCCAATCAGCGGGTCGTGCGGGTGAAGGACATGAGCAATGAAAGCTACATTCACCGCAACAACTGCGAATTTGCCGGCTACGCGGATGCCATCCTTGCCCAGCAGGGGGTCACCGTCAGCCCCGTCTATTGGAGCGACCGCGACGACTGGACACTCGCCATGATCGCGGCCGGACTCGGTTTCGGGTTCATGCCCGAGCACACCGCGAAGCACCCGGGCGTAGCGGCATTGCCGATCACCGAGCCGGAATTCTGGCGCGACGTCAATCTCGTCACGGTGCGCGGCCGCAGGCATTCGCCAGCGGTCGGCGCGCTGGTCCGCGAAGCCACCCAGAAGAAATGGTTCGGCGAGCGGGCAAAGGCATTGTCCGCCGCCGAGTGACTTCGCCGCGCGATACGGGCAGCCTCGCAGGGTTCGAAGGACTTCCAGCTCGTCGCGCCGATCAGTTTTTCCTGATCGACGAGGTCACGGACTGAATGACCTCGGTCGCCATTTTGAACTGCGCGCTGCGGTCGGTGATGCCGTGCCGTTTGGCAATCCAATCGAAATCGCTGTAGGCGGCATAAACCGTGCCATCTCCGGTTTGGTAAACCAGCACGCGCACCGGCCAGTCCAGGCCGGCCTCGGGATTCGAGGTGATGAAAGTCGTGCCGAGCGCCGGATTGCCGAACATCACGAGCCGTGACGGCTTGACGTCGTTGCCGGCTTTGTTGCCGAGCTTTGCCTGGTCGATCACGCCGAAGAACATGAGGCCCTTCTTGAGCACGTCCTTCTTGATGCGGGCGACGGTCTCGGCGACCGAATAGTCGCTCTTCACCGTGACGACGCCGTCCGAGGCGGCCGCGGGGAGGACGACCGTCATCAGCATGGCGGCGCCGGTGATCAGGGTTTTCAGGTAGGTAGTCATCTCAGTCTCCGTTGGGTTCGGTGGTTGGCTAGTGCATCGAGATTCTTGCGCGATCTCGCCAGAGGCGGATGGCCTCATGGCCGATCGCTTTTCCGATCGTCATGTTGTTGGTGTCTTCAGTGCTCGCGCGACCGCAATCGCAGCCACAAGGACTGCGGTCAGCGCGGCCACGCAGGCCGTCCAGCCGACCCGGTCGTAGATCTGTCCGATGACGAAGCTGCCGGCGAGCCCGCCTGCATAGTAGGACGCGAGATAGATGCCGCTCGCAGCGGCTCGGTCGCGCGATGCCGTTCGGCTGACATGTCCGGTGGCGATCGCCTGCGCCAGGAAGGTGCCGATGGCGACCAGCGCCATCCCGGCGAGGACGATGGGAAGGCTGGGCGTAAGCAGCAGAAGCAGGCCGGCGATCGCCAGCCCCAGCGTTGCGCCTACGCCCACACTCGGGCCGAGACCCGAGGCTACACGCCCGGCGAGCGGAGTGGTCAGCATCGACGGCAGGAAGACGAAATAAACCGCGCCCAGTGCCATCGGTGTCAGCGAAAGAGGCACTGCTACGAGCTGGAAGTTCACATAGGTGAAGGTGCCGATGAAGACGAAGAGGATCAGGAAGCCGATCGCGAAACAGGCACGCAGCTCGGCATTTTGCAGCGGAACTCTCCAAGCCGCGCGGGCGGGCCGGCCCTCCGCATCGGCATGCATCATTGCCGAGGTCTTCTGCAGCGTGAACCAGACAACAGCCGCGCCGGACAGATTGAGGGCGGCGAAGGTCAGGAAGTTGGTGGAGATGCCGAACATGTCGGCGACGGCCGCCGACATCAGCCGGCCGAAAAAGTTGCTGGCAACATTGCCAGTCACATACGCCGCAAGCGCGCTCGTGGTCTGCCGGGCGGAAAAATGCTCCGCCAGGTAGGCCATGGTGAGCGTGAACGCGGTCGACATGCAAAGGCCTTGCGCTACGCGCAGCAGGGCGAAGACCACAATATTGTCAGTCTGCGAAAGCAGCGTCGTCGGGACCGCCAGGATGGCCAGGCTGATCCAGATGCCGTTGCGGCGATCGATGCCGCGCCCGATGAGAGCGACGGCGATACCGGCCACCGCCATGCCGAAGGTGCTGGCGTTGACGGCGAAGCCCATGGTCGCGCGGCTGACGCCGAATTTTGTCACCAGTGAGGGCAGGATGGCCTGGGTGGCGAACAGGTCGACGAGCGTCAGGAACGCGATCAGGGCGATCAGCCCAAACCGCCAGCTGTCCGCGGCCACCCTGCGGAGCCTCATCAATTCGGTATGTTCACTGGTCGTCATCACAGGCTCCTGGCCAGCGTCCTCAGGCGATCGCCCGAGGACGCACTGTTGGTTGCTGCTGCTGGGATCCGCTGGCCGCGACGAGCGGCTCACATCATGTGATCGTCGTGCATTGCCGGCGGCAGAACGTCGGCTGAGTAGAGCACGGCCGGAACCTTGCCGTTGTTCTTCCACCAGTGGGCGAGCTGGCCGAACTCGGCGGTCACGTCGCCGGCCGCATGCTCGATGCCGACCTTGCAGGTGCTGGCGTATTCGGTGATCGAGCCTTCGACGACGATGATGTTGGCGGGACGAACCGTGTGCTCATGCCACGGCACGACGCCGCCCGGCTGAACGACGAGCTTGCGCAGACGCAGCATGTTGCCCTTCCAGGCTTCGCCCTTGGGGCTGAGGTCGATCGCCGAAAGAACCGTGTCCGTCACGCCGACGGGCTTGCTGGGATGTTCCTGGATGTCGGTGGTGGCGGCCTGGCCGGCAGGGCAGTCGCCGGCGAAAACCGGGGCCACCGAAAACGCGGCGGTCGCGGTGAGAAGTCCGAGTGTCAGCGCCAGCTTCAGCGGCACCCGCAATGCAATAGTCCTGGAAGCCATGTCTATTTCTCCTTTGTCGGTGCCCAATCGCGGAAGCGGGGCATAGGAGGAGAGTGACGGCAGCCTCGAGGAAAGAGAAATGCTGACTGGCTCTTAATTCGATACCTGAAAACTATGGTGCATGGCCAGCACCAGCGCGGCTATCCAGCTACGACATTTGTCGCAGCGTTCGGCTCCACTTCGAAATGCTAAAGCGCGTCGCGATCTTTCAGATACGCTCCATGCGCTTTAGCTTTTTGATTTTACGCATGTCTTTGTCCCGAAACCGGTTCCCACTTTCGGGAGACATGCTTTAAGCAGCGCTCTTCCTGGCCGACAGGTCGATACCGCTCTCCGGCCAGCTGTGCGCCTTGACGCTGTTCACGAAGGTCGATGTCGCCGGCGAGAAGCGGCGCCCGGCCACCACGACGAGCGAGACTTCGCGCCAGACCTCGGGATCGACGACGGGCCTGATTTGCAGACCTGGGATGACGGCGCTGAATTCCGGGATGAAGCAGATTCCCAGCCCGCCTGAGACCATGTTTTGAATCCAGTCTTCGCGTTCGCTGGCGTAGGAAATCCTGAGCTTCACGCCACGTTCGTTGCAGAGGCCGGCGAGGTAATCCCGATACTCGCAATTCAGGCGTCTCAGATAGTTCTCGCCGTCGAGCTCGGAGATGGCAACATTGTCGTTGCGGGCCAGCCGATGGCCGTTGGGAAAGGCAAGCACGAACCGTTCGCGATAGAGCGGGGTGACGTCGAAGCGCTCCGGAAAACTGTTGCTGGACGCCATGATGGCGACATCGATCTCACCGGCTTCCAGCAGCTGCGAAAGCGAAGCCGGCACGCCCTCAACAAGCTGCAGCTGAATGCCTTGCTGGCGCCTGTTGAAGTCGGTCAACAGGCCGGTAAATCGCCGCGGACCGATCGTGCACATGACCCCAACCTTGAGATTTGCATTCTCCAGGCAGAGAAACCTCGACGCTTCCTGACGCACGCCGGTCACCTCGTCGAGGATCTGCTGGAACCGGGGGCGCAGCAACGCGCCCAGATCGGTGAGATGGGTCAGGTTCCGCTCGCGGCGGAACAGCAAGCCGCCGACCTCATCCTCGAGCTGCTGGATCGCGCGGGATAGCGCGGGCTGGGTGACGTTGCACTTTTCGCCCGCGCGCGTGAAATTGCGGGTCTCGCAGACGGCCAGGAAGTAGCGGATGTGATGGATGTCCATGCGGGGCGTCCCTCTCTAGCATAGGTGCACGCTGGAACCCTGCCGCATGGCACTCCATCGCGCCAATGCATGAGCGCTATAAAGTCGATAGCGTTTCGTCATGCGACGAAGGCGGGCCGAGGCCCGCCATCAAAAACATTCTGCAGTGCCGGGCGCCGAGAATGTCAGCTGTGATGGCCCAAGGCGAAAAGCCGGGCGCAGAATTGAGCATGCGGCTTGCTCATGGCGGCGTCGTTGCATTCCTTCATCATCGAAACCTGCATCGCCTTCGGCGTGGCTTTCCATGCCATCTCGAAGTCGGCGCTCGACTTCATCGTCTTCATGCCGGAATCGGTGAAGAAGGGCTGCATGTTGGACGGTTCGTCGAGGACTCCGGCGGACGCCACCCCGCCAATAACCGAAAGGGCAAAAGCGCCAAAGCAGATAGCTTTGATATTCATGGTGAGAACCTTCTCTGGAATTGCGCAATCGCCCTTTTGACGACTGCGCTGATGACTGGCGGCTTTTGGAACTTTATTGTTCCCGCTTGCCGAGGTGGACTTTGCTTCATCCGGCGCTCAACTCGCCAATGCCGTCTACGAATGGAGTTTATGCCGCCCTGTATTCCAAAGGGCTCGGCGAGCACCGCTAATTGGCTCCATCCAAAGCAAGCACGTTGGCGCAGAATTGGGCGTGGGGCTTGCTCATCGCCGGGTCGTTGCACGCCTTCGTCATCTTGACGCGATCGTGCTTCGGCATGGCGAACCAGGCCTTCTTGAACCCAGCCATAGGTTTCATCGTCTTCATCACGGAGTCCGTGTAGAACGTCGGCAATGCAGCGAGATCGCTGAACGGGTCGGCTGAAGCGGGGCTCGCGCCAAGACCAATTGCAAGCGCAGCCACACAGGCCAATTGTCTTTTCATCATCCGTCTCCTGTTCCCGGCCGCGGTTCTGGCAGCGGCTCCAACCAAGCGATGCGCATCGCCTGGCCTGATCGGGATGAAGAGTGCGGCGCGCGAGGACCGGCAGCCAATGCAATCTGCCTATGGACTTCATGCCACCTCGGCATTTCGGCTGAACAAGAAGATGCGGCAGTCTCTCTCCAGTCGTCCCGGTGACGATCTTGGGAGGGAGACCAGACCATGCTTACCCAGCCCGCAATGAGAACAGACCAAGCCATCGCGTCAGTCGCTAATCTTGGTGCGGAAGACCGGACGATCGACATCGTGCTGGCAAACGATGCACATGGCGCTTTCGTCTGGGGTGTGCTCGATCGCCTGCTGGACGAGCCGAGCTGCAGCGTCAGCGGCGTCACCGCGTCGGGCTTTGCAGCGATGGAGGCGGCGGTCTTCGCCTATGGCTTGAGCGTCGGCGGCAGGCGCGGCGCGCGGACGGCACTCGCCAATTTCTGGCGGCGCGTCTGCCACGCCAGTGTTTTCGCCGATGACAGGGCCAGCCTGCTTCGATCGGTCGTGGAACAGTCAATCGATATCGAGCAAATCCGCGTCGAACGTAGCCCGGTGAAACTTTGCGTCCAGACCGTTAACGCCCGCACTGACGCCGTGAAGGTTTTCACCGGCAGTCAGTTGTCGATCGACGCGATCATCGCGGCGGCCACGATCCCCTTCCTCTCGCTGCCTGTCGAGATCGACGGCGACATCTATTGGGGTGACGGCGACGTCTTCCAGGCTCCGCCTGTCCTGGCAACTGAAGCTCGCCATCGCCTGATCGTCACCGGCAGACCGTCCGTGTTCACCACACCGTGTCCGGACCGCAGCACCGCCGCCGATCATTGCTTGACCAAATGCGCGCCCGTCCACACCATATTCGACAGTCGATACCGTGCCGGAGCCCCGCTGCTTCTGCGGCCCTGGATCGACTGGGGCGAGCTGACCGAGATGCGCGACAGGGGGCGGCAGCGCGCGGCGGACTGGCTTGCCGCCGATCCTTTCCGCGCTGATGAAACCCCGGCCTCCAACTGCGAAAGACGATATATCTAGGCGCCTCGCTCCCCGCCTAGCCGCGCCTGCTTCGCATACTCCCGAATGCAGGCGCCAAGCCCTCCGGTTCCCCGCCGGAGGGCTTTTTCGCGCCGAGCCACAGAACATAGTGGCAGCGTATCAATTCCATGCCGAGACAGCATTTCAGCTCGGCATCGCGATCGGAGAGACTGATTTTGCAGACAGGCCCGAAGGCCGGTCTTTCTCTCGAAACGCCAACCAGGAGACAAGCCTGTGATCAACACCAAGACCCTCATCGGATCGGCCCTCGCGGCCGCCACTTCGCTTGCCGCGACAGCGGCCTACAGCGGCCCCGCCGCCAAGCCCAGCTTCGCCTTCGAGAAGTGCTACGGCGTGGTCAAGGCGGGCCAGAACGACTGCCAGACCGCGACGCATTCCTGCGCCGGCACCGCGACCGCCGACAACCAGCCGGATTCCTGGCTTTACGTGCCCGCCGGCAGCTGCGCCAAGATCGCGGGCGGCAGCGACAAGCCGAAAGCCTGAGTAAATCCCGACTTCCGACCAGCGCAATAGAATGGAGGAGACCGATGTCCCGTGCGTTTCAGCCTCTTGCGATCCCCGCATCGGCGGGCATCGGTCTTCGCTCGCCTCACATCAGCGAAATGCTGACCAGGCGGCCTTCCGCCGGCTGGCTGGAGGTTCATGCCGAGAACTACATGGGGGACGGCGCCGGCGTCGAGGCGCTGGAAAAACTTCGCGAGATCTATCCGCTTTCGGTGCATGGCGTCGGCCTGTCGCTCGGCAGCGCGCGAGGCTTGGACCGCGATCATCTGGAGCGGCTGCGCAAGGTCTGCGAGCGCTTCCAGCCCGATCTCGTTTCCGAGCATCTGGCCTGGAGCGTCGCCGACGGCGCCTATCTCAACGATCTCTTACCGCTGCGCTATGACGAAGAAGCGCTGGCGATCGTCGCGCGCAACGTCGAAACCGTCCAGGAAACGTTGAAGCGGCAGGTGCTGATCGAAAATCTGTCTGCCTATGTCGCGTTTGCGGACTCCTCGATGAACGAGGCCGAGTTCCTGACCGAGCTCGTGATGCAGACCGGCTGCGGCCTGCTGCTGGACGTCAACAATGTCCAGGTCTCGGCGCACAATTTGCAATATGACGCGAGGGCCTTCATCGATGCGCTGCCCGCGGGCGCGATCGGCGAGATCCATCTTGCCGGTCATGCCACCAATAGGGTCGGGGCCGACACGGTGCTCATCGACGACCATGGCTCTCGCGTTCCACCGGTCGTTTGGGCTCTCTATGAGCACGCCATAACCTGCCTCGGGCCGCGACCCACGCTGATCGAATGGGACACCGACGTTCCGGTTCTCGATGTGCTGCTTGGCGAAGCCATGTGGGCCGACATGCTCACCGCTTCGATCATGTTCAGCCGCAAGCAGGCTGCGAGACAGGCCGCGGCAGCCAAGCCCCGTCCCGTATCCCCTACCCCCTTTGAAAACGTGCGGACCAGCATGCCTGTGCTTGCAGCATTTGCTGCCGCCAAGGCCGGGCCTGTCATGTCGAACGCTTTGACGCCGATGGAGGGAAGATACGATGTTGCCGCTTGAACACCTGCAGACCGCCATGGCGCGCTCGGTGCTTGCCGCCGAACCAATGGTCTTCGCGAAAATGCTGACCGCCGGCAAGGCCGATCCACTGGCCCGCCTGCGCATCTACCAGAACAATACGCGCAGCTCGCTCACCGCGGTGCTGATGGCGGTCTTTCCGGTTACCGTTCGCCTGGTGGACGAACGGTTCTTCCGCTATGCGGCGAGCGAGTTCATTCGACGCCATCCGCCGGTTGAATCGCGCCTTGCGCGCTATGGCGCCGGCTTCCCGCGCTTCCTCAAGACGATCGACACGCTGTCCGACATGCCGATCGTCGCCGAAACGGCGCGGCTCGAATGGGCCATCGCCGAGGCGCTCGATACGGCTTCGCTGCCGGCCCGCGGCCTCGCAGAATACGACGACACCGACCTCGGGCTCTCGCCGGATATCCTGCTCCAGCCCTCGCTGCGCCTGATCGTCTCGCATTGGTCGATCCTGTCGGTATGGATGGCGCATCAACAGGAGACGGCGGTCGACGAAACCGTAACCTGGATAAGGCGCCCCGAACGCGTGGCGTTGTGGCGATCGGGGAACTACGTGCGGCTTTTTCTGCTCGACCGCGCGAGCTTCGCCTTCTGGCATTCGCTGAAGCATGGTTTCGGCCTCGAGCATGCCACTGGTCGTGCCTTGGTGCTCGACCCGGCCTTCGACCTGGTTTCGGCCCTTGTGCGTCTGTTCCGCGACAGGCTCATCACCGACGTGCGGGTCGCCTCGAATTCCCCCTCAAACTGACGGAGACGGTCATGACCGCAATATCGGAGCATTCCTCGTCCAACCCGGCCGGCTTTGTCGGCCTCTACAAGCGTATCATCAAGCTGCCCGAGCACATTCCATTCTCGCTGGTTCAACTCGCTGCCCGTGTGGCGGTGGCCCATGTGTTCTGGCAGTCCGCCCAAAGTAAGCTGGCATCCTGGCCGGTCACGTTGCAGCTCTTCGCCGACGAATACAATCTGCCGTTCATCGACCCGTCGATCGCGGCGCCGTTGGCGACAACCGCCGAAATCACCGGCTCGGTGCTGCTTTTCTTTGGGGCCTTCTCGCGTCTCGGCGCGCTGATGCTGATTGGCGTGGTCTCCGTCATCCAGATCTTCGTCTATCCGGAGAACTGGGCGGAGCATCTGCTGTGGGCGTCGCTGCTGCTTCTGGTGCTGGCACGCGGCGCCGGTGTCTTCTCGCTCGACTATGTCGCCGAGCGAGCCCTTTCGGCATCCAGAAAATGAACATTCCGTCCGGGTGGGAAAAGCGCGGTGCGCATCTTCATCGTTCACGCACACCCCGAGCCCAACAGCTTCAATGGCGCCCTGACCCGCGCCGCGCAGGAGGCGTTGTTCACGGCGGGACATGAGGTCGTCGTCTCCGATCTCTACGCCATGGGCTTCAATCCGGTATCAAATCGCCGCAACTTTACGACCGTGCACGATGCGAACTACTACCGCCAGCAGGCCGAGGAGGCGAATGCGGCTGCCCATGACGGGTTTGCTCCAGACATCCAGGCGGAGATGGACAAGCTTTTCTGGTGCGATGCGTTGATCCTGCAGTTTCCGCTCTGGTGGTTCGGGCTGCCGGCGATCCTCAAGGGCTGGGTCGACCGCGTGTTCGCATCAGGTGGCCGCATTTATGGCGGCGGCAAATGGTATGACCGCGGCGTCTTCTCCGGAAAGCGTGCGATGTGCTCCGTCACGATCGGCGGACCGCCGCCGATCTACTCCGATCGAGGCCTGAACGGCCCGATCGCCGAGATCCTGTTCCCGATCAACCACGGCATGCTCTACTTTGTCGGCTTCACGGTGATCGAGCCATTTCTGGTGCACGCACCAGCACGCATCGGCGACGATGAGCGCCGGATGTGCCTCGATCGCTACCGCGAACGCGTCCTCAGCCTCGCTCATGCTCCGACGATTGCGTATCCGAAGCTGGCGGAGTTCGACGATATGCATGTTTTGAAGTCGACGTGAAAAGGCTCTGTCCGGTTCACCAAGCGGTGCGCCGGCCACAGGTCCTGGCCGCGATTTCAAAGGGATAGGCTGGTGCTGCGAGAGAGGATTGAACTCTCGACCTCTCCCTTACCAAGGGAGTGCTCTACCACTGAGCTACCGCAGCCTGCGATGGCGGCGCTTCTGCCATAACGAACCGGCAAGCGCAAGGCCAAGAAAACCTTAAAACGACGCATGTGATTGTCGCAAAACGGCGCGGTTTCGGGCGGCATGCATCGAACGCCGCAGCTGTGGAAGCCGCTTCCAGGCAGTCTTCCATGACATGGCGGCGCCACAATGATAACTATGCCTGAACCAGAGCCGGCTATGCGCCGGCGGGGACGGACGATGAACGACAAGGCAAATCCACCCAAGAAGGGCGACGGCGAGCGCAAGGACCGGCTCGCCGAAGCGTTGCGCGCCAACCTGCAGAAGCGCAAGGCGCAGGCGCGCTCTCGGCGCGCCGGGGATGCCGATCAGCGGCCGGAGGGCCTGCCGTCTGCAGGAAAAATGCAGAAAAAGTAACCCAAATCAGCCACACTGGCCGACCACACTTGGTCCACAGATGGGGAAATCCTATTTCTTGAACCGCGCCGGCCAATAGTCTAGAGCCGGACATACTCAACCGATTGAAAGCGGCCCGTCCGGGCCGAGGGGACGTTCTTTCATGGATCGCATCAGAATTGTCGGCGGCAATGAGCTTGCCGGAAGCATTCCGATCTCGGGCGCCAAAAACGCGGCGCTGCCGCTGATGATCGCCTCGCTGCTCACCGACGACACGCTGACCTTGGAGAACGTGCCGCATCTGGCCGATGTCGAGCAACTGATCCGCATCCTCGGCAATCACGGCGTCGACTATTCCGTCAACGGCCGGCGCGAGAGCCAGCAGAAAGGCTATTCGCGCACCATCAATTTTTCCGCCCGCAACATCGTCGACACCACCGCGCCTTACGAGCTGGTGTCGAAGATGCGCGCCTCCTTCTGGGTCATCGGGCCGCTGCTTGCCCGCATGGGCGAGGCCAAGGTGTCGCTGCCCGGCGGCTGCGCCATCGGCACGCGTCCGGTCGACCTGTTCCTCGAGGGCCTGCAGGCACTGGACGCAGAGCTCGACGTCGACAACGGCTACGTCATCGCCAAGACGAAGAACGGCCGTCTCCACGGCAATCGCTACGTGTTCCCGAAAGTGTCGGTTGGCGCCACGCATGTGCTGATGATGGCGGCCTCGCTCGCCAAGGGCGAGACGGTGCTCGAAAACGCCGCGCGCGAGCCGGAGATCGTCAACCTCGCCGAATGCCTGATCGCCATGGGCGCCAAGATCCATGGCGCCGGCACCTCCACCATCACCATCCAGGGCGTCGAGGCGCTGTCCGGCGCCCGCGTGCGCGTCATCCCCGACCGCATCGAGACCGGCACCTATGCCATGGCGGTGGCGATGACCGGCGGCGACGTCATGCTCGACGGCGCGCGGCCCGACCTGCTGCAGAGCGCCCTCGACGTCATCGCCGAGACGGGTGCCGAGATCACGCCGACCAATGAGGGCATCCGCGTCAAGCGCAACGGCGCCGGCATTGCGCCGGTCGATGTGACCACCGCGCCCTTCCCGGCGTTCCCGACCGACCTGCAGGCGCAGTTCATGGGCCTGATGACGATGGCCAAGGGCAAGTCCCGCATCACCGAGACGATCTTCGAGAACCGCTTCATGCATGTGCAGGAGCTTGCCCGCCTCGGCGCCCACATCACGCTTTCGGGCCAGACGGCGATCGTCGACGGCGTCGCCAAGCTGAAAGGCGCGCCAGTCATGGCGACCGACCTGCGCGCCTCGGTATCGCTGGTGATCGCCGGCCTCGCCGCCGAAGGCGAGACCGTCGTCAACCGCGTCTACCACCTCGACCGCGGCTTCGAGCGGCTGGAGGAGAAGCTCTCCGGCTGCGGCGCGGTGATCGAGCGGATTTCGGGCTGACGCTTCGCTGCATCCGTTTCGGGCGAGTTGCACCAGCGGGAAAGACCCACTAGAGCGTGATTGATCTCGATTTTGTCGAGTTCGACACGCTCTAGAATTTTGTTTGAGCATGATTTTTGCCGAACCGCAGGTCCGCGAAAAGCAAAAACCGGTTTCCTCTTTTCGGGATCATGTTCTAACAGAAGCTTGAACCGTCAACCTTCAGGTGCGCATACCGCATGGCCGCTCTCAAGCTCATCGCGCTCGACGACCAGGACCTGAGCATCGTCTCGGCCCATGTTCAGGACGCCGTGATGAAGGTCTCCGACCTCGAATACCTGCCGGCGGCCAAACGCTTCGTGCTGACCATGAACCGCTTCGTCTGGGAGGCGAAGTCCGGCTTGTTCCGCCAGCACAATGAGCGGCGCCAAAGTGTTTTACATTTCGACCGGGTGCTCGGCGCCAAGACCAGCGGCATTGCCCGCGACAAGCCGGCCGAGGTGCTTTCGCTGCTGGCGATCAGCTTCGTTGCGATCAGCAGGCCGGCCGGCATCGTCGAACTGGTGTTTTCCGGAGGCGGCACGATCATGCTCGACGTCGAGTGCATCGAGGCCCGGCTCGCCGACATCGGCGGCGCCTGGGAAGCCACCTCACGCCCTGTTCACAGGACCTGAGCGCAGACAATGGCCATCACGCTTAGCCAAACCGACGCCGATTTCGAGCAGCGCTTTTCGGCATTCCTCACCACCAAGCGGGAGGTGTCGGCCGATGTCGAGGCGGTGGTGCGCGACATCATCGCGCGAGTGCGCGCCGAAGGCGACAAGGCCCTCATCGATTACACGCTGAAATTCGACAAGGCCGATCTCGGCAAGCTCGGCATCGCCGTATCCAAGGACGATATCGCCAAGGCCTATGCCGCGGCCGACCCGGCAACCGTCGAGGCGCTCGAATTCGCGCGCGACCGCATCCGCTCGCATCACGAGCGGCAGAAGCCGAAGGACGACCGCTATACGGACGCCGCCGGCGTCGAGCTCGGCTCGCGCTGGACGGCGATCGAGGCCGTCGGCCTTTATGTGCCGGGCGGCACGGCGAGCTATCCGAGCTCGGTGCTGATGAATGCCGTGCCTGCGAAAGTCGCCGGCGTCGAGCGCATCGTGATCGTGGTGCCGGCCTCCGGCGGCGTCATCAATCCGCTGGTGCTGGTCGCGGCCGACCTTGCCGGCGTTTCGGAGATTTACCGCATCGGCGGGGCGCAGGCGGTCGCCGCGCTCGCCTACGGCACCGAGACGATCAAGCCGGTCGCCAAGATCGTCGGACCGGGCAACGCCTATGTCGCGGCCGCCAAGCGCCAGGTGTTCGGCACCGTAGGCATCGACATGATCGCCGGGCCGTCGGAAGTGCTGGTCGTGGCCGACGCCGAAAACGATCCGGACTGGATCGCCGCCGATCTGCTTGCGCAGGCCGAGCATGACGCGTCGGCGCAGTCGATCCTGATCACCGACAATGCCGAGTTCGGCAAGGCGGTGGAGCACGCGGTCGAGCGCCAGTTGAAGACCCTGCCGCGCGCCGAGACCGCCGCGGCGAGCTGGCGCGATTTCGGCGCCGTGATCCTGGTGCCGGAGATCGAAGCCTCGCTGCCGCTGGTCGACCGGATCGCGGCCGAGCATGTCGAGCTCGCCTTCGACGACGCCGAGCGCTTCCTCGCGAGGATGCGCAATGCCGGGGCCGTCTTCCTCGGCCGGCACACGCCGGAAGTCATCGGCGACTATGTCGGCGGCTCCAACCACGTACTGCCGACGGCGCGCTCGGCGCGTTTCTCGTCCGGCTTGTCCGTGCTCGATTTCGTCAAGCGGACGTCGATCCTGAAGCTCGGCCCGGAGCAGCTCAAGGCGCTGGCACCGGCGGCGATCGCGCTCGCCAAGGCGGAAGGGCTCGACGCACACGCACGCTCCGTGGCGATCAGGCTGAACATGTAGCGATGTCCGGCCGCCATCAAAACCGCGACAGGCTGATCGACGTCGAGCTCGACGAATCGATCGGACGTTCGACGCCCGATGTCGAGCATGAACGGGCGGTGGCGATCTTCGACCTGATCGAGGAAAACAGCTTCCGGCCGGTCAATGACGACGGCGCCGGGCCATACAGGCTGAAGCTGTCGCTGGCCGAGCAGCGCCTGGTGTTCGCCGTCAGCCGCGAGGACGGCGCCGACGTGGTCACCCACATCCTGTCGCTGACGCCGCTGCGGCGCATCGTCAAGGATTACTACCTGATCTGCGAAAGCTACTACGAGGCCATCCGCTCCTCGACGCCCAGCCATATCGAGGCGATCGACATGGGCCGGCGCGGGCTGCACAATGAAGGCTCGCAGACGCTGATGGACCGGCTGGCCGGCAAGATCGAGATCGACTTCGATACGGCCCGGCGGCTGTTCACGCTGGTCTGCGTGCTGCACTGGCGGGGCTAGACTAGGATGTCGTTTCGTTGAATCGCCATCCTGATCTAACTCTTTGCTGGAGCATGGTCTTCTCCGAAAACCGGTTCCCACTTTTTGGGATCATGCTCTAGTGCCCGCGCTGCCGCATTCGATCCTGTTTTTGTGCGGCATGAACGCCGTTCGCTCGCCGATGGCGGAACAGCTGGCGCGACGGTTCCTGCCGGCCACCACCTTCGTCGCTTCGGCCGGCGTGCGCAGCGGCGAGCGCGATCCCTTCGTCGACGCCGTGCTTGCCGAGGAGAATCTGACGCTCGGCGAGCGGCAGCCGAGAACACTGGACGAGCTGGAGGACGACTATTTCGACCTGATCGTGACGCTGGCACCGGAAGCGCATCACGCCGCGCTCGAGCTCACCCGCTCGCTCGCCGTCGAGGTCGAATACTGGCCGATGCCCGACCCGACCGACACCGGGGGCACGCGCGAGCACATCATGGCGGCCTATCGCGACGTGCGCGAACGGCTGAAAGCGCGCATTGCCAGGCGTTTCGCGCCGCCGGAGTGAAAAAGGCGCCGCCGATTAAGCATGTTCACAAGCGGACGATTATCATATAGGTTCCGCCGCAAATTCCGGCCGGAGTCGGATCAAAGAAGTAGAGCATGATGTCGTCCGAAAACCGCTTGACACTTTTCGGCATCATGCTCTAGGCGCCGGAACCGCCATCCAAGCAAAGGTATCGAATGCCGAAGGAAGAAGTCCTCGAGTTTCCGGGCGTGGTCACGGAACTGCTGCCCAATGCGATGTTCCGGGTGAAGCTCGAAAACGAGCACGAGATCATCGCCCACACGGCCGGCCGCATGCGCAAGAACCGCATCCGTGTGCTGACCGGCGACAAGGTCCTGGTCGAGATGACGCCTTACGACCTGACCAAGGGCCGCATCACCTACCGTTTCAAGTAACAGTTCGGCGCGAACCCAGAGCTGGATGATATCAGGTCTGTTCGACCCGAAATCATCCGGCTCCAAACCAGGGAGTGGGGCATGATGTCGTCCGAAAACCGCTTCACACTTTTCGGCATCATGCTCCCATGAGCATCCTGCAGAAGCTCGTGCTTGCCTCGGGTTCGCCGCGCCGCATCGAGCTGTTGCAGCAGGCCGGCATCGAGCCGGACCGCATTTTGCCGGCCGACGTCGACGAGACGCCGCTGCGCGCCGAGCATCCGCGCTCGCTGGCCAAGCGCCTTTCCAAGGAAAAAGCCGAAAAGGCGCTCGCATCGCTGAAGAGCGAGGAAGACCATGCGCCGGCCTTCGTCCTCGCCGCCGATACGGTGGTGGCCGTCGGGCGCCGCATCCTGCCCAAGGCCGAGACCATCGACGACGCCGTCAACTGCCTCGGCCTGCTTTCCGGCCGCTCGCACCGCGTCTATTCCGGCATCTGCCTGATCACCCCGGGCGGCAAGCTCAGACAGCGGCTGGTGGAAACCAGGGTCCGCTTCAAGCGGCTGCCGCGCGAGGAGATCGACGCCTATGTCGCGTCGGGCGAATGGCGCGGCAAGGCCGGCGGCTATGCCGTGCAGGGGCTTGCCGGTTCCTTCGTCGTCAAGCTGGTCGGCTCCTACACCAACGTGGTCGGCCTGCCGCTTTACGAGAGTGTGGCGCTGCTTTCCGGCGAGGGCTTCAAGGCGCACAAGAACTGGCACGTCGCGCGGCCGTGAGCATGACGACCCATGAGCCTTATCCATGAGTCTTGACGACAAGGTGACGCCGCTCCGACCGAAGCGGCCCTGCCCGGAATGCGGCAAGCCTTCGGCGCGCGAGCATTATCCGTTCTGCTCGGCGCGCTGCAAGGACATCGACCTCAATCGCTGGCTGAAGGGCACCTATGTCATCCCCGGCCGGGACGGCGAGGAGGAAGAAGACGACGGCTCGAAACAAGGCCCGGCGCCCAAAGACGAGGGGTGAGGTGACGCGGCAAATTCGCCGTCTGTCGGCGATTTTTCTTTATCGACACCTAAGCGCTGGACAGGCGAAATTCCCATGCTATAACCCACGCGCTTTCCAGGGGCGCCGCCCGGCGCCCTGGTGAAACCCGGCGGGCGATCCCGTTAGCCGGCACAGGCCCAGATAGCTCAGTTGGTAGAGCAGCGGACTGAAAATCCGCGTGTCGGTGGTTCGAATCCGCCTCTGGGCACCATTCCCCCTTCTCCCTACACTCCCTTCCGCCAAGCCTTCCACGCTGCTGTTCGCGTAAACTTTTGAAAATAGGCGCTTTTTTGACGGCCTCATCGCGCTTTGGCGTATTCCGAAGCAGGTGATCGCATTTGGTCCAACGGCTTCGAGCTGTTGGTTTCTTCGTTGGTATCCGTCTACCCTGTTGGTATCACTCACCAGCAAAAAGCATTGGACAATGACACTCTCTGACGTGAAATGTCGAAATGCCCGCCCAGGGCCTAAACTTCGGAAAATCTCCGATGGAGGCGGTCTCCAGCTATGGGTACAACCGACCGGCTCACGCCTGTGGCGCCTTGCCTATCGCTTCGATGGCAAACAGAAGCTCCTGGCACTGGGAAGCTATCCGCTTCTGTCCCTGGCGGAGGCTCGACAGGCACGAGATGAGGCAAAGCGGCTGCTGATGAAGGGAATAGACCCCGCACGTGAGAAGCAGGAGCGGAATGCTGACACGCGCGATAGCTTCCGCGTCATTGCAGACGAATTCATCGCTAAACTAGAAAAGGAGGGCCGTGCGGAAAGGACGATCACTAAGAACAAGTGGTTGCTCTCTTTCGCCTATCCGACTTTGGGCGACCAGTCGATAAGGGCGATTGATGCGCCGTCCGTTCTCAATGTGTTGCGGGAAGTGGAAGTTCGTGGTCGACACGAATCGGCCCGTCGGCTTCGATCAACAATCGGAAGTATATTTCGTTACGCGATTGCCACCGCTCGCGCCAATGCTGATCCCACCTTGGCGCTCAGGGACGCTCTTGTTAGGCCAACGGTAACACCGCGAGCTGCAATTACCGACCCGAAGGAGTTCGGTGCTCTTTTGCGCTCGATTGATTCGTACGATGGGCAGCCAGGCACCCAAATCGCACTGAATTTGATGGCGCTCCTGTTTCCCCGCCCCGGAGAGCTGCGCGCCGCTGAATGGCCCGAATTCGACTTCGACAAAGCAGTCTGGACGATTCCTGCCGCTCGAGCAAAAATGCGGCGACCGCATAGTGTTCCTTTGTCGACCCAGGCGCTCAACCTCCTGAAGCGGCTGCGCGAGGTATATGGAGACGGGATGCTTCTGTTCCCCAGTGTCCGCACGACCACGCGCCCGATTTCCGACAACACCCTTAATGCCGCTTTGCGCCGGCTTGGCTATCGCAAGAACGAGGCCACGGCGCATGGTTTTCGGGCGACTGCGTCGAGCTTGCTCAACGAAAGCGGTAAGTGGCATCCCGATGCTGTCGAACGTCAACTTGCGCACGTGGAAGGCAACAATGTCAGGCGAGCTTATGCCCGCGGCGAACATTGGGATGAACGCGTGAGAATGATGCAGTGGTGGGCTGACCATTTGGACGAGCTGAAGCTGCCGCATCATGAACATCGTCATAGCATTCGTGGTGCAGGACGCGCCGCTTCCGGACGCCTGGCAGCGATGTACCCAACGTCTTGATCTGGGATGAGAGCCGACGGTCCGCTCTTCGGGCAGGAATCGGCGAAAACTGAAAGTTCGCTGTCAATGCTGGCGACGGTCGCCTAACGGTCGCCTGCCGCCGGAACTGCGGGTTTGTCTGTAAGGCCGCAGTTCCGGCCGCCAAACTACCAGATCCTCAAAAACAGTCCTAGGGGGCATTATTGTTATGGCTTGGCGAGGCTTACCTTCTTTCCAATATGATCGCGCCAAATTCCGAGGCGCTTTATTCGATATTCGACAAGTTCTGGTGAGGTCCCGAAGAAGGACGCGATCTCAGCAGCACTCTTGCCGTCCGAGACCATGCGCTTGATCGCATCTCGTGGAAGCAAAGTCGCCGACGCTAGGAAATAAGCGTCGTGTTCTTCGGCACTGTCATAAGTACGACCGAAGGAGCCGGCAATCTTCGCTATCTTAGTTAGCTTATGCCCGGAAAGAATGTGCCAATACTCTTCAAGCAGCGTTACTCTTTGTCTCTCAACGGTATGGTAGTCGTTTAGGAACACGACCCAGCTATCCTGATCAGCGTTCAAGGGAACGCTCATTGCCGACCACTCGTTACGGGATGGTCCTGCAAGCGTGTTCTTTGTCTTCTCATCGACGCAGGATGAATGTCCTAGGCGCTCTACTGTGACCGAATCAACAACCAAAAAAAACGGGTCCAATGGATCGTTCTTTTTCAATCCCAGGTCCTTTCGGAAAGCTTCAGCCGTCTGCTCCAGTTCTTCCTTGGACATAGGGATAACGTCAGCATCTGTCGGGGCGTTGCTCGGCTCTGATGTGTCACCCTCGGCATAGTGCCGCCGAACACACACGGCGGCCCGCAGCAGGGTTTGCACTGTCCCGGAGGACGCGTTCTTCCCGGCGCGGAAGTGGACGAATGCCACCCGATCAAAGCCAAGCTCGTGTTGATCGGCATCCGGGCCGAGCCACTCGAGCAGCCTTATCTTGGAGTTGTTGTCGGGCGATCCTTCGCCCCGCTCGATTCGGGCCAGCGTGGAAAAGCTGATCCCCACGATTGCCGACAGCGCTCTTATACTGAGGCCTTCACGTTCTCGCTTCTCGCGGACTGCCCTGACGAGCTTTTCCTCAAATTCGTTCATTTTCACCCAATTGTGCGATCAGCACGCGTTGACACGTCCCTCCCAGAATGCATCCTGTGCTGGTGACACAGATTCGCACATCGACAGGCAAAATGGAAGTGTTGTTGAGCGGCGATGCGCGGGCTGAGTTGCAACGGATTGGCGACGGTTTGGACGCGCGCCAGCCCGTGAGGGTGAGGGATCGGGGCATTGTGATTCTCGATCCGCAGCCCACCTTAGCACCTGTCCAGGAGAAAAGTGATGAGCAGCAACAAAGAGCGCGAGGACCCGCAGCCCGGGCATGGCAAGGGTCCACCCGACGGCAAGGGTCGCCCGGTCGATCACGGCCGCCCCGTGCCGGATCACGGGTCGTCGGCCTCGCCGGCAGCTACGCCCGGCAGCTAGAGGATGTGCAACGGGCATACCCCGGCGCAACTCTCCTCCCTGATGACCACGGAGTATGGCTTCTCGCTCGCAGCCGCGTCATAGATGGCCTAGCGCGGGAAGCCATATGTCTTATCGCCTTGCCAGACACACCAGCGGTGGAGCCGCGCGGATGGGCGTTCTGGGAGCAAGATGGGCAGGTCGAATGGATCGGCCCGCGGCACACCAATTTCCCTGATGGCTCGGTGTGCGCTTATCACGCGGAGCTCGACAAAGCTTGGTCGCCGGGCGGCGACTTGTGCACCTTGCTGGACCTCTACAGCGTGTGGGCGCTCCGTCACCTGCACTTGGTGGTGTTTGATCGGTGGCCAGGACGCCAGCATGCGATGCCGGATGATCTAGGGCAATCTGACCCTTACTATCGGCTACTCCAGTTCAAGGAGGCTGAACTTTGCAGCTGCGGATCAGGTCGGCGCTACGGCGAGTGCTGCCGGCCGCGCGACCTGAAACTGCCGTTCCTCTCGATTATGCAGGCTTTCAAAAGGCGTAACCTTGGCCGCAGCATCCTTGATCGCGCCGCCCCTGCCGAAATTATGGCGTCAGTGACCAGAGGTGGACGAAATGCCCCACCTCCCATGTTGGAGATTCACGATCCTCTGCGAGCGCACATCGCGGCCAGCGGGGGTGGGATCAGGACTAAGCCGTAGTTCCGCTCGCCTAAGAGCGAGTTCCCTGAAGGTCAGCTGCGTGCACCGCCCTTGAACTTGTCTATGCCGACACCTCAGGAAAAACCTGCCATAGGACTGACCAGAAGGGGCGAAGAGGGACGATCTCGTGAATTTACAGTTCGGGACTGCAGCGATCGGCAGCTGAAGCTATCATTTGTGATGATCCAACAGCTTTTATGTCCAGGGGCCAGCTTCCCATGTGTGATCGAACGCTGTGCTAGCCAGGGCCGCCCGCGTTGGGGGCATGACAAACTCAGTGACTGCCAGCATCAACTTAGGGAGCGGTGCAGGTGCATGCGTGATAGCTGTTCGTTGAAGAAAGGCGCGCCATTGAGCTTGTTTGGTCGGGGATTCAGAAAACTCTGACGTGAGCGCAATCGGCGTCTCGGCTGGGAGACGGGTGTTGCGTCGGTCGAAGGTTGGGCCCCCGAAGCCGATGTCGATCTGAACCAGCAAACGCGCACCAGAAATGTCCGCACCGACAGTGAGACGGACGCCGCTGTATTCATTCTCTGGCCGGGCTAGCTCCGTTCGCATGGTGTTTGGCTTGAATACGACGCCCGTCCTCAACATCGAGGGCGCAAATCTCACGAAAAGCGCTGGCTAAGCGCTGGGGATCTTCGTCACCAAATCCGAGAAGATCGAGATCGCCCGTCGATCGATAAGGCGTCTCGGACCAGAGGTTGAACAGCATCGCACCTTTTTCTTTTTGCTCACGTGCGCGATGACGCAATCGGGCCCGGACCGAAGCGCCAATATTCCGCAGCGACTTTCGCGTCATACGGTGGCCTCGAGGTAAGGCCGGATGACATTCTGTACACGATCGATTCCAGCAAAGTGCCAGAGCTCATCGATTGTCGCTCGCTTAAGCCGCAAACAATCGCGAAGCGCCTCGATGGCGATGTCGAGTCCAATCTTGTTGCGGTATTTGAAGCAATCGACGATGGTCTTTGCCGGATTGGTGATCCGCACCGGGGCCTGTTCATGCCGCGCTCGCGTGCAACCGCGAGAGCCCGCTGTTGAGGGTCGTTCCACCGGATTCTCGCCTGAGCGATAGCCGTCCACGGACTTGGCCCACGAGTCCGCTTAGAGACGCTCTCCTGCCGTGATTCATCCGGTTCACACGTTGCTACCAGTTTGCGCCGAACGGACCTAGTCAGGCCGCTTCCGCTTAACGGGATCCTCTTATTTAAGTGAGCACGATCTCGTCGCTGCGAAGCGGTAATCAGCATGAGGCTTTGTGCTTCGACACCAACCACGCCCAGAGTATCCGAGATGAGGCAGCGTCCATGAAGAGTGACGCAATCTCGTATCCCCCACGAGGCCTTTCTCGTGAGGAAGCAGCCCGTTATATTGGTGTCGGATCGACGCTTTTTGACGAAATGGTTGCCGATGGGCGCATGCCGAAGCCCAAACGCATCAACAGCCGCGCCGTCTGGGATCGTGTCGCTCTCGACATCGCTTTCACCTCTCTGCCGGACAAAGACAGCGGTTTGCAAGAACTGTTGAAACGAAGCAAGCGAGATGGGCAAAGAGGATAGCGCTACGCTCATTGCGTATACGCTGTAGGCGCAGTAGAGTGCTCGGCTGTAGGGAAGGCGTGGCGTGAACGAGAATGAGAAGCTTGCCCAAGAAGTGAAAGCCTGGCGGGCCAAGGGAGGATTCACTGCCGAAGCCGCAGCTAAGGTGCTGGGAATACCGAAACGCACGTTCGAAGGCATAGAGCAAGGCAGAGGCTTCCCTTACCCAGTGCTCCTGCGCGTTGCCATCGAAAGCGAAGCCCTTTCGCTACAGGCGATGCTGGAGACCTCCCCGCGCGTTGAGCACCGGCGGCAAAAGTCTGGAAGGAGCGTCTGATGGCTAGGCCCTTCAAGGATGCGCGATACCCTGGGGTCTCTTCGCGTCTCAAGAACGGCAAGCTAGCTTATCGCTACCGCGCGAAAGGCATGCCCGAAATCCGCCTTCCCGGTAAGCCCGGCGATCCCGAGTTCGAGGCGGCTTACGAGAAGGCCACGCAGGGTCAAGGCAAGAAGGCAGTTATCATCGATTTGCCCGGTCGGGCACTGCCAAAATCCTTTGGCCATGCCGCGCGCCGGCTTGAAACGACAATGGAGTGGCTGGATTTTGATGACGCCACGCAGCAGAAGAATGCGCGACTGATTGAGCGTTTTCTCAACCTGCGGGTCGATCCCAACTACCCACTCACCTGGCGCGATACTCCTGTCGAACATCTCGACGCGGATCGACTTCGCGCCATCATTGAAGGCATCTTCAGGACAAACCGCACAGTCGCCAAACACATGTTGGTCGCCATCAAGAAGCTTCTATGGGTCGCGACCGATGTCGAAAAATGGATCAAGCCGCAGGATGATCCATCGCTATCTATCCGTGTGCGGGTACCCAAATCGACCAAGAACCCAGCTTGGCCAATTGCGATGCGTGAAAGGTTCGAGGAGCGACACCCAATCGGTACAGCCGCACGCACCTGCTATGCACTCGGCTTCTGGCTTGGAAATCGTCGCGGCGATATCGCTGCTCTTGAGTGGGACGATCTTTTAACCGAAGAGATCGAACTGTTCGACGGCTCGCTGGTGCTAATCGAGGCCTTTGATTTCCGCCAGAAGAAGAACCGCAACCGCCATGGCGGGCGGGAGATGTTCATTCCAGTCGTAGACAAACTAGCAGCGGCCTTGGACCCGCTCGATCGCTCGAAAGGCGGCACTGTCTTAAAGAACGCCTATGGCAGGTCATTCTCGGAAAAGAGCCTGACCGGCATGATGCAGCACTGGACGCGGCAGGCGGGAATTCCTAGCGGCTACACGCTCCATGGCCTGCGCCGCACCTTCGGCACCTACCTCGCTGAATGCAACATCCAAGCGCGGGCCATTATGGAGGCAATGGGCCATTCCTCAATGGCCGTGACGGATGAGTATGTCCGCGAGGCCAATAAGAAGCGGATCGCGGTTGATATTGCTCGTGCCATCAACGAGCGCGAGGCCAAACGCGACGACATGAAGCGGCGGACAAACCTCCGCATTGTCAAATAACCAAATCGAGTCGGAACAAACCGGGACCACGGTCTTTGCTTTGGGCCCATAATGGGCCCAAAACGTTTTGGGCCGAGGGCACTTTTTATCAATGAAATCAAAGGTTATGGTGGGCCCGGAGGGACTCGAACCCCCAACCAAGCGGTTATGAGCCGCCGGCTCTAACCATTGAGCTACAGGCCCCACGCGGGCTGGCTTAGTGTTTTTCGCTCCGCGGCACAAGGCTTTCGAAAGCGCTGGCGGCAAACGCCAAAATCAGCCCATATTCGCTCCCTACAGCGGCGTGCGCGCCCATAAGGCGCGTGAACAGGTCCGGGCCAGCACCGCACTGCCGGGAATCGGCGCGTTTTTCGAGTCGGGCAGAAGGCGGCAGGGATACCGGATCGCAGATCTCGAGGAGTTTTCATGACCAGACATCTTTTGCCTGTCGCGCTCGCTGCCGCGTTCGCGTTTCCGGCGCTGGCAAGCGCCGCCGACACGCAGCCGCCCCCGCGCATTGTCGTCTCCGGCGAGGGCGAAGCGACCATTGCGCCGGACATGGCGATCCTGACGCTCAGCGTCATGCGCGAGGCAAAGACCGCGCGCGCCGCGCTCGATGCCAACAACGACGCCATGGCGGCGGTGATCGCGGCGATGAAATCGGCGGGCATCGCCGATCGCGACCTGCAGACGGCCGGCATCCAGATCAATCCGCGCTACAATTACACCAACAAGGCGGATGGCAGCCAGGAAGCCGAGCTCGTCGCCTACCAGGTGACCAACACGCTGTCGGTGCGGGTGCGCGACGTCGACAAGACCGGCGACATCCTCGACAAGGCGGTGTCGCTCGGCGTCAACCAGGGCGGCGGCATCGCCTTCACCAATGACGATCCGAAGGCCACCGTCGCCGAGGCGCGCAAGAAGGCTGTTGCCGACGCGATCGCCAAGGCCAAGACGCTTGCCGAGGCCGCCGGCGTCAGCCTTGGCAGGGTCATCGAGATCACCGACCAGAACGTCGCGCCTGTACCGATGCCGATGAACGCCAAGGCCTTCGACGCCGCCCGGGCGGCCGTGCCGGTGCAGGCCGGCGAGAATTCCTACTCTGTCCAGGTCACCGTCACGTTCGAGTTGAAGTGAAGCTGTCGGACCGCAAACAAAAACCCCGGAGGGAGCGATCCTCCGGGGTTTTTCGAGCCGCGCTTCAGCCTGGCTGAAGGCTCGACCTGCAGGCGATCCCGCCGGACAGACCCTCAGCGATAGATGATCGGGCAGCCGCGCTCGTTGGCGAAGACCACCACCACGCGGTCGCCATACTGACGGCCGACCACCTTCACCGTGCGCCGGCTGACGTCGACGATGCGGGCGCGATGCAGGCCCATGCGCTCGGCCTTGTCGAGCGCGCGGTCCGGCGAGCAGCCGCGCCAGTCGCGATCCCGGCGCCAGTCACGGCGGTAATAGCCGTCGTCGTCGCCGGTGTAGACGCCGAAACGCGGATCCTGGTTGTTGCCGAAGCCGAGATAGAGGCTGTCCGCATGCGCCGGGATAGCGCCGAGCGTGCCAAGTCCGACAAGGGCCGAAAGGGCTGCCGTCTTGATCTGGTTGAACATCGTCTCTCTCCTTGTTGTGGGCCTGTCGCCCTTGAACTGATGATTGGCGAACCAATGATTGCAAAATGCCTTTTCGTGTCTGAACTTTTTGCGAACCGGCCGTTCATGTCCGGTTCATGTGGAAGGAAATGCAAATCCTCGCCCCGCTCGCTTCAAAATCTGGAGCCGGAAACGCGCCGCGGCTCGCTCGGTTCCCATCAAGGCGCAAGATGCGACCCGTCCCACTAGGGTTCGTCGTCTAGACGCGAACCCGTCAGGGTTCGTCGTCAACCCGCGAACCCACTAGGGTTCATCGTCAAGTATGTAATCGAAATAGTCGTCCGGCTCGGCCAGATCGGTTTCCTTGGCCTTCACCCGGCCGCGGATCGAAATCCCAGCCTCGTGCACGGTCTCCGCGCTTCCCGAGACCAGCCTGTGCCACCAATAGAGGTCATGGCCCTCGGCGATCAGCCGGTAGGCGCAGGTCTTGGGCAGCCAGGTGATGGTGCGTACGTTCTGCGGCGTCAGCCCGACGCAGTCGGGCACGCGCGCCAAGCGGTTGGCATAGTCCGAGCAGAGGCATTTTTCGGCATCGAACAGCCGGCAGCCGACGCTCGTCCAATAGATTTCGCCCGTATCCTCGTCCTCGAGCTTGGACAGGCAGCATTTGCCGCAGCCGTCGCAGAGTGATTCCCACTCGGCCGGGGTCATTGCCTCAAGTGTCTTGGTTTTCCAGAACGGTGCGTTCATGCGGCTGGATTTGGCCCTCTGGGGCCTTCCGGTCAAGCGCTGTGTCACAGTGACCCGGTATCAACATTAGAAAAACACGAAATTGCCCTCAAAAGGCCTGCCGGACATCCTTGGCTGGCTGCAATGCCTGACGGAACCAATTGCGGCTGATGAAGTTTGGGCAGGGATGGGACCCCACTAGGAGAAAACAGATATGAAACGCCAACCACGGATTCTGGCGGGTACGGCAATCGGCCTGCTTATGGCATCCGCGCCGTTGGGCGCGTATCCGCTGCAGGCCGATTTCGGCACCTCGCGGGGGGCACCGCTGATTCTGGCCCAATCGGCCTGTGCCGAGGGCCAATCGGCCGAGGAGTGTGCGCAAGGCGGCCAGCAGGGAGCGGAGCAGCCGAGGAAAAAGAAGCGCGAGCAGCAACAACAGACGGAATCCGCCCCGGCCGAACAGCCCGCCGAGTCCGAGCAGAAGCCGCGCAAGAAGCGGCAGGAGCTGCAGCAGATGCAGTCCGGCCAGTCCGATGAGGCGGCACCGGCCGAGCAGCAGCTCAGGCCGCGCAAGAAACGCGACCAGCAGCAGCAGACCGAGACGGCTCCAGCCGATCAGGGCGGTCAACCCGCGACCGACGAGCAGCAGGTCAATCCGCGCAAGAAGAAGCGCGAGCAGCAGACCGAATCGGCGCCGGCAGAGCAGCCGGCCGAGCAGGTCGCGCCGGACCAGCAGCAGCAACTGCGCAAGAGGAAGCTCAACCAGCAGCAGCAGAGCGAGACGGCCCCGACGACCGAGCAGGCCGCCCCCGACCAGCAGCAGCAACTGCGCAAGAGGAAGCTCAACCAGCAGCAGCAAGGCGAGACGGCCCCGACCGAGGAGGTCACCCCCGACCAGCAGCAGCAACTGCGCAAGAGGAAGCTCAATCAGCAGCAGGAAGCCGCGCCTGCGGAACAGCCGTCAGAACAACAGCCGGCAAATGACAACCAGCCTGGAAAGAAACGGAAGCTGGGCCAACAACCTGCCGAGCAAGGCCAGACCCCGGCCGAACAGGCCCCCGCGGGTCAGGGCACTCGCAAGCTCAAGCCCTTGCCGGTTCCGGGAACCGAGCAGGCACCGGCCGGGACCGAGCAGGCGCCGGCCCAAGGCGAACAGCCTTCGAACCAGAACAAGAGACAGGCTAAGAAACCGCTGACCGAGCAGCCTGCAACGGGCCAGCAGCAGCCTGCCACGGGCGAAGAGCCGGCGGCTGGCGGCCAGCAGCCCACCACGGGCGAACAGCCGGCCAACAACAATCAGCCCGCCACTGGCGGCAATGCCGCGCAGGGCGAAGCCCCCGCCAATCCGAACGAGGCCCCCATCCTGGATAGCCAGAAGGATGTCTTGCGCAGGCACAAGGGCCGCCAGCCGGCTGGTCAGAACGAGAATGGCCAAGTCGAGCAAGGTGGCAACCAGGCCGAACAGCAAGGTGGCCAGCAGGCCGAGAAGCAGGCTCCCGTCAATCAGGGTCCGCCGCCCACCGACGACAGGACGGCGCAGCAGGCGATCCAGCCTGAGAAGATCGTTCCTGCCACCGAGGAAAAAGGCAAGCGCGTCGACCTCACGCCCCAGGAGATTGTCCGTGAACGCCGCCGGCCGCAGGGTGCCGACGTGGTGAAGCAGTTCGGCGACCGCGTGATCCTCCAGTTCAACAACCAGACTTTCGTGGAAAGCAACGAGGCTCCTCGCATCACGCGCGGCGCCAAGGATGTCTACTACGAGGATCTTTCGGGCGGCCGCACCCGCGAAATCGTCGAGCGCGAGAACGGCATCCAGATCGTCACCATCCGCAACCGCAATGGCGACGTCATCCGGCGATCGCGCATCACGCCGGACGGCCACGAATATGTGCTGAGTTATGTCGACGAGCGGTACTATAACGATGTCGACGAATGGCGCGATCCCGGCGACGATCTGCCGCCGATGCGGCTCGACATCCCGCGCCGGGACTACATCCTGGATTCGGAGGAAGTCGAGGATCCGGACGAGTATTACACCTTCCTCGAACAGCCGCCGGTGGAGAGGGTGCAGCGCCTCTACTCGATCGACGAGGTCAAGCGCTCGGCCCGCGTGCGCGACATCGCCCGTCGCATCGATCTCGACACGCTGAACTTCGACTTCGGCTCGGCGACGATTTCCGATACCGAAGTGCAGAAGCTCGAAGGCGTGGCCACCGCCATGGAAAAGCTTCTGAAGAAGAACCCGGCGGAAACCTTCCTGATCGAAGGCCATACCGACGCCGTTGGCACGCCCGACGCGAACCTCGCGCTGTCGGACCGACGCGCCGAGGCGGTCGCCGAAGCCCTCACCAACTCGTTCGGTATCCCCGCGGAGAACCTCACGACGCAGGGCTATGGCGAGGAGTATCTCAAGGTCAACACGCCTGGCCCGAACCGGGAGAACCGCCGCGTCGCCATCCGCCGCATCACCTCGCTCGTGGCGCCGGTGGCGAGCAACAACGAGCAATGATTTCAAGATCCTGACCCGATTTTCGGAATCAGTACGACAAGAAGGGGCCCGCCCGGATCCGGACAGGCCCCTTCTCTCGCAAATTCAAGAAGAATTGTCCCGCTTGTGCCGCCGCGCTCATTGAATCGCCGCATTCCGGCACCCAGATTCTAGTCAGGGCGTTCCCTGCCCCGTCCCGACTCCAGCGGGACACATGAGCCCCGCCGGCCCCCTCTCCGGCGGGGCTTTTTTCTTGAAAAGAAAGCACACCTGCCCGAAATACGATCGAACCCCGAAGCGAAACGACCCCGGAACATCTCATGAAGCGTCTCGAACTCGCGATCGAATCCGTCATCCTTGCCTCACGTTGGCTGCTGGTCGCCTTCTATCTGGGGCTCGGCTTGGCGCTGGCGACTTACGCGCTCTCCTTCGGCAAGAAGCTCTACGAGTTCGTCATGAGCGCCTTCACGCTCGGCGACACCGACACGATCCTGAAGATGCTCGGCCTGATCGACGCGGCTCTCGTCGCCTCGCTCGTGGTGATGGTCATCATTTCGGGTTACGAGAATTTCGTCAGCCGCTTCGACGAACAGGATGGCGAGGTGCACTGGCTGGGCACGATCGACGTCGGATCGCTGAAGGTGAAGGTCGCCTCGACCATCGTCGCGATCTCCTCCATCCACCTTTTGCAGGTGTTCCTCAACCACGCTTCCTACACGACGGAGCAACTGATGTGGCTGACCGTCATGCATCTGGCCTTCGTGCTTTCGGCGTTGATGCTTGCCTATATCGACCGGGTGATGGCGCTGGCGAAAGGCAAGAAGGCCGCAGCGGAGTGAGGCGCCTGCGGGTCCTCAGTAGATCCTTTTGACCTTCGTCTGCGAGTTGGCGAACACTTCGTCAGGCACGAAGAAATCGCCTGCGAGCTGATCCGCCGCGCCCGGCGCATAGACCGAAAAGTCCGTGACGCCTTCCGCACGCAGCACCTCCTCGTCGATGTAGAAATTGCCGGTCGCCTCGCGCGACGGGCGCAGGAAGATCGCATGCGCCGCATCGGCCATGATGTCGGGCGAGCGGCTCATCGCCGCGACCGTAGCGCCGCCCAGCAGATTGCGCACGGCGGCCGTGTCGATGGTGGAGATCGGCCACAGCGAGTTGACGGCGATGCCGGCTCCGGCGAACTCGGCGCTCATGCCGAGCGTGCACATCGACATGCCGAACTTGGCCATGGTGTAGGCGACATGGTTCTTGAACCACTTGGCTTTCATGTCGAGCGGCGGCGCCAGATTCAGGATGTGAGGATTCTTGGCCAACTTCAGGTGCGGAATGCACGTTTTGGAGACCAGGAACGTGCCGCGCGTGTTGATCTGGTGCATCAGATCGTAGCGCTTCATGTCGGTCTTCAGCGTGCCGGTAAGCTGGATGGCGCTGGCGTTGTTTACGCAGATGTCGACGCCGCCGAACCGTTCCACGGTCTTTGCCACCGCATCGGCGACCTGAGTTTCGTCGCGGATGTCGCAGAGCACCGGCAGCGCCTTGCCGCCGGCCTGCTCGATCTCCTCGGCCGCGGTGTAGATCGTGCCCGGCAGCTTGGGATGCGGCTCGGCGGTCTTGGCGGCGATCGTCACATTGGCGCCGTCGCGCGCCGCGCGCAGCGCGATCGCCAGCCCAATGCCGCGCGATCCGCCCGAGATGAACAGCGTCTTTCCCTTGAGCGACATCTCTCGCCTCCCTGTCTTCCTCGGGCGATCCTTGCCTGCGCCAACCCGTGGACACAAGGGGGCGTGCATACAGCCCGAGGTGACGCAGCGGAGCCTCGCCATCTTGCGGCTTGGCACCGAAGGAGTATATATCCTATACAGAAAGGTAGAATATAGAATGGCGCTCTCGATCAAGAATAGGGACGTCGAGCGATTGGCGCGGGAGCTTGCCCGCCGCCGCCACGTATCGGTGACGGAAGCGATCCGTCAGAGCCTTGAGCGTGAGGTGGCGCGCGAGCGGCTGGTGCCTCGCGACGAGAGCAGCGACCTTTTCCAACGGCTGATGACAATTTCGGACAGCGCCGCGCAGGTCCCGAAACGGGAAAATGCGATGACCGAGGATGAGATCCTTGGCTATGACGAACATGGGGCTCCGACGCGGTGATCATCGACTCGTCGGCCCTGGTCGCGATCCTCCGCGCCGAGCCGGGCCACGACCGTTTCGTGCAGGCGATCGCGGATGCCGCAAGACGCTTGATTGCTGCGCCAACCCTCCTCGAAACCAGCATGGTGCTCGCCGGTGGATGGCAGGACGAGATCCTGGACCGGCTCGACGCCTTCCTGCGGACGGCTTCGATCGAGACCGTCGCCTTCACCGCCGACCATGCCGCGGTCGCGCGCCAGGCCTTCCTGCGCTACGGCAAGGGCCGGCATCCCGCGGCGTTGAACTTCGGCGACTGCATCGCCTATGCGACGGCGCGGCTCGAAGCGATGCCGCTGCTCTTCAAGAGTGATGATTTCCGGCTGACCGACATCGAACCGGCAATCTGACCCGTCAGACCAGAACCAGGCCTTGCCGCATGGCAATGGCGATCGCGTCGGTACGGTTGGCGGCGCCGAGCTTGATCAGGATCGCAGCGACATGGAATTTCGCCGTATGGACGGAAATGTTGAGCCGTCGCGCTATCACCTTGTTGGGCGCACCTTCCGCCAGCAGCGCCAGCACTTCGGCTTCGCGCGGCGACAACGCGGCGCGAGGTTGATTGTCGTCAGGCGTCTCGTCCTCGGACGGCTCTCCGTGGAAATCGCCATGTGCCTCTGACTGCCCTGCCCTGCTGACGCGGTAGCCGAACGCCGCCAGCCGCAAAGCAGCGGCAATCAGCAGCCCGTCGGCGGAGGCAGGCAGCATCGCAAGCACGTTGCCTGCCGGCCGTTCGTGGTCGGCGCGCCGCGACAGCAGCACGCACGGCGTTGCCGGGCTCACGGCCCGGCTTTCCAAAGCAGCTTCATCGACCAGAGCGACATCCGCCGTTTGACCCATGCCGCTTCCGGCGAGTGCCGGCAGCAGATCGTCGCTTGCCGCAAGCGTGTCGGCCAGCTGCTCGGCGCGCGCCGCGTCGCCGAGTGCGATCAGCACCGTCAGCCGGTGGGTTGCCGGCTCCGGTCGGGCGATCGTTTGTGCCGCGCTGCCTGGCATCGGCCCTCTCAGCTTAAAGGTTTCTCGCCGATGGTGATCGAGACGTCGCGCTCGGCGCCGCCGCTCAGGACACCGAGCGTCACGACCGCGCCGGCGCTGTCCGGCCCGAGCTTGCGGATCAGCTCGCGCGGCCCATGCACCGCTTCGCCGTTCCAGGCGACGATGATGTCGCCGACATGCAGGCCGGCAGCTTTTGCCGGGCCGCTGTCGTCGAGGCTCATCACCATGGCGCCCTGCGTGTCGCCATTGCGGATCGGGTGCAGCCCGGCGCCGAGATAACCGCGCGCGACATGGCCCTTCTCGCGCAGCGTCGCCACCGCCCGCTCGATCGTCTCGTAAGGCATGACCAACGCCCGCCGGCGTGGCCCGAACAGCAGCATGCCGACTAGGCCGGCCTTGGCATCGAGCACCGGACCGCCCTCGAAGCGGCCGCCGGTGTTGATGGCGAGGTTGATACGCCGGTCGATCGTGCCGCCGCGCATCGAGCGCCAGGCGGGCCCGACCTCGCCGACCGTGCCGAACACGGCTAACTCGGCCCCTTCGCTATTGCCGACGGCGATTGCCACATTGCCGGGGCGCACGGCGGCGGCCTGAGGCAGTTGCGGCAGATCGGCAGCGGCCGACGCCGGCTTCAGCAGGGCAACGCCCGTCGAAGGATCGCGGCCGACAAGCTCGGCCTTCACGGTCTCGCCCGAGGCCAGCGTCAGCTCGATCTCCTCGCCGGCTTCGACCGCTTCCTCTGCCGTGACGAAGAAGCCGTCGCGCCAGTGGAAGGCGCTCGCGGTGCGGTGGTGATGCGTGGCAAAGCTCGCCAAAGCTGGCGCGGCGGTCGCCGCGACATCGGCAATGGCGTCGGAAAAGGCGCTGAGGTTGAAGCTGTTCATTTCAATCATCTCCTGGGTTCAGTGACCCAGATATCGCGCCATGGCGCCGCCTCGGGTACTCGCCTGACGGCTAGTCGGCTGCCCGACTGGCCATATGGTCAGGTCGCGGCAAGTGCGGCCGCTCCGCACATATAGGCATCCGTTGCACAGATCACACGGGAGCCCTCCCATGGCCTTCGCCGCCGAAAAACTCCAATCCGATGACGCCTTGCTCGACGCCTATTCGGCGTCAGTTGCCGACGCGGTCGACCGCATCGGCCCGGCTGTCTGCCGCATCGAGCGCATCGGCGCCGGCGGCCATGGCTCGGGCTTCGTGATCGCGCAGGACGGGCTGGTCGTCACCAATTTCCATGTCGTCGGAGACGCGCGCGCCGTGCGCGTGACGATGCCGGATGGCGCCGCGCGCGAGGGCCACGTGCTTGGCCGCGATCCCGACACCGACATTGCGCTGGTGCGCGCCGACGGCAGCTTCGCCGACGTCGCGCCGCTCGGCGATTCCAAACGCCTCAGACGCGGCCAGATCGCGATCGCGATCGGCAATCCGCTCGGCTTCGAATGGACCGTCACCGCCGGGGTCGTTTCCGCGCTCGGCCGTTCGATGCGCGCCTCGACGGGCCGGCTGATCGACGATGTCATCCAGACGGATGCAGCGCTCAACCCCGGCAATTCCGGCGGGCCGCTGGTGTCGTCGGCCGGCGAGGTGATCGGTGTCAACACCGCCATGATCCACGGCGCGCAAGGCATCGCCTTTGCCGTCGCCTCCAACACCGCCAATTTCGTCATCTCCGAGATCATCCGCTTCGGCCGCGTGCGCCGCGCCTTCATCGGCGTCTCTGCCGACACCACCAACCTGCCGCGCCGTGCGGCGCTGCTGTCGCAGGTGACCACGAACACGGCGGTGCGCCTGCGCAGCGTCGAGAAGAACGGTCCCGCCGCGAAGGCCGGCCTGAAGGAGGGCGACATCATCGCGGCAATAGACGGCCGGCCGGTCACCGGCGTCGACGATCTCGTGCGCATGCTCGATGCCGAACGCATCGGCCGCGAGACGCTCTGCACCGTCGTTCGCCGCTCCGGCGTCAGCCAGGTGGCGGTGACCCCCGTGGCGCGGAGCTAAGGCAATTCCAGGAAATGTGTGAAGCGGTTGGGCTCGGCGACTTTGCCGTAGCCTTCCGTCCGGAATTGCGTGAAAGCAAAGCGATAGAGTGGTTCGCCGTTTCCGCGAAACGGCGAACCACTCTAGCTCGCAGCGATGACGTTCATGGACGGCTTGTCTCCGGCCCCTCCTCCGTCCAGACGCCTGGTTCCATTTCGTTGAAGCAGCCGAGCTGGCGCTTGAATTCATCGATCAGCCAGGATGCGGCGGGCTTGGGGCTGCGGTCGGTGCGGTGCATGGCATAGAGCGGTGAGCGCACCTCGCGATAAGGCTCGAGATCGAGCTCGACCAGCCGGCCGCTGGCGAGGTCGTCCGCGATCAGCCAGCGCGGCAGGCCACCCCATCCCAGCCCCTCGCGCATCAGCGCATGCTTGGTGCGCACATCCGTCAATCGCCAGGTGCGATAGGCAAAGACGCCGTAGTCGCGGCCGCGCGTCCGCTCCGACTGGTCGGAGACGACGAGCTGGATGTGCTCGCGCAGATCCTCGACGGCGACGGGTTTCGGCAGTTTCGACAGCGGGTGGTCGGGTGCCGCCGCCGCTACCATCGAGGTGAAGCCGATGCGCAGCAGGTTGACATCGGCATCACCTATCAGCCCGCCAAACCCAAGGTCCGACTGGCCGTTGACGACCTGATCGACGATCAGGCCGAGCGAGCCGATATAAAGCCGCAGCATCACCGCCGGGAACTGGGCCTCGAAGGCCTTCAGCACTCGCACGAGCGCCGGCGAAGGCAGCGCCACGTCGACCGATACCGTCACTTCCGCCTCCAGTCCTTGCCGGTAGCCGTCGGCGCGCGAGCGGATGCGCTGCAGGACGCCGATCATGCGTCTTGCGTCCTCCAGCATGGCCTTGCCGACATCGGTCAGTTGCGGCTCGCGCATGCCTTCGCGCTCGAACAGTTTCAGGCCGAGCTGCGCTTCGAGATTGGCGATGCCGTAGCTCACCACCGATTGAGCGCGGTTCAGCTTGCGCCCCGCGGCCGAGAAGCTGCCGGTGTCGGCCACGGCCACCAGGATCTGCAATTGGTCGAGCGTCGGATTTGGCTGCATGATCAATCTAAATTATCGATGGATACCATGCAAATTATACCAGTTTTCACGATACAGCGGCAATCCCATATGGGCGGGGAAAGTTCAATCCAACCCCAAGGGGACACCGCCATGTCTATTCTGCTTGTTACCTCCAGCCCGCGCGGCGCTGCTTCGCACTCGACCCGCGTCGCCACCGATCTTGCCCAGAAGCTGCTTGCCGCGGATCCGTCGGCCAAGCTTGTCGTGCACGACCTCGTCGCCAACCCGCTGCCGCATATCGACCCCGACTATGCGACCGGCATCTACACGCCCGCCGAAGCGCGCAGCCAGCGCCAGGCCGAGGTGGTCGGCGTGTCCGATGCCGTGCTCGACGAAGTGTTCGCGGCCGACACGATCATCCTTGCCACCGGCTTCATCAACTTCAACATCTCCTCAACGCTGAAGTCGTGGATCGACCACGTCGCCCGCTCGGGCAGGACCTTTGCTTATGGTGAGAATGGCCCGAAGGGCCTCGTCACCGGCAAGAAGGTTTATATCGTGCTCGCTTCCGGCGGCATCTATTCGGAAGGCGCCGCGGTGCAGATGGATCACGCCATTCCCTACCTGCGCAGTGTGCTTGGCTTCCTGGGCATGACCGACGTCGAGGTCATCCGCGTCGAAGGCGTCGGCATGGGCGCCGACGCTGTCACCACCGCGCTTGCCAAGGCGACCGCCAAGGTCGACGCCATCGCTGCCGCGGCTGCGAACCAGATCGCCGTGGCCGCTTAATCGCTGTTCCAAGAATGAGAAAGGGCAGGCGCCGATCGGCGCCTGCCCTTTTTGCATGCCATCGGGCGCTATCGATCTGGAACGACCTTTTCTTCCCGCTGGTGCTGATCCCCTCCGGCAATTTGGCGACACTGCCGCAAGGCTGACCGTGTTCGTCGGCGAAAGCACCACCGACCGGGGTGCTGTTCACCGGGCTGACACCGGCGCCACCGCCGGTTACGCTGCTTTGTGATAGTCGAAGCAGTTCATTTCCAGCATAACACAAGCGGCCGTCAAACGGCCGCGGCTATAGCGAGAAGATCAGGGCATCAAACGTGGCGAACCAGAACAAGATCATCATCACCTGCGCGGTCACGGGATCGATCCATACCCCGTCGATGTCGCCGCACCTGCCGGTGACGGCGGAAGAGATCGCGACCGCGGCCATCGAGGCGGCCGAGGCGGGTGCTGCGATCGTCCACCTTCATGCGCGCAATCCGGTCGACGGTCGCCCCGATCAGTCGACGGAGGCGTTCGCCCCTTTCCTGCAGGTCATCAAGCAACGCTCCAACTGCGTCGTCAACATCACCACCGGCGGCGCCGCGACGATGAGCGTGGAGGAGCGGGTCAAGCCGGCAAAGGTTTTCGCGCCTGAGGTCGCCTCGCTCAACATGGGGTCGATGAATTTCGCGCTGTTTCCGATGCTGGAGCGGTTCAAGACCTTCGAGCACGACTGGGAGCGGCCCTATCTCGAATCGTCGCGCGACCGCATCTTCCGCAACACTTTCGGCGACATCGAGCACATACTGCGCACCTGCGCCGACAACGGCACGCGCTTCGAGATCGAGTGCTACGACATCGGCCACCTCTACACGCTGGCGCATTTCGTCGACCGCGGCCTGGTGAAGGCGCCGTTCTTCGTCCAGAGCGTGTTCGGCATCCTCGGCGGTATCGGCACCCACCCGGAAGATGTCGCCCACATGAAGCGCACGGCCGACCGCCTGTTCGGCAACGACTATCACTGGTCGGTGTTGGGCGCCGGCCGCCACCAGCTGCCGATCGCCACGCAGGCGATCGCGCTCGGCGGCAATGTGCGGGTCGGGCTGGAGGACTCGCTGTGGATCGGCAAGGGCAAGCTTGCCCGCTCCAGCGCCGAACAGGTGACCAAGGTTCGCCAGATCATCGAGGGGCTCGGCGCCTCCATCGCCACGCCCGACGAGGCGCGCCAGATCCTGCAGCTCAAGGGCGGCGACAAGGTCTCGTTCTAGCGAGAGATCGATGGCGATGAGCTCGGTACGGATAAACCGGATCGAGAATGCTATCGCAGCAGCTGCCGAGAGGCAGCGCCTAGCCGAACATCCTCTCGCCCTGCTCGTCGACGAGTTGGATTCCCTTCTTGATCGAGATGTCGACGGCGTCGTCCAGCCCGGCGAAACGGTCGGCGCGGATGAAGCGGTGCTCCTTCATCACGCCGTCCACTTCCTTGGAGACGACGCCGCAAGTCTGGTACTGGCCATCGGCCTTGTAGGGCGTGGCGCTGATCAGGAAGCCCTTGTGCTCGACCTGCTTTGCCGGCTTCGAGCTTCCGGACTCGGTTGCCTCGCCACCACCGCCGCCGAAAAGACGTTTCAGAAAAGACATAGCGCATCCTCCAACGGCAAATCGTCCTGCATCACATAGCGTGCCGCAGGACGATTTTCAGTAGCGGTCCTTCATTGAGCCGGCAATAGCTCCTTCGAAGCCAGCCGTCGTCCTCAGCGGCGCGACAGCGCCTCGAGCGCCGCCGCGGCGTCCTCCAGGATGCTGATCGCCTCGGCCTGCTTGTCTTCGCTCGCATCGACGATATCGCTGAGCGCGGCACGCAGCCGGTGACGCAGCGCGCGGAACCGGTCGCGCTTTTCATCCCGCCTTTCATGGCGGCCGCGTCGGCCATCCTCGCCCTCGTCGTTCCAGCCGAACCAGTCCCGCGCCTTGGCCATCTTGCGGCCGAACCGCTCGAGGTGGTCGAGCACGTTATCGATCATCTCGCGGTTTTCCTCGAGATGCGCCCTGCCCGCCTCGGTGATCGAAAACACCTTCTTGTTGCCTTCGCTGGACGAAACGGCATAGCCCGCTTCCTCGAGGAAGGTCAGGGTCGGATAGACCACGCCCGGGCTCGGGCTGTAGATGCCGCTGGTGCGCTCCTCCAGCGCCTTGATGATGTCGTAGCCGTGGCGCGGCGCCTCGGCCAGAAGCGACAGGGTGATCAGCTTGAGATCGCCATCGGCCAGCATGCGGCCGGCGCGGAACATGTCGCCCGGGCCGCCGCGGCCGCCGCCGCGCATGCCGTGGCCGAACGGCCCGAAGCCACCGCCCCGCCCGCCGAAACGGCCGGCCATATGCATGAACATGCGCTCGCCGAAATGGTTGTGCCCGGAATGGCTGTGTCTGTGCATGGATTGCTCCTTGAGTTATGTCTTACGATATATCTTAGTTAGGTCGCTTCTTCTGCGGAGTCAAGATATATCTTACGATGTATCTGAAAGAGCCGCCAGCCGGATTGATTTCATGAGAGTCAGCCGCTAGAACGCCCGCGAGGATCGCCGACTGCTCCGTAAGCGTCTGACGTCAAGCAACGCATCCACCCGGTCTTTCCGGGCATATGCCCGACGTGCTCCGGGCCTTGCCGGCGGTACACGTGCCGCTACCAGCGGCCGTTGCGGCGGTTCCAGGCATAGAGCAGGTCGGCGAAACGATCATAGGCAAAGCGCGTCAGCGGCAGCGCGACCGGGTTGCCGAAGAGTCCCGCCAGCCAGCCCTCGCCCGGCGTCATCCGCCAGACCGCGACCGCCACGTCGGCGCCCACCAGCAGCCTGCCCTCGGCATCGGTCGCATGCAGCCGGCGGCGGATGTCCTCGAGCGAGGCGCCATGTTCGGCCAGCGCCGCCGGCTCGAAATTGATGTCGCGGAATTCGACGCGGCCGGCCTTGACCGCCTCGACCAGCCGCCTCCTTTGACGCCTGATGCCGGCATCGCAGACCGGGCAGCGCGTGTTGTACCAGACGGTGAGCCGAGGCTTGGACATCGCGCGACTATCGGCGACGCGGTGTGGCATCGCAATGTGACGCACAGCTCCAACTGAGCCTTGTCTCCGTTGCCGCTTCACCCGAGCGAGGTGATGATCTCGCGATAGGCGAATTCCGGGAAGGCCTTGAGCGTGCGCGTTCGTACACTGCCGCCCGACGACAGCATCAGCGCGAAACGGGCGAGCACCGCATCGTCCGGCGCCTCGACCACGGCCACCATGTCGCACTCGCCCATGGTCAGATAAAACGCCTTGAACGAACCGCCCATCTCGCTCAGCTGCTTCTTGGCGGCGTCAAGCCGCTTCGGCGACTCACGTACGTTCTTGGCGCCCTGCTCCGTCCAGTTGATCAGCATGATGTAGGTCGTCATGACACACCTCCCTCCGGTGCCACGGAGCGCGGCGCCTGGCCGTTACGGCCGGCGCCGGGGCGGGCATCCGGCTTGTCGCCCAGAAATGCATCCGACCTTGAAATTAAACTCCTGTCGGGCAGCCCCGGCAAGGCAGTGCTGTGGCTGGAGACGCAAAAAAGGGCGCCCAAGACGCCCTTTCTATTTTGCCTGTCCGTGATTTTCGTATCAGCTGTCGAGGAAGCTTCTCAGCTTGCGCGAGCGGCTCGGATGCTTGAGCTTGCGCAGCGCCTTGGCCTCGATCTGGCGGATGCGTTCGCGGGTGACCGAGAACTGCTGGCCGACCTCTTCAAGCGTGTGGTCGGTGTTCATGCCGATGCCGAAGCGCATTCTGAGCACGCGCTCCTCGCGCGGGGTGAGCGAGGCGAGCACGCGCGTCGTCGTCTCGCGCAGATTGGCCTGGATCGCCGCATCGATCGGCAGGATCGCCATCTTGTCCTCGATGAAATCGCCGAGATGCGAATCCTCCTCGTCGCCCACGGGGGTCTCGAGCGAGATCGGCTCCTTGGCGATCTTCAGCACCTTGCGCACTTTTTCCAGCGGCATGGCGAGCTTCTCGGCCAGTTCCTCCGGCGTCGGCTCGCGGCCGATCTCGTGCAGCATCTGGCGCGAGGTGCGCACGATCTTGTTGATCGTCTCGATCATATGCACCGGAATGCGGATGGTGCGCGCCTGGTCGGCGATCGAGCGGGTGATCGCCTGCCGGATCCACCACGTCGCGTAGGTCGAGAACTTGTAGCCGCGGCGGTATTCGAATTTGTCGACCGCCTTCATCAGGCCGATATTGCCTTCCTGGATCAGGTCGAGGAACTGCAGGCCGCGGTTGGTGTACTTCTTGGCGATCGAGATGACGAGGCGAAGGTTCGCCTCCACCATTTCCTTCTTGGCGATCGCGGCTTCGCGCTCGCCCTTCTGCACCTGGTTCACGATCCTGCGGAATTCCAGGATCGAGATCGCGGTCTCGGTGGCGAGGCTCTGGATCTCGGCGCGCAGCTCCTTGATCGCGTCCTTCTCGTTCTTGGTGAATTCCTTCCAGCCGCGCGACGTCAAATTGGCGATCGAGCGCGTCCAGTTCGGATCGAGTTCCGAGCCCTGATATTCCTTGAGGAATTCCTCGCGGCGCACGCCGTAGCTTTCGGCCAGACGAAGCAGCTTGCCTTCGTTCTGCACCAGGCGCTTGTTGATGTCGTAGAGCTGCTCGACCAGCGCTTCGATGCGCGCCGTGTTGAGCGACAGCGACTTCACCGCCTTGATGAGCTGATCCTTCAGCTCCTTCAGCCGGCGATCCTGGCTGGGCGAAAGCGTGCCGGCGGCCGCGAGGCGGTTCTCGACCTGCTGGTCCTGCAGCTTGCGCAGCTTCTTGTAGGTGTCGGCGATGACGTCGAGCGTCTCCATCACCTGCGGACGCAGCTCCGCTTCCATCGCGGCCAGCGACAGGCTTGCCTCGTCCTCGTCGTCTTCCTCTTCCTCGAGCCCGCGCGTGTCGCCGCCGACATTGGTGATGTCGTCCTCTTCGTCGCGCGCGGCCGCGCGGCCGCGCGGCTTTTCCTCGGGCTTGGGGGCTTCCTCGACGCGTTCGACGACCGGCGCCTGCTTGGCCTCGGGGCCGGCATAGGTCGCCTCGAGGTCGATGATCTCGCGCAGCAGGATCTTCGATTCGTTGAGCTCGTCGCGCCAGATGATGATCGCCTGGAAGGTGAGCGGGCTTTCGCACAGGCCCGCGATCATCGTCTCGCGGCCGGCCTCGATGCGCTTGGCGATCGCGATTTCGCCCTCGCGCGACAGAAGCTCGACCGAGCCCATCTCGCGCAGATACATGCGCACCGGGTCGTCGGTGCGATCGGTCGGCTCTTTCTTGGCGGTCGTGGTGGCGACGGCGGTGCCGGTCTGCTCGGCGAGCTCGTTGGCGTCCTCGTCGGAATCGGCACCCGAGTCGGCCGCTTCTGCCTCCTCGCCCTGCTCGTCGTCCTCGACGACGTTGATGCCCATGTCGGACAGCATGGCCATCGTGTCCTCGATCTGCTCGGAGGTCACTTCCTCCGAAGGCAGCACCGAGTTCAGCTCGTCCATGGTCACGTAGCCGCGCTTCTTGGCGGCCTTGATCATCTTCTTGACAGCATCATCGGAAAGGTCGAGCAGAGGGCCATCGGTGGCGCCTTCGCGTTCGGTCTCGACCTCTTCCTTTTCCTTTGTCGCCATTCTTTGTCGTCTCCAAGCGGCCGAATATCGACCGCGTAAGCTGCCGGGCCGGTCATACCGGATGCGCTCGCACCAGAACGCTTCTTACCGGGGAACCAGTAGCCGCATCTCTCGTTAAGTCCAGATTAACCCTGGTATCTGTGGCAGGCCTTTCGCCTGTCCAGTGACCAGCACCTCACATCGCTCAAAATTTCCCGCCGACGCCGGGGCACGGTTAACGTTTCGAATCGTCCTGATTCCGCCAATCTGCCAGAAGGTCAAGCGCCTCTGGCATGATTCGCATGAAAAAAGCGAATCAATTACCCGACTTAGAGGCGTCGATTCGACGCGCCTGCGCATTTCCACTTCATTTTCGCGGCCGGCTGGACCTAAACGCGTCCAGCCCTGCCCGACGAAACGCCGAACCCTTCGATCAGCGCTTCCGTTGCCTGTACATCGTTGAATTGCGCTTGAATCTCGACGAGATGCCGGAAGTTTTCATCCGAAGGGTCTGCATCGAGCGCCGCCTGCGCCTGTTTCAGCTCTCTATGTAAGGTGCGCGCGCTGCGCTGCAAGTGCAGCGCCTGGTTGAAGGCGTCGCGGGCATCGTCAAGGCCTGCGGTTTCGAGCGCCGGCCACTGCCTTGCGCGCTTGATCAGCGCGACCGCACGCTCCCAGATGCCGCCGCAGCCGGCGCGCTCGATGGTCGCGATCACAGCGTCGCGGTCGTCGGCCGCGTCATGCGCCATCGCGTCGAGGATGGCGCCGTGGAGCCTCTTCAAATCCGAATTGGCAAGGTCGAGGAATTCGACATGCGCGAAATTCTCGTCGATCAGCGGCGGATGGTTGACCAGGGCCACAATGATCGTCGCCTCACGCACCGACATGGCCTCGCCCGTCCGCTTGACCAGCGCCGAGCGGCCGAGGCTTTCGGTGATGGCGGCGCGCGCGCCGGCCGCGCCCCGGCCAAATGCCCCGCCTGGCGCCGAACCTCTGCCGCGCTCGCCCGGCCGACCGTCCTGGCGCCCCCCTTGATGGCCTTGCCGCGCGCCGCGCTGCGAGCCGAAGAAGCTCAAGACGCGCTCGCGCATCTCCTGTTGATAGTGGTAGCGCAGGCTTTCGTCGCGGATGCGGCCGGTGAGCTCGCGCAGCGTCTTTTCGAGCTCCGCCCGCCGCTCCGGCGTGTCGAAGACGCCGCCGGCCGTCTCGCGCATCCACAAAAGATCGGCAAGCGGTCTCGCTTCCGACAACACCGCGCGAAAGGCGTCCGGACCGTCCATCTTGACGAGGTCGTCCGGATCCTTGCCTTCGGGCAGCAGCGCGAAGCGCGCGGAGCGCCCGGGCTGGATCGCCGGCAGCGCGAGGTCCGCGGCGCGCCAAGCCGCCTTCAGCCCGGCCTGATCGCCGTCGAAGCAAAGCACCGGTTCGCCGGCCATGCGCCATAATAGCTCGAGCTGGTTTTCGGTGAGCGCGGTGCCGAGCGGCGCCACGGCGTTCTCGAAGCCCGCCTGCGCCAGCGCGATCACGTCCATATAGCCTTCGACGGCGATCACCGTGCCGCCCTTGGCCACCGCCTTGCGCGCGCGGGCGAAATTGTAGAGCACATTGCCCTTGTGGAAGAGCTCGGTCTCAGGCGAGTTCATGTATTTCGCGAGCGCGTCCGGCGCCAGCGCGCGTCCGCCGAAGGCGATGATCCGCCCACGCGAATCCGGGATCGGAAACATGATGCGGTCCCGGAACCAGTCGTAGGAGACCGGGATGTCGTCGCCATGCCGCACCAGCCCGCAGGCCTCGATATCGGCCTTCGGCACGCCCCTGGCGGCGAGATATTCCTTCAGCGCGTTGCGGCTGTCCGGCGCATAGCCGAGCCGGAAGGACTGCTGCGTCGCCGGCGTCAGGCCGCGGTCGCGCAGATAGGCGCGGGCTTTTGCCCCTTCCGGTCCCTGCAGCCGCTCCTGGAAGAAGACGGTCGCCATCTCCATGACGTCAGCCAGGCTGGCGCGTTCCTTCTCGCGCCGCTCCTCGGCGGCATCGCGCACCGGCATCGGCACGCCGGCCATCTCGGCGATCTTTTCGACCGCTTCGGGAAAGCTCATGCCGTCGAGCTCGGTCAGGAACTTGAAATGATCGCCCGAGACCGAGCAGCCGAAGCAATGGTAGCGCCCCTTCTTGTCCTCGCAGTGGAAGGACGGGCTCTTCTCGCCGTGAAACGGACAGCATGCCCAGAAATCGCCGCGCGACGCGTTTGACTTCTTCCTGTCCCAGGAGACGCGCTGGCCGATGACCGAGGAAATCGGCACGCGGTCGCGTATCTCGTCGAGGAAGGCGGGCGGAAAGCGCATCGGGAAAGGCTCGTTTGCCCTCCATATAATCAAGCCGTCCGGGCGCGACGACTCGTTAAAGCCTATCGTACCCGCTTTTCACAGACAAAAAGAAGGCGGCCGAGCGGCCGCCTCTTCAGTGTTCGGACCGTTGCCGGGTCAGTGCGCGGCGATCGCGCCGAAGATGATGCCGGAGACGATGCTGACCAAAAGATAGTCGTTGCCGACACGGATCCACTCCTGGCCGGGACCAGGACGGCGCAGACCGTAACGGTTCCAGTCGCGCACCGCCTGATGGCGCTTCCAGTTGGAATATCTCTGGCCGCTGCGCCAATGGCTGCGCCTCACCACCACCTTCTTCTTGACCACCACCTTCTTCTTCACGACGCCCGGCTTCTGCCAGTCGACCTGGGTGTAGTTCGACTGCGGCGCGCTCGGCTGGTTGAACGGCGCGGCCTGGCCCGAGAGGGCCGAGGCGGCCAGCATCGAGGCGGTGACGACGGAAAGTATGAGACGCTTCATGGCTGGTGCTCCTTGGTTGTCGATAGGCAAGGAGATAGCCGGGCCCGGATGAACCGAAACTGAACGTCAGGATTACAATCCTGTAATGATTTCCAATGCTTATATAAGCTGCTTCAACAACTTGCAGAGACCGGGCAGATCATCGGCCAGGCATTCGCGTGAAGCATGCCGCCCGATTCACAGGCGGCATGCAACCAATGTGCCCTCTATCCATTTCCGACACACGCCGTCGCGTGCCGAACGACGGCCGAATCGGGCAAAATTTATTATCCGGCTAATGTAAACTGCTGTAGTCTCGACCTTCGAAATGCTCGCGATTCGTACCCTTTTCCGCTTCCTTGCCGCCTCGTCGCGGAGTTCGGCATGAGCGGATCCGTCGTCCTTCTGCATCTCGCCGGCGCGGTGGCGCTAATGCTGTTTGCCACCCGTATGGTGAAGACAGGTGTCGAGCGCGCCTATGGCGATGTGCTGCGCCACAGGCTGCGCGCCACGATGCGCAATCCGCTGATGGCGGTGCTGGCCGGCTGCGGTCTGGCGATCGCCTTGCAGAGCTCCACCGCCGTCACGCTCCTGGTCGGCTCCTTCGCCGGCGCCGGCATCGTATCGGGTGCCGCCGGGCAGCTTGCCGTGCGCGGCGCCGAGATCGGCTCGGCGCTTGTCGTCAAGCTGTTGACCTTCGACCTGTCGCTTCTGGTGCCGGTCTGCCTCGTCGCCGGAACGGTCATGTTCATGGCCACCGAACGGCGCGATTGGCGCCAGTTCGGCCGCATCCTGGTCGGCATTGCCCTGCTGCTGCTGTCGCTGGAGATGATCGGTCAGGCCTCGGAGCCGCTGCGCCAGAGCACGCTGATGCCGATGATCGTCAATTATTTCTCCGGCGATCCCATAACCGCCTATCTTCTGGCGGCACTCGTCACCTGGCTGTTCCACTCCTCAATCGCCGCCGTGCTGTTGATGGTGACGCTGGCCGGCCGCGGCTTCATCCCGCCGGAGCTCGGCATCGTGTTGGTGCTCGGCGTCAATCTCGGCTCCTCCATCATCGCGCCGTTGCTGACCCGCAATGCCGATCCCGGCGTCCGCGTCCTGCCGGTCGGCAACCTCCTGATGCGCGGTATGGGCTCGCTGATCATGCTGATCCTGTTCATGACGGTGAAGCCGCCGGTCGGCTTTCTCGGCGCGACCGGGCCGGACCAGATCGTCAACGCGCACATCCTGTTCAACGTGGTCATCCTGCTGGCTGGCCTGCCGCTCGCCGGCCTCGTCTACCGTGCCTCCGAAAGCATCGTGGCGCTCGGCGCGAAGCCCGAACCGGCGGCAGCGCTCGACGTCGTCGAACTGTCGGCGCTGAACGAGAGCGCGCTCGACACGCCGAGCCAGGCGCTGGCCAATGCCACGCGCGAGGTGGTGCGGGTCTGCGAGACGGTCGAGATCATGCTGAAGCGCATCATCGAGCTCTACGAGAGCGCAGACAGCGACAAGATCAAGGCACTGGCCGCCCTCGACGACCGTGTCGATAAAAAGCACGCGGCGATAAAGCTCTATCTCGCCAAGGTGACGAAGAACCCGCTCAGCGAGGACGAGGCGCTACGCTGCCAGGAACTGATCGGCGCCTGCGTCAAGCTGGAGCAGGTCGGCGACATCGTCGTGCGCAACATGCTGGTGCATGTCAGGAAGAAGCTCGAGCGCGGACTGGAGTTCACGCCCGAGGGCTGGCGCGAGCTCTTCGCCTTCCATGCCTCGGTGCTCGCCAATGCGCGGCTAGCCTTCAATGTGCTGGTCTCGCGCGACCCCGAAACTGCCCGGCAATTGGTGCTGGAGAAGGACCTGCTGCGCGAGCGCGAGAAAGAGACGAGCGCCAGCCATTTCGTAAGGCTGCGCGACGGCACCGCCAAAAGCGTCGAGACCAGTTCCATTCACCTCGACACCATCCGCGACCTCAAGCAGATCAACTCGCTGCTCGCCTCCATGGCTTATCCCGTGCTCGAGGAACGCGGCCTGCTCGGCGGCTCGCGGCTCAAAGCGGGCTGACAAAATTTAGTCTTTGCTCATCCTCGCATGCGTCGGCTAAGGAACATCCGAGGCCTAACGGGAGGATGATTTAGTCGATGGACACCCATTCGCGCAGCTTCGTCAAGGCGCTTTCCTGGCGCGCAACCGGCACGATCGACACGATGATCATCTCCCTCGTGGTGACTGGAAGCATCAAGCTCGCTGCAGCCATCGGCGGCACTGAAGTTGTCACCAAATCGCTGCTCTTCTACCTTCATGAGCGAGCGTGGCTGAAAATTCCTTACGGCAGGCACAAGAAGCCGGCCTCGTCGCCGGCGACCGAGGCAGAGCTGAGCCCGGTCAAGAAAAGCTAAAGCGGCGTCGACAATTTCTGCATTGCCGGCAGCGCGCATCCGTGGTTTGACGCCCTGCATTCAAACCAACCCTTTGCGCCATGCTGCCGCTAATTGCCCTGTTCATTGCCGCCTTCGCTTTCGGCACGACTGAGTTCGTCATCGCCGGCGTGCTGCCGGAGGTGGCGGAGGGTCTCGGCGTTGCCGTTCCCACTGCCGGCTATCTCGTCTCCGGCTACGCTTGCGGCATCGCCATAGGCGGTCCGCTGCTGGCGCTCGCCACCAGCAGGGTCTCGCGCAAGGCGCTGCTCATCGGGCTGACGATCGCCTTCACCCTTGGCCAGGCCGCCTGCGCGCTGGCGCCCGATTTCACTTCGATGCTTCTGCTGCGTGTCGCGACCGCCGTGGCGCATGGCTGCTATTTCGGTGTCGCCATGGTCGTCGCGGTCGGCCTGGTGCGCGAAGATCAGCGCGGTCGGGCTGTGGCGGTCATCCTCTCGGGACTGACCGTCTCCAACGTCATCGGCGTGCCGGCCGGCACCGCGATCGGCGGTCTCTGGGGCTGGCGCGCGACCTTCTGGGTGATGTGCGCGCTGGGCATCGTCGCGATCATCGCCATCGCCGCGCTGCTGCCGCGCACCGCGGGCGCAGCCAACCGGCCCGCCGGCCTGGCGCGTGAAGTGCGTGTGCTCGGCCGTCAGCAGGTCTGGACCTCGCTCATCCTGATGCTGATGCTGATGATCGGCCAGTTCGGCCTCTTCACCTATATCACGCCGACGCTGCTCGAAATCACCGGCCTCGACGAGAGCCTGATCCCCTTCGTGCTGCTGCTCAATGGCGTCGGCGCCACGATCGGCGTTCTTTTGGGCGGCAAGCTCGCCGACTGGAAGCTGATGCCGTCGCTGATCACCATGCTTTTCCTGCAGGCGGTGATGCTTGGCGTCATCTACGCCGTCAGCCCCTATCCGGTGCCGATGATCGTCGCGATCGTCATCTGGGGCGGCCTCAACTTCGCCATCGGCGCGCCGATCCAGACCCGCATCCTCGCCTGGACCGCGGACGCGTCTAACCTGGCCTCCTCGCTCATCCCGTCCGGCTTCAACGTCGGCATCGCGCTCGCCGCATCGCTGGGCGCGGCAATGCTCAATGCCGGCTTCAGCTATCGCAGCCTGCCGGTTGCCGGAGCGCTCGCCATGCTGGTGGCCGTGGTCGTCGCACTCGCCTCGCAGGGCTGGGAATGGCGCAGCCGCGCGACGCCGCCGCTGCCGGCCGCGGCGGAGTAAGGCCGCCGCTCCGTCGCCAAGCCCAGCGAATAGGCGCATGAGGCGCTCTTACAGAATTAAAGGTCAATCCGGTACTTGAGGCTCTCCGCGCCGCCATAGGCGGCGAGCTTGGCGAACCGTCTGGCGAGAACGCCGCCGTTGGCCAGGATCACCTTCTGTGACGCAAGATTGTCGAGATCCGTGGTGATCTCGACATAGTCGAGACCCACTGCCCTCGCCTCGTCCAGCATCAGCCGCAGCGCCTCGGTGGCATAGCCGCGGCCTCGCTTCCAAGGCACCACGGCGTAACCGATATGGCCGAGCACGTGCGGCGGCAGCGCCGACGTGCCCTTCTGCCAGCGCAGCCCGATCGAGCCGGCAATTTCGCCATCCCAGATCCAGCGCCGGAAACCCGGCAGGCGTGGCACCGTCGTGCCGTCCGGCAATGTGATCGGCGGCCCTTTCGCCTCTGGGTCGTCAAGACCGGCGAGAAATGCCACCGGGTCTTCCTCGATGGCCTCGAGCTGCTCACGCGTCGCTTCCAGGAGCCGCACATTGTCCGGCGACCAGCCGCGTTCCAGCGCTGCCTTGTAGGACGGCAGGTGTTCGAGTGCGGGCTTGACGATTTCGACCATGATCCGGTGTCCTCGTGCAGACCCGGCAGGCATAGCTGCGGCAAGGATTGCGCTCAAGCTGCCTGAAAGCGGATTTCGCCCTTGTTCAGGAAGCACATCTTGTCGAAGAGCGACAAATCCAAAGGGTTCGGCAGCCGGACATCGCCAAGGTCGGGAAATGGCTTCCTGGACGGATCGTACGACCGGTCGATCTGCGAGATGAAGATCAGGATCAGTCCCCTGTCGCGCGCAAAAGACCGCAACATCGGAACCTGTATCTTCAGCTCCGGATTCTCGCGCCTCTGGTCGAGAAGTTGCAGGTAGTCGATGACCGCTAGCGTCCCGCGAGGCGCCGTCCGCAACCGGCCGATGATGTAGTCGGCACAGATGGCGTCCGAATTGTCGAATTCGAACAAGCCGTCGAAGAGCGCCGGCTCGGCCTCGATGGCGCGAAACCGGTCTAGAATGTCCGTGTGCGTGTACTCCAGCGTAAAGAACACGCTTTGTCGGCCGGACTTCATCGCCTCGACCGCAAGCTCGAGGCTCATCAAGGTCTTGCCTTGGCCAGGCCTTGCGCCGACCAGCACGAGGTCGCCAGGCGCCAGTTGCGCAAGCAGGCTGCCTGCGGGTGTCGCTTCTGTGGCTTTGGCCGCAAGCAGGCTCCAGCTGGCGAAGCCCTCCCCGGCGGCGACCCGATCGAGGGCTTGGTGAAGCGGCACTCCTTCCCTGCGGGAAAGGAGCCTGGCCTGGCGCTTCAGACGATAGACGGGCGCGGAAAGCCGCATCGAAAAACCTCCTGGTGCGAGCAGTCTTCGCAACCCCTCCTTATGCCTGGTGCTCGAACAGTCGGTTGAGTGATCCAATGCCCCGCATGGACGATGCTTTCCCGATGGAGGGAGGAGACGTGGGCGCGCCGGAATCACATGATACCCCAACACGAACGGGCCGGGAATCACGGATGTTCAGGGCACGCTAAACTAGAAGTGTTTCGCCGATCGGCGCGATGGCTTTTATGATTGGCGCAGGTGATTCATCGTAGGAAATAGCGGCTGGAGAGGGGAAATAATCCGGTGCGGTTGAGATCTGTTCCGCTTGGCGTCGCGATTGTCTGCTTCCTCGCCATTGCCGGCGCGCTGACGATGTCGGCCCGATCCTTCGCGGCGCTGCGGTCGTCGAGCATTCCGACCTGGCTGCAGGCCCATGTCGGCGAAGGCGACGGCCAGATCGCTCAGGTGGTCTTGGAACGGGCACGCGCGCTTTACCTGAGGAAGGTGAGCGAAGGTTCCGTGAAAAATCCCTGCTACTTCGCCATGGACGCGACGCGTCCCGGCGATCTGGGTAACGGAGTGCTAGGACGCCGCTACTACATCATCTGCGAGGCCGAGCAGTCGTTCCGCGCGGTCTCGGCCGGTCACGGCGGCGGCCGTAACCTGAAAGGCGTTGCGGATTTTTCCAACGGCAGGCGTTGCGCCAAGAACTTCGGCAACGCGATGGACTCGGAACTGACGGCCGGCGGCGCTTACATGACCGCCGAGGCGAAGACGTCGTTCAAGGGTTTCTACCGCGTCGGCGCGAAGCAGAACGCGGTGTTCATGCGCACCTTCATACAGTTCGATGGCGAAGGCGAAACCGCCAACGCCAGGCAACGCGTGATCGGCGGGCACCCGGCGGCGCTGCTGAGGGGAATGTGCCTTCGCAAAAGCCCGAACAGCTCATACGCCGACCACGACGGCTATGTTCCCTTTGGCAAGCTGGTGAATTATGCCGGCGGCCGCAGCAATGGCTGCACAAGTTGGTCGCCCGCGGATGCCGAGCAGATCATCCCGATGGTGAAGGACAATCCGACGACGCTCTACATCTATCCGGAATCGCGAGACATTGCCGCCATGGCGCGTACCGTGGCGGCCAGACAATCGACCTCGGCTGCCGGACTGTACTGGAACGCGTCCTGCCTGAAGGAAATCGGCGCTCCGAAATTCTGGCCGAAGAGGATGCTCGAGCCGATCATCGCGCAATACAAGAAGGATCACCCATTGCCGCCTCCGCAACCCGTGCCGATCTGCAAGGATCCCTGAGGTTCCCGCCGTCGGGCGATAATTCCTACTGAAGTGATCCCTTGACGACGGCGCTTTGGCTCGGCGAGGTCCATCCGGCCGTCACGGCCTGCGCCCGCTCACTGGCAAACATTGTGAGGCACCATTCCGATCGGGCTTCGTCGTGCCGCAGGATGTAAAGCGCGCCATCGCTGCCCTTGACCTTGCAATAGCGGTAGTCGGCGCCGAACCATTGGTCGACCATCTCGAAAACATCAATCTGCTCGCCGTTGAGGTTGAACCTCCGGGGCACGTCGACGTCGCCGTCTTGCCGGGTTTCGACCTTGATCCGCATGCGCGCCTCCTCGCGTTTTGATTGATAGAGGTTGATCGTTGTCCTTCACCTAGGCACTCGCCCGGCCGCCTGCCACCCGACCGGCTCGGACGGCCTGGTCGCCGGCGAAAGAACGCAGCCGCAAGACGATCTACAGCACCTGCTCCAGAAACGCCTTCGTCCGCGCCTCTCGTGGGTGGTCCAATATTTCCTGCGGCGAGCCGTGCTCCACGATGACGCCTTGATCGGTGAAATAGATGCGGTTGGCGATCTCGCGTGCAAAACCCATCTCATGCGTGACCAGAATGCACGTCATTCCTTCACCCGCCAGTTCGCGTATCGTGACCAGTACTTCCTTGACGGTTTCGGGGTCGAGCGCGGCCGTCACCTCGTCGAACAGCATCAGGTCCGGACGCATGGCGAGCGAGCGGGCAATGGCGACGCGCTGCTGCTGGCCGCCCGACAACTCTCCCGGATAGGCGTCTTCCTTCCCCTCGAGACGGACCTTCCTGACGAGCGCCCGTGCGCGTGCCTCGACCTCGCGGCGATCCTGCTTGAGAACGTGGATCGGCGCCATCATGATGTTTTGCAGCGCGGTCTTGTGCGGAAACAGATTGTACTGCTGGAAGACCATGCCCACCTTGCGGCGCAGCGCCAGCTTGTCCACTGCCGGATCGTTGACTTCCTGTCCCTCGACGGTGATCGAGCCGGAATTGATCGGCACCAGCGCGTTGATGGACCGGATCAATGTCGATTTGCCGGAGCCGGACGGCCCTATGATGCAGATGACCTCGCCCTTCATCACCTGAAGGCTGATGCCCTTGAGCACTTCGATCTGGCCGAACGACTTGTGCACGTCCTGGAGACGCACCATCGGTTCATCGGGGGTCCAGGCCATGGCTCAGCTCTTGACGTTGAAGCGCCGCTCGAGACGGACAGTCCAAAGATTGATCGGGTAGCAGTAGATGAAGAAGCACAGCAGCGCGAAAGCGTAGAGCGGCGCCAAAAGGTCCGTCCGGCCGCCTTCGGCATTGTGAACCTGCGCGGTCAGGGTCAGCATCTCGTTGATGCCCACGACCGAGGCCAGCACCGTCGCCATCGTGACGAGCGAATAGAGGTTCATCCAGGGTGGCAGCATCCGCTTCACGCATTGCGGCAGGATGATCATCCACATCGTCTGCCGGCGGGTGAAGGCCAGCGAGTCGGCCGCTTCCCATTGGCCGCTGGAAATGGATTGCACCGCCCCGCGCACGATCTCGGCGACATTGGCCATGACCGGCAGCGCGAAGCCGATGACAGCCTTGACCCAGTCAGGAAACGGAACCGTGACGTCGCCGATGCGGAACTGGTAGGGGATCAGGTACATGGCGAAGAACAGCAGCACCAGCCATGGCGCGTTGCGGAAGAACTGGGTCAGCACCCACGCGCAGCGGCTGAGCCAGTGGAACTCGCTCAGCTGCAGCAGGCCAAGGCCAAGACCCACGATCGTGCCCAGCGCCATCGACAGCACGGAAATGAGCAGATTGAAGCCGAAGCCGGTCAAAAGCAGCGGCATCCATTTGATGATGACGCCGATTATCGACAGCTCTTGCGAACCCGTCTGGGCACCGGCGGTGGGCGCAAACAAAAGCACTGCCGCGACCAAAGCCAGGCCGTGCCAGGCACGAAACCGCAAAGCCGGCACGGAAGGTGGCCGAACCGGCAGCAGCACGGGCAGGTCGGTCATTGGTTTGATGCGCCCTTCCGTCATTGGCCGAATCCCGGGATGCGCAGCGACCGCTCCCAGCGGTGCATGACCCATACGAGCACGCCGACCAGCAGAACGAACGTAGCCAACAGCACGCACATCATTTCCGTCACGTTCTGCGATTCCGCCCAGATTTGCGTGACCGCATAAAGCGCCTCGGGAACCGCGATGGCGTAGGCAAGCGTCGTGGTCTTCAGCAGATTGACCAGATTGTTGTTCAACGCCGGCAGGCAGACGCGCAGCGCCAGCGGCAGGACGACATGGCGGTAAGCGCCGAGGCGCGTATAGCCGAGGGCTTCGGCCGCCTCCACCGTGGTTTGAGGCACTGCTTCGATTCCGGACCGGAAGATTTCGATGTTGAAGGCGCCGGCGAACAGGGAAAGGGAAATGATCGCCCACTGCACGTTGCTGAGCAGCGGCTCGCGCAGGCCGATGTCGTTGTAGGTGGCTGGCAGCAGCTCACCCATGCCGAAATAGAAGAAGAAGATCTGAACCAAGGGCGGCGTGTTGCGGAAAATGACGACGAAGATCTCGACGAGGCCGCGCACGATCCCGATCCGCGAGCTTTGCAGCCAGGCGCCGATCACCCCCACGACCAGGCTGATGAGGATCGACACGACGCTCAGATAGATCGTCATGCCGACGCCCCTGGCGAACTGGGCCGCATCGTAGGGATCGTAGAAGATCGTGAAATTCAGCCCTGTAGTTTCGTAGAGGCTACGAAACCAAGCGGCGATTTCCTGCATGCATATCACCCACTGGCAGAGGCAACCAAGGCGCGCGGTCTTTCCACGAGCGCGCCGGTCGCTCGAGGCATGTCAGCTCTGGTTCTTGTACTTGTCGTGCATGCGCTTTGAATAATCGGTGGGCGTGATGCCCCACTTCTGTTCGAGCTCGACGATCGTGCCCTTCTTCATCCACTCGATCGTGGCCTTGGAAACGAAATCCCTCAGGTCGTCATTGCCCGGCGCCACGGCCATGATCCAAGGAGTCTCCATGATGCCCTTCAGCGGCATGGAATAATCGGCCGACCATTGCTTATCGAGCAGTTTGCCTTGGATGAATGTCTGGTCATAAAGATAGCCTACGCAATTGCCCTGCTTCAGCGCGACGAGCGGCTTGTCGGAGCCGTCGAGCCCGACGATCTTGGCGCCGTATCTCTCGGCGACCGACTTGTTGTAAAACGACCCGATCGTCGCGCAGAGCGGCTTGTCCTTCAGGTCCTCCCAGGACTTGATCTTGGCGCGGTTCGATATCAGCACATTGACCGAATCCGAATAATAAGGCGGATCGACTGCTTCCACCACCTTCCGACGCTCCGGCTTGTCGGACATGGTCGCAATCAGAAGGTCGATCTTTCCCTGCTGGAGGAACTCCATCCGGTTGGCGGCGACGACCGGCACGAATTCCAGCTTGACGCCGAGCTGCTTGGCGAGATCGGCTGCCAGATCCGGCTCGATGCCGACGATCGCCCCGGACGGATCACGGAAACCGAACGGCTTGTAGTCGGCCTTGGTTCCGACGATCAGCGTGCCGCGGGCCTTGATGTCGTCGATCTTGCCTGCCCACGCCTGCGCCGTCAGCATGGCAAGCGTGATGCCCGCAACGACAAAGGAAAGTCTCTTCATTCGCTCCACTCCTGCCGGAAAATGCGCGCCGTGTCCGTCTCACCAATGGTCACGGCGGAACACAAAAAGCCGATAGCCTCGAAGCTAGAGCGCACCTGCAGAAGGTCAATGAAACGACAGCGGACCCGGCATGGTCCTCACGCGCCTGCCGGACGACCGGCGCGCTCGACGATTGTTGAAGCCAATATGTCGAGGGCATCGATCTTCGCCATGTCGGCATCGAGGCCGTCGACAAGGAGCGAAAGTTCGGTGCATGCGATGGCCAGAAGATCGACATCGCCGGCGAGCGATTGGCGCGCCACGACATTGAACCGGCGGCGCAATTCAGCCGTCGCACCCTCTTTCTTGACCGCCTTGATGATGGCCATGATTTCCGTCTGATCGTCCGGATAACGGGTCTCTACGCCGAATGCTTGGAACGCTTTTTCGTAGAGCCCCAGTTGCAGCACGGCGGTGGAGGCGAGCATGCTGACGCGTCGCCGGCTGAGCGGCTGGCGCGCGATCGCCTCGGCGGTCAGCGCGACCATGTCGAGAAGCGGTATGCGGACCGCCGCCGCGATGTCTCCGGCATAGCCATGGGCGGTGTTGCAGGCGATGGCGAGCATCGTCGCGCCGGCGCGTTCCAGCCCCTTTGCCATGCGCACCAGCTCGTCGAGCGGGCTCGGCCCGGTGCCGTTGATCAGGGCGTCGATGCGGGACGGAACTTTCGGGTTCTGGTCGACCAGAAGATGGATGTGGTCGGCGTCGTCCGCGGCGGGAGTCGCCTCCATGACCCGGCGCATCAGCTCGATCGTGGCCGCCGGCCCCATGCCGCCGAGCACGCCGACGATGGGGTGGGC
>SUGL01000300.1 GCA_004963905.1 Mesorhizobium sp.
TCATGGACCCGCGCAAATTCTCGCGCCAGGTCGCGGCCTATCTCACCCAGCTTGCCGACCTGCACGATCCGGGCGAGTTCGAAGCAGGCATCGCTGGGCTTGCCGACGATGGCGCGAAAATCGCGCTCGATCCCGTGCTGGCGGCGGAAAAGCTCAAGATGCTGGTCGAGGACAATGGCGGCAAGGTCGTTTCGGCCGCCGACCCCGCCCGCATCCCGCGCGCCACCAAGAACC
>SUGL01000301.1 GCA_004963905.1 Mesorhizobium sp.
GACGACATGCAGCTTCATGCCGCGGATGCGGCCGTTCGACTTGGCCCAGCCGCAGGCCTTGCCGAGCGGGATGGGGGTGGAATCGATCAGCCGCAGCATGGCCGCGCCTTCGCGGCGCGCCTGCCGGTCGAGCTGGCTGGCGATGAGCTCGAAAGTCTCGGCAAACACGCCGACTGGACGGCGCCGGTTGGCATCCGACAAGGTCGAGCGGCTCAGCCGGTCGCTGCCCAGGT
>SUGL01000302.1 GCA_004963905.1 Mesorhizobium sp.
GAGGTCACCGGCAAGCCCTATGCCTCGACCGTTCCCGGCAAGATGCATGCCTGCGGCCATGACGGCCACACCGCCATGCTGCTCGGCGCCGCGAAATATCTCGCCGAGACGCGCAATTTCGCCGGTTCGGTGGCGGTGATCTTCCAGCCGGCCGAGGAAGGCGGCGGCGGCGGCAACGAAATGGTCAAGGAGGGGATGATGGAGCGCTTCGGCATCTCGAAGGTGTTCGGCAT
>SUGL01000303.1 GCA_004963905.1 Mesorhizobium sp.
GGTCAGCCGGACGTCGCCGGACAGCAGCGGCAGCAGGCGAATGCCGAAGCGGACACGCCCGACATCGGCCATCGGCTTGCCATCGGCGGTCTTCAGGCTGACGTCGCTCACCTGCAGCGCGACGAAGCTCGATCCGTCAAGCGTCAGCCGCGCCGGTCCGACCGTGACGTTGACATCGACGTCGGCGAGCTTCTCGATGGCTGTCTCGGCCTCGGCGCGAAGCCGCTCCGTGC
>SUGL01000304.1 GCA_004963905.1 Mesorhizobium sp.
TGTTGGTGACCTGGGCGGCGAGGCAGATATCGGCCAGCCCCGGCGAATCGCCATGGCAGAATGTGGCGGTCGCGGGCGACGAGGCAAGAATCTTTTCAAGCGGCTGGAAACCTTCGTTCACCCAGTGCCGGAACCAGTTGACGACATCTTCGTCGCCGGCGCCGAACAGCGTGCGCAGCGAGGTAAGCACGCGCAGATTGTTCACCGGATGGATGTCGCAGGCGATCATCTGC
>SUGL01000305.1 GCA_004963905.1 Mesorhizobium sp.
GAAGAAATGGTAGCCGAACAGGCCGGCAATCCCGATCAGCCAGACCTGCGGCGGGATCTTCTGGCTCTTGCCGGCGGAAGGCATCACCAGCCGCGCCGCGAGACCGACGCAGGTGCCGATGGCGAAGGTGATGGCCGACAGCAGGAAAGGCGGCACCTGCCCGGAGGCGTCGGTGAGCAGTGCAAGCAGCGCCCACATGGCGACCGCCGAGAAACCGATCAGTGTTGCGCGCC
>SUGL01000306.1 GCA_004963905.1 Mesorhizobium sp.
TCGCCAACGTCACGCATGACATGCGCATCGCGAAGGAAGAGATTTTTGGGCCGGTGCTGTCCATCATGCCTTACGACACTGTCGAGCAGGCGATCGAGCAGGCCAACGACACCGTCTTCGGCCTCGCCTCCTACATCCAGGCCAAGGACATCGAGAAAGCGCGCCAGGCCGCCGCTCGCATGCGCTCCGGCAACGTCTACATCAACTACCCGACCTGGGACGCCGGCCTGCCC
>SUGL01000307.1 GCA_004963905.1 Mesorhizobium sp.
TGGTGTTGCCCTTCTGCAGGATGCCGGTGAACACCGACAGCGCGTTGGACGAATTGGCGGGATCGGCAAGGCGGTCGATGCTGGCCACCACGTCCTCGGCCTTCATCTCACCGCCTGAATGGAATTTCACGCCCTTGCGCAGCGTGAACGTCCACACCGTGCCGTCGGCGTTCGGCTTCCAGCTTTCGGCCAGCGCCGGCTTCAGCACCAGGTCCGGACCGTCGATGCAGAGG
>SUGL01000308.1 GCA_004963905.1 Mesorhizobium sp.
CCGACGCGGCACCTTCCACCCACCGGGCGTGCTACAGGACCAGTCTTTGCTGTGTTGGGATGTCGCTCAGTCCTTATGGGTTCCCGGCGCCGCCTCCGCCCTGCGCCGCCGGATCGCTTCGGCGACGAACACGCGCGACAGCGCATGGTAGAGCGGCTCGTTGGAGATCAGCCGCGCCGTGCCGTAACCCAGCACCGCCGCGCACATCAGCGCGATGACATTGTCGTGATTGC
>SUGL01000309.1 GCA_004963905.1 Mesorhizobium sp.
TGGACAATCCCTACTGGTCATTCCAGTCGCGCGACGCGATCTCGATCTGGATCGCGCTCGAGGATGCGACACCGCTAAATGGCTGCCTGTCGTTCGTGCCGGGCAGCCACAAGCTCGCCGGCTACGACAACATCGATATCGGGAAAGACCTTGGGGGGCTCTTCAAAATCTACCCCGCGATGGCAGAGACGGACCCTGTCGCAGTGCCAATGCTCGCGGGCGATTGCAGCTT
>SUGL01000030.1 GCA_004963905.1 Mesorhizobium sp.
GATCGGGGGAGAGGTGGCTCGGCGAAGCCGAGACGGAGTGGGGGTCGACCAGCGCAGCATTAGAGAGGGGGCTGGCGCCGCCGATTGCCCTACTTCACGCCAGGGCAATCAGGCCAGCGTCCGCTCGATCTCCGCGATCAAGGCATCGAGCGCCGCGCGCACACTCCCGCCATCCGCCTGTTCCAGCAGCAGCGTCTCCAGCTCGGACGCCCGCGCGCCGATCTCCGCGAAGCCGAACGTCCCTGCAGCGCCCGCGAGCGAGTGGGCGAGCCGGACGAGCGGCTCGTTGCCGGGCAGGGGGTCGCGCGCGATGGCCTTCAGCTCGCCAAGCTGATCGGCGCAGCGGGCGAGGAAGCGTTGGCGCAACGGGGCGAAGGGATCGTTGGGGATGGGAGTGCTCCTGGGTATGTGAGGGGGTATTCAAGCAGAAAGCAGGGCGGGGTGGAATGGTGGTGGGATGGTGAAGACTCGCGTTCGCGGACCCTCCAATGCGTCTTTCTCCCCCTCGTGCGCCGGCGCCGGCTTCCGCGCTTGCCGGGCTAGCTCCCCGACGCAGGGATTTTGAAAGGTTGCCGTTTGTCTTGCTGCAAGATTTTCCATTCATTTCAGTGAAATCAGCGCAAACGCCGGGGATTGGTTGAAGCCGCCCCAACCTCGTCATTCTATGGCGGAGCAAGGAGCGAAGCGACGCGGCGCAGACCATAGAATCCATTCCGTGACCTGGAAGCGCCGCCACGGTGCAGAATTCTGCTCCGCTGCACGCCTTGGCGAAGGTAACGGCATGGATTCCAGGGTCTTCGCGACGGAGCTTCGCTCCTGCTCCGCCCTGGAATGACGATCGCGATGGGCGTTCCGGCCAATCTCCAACGCATGCCGCCTGCCAACGCAAACAGAGCCGACCGGTCAAAATCCCCGTGCAGTGCCAGGCTAGAGCAATTCCAGGAAAAGTGTGAGCGGTTTTCCGTCAGGAATTGCGTCAAAACAAGGAGATAGAGCGGTTCGCCGTTTCCGTGAAACGGTGAAACGCTCTAGAAGCCGCAGCGCATTTGCCGAAAGTGGCCGCTCCCGTCGCCGCTGGTACATCCGCAGTCGGCGACGGGTGCTGGAGGGGCCGGGTGAAGCATGTTCGCCGGCCTGTCCCCCGTGCTGGTGAATCTACAACCGCATCGGTGGTCACTCAATTAAGGCTATGTGCTGGTGGCCTCATCCGTTCAGGGGCCTTGTCGGAGACCCGCCGGTTACCCTGCGTTCAGCTCCGCCGTATAACAATCCGGGCTTCGGAGGGCGGCAGGGCGATGTTGGACAATTACGAGGTGGACCGGTTTGGCGTGATCCACCAGATCGACTTCACGCCGATCAAGTACGACAAAAAGTATATTTCCTATTACGAGGACCTGAGCGACCGCACCATCAAGCTCGGCTATCAGCGGCTCGGCTGGGTGCTGGGAGTAACCGGCGAGATTCCGCGCTCCGTGCTGGAGATCGGATACGGCACCGGCACCTTCATCGAAGCCGCCAGGATTACCGGGGTCGCCGACTGCGCCGGCTACGACATCGCCGAGTTTCCGCTGCCCGACGGTGTCCGCTTCGTCGGTTGGGACGAGGCGCTCGCCGGCACGTGGGATCTCGTCGCCATGTTCGACGTGCTCGAGCACATCCCGGATCTGAGTTTCCTCGGCCGCCTCAAGACCCGCCACCTGGCCGTCGCCGTCCCTTACTGCCGCTGGCGCGAGCTCGGCGCCGACGGCGACGCCTGGTTCCAAACCTGGCGCATGCGCCTCCCCAACGAGCACCTGCACCACTTCGACCGCGACTCGCTGGTGGCGCTGCTCGCGCACCACGGCTTCGAATGCGTGACGCTGAACGGCTTCGAGGACGGCATCAGGCTGCGGCCCGGGGAGGTGGGGCCGAATATTTTGTCGGGGTTTTTCAGGAGGGGGTAGGGCGGTTTTCATCTGCGCCGCCGAAGCAGAGCTGGGCAGGGGAGCCTCATACGCGACGATCGTTTAGCTCCGCGAGCTGATCGGCGCAGCGGGCGAGGAAGCGCTGGCGCAACGGGGCGAAGGGATCGTTGGGGATGGCGGTGCTCCTGGGTGGATGTCAGGGGTATTCAAGCAGAAAACTGGTGCGTGGAATGGTGAACCTTTACGCACTCGGATAGGTACTGGTAGTCAATGCTCGAATGCTGCTCAACAGAGATGTCGGAACGAGAAGAGGACCAAGAGATGTGGAAATGTTTAGAGTGGAGATAGGCAGCGCCGAACGTCATCAAGTTGTATTACGCTAAGCGTGACAGGAAGAACGCCAATGGGACTTACGCTCAACCCTCATAGGCAAGGAGTTTGCTGCTTATGTGGCTCCGCCGACGAATTGACTGGTGAGCATAAAATAAAGGCGTCTGCGTTACGGCTGGAGTTTGGCGCAGACCGAATGATGATCGGGGAGTTCGGCGGGCCGAAAGAGAGCATGAGGGTGGCTCAAGGAGTAAAGTCGAAAGTCCTTCACTTTGGCGCGCCGATGTGTGCTCCTTGCAACAATACTCGCACGCAACCCGCGGATAACGAGTTCGACCTTTTTCACAAAACCGCACGCGAGCTTATGGTCAACGGACGGGACCCGAAGCTGGTGTTCGAGGATAAGCGCTACAAGGTCGGATCGGCAGCCTATCTAAACGTGTTTCGCTACTTCGCAAAGCTATTATGCTGCCATTTAGCGGATGTTGGTGGTCCTTGCCCTCGGCACTTGTCTCGCTTTGCCCTCGGCCAGGCGAGCATAAATTGCGTTTGGCTCGATGTAGATCATGACTGGGTTTACAAGCAAACCTCGACCGAGTTTGGGACGCATCAGTACGCCGCGCACGGTGGCTTGGTTGTCTACGGGGACAAGAAGACTGGTGGCCCGAATGCTTTTCACTCTGCCCTTACGGTTGGGCCGCTGCGGTACGTTTTTTTCTCGCGTCTCAACCGATTTGAACGACTTGAATTGCGGCTTGTCCATCGCGAATTCTACGATTGGTGTCGTACGGAAGTACGAAGATCTATAGACCAGCCAATTGCCGATACGGACCGATTGCGATTAGGTCTACCAGTATCGGAGCCGCCAGAAAGTTAAGTCGAGCCTGTTCGTTAGGAGATGTGCGCATTAGGTCGCCCCAGCTTTCTGGTTGCCTCCTCGTGCCCGCTTACGCCTTCACGCTTTACACAAAAGCTGAAGTTTGGTCGTTACTTGTCACGACTGAAATGTTCTACTAACGTTCGCAAACTGATACGTAGATGGAGTCGTTTATGGCAAAGCAGCCGGCCACCAAGAATGGAACGTCGCGAATTCGTTTCATAATGCTCGACGCTGAGATTCCAGAGGGCGATCTGAGCCAGATCACTTTGGCCATCCAAAATGCCCTGAAGCCGACAACTACAATCGTCCAGCGACGTTTACCCGCCCAAACGGCTGCCGCCTTGCAGAATGGTGTGCAAGAAGAAGAAATGGAGTCAGAGGACGAACTGGTCGACACTGCTGGGGAAGCCTTAACGGAACCTGTTGAGGTACGGCCCCAACGCGAAACTCGCACCCGCAAGCCGACCGTACCGAAGGTGTTGGAACTAGATCTCTCGTCTGGAGCTTCGTTCGAGGCATTCGCCGGCAAGCATGCGCCCAAAAACGATATAGAGCGCAATCTCGTTGTGCTCGCATGGTTTAAAGAGCATCGCCCGGATGAGGAAGTAACTGCGAACCACGTCTATACCTGCTATCGCGCCGTGAAATGGCCTTCAGGAATAGATGATTTCTCATGGCCACTCCGAGCTCTGAAGAAAGAGCAACTCGTCATGAGCCCCCATCGTGGGCAATATGTCATCAACCACCTCGGCATCGCGCGAGTTGAGAAGATGGGCGCAGGCTCTTGACAATAGCTGATTTTGCCGGGTCTTCACCGGGCTTTTATCGCAAGACGGCGGTTGAGCAGCTTTTAGCGCTCGCCTGGTTTGTGGAAGCACGGCAGCAGCGCGCATACTTCGATGGCGCGTATATACGGCAGTGTTTCAAGGAGGCGGGGATCGAACCTCCTGACATGAGTGTTTACCTGCCGCGATTGGCCGCAAAAAGGCCGCCCCAACTCATTAAGGAAAAGGGTGGGTACCGGCTCGCAGGGGCAGTTCGCCGCGCACTGGATGTGCGCCTCGGCGGCGATCCAACCACGTCCGCTGTAGCGAAGGCTCTCACCGATCTACCCACGCAAATACCAGACTTGGCAGAGCGAGAGTTCTTGACTGAGGCTCTGAATTGCTATCGCGTCCGGGCATTCCGTGCGACCATCATCATGGCATGGAATCTGGCCTACGACCACTTGGTACGCTGGGTGTTCAGTGATCCAATCCGTATTCAGTCTTTGAACGCCGGAATCGCGTCAAAATACCCCAAAAAGACTTTAGTGGTGGCGAGGCATGAGGATGCAGATACGCTGAAGGAATCTGAGTTCATCGAGGCCGCTCGAACTGCGAACCTGTTGGACAAAAACACAACTCAAATCCTTAAGGATAAACTGGGCCGCCGCAATATGGCTGCTCACCCTTCGCGGGTTACGATCACGCAGCACCAAGCCGACGATATGATAACGGACTTGGTGGCAAATGTGATCTTGAAGCTATGCTAGCCCTTGCCAACCCCGCCCCCTTCCCCTAATCTCCCTGTTGAGAAAACCTTTTCCCAAATCGCCTTACACCTGCTGACGTCACCCGTCATCACCGCGCAGGCCGATAAGGGAAAACCTTTTCCCAGCTAAGGGAATCCGCCGCGCCCATGCCGTCCGACGCCGAGCCAGCGCCAGTTTCCGCCAAGCCGCCGGTCACGCTGCGCGAGGTGGCGGCCGCGGCCGGGGTCAGCGTGGCGACGGCGTCCAAGGCGCTGAACGGGCAGGGGCGCATGACCGCCGAGACGCGCGAGCGCATCCGCGAGACGGCGCGGCTGCTCGGCTTCCGGCCGAACAGCCTGGCGCAGAGCCTGCTTCGCAAGCGCTCCTTCACCGTCGGCCTGCTCACCAACGATACCTATGGCCGCTTCTCGCTGCCGCTGATGGCCGGCGTTTCGGATGCGCTGGTCGACAATGGCGTGTCGGTGTTCCTGTGCAACGTCGAGGACGACACGCGGCTCGGCCAGCTGCATGTCGAGGCCATGCTCGACAAGCGCGTCGACGGCATCATCGCCACCGGAAAACGCATCGACCGCCACCTGCCGGTCGACCTCTCCAACCTGCGCGTGCCCGTGGTCTACGCCTTCACCCAGCCGGACCCCGGCGCGGTCGGGCTGGTCTCCGACGATGCCGGCGGCGCGCGGCTGGCGGTCGAGCACTTCGTGCGGCTCGGGCGCCGCCGCATCGCCCATGTCAGCGGCCCGGCGAGCTTCGCGGTGGTGCACGCACGCGCCCAGGCCTATCGCGACGTGCTGGAGGAGCACGGCCTGCCCGCCGACGAGCCGCTGCTCGGCGCCTGGTCGGAAGGCTGGGGCCACGAGGCGGTGGCAAAGCTGTTCGGCAAGGCGGGCAGGGAGGGGTGGCCGGACGCGGTCTTCTGCGGCAACGACCAGATCGCCCGCGGCGTCATCGACGCGCTGCGCGAACGCGGGATCCGTGTGCCCGAGGATGTCGGCGTCATCGGCTTCGACAATTGGGAGATCGTGGCCGAGGCGACGCGCCCGCCGCTCACCTCGGTCGACATGAACCTTTCGACGCTCGGCCGCGAGGCCGGGCTCGCGCTGCTTTCGCTCGTGGGCGGCCAGCCGGCCGCGCCGGGCATCAGGAAACTGCCGTGCCGGCTGGTGGTGCGTCAGTCATGCGGCCGTCCGCCGGGCGGCTGAGGCGGGCCAGCGCTTTCCGCCAACGGGCAAGCGCGGCCGAACTGGGAGGAGAACCATGAGGAGGAGAATGATGAAAACCATGATCGCGAAACTGGCGCTCGCCGTGGCCGTGATCGGCGGCGGCCTGCAGGCGGCGTCCGCCGAGACCGCCAACATCTGGGTGCGCGCCGACGGCTCGAACTTCATGCCGCGCATCGTCGACGCCTTCAACAAGGCGCATAAGGACCAGATCAAGCTCGACATCATCCCCAACGCCGAGATCATTCCGAAATATGGCGCGGCCGCCGCCGGCGGCACCGCGCCCGACGCGCTGTCGCTCGACCTGATCTACACGCCGTCCTTTGCCGCCGCCGGCCAGCTCGAGGACATCACCGACTGGGCGAAATCCTTGCCCTATTTTTCCAGCCTCTCGCCGGCGCATGTGAAGACCGGCACCTATAAGGGCCGCGTCTACGGCCTGCCGTTCTCGGCCGATTCCTCGGTGCTGATCTGGAACAAGAAGCTGTTCAAGCAGGCCGGGCTCGATCCGGAGAAAGGGCCGACCAACTGGGCCGAGATCGAGGCCGACGCCGAGAAGGTCAACGCGCTCGGCGGCGACATCAAGGGCTTCTACTTCTCCGGCAATTGCGGCGGCTGCAACATCTTCACCTTCACGCCGCTGATCTGGGCCTCGGGCGGCGACATCCTCGCCGAGGACGGCTCCAAGGCGACGCTGGACAGCCCGCAGCTGCGCGGCGCCATCGACCTCTACCGCTCGATGGTGAAGAAGGGCCTGGTGCCCGAGGGCGCGCAGACCGACACCGGCGCCAACTTCTTCGCCGCCTTCGCCGGCGGCAAGATCGGCATCTCGCCGTCCGGCGCCTTCGCCATCGGCGCGCTCAACACGCAATATCCTGATATCGACTACGGCATCACCTTCCTGCCGGGCAAGGACGGCGGCTGGTCGTCCTTCGCCGGCGGCGACAATTTCGTCGTCACCAAGGGCACCAAGAAGATCGCCGTGGTGAAGGAGTTCCTGGACTTCGCCTACTCGCTGGAGGGCCAGACCATCCTTGCCAAATATGGCAGCCTGCCGGTGCGCGGCGACATTGCCAAGGACGCGCTGAAGGACCTCGATCCGCGCTACCAGGTGGCGGCCGAGGCGATGGCCAAGGGCAGGACGCCCTATTCGGTGGTGTTCAACGACCTGATCAACTCCGCCAACGGCCCGTGGACGCAGATGGTCAACGAGGTGTTCTTCGGCGACGATGTCGACGGCGCGATCTCGAACGCGCAGGAGACCATGCAGTCGATCATCGACCAGGCGCCGAACAAGTAGCGCCAACCAGAACCTCCCCCTCGAGGGGAGGTCGGACCGAAGGTCCGGGTGGGGTCGCCGCGGCAGTGCTCGACGCTATCTCCCCGTCGAGTGCGTCGCGGAGGACCCCACCCCCGGCCTGCGGCCGGACCCTCCCCTCGAGGGGGAGGGGGACGTAGTGCTAAACGGCAGGGACTGACGCGTTGAGAAAGCTCACTCACCAGCATCGCCAATTTGAGGCGCCGCGAGGCTCGCTCCCCCTTCTCCCCTTGTGGGAGAAGGTGGATCGGCGCGCAGCGCCGAGACGGATGAGGGGTGTTCCAGGGAACGCCGGCGCCTCACTCCGCTGGAACACCCCTCATCCGTCGCCTTCGGCGACACCTTCTCCCACAAGGGGCACAAGGGGAGAAGGGGAGGCCGAGCTATGACCGCCATCGCCGCCGCCTCCGCTCCAGCCCGCACACGAGCCTTCGTCAGCCGCCGGCAATGGGTGGGGCTGCTCTATGTCCTGCCGGCCGTGGCTCTCGTCACCGTCTTCTTCGTCATTCCGCTCGGCATGACGGCGTGGATGTCGCTCCACAACTGGCCGCTGATGGGCGAGCATGTCTTTGTCGGCCTCGACAATTACGTCGCCATCCTGCGCGACACGCGCTTCTGGAACGCGCTCAAATTCACCTTCTACTACACGGTGATCGTCACCATCGCGATCTTCGCCGTCGCCTTTCCGCTGGCGATCTTCATCGAGCGGCCGCGCCCGCTCACCAGTCTCTACCGCACCGCCTTCTTCATGCCGGCGGTGGTGGGCTTCGCCTCGGCGAGCCTGCTCTGGTCCTGGCTCTTGAACGTCGATTCCGGCCTGTTCAGCCCGGCCGCCTTCGACCTCGGCCTGACCGAGAAGAAGGTCAATCTTCTCGCCACCTTCCAGCCGGCCTTCTGGTCGATCATCGCCATGGTGGTGTGGAAGGTCGCCGGCTTCACCATGATCATCCTGATGACCGGCCTGCAGTCGATCCCGCAGGATCTGCAGGAGGCCGCCGTCATCGATGGGGCGGGGCCGTTTGCCCGTTTCCGGGCCATCACCTTGCCGCTGATGCGCCGCACTTTGGCGCTGGCGCTGATCCTGTCGGTGGCGGGCTCGATCCTCGCCTTTGACCAGTTCTACATCATCCTGCGCGGCGGCCCGCGCAACCAGACGCTGACGGCGGTGTACTGGATCTTCAACCAGTCCTTCGTCTCGTTCAAGCTCGGCTACGGCGCGGCGCTCTCCATGGTGCTCTTGGTCATCCTGGTGGCGCTCAGCCTCATCCAGCTCTGGCTGCTGCGCAAGCCCGAGGGGCTCGACTGATGGCCGAGGCGATGTCGCAAAACCGGAAAGCGGCCTTCAGCTTCGCCAGGCATTCCACCGGCATGATCGCCTCGGTGCTGTTTTTGGCGCCGATCGTGTGGACGGTGCTTTCCACCTTCAAGCCGGCGCAGGAGGCGCGCCAGCCGCCGCTGCCGCCCTGGCCGACCACCGGCTTCTCGGTCGAGAATTATCAGACGCTGAACACTTTCGGCGACGGCCTCTGGGCCTCGGCGCAGAACAGCATCTATGTCTCGGCGATGACGGTCATCCTGTCGGTGCTGGTGAGCGTGCTCGCCGGCTACGGCTTCTCGCGTTTCCGCTTTCCTTTCCGGGATTTCTTCTTCGTCCTCATCCTGTCGACGATCATGATCCCGTTCCAGTCGATCCTGACGCCGATCTTCCTGGTGCTGACGAGGCTAGGTCTGCACAACACGCTGACGGGCCTGGTCTGCGTCTACGTCACGCTGCAGCTGCCGTTCTCGATCTTCATGATGCGCAACGCCTTCGACGCCGTGCCGCGCGAGATCGAGGAGGCGGCGCGCATGGACGGCGCCAACAACGTCACCATGCTGGTCAAGGTGATGCTGCCGCTGGTCTGGCCGGGCGTCGTCACCATCGCGCTGTTCGCCTTCCTCGGCGCCTGGAACGAATTCCTGGCGGCCCTCGTGCTGATGACCGACCAATCAAAATTCACCCTGCCGGTGATGATGACAGCGCTCCAGTCCGGCCGCTTCGGCGCCATCGACTGGGGCGCGGTGCAGGCGGGCGTCACGGTGATGATGGTGCCTTGCCTGATCCTCTTCCTGGCGCTGCAGCGCTTCTACATCCGCGGCCTGATGGCCGGGGCCGTCAAATAATTCGAATGGAGTGACGTCATGACCGCATCGCAGCCCGCCGCCGCAACCGACACCGCCAGGCCGAAGCTCGCCTTCCGGCCGCTGCCCGTGCCGCAGGTCGACGTCCGCGGCTTCTGGGGCGACCGTGTCGATGCGGTGGCCGCCAAGACCGCCGGCATCCTCTACGACCGCTGCGTCGAGGCGCGCATGCTGGAGCAGATCGACCCGGACCGGCCGTCGCCGGGCGTCGTCATCCCCTTCCATTCGCCGTCGCCGGACGAGGCCGATGAACAGGGCGCCGAGTTCACCGGCTCGACGGTGACGACGCAGATGTTCTGGGATTCCGACTGGGGCAAGACCATCGAGACCGCCGCCTACTCGCTCTACCGGCGCCGCAATCCGGAGCTGGAGAAGAAGATCGACGCCGTCATCGACATGTACGGCAAGCTGCAGCAGGAGGACGGTTATCTGTCGAGCTGGTACCAGCGCATCCAGCCCGGCCTGCGCTGGACCAACCTGCGCGACTGCCACGAGCTCTACTGCGCGGGCCATCTGATCGAGGGCGCGGTCGCCTACTACCAGGCGACTGGAAAGCGCAAGCTGCTCGACATCATGTGCCGCTACGCCGACCACATCGCCGACACCTTTGGCCCGGAGCTCGGCAAGAAGAAAGGCTATTGCGGCCATGAGGAGATCGAGCTGGCGCTGGTCAAGCTCGCGCGCGTGACGGGCGAGAAGAAGTACATGGATCTCGCCAAGTACTTCATCGACCAGCGTGGCCTTGAGCCGCATTATTTCGACGAGGAGGCGCGCGCCCGCGGCGCCGACCCGAAGGCCTATCACTTCAAGACCTACGAATATAATCAGTCGCACAAGCCGGTGCGCGAGCAGGACAAGGTCGTCGGTCACGCGGTCAGGGCGATGTACCTCTATTCAGGCATGGCCGACATCGCCACCGAATATGGCGACGACAGCTTGCGCGCGGCGCTCGACCGGCTGTGGGACGATCTGACGACGAAAAGCCTCTACGTCACCGGCGGCATCGGCCCGTCGGCGCACAACGAAGGCTTCACCAGCGACTACGACCTGCCCAACGAGACCGCCTATGCCGAGACCTGCGCCTCCGTCGGCCTGGTGTTCTGGGCAAGCCGCATGCTCGGCATGGGCCCGAACGCCCGCTACGCCGACATGATGGAGCGCGCGCTCTACAACGGCTCGATCTCGGGCCTGTCGCTCGACGGCTCGCTGTTCTTCTACGAGAACCCGCTGGAGAGCCGGGGCGGTCACCATCGCTGGAAGTGGCACCGCTGCCCGTGCTGCCCGCCCAATATCGGCCGCATGGTGGCCTCCATCGGCAGCTATTTCTACGGCCTCGCCGACGACGCGCTGGCCGTCCATCTCTATGGCGACTCGACCGCCCGCTTCGAGATCGCCGGACGGCCGGTCAGCCTCGTCCAGACCAGCAACTATCCCTGGGACGGCGCCGTCGCGATCGAGGTCGAGGCGGAAGCGCCGATTGCGTTCACGCTTCACCTGCGCATACCCGCCTGGTGCCGCAACGCGGCGCTCAAGGTGAACGGCAAGATGGTCGATCTCGCTGCGGCGACCAGCGACGGCTATGCCGCGATCCGCCGCGAATGGCAAAAGGGCGACCGGGTCGAGCTCGACCTCGAAATGTCGATGGCCCGCCTCTTCGCCAACCCGGAAGTGCGCCAGGACATCGGCCGCGTGGCGCTCGCGCGCGGCCCGCTGATCTACTGCGTCGAGGAGACCGACAATGGGGGAGGGCTGCACCGCATCGCCCTGCCGCGCGAGGCCAAGTTGGAGGCGCATGCCGAGCCGAACCTGCTCGGCGGCATCGTCACGCTCTCGGCCATCGGCAGCCGGGCGGGGACAGAAAACTGGGGCAGCGACCTCTACCGCCCCGAGCCGCCGGCGACGGAGGAAACGACGCTCAAGGCCGTCCCCTATTTCGCCTGGGACAACCGCGACCCCGGCGAGATGCTGGTCTGGCTGAGGGAGGGGTAGGGGTTTATCGCAGAGGGCCAATTTGTGAGACGCTGGCGGGACAGCGCCCCCCTCTGTCCTGCCGGACATCTCCCCCACTTGGGGGGAGATCAGATGTCGCGCCGGCTTTCGCCAATCGCCAACGTTGCAGGAACGAGCGGGGCGCCGAAACAGCCAATCTCCCCCCTCGTGGGGGAGATGTCCGGCAGGACAGAGGGGGGCGCGAAGGATCGCTGCTTCGACCGTTATTCTCCCCCGCCGACCTCTCACACCACCTCTACCGCCGCCGTGAACACATAGCCGGCGCCGCGTTCGGTGACGATGAGCTTCGGCTCGCTCGGGTTGGCCTCGAGCTTGCGGCGCAGCCGCAGGATCTGCACGTCGATGCTGCGGTCGAACACTTCCTCGTCGTGCATTCTGCTCGCCGCAAGAAGCTGCTCGCGGCTCAGGATCTGCCGTGGCGATCTCAGCAACGCCACCAACAGGTTGAACTCGCCCGCGGTCAGCGGCGTCGCTTCGCCGTCCGGCGATTTGAGGCTTCTGCTGCGTTGGTCGAGCTCCCAGCCGGCAAAGCGGTAGCGCGTGTGCCTTTTGCGCTGCGGACGCCGCTGCGCCGCGCCCGCCCGCCTCAGCACGGCGCGCACGCGCGCCAAAAGCTCCCGGAGGCTGAAGGGCTTGGTTATATAGTCGTCCGCGCCGAGCTCCAGGCCGACGATGCGGTCCGTCTCCTCGCGTCTGTGGCCGGTGATGATGATGATGGGCGCCTCCGGCGGGCTGCCCAGCCGCCGCATGATGTCGAACCCGTCCTCGTCCGCAAGCCGCATGTCGAGGATCATCAGGTCCACCGTCCGTTCATTGAAGACGCGCGACATGGCCCGGCCGTCGGCGACGGCGCTGACCCTGAAGTTCTCGCCCTCGAGGTAGTTGGCAAGCATGGCGCGCATGTCGGGGTCGTCGTCGACGACGAGGATATGCTTTCCCGCCGACCCTGACTTCATCCTGCCTTCCGCCTGTTCTTCGAGGCGCGTGTTCCGTTCGGCTGGCATGTCGCACCGTCCGCAAGCATGGAACCCATGGCCTGGCCGTTGCTTTTATAGAGCATCATTAAACATCGATTTTCGGCGATTTATTGGTAAGCGCCGATGAACTACTTGGCCGGCCCAAAGGCTCACTCGATGGCGCATGAGCAGACTGGTAAGGTTCTGGCAGGGCTTTTTGTTCCGCTTTGCCTGGCAATGGTCGCCCCTTTTGCACTGGTTGAGGTCGGCCGGCCTGCTCCCGAGACGGCCGAGCCGATCGCTCCGCTGGCGGACGCTCGAGCTTCCGACCCGGCCAGAGTCGCGCTCGGCGAAAGCCTGTTCAACGATCCCCGACTCTCGCATGGCGACCTGTTCGCCTGCAGTTCCTGTCACCGGCTCGATCGCGGTGGCGACGACGGCCAGGTTCGCTCGGTGGCGGCGGATGGCGGGCGGCTCGATTTCAACGCGCCGACGGTCTTCAACGCCACACTCGATTTCCGGCTGAATTGGCGCGGCAATTTCCACTCCTTCGAGGAGCAGAACGAGGCAGCCTTGCTCGACAAGAGATTGATGAATACGAGCTGGGAGGAACTGCTGGCGAAGCTGCGCGCCGATCCGGACTATTCCGAGCGGTTCGCGAAGCTCTACGGCGCCGCGCCCGGACGGACGGGCGTGCTCGACGCGCTCGCCGTCTTTCAGCGCTCGCTGATCACGCCCGATGCCCGTTTCGACCGCTATCTCAAGGGCGAGCGCGGCGCCATCACAGGCGACGAGGAGCAGGGCTATCGGCTGTTCAAGGCCTATGGCTGCATCGCCTGCCACCAGGGCGTCAATATCGGCGGCAACCTGTTTCAGAAGTTCGGCATCTTCCAGGATCCCTTCGCCGGCCAGAAAACCGTCACGACGGCCGATCTCGGCCGCTTCGCCGTCACCGGCGTCGAAGCCGACCGCCACGTGTTTCGCGTTCCGAGCCTGCGCAATGTCGCGGTGACGGCTCCGTACTTTCATGACGGCCGCACCGCCTCCCTTGGCGAAGCGGTGAGGATCATGGCGCGCAACCAGCTTGGCCGGGAACTCGATCAGCATGACGCCGATCTCATCGTCGAATTCCTCGGCACGTTGACCGGCCGCTATCGCGGCCGCCTATTGACCAGCGCAGCCGAGCGTCCGCAGCCATGAAATCGCTCCCCATCCTGGCGCCGGTCGTCGCCTGCCTGCTCATCGTGCTCACCTATCTTCTGGTGCAGGGCGCCGCGCCCGATGCCGCGCGCCACGAGCGCACCCTCGACGCCCTCAGGACCGTCATTCTCTACAACGCCGCCCTCCAGCGCGATGTGCTGAGGGCGCGGACGGGCCTGCTGCGCGACTACGACCCGCTCGTCCGCTCGATCGGCAGGCTGGACGAGGCGACGCTGGCCCTGCCGGCCGCCCGCGACGTCGCCAGCGGCGAGGCGCGGGCTGACATCGACCGCCGCGTGGCAGGGGTCGTCGCGGCGGTGCGCGACGAGGAGACGCTTGTCGAGGCGTTCAAGTCGGCCAACGCGCTGCTGCAGAATTCCCTGAACTATTTCAACTACATGAGCGGCCGGCTTGCGTCCGAGGGCAACGGCCTTCGCGCGGTCGAGATCGGAGCCCTGACCATCGCCATGTCGCGGTTCATCGGCGATCCCCAGCCGGAAGAGGCCAAGGCCGTCACCGCCGCGCTCGATCGGCTGGAAAGCCCGTCGCTCGACACTGCGCGCGCGGGCGATGTCCGGTCGCTGGTCTCCCACGGCCGGCTTATCGTTTCGAGGCTCCCCGAGGTCGACGATCTCGTCTCGCGCCTGCAGGCCGCGCCGACGGGCGAGCGGGCCCGCGAACTCCAGGACGCCTATCTCGCGGCGCATGGGCGCCTGGCGGCGAGGGCCGCGCTGTTCCAGGCGATGCTCTACGTCGCCGCGCTGGTCCTCGTCGGCTACGTGGCCTATCTGCTCGCGCGCTTGCGCCGCAACGCACAGATCCTGCGCGAGCGGCTGGAATTCGAGGGCCTGATCGCATCGATCTCGTCCCAGTTCATCAACCTGCCGCGCGATCGCATCCGCTCCGATATCGGCGAGGGTCTTGCGCGTCTGGTGGCACAGTCAGGGCTCGACGGCGCGCAGATCGTCGTCACCCGCGCGGGCGACGCCGGCCCAGCCGGCGGCTATGCCCATCGCCGCGAGGGCGTGGACATGCCGGCGCGTCCGGCGACCGACATGATCGAGCTCGCTTCGCGCTGGTCGCTCGCGGACAACGAGCAGCAGGGCTGCATCTCGGTGCCTCGTGTCGGCGAGCTGCCGGACGGCCCTGAGAAGGCGCGCCTTCAGGACTGGCGGCTTCGATCCTGGCTGTGCATACCGCTATGGCACACCGGCGAGCGGCTGGGCTTCCTGGCTCTCGATGCCGTGACGCATGAGAAGCATTGGGCGGACGACGACATCGCCCTCCTGCGCACCGCCGCGGAGATTTTCGCCAATGCCATCGCACGCGAGCGGAGCGAACGCGAACGCGAGGCGCTGCAGGCCAGGCTCAACCAGTCGCAGCGGCTGGAAGCGATCGGGACGCTGGCCGGCGGCATAGCGCACGAGTTCAACAACATTCTCGGCGCCATCCTCGGCTATGGCGAGATGGCGCTGGCGGTGCTGCTCAAGGAGTCCCGCGCGCGGCGCTATGTCCAGCAGATCATGAAAGCTGGCGAGCGGGCGCAGGACGTCACCGAGCAGATCCTTGCCTTTGGCCGCCGCCGCGAGCGGCGGCATCACGCGCTCAGGGCGCAGCCCGTGGTTGCGGAGGCTGTCGACCTGCTGCGCGCCTCGTTTCCCGCCACGCTTTCGGTGGAGACGCATCTTGCCGCCGCCGATGCCGTGATGATGGGCGACCCGACCGAGCTTCAGCAGGTGGTCATGAATCTCGGCGCCAACGCCGGGCACGCGATGAACAATCGCGGCGTCATGCGAGTCTATCTCGACACGACGGCCCCTGTGGAGGCCAGCATGCTGTCGCATGGCAATCTGCCGCCCGGCCGCTACATCCGCCTCGCCGTCAGCGACGGCGGCAGCGGCATGGATCAGGCGACGCTCGAACGCATCTTCGAGCCGTTCTTCACCACCAAGCCGGCGGGGCAGGGCACGGGGCTCGGCCTGTCGACGGCGCACGGCATCGTCGCGGCTCACGGGGGCGCGGTGGATGTGCGGAGCAAGGTCGGCGAAGGCACGACATTCGAGATCTATTTTCCGCGGATCGAGCGCGCCGCCGAGGACGTGGACGAGGGTGAGACCGCCGACGTGCCGATCCGGTACGGCAGCGGCGAGACGATCCTTGTCGTCGACGACGACACTCCGCTCATGCAGCTTGCCGAAGAGATGCTGGCCGCGCTCGGCTACGAGCCGGTCGGATTCGACCGGACCCCCGCTGCCCTCAGCGCATTCCGCACGGATCCGGAGCGCTTCGACCTCGTGCTGACCGACGAGGTGATGCCCGACATGACCGGCATCGAGCTCTCCGGCCAATTGCATCGGATCCGGCCGGAATTGCCGGTCGTGCTGATGACCGGTTACGGCCGGTCGCCGAGATCGCGCCAGCTGACGGCGGCCGGCATAAGCGAAGTCATCAAGAAGCCGCTGCTGTCGGCCGCGGTCGCGCAATGCCTGGCCCGTCATCTGCACTGACGCCGATGGTGGCCGGCCGATGCCCCCCGTTACGATTGTAACCAAATTCTCGCCTCCTGAAATCGGCCCGTAGCAGGCTGCCGCGACAGTCCTGCGGCGACCTGGGCCGCGATCCGAAATCTTATGACCCGGAAAGATCGCGGCTGATCAATCGGATAGAGCCCTATCCTGATTCAATGCGTCAGGCTCCGGAACCAGGAGGATCGTCATGGACACACGCATCACCGAGGGGACGAAAGCGATGGCGGGGCCGAAGGACGCCACGGAGCTCTCGCCCGAAGGCATCTTGCAGCTGGGCCTCGGCTTCTGGGCCTCGAAGACGTTGCTGAGCGCCGCCGAGCTAGGCCTGTTCACCGAGCTGGCCGCCGGCCCGCTCGACGGGGAGACGCTGCGACAGCGTCTTGGCTTGCATGAGCGCGGCGCGCGCGATTTCTTCGATGCGCTGGTCGCGCTGCGCATGCTGGAGCGCGACGGCGGCGTCTACCGCAACACCGCCGCGACCGAGCGCTACCTCGACCGCAACAAGTCGACTTATGTCGGCGGCATGCTCGCCGGGGCAGGGCGGCGGCTCTACGCGAACTGGGGCTCGCTCACCGAAGCGCTCAGGACCGGCAAACCGCAAAACGGCACCGCAGACGGCGAGGACCTCTTCGAGATGCTGTTTTCGGACCCGGAGAAGGTGGAGATGTTCGCTAAGGCGATGAGCGGCGGCAGCCTGCAGGCGGCGGAAGCGCTCGCCCGCCGGTTTCCCTGGGCGAACTACGACACCTTCATCGACATCGGCACGGCCGAAGGCAGGCTTCCGGTCGAGGTCGGCCGCCTCCATTCGCATCTCACCGGTGGCGGTTTCGACCTGCCGCCGATGCGGCCGGTGTTCGAGGCCTATGTCGAGCAGCATGCGCTGGCGGACAGGCTGAGCTTCTATTCCGGCGACTTCCTCGCCGGGCCGCTGCCTTCCGCCGAGGTGCTGGTGATGGGTCACATCCTCCACGACTGGAACCTGGAGGTGAAGCGCGAGCTGCTTGCCAAGGCTTGGTCGGCGCTGCCGAAGGGCGGCGCGCTCATCGTCTACGACCAGATCATCGATGACGAGCGGCGGGAGAATGCCGCGGGGCTGCTGATGAGCCTCAACATGCTGGTCAATACCAATGGCGGCTTCGACTACACCCGCGCCGAGGGCATCGGCTGGGTACGGGAGGCCGGTTTTGCCGAGGTCCGTTGCGAGCATCTCGCCGGCCCCACCTCGATCATCGTCGGGATCAAATGACCAGTGTCCGCCGGCCGGTCGACGAACACCGATCAGACTTCTCAGCGAAGAGGAGAGATTTTCATGGAAAAGAGACTTGCCAATCCTGTCGTGAGTGCCGATGCGCCCGCAACCGACCCGCGCCCCTATGCGCTGGGCTACTCCAGCCACGAACTGCAGCGGCTGGAGCTGCAGGGCGCGTTGATCCGCGACTTTACCGAAGATGTGCTGCGCCGGGCCGGAATTCGGCCGGGCATGCGCGTGCTCGACGTCGGGTGCGGCGTGGGCGACGTGTCGCTGCTGGCCGCAAAGCTGGTCGGCCCTCGCGGCATGGTGCTTGGCGTCGACCGTTCGGCGGACGCCACAGCGATGGCGGAGCGTCGCGCCGTCGAAACCGGGCGATGCTACTGGACCAGGTTTGCCACGGAGGATCTCGACGCTTTCGCATGCGACGAAACCTTCGATGCCGTGATCGGCCGGCTCGTCCTGATGTATCTGCCCGATCCGTCCGCTACACTCAGGCGGCTTGTAGGCCATGTCAGGCCGGGCGGCATCGTCGCCTTCCAGGAACTGGCCATGCCGCTCACGCGCAGCTTTCCCGAGGGACCGTTGTTCAGCCGGTGCGTCAGCTGGATATCCGACACCATCGAGCGCGCCGGGTTCGAGATCGACATGGGCAGCAGGCTGCCGATGACCTTCGCTGCCGCGGGGCTCCCGGCGCCGCAGATGATTTCAGCCGGCCTTGCCGGCAGCGGGCCTGCCTCGCCGCTCTACAACTATATCTCGCAGACCTTGCGCAGCCTGCTGCCGATGGCCGAGCGCCTGGGCATCGCGACCGCCGAAGAGATCGGGATCGACACCTTGGCCGAACGGTTGTGCCGCGAAGCGGTCGAGCAGCGGTCTTGCGTGATGACGCCGCCCTTAGTCGGCGCATGGACGACCATGCCGGGATGGTGGGACGCGGCGCGCGTCGAATAGCCTATCGCCCGTTGCCGGGAGATGGCCGCCAGGCACGGCGCGGCAGTGCAGGCCTACTGAATGTCCATCGCTGCAATGCGCGGGTCGAGGCTCATGCTGACTTCCGTCACCAGCTTGCGGCGCAGCGCCGTGATGTAGTCGCGCGGCCCCGCCGACGAAACCACGAAGGCCTGGGAGCCGCCGATGACGGACTGCGCAAAATAGGACGCCAGCGGCTGCCCGGGGCCTTCGTCGTCCGCTGGAATGGCGATCGCGTTGATCGTGTATCCCTTAGCGATTGCATTCTGCCGGCTCGGCTGAACGGGCAGCCCGTCATTGTTCTCGCCGTTGGAAGAGATATCGATCACCTTCTTCATCGCATTGCCCGGAAACCGGTCGAGCAGAAGGCTTCCGACATCGATGGCCGCCGAGACCGATGTTCCGCCGCGGCCTCGGCGGAAATGGCCGGTGTCGCCGTGCTTCCTGATCACCGACGCGGCCGCCTTGGCGTCTTCCAGGCCGCAGATACGCGTCCACGGCAGCACCGTGCGCGAGTAGCCGGGACTCGACCATTCGAAATAAGCCACGCCGATGCAGCCGATGTAATTCTGGGAGATGGCCCTGATGATCTCGGGCGAGGTGAGCGCCGCGGCATGGCCCTCGCGCTGCAGATCGGCGATTTTGGGGTCGATCGAAGAGGAGAAGTCCACCGCGAAGACGACCGCGACGTCGACGTTCAGCACCGCACCGTCGACGTTGGCAGCATGCGCGGTCGGCACCCAAAACGCCACGGCGGCGAGCGCCGCCACCAGCAAGGAATGCGCAGGCTTTCGCGGCCCGGCAAACAGGAGCAGTACGTTGGCTATGAGCTTTGACATTCGCCGCACCCCTCGACCGGAAACAAGCTGCCGCTAATTCAGCAAATCCTAAATCACATACCGTCACGGCAGCGCTTGGAGGTGGGGCTGCGCAGTTTCCGCGGCGTTAGTTTTGAGTTAGAATTTCGTCATTCTGAGAAGCTGTTTAAGCAAATGCGAAATGGGGCGGGCGTCGCCGGCAGCAAAGTCTCACTCTTCGGCGGTTTCCAGATTGAAAAGGAAGCTGGCGGTCCGGTTTGGCTGACCGGAAAGCGAGGCCCGGCGATCCTCGCCTATCTGGCCCGCTGTCCGGGCATGGCCGCGCCTCGCGAACGGCTGGCCGACCTGTTGTGGAGCGATAGCGACGGTGAGCACTCGCGCAACAGTTTGCGGCAGACGCTGAGCGTCCTGCGCCGGGATCTGTCGCGAGCCGGCATGGATATCGTCCATTCCCACAAGGAACTGATCGGCCTTGCACCGGATGCGGTGCGGGTTGACGTGGAGGATTTTGAAACCGGTCTTTCAGCCCGTTCCGCTCAGGAACTCCAAACGGCTCTGGCGCTTTACACCGGGCCGTTTCTCGACGGGTTCTACCTGGGCAGCAATGCTTTCGATGATTGGGCGGCTTCGGAACGTGAAAGGCTGCTGAGCCGTGCTCTTGAGTCCTTCGAGAGGCTCGCGCGCCTCGTGGATGCTGAGAGCGGTCTGGTCGTCGCGGATCGAATTCTGGCCATGGAGCCGACCCGGGAAGAATCCTATCGGCTGAAGATGGAACTGCTCATTGCCTGCGGCCAGCGGGACAAGGCCCTGCGAACCTTCGAAGCTTGCAGAAGCGTGTTCAAGAAGGAGTTCGGTGTCGACGTCAGCCCGGAGACCCGGGCGCTTTGGCAATCCCTTTCTTCCGCCGATACATCGCCAGGTCAGCAGCCTGCAAATGCGGTTCCGACTGGCCAGCGCCTCGGGCGTCCATCCATCAGTGTCGGCGACTTCGCCAATTTGACGGGAGAGCGAGGCGACGACTTCTTCGCCAAGGGTCTCGTTCATGACATCACCACGGCCCTCTCCGAGGTGGCCAACTATGTCGTTCTCTCGGGGCTCCCGCACTTGGAGAGCGGCGAGGAGTCCAAGGTACCGACCACGCTGCGCGCCCGCTATACGCTCAACGGCAGCATCCAGAGGTCCGGGGACGAACTGAGGGTGAACGTCCAGCTCGTCGATGCTGCCGGTGGTCACAATGTCTGGGCCCAGAAATTCGACGGCCATTCGGAGAACGCGCTCGAATTCCAGGACAGGATCGCACAGTCGGTTGTGCTGGCGGTCAGTCTCGAACTTCAGCTGACCAACTGGAAGGTTCGCGATAAGAGCCCGGCGGGCGTTCCGGAGGTGCGCTGGTTGGTGAATGCAGCGCTGATGAAGTATTTCGAGATGACCAGGGACTCGCTGCTGGAGTCGAAGGAACTCGCCGAGAAAGCGCTGTCGATCGCGCCGGAAAATGCTCGGGCAAAGCGGACATTGTCCATCGCGACCACCATGGGGCTCGCATTCGGCGCGCTGCCCGGCAAACGGGAGCATGTCGACAACGCGATCCGGCTTGCCGAAGATTCGGTGAGGGCTGTGCCGGACGATGAAATCGCCCGCTGCATCCTGTCTTTCGCCTATTTGAGTGACGGTCGGATCGACGAGGCGATTGTCGAATGCCGCCACGCGGTCAGCCTCAATCCGAGCTATCCGAGCGGTCACGGCGATCTCGGCGAGCTCTACGGTCTGCGCGGCCAGGTGAGCGAAGCGCTGCGCTCGGCCAATGAGGCGATCCGGCTCGGCACGCATGACGTCATCGACTTCTGGCGTCATCATGGACTGGCGGTCGCGCTGTTCGCCGGCGGCGACGACCGCCGGGCGCTCGAAGTCGCCCGCAAGGTGGTCAGGACAAAGCCGGGTTTCGTTCGCGGCGCCCTTTACTGGGCGGCCGCTGCTTCGGCGACCGGCAACAATGAAGAAGCCTCACGCGCCATCCATCATTGCTTGTCGCAGCTTCCGCATCTCAACCTGGAGAATGTCTGCCCCGGCTTTCTGCCGCGCTATGTGCGGGATGATCATCACGCCCGGTTCCTTGAAATGCTGGCGCGGGCCGGGCTGCCGGAAGCCTAATTTCCCGACACCGGAGCGCCGGCATCGCGCTCGTCTTCGAGCGCTGCCCGCACAAGTGCGTTGGCCGCCCACACCGACAGGGCCTCGCCTTCGGCCGCGCTTAAACCGCAGACGTCGCGTTGCACGATCAGCGCCTCCCAGCCGATCACCATGGCAAGGGCCCGGACGAGCTGGTTCCAGCGGTCGGGGGCCATCCCATCACGCAAGGGCGCCAGCGCCGACTCGATCCATTCGATGCGGCGATAGCCGCGGCGCGGCACGCCTTCCTCGGCCGGCGCGCCGTCCACGGTCAGGCGGATCAGCGAGCGCCCGAGACGTTCGACCTCGGGGCTGACGTGATGCAGCGCGCGGACCAGATGCTCGACGCGCGCTTCGCCGTCGTCGCTCGCCTGCTCGATGGCGCGGTCGACCGACGCTTGGCTGAGTGCGCCGACGGTCGCATCGAGCAGCAGTTGATCGAAGCTCGGAAAATAGAGGTAGACGGTTCGTCGCGAGACGTCGGCCGCGGCGGCCACGTCGTTGACGGTCGGCGTCTCGCCGCGCGCGAGCAGCGCTATCGCCGCGTCGACGATCGCTTTGCGGGTGCGACGCTTCTGTGCGGTGCGCAGGTGCGGATTGACATTCATGCAAGCTAAGTATACCGGAGTGCATTAATTGCACAAGAGTGCAATATCGATGTCGGGTACATTTGAAAAGGGGGCTTTCATGACAATCTCCAGCCATACCGCCGCCGACGCCCGTTTCCTCGGGCCGGGCGAGGGGGAAGCGATCTGGTTTCTGAGGAACCGCATGACGGTGAAGGCGACCGAGGCCAGCACGGGAGGCGGCTTTGGCCTGCTCGAATCGCTGATCGCGCCGGGTTTCTCGCCGCCGCTGCACGTCCATCACCGCGAGGACGAGTCCTTCTATGTGCTGGAAGGAGAACTGACGATGAAATGCGGCGATCACACCTTCCGGGCGACCGCGGGCTCGTTCGTATTCCTGCCGAGAAACGTTCCCCACACTTTCGTGGTCGAGGGCGACAAGCCGGCGCGCATGCTGACGCTGCTGACGCCGGGTGGCGGCGAGGGCGTTTTCATCGACGCAGGCCGGCCGGCGGAGGCGGAAGGACTGCCGCCGGCGACGCCCCCCGACATCGAGGCTCTGAAGCGCGTAAGCGCCCGCTATGCGGCTGAGATCGTCGGGCCTCCCATGGCGCCGACTGCCAGCCGTGCCGCGGCCAGCGCTTAGCTCGGCTACAGATGCACGTAAGCCGTCAGCGGCAGATGATCGGAGGCGACCCGCGACAGCGGCGTGTCATGCGCTTCGACGGCTGACACCATGCCGTGCCGGTTGCCCATGATCCGGTCGAGCGCCAGCACCGGCAAGCCGGAGGGAAAGGTGGGCACGGCCGGCGGCGTGTGGCCGAAGGTCGTGTGCAGCGTGTTCAGCGCCGACCGGTTGCCGAGCCGCCATTCATTGAGGTCGCCGAGCAACAGCGTCGGCCTTTCATCGGCGCTGCTCATGATGTCGAGCACGACGCGGGCCTGTTCCGAGCGCGAGCGGCGCAGCAGGCCGAGATGGGCGGCGATGACGCGTAGCGTCCGGTTCTCGTCGAGATCGATCTCGGCGATCAGCGCCCCGCGCGGCTCCAGGCCCGGCAGCTTGATCTGATGAACGTCGCGCACGGTGCCGCGCTTGAACAGAAGCACGTTGCCGCGCCAGCCATGCGCCTTGCCGTTTCCGCTGACCGGCACCGGCACCAGTCCCGTTTCGATTTCGAGACGGTTGAGGTCGAGCAGACCGGCGCGATCGCCGAAGCGGTTGTCGGCCTCCTGCAGCGCGATCACGTCAGGACTGATCTCGCGGATGACGCGCGCGGTCCGTTCGGGGTCGAATTTGCGGTCGGTGCCGATGCATTTGTGGACGTTGTAGGAGGCGACCACCATCTCGGCGCCCTCTATCCGCTTGCGCGGCGTCGACATCGCCTTGCGCATCTTTCTGCCGCGGATCGACAGGAGCACGGTCTCCGGAAGGCTGCGTCCGTTTCTCTCCATGGGTCTGCTGCTCGTCTTCCTCGTCTATAGATAGGGCGATCCCAGCCACAGCAATCGGTCGAAAACGCGAATGACGAACGGCCGCGCCTTCAGCGTCTGCAGTGTCACCTCTTGCGCGGACGAGATCGCGGCGCCGATGCGGGCATCGATCTCGGCGGCGAAATTGGCGTCCAGGATCTCCATGTCGATCTCGAAATTCAGCCTCAGCGAGCGGGCGTCGAGGTTTGACGAGCCGACATACGCCCACACGCCGTCGATGGCCATCAGCTTGGAATGGTCGAACGGGCCTTCGTGGCGCCAGACGCGGCAATAATGCTTCAGCACCTGATCGAACTGCGCCGTCATCGCATGATCGACCAGGAAAAGATTGTTCACCGCCGGCACCACGATGTCGATTTCGACGCCGCGCCGGCCGGCCGTGGTCAGCGCGCTGATCAGCTCGCGGTCCGGCAGGAAATAGGGCGACATGATACGGATCGATTTGCGTGCGACCGAGAACGCCCCCATCAAGAGCTTGTGGTTGGTTTCGTTCGAGGCATCCGGGCCCGTCGCCACGGCTCTGACCAGCATCGGCTGGCCGGGCGGCGGCGCGCCGCGTTCGATTGGCCAGATATCGCCTTTCAGCGCCTCGTTGCCGGCGAAGCGCCAGTCTTCGGCGGCGACCGAGAACAGGTCGGCCACCACCGGTCCGGTGACTTCGAAATGCGTGTCCCTGGAGCTGTCGGAGCCGGCGAACTCGGCCGAGAATCCCTTGCGGATGTTCATGCCTCCAGTGAACGCCACCGTGCCGTCGACGACCAGGATCTTCCTGTGGGTCCTGAGATTGGCATAGGGAAGTCTCAAGCCCATGACGATCTTGCCGTTGAAGAGGTCGACGGCGACGTCGGCTTCCTTGAGCTGGTGGAGAATGCTCGGCACGGAATAGCGCACGCCGACGGCGTCGATCAGCACGCGCACCGCGACGCCGCGTTTGACCGCGCCGGCCAGCGAATGGACGAACATCTGCCCGACGGCGTCGTTGTCGAAAATATAGGTCTCGAGAAGCACGCTCTTTTGCGCGCCGTCGATCGCCCGGCACATCGCCGCATAGGCCTCGTCGCCGGTCTCGAGCACGGCGATCGCGTTTCCCGAAGTCAGCGGCCGCCGCGCCACCCTGTCGCCGAGCGTCTTCAATCCGATGAAGCGCTGGCCGTACTGAGCTTCGATCAGCGCCTCCACCGCCACGTCGCGGTCATGCCGTGCCTCGGCGGCCTCGCCGGTCACCGGCCGCAGGGCGCTGATCGTCGCGCGGCGGATGCGGTTGATGCCGGCGATGGCATAGATGATGGCGCCGAGGAAGGGCGACAAAAGCATCACGCCGACCCAGCCGGTGGCGGCGCGCACATCCTCCTTCGTCATGATGGCATGGACGATGCCGACGGCCGCCATAGCCAACGACAGGAGAAGGATAAGTGTAGACCAGTGACTCGCAATCGTCTGCAACATCGGCCCGACTATCGGGCGAGCGGATGCGGAACGCAATGCGGCAGGTCAAGGCGATCCAGGGCTCGAAGCGTTCTGATTGCCCGGATACTGGTGGCTTTGCTGCGAGACCGCTCCGGGGTGTCTACTCGTAGCGATCGTGACGGCGTACCCAGTCCATTCCCTCGGCTTCGTTGCGACCCTTCGGAGCGAGATCGAGCATATTGTAGGTGCCCATCATCACCTCGACGCCGCGCCCGTAGGTGGAGTAGGTGCGGAAGATATTTCCCGCCTCGTCCTTGAAAAAGGCGCTGACGCCAGGCCATTCCTCGCCAGTCCCCGACCACTCGCCGAAATTGTAGTCGATGTGCCCACTGGCGATTTCCTCGGGTGTGAAGCTGACGCGGAAGTCGTAGTTGAAGTCGTTGCCGAAGGACGACACCCATTTGAACTGCCAGCCCATGCGTCTGCGGTAGCGCTCGATCTCGGCGAGCGGCGCGCGCGAGACGGCGATCATGGTGACATCGTGATTCGCCAGATGCATGTTCATGCCGTCGGTGTGATCGGCCATGAAGGAGCAGCTCGGGCAGCCTTCCTTCCATCCCGGCGCGAACATGAAATGTTGCACCAGGAGTTGCGATCGGCCGTCGAAGAGATCGGCGAGCGAGCATGGGCCATCTGGTGTGTCGAACACGTATTCCTTGTCGATGCGCACCCATGGCAGGACGAGTCGCTCCCGCGCGACCTTGTCGCGAAGACGAGTGAGTTCCTTCTCCGCTTTCAGGAGGTCCCGGCGGGCGGTCAGCCAGTCATCGCGTGAAACAACAGCGTGTTGCATTATCAGTCTCCTTCAGTTTGGAGGTTGCAGTGCTGCGAATGGAAGGAAAGACGCTCAGCCGCGGGCCATACTCCGCTTGTTTCACCTACCCCGCCTCGCCGCCAGCCGAAGCCAGGGCGCCAGGTGGAAAGCCGCCATCAGGAGATACATCGGCACCATGCCGCTGAGCATGGAGGCTCCGGGTCCGGACATGCACATCGTGTCCGGGCCGCCATAGGCGGCGGTGAGCAGCGCCATGATCGCGAAGGTCGGCGCCGCGGCGAGGCAGAGCCAGTCGGCGAGTCCGAAGCCGCTCAGGCCGGTCGGGCGAGGGGCCGCTTCGATGGCGAGGTCTGGGTTTTCGGTGCTCATCTTGTCCACCATTCCAAATGGCCGGCCTTTCGAGGCCTGTGGAAAGATCGGCTCCGGCGGCGCGGGCGACGTCGCCGGAGTCGCTTCACGCTCAGGCGTCCTTGTTGCGGAACGCCGCTTCGCCGGCATCCGACACTTCGACCCATCTCTGGTCGGGGGCCGCGCCTTCCTCGTAATTGTCGTGCCAGTTCCACCACTTGTAGGTCTGGGTCTGCGGATAGCCCTTGGGCGAATCCTCCCACACCTCCTGGCGTCCGAGCGGGGTGACGTCGAGATAGCTCCACACCGTGCCGAACGCCTCGTCGCCGCGGTTGTTGACGAAGTAGGTGCGGAAGATGCGGTCGCCGTCGTGGATGAAGACGTTGTGGCCGTGCCATTCGTCGACGCCGAAATCCTTATCCCAGCTGTCGGTGATGGTGTACCAGGGCATCTTCCAGTCCATCCGCTCTTTTAGCCGCTGAATGTCGGCCTGCGGCGCGCGCGAGGCATAGGCGAGCGTGGTGTCGCGGGCGTTGAGATGGGCAAGGTTGCCGACCATGTCGGCGCCGAGCGAGCAGCCGCGGCAGGCATGCTCCGGCCAGCCATAGACGCCGGGCTCGAAGAAGGCGCGGTAGATGATGAGCTGCCGGCGGCCTCCGAAAAGATCGAGCAGGCTCGCCTTGCCGTTCGGGCCTTCGAACACATAGTCCTTCTCGACGAGCATCCACGGCATGCGGCGGCGCTCGGCGGCCAAAGCGTCGCGGGCGCGGGTGAGGGCTTTTTCCTTCACCAGCATCTCGTCATACGCGCCTTCCCAGGCCTCTGGCGAAATCACCGGTGGTGTGTGCATTTGCTGGGTCATTGCTCATTCTTTCGGTTTGGTTGAGGGTGACGCGGACAGACATAGGGCCGGACGGCGCCAGGGTGAGAGTTACAAGTGTGACGCGATTTGATCCGGCGGACCCAGAAGCAGGCATTGAGGCGGGCATTGCATGGACTCGCTGATCAATGCCGCAGGCCGCGCGCTTGCCGCGGGTGACCCGCTCGGCGCCTTGAAGCGCGTCGCGCTGCGCGACGACGCGCCGGCGCTGGCGCTGCGCGGCATCGCCATGGCGCAGCTCGGCGACTTCGCCAAGGCCAAGGCGCTGCTGAAGAACGCCGCCCGCGCCTTCAGCCCGAAGGAGGCGGTGGCGCGCGCCCGCTGCGTCGTCGCCGAGGCCGAGATCGCGCTCGTCTCGCGTGATCTCGGCTGGCCGGAGAAGGCGTTGCGAGCCGCAAGGACGACGCTTGCATCGCATGGCGATCGCGTGAATGCGGCCTATGCAGGAAGCCTCGAGGCGCGTCGGCTGATCCTGATCGGTCGTCTCGACGAGGCCGAGCGCCTGCTTGCCGGCTTCGATCCGGCGCCGCTGCCGCCGGTCGCGCGCGTCGCGCATGAGCTCGCGGCCGCGGGCATCGCGGTCAGGCGTTTGCGGACGAAAGCTGCGCGCGCGGCGCTCGGCCGGGCGGCGCTTGCGGCCTACGAAGCCAATATCCCGGCGCTGAGGGCGGAGGTCGAAACCGCGTCGCTGGTGCTGAACACGCCCGTCGCGCGGCTCATATCGAAGGGCTTGGAAAAGCCGCTCCAGCTCGACGAGGTCGAAGCGCTGCTCGCATCCGGCGCGCTCGTCATCGACGCCTGCCGCAATGTCGTGCGCCAGGCCGGTACGGCGGTCTCGCTGGCGACGCGGCCGGTGCTGTTTGCATTGGCGCGTACGCTTGCCGAGGCGTGGCCCGCGGATGCGCCACGGGAGGTGCTGCTGAGGCGTGCCTTCAGGGCCAGGCAGGCGGACGAATCGCATCGCGCGCGGCTCAGGGTCGAGATGGGACGGCTGCGCGCCGAACTCGGCGCGCTGGCCGAAATCAACGCGACCGCGGCCGGCTTTGCGCTGGCGCCCCTGGAGGCCGCCGAAGTCGTGGTGCTCGCTCCGCCTGTCGAGGAGGAGCATGGGGCAGTGCTCGCCTTCCTGGCCGACGGCGAGTCGTGGTCGAGCTCGGCGCTGGCGATCGCGCTCGGCGCCAGCCCGCGCACCGTGCAGCGCGCGCTGGAGGCGCTTTCCATCGAGGACAAGGTGCAAGCGGTGGGGCGTGGCAGGGCGCGCCGCTGGATGACGCCGCCCATGACTGCATTCCCGACTGTCTTGTTACTCCCGGGTCCGCTGCCGAGCGACTAGTGTGCGGCCATTGTTCAGATGGAGATCGAAAAATGAAACGAGCCGCCGCCGAGATCCTGCGGGAATATGGGCCCTTTCCGGACACCGAGCGCGTCAACGGCGTCACCTATGACGGCAAGAATGTCTGGTTCGCCACCGGCGACAAGTTGAAGGCGCTTGATCCGGACAGCGGCGCGATCGTGCGATCGATCGACGTCGCCTCGCATGCGGGAACCGCCTTTGACGGCGAGCACCTTTACCAGATCGGCGAGGACCGCATCCACAAGGTCGACCCGAAGACCGGCAAGGTCGTCGCCACCATTCCGGCCCCCGGCAATGGTGGTGACTCGGGCATGGCCTGGGCCGAAGGTTCGCTGTGGGTCGGCGAATACAGGGCGCACAAGATCCATCAGATCGATCCAGAGACGGGCAAGGTGATCCGCACCATCGAATCGAAGCGCGTCGTCACCGGCGTCACCTGGGTCGATGGCGAGCTCTGGCACGCCACCTGGGAAGGCGAGGAGGGCGACCTCCTGCGCATCGATCCAGAGACGGGCGACGTGCTGCAGGAGGTGGCGATGCCCTCCGGCGTGTCGGGACTGGAATCCGACGGCGGCGGCTGCTTCTTCTGCGGTGGCGGCAGCAGCGGCAAGATCAAGGCCGTGCGCCGTCCTTCGACCGTCGGCAAATAGCCGGTCGCCGAGCTGCCAATCCGGCCGAGACAGAGCGATGCGCCGATTGCAAGCCTTGGCAAGCCTGGCCAATGCTGAACAGCCCCGAATTCGCCTTTAGGGTCATCCTGGATTATCCTGCGCGCGAGGGACGGGTCCTTGGCCGATGGACGTGGAGTTTGGGAATTATCGTTTGAAGCGAGCTGAACGGCTGCTGCTGGGGCCGAAGGGCCCTGTCGATCTTTCGGCTCGCTCCTTCGACATCCTCGCCGCACTGCTCGACAAGCCGGATGAAGTGATCGGCAAGACCGAACTTTTCGCTACGGTCTGGCCGGGCCAGGTGGTGGAGGAGAACACGCTGCAGGTCCACATTTCGGCGCTTCGAAAGCTGCTGCCTGCCGAGACGATCGTCACCGTGCACGGTCGTGGCTATAAATATGCTGGTCCCAAACCCTGCCTGGCTCTGGCAGAGGCTACGGCGCCGTCCAGACCGTCCATCGCCGTACTTCCCTTCGCCAATTTGAGCGGCGACTCCGAGCAGGACATTTTCTGCGAAGGACTGGCGCTCAACATCGTCGCCAACCTTGGGCGCTTTCACGAGCTGTTCGTCATCGACAGGTTTTCGACCCTGGCCTATCGGAACCGGACGGTGACCTCGGCCGAGGCCGCGCGTGAACTTTCAGTTCGCTACATCATAGAGGGAACTGTTCAGAAGGCCGGTGATCGCATCCGCGTCTCTGTCCAACTTGTCGACGGAACGGACAACCGGCAGCTTTGGACCGAAACCTATGACCGGCAACTGACCGATATCTTCGACGTCCAGGATGAAATCACCGGGACCATCGTCGGCACGCTTGCGTCCGGCTACGGCGGCAGGCTCGGCAAGGCCTGGCGTGCCCGAACCAAGTCTGCCGGACTCGAGAGTTTTGTCGCCCTCGACCATCTCCAGCGTGCCCTTGATGCCTGTCGTTTCAACAAGGAAGGAGAGAGCCTTGCCAGGCAGCATCTGACCAGGGCAATTGAGTGTGATCCCACGCTTGCCAAGGCCTATAGCAAAATGGCGCTGAGTCATCTGGTCGATGCCTGTTTCGGCTGGGCTGATGACTACGACACCTCGATGGAACTGGCCCGCCGATGGGCAGTCAAGGCAATTGCCTGCGACGACGGCGATTCCTGGTCCCATTGGGCCTTCGCCAGCTATCATTTGTACACGGCAAATCATGGCGTGGCGCTTGAGGCCTTCCGGAAGAGCCTCGAATGCAATCCCAATGACGCCGACGTGACGACCGACTACGGACTCTGCTTGAGCTATGCCGGGAGGGGCGAGCAAGGCATCGAGTACGCACAGAAGGCCATGCGCCTCAACCCGTATCACTATGAATGGTACACTTCTCAACTGGGCCAGATCTATTTCGATGTCGGCCACTATGACAAGGCTATCGCTACTTTTGCCAGCCTGCGTTCGTTGGACAACGCCATCATGCGCATCTATCAGGCGGCCAGCTTCGCAGCCGCCGGGAACTTGCAGCAGGCCCGGAAATCTGTGGAGCGCGCTCTCGAAATTGATGCCGGCGCAACGCTTGAAAAATGGACGGGTCCGAAGCTAGCGCCGTATGGTGATGCCGCTTACCTCGAGCACTTCCGCAACAACCTTCGCAAGGCCGGCTTACCCGAGCGGGCCGCGTCGTGCGCTGACATGGGACTTCAAGCGTCCCCGGGCCTGGATTGAGGCCAACAGGCGGCGTCAGGCCGCCTCGCGCGCCGGACGGGCAACCCCCTTGTTCGAGATCTGGCCGGCAGCCGGCCCGTCGATATGCGCCCAGGCCGGCCGCTCGAACAGGAAGTTTCCGAAGCCGGTGCGCTTGACGATGAAATAGAGAATGACCGGGCTGATCACCGAAACGAGCAGCACCGCGAGGCTGAGCCAGCCGGTGTCGGTCAGAAGGCCGCTCGCAAGAGCCGCGCCGCGGAAGATCGACATCGGGATGGTGAAGGCGACATAGACGACCAGCGAATGCTCGCCGAGCCAGCGCAGCCATTCCATCGCGGCGAATTTCGACAGGAAGCCGCCGGCGACGCAGAGCGCCACCGCGCCGGCGACGGCCAGCGTAAGATGGAGCGGCGGCCATGCCGCGAGGCCCATCTGCATGCCGACCGGCTGAACCGCATAGCCCGGCGAATAGACGAGCAGGCCGTTGACGACCGCCCACGCTGCCAGGCTCGCAACGGTGATCGCCGGGCGGTCTTGCGTCCACGTGACCAGCCGGAACACCAGCGGCGCCATGACGAAGCCGACATAGAAGAACACGAAATAGGCGGCGAATTGCGTAAGCGCGTAGCTCTCCGAATGCGGCGCCCACATCTGCAGCGCCGCTGCGGCCGCAATGACGATCCAGTGCGGCACGGTTAGCTCGCGCAAGATGCGCGCGACGAGGCCGAACACCGCCAGCATGTAGATGAACCACAGCACGCCATAGGGTTGGACGACGGCCATTGCGAGATCGTGCAGCATGCCGGCCGGATCGCGGCTGAAGATGCCGATCTTCAGCCCGATCGAGATGATCGCCCACAGCACGTAGAAATAGAGATAGTGGACGATGCGCCGATCGATATAGCGCCGCCACGGCCGGTCGATCACCTGCGACAGGAACAGCCCCGAAATCAGAAAAAACTCGGGCATCCGGAAGGGTGTCGCGAAGCCGATGACGTAGTGCAGGAAGCCGACACCGCCGGTATATTCGCCGGTGTTGTAGGCGGAATACATCATCACCACCAGGATGATGGAAAGACCCTTTGCCGTGTCGACCCACGGCATGCGCGTCGAGTTGTTCATGAACGACCCCGAGAAGACACCCGGCGCCATAGTACCGGAACGGTGCATCCCTGGCAGCACGAAGCTTCGGATATCGTAAACGCGACGCTGCCGGCCAGGCGCCTCGCTCCGGGTCAGCGCGCCGTCTCCCGCATCGCCACCGCCACGATCGCGCCCGAGAGAAATGTCAGCGCCGCGATCGCCGCGATCGCCGCCACGAAGCCGAAGAAGTCCGCGATCAGGCCCGCCGACAGCGCTCCGATTGCGTAGCCGAGATCGCGCCAGAAGCGGTAGACGCTGAGCGAGCGCGCCCGCCAGGACGGATGCGAGGCGTCCGACACCGCCGCGATCAGGCTCGGATAGACCATCGCCGTGCCGAGGCCGAGCAGCAGGCTCGCCAGCAGCCACCAGCCGAAATCGCGCGTCATGGCGGTAAGCAGGAGCCCCACCGCCTGCACCCACATGCCGGCGACGATCAGGCCCTTGCGGCCCCAGCGGTCGCTCAATGGCCCGGTCGCGACCTGCAGGATGCCCCAGACGCCCGGATAGACGGCCTTGAGGACGCCGATCCGCTCGACGCCGAGCCCATTGGCGACGAAGAACAGGGGAAAAAGGCCCCAGCTCATGCCGTCGTTCAAATTGTTCACCAGGCCGGCCTGCGAGGCGGCGAACAAATTGCGGTCGCCAAGCGAGGTCAGCATGAAGATCTCGCGGAAGCCGAGGGGCGAGGCCTCTTTCGCATGGTTCGACAGCTCCAGCCGCACATGCTCGCGCGTGTCGCGCACGAGCAGGATCGACAGCGCGGCCCCCAGGATCGCATAGCCGACGCCAAGATAGATCGGCACCGGACGCAGCCCGTAGCGGCTCGCCAGATAGCCGGTGAGGAAGGCGGTGACGCCGACGGCCAGGTAGCCTGCGAACTCGTTGAGGCCGACGGCCAGCCCGCGCGATTTCGGCCCGACCAGGTCGACCTTCATGATCACGGTCATCGACCAGGCGAGTCCCTGGTTGATGCCGAGCAGCGCATTGGCGGCGACGATCCAGCCCCAGCTCGGCGCCCAGATGATGATGAAGGGCACCGGCAGGCCGAACAGCCAGCCGAGGATCAGCACCCGCTTGCGGCCCCATGTGTCGGCAAGCTGGCCGGACACCAGGTTGGCGCAGGCCTTGATCACGCCGAAGCTGACGATGAAGGAGGTGACGAGCGTGGTGGAAGCGACGCCGAATTCCTCCGCGCCGATCAGCGGCACCACGGTCCGCTCGATGCCGACCATGCCGCCGACGAAGGCGTTGATCAGCACCAGCAGCGCGAACTGCCGCCAGTTGGCCTTGAGGCCGAGCGCGACGCCGGGCGCCGCTGCGCTCAAGAGTTCGCCCCGGCGTTGGCGGCCCGCGTCCGGGCGGCGTCCGGCGGCGGGGGCGGGATGTCGGCGGTCATGGCGGCGACGAACTCACCCTCGTCCTCGATGCGAAAGGCCTTGTTGAAGCGCCGCTCGAAGCCGATGGTCGATGTCGGCTTGCCGCTCAGCGACCGCCCGCAGACCGAACCGGAATAGGCGCCCGGCAGCACCTCGATGTGATCCGGCAATTCCTTCAGCCTGCGCACGCTGGCATAGAGCGCGCGCGCCCCATCCTCGGCGCTCGACGCAAGCTCGGTGCGGCCGAGATCGCCGACCATCAGCGTGTGCCCAGTGAGCACGAACCAGGGCTCGCTCGACCGCGTTCGGTCGGTGACCAGAAGGCTCAAATGCTCCGGCGTATGGCCCGGCGTGTGGATGACGGTCGCGGTGACGTTGCCAAGCTCCAGCACCTCGCCGTCCTTCACGCGGCGGAACGGGAAGCCTGCCTCGGCGCCCTCGAACAGCACGTATTCGGCGCTGGTCGCCTCGGCGAGCTTCCGCCCGGCCGAGATGTGGTCGGCATGGATATGGGTGTCGACGACATAGAGGATGCGCATGCCGGTCGCGCGCGCCGCCTCGACATAGGGCGCGATGTCGCCGACCGGATCGACGACGGCCGCCGAAGCCTTGCCGCCGCAGCCGAACAGATAGGAGGCGGCAACCGGGTCGGTATGCAGGAACTGCCTGAGAATCATCGCTTTTCCTCCGAACGACCGACTGCGCCAGGTGGACTGCCCAGCTTGACAGCAATGGTCGAAAGCGTCATTCAATTATTTTATTGAATGACGATGCGTCGCTGAAAGGACGATGTCAATCCGCAATCCGAAACAGGCGCTCTACGAGCAGTTCGCGATCGTCGCCAAGGCGCTCGGCCACCCGCTGCGCCTGGAAATGATCGAGCATCTCGCGCAAGGCGCGCGCAGCGTCGAGGCTCTCGCCGGGAAGCTCGGCCAGCCGATAGCCAACGTCTCCCAGCATCTGCAGGCACTGCGTCGAGCCGGCATCGTCTCGGCCGTACGCGACGGCAAGTTCGTCCGCTATGCGCTTGCGGATGAGAGCGCGCTTTCCGCCTTCGCGTCGGTGCGCGCCGTTGCCGAGCGGCATCTCGCTGAAGTCGACCGCATCGTGCGCGGCTATTTCGAGGCGCGAGACGGCATGCGGCCCGTCGGGCGCGAGGAACTCCAGGCGCTGATGCGCGATGGGCTGGTGACGCTGATCGATGTCCGCCCGCCGGACGAGTTCGCGCTCGGCCATGTGCCCGGTGCGATCAATGTCCCTCTCGGCGAAATCGAGGCATGGTCCCAAAGCGCCGATACGAGCCGGGAGATCGTCGCCTATTGCCGCGGTCCCTGGTGCGTGATGTCCTTCGAGGCGGTCGCCGCGTTGCGCTCGCACGGCCATTCCGCGCGTCGTCTGGAGGACGGCATGCCCGAGTGGAAGGCGGCCGGCCTGCCGGTGGAAATGGCTGCGTGATGGTGTGGCCAAACGGATAATCAGCGTTCGGGCAATCCCGCCAGCTTCAAGGCTTCGACCATCTGGTCTGCCCATTCCGGCGTGTTCCGAAAGATAGGCAGCAACCGGAATCGCTCTATCGTGAAGTCCGGCTGAACGGTGAGCAGCTTTTGCGCGGCCCAGCGGGCAGTCTCCAGATCGCCGTCCATCGCCGACCAGGCGGCGAGGTATCGATAGGGAATGACGATGTCAGGATGGGCCGCGATGATCTCGCGGGCGATCGTAACGGCCCGGGAAAGAGAGCCGGTCTTGGCCAAGGCGTAGCCCGTTCCCAATCTCACGGCGAATGCGAACGGATCCATCGGGCTCAGCGTCATCGCCCGATGGAACCGGTCCAGGGCCAAGGCGGCTTCGTTCTTGTAGATCGCGATCCAGCCACGGCGTGCCCATGCCCACGCATTGTTCGGATCGAGCGCGAGTGCCCTTTCGATGAAGGTGGCTGCGCGCTCCTGCTCGCCGCACATGCTCAACGCCCAACCGGCGACAGCCAGGGCGGTAGGATCGTCGCCGATCGAGCCGGCAGCCTCAACTGCGGCGAGCGCCTTTTCCAGCTCGCTTTCAGGGTGCTCGGCCCACAGAAACACGGCGTTCGAGGCGTGGCACCACGCCAGAAGCGCATGCGCGCGGCCATAGGCAGGATCGATGGCGATCGCTTTCCGGAGTAGCTCTATTGCCAGGTCGTTGGCGTCCTTGCGGCGCCCCCAAATGTTCGGATAGGCGCGCATGACGAGGTCATAGGCCCTGAGGCTGGCCGGCGGCTTGCGTCTGGCCAGCTCGATCTCGGCACCGCGGATGGCTGGATGGATGGCGCCGGCCACCTGCGCTGCGATCCTGTCCTGGAACTCGAAAACGTCCTCGGTCGCGCCCTCGTAGCGCTCGGACCACAATTGTGTCCGCGTGTCGGCATCGACCAGTTGCACGGAAATGCGCAGACGGTCGCCGCCCCGCCGGACCGTGCCTTCGACCACGTAGTTGACGCCGAGCTCACGGCCAACCTCGCGCACGTCGGCGAAGCGTCCCTTGTAGGTGAAGGCGGACTGGCGCGCGATGACGAAGAAGTTGCGGATTCGCGAAAGCGCGGCGGTGATCTCCTCGACGACGCCGTCGGCGAAATACTCGTCGTCCGCCCCGCCAAGATTGTCGAAAGGCATCACCGCCACCGAGGGCTGGTCGTGCGGCCTCGCCGCCGTGGAGATAGGCTGGGCCAGTTGGGAGGTGTCGCGCGTCGGCGCCGCCTGGCGATCTCCGCCCCGCGTTTCCAGCGACGCTGCCAATGACTGCGTCTGTGCCTCGGGTTCCACGCCCAGATGCTTCTTCAGCAGCGCGGCAGGTCTCGAACTGACGCAAGGCCGCGTTCTCGTGGCCCCTCACGGCGTAGATCCGCATCAACGCCCGATGCGCCGGCTCGGCGGCCGGATCCGAGGCAAGCAGCCTTTCGGCGAGCCGTTCGCAAGCCGCTTCGTCCGCGGATCCGGCTTCGGGCTTCGCCAGGCTCAGCCGCTCCACCAGCTGCTGCGCCTTCTGCCGGAATCTCTCCTGATACGGGCCGAACCATTCATCCAGACCGTCGGGAATGACTTCGCCCGCAAGCACATCGCCACGGTAGAGGTCTGCGGCGAAGGCGAGGTTCGCCGTCCCGCCGTCAGCGAGCTTGCGCTCGAAGAGCCAGACATCGGCCTCATCCGGGCCGGCCGTCAGCGCAACCGTTTCCTGGTCCCCGTCGATGGAAACGGCTGCATTGCCGGCGGCGGGAAACCAACGCCTGATGTCGGCCAGCGCCTGGCGCAGGCTATTGCGCGACTGCGCATCCCCTCGTCCGGGCCAAAACCCTTCGCAAAGCCGTTCGCGAGAGTGGCCTCGGCGACCCGCCAAGACCAGGGCGGCAAAAAGAAGCGCCGACTTGCGCGTTGCGAAGCGGACGGGCTGGCCATCTGCGGAAGTCACCTCGAGACCGCCAAGCAACCGGATGCGCACGACTGCCCTCCGAATTTCGAACGCACCGGCACAATAGCATCTTCGCTGGTCGATTTAACGCGGATTTAACGGCGATCCGATGGCCTTTCCTCAACGGTTCACGCTTGGCTGAACAAGCGCAAATCGTCTCCGTGACACGCTCCGGCATTAGTCTGGAACGGGAGAGCGAAATGGCTCACACGGAAACTCACGCGAAGACCCGCGCATCGAACCAGCGGCTGCTCGGGGCAACGTCGAAAAGCGTGGCGGCAGCACTCGCTGCCTTCACGGCCTGGCGGCGGGCCGCTGCAGGACGCAGGGCGTTGGCAGACCTGACGCCTGATCAGCTGAAGGATATCGGCTGTCTGGAGCCCCGTGCGCCGAAGTTCGTCGTCAGGGTCGGGGTCGGCCTCATGACGGACCTGATGTCGATGAGATGAGGTTCGCCACCTATCTCGCGTCGCTCGAAACCTGCGTGTCGCTGCCACCGCCAATCATGGAGGGTAATCATGCATGTGAGGACTGGCACGCCCATTGCACCCACGACATTTTCGCGGGGGGAAGCGCTGAGCCTCCTTTCGGCCGGCATTGCGGGGCCGTGCTGTGGCGAGGCCAATGAGATGCTGGCCTGGCTCTACCTGCTGCCGCCCAGCGAGCCAGCATCCAACGAGACGGGCGCCGAAGCGCCAGTCGATCGCCCCCGGCTGTGGCTTCGCCTGCGCAGCCTCTTCGACCCGACGCCGGCATCGGCGTCGGGAGCAGGTTGCGGGGCTTGGGCGGCGTGCCGGCAGCATCGAACTCGAACGTGCTACCGCATCGACAAGCTGGTATATTCCTCGACGCTTTCTTTAACCGGGCGGAGGATCATCGTGTCTGCGCGTTTGTATTCGCTCTTGCTGATATTTATTTTGGCTGCATCAGGCGCCTTCTCGGAGACGCTGAAGCTTCCGGACAACCTGACCGGATTCAGTTCCCCATCCGGAGAGGGCTTTCTGGTCGAGAGCACGGCGAAGGAAGCCTATTTCCCTCTCGCGAGCAACTTTCTCACGCAAAAGACGCAGGCCTATTGCGGTGTGGCAAGCATCGTCATGGTGCTGAATGCACTCAACGTTCCTGCACCTTCGGTGCCGGAATACGAACCCTACAGGACGTTCACGCAGGACAATGTCCTCAACGAGCACACAGAGGCCATTCTTCCTCGGCAGGTCCTGGACAAGCAGGGAATGACGCTCGACCAGATTGGGGCCATTCTTTCCACGCAGCCGATCAAGGCCGAGGTCCGCCATGCTTCGGATGCCAGCCTCGAGCAGTTCCGGACCCAGGCCAGTTCATTCCTTTCCAAACCCGGACACTTCGTCATCGTCAACTATCTGCGCAAGGCGATAGGCCAGGAAAAGGGCGGTCATATATCCCCGCTCGCCGCTTACGACGAGAAGGCGGACAGGTTCCTGATCCTCGATGTCGCTCGTTACAAATATCCGCCGGTGTGGGTGAAAACGGTCGACCTGTTCGGGGCGATGAACACGGTCGACAGCGACAACCAGAACAGGACCCGCGGATATGTGCTGATATCGTCGCCGTCGGCAGAGTAGCCTGCCAAACCCTCCGCCTTGCGAACGGCTCGCGGCCGAACGGGCCGGCGCCATACCGTTGTCCTCGCTCTCTCGATCACATGGACCTACGGCTCGAACGAAGCGACCGCCACCAGCTGCTCGCGCAGCCAGGCATTGCCGGCGTCGCGGTCCAATCGGCGATGCCAGTACATCGTGACGTCCATCGCCGGCGATTCCATCGGCGGCATGAAAATATCCAGATCGAGGCGTTCGGCCACCTGACGCGCAAAGTGAACAGGGATGCTGCCGAGCAGGTCGGTGGTCGCCACGGCAAGCGCAACGGCCTGGAAATGCGGAACGGTGATGGCGACCTTGCGAGACAGGCCGAGCTTCTGGAGCGCCGGATCGATGGTGCCGGACCTGCTCCCGTCGGCCGAGCGCAACACCTGCGGGATGGCGCAGAAAACGTCGGCTGAAAGGGCCTCCCCTGGCCGGATCTCCCTTGCGCTGATCAAGGGATGCCCGCGCCGGGCGATGCAGACGAGCCAGGAACGGAACAGCCTCTGGCTGGCGATCCACTCCGGGGTCTCCAACGCCCTGTCCAGGACGATGTCGGCCTTACCGTCGCTCAGCAGGCCGAAAACGTCGGCCGATGGGTAGTCCATCATCTGGAGGACGACCGAATGCGCGGTCGGCGTGACCCTCGCCGCCAGCTTCGGCATCAGCAATGTCGAGAAATAGTCCGATCCGACCAGCATGAAGGATCGCGTCGACGTCTGAGGGTCGAAGGCAGCGCTTGCCGCAAGGGCCTCTTCGATCTGCACCAGCGCCTGGCGCACCGGCTCCTTCAGCTGGAGCGCTCGCGGTGTCGGCATCATGCGGTTGCCGTCGCGCACGAAAAGCTCGTCACCGAGGATGGCGCGCAGGCGTCCGAGCGCCGAGCTGACCGCTGGCTGTGACAGGCCGACCCGTTCGCCGGCACGTACCGTGCTCAGCTCGAGCATCATGGCATCGAACACGCGCAGCAGGTTGAGATCGAACGCGGCCAAATTCACGGCGCCAATATCCCGAATACGATCATTCGATTTCCGCCAGTCGGATCATTGCCCTAACGATGCAAACGGCGCCGCAGCACCGAACCTAGCTGACCGAACATGGAAAGGGAAACGCCATGAACATCGCCACAGGCTCGGCGCGCGCCGTCAAATGGATGGACACGGTCTACAGGATCAATGTCGCCAGATACCAGAGCGGCGGCATCGTCGGTGTCTTCGAATCGACCGTGCCTTCGCGGGGCGGCCCGCCGGTTCACGTGCACCACAATGAGGACGAGGTGATCCATGTGATCGAAGGGGAATACGATTTCTGGCTCGATGGTCAGGTCATGGCGGTGCGGCCGGGCGCGTCGATCTTCCTGCCCCGCGGCGTGCCGCACACGTTCCGCGTCGTGAGTGCCGGGCCGGGCCGCAACCTTACGATCCTGACGCCCGGCGGGCTGGAGGAATTCTTCGTGGAGGCGGCCGCACGCGAACTGCGCATTCCTGACCAGATAGCGGAAGTGGCGGAACTTGCAGGCTGCTATGGGATCGAGTTCCGTGGACCGGCCAAGTGGGTCGACTAGGGCCCGTTGATATTCGGTTGAGGCCGGTCTGCAAACGACGGTTTCCTGCGCTTCCGGCCTTTGCCGGCCGAAACGTTGAGTACAGCGCAGTGTCCCGGTGGCGTGGCTGCTGAAACTCCGGCCGCGTCAGTCCTTCGCGCGGGTTCCAACTGCGTGCAAGGGAGGGGGGCGCGGTCACCAGTGAACAGGAGAAGTCCGGCCGCACGCGACGCCCGGACCACAGCATCAGCCGACGTGCCTGGCGAGAAACTCGCGCATGGCTGCCCCGATCTCGCGGGCATGGGTCTCCAGCGCGAAGTGACCGCTGTCGACGAAACGAACTTCGGCCGATGGCACGTCCCGCTTGAACGCCTCGGCGCCAGCCGGAATGAAGAACGGATCCTTCTCACCCCAGATGGCCAGGACGGGCGGCTGATACTGGCGCAGATAGGCCTGAATCGTGTCGTAGAGCGCGACGTTGGACTGATAGTCGAGCAAGAGGTCGAGCTGGATCTCGTTGTTGCCCGACCGCGACAGATAGAAGTCATCCAGATTCCGGCCGTCGGGCGAGATCAGGCTGGGGTCTGCAACGCCGTGGGTATACTGGAACAGCGTCGTCTGCGGGGTCAGGAAACCGCGCAGGGCGTCGCGGTTGGCCTGGGTGGGCTCTTTCCAGTAAGCCTGGACCGGCGCGAACGCGTCCGAAACGCCCTCCAGATATGTGTTGCCGTTCTGCGTGATGATCGCGGTGATCCGGTCGGGGTGTTTCACCGCCAGCCGGAAGCCGATCGGCGCGCCATAATCGAACACGTACAACGCGAACTTGTCGATACCGACCACTTCCGTGAAGCGGCCGATCACGTTCGAGAGGTTTTCGAACTTGTAAGCGAACTGATCGCGCGCCGGCTGCTCGGTCATACCGAAGCCCGGAAGATCGGGTGCCACGACATGATAACGGCCCGCTAGCTCCGGGATCAGATCCCTGAACATGTGGCTCGCGCTGGGGAAGCCGTGGAGCAGAAGCAGGGTTGGACGGCTGGCGTCGCCGGCTTCCCGGTAGAAGACATTGAGGCCGTCTACATCGACGGTCCTGAACTGAACGTGCATGGAGGTCTCCTTAGTCGAAGGCATCTGCGTGCGTCGATTGACAGCCCGGATGCCTTCGCCGGTGGTTGGTTTCGGGAAATCAGGCCGCTTTGCGGGCCGCGACACGTGGAAAGTCGATCTCGGTACCGAGGGCTACGTTGATCGTGTTGGTGAAGACGTTGAGCGCCACATGCGCAATGATCTCGACGAGCTCGGCGTTCGAATAGCCGGCGCGCTTGACCGCATCGATGTCGACGTCGCCAACGTGTCCGCGCTCCCGCACGAGCTTGGCGGCGAAGCGCACGGCTGCATCCGCCGTGACATCGTTCGACGCTCCGTTGCGGTTGGCGGCGATCTCCGCGTCGTCCAGCTTCGCGAGGTTGCCGGCGAGGTAGGTATGTGCCGAGAGGCAGTAGTCGCAGCCATTCAGCTCGGCGACGGCCAACGCGATGCGCTCACGCGTCGGCGCAGGCAGCGCGCCTTTGCCGAGAGCGCCGGAGAAGGCGAGATAAGCCTCCAGCGCCGCTGGGCTGTTGGCAATGATCCGGAACAGGTTCGGCACCGTGCCGAGTTGCTTCTTGACGCCGGCGAGCAGCGGCTGCGCCGCGCCGGGCGCCTCTTCCAATGTGGGGGTGGGAATGCGGGACATGATTTTCACTCCTTAGGGGAAGGCGCCAATCGGCCTTTCGAGGAGCGTAAGTATTCCCTTCCGAAAAATGGTAGAAGACACTATCTTTGAAAGCTAGACTTCGGCAATACGAGAGGGAAAATGGATCGATTTGAGGCGATGCGCACCCTTGTCGCTGCGGTCGACGGTGGCAGTCTGTCTGCCGCGTCCCGAATGTTGAGCATTCCGCTGCCAACCGTCAGCCGCCGAGTGGCGGACCTCGAAGCGCTCCTCGGATCGCAATTGGTGGTGCGAACCAGCCGCAAGCTCCTGCCGACCGAGGCCGGTGCGGCCTATGTCGCTTCGGCGCGCCGTGTACTGGAAGAATTGGCCGAGGCTGAACGGGCGGCAGCCGGCGAATACCGCACGCCGCGTGGTGAGCTTCTGGTCACTGCGCCGATCATGTTCGGCAAGATGCACGTCGCGCCAATCGTCCATGAGTTTCTCAGTGCCTACCCTGAGGTCACGGTTCGTCTTGTCCTGTCCGACAAGATTATGGATTTGGCCGAATCCCACATCGATGTCGCGGTCAGGATAGGGAAGCTGCCAGACAGCGCACTGCTTGCACGCCGCGTCGGCGAGGTGCGGTGGGTGACCTGCGCGAGCGCTGCCTACCTGGAGCGACGCGGCGTACCCGTCTCTCCGAACGAGTTGCCGGATCATGAGTGTATCGCCTTCGAGGGTCTTGAACCCTGGCGGGATTGGTCCTTCGCCGGCACCAATGGCGAGAAGACAGTCGTCATCCGCCCGCGATATTCGGTAAATACGGCGGACGCAGTGATCGCCGGCGCTGTCGCTGGCCTGGGGATCGCTTGTGTCATGTCGTACCAGGCGGCTGAGAGCATCCGTGCGGGCGCACTCCGCTCGATCCTTGATGCGTGGGCGCCGGCGTCAATGCCGGTACAGATCGTGCACGCCGCCCGGCAGCATCAGCCGCTCAAGTTGCGGGCTTTTCTCGAGTTCGTCGCGCCGCGCCTGCAGCGGCGTTTGGATTCGATTGGAAAGGTGTTTCAAGCGGAAAGAGCAGGGTGAGGCAGACGAGTTTCAAAGCGCCAATGCATGTCGCCCAAAAGTGCGCAGCGGTTTTGGGAAAACGACATGCATCAAAACAAAGACTTAAAGCGCGGCGCCTGAATCCGCTTCAGCGCGACGCGCTTTTAAGGCGCGATACCTGCGGGCGGCGCGCGGCTCATGGCGCTGGCCAATGAGGCAATCAGCGGCAGCTTCGGCAAGGATCAAGGCCACCTTGGCCGGTGGAGGATTGGTGCCGACGGTGGGCTCGCCCGATCGCAGGCGAGCCGTGACAAAGCTGCCGTAAGCGGTTCGCCGTTTCCGTGAAACGGTGAAAAGCTCTAGTCTTTCGCGCGCTCGACGTAGGAGCCGTCGGCGGTCATCACCACCACGCGCGTGCCGGCGGTGATGTGCGGCGGCACGGCTGTGCGCACGCCGTTGGAAAGCACGGCCGGCTTGTAGGACGAAGACGCCGTCTGGCCCTTGGTGACCGGCTCGGTATCGACCACCTCGAACACCGCGCGCTGCGGCAGCGTCAGCGAGATCGGCACGCCGTTGAACTGCGCCAGTTGCACGGCCATGCCTTCCTGCAGGTAGGGTGCCATGTCGCCGACCACGCTTTCGGAGGCCACGACCTGGTCGTAGCTTTCCGGATTCATGAAATGGAAGCCTTCGCCGTCGGAATAGAGGAAAGTGTGCTCGCGCTCCTCGACATAGGCGCGCTCGACCATCTCGGTCGTGCGGTAGCGCTCCGAAACCTTCACCCCGTCGCCGATGCGGCGCATGTCGAGCTGCGTCACCGGCGTGCCCTTGCCAGGGTGGATGTTTTCGGCAAAGAGGATGACATAGAGCTTGCCGTCCTTATCGACGACGTTGCCTTTGCGTAAGGAACTGGCGATGACCTTGACCACGGTATTCGATCCCATTCGAGTTTTTCGGCCTGCAAGCGTCGATTGCCATGAGGCGGCGACGGCGGCCATCGCGTGCGCCCTAGCGCATCTTGCGCCGAACCGCCAGCCTTCCGAGCGATTTTCCTGCCCATGACCGACGCTTCGCCTTGGTGGACGCCGCATATCCATGCCGACCGCCGGCCGAGGCTGATGGCGCGCAACGCCATCGCAGCCGCCCTGCGCGGCTGGTTCGCGGCACGCGATTTCGTTGAGGTGACGACCTCGGCGCTGCAGGTCTCGCCCGGCAACGAGGCGCATCTTTCGGCCTTCGCTACCGAGGCGGTCGCGCCCGACGCGTCGCGCCAGCCGCTCTATCTCCACACCTCGCCGGAATTCGCCTGCAAGAAGCTGCTTGCCGCCGGTGAGAGGCGCATCTTCAGCCTCGGCGCGGTCTGGCGCAACCGCGAGCGCGGCCCGCTGCATCATCCTGAATTCACCATGCTCGAATGGTACCGCGTCGGCGATACAGTTGAGAGCCTGATGGCCGACTGCGCCGAATTCCTGGCGCTCGCCGCTGAAAAGGCCGGCGCCAAAAGCTTCCGCTTTCGCGGCCGCGAGGCCGATCCTTTCGCCGAGCCGGAGCGGCTGAGCGTGGCCGAAGCCTTCCTGGCGTATGCCGGCATCGACCTGCTGGCGACTGTCGCGGCAGACGGCAGCACCGATCGCGACGCGCTCCGCGCGGCGCTGGTCCGCGCCGGTTTGCGCACGGCGCCCGACGACAACTGGGCCGACCTGTTCAGCCGGGTGATGGTGGAAAAGGTCGAGCCGGCGCTGGGGCAGGGGCGGGCGACGATCCTCTACGGCTATCCAGTCTCGGAGGCAGCCCTTGCCCGGCCGAGCGCGGAGGATCCGCGTGTCGCGGAGCGCTTCGAGCTTTATTGCTGCGGCGTCGAGCTCGCCAACGCCTTCGGCGAGCTCACCGACCCGGCCGAGCAACGCCGCCGCTTCGTCGCCGAGATGGACGAGAAGGAGCGCGTCTATGGCGAGCGCTATCCGCTGGACGAGGATTTCCTCGCGGCCCTGGCCATCATGCCGCAGGCCAGCGGCGCGGCGCTTGGCTTCGACCGGCTGGTGATGCTGGCGACGGGGGCAACGAGGATCGAGGACGTGATCTGGGCGCCGGTGGCCGGATCACCGTAGCCTGGGCTGGGCGCGGACTACGATTGGGTTGAGCCGAGGTTATCGACAGCGGTGATAAATTCGCGTTTCGATCCAACGGACTCCACATTCCGCAGCGCCGTGCGCAATGTGGCGTGTGCATAGACAGAAAAGGTCATTAGGAGCTCGTCCTCCCGGGGAGTTAAAATGGATACGCGGGGTCGCTCCTTTAGCCGGTAAGCTTGGCGCACAGTCTGTTGAATGCCCTCCCGTTCATTGCGATCTTTGGTCGTTAAAAAGCTCATCCTTGCTGCCACACTAGCCTGCATTGGTTCCAGCTCATGCTTGAGTAAGACCCCTTCTACAGCCGAAAGGGTATGTGAGAGCCGATCAATTGGGTCAGAGAAGGTCAGCCCCTTGCCGTAGAGGATAAGGCTGGAGCGGACGGAGGTTGCAAAGTCGCTCAAGCCGTCTGGCAGAACAAGAGTCCCGGCTTCTTGTAAGCCTTGGGCTTTTAAGTACTCTAAGTCGCGACGCGAAAGGCGCCAGTAGGCAACGTCTTTCGCAGTTACCTTCTCCATCATAGAAAAAGCATCGTCCCACACCAGCAAGAGTTTAGAGCGAGGAACAATCTCAGATCCGACAAGCGCGGTCGGGCAGAGTTTCCAAGCAGCGTCGGCCGCCGGTGAGAAGAATCGCAACAAACTAACAACATCCCGAGCAATGAGCCTACCCTTTTCCTCGGCCAAAATCGGCTCAGCCTCTATGGGAACAACTACCGCTGCAAACCCTTGAATGTCCTCCCTCAAATCCTTGAAGAATTGGTCTGCTGCCAAGCGCTCGGTTGTCGGAATGTGATCCATCAACTTCTTAAGCGAATCGATTTTGTCCGAAGTGATTGGTGCAAGCCTGATCGGGCCAAAGTTAAACGCGACCTCGATTTCGAGGTGCGCAACAGGTGCCCAGACTTCCACTAGGCGGGCATTCTTGATCGCTTTGGTGCGCAAAGCATCTGCAAACTCGACTTGATCCGATGAAAAGCGGGCACGTGCCCACTCTATGAACGTGTCATCGACAAAACGTCGACTCAACTTTTCTCGCACCCAACCAGCAACGAAGGCTTTGTTTGCAAGATCATCCAAACCTCGATAGTCCGGTTCAGAGAATCCAAAAAGCTTGTTATCCTGCTCAATGAACGTGAAGACCTGCTTTCCGTTAACGTCAGGACCCCAAAAAGTAGGAGTTCCTACGATATTTTGGTGAGTGATATTAAGCGAGATGGGCCGCTGCGTCGGAAATTGATCGGGAGATCTTGCTGCGAAAACCATCTCGCGAACGTTGCCAAGCAACGCTTTGGCCGTATCGTTGATATCCATCGCCTGAGCGGTAGTGAATTCGAATGGTTTAGCAAGGACTACCGGTTCGCTCTCTTCAGTAGTGATTTCAGTCGGCGGCGAGCGCTCCGCGGCCAGCTGTCTTTGCAATTCCTCCAATTGTCGAAGGTCATCTTGGTGATGCTTTCTCAGCGTCATATCAAGCCACGAGTGAAAGCGGTTGACACGAACAAGATAGCTCTCGACAAATTGATGAACGTCGAGGTGCTTACCAACAGTTTCCAGATAGAGGCGTGCCGGCGCAGTCCAGCCTGACCACTCGAGAAGCGAGGTCGCGTCGAGTCGGATGCCAGCCTCGATTTTCCCTGCATCGCTTTGGTTGTCCGGATCGCGGTGGAAAGATAAAAACATTTGAGAGCCTGGGAGCCCTTTGTGGAGCATGTAGTTTCGCAAATCATGAACAAACTTCGAGTTCGGATCATTCGAAAAAATGAGCGAAACTTGATCTTTGTATTGTGTAAGCACGCTAGACTGAGAGTAATATTCTTTAATGAATACGCGCGTGTGGTCTACAAGAGTTCTTGCTGACGCAACAAAGTTATGGATGTGCCGGCTGAGCTCTCGATGTGCCTGTTGACCCGCCTCTCGATTTCCTTCTGACATTAAAGAAAGGCCTTGATCTGGGTCACGCACGCGACCTGTGGCTTCCATTAGCTGAAGGGCATTCATTTGGAAGATGTTAAGCGAGAAGGTTCTGGCATATGCTCTGTTGAGGTATCGAGCGCCTGCTGATTCCACAATCTGCGTATGAAGGTCTGGTAACGTCGTGGGGGGCTTCGTTTCCATCAAAGGTACCGACGCTGGCGGACACTAGGGGCGATCTGCATATACCTGAGCGGCGTGATCTGGACTATTTGGTCGCTACGCAAAGCGAGCGGCGCGCTCAATGCGCGAACACCTGCTCGAGCGAGCGAAAACCCTTGAATTCCAGCGCGTTGCCCGATGGATCGCGGATGAACAGCGTCGCCTGCTCGCCGGGTTCGCCCCTGAAGCGCACCATCGGCCGTTCCAGCCAGTCTATGTCCGAGCGGGCCTCCAGCCGCGCGGCAAGCCGTTCCCATTCGTCCATCAGAAGCACAGCGCCGAAATGCGGGATCGGCACAGCCACGCCGTCGACCTTGCCGTCACGCGCGGCTTCGGTCGCCTGCGGCCGCAAATGCGCCGACATCTGGTGGCCATAGAGGTCGAAATCGACCCAGGTGGTGGACGAGCGGCCGATCGCGCAGCCCAGCACCTCGCCATAGAAAGCGCGGGTTTCGTCGAGATCACGGACCGGGAAGGCGAGGTGGAAAGGCGTCATGCGAGAACTCCGGACAGGCAAGGGTGCCGCGGGCGGCTGTGTCTGCCGCTTTGGGGCGATTTGGTCGCGGCATCCTGATTGGCCTTCGCCCATTGCACAAGCGGCGGTGGAACAATAGATGGTGCATCAGCATCCAATTGGCACGTCGGCACCCAGACAGTGCTGCAGCGTCTGCCCTCCAGGACAGCTTGAACAGACAGGACCAACCGCATGACCGACACGCTGGACGCAGCGAAACTGACCGACCGCGTCGCGGCGCTGGTCGAGGCGGCCAAACGCGCCGGAGCGGACGCCGCCGACGCGGTCGCGGTGCGCGGCCGTTCGGCCGGCGTGTCGGTGCGGCTGGGCAAGGTAGAAGGCACCGAATCGTCGGAAAGCGAGGATGTCTCGCTGCGCGTCTTCGTCGGCCAGCGCGTGGCGAGCGTTTCCGCCACCGCTGCCTCCGACCCGAAGGCGCTCGCCGAGCGCGCCGTCGCCATGGCGAAAGTCTCGCCCGAGGATCCTTACCAAGGCCTCGCCGATCCGGCGCTGCTTGCCCGAAACTTGCGCGATCTCGACCTCTTCGATCCGACCGAGGTGTCGGCCGATCAGTTGAAGGAAGCGGCGCTTGCGGCGGAGGCGGCGGCCCTTGCCGTCAAGGGCGTCACCAATTCCGCCGGCAGCGGCGCCAGCGCCGGGCTCGGCGGCCTGGTGCTCGCCACCTCGCATGGCTTCCTCGGCCAGTATGTCGCCTCGCGCTTCTCGCGATCGACCAGCGTCATTGCCGGCGAGGGCACGGCGATGGAGCGCGACTATGAATTTTCCTCCCGCCAGCATTTTGCCGATCTCGACGCGCCGGAAGACATCGGTGGCAAGGCCGGTGAACGCACGGTGCGCCGCCTCGGCGCCCGCAAGGCGGCGACCGGCCCGGTCGATGTCGTGTTCGACCCGCGCGTGGCGCGCGGCATTGCCGGCCATCTCGCCGGCGCCATCAACGGCGCCGCGGTGGCGCGCAAGACCAGCTTCCTGCGCGACATGATGGGCAGGCAGGTGGCCTCGAGCGCGATCACCGTCACCGACGAGCCGCTGCGGCGTCGCGGCCAGGCCTCGCGCCCCTTCGATGGTGAAGGCGTCGAGGGCGAGAAGCTCTTGATGGTCGACAAGGGCGTGCTCAACCACTGGTTTCTGTCGACGTCGGCCGCGCGCGAGCTCGGCCTCGTCACCAACGGTCGCGGGTCGCGCAGCGGCTCTTCGGTCTCGCCGTCCTCGACCAATCTCGCCATCGAGCCCGGCGAGCGCACGCCGGAGGAGTTGATCGCCTCGCTGAAGCGCGGCTTCTACGTCACCGAGGTCTTCGGCCAGGGTGTCGACATGGTGACCGGCGAGTACAGCCGCGGCGCCTCCGGCTTCTGGATCGAGAACGGCGCGCTCGCCTATCCGGTGGCCGAGGTGACGATCGCTTCGAACCTGAAGACCATGTTCCTCAACATGGTGCCGGCAAGCGACCTCGATCGCAATTTCGGCACTGCGGCGCCGACACTTCTGATCGAGGGGATGACCCTTGCCGGTGCTTGACCAGCTTGCCATGAGCGAGGCGCGCGACGACCTTGCATTGCTGCGCGACGCCGCCCGCGAGGCCGGGGCGATCGCGATGCGCTATTTCGGCAACAACCCGCAGGTGTGGATGAAGGGCGGCACCTCGCCGGTCAGCGAGGCCGACCATGCCGCGGACGCCTATCTGCGCGAGACGCTGCTCAAAGCGCGGCCGGATTACGGCTGGCTGTCGGAGGAGACTGCCGACGATCATGCCAGGCTGTCGGCCCGCCGCACCTTCGTCGTCGACCCGATCGATGGCACGCGGGGCTTTCTCGACGGCCTGCATTCCTGGTGCGTCAGCGTTGCCGTGGTCGAGGACGGCCGCTCGCTGGCCGGCGTGCTCGAATGCCCGGCCAAGGACGAAACCTACTGGGCGCTGCCGGGCGAGGGCGCTTTTCTCAACGGCAAGCGCATCCACGTGCGCGCGCCGGGCGAGACCGTCGATATCGGCGGGCCCAAGCCGCTGGTCGACCGCATGCCCGAGGCCTGGCAGGGCCGGATGCGCCGCATAGCCTATATCCCTTCTCTCGCCTACCGGCTGGCGATGATCGCCAACGGCAAGATCGACGCGACCTTCGTCAAGCCCAATGCGCATGATTGGGACATCGCCGCCGCCGACCTCATCCTCGCCGAGGCGGGCGGCGCCTTGCTCGACCGCGGCGGACAACCGCCGCGTTACGCCGGCAAGGTGATCAACCACGGCGCGCTCGCCGCCGGCAGCGGCGAACTGCTGGACGTCCTTGCCGGCGTCATCGCCGGAGCTGACGAAGGGTGAGTCGGCCCACAGTTCCAAAATCGGCCGCTTTGGTCTAAACGTTTCACAAAACTCATGAATCTGTGAAGGATCGGCATGGCCGTGGAAGACGGAAAGAAGCAGCTTTTGCACTTGGTGTTCGGCGGTGAGCTGAAAAAGCTGGGTGGAACCGAGTTTCGTGACCTGGATGCGCTCGACATCGTCGGCATCTACCCCGACTATCAATCCGCGCACGCCGCATGGAAGGCGAAGGCGCAGGCCAGCGTCGACAATGCCCATATGCGTTATTTCGTCGTTCACCTGCATCGGTTGCTCGACCCAGAGACGAAGGCAACCGGTTGACATCTATGGAGCATGAAGCGGTGAAAGGGGCGGCCGGGCGCGCCGCCAGGCGAAGCGGGACGCGCACGTTGTGGCGCCGCATCCGCGAGCCGCTCGCCCAGTCGCGATTCGTCAAGAATTTCATCGCCAGCCTGTTCGCCTGGTTCGTGCGCCTGATTCGCATCACCAGCCCGCTGGTCAAGGGATCGACGCAGGTTGCCGGCGGCGCCTATGCGCATCTCGAGCCCGGCATCATCGCGCTGTGGCATGGCCAGCATCTGCTGACGCCCGCCTACTATCCCAAGGGCCGGCCGCTGGTCGCCATGGTCTCGCGCAGCGCCGATGCCGAGCTCAACGCGCTGATGATCGAGAAATTCGGCATCGAGGCGGTGCGCGGCTCGGGCGGTCGCGACAGTTCGAGGCATCTCGACAAAGGCGGCGCCAAAGCCTTGATCGCGCTCAAGAAATCCCTCGTGGCCGGCAAGAATGTCGCCATGATCGCCGACATCCCGCATGGCACGCCGCGCGACGCCGGGCTTGGCATCGTGCTGCTGGCACGGCTGTCCGGCCGGCCTATCCTGCCTTCGGCGATCGCCACCAGCCGCCGCAAGGTGTTGGAAAAGAGTTGGGACAAGACCACCATCAACCTGCCTTTCGGCCGCTCCGCGGTCATCGTCGGAACACCCGTCTTCGTGCCGGCCGATGCCGACGACGCCGAGATGGAGCGCAAGCGCCAGGAGGTCACCGCCTCGCTCAATGCAGCGACCGCCGAGGCCTACCGCCTCGTGGACGGCGCCAAATGAGCGAGCGCTGGGCGCGCGCTGCCCTGACCGCCTACCGCTATGCGGGGGCCGTCGCCTATCCGCTGATCGGACCCTATGTCGCCTGGCGCGCCTCGCGCGGCAAGGAAGACCGCGTCCGCCGCCGCGAGCGCTACGGCGTCGCCGGCCGGCCGCGCCCGGAAGGCCCGGTGATCTGGATCCATGCCGCGAGCGTCGGCGAGACGATCGCCGTCGTGCCGCTGGTCGAATGCATCCTCGACTATGGCGTCAACGTCGTGCTGACTACCGGCACCGTGACCTCGGCGAAGGTCGCCGACGAGCGGCTTGGCAGCCGCATCATCCACCAGTATGTGCCGCTCGACCTCAAGCCCGCGGTCAGCCGCTTCCTCGATCACTGGCAGCCGGAACTGGCCATTATCGCCGAATCGGAGATCTGGCCGATGACCATCCTGGAGCTTGGCGCGCGCAACGTGCCGCAGGTCCTGGTCAACGGCCGGCTGTCGGACCGTTCCTTCCGGTCGTGGAAGAAGCGCTCCAGCGTCGCCGAGGCGCTGTTCGAGAACCTTGCCCATGTCGTTGCCCAGTCCGATGTCGACGGCGAGCGTTTCCGGGCGCTGGGCGCCCGTCCCGTCACCGTATCCGGCAATCTCAAAGTGGACACCAACCCGCCGCCGGTCGACGAGCGGGCGCTGGCGACGCTGCAGCGCCAGATCGGCGGGCGGCCGACCTGGGCGGCGATCTCGACCCATGACGGCGAGGAGGTCGTCGCGGCGGAAGTTCATGCGACCTTGCACAAGCGCCATCATGGCCTCTTGACCATCATCGTGCCGCGCCATCCCGACCGCGCCGACGCGCTTGCCGCGCAGATTTCCGGCATGGGACTGACGGTGGCGAGGCGCAGCAAGGGCGACCGCATCTCACAGGACACCGATATCCTGCTCGGCGACACCATCGGCGAGATGGGGCTCTATCTCAGGCTGACCGAGATCGCCTTCGTCGGCCGTTCGCTGACCTCGCAAGGCGGCCAGAATCCGCTGGAGCCGGCGATGCTCGATACGGCCGTGCTTGCCGGCCGCAACGTGCAGAACTTTCGTGAAACCTATCAACGCCTGCTCGACCGCGGCGGCGCCAAGCTGGTGCGCGACCGCGATATGCTGGCCGGAGCCGTCAATTTCCTTTTGACCAATGAAGCCGCACGCCACGAGATGATGGCGGCGGGCGCCGCGACCGTCGACGAGATGCGCGGCGCGCTCGCCCGCACGCTGAAATCGCTCGAGCCCTACATCCAGCCGCTGGTCGTCAAGTCGCGCCTGAAAGGCGCCAACGGGCGCTAGGCGCATGATCCCAAAAATCGGAAACGATTTTCGGAAAGGGGCCTGCGCAGGAGTAGGGCGCGTGGGACAGGCGCCATGACCAGCGAAGCGCCCCCCTTCTGGTGGGAAAAGCTGGACTGGCGGGTGCTGGCGTTGTCGCCGGCGTCGGCTGTCTACGGAATGGTGGCTGGCCGCCGCATGCGCCATGCGCCGCGCGAGAAGGTCGCTGCACCCGTGCTCTGTGTCGGCAATCTCACCGTCGGCGGCAGCGGCAAGACGCCGGTCGCCATCGCGCTGGCGAAACAGGCAAAGCGCATGCAGCTCACGCCCGGCTTCCTGTCGCGCGGCCATGGCGGCTCCTTCGCCAAGCCGCATGTCGTCGATGCGCATCACGACGCCGCCAAGCATGTCGGCGACGAGCCGCTGCTTCTGGCCGAGCATGCGCCTGTCGCCGTGACGGCCAACCGCGCCGCCGGCGCCAGGCTGCTGATGGAAGAGCATGGCTGTGATTTCCTGATCATGGACGATGGCTTCCAGTCGGCGCGCATCCACATCGACTACGCGCTGGTCGTGGTCGACGCGCGCTTCGGCATCGGCAATGGCCGCGTCGTTCCGGGCGGGCCGCTCAGGGCCAAGGTCGTCGACCAACTGGTCTTTACCAGCGGGCTGCTGAAGATGGGCGAGGGGAGTGGCGCCGATACGGTGGTGCGCCAGGCGGCGCGCGCCGGCCGTCCGATCTTCCTGGCGCATGTCGAGCCGGCGAACCCGGCGCGCTTTGCCGGCGGCCGCTTTCTTGCCTTTGCCGGCATCGGCCATCCCGAGAAATTCTTCGACACGCTGCGCGGCGTCGGCGGCGAGGTGGCGCTTTCGCGCGCCTTCCCCGACCATCATTTCTACGCCGCGGACGAGCTCGCCGACCTTGCTGCGCTTGCCAAACGCGAAAGGCTGCGCCTCGTCACCACCGCCAAGGATGCCGCGCGGCTCCGCCACGGCGCCGCACCCGCCGGTTTCCTCGATCAGCTCGACGTGCTGGAGATCGATGCGGTGTTCGAGATCGAGCACGTGCCCGAGCGCATCATCGGCGAGACGCTGGATGCGTGGCGGCTGCGCAAGATGCGGGGGTAGTTTCGCGGCTTAGCCAGTTGACGCCGGCGGGACTGCGCCCCCCTCTGGCCTGCCGGCCATCTCCCCCACAAGGGGGGAGATTGAGCGCTCCGGCGCTCTGCTCGTTCCTGCAACGTTGGCGATTGGCGAAAGCCGCGACGACATCCAATCTCCCCCCAAGTGGTCCCCAAGTGGGGGAGATGTCCGGCAGGACAGAGGGGGGCGCGAAGGAATGCGACGGTCGTCGTCAGCGCGACAAATTACCCCCGCTTGCGCATCTCCGGATGCATCTCGATCTCGCGCCGCAGCGACGCGGCCGCGCTCACATAAGGCTCCTGCCTGGCGACGCTCCAATATTTGAGCTCGTCCAGCGGAATGCTCTCGCCGGTCACCGCGCAGCGCACGAACGCGCCGGGGCTGGTCACCTGGAAGTCGCCGTCGAGATAGCGGATGCGCGCTTCCTTGCCGCCGGGGCCTTCAAAACGGTTCATCATGAAATGACGCTTGGGTTCATATGGGTTCAATCGCCACAAATCGTGGGCAAGGTCAAGCTTGGCGCAACGCTCATGCAATATTGCTGCATGGTACAATGGTAGACAGGAAGCGCGATGGACATCGCCAATGCCAGCAAGGCGTCGCTGCTGAAAGAGGCGCTCACCCCGCAGCCGGTGCCGTCACCCAAGCCCGACGCGGCGACCGCCGCGCTGGTCAAGGCGCTCGTCCAGCCGCCGGCGCCGGAAACCGTGCAGTCGGCGCAGTTCGCCGCGCAGGCGCTGAACGGTTCCTTGGCCAAGCCGCCCGCCCAAGCGTCGCAGCGTCTGTCGTCCGCCGAGATCGAGAGTGCCTACAGAGCCGTCATGGAGCCGGACGCCGGCACGGATGACGCATCGGCAAGGGCCCAGGCGCGCAGGCCGGCGGCCGATGCCGACCAGCCTTCGCGAGCGGCCCCCGAGGCGCAGCCACCAGCCGGCGACAACGCGGCGAGGGCCGCGCCAGCGCCACCGTCTTCGTTCTCGCCGACCCTTGCTTCGGCGGTTCTGGTTGCGGCCAACGCCAACGCGCCGCAACCGCGGGGTGCGGCGGCCCGCCCGGCGGGTCATGCGCCGCGATCCGAACCCGGCCAGACGCCGCTCTGGATGATTTCCATCGTCACGGCCGTCGTCTCGGTCGCGACCACCACGATCGTTATGTTTCTGCTTCGCTGATGACTCTCAGTCGTCCTGCAGGAAGGCTTCGAGCTTCTCCGGCGCCAAGCCCGCCTGTTCGGCGATGCGCCGGGCGAGATCGGCGGCGGCGGCGCGTGGCCGGCCGACCGGGCGATCGAGCCAGTAGGACACCGGATTGAGTGCGACGCGATCGTCGACGGCGACGATTCGGCCGGACTTGAGCTGGTCTTTGGTCAGCGGCGGCCGCGCCAACGCGATGCCCAACTCGTGCGCCGCCGCGTCGAGCACCAGATTGTAGTCCTCGAAGCGCCGGTCCTGCGGGCGAGGGCGGTAGTCCACATCCTGCGCGGCGAACCAGGCACGCCAGCCGGAGGCGTCGGAATCGTTGATCAGCGGGAATTTGAGCAGCCGGGCAGGGTCGCCCTGGCCGATCTCCTTCGCCAGTTCCGGTGACGCGATCGGAAAAATGTGCTCCTCGAAGAGCTGCACCGAGACGCGGCCCGGAATGCGGCCGCGCCCGCAGCGCACCGAAAGGTCGATGCCTTCGTCGGCAAGGTCGGCCTGGCGGTTGTCGACATCGAGCACGATGCGCAGCCGCGTCGGGTGGTTTTCCAGCGCCGCCATGCGCGGCATCAGCCACAGCCCGCTGACCGATGGGATCGAGGCCAGCCGCACCACCGCCGTGCCGCGCGGCTCGACCCAGCGGTCGGAGTTGACCGAGATCAGCGCGAAGGCTTCGGTGGTTCTAAGATGCAGCCGGTTGCCTTCGTTGGTCAGCGTCACGCCGCGCGCGTTGCGCTCGAACACCTTGAGGCCAAGCCAGTCCTCCAGCTTGGCGATCTGGCGGCTCACCGCGCCATGGGTGAGGTTGAGCTTTTCGGCCGCCGCCGAGAAGCTTCCGGTGCGCGCCGCCGCATCGAAGGCGCGCAAGGTTTCGAGCGGTAGCATCTGGTTCGAGCTGTGATCCATACTCACAGCTGACCCTCGAATTGCTCGTTTGTCAATCGGCCGGCAATGGGGTTTTCTCACCCCATGGCACTGGAAGACGAGGATACGGCGATGAGCGCTTACACCGGCACGTTGAATGAGACACAGCGCATGGACACCACGGCGGCGATCGCGGTGGCGCTGACGGTGCTCGGCTGGGCCTCGGCCTTCCCGGCGATCCGCGCCGGCCTTGCCGCTTTCCAGCCGCTGGAGTTAGGGGCGCTGCGCTTTGCCATCGCGGCCGTGCCGGCGGCCATCTTCCTCGCCGTCAAGCGCCCGGCTCTGCCCCGGGTCGACGAGCTGTGGCGCTTCGGCTTCGGCGGCGCCATCTTCGTCGCGCTCTACACCGCCATGCTCAATTTCGGCGAGCTGACCGTCTCTGCGGGGGCCGCCGGCTTCATCATCAATGTCAGTCCGATCTTCACGGCGATCATGGCCATGGCGCTGCTCGGCGAGCGGTTTTCCAGCATGGCCTGGCTCGGCACGGTCATCTCGTTCACCGGCATCGGCATCATCGCGGTCGCCGACGGAAACGGTCTGCATTTCAATGCCGGAGCGCTGCTGGTGCTGGGCTCGGCCCTTTGCTCGGCCGTCAACACCATCGTCCAGAAGCCGCTCTTTGCCCGCCATCATCCGCTGACGATATCGGCCTCCAACATGGTGCTCGGCGCGCTCTGCCTGTCGCCCTTCCTGCCGGAAGCGTTCTCGCAGGCGGCGGTCGCCGACACCGCTGGGCTGGGCGCCGTCATCTATCTCGGCATCGTGCCCTCGCTGATCGCCTATGCCGCCTGGGCGACCGCGCTGTCGCGCCTGCCGGCCGCGCGCGCCTCGAACTTCCTCTACCTCGTCTCGCCGACCTCCGCCCTGATCGGCTTCTTCTGGCTGGGCGAAGTGCCCTCGCTCCTCGGCATCCTCGGCGGCGCGCTGGCGCTGGGGGGCGTGATCGTGGTGAATTTGAAGCGTTAAACCAGAAGGTTGAAGCCGTTTCCTGACTCAAGAAAAGAGCCGCTTCGAGCGGCTCTTTTCTTGTCCCCTCATCCGGCCGCTTCGCGGCCACCTTCTCCCCGTCGGGGAGAAGAGATTGGCGCCGGCGCCGAAAGCCTCCTCTCCCCTCCGGGGAGAGGTCAGCCGAGCGAAGCGGAGGCTGGGTGAGGGGCCTTGGCGCTCACCGCCGCCCGAACAGCCTTTCGATATCGGCGAGCTTGAGCTCGATATAGGTCGGGCGGCCGTGGTTGCAGGTGCCGGATCCCGGCGTCGCCTCCATCTGGCGCAGCAGCGCGTTCATCTCCTCGGCCTTGAGCAGCCGGCCGGAGCGCACCGAGCCGTGACAGGCCATGGTGGCGGCGATTTTGTCCAGACGCTCCTTCAGCGTCTCGACCGTGTCGTTGTCGGCGATCTCGTCGGCGAGGTCGCGCACCAGCTGCTGCACATTGGTCTCGCCGAGCATCGACGGCGTCTCGCGCACCGCCACCGCGCCCGGACCGAAGCGTTCCAGGCCGAGGCCGAATTTGGCGAGCGTCTCAGAATGCATGGCCAGCCGCTCGGCATCCTCTTCCGGCAGGTCGACGATTTCGGGCAGGAGCAGCATCTGCGAAGGTACCGCGCGCGAGTGCAGCGCGTTCTTCAGCGCCTCGTAGACCAGCCGCTCATGCGCCGCGTGCTGGTCGACGATGATGAGCGAATCCCTGGTCTGGGCGACGATGTAGTTCTCATGCACCTGCGCCCGCGCCGCGCCCAGAACCATGCCGAGCAGCGCTTCGGCCGGCTCGGCCACGCCCGCCCGCGCGTCGGCGCTGGCAAGCGGTCCGGTGTCGAAGGCCGCCTGATCGTTTTCGCCGAAGCCACCTCCGTATGGCTGCGCTTCGCCCATGTCGAGCGGCCGCTGCGGCGAGCGCGCCAAATTCGAACCATGGTCGAAACCCATCGAGCCCGAGGCGTGAAAGGCCGCTCCATAGCTGCGGTGGCCGCTGGTCGGGCCTGGATGCGCGTAGGGCGCCGCGCCCGGCCGGAACGCCGCCATCATGCCGGCGGCGCCCGTGGTTGCCGCCCGGATGCCGGCGCCGGCCAAAGCCTCGCGGATGGCGCCGACGATCAGCCCGCGCACCAGGCCCGGATCGCGGAAGCGCACATCGGCCTTGGCCGGATGGACGTTGACGTCGACGGTCGCCGGATCGAGCGAAAGGAAGAGCACCGTGACCGCATGCCGGTCGCGCGGCAGCACATCGGCGAAGGCGCCGCGGATCGCGCCGGCGATCAGCTTGTCGCGCACCGGCCTGCCGTTGACATAGGCATATTGCTGCAGCGCGTTGGCGCGCGTGTAGGAAGGGATCGAGACGTGGCCGGCAAGATGCACCCCGTCGCGCATGGCATCGATGGCAATGGCATTGTCGGGAAAATCCTTGCCCATTACCTGCGCGACGCGAGCAAGCCGGCCCTCCGGCGTGTCGCCGGTCGCCGGCAATTCGAGCGTCGAACGGTCGGAGCCGGCAAGCGTGAAGCGCACGGCCGGGAAGGCTATCGCGATCCGTTTCACCACGTCGCTGGTGGCCGAGCTTTCGGCGCGCTCGCCCTTCATGAATTTGAGCCGCGCCGGCGTGGCGAAGAAGAGGTCGCGCACCTCGACCGTCGTGCCGCGGTTTGCGGCCGCCGGCTTGACGGCTGAAACCCGGCCGCCGTCGATGCCGATCTCGGCCGCGGCGTCGCCGCTTGCCGTGCGCGAGCGGATCGAAAGCCTGGCCACCGAGCCGATCGAGGGCAGCGCCTCGCCGCGAAAACCCAGTGAACGGATGTCGTGGATGTCGTTAGAGAGCTTCGAGGTGCAATGCCGGGCGACCGCCAATGACAGTTCCTTTTCGGGAATGCCCGAGCCGTCGTCGGTGACGCGGATGAGAGAAAGCCCGCCGCCGCCGGTGACGATCTCGACCCTGCTCGCGCCGGCGTCGAGCGCGTTCTCGACCAGTTCCTTCACCACGCTCGCCGGGCGCTCGATCACCTCGCCGGCGGCGATCTGGTTGATCATCGTTTCGGAAAGCTGGCGAATGGGCATGCGGCAATTATAGGCGGATTCGAACGGCGTGGGGGAGGGATTAGTTCACGCCTGCGCCACCAGCCAGTCCCTGACCTTGCGCGCGTTGTCGCTGAGCTCGCGGTTCTTCGGCCAGATGACATAAAAGCCGATTCCGGTCCGCATCACATGGTCGGTCACCGGCACGAGCAGGCCCGACGCCACCAGCCGCTCGACCAGATGCCGCCAGCCGAGCGAGATGCCTTGCCCCTCCATCACCGCCTGGATCACCAGCGCATAGTCGTTGATGCGCAAGCCGCGCTCGGCATTGCGAAGGCTGGTTCCGGCGGACGCGAACCATTCGTCCCAGTTCGGCGCCTCGCGATAGGGCTCCTCGAGATGGATGAGCCTGTGCGTTGCCAGTTCCTCGACGGTCTTCGGCATGCCGAATTTGGCGAGATAGCTAGGCCCTGCGACGGGAAAGATCTCTTCGTCGGAGAGCGACAGCGAATGATAGTCCGGCCAGTCGCGGGGCATCCCCCCGCGCACCCCGAGCGGAATGCCCTCGGCGATGATGTCGAGGTCGCGGTCGGCGGTCTGGATGCGCAGGTCGACGCCCGGCAGCTCGTCGCGGAACTGCTGCAGCCGCGGCATCATCCAGAACGAGCCGAAGGCGGTCGAGGCGGCTAAAGTCACATGGCCGCCGGTCGCCTGGAGCCGAAGATCCTCGGCCGATTTGCGGATATGCGACAGGCCGAGCGAGACATCGGCGTGGAAGCGCTCGCCGGCCTCCGTCAGCAGCACCTGGCGATGGCGGCGCTGGAAGAGCTTCGCGCCGAGCTGTTCCTCCAGCCCGCGCACCGCATAGGAGACGGCCGCCTGCGTCATGCCGAGCTCGCGCCCGGCCGCGGTGAAGCTCGAAAGCCGGCCCGCCGCCTCGAAGACGACGAGGCTGCCGGCGGAAGGGAGGAGGTGGCGTAGGCTTCGCATAAGTGTAGCTTATACAAGAGATCAGGATTTTCCAGCGTCACATCCATATTTCGTCTCGCTAACTTGGGCAGGCGGGAAGAAGGAGGATCCATGAACGCACCGGCCGCTGAATTGACTGAGCCGACCCACCGTCGCGGCGGCGGCCGCCTGGGGCGCAAGGCGCTGAGAAGCGCCCCGGTCGCGTCGTTTCCGACGCTGGTCCGGCAGATCCCCGTCTACGAGATCGTGCCCGACGAGGCGGTGGAACTGATCCACGAAGAGTCGCTCAAGATCCTCGAGGACGTGGGCTGCGAATTCCGTGACGACGAGGCGATCGCGCTCTGGAAAGCGGCGGGCGCCGACGTCAGGGAAACGCGTGTGCGCATCGACCGCGCGCTGCTGATGGAGCTCGTCTCGAAGGTCCCGCCGGAATTCACGCTCAACGCGCGCAATCCCGAGCGCACGGTCCGCGTCGGCGGCAAGAACTCGATCTTCGTGCCGATGTATGGCGCGCCCTATGTGCGCGACCTCGACAACAAGCGGCGCTACGGCACGCTCGCCGACCTCAACAATTTCCACAAGCTCGCCTACATGGCGCCGGCGCTGCATTCGTCGAGCTCGATCATCTGCGAGCCGATGGAAATCCCGGTGCCGAAGCGGCATCTCCACATCATCCATTCGGCGCTGAAGCATTCCGACAAGCCGTTCATGGGCATCGTGACGTCGAAGGAGCGGGCCGAGGACACGATGGCGATGGCTGCGATCGTGTTCGGCGAGGAGTTCGTGCGCGACAACCCGGTGCTGGTGGCGATCACCAACTGCAATTCGCCCCTGGTGTGGGACGCCACCATGCTCGACGCCATGCGGGTCTATGCCCGCCACAACCAGCCGCTGATCCTGGCGCCCTTCGCGCTCTGCGGCGCCTCGACGTCCGCCTCCGCCGTCGGCGCGGTCGCGCAGGTCAACGCCGAGGCGCTTGCGGGCGTCGCCTTCACCCAGCTCATCCGTCCCGGCTCGCCGCAGATCTACGGCCAGTTCATGGTGACGGTCGACATGAAGACCGGCGCCCCGATGGGCGGCACGCCGGAGGCCGCCCAGATGATGTACCTGATGGGCGCGCTGGCCAGGAAGTACAAGCTGCCGTGGCGCACCTCCGGCTTCCATGTCGGCTCCAAGCTCAACGACGCGCAGGCCGGCTACGAGGCGAACATGCTCATGCATGCCGCTATCCTCGCCGGCGCCAATTACATCTGGCACTCGGCCGGCTGGCTGGAAGCGGGCCTCACCTGCGGCTATTCGAAATTCGCCACCGACTGCGAGCAGCTCGTCGGCTGGTACAAATATGCCGGCGGCGTGCCCTTCGACGATTTCAAGGACGCTCTTGCCGCGATCCGCGAGGTCGGTCCGCAAGGGCATTTCCTCGGCACCCAGCATACGCTCGAGCATTTCGAGAGCGCCTTCTTCATGCCGAGCATCATGGACTTCAACTCTTTCGAACAATGGACGGCCGAGGGCGCGAAGGATCATGATACGCGCGGCCGCGAAAAGGCGCGCGCCATGCTCGCCGACTATCAGGAGCCGAAGCTCGACGAGGGCGTCGCCGAAGGTCTCAAGGATTTGATCGCGCGGCGCGAGGAAAAGCTGCCCGATAGCGTTAGTTGACAAAAGATCGGGCGCAGACCCGCTGAAACCAATGGGAGAAAGACAATGACACTTTTCAGAAGCAACGGTGATCGCGTCCCCGCCGCCATCGAGGCGATGGCGGAAGAAGCGCGCGCGGGCCGCGTGGACCGCCGCGAATTCCTGGCGCTGGCGAGCGCTTTCGGCGCATCGACGGCTTTCGCCTATGGCATGATCGGCCTCGCCGCGCCGACAAGGGCCCTGGCAGACGAGCCGAAGAAAGGCGGAACGCTGCATGTCGCGATGTCCGTCAAGGCGCAGAAGGATCCGCGCACCTACGACTGGACGGAGATGGCAAACATCACCCGCAGTTGGCTGGAGCCGCTGGTCCGCTACACGCACCAGTTCACTTTCGAGCCGGTCCTGCTCGAAAGCTGGGATGTCAACGACGACGCCACCGAATACACGCTGCATCTGCGCAAGGGCGTCACCTGGAACAATGGCGATGCCTTCAACGCCGATGACGTAGTCGCCAATCTGAACCGTTGGTGCGAGAAGGGTGCTTCCGGCAATTCCATGGCGGCACGCGTCGGCGCGCTGGTCGACCCAAAGACCGGCAAGGCGAAGGACGGCGCCATCACCAAGGTCGACGACCACACGGTCAAGCTGAAGCTCGCCCAGCCCGATATCGCGATCATACCGGGCTTCACCGATTATCCGGCGCTGGTCGTGCATCGCGACTTCGACAAGGATGGCGCCGACCCGATCAAGAAGCCGATCGGCACCGGAGCCTTCGAGCTGGTGTCCTACGCGGTCGGCCAGAAAGCGGTGGTCAAGCGTCGCGAGAACGGCAAATGGTGGGGTGGCGAAGCGCCGCTCGACGGCGTCGAGTTCATCGACTACGGCACCGACTTCAACGCCACGCTGAATGCCTTCGATTCCGGCGAGATCGACCTCGATTTCGAAACGCCGGCCGACTTCATCGACCCGCTCGACAAGATGGATCTGGTGAAATCCGAGGTCGCGACGGCGACCACGCTCGTCGCCCGCACCAATATCACGCACAAGCCCTATGACGACAAACGGGTGCGCAACGCGCTGCAGATGGCCGTCGACAACAACCAGGTCATGCAGCTCGGCTACAACGGCCGCGGCACGGTCGGCGAGAACCATCATGTCAGCCCGATCCATCCGGAGTACTATCCGCTGCCCAAGAAAGAGAGGGACGCGGCCGGCGCCAAGAAGCTGATGGCGGACGCCGGCCAGGCCGACTTCGAGCACGAGCTGATCACCGTCGAGGACGAATGGCAGAAGAACACAGGCGACGCGATCGCCGGCCAGTTGCGCGATGCCGGCATCAAGGTGAAGCGCACGGTGCTGCCGGGCTCGACCTTCTGGAACGACTGGACGAAATACCCTTATTCCATGACCATCTGGTACATGCGCCCGCTCGGCGTGCAGGTCCTGGCGCTCGGCTACCGCTCCGGCGAGGCCTGGAACGAGACCGCGTTCTCGAACCCGGATTTCGACGCCAAGCTCAAGGAGGCGCTGTCGCAGATCGACGTCGCCAAGCGCAAGGAGGTGATGAAGGACGTCGAGCAGATCCTGCAGGACTCCGGCGTCATCATCCAGCCGTTCTGGCAGAAGCTCTACTGCCACATGAACAAGAAGGTGAAGAACTACGCCATGCACCAGACCTACGAAATGGACTTCCAGAACGTCTGGCTTGAAGCCTGAGACGGCGGCGCAAGGACTTCATGCGCCGCGAAAAAGCCGATATGCAGGATGCGTGGTGGTGATCCCGCCACCACGCCGCCGAACATCCGGAGATCCTGCATGAGACCGATAGTGCTGGCCGCCGCCATGTCGATTGCCTTGCCCGCCGCGGCACTTGCCGGGCCGGCGTCCAAGGCCGTGAAGTTCTTCTATGTGCCTGAAGTGAAGTTCGAGGCGGACGCGAAATACCGCGACCGCTTCACCGAGCCGGTCACCAAGCTCTTCGAGGCCAACGACAAGGCGCAGAAGGAGAAGCCCGACGAGGTATCCTGCATCGATTTCGACCCGGGCCTCGACGCCCAGGATTTCGATCAGAAGACCGTGTCGAAGACGCTGAAGCTCACCGAGGCCGTCAATGGCGACACCGCCGAGGTGACGGCAAACTTCAATCTTTTCTCGGAAGGCGATGACTCCAAACGTGAAATGGTGTGGTCGCTGAAGAAAGTGGACGGCAAGTGGAAGATCGCCGACATCACCTCCAAGACCAGCGACTGGAAGCTCAGCGCGCTGGGATGCGGCTCGTCGACGGAGTGATCCCATGCTTCGCCGCCTCGCCCTCGCGCTGGCAAGCGTATCGATGCTGGCCGCGGGGCTGAACGGCGGCGCTTGCGCCCAAGGGCTCTTCGGCTCGCCGCCGCCGAACGCGTCCTCGGGCGATAATGCGCCGGCGACCGAGAACTCGCCGCCGGCCGCAACGCCGGAACCGGCCGAACCGGCGCCTGCCACGCCCGTCCTGCCCGGATCGCCGACGGCGGTGGTGAAGCCTTTCTACGAGCATCTCGGGCTGGAATTGGACCCGGCCCAGCGCAAGAATTTCATCGATCCGGCAAAAACCGTGCTCGACAAGAGCGATGCGCTGCGCGCCTCGGGGCAGGGCGAATGCCTCGATCCCAACATGGCGCTCGACAATGCCGACTACGACAAGCTCGCCATCGACAAGAGCCTGCGCACCATCGAGGCCGTCAATGGCGACGATGCCAAGGTGGTCGTGGCCTTCGTCGTCGAAGGCCACCAGCATCGTCTGGAATGGAAGCTGAAGAAGGTCGGTGGCGACTGGAAGATCTCCGACTTTCTGTCGGTCACCGGTGAATGGGCACTAAGCCAGTACCAGTGCGAGTGATGGTGGTTGAAATTCAGCAACAGCGATCCTTCGCGCCCCCCTCTGGCCTGCCGGCCATCTCCCCCACAAGGGGGGAGATCAGATGTCACGCCGGCTTTCGCCAATCTCCGACGTTGCAGGATAGGCGGGGCGCCGAAGCTGCCAATCTCCCCCCTTGTGGGGGAGATGGCCGGTCCACCCTCCGCAGCTGCAGCGCAGCTGCTGCGGAGGACGGGCAGGACAGAGGGGGGCGCTGTCCCGCCGGCCCTTCGCAACAAATTTCAACCGCGCCCGCGATAGGGCGCCACGCCGGTATCGGGCAGCCAGGCGTCCTTCGGCGGCGCGCCCGTCTGCCAGAAGACGTCGATCGGGATGCCGCCGCGCGGGAACCAGTAGCCGCCGACGCGCAGCCAGAGCGGCTTGGTCGCCTCGACGATGCGACGGCCGATCATGACGGTGCACTCCTCGTGGAAGGCGCCGTGATTGCGGAACGAGGTCATGAACAGCTTCAGCGATTTCGATTCCACCAGCGTCTTGTCCGGCGCGTAATCGATGACGATGTGGGCGAAGTCGGGCTGGCCGGTGACCGGACAGAGCGAGGTGAATTCCGGGCAGGTGAAGCGCACGATCGCCGGCGGTCCGTCGCCGCGATCGAACGGCACGGTCTCCAGGACCGCCTGTTCGGGGCTTTGCGGCGTCTCGACGTGCTTGCCGAGCTGGGTGAGGTTTTTGGCGTCGGTCATGGGCGGCTCCTTGCTCCCAGCCGCTGGAAGCGCAGTTCAACGGCGGCGGGCGCGAAACAAAGGTTGAAAGAAGCGTTGCAGTCCTATCGGGCGCAGCGCGTTTGACCGCTCATTAGCATCGGACCGAAAAGTGCGCAGCGGTTTTCGGATAATCCGATGCGTGAAATAGAAGCGGGAGCGCTCCGCTCCCGTACAATTTGAAACGGCAGGAAGACGATGACCAGCAACGACCCGCTTCTCCAACCTTACCAGCTCAAGCATCTGACGCTGAAGAACCGGGTGATGTCGACCAGCCATGAGCCGGCCTATTCCGAGGACGGCATGCCGAAGGAGCGCTACCGGCTCTACCATGCCGAGAAGGCCAAGGGCGGCATGGCGCTGACCATGACGGCGGGCTCGGCGGTCGTGTCGCGCGACAGCCCGGCCGCCTTCGGCAACCTGCATGTCTATGACGACGCCATCGTGCCGTGGCTGGCAGGGCTGGCGGACGCCTGTCATGAGCATGATTGCAAGGTGATGATCCAGATCACCCATCTCGGCCGCCGCACGGGCTGGAACAAGGCCGACTGGCTTCCGGTGCTTTCGGCCTCGCCGGTGCGCGAGCCGGCGCATCGCTCCTTCCCCAAGACCATCGAGGATTGGGACATCGAGCGCATCGTCGCCGACTATGCTTCCGCCGCGCAGCGCTGCCAGGCCGCCGGCCTTGACGGCATCGAGTTCGAATCCTACGGACATCTGATGGACGGATTCTGGTCGCCGGCCACCAACCAGCGCGACGACGATTTCGGCGGCTCGCTCGACAACCGGCTGCGCTTCACCAACATGGTGCTGGACGCGGTTCGCGCGGCGGTCGGGGAAAAATTCGTCGTCGGCATCCGCATGGTCGCCGACGAGGATTTCGAAAAGGGCCTGTCGAAGGAGGAGGGCGTCGAGATCGCCCGGCGCTTGGCCAATTCCGGCAAGGTCGATTTCCTCAACATCATCCGCGGCTCGATCGAAACCGATGCGGCGCTGACCAAGGTCATCCCTGTGACCGGCATGCGCTCGTCGCCGCATCTCGACTTCGCCGGCGAGGTGAGGGCGGCGACGAAGTTCCCGACTTTCCATGCGGCGCGCATTTCCGACGTCGCTACCGCACGCCATGCGATCGCCACCGGCAAACTCGACATGGTCGGCATGACGCGCGCCCACATCGCCGATCCCTACATCGTCAAGAAGGTGATCGAAGGGCGCGAGCATGAGATCCGCCCTTGCGTCGGTGCAACCTATTGCCTCGACCGCATCTACGAGGGCGGCGAGGCGCTCTGCGTCCACAATGCCGCGACAGGCCGCGAGGCTGATATCCCGCACGTCATCCAAAAGAGCGAGGGGCCGAGCAAGCGCGTGGTCGTTGTAGGCGCCGGGGCCGGTGGCCTGGAAGCCGCTCGCGTCGCGGCCGAACGCGGCCATCGGGTGACGGTGCTCGAAGCGTCGAGCCAGGCAGGCGGCCAGGTGCGGCTCGCGACGCAGAACCCGCGCCGCAAGGAGTTGATCGGCATCATCGACTGGCGGCTGGCCGAGCTCGACCGTCTCGGCGTCGAAATCCGCTACGATACCTGGGCCGAGAAGGGTGACGTGCTGGCGCTGTCGCCGGATGTGGTGATCGTCGCCACGGGCGGTCTGCCACAGAACCCGCCGCTGACCGCGGGCGGCAATCTCGTCACCTCGAGCTGGGACATCATGGCCGGCAGCGTCAAGCCGGCCGAGAATGTTCTGCTCTATGACGACAATGGCGGCCATCAGGGCATGGGCGCGGCGGAACTCATCGCCAACAGCGGCTCGAAACTGGAGCTGGTTTCGCCCGAACGCTTCTTCGCGCCGGAAATGGGTGGTCTGAACCACGTGCCCTATATGCGCGCCTTCCACGAGAAAGGCGTCACCGTCACCATCAATACCCGCCTGCGCTCGGTGCGGCGCGAGGGTAACCAACTCGTCGCCGAGCTGGCGTCGGACTTCGCCGATGGCTGGCGCGGCGAGCGGCGCGTCGACCAGGTGGTGGTCGAGCACGGCACGGCGCCGCTCGACGATCTTTACCTTGCGCTCAAGCCGCTGTCGAAGAATGGCGGCGCTGTCGACTACGAGCGGCTGGTGAGCGGCGGTGACATTTTTCCGCCCCGCAATCCGCACGGCGGCTTCGTCCTGTTCCGCATCGGCGACGCAGTCGCCTCGCGCAACATCCATGCCGCCATTTATGACGGCATCCGGTTCGGGATCAGGATCTGAAGCGTGGAGCATGATCCCGAACCGAAGATCAGCGAAGCAAAAGGGGAAACCGACTTTTGCTGCGCTGACCTTTGGTTCGGAAAAGATCATGCTCCAACAAGAAAGACAGAGCTCCATTCCGATAGGATCGGAATGGAGCTCCTATCGGTGGCGCGCAACCGGCCTTAGCAAGGAGAGCCACCTGCCGCTTCGGTCGATTGCGCGCCGCGCATGGCGCCGGCCTGGTGCCGGCGACGTGCGATTTGTCAAAACATCCTGGCGGTCGCCATGCAGAGCACGGTGATGACCAGCAGCCCGCCGGCGATGCGCTCGCCTCTGGTCATCTTCGCGCGCAGCGTGGTTTGCGTTGCCACGTCTGCGCCGGCCAGTTGCCTGCTGGCGGAGGCCACGACGGCGCCCTGCACACCGGCGGCGATCAGCGCCGTCGCAATGCCAAAGGCAAGCACCATCTCCATCGAGCCGAAAACACCTTCATGGAAGAAGTACCAGAGCAGCAGGCCGGTCAAGAAGACCAGGCCGGAGGCGCCGAGCTGCGGCCGGATGAAGTGCTCCGCCTTGATCTCCGGATCGCGCGCAACCGCAATGGTCGTGCCGGCCCAAAAGACGCCGGCCATGACATGCAGGCCGATCACGACGATGTAGACATATTGCATGACCGCGTTCCTCTTTATCGCCCGCCGCCGCGCGTCGCGCATGATGCGACGTCATCAATAAGACAAAGTTAGATATCTAACGGTTAGATGTCAATGCATGGCATATTGTTTCGTCCAACAACTGCTTGTTCTAGTGTCCGGCCATGACGCCGTTTGATCGCCCGCCAGTCGGCATGAACCTAGCGCGCACGTCCAAGGTGGTCGCGCAAGCCTTCGACGCCGCCCTGGTGGAGGCCGGCGGCACGCTGCCGGTCTGGCTGACCTTGCTCTCGGTCAAGTCGAAGGAACTTGCCAACCAGCGCGAGCTTGCCGGCATGATCGGCATCCAGGGCGCGACGCTGACCCATCATCTCAACGCCATGGAGGCGCAAGGGTTGCTGACGCGCCGCCGCGATCCGGAAAACCGCAGGGTGCATCAGGTGGCGCTGACCGAAGCCGGCGAGGCTCTGTTCGAGAGATTGCGGATGGCCGCGCTTGCCTTCGACAAGCGGCTGCGGGCCGGATTGCCGGACGAGCGGCTCGAGGAATTCGCCGAGATGTTGGCGGCGCTACGGGCGAATGTGGAGGGCATCTAGCTGTATTGATTCGATTGGCAGCCAATGCTATATGACCACAATAGTCATATAGCGGAGCCTGGCGATGCGAGAAATTCAACTGAAGGATGCCAAGGCGACACTTTCGGCAGTGGTCGATGAGGCCGTTGCGGGAGAGCCTGCCGTCATCACGCGGCACGGCCGCAAGCAAGCCGTGATCCTGTCGTTCAAGGAGTACGAAAGGCTATCGCGCGTGCCAAGCTTTGGACAGTTGCTGGCGGCGTTTCCCGGGGAAGAAGACGACATTGCCCCTCGCCTGCGCAAACCTGTCCGCAAGGTTGACCTATAGGGGCAGCCTTTCAGCCTATGTTTTTGCTGGACACCAACATCATCTCGGCAATGGCGCCGTCCAAAAGGAATCAGCGGACGGAGCTGGCCGATTGGCTCGATCAGGCCAGCAATCATTTGTTTTTGTCCGTAGTCACGGCATCGGAGATCACCGCTGGAATCGCGAAAGCCGAACGCGGGGGCGCAACGACGAAAACAGCATTACTTCGCCAATGGTGGCAGGCAATTGAATACCTTTATGGCGAAAGGATACTGCCTCTCGATCTCCGCGCGGCGCATGCTGCAGGATTGATCCGTGATCGTGTCCGGGCTCATCAACCAGGATTTGAGGACATTGCGATCGCTGCGACGGCAGAAGTGCATGGCTTGACGATCCTGACAGGCAATGAGCGCCATTTTGCACCTTTCGGCGTGCCGATGCTCAATCCGCTGAAAGTGCTACCGTCCCTGCCTAGCGAGCCGCCTCAGTCGTAGGTCGCGATGGCGCCGAAGGCGTAATGGCGCAGCCTCAGCGCCGCGATCAGCGCGGTGAGCTTCGCCTTGCCGTCGAAGGCGTCCTGGAACATCTCGTCATGCATCAACAGGATCAGCCTGCCCGGCTTGGCGAAATGGCCGTAGCCGAACAGATGGTCGATCTCGCTCACCAGATGGCCGACGCTCTGCACCGGCTTGCCGCTGTCCTCATGCACCCATTCATCATCCCAGCCATAAAGCCAGAATCCCGACGCGGCGACGAACTCGTAGTCCGGGTCCTCGCGGCCGGCCTGCGCCAGCCCCAGCGAGTTGTCGTCCTTCGAATAGTTGGGCAATCGGAACACGTCGCGCCCCGGCAGCCGCGCATGCACGACGGGCTTCAGGCCAAGCACGGTGTTGGCGCGAAGCATGTCCGCGACCACGCCTTCGGTGTCGCCGTAGAAATGCCGGTAGTGGTTGTAGGCGTGGCTGTAGCTGTGATTGCCGATCGTCACCAGCGGCATCGATTTCGCCCGTTGCAGCAGCGCCCGGCTGGCCGCATCGGCCTCGGCATGCATGCCGACCATGAACAATGTTGCCGGCACCTGCTCGGCCTGCAGTACGTCGAGGATGTTGGCCGTGCCGGCAAGCGGACCGTCGTCGAAGGTGAGATAGATCGTCCGGTCGGCGGCAAGCGCTGGAGACGCCACGAGCAGCAGCGTCAGTACAAGAAGTCGAAGCGGCTGCATCCGCAAGTTCCGGTTGCAATCGCGACAGGCCGCCATGCCTGTCCGCGCTTGTCAAGCTTGCCGGTCGATCGCACTAGGCGAGGCTGCCCTGCAGCACCTTCAGCTTCGCCTTCTTCGGGCTGCGCGCCGTCAGCCATTCGCGCGCCTTGTCCTGCGGCATCGGGAAGGCGATCGAATAGCCCTGCACCTGGTCGCAGCCGATCGCCATCAGCGAGTCGAGCTCGGCCTCGGTTTCCGCGCCCTCGGCGACGATCGAGATCCCGAGCCCGCGGGCAAGCTCGGTGATGGCGCGCACGATCTTGGTGTTGTCGCCGTTCTCATTGATGTTCTGGACGAAGCGGCGGTCGATCTTCAGCCGGTCGATCTCGTTCGGGTTGACGTGGCTGAGCGAGGCATAGCCTGTGCCGAAATCGTCGAGCTCGAGGTGGACGCCGGCGGCGCGGATGTGCCTGAGCTTGGCGGCGATGCCGGTCTTCTCGTCGTCGAGGATGACGGATTCGACGATTTCCAGCGACAGCTTCTGCGGCGCGAGCCCGGCCCGCTCCAGCGTCGAGAACAGGAACCCGTCGAAATCCGTCTCGCGCAGCTCGGTGCCCGAGACATTGACGGCGATGCGCCCGAAATCGATGCCGGCGCGGTCCCATTCGGCCGCCTCGTTGATCGCCTTGGTGATGACGATGCGACCGATATCCGGCATGAAGCCGCATTTCTCCGCCACGGGAATGAATTCGCCGGGTGAGATCATGCCGCGCGTGGCATGCTTCCAGCGCACCAGCGCCTCGATGCCGCTGATCTTGCCGCTGGTGAGCGATACCTGTGGCTGGAAATAGACCTCGAAGGTCTTTTCGGCGATTGCGGTGCGGATGTCCTGCTCGAGCTGCTTGCGGTAGTCAAGCTCGCGCCGAAGCTCCTCGGAGAAGAAGGAGAAGCTTCCGCCGCCGAGCTTCTTGGCCGAATAGAGCGCGAGATCGGCATGGACGAGCAGGTCCTGCGCGCTGTCGGCGTCGACCGGGTAGACGGCGATGCCGGCGCTGGCGCCGGGCATGATGGTCGTGCCCTGGAAGGTGATCGGCTCGTTGATTTCGCCGAGGATGCGCTTGGCCAGCGCATGGATGTCCTCGGTGGAGCCGGCGCCGTTGAGGATCATCACGAACTCGTCGCCGCCAAGGCGGGCGCAAAGATCCGACGCGCGGCAGGAATCGCGCATGCGCTGGGCGGTGACGACAAGCACATAGTCGCCGGCTGCGTGCCCCAGCGTGTCGTTGATCTGCTTGAAGCGGTCGAGGTCGAACTGGATCACCGCCAGCCGCTCGCGGCGCCGGTGCGCTCCCTTGATCAGCGTGTCGAAATGATCGGTGAGGAAGGTGCGGTTGTGCAGGCCGGTCAAGCCGTCATGCACGGCGATGAAGGCCATGGAATTGCGGGCATCGACCAGCTCGTGCGTCTTGCGCAGGATGGCCTTCGACATCGGCCGGAAGATGAACAGCGCCACCAGCACGATGACGCCGATGGTGGCGAAGAACAGCGTGCGGTGCAGGTCGAGCATGTTGCCCGACCGCTCGTCGGCAAAGGCGCTGATACGCTGGCCGAGCGCGGCATAGCCGGACAAAGTCGCATTGGCGACCGAGGCATCGAGGCCGGCGCGTTCGCCGCCGGCCTTGTAGCCGTCGCTTTTCATGCCGAGCTGGGATTCGAAGGACGATACCAGCCTGTCGCCATTGGCGACGAGGCCGACCGAGAAATAATCGAGGTGGAACGGCTTGCTGAACAGCACGTATTCGATCGATTTCGGATCGTTGCGGGCCGGCGACAGCGGATCGGCGCCGGTCTCCTTGAGCAGCCGGTCGTAGTTGGTCTCGAACTCGCCCGTTGCCTGCTTGAGCGCCGTGACCAGCGCCGGCTGCTTGTCGCGCGAGGCAGCACCGGTGGCGCTGGCCAGGAAGACGATGCGCTGCGACAGCGCCTTCTGCGTGGAAACGATATCGAGCAGCGCATCATTGTGCCGCTGCTGTGCCATCAGCTGCTGCAGAAGAATGAAGGAGGCCATCACCATGGCGGCGATGATGGTGAGCGCCAGCCAGTAGCCGGTCTTGATGAGCAGAATCAGCTTGCGCGAAACGCTCTGCACTGGCTGCTGCGACATAACTCGGTGACCCCTCCGGTCGACGGATTCCTGCCATGGATTCGTGGCGGGAAGACCCTTGACCTGAAAGGGTTAACAGCTTGGCAAACGGGCGCGGCGCCGAGCCCGGCCGCGCGACAAAGCTCGCAAAATGGTTATCACGTCCTTTCGGGCATCGCCGACATTTGAATGCATCCTCGCTCCAATGCGGTGAGGGGATTGCGGCGCGCCTTTCGCAGCGCCACCGAAGCGGTCGTTTTTGCGATGGATTTTTCTTGCCCGCGGCGCGACAGTCCGCGTCAAACGAACAGGGTCAGACAATGAGCGCAGCGTACCTCTCCCACATCGACAACGAGCTTCAGGGCCTGAAATCGGCCGGACTCTACAAGTCCGAGCGGGTCATCTCCTCGATGCAGTCGGCCGAGATCGAGGTTGCCGGCCAAAAGGTGCTGAATTTCTGCGCCAACAATTATCTGGGCCTCGCCGACAGCCCCGAATTGCGCGAGGCCGCTAAACAGGCGCTCGACCGCTACGGCTACGGCATGGCCTCGGTGCGCTTCATCTGCGGCACGCAGGAAGAGCACAAGCAGCTCGAAGCAACGCTCTCGTCCTTCCTCGGCATGGAGGACACCATCCTCTACGGCTCCTGCTTCGACGCCAATGGCGGCCTGTTCGAGACGCTGCTCGGCGAGGAGGACGTCGTCATCTCGGACGCGTTGAACCACGCCTCCATTATCGATGGCGTCCGGCTCTCCAAGGCAAAGCGCTTCCGCTACGCCAACAACGATATGGCCGACCTCGAGGCGCGGCTGAAGGAGGCGAAGGACTGCCGCTTCCGGCTGATCGCCACCGACGGCGTCTTCTCGATGGACGGCATCATCGCCAACCTCCAGGGGGTGTGCGATCTCGCCGAGAAATACGACGCCATGGTCATGGTCGACGACAGCCATGCCGTCGGCTTCGTCGGCAAGAACGGCCGCGGCTCGGCCGAGCATTGCGGCGTCGAGGGCAGGGTGGACATCATCACCGGCACGCTCGGCAAGGCGCTCGGCGGCGCCTCCGGTGGCTACACGTCGGGAAAAAGCCAAGTGGTCGACTGGCTGCGTCAGCGCTCGCGGCCTTACCTTTTCTCCAACACGCTCATGCCGGCAATCGCCGGCGCCTCGCTGAAAGTCTTCGAACTGATCCGCAATGGCGGTGCGCTGCGCGAGCGCCTATATGCCAATGCGCAACGCTTCCGGTCTCAAATGGGTAAGCTCGGCTTTACACTTGCCGGGGCGGATCACCCGATCATCCCGGTGATGCTGGGCGACGCCGCACTTGCGCAGGAGATGGCGCAACGCATGCTGAAGCGCGGCATCTACGTCATCGGCTTCTCCTTCCCGGTGGTGCCCAAGGGCCAGGCGCGCATCCGCACGCAGATGTCGGCAGCCCACTCCAGCGCCGATATCGATCGGGCGGTCGAGGCGTTTGGGGCGGTTGGGCGCGAACTCGGTGTAATTGGATAATCGCGAATGTTCATGCTCTACGGCGCCCCCCTCTGTCCTGCCGGACATCTCCCCCACAAGGGGGGAGAT
>SUGL01000310.1 GCA_004963905.1 Mesorhizobium sp.
CCCCAGGTCGTCCGCTTCGGTTGCCATGTCAGAAATCGGCCGGCGGATTGGCGGTGCGGCGGTCGAGCTTGATGAAGGGCCGCGGCACCACCTTCGCCTTCTTCATCAGCTTCTGGTACTGCAGCTCGCGCATGGCGTAAATCTCGACCCAGAGGTCATCTACGATCGTGTCGCCATAGGGGCGATGCAATGAGGCGATCGCAATGTTGCGCTTGGCCATGGGCGACCACAT
>SUGL01000311.1 GCA_004963905.1 Mesorhizobium sp.
GGCTTCGTCCTCAAAACCGTCGTCGCCGCCTTCGGAGCCGCCATTCTCGAGGAACTTTTCCGCGATCAGCCCGGCATTCTGGCGCAGCGCCAGTTCGATCTCGCGCGCCGTATCGGGATTGTCGCGCAGGAACAGCTTGGCGTTTTCGCGGCCCTGGCCGAGACGCTGCGAATTGTAGGAGAACCAGGCGCCCGACTTTTCGACCACGCCGGCCTTGACCCCGAGATCGACG
>SUGL01000312.1 GCA_004963905.1 Mesorhizobium sp.
GGGGAAGGCGGTTGTCGCGGCGCGCTGGCATATGGTCGTGTATGTCGCGACGATCGCTGTCGCGATCGCGCTTCGGTCGTGGATACCGCTCGTGCTGATCGGCCTGCCGCGCCTTTATGGCACCTGGCACATGGTGATGACCGGCCTGCTGCAGCATATCGGGCTGGCCGACAACGTCACCGACCACCGGCTCAACACGCGCACCATCTACATGAACCCGGTCAGCCGGTTC
>SUGL01000313.1 GCA_004963905.1 Mesorhizobium sp.
GATCATCCTCAGCGTCGTGCTCGGCATGCTCTACCCGCTGCCCTGGATCGGCGACATCTTTGGCGACATCCTGGTCGGCGCCGGCTGGGTGGCTCTGTTCGGCGTCGCGGCGCTCTGGGTCACGGCGATCCGCACCATGGTGCGCGCGAAGACGACCCTCAATCCCAACGCCGAGCCCGACCATCTGGTGACCTCGGGCCCTTTCGGCATCACCCGCAACCCGATGTATCT
>SUGL01000314.1 GCA_004963905.1 Mesorhizobium sp.
GATGCGGACCAGCGGGGTGATGCCGCGACGGGCGGCCTCGGCCTCGGTCATCAGCAGCGCGCCGGCGGCGCCGTCATTGATGCCGGAGGCGTTGGCTGCGGTGACCGTGCCGTCCTTGTCGAAAGCCGGCCTCAGCGTGGCCATGGCGTCCAGCGTCGCGCCGTGACGGATGTATTCGTCCTGGTCGACGACGGTGTCGCCCTTCTTGCCCTTGATGATGAAGGCGACGAT
>SUGL01000315.1 GCA_004963905.1 Mesorhizobium sp.
TCCTCGGTCGGATCGAGGCAGAGCACGCCGTCGATGTCGACGCAGCATTGCTCGAGGAAGATGTGATGCATGAAGTTCCACTGGAACATACGCGGATGCGGCACGACCTCGAAGACGACGTCGGTCTCCTTGTGCTGCAACGAAAGGCCGAACACCGCGGCATAGACGAAATCGCCCTGGATGCCGGCGGCGGCGATCTTGTTTTGCGCATCACGCATGGCATTGCCGCCG
>SUGL01000316.1 GCA_004963905.1 Mesorhizobium sp.
CCTTGTCGACCGCGTCGACGATCTCGCCCTTGTCGTCGATCGCCACCACGGAATTGTAATAGCGGCTGCCGGCGCTCCCCGAGCTGCCTTCCTCGCGCACCACGCCGGCAATCAGCATCTGGCCGTCGCCCAGCATGTCACCCAGCGCCGTCAACGCGTCCGGACGCTCGGTGAACAGGAACGGCACCGACGTCTCCGGCCACAGGATCAATTGCGGCTTGGCATGGCGCT
>SUGL01000317.1 GCA_004963905.1 Mesorhizobium sp.
GGCAAGCTCGAAGGCGAGACGCTCGAGGGCCTGATCACCAAGGTCGCCGTGGACGCGCTCGACCATGCCGGCATCGGTCCGGACGATGTCGACGAGATCGTGCTCGGCCACTTCAACGCCGGCTTCTCCCCGCAGGATTTCACCGCGAGCCTGGTTCTGCAGGCCGACGACCGGCTGCGCTTCAAGCCGGCGACGCGCGTCGAGAACGCCTGCGCCACCGGTTCGGCGGCT
>SUGL01000318.1 GCA_004963905.1 Mesorhizobium sp.
GGAAGAGACCGATTCGCTGGCCGAGATCATCGAGCGCTCATTCATGCGCCGGCTGCTTGCCGAGGGTGCCGAGGCCGGCATGCAGATCAACGAGCTGGAGCTGGCACGCGAGATCGGCGTCGGCACCACCAGCGTGCGTGAGTTCCTGATCCGCTTCTCGCGCTTCGGCCTGATCGAGAAGCGGCGCAACAGCCACTGGGTGCTGAAGGGCTTCACCCGGGCCTTCGCGC
>SUGL01000319.1 GCA_004963905.1 Mesorhizobium sp.
GTGAAGCGGATCGGATCATTGGGCGAACTGCGCCAGGCGTAGTCGGTCAGCATATGGAACTCGGCGACAACCCAGCGCTCGAAATTCCCGACATCCTGCTGCTTCTGCCTGGGCAGGAACTCGCGCGCCTTGTCGAGCTTCACGGTCTCCAAAAGCGTCACCGCGTCCGCCAGCTTGTCGCTTGGGAACACCCACGGGTTGCGGTTGCGGAATTCGAGCACGAATTGCTG
>SUGL01000031.1 GCA_004963905.1 Mesorhizobium sp.
GTTTGTTTCGATGAAAGGCATCCACACTTTGGATAGTTGACCACGCGTTTCAAAGATCGTGAACTACATCTCGTCGTTGTGCTCGACGCACTTCCGACAAGTAACCTCACGGGCGCGGCATGCAGGATCCGAGCCCAGCCGGTCATGAGTGCGGCCTTGCCGGGTCGGGCGATAGGCAGTCATGCCCTTCCTGCGGGTCAAGCACTCCGAAAAAACATTTCCCCCATAAATGCTAGATCTTCCGCTGCCTTTTCGCGTCACAGGCCGTCAAACGTCCGGCCGTTCACAACAGTGATCCGGCAAGTGTTTGGCTGCGCGAGACGATGCTGCAGGGAGTCGTCCTGCATGGCACTTCGCTATGATGCTGCGGTGCCGTCTAACGGCGCCTCGTGTTTGAACACACTGAACGGCCACCGCGATCAAAATCGATGGTTCGAGGACCGTTGATCATCACCCCGCCAGCCTCGATCTTGTTTGCCGCCACGAGAGCGACACAGAGACTGCTGGTGAAGATGCCCGCCTGCCCGCTATGTTCGGGATGGTTGACCATCCCGGATGGACCCATCGAGGGTGTCAAGGCGAGCATGAGCACAGGCGCGAACAGTTCACGGGCAGGCGCGACGGTGGCCGCAAAGCAACGTCGCGCCAGCATGCGATCTCAGCAGGATCGGCACCATCCTGTCAGGGAGCAATGCGAGTGGCTGGCTTAGCCGCTGCGACGCTGCCCGGCATCGATGACGAGGACCTGGCGCCGTGCGAGGAGCAAGAGTAGACGGATAGTATGCGCGGGAGTGGCGACCGACCACCTTGTTTCTAAGGCAGACTGAAAGCGGCTCTTACCGGGCGGCTACGCTGTTTCAGAGACTGGGGCGTCGTGCACATCCAGCCGATACTCTTTGTTGCGGATTGCGAACCGATTGCATTGCCGCAGTTACTGGCATCATGTTAACGCGTCGGACGGCGACATTGGCGAGCACGGTTTTGTGGCCGCAGTTGACAAAGCCCATAAGTTCTAGATGCTGGTGCTAGAATAGATGTTTGAAATCGCAGGGAGTTTCTGATGTCCAACCTTAAGGAAACTGAGGCAACCCAGGCAGCAGGCGAGGTGCCCGTGAAGGAACAGACACCCGATACAAAGGCGCCGAAGACGCGGAAGCGGACCGCGCAGCGCGCAGGTGCTATACGAACCAGAGCCGCCAGCTCGGCTCTTCAGGCGTCTTCATCTAAAGCGATCGCTTCGCCTACAGTCCGGGCAGCGCGGAGAAATTACTCTGAGAACGAGCGTGCCCAGAAGCTCGGCGAGATCGAGAAGCAGATCGGACGGGGAGAGAGTATCAAGGCAGCCGTTCAGAACGCTGGAATATCGGAACAGACGTACTATCACTGGAAAAGGGCTGCTGGGCAGACAACACAGAGCGATGAGCTCAAGGATCTTGTGAAGCTTGAAGAAGAGAACGCCCGTCTGAAGAAGCTCCTCGCTGACCGGCTCCGGAAAGAAAACGCCGAGCTCAGGAAAAAGCTCGGGCTTGCTTGAGCCCTTTGCCGCCATAGGCAAAAAGCCCGAGGGGCGGCTGACCTGAGCTCCAAGGTGACCTTCCTTTCTTCCTGTGACACAGCGAACAGCGTCGCGCCCAGCAGCCGATACTGGCGCAACGAGCTGTTTCGACCTGAGACCGGGCAGCCGGCAACTGAAGACGTTCTTGACGAACGCGCCCAGCCGCTCCCGCCGCCAGTGGTGATCGAGCTGGACGTCGCCGGCAAGGTGCGGCTGCGGATTCCACTGACCACGCCGCCAACACTGGCAGCGGCGATGGTGAAGGCGCGGGGCGTTTCATGATCCCGGTCCCGAGCCAGGTGCGGATCTGGTTGGCGGTGGGCCGGACCGATATGCGTCGCGGAATGCAGCGTCTCGCTCTGCAGGTTCAGGAGACATTGGGCCGGGATCCGCATTTATGCGTCGGGCGAGATTATGTGGCGGAGCCGCCCTGACCCCTTCGGACCGGCCAAACCCAGCTTGCCTCCGCCACATAAACATTCAGATGGAGTTCAGCAGTTGCAGAACGGAGTCATTTGGTCGGAAACGCACGCCGTGATCGCCGGTGACGCCCGCCTTCTCGAGTCCATTGCGCATCATCTCTACATCCGCTGTGGCATAGCGGTGGGTCGTGGCGACCCGTGCATGCCCGAGCCAGGCTTGGATCGTCAAAAGGTCCACGCCGGACTGGAGAAGCTTCATGGCGAGGGAGTGCCGGAAGATGTGCGGCGATATGGGCTTGTCGGCCAAAGCCGGTCTGGTAGGCCCGGCGCTCGTTGCGGGCGCCGAGGAATATCGGTCGCGGCTCGTGATGGGCGATCCCGCGCTCGCTCAACAAGGATGTCAGCGCCCGCAGCCGGGTCCTTAGCAATGGGGACGACGCGGTCTCTACGCCCTTTGCCGCGCAGCAGCACTTGTGGGTGCGGCCGCTCCAACTGAAGGTCGTTTGCGTTGACGCCGGTGGCTTCGGAGGCCGGGCGCCGGTTCGTGCCAAGAAAGAGCAGAAAGGCTCGGTCGCGCCGACCACGGGGCGTCTTTGGATCTGGCGCCGCGATGAGGGTGTCCACTTCGGCCGTGGTGAGGTGGTACGTCACGTCAATGTGCGTCCGTTTAATGGGAATCGTCAGCACGCGTTGGGCGACGCCGAAGGATGCCGGGTCGGCGGCAGCGACGTGGCGGAAGAAAGATCGGATCGCGGCCAAGCGGGCGTTGCGCGTGGTGACGGAATTGTTCCGCTTCTCCTCGAGTTCGTCGAGAAAAGCGAGAACGAGATCTCGATCAGCTCTTCGAGCGCCAACGCCCCCGGCTTCTTCCGCAATCGGGCGGCGGCAAAGAGGATCAGCATGCGCAAGGCATCGCGATAGCTGGCCACGGTCGCGGGAGTCGCATTGCGCTGCTTCGTCAGGCGCCGGCGGAAATAGGACTCCAGGAGCGGCGCTAGGAGTAGGTGTTAACTCATGCTGCTCCTTGAGCGCGCCGCCATCGAGTGCCACCTCGGCTTGATCAATCAGATCAACGAGGCGTTGACGGTGGTCGAGGCGGATATCGCGGTGGTGCCCACTAGGATCCGACAATCCGTCGCCTGATGACGTTGCCTCCGACGTCACCGTGGGTGCGAACGTTGCCGCGGCAATCGGCAACATTCGGCGCTTCAGCGATCCACAGAGGCTTGTCGCCTACCTTGGCTTCTTCCGAGCGTGCGGCAGTCGGTGAGGGACCGGCCTATCATGGCCGCATCACGAAGCACGTCTCCTGAATCGAAACCTCTATCCGATCGACGAACGCCTCAAGTCTCGCAGGCGAGCAAGGCCGGGCGGGTCCAGATGTAGTAGGTATCCTAATCATCGCCGAGCGTGTTTAGCTTGGGTCGCGCAGAAAGGTGGATGGCGTGAGCGCGCTGAGATGGATCGCCATTTGGACTAAACGACGGGACGGCTGACTGGTATGCGCGTTCAATTGATCTGGCGCCTTAAATGCAGGAAGGCTTCGCGGCTGGTACGAGGCGCATCCCTCCTCCGAAGCAGCACGCCCAAGTATCATCACAAGCCCCGAGCGCTCGCGTTCGGCGATGTCCAATTTCCGACAATGTCGGAATACAGTCAGATCTGCTGGATTGACTTTAAATGGTTTTCTCATTTGGCACAGCGCATGCTGGTTATCCGCAAACACGTGACCGACCAACAAGAAGTCGCATGATCACCTCACCAAAACATACAGCCGCGGAACAATCACTTGGCCCGAACTTGCTTATCGCCCTCCCCGTCACCACAACCGGAGCCATCCATGTCTGACGGGCTGCCCAGGATACCTACTGCGACCGCGCTTGCCCGGTGACGACCGCTCCGGCTCCGCCCGTTACCGACGAGGCAAAGTGACGGATTTCCTGCTTTTCAACGACATGGAGGTGGTTGTCATTCCCGCTGGGGGACAGACTCGGCCTGTTCAAGGCATTGCGCGAAGGCGGCAAGATGACGGCCACCCGTGCGCGAACTCAAGGAGCGCAGCCTGTATCGTGTATCAGGCAAATAGGCCGTCGGTCAGTGACCTTGACACAGGGGACATGCGCAAGGTCCTGAAGTTTGATGTAGCGATAGAAGGGTGCCAATGACAACAATAGCTTACAGGAACGGAACCATGGCTGGCGACGGCCGAGCCTTGGGTTTTGACTCAGTATCCGTCGGTGAGAAAACGAAGGTGTTTCGCTTATGCGACGGCACACTCATCGGCGTTTCCTCTTCGTCCTTGGGTATTCCAAAGGCCGTTCGAGACTGGGTTGAGAAGGGCATGGATGTTTCTGATATTCCTGTGCCGCGCAACGACGACAATTTTGAATTTGAGGCGCTGATAGTGCGCAAAAATGGGGAAGCCGTATTGTTGGACGGCAATTGGCTGCCAAGTGATCCCGTGAAAGGTGAATATTATGCCATCGGGAGCGGCAAGCAGTATGCTTTGGCCGCGCTGGTTTTGGGCAAGTCAGCTAAGGAAAGCGTCGAAGTTGCCGCGAAACTCGACGTTTGGACTGGTGGCACAGTCACTGCCATAACTCACTAAACCCGCCTTTCGGCGGGAGTGTGACAGTGCGAGCGTGGAAGTAGGGCGCCACCCCGGGGCACGTCGAGCCCTGTCATCTGCTTGCGTGGTTGGACACTGTGAGCTGGTCCATAAGCGCGCGAAAGCGTCCAGTTGTGGCCAAAAGCACGATTTGCGACAGAACCGGCCCGCTTCTATGAGTATGGGCCGCTTTTTGCGGCCAGCGTGCTTGCCATCCTGCCGCCAGTGGCCGTCGCCTTCTTCTTCCAAGGTTACCTCGTCATGAAGTAGAGCACCACGATCTTGTCGGAGAAATCGGAAAGGCGGACGGCCCTTCCGTCCGCGTCGGCCAGTTCAAAAGGCGGCGCGGCCTGCTCGTCGATCGCCTGGAAGAACCTCTCCGCGCTGTCCATCATCTTGTCGAGATCGGCGCCCGGATGGTGGGCCAGCGCGGAGGTCGCGAGGATCAGCGCCAGAAATTGAATCGCAAGCGACGGTTTCGCTTTCATGGACAATGCATTCCGGTTGGGGGCGTTCGAGGGCTCCGCGGCTAGGATTGGTCTCACTGTGTCTGCTCCCGCTCGCGGCGGCTCATCTGCCTGATAGGCGCGTTCCCGCTCGGGCCATGTGCTTTTGATGAAGGCCAGAACGGCCCGGATCTCCTCGTCGGTGAGGACATTCCCGAAGCCCGGCATGTCGCTCTGGTAGCCGCCGCCGACGACCGCGGCCGGTCCCGGCGCCGGCATGCGTCCCGAAGGCAGCGGGCTTTCCAATCGCGCTGACCTTCGCCTGGCTAAAACCGTCTTGCCGAGCGCTATCGCCGCGGCCGGGGCGCCGCCACCGGCCATCCGGTTGGCGAGCCAAGGCAATGTCCAGACCAATCCGAGGCCTGCCGCGGCCACGCATCGATAAGAGGACCGACGCCCTTCTCCTTTGCCGCCGCTGGAGAACAGGTACTTGATCAGCGCGGCCGCCCCGAGGATGAGCACGACGACGACAAGCAGCCACACCAGGCCCATGCCGAACATCATCATGCCGCTCATGCATTCCATCATCGAAGCCTCCTATTCCGTGGCGTAGACGCCGCCGGTCCCGTCAGACTTCCGGATTTCGAGAATCTCGAAGGGCGCTTCCTTCGTGCCACTCATGCCGGGGGAGCCCATCGGCATGCCGGGCAGCGTCATGCCCTTTGATGTCGGGCCGCTCGGTCAAGAGCTTGTTGACCGTGCCGACCGGCACATGGCCGCTCACCACATAGCCGTCGATGAACGAGAGAAGGCAGCCATCGGCTTCCGGCGGAATGCCCTCTTCGCGGCTCATGGCGAAAAGGTCGTGCGTCGGCCTTGACGGTGACAGCGAAGCCGTTTCCTGCAAATAGCCGGCATAACCTTCGCAGCAGCCGCATTGCGGGTTCTTGTAGAGCGTGACGTCCTTTCGCCGGCGAACGCCGGAGCGGCGCCTGACAGGATCGAGGCGAGGACAAGAGCTATCAGGCTATTGGACATTTTTGCTTCTCCTTCGGCTTGTGGACTGGTCAGGCGACCGGCCGCCTGGTGTTCGAGAACGTGGCAGTGGAACATCCAATTGCCGGGATTGTCGGCGACGAAGGCGATCTCGACCTTCTCGCGCGGCGAAACCAGCGCCGTGTCCTGCCATTCGCGACGTGGGGTGGGCTGGCCGTTGCGGGAAATCACCCGGAAGGAATGGCCGTGCAGTTGGATCGGATCATGCCATGCGGTTGCGTTGGTCATGGCGATGACGTGGCTCTTATTCCGCAAGAGCGTCAGCCCCGGCTTCATGTCGTGATTGGCCTCGTCGGCGGCGACGCCGTTGATGAACCAGGCGGTGCCGGAATTCATCGTCCTGCATCATGCGCGGACCCATGCTTTCACCCATGTCCTGCGCCACCATCTCGCCCATCATGCCGCCGGTGAAGACGACTTCGTTGCGGGACGCTGTATCGAGGTCCGGCTCCGGCAGCGGAATGGTCGGCAGGGTCAGCGGCCAATCAGGCACACGTGCCCTAAGCGGAGTGTCGGAATAAACAAGATCGACGAGCTCATATTCCAGCCCCTCGTAGAACTGGTCGAAGATCGAAAGCCGGCTGCCCGGCTTGCCCGTCATGTCGAGGATCAGATCGGTGCGCATTGCGGGACCCAGCACCACCCGCCTCCGGCGCGTGTGGCGTCACCGGCTGGCCGTCGAGCGCGATGACGGCCGGCCGAAAACCCGTGAAGTCGGGACTGAAGATGCGTGCATTGGCGGCGTTGATCAGCCGCAGCCGGATGCGCTCGCCCTTTCTGACCGCAAAGGTATCCGGCACGCGGCCATTGATGGTAACCATGTTGCCGACGCGGCCATTGTGGTGAATGTCGTGCCGGTTGCCGAAATCCTCGCTGATTGCGCCAGATTTCGTCAGCCCTCAGTCACCGAGCATCCAGGTCACCTCGCGATCGGCCCGCACCGCCTTCGGTTCCTCGATGATCAGCGGACCATAAAGTCCGCGCCCGACCTGTTCGAAGCTCCGCTGGTGCGGGTGATACCAGCAGATGCCGACGTCGACGGCGTCGAACTCGTAGACGAAGCGTTCGCCCGCTCCAATCGGCTTCTGCGTGAGGTGAGGCACGCCATCCATGGCATGTGGCACACGCACGCGATGCCAGTGCACGGTCGTTTTCTCGGCAAGGCCGTTCTCTACCTCGACCCGCACGCGCTCGCCCTGACGGACCCGGATTTCCGGGCCTGGAACGGGCCTTCGGCGCGCAATCGAGCCCGGTTCACCCGGCCCAATGGCGTCCACTTTGGGGGCGCATGCACTGCAGACCCGCTGGACCTGATCCGGGAGAGAATGGGCGCGGCGATTGGAATAGCTATGAAGCGCATCGGACCGTGGAACTGCGCGCGCAGACTTTCGGAGGAAGGCTCGCTTTTAAGCGTTATCGTGCAACTCTGACCGTTCTTCGCCTTGGCGGGTGCCGCGGAAGAATCCCGGGTTCTGCGAGCGCTCCGAGAACACCTGCGGTCGATCCTGTACCACAATCTCGCGAAGCTCGATGCTCTCTACAAACGATGTCTTGGATTCTCACGCCCTTATTTCAGCACTTCGCTCGCTTGCCCGACTCGGCCGCGGTCAGCCTTCACCGCCAATTTTATTGGCGCAGCGACGTTCCAATCGGGTCAGGCGAAGCTTCTTGAACATGCCGCTCTCTCGTTGCCCTGGCACGATTAATCGTCCTCTCAGTCTCGTCATTGGCGGAGTCGCTCCTGAGGCGCGCGCCGGCGAGTTCGAGGAGCGCGTGGCTATCTCCTCGGTCCAGCCGGATTCCGCTGCGCGCTCAGCCAATTCCTGGAAGGCCGATTCCAAGGCGAGCTGGCATTGAAGGCCGCGGTCCGGATGGTCGACTGGGCAGCTTGGTTCCACGATCGCAATGCTTGATCGCTTCATTGCAGGCCATGGGCTCTCGCCCTCTCCTTTTGCCACACGAGGCGCCAGCTCACGTGTTGTTGTTGGCGTGCGCCCCGGCAACCGCTTTCACCAGCCGCTCCAGCGATCCCGCGCGCTTCCAGCTCCGCAAAGAATGATGCGGCGTGACGCTACCCAGCCGGTGCTTCTCGGCCAATTTGCACACATAGGGATAGTCGACCATGAAATCGGATCGAGGCGAGGCGTTGGACGTTTCAGTCTTGGTCTGAATGCCGCCGCCCACGAGCCGATCGGCCTTCTCGATGATTTGGCGCACCCTCGTTGTCGACAAGCCATGTTCCTGAGCCAGGTCGGCGAAACTCTTGCCTTTCAGAAAGCCGTCGACCAGGGCTATGTTCCTATCGACGGTCGGCTAAATCCCAGCAGGCGCGCAGTTTTCCAGCATCATTCCGTTTGTTCATCCGCTTGTCCGCGCCCCCTGCAAATCCTACCGGGCCAAATCGGTGCTTGGAAGACCCACTCATGTCATGGCCTCGGGAAAGTACCAGGCCGACGGTCATGTGAATACGAAAGATGCTGGCGATCACCATGATCGTTGGTGACCGCTGACCTCCCGAATGTCGGCTTCGACGGCACACCGGGAGCTCTCGGCAATGTTGAATAATTCCGTTTGAAGATGGTTGACTTCGTCGTCGAGGCTCGATCCATCAGGATCGGTATCGACGATTCTATATTTGAGGAACCCAAATTCGTTTGACTCGCGCAATTCGCTGTACGGCGTATCATCGCAAGCGCGGGATTGCGACATCCTGCGAAGTGCCCGCGTTGCTGGAATCGATTTTGCGGAAGTAAAAGGCCCCGGCGCTGGGTCGGCGCGCAGGGCCTTCAGGCATGTACGAGCTACCAGCATGTCCAGTTATGATCGTGCGCTATCATAATGAACAAACGGTGAATGATCGCTATCCGAGGTGCAGGGCGGGCGAGATGGTGGGGCGGTGGGGGACCTGTACCGCTGCAGCGGGGCCACGAGCAGCGACTCGAGCCATGCGCCACGCTGCAGGACCTCGATTTCGGGCCAAGCCTCGGGCCCGCAACTCGCCTTGCTTCTCGGAAATCATAAGGCTTTGTGGGGCGGTTAAGCAGCGCGATATGGCCGCGGCGATACGAAGTTTTCATCTTTACCCTGTTCAGACGGTCAGGCTGCCTTCGCCGCCGGCTTGGCTGCCTTGACACGGGTTATACTGCGGCGACCGTCGACGCCGATCGGAACGTCACCGTCAACCGTAGCGCGACGCACAACCCGGTGCTGGTCGCCATAGTCGTTGACCGCATAATGCTGGGTAGCACGGTTGTCCCAGATAGCGACGTCGCTTACTTGCCAGCGCCACCGCACGGTATTTTCCGGGGCAGTGACGTAGGACTGGAACACCTCGTAGAGTTTGGCGGAATCGCTCTTGGAAAGGCCGACGAGGCGCTGCACGAAATTGCCGAGCAGCAGCGACTTCTCCCCGGTTTCGGGATGGACGCGCACGACCGGATGCTCGGTCTCGTAGATCGTCGATGTGAAGACTTCCTCGAAGTGCCTCTTCTCTTCGGCTGTGGCGCGCGGGCGCACGGCTGCGTAGTCGTAGGCATTGCTATGAATAGCCCACAGATTGTCCGCCAATATTTTGAGCGGCGCCGGCAGATTCTCGTACGCGGCGTGCGTGTTGGACCAGATCGTGTCGCCCCCCGCCGCCGGAATGACGACGCCACGTAGGACCGAGAATTTCGGATAGGCATCGACGAAAGTCACATCGGTATGCCACTGGTCTGCCCTGCCACCGCCACGGCCGGAATCGAGATTGAGGATTGAGGCCGTGCCGGCTGCCGGCCCCTGCGTGGGATGAGGTACAAGGTTACCCAGACGCCGCGCGAACAATTCCTGCTCCGCATCGTCGAGGTGCTCCTGGCCGCGGAAGAAGATCACCTTGTGTTTTAGAAGAAGCTGGTTGATGGCTGCTATCGCTGCGTCCGAAAGGTCTCCGCCAAGGCGAACGCCTCTGATTTCAGCTCCGACACGGCTGGTCAGCGGTACAACGTCGGAGTCAAGAATGGTCCGGTTGACAAGGACTGGATTGCTCATGGGTTCTCCTGTTTGATCTTGAAAGGGATAGCAAGTCACATCCGGCCAGCGGATGTCCGCGCTGCGTTGAAAAGTCTCATCGCTAGTCGACAGAGCTATCGAACAGGATAATTGACGTAAACTATAGAAAGAATGTTCTAATTTAAACTGGCTCGACGAAAGAGCAGTCTCCGTTGCTCCGGTCTCGGTGTTGAGTTCTCTAAGGCTGCGCCACACCTTGGTCCCCACGCCGGCATATGATCTCATTGTGCAGCCCCGTGCTCGCACGCCCGTAGTGGCGAAACTAATTGCAAGCTGCTGCAACACGTCCCCCTGGCGGCCTGCACCGAAACGACGACAGGGGTGCATCTGATTAGCCGTGAACCCAGGTCTCAAAAACCATCCGGCGTGACGAGCGGACGCACCGCACGTGTGACACCCGCCTTGTGGGGCAGGGTTGCCTTTCTCAATCCCGGCGTTGGTCGACGTCCCAATGAGCAGCAAGCTATTATCGGCCGTCGAATCTTGGTGGCTTCGTCGAGAGCCTCAATCAACCAAGCGGCGAAAGCCTCGCTAGAGTCTCGCCCGCCTGTCGCTATGAAGCAGTTGCAGGCAGCGCTGCTTCAGGCGCATGAACTCGCCCGATGCAATGATTTCCGTTGCCCTGGGTCTTTCGAAGGGCACTGTTTCGATTCCCTTCTTCTTCGGCGCGCGGCTTGATGCCGACATACGGTTTCTTGACCTGCCGCCTGAACGGCTGCCGAAGCGGGTGCCCCGCCAGCGACCCCGACAATCCACTGTTCCGCAACTGCTGAAGAGCCGACTGCGCTCGCATCCCGATGCTGCGCAACGGCACTATGCCGACATTCTGGAGACCGCAGCCGCATGAGCCTCGAGATGTTCCGCCGACCGTCGACAAAGGCGTCCTCTCGCCTGCGTCCGCCATTTGCGTCAGTGCTCGATCTGATTGGGGAGACGCCGGTCGTCGAACTGAAGAGCTTCGATACCGGCAGGTGTCGTCTCCTCGTCAAGCTCGAAAGCCAGAATCCCGGCGGATCGATCAAGGATCGCATTGCGTTGTCGATGATCGTTAATGCCGAACAGCGTGGCCAGCTCGCGCGGGGCGGTACAATCATCGAAGCGACCGCTGGCAACACAGGGCTCGGCCTGGCCTTCTGGCGGCACGAAGCGCGTGATCGCGTGTCCAAAAGCTGACAGCGTCAGACAAATGTCAGGTTCATTACAACCAACATCTGGGCACTGTCGAGGTTTTTCGAAGCAATGGGCGCTAACTGCGCGCTGAGCGCGTTGGCATGGCTTTTGAGACTGAGTGACTGTGACTGCACTCAATGGGGCAAGACGAGCGATCCGCTCCTCCCTGAACCCGTGTGCCGTCTCTGAGAGGAAACCAGCTCGTGCAGAAACCTTTGGAAATAGCTTTGGACCGCAACGTGGTATTGCAGATGGAGTCCCCGGCTCCTTCGATTAAAGTCGAGAACTGGCTGCGTGGCGAGCCCCTCACCAGCTTTGAGCCCGGCAAAGTGTGCATAGTCGAATTTTGGGCAACTTGGTGCGGCCCATGTGTGGACGGGATGCCCCATCTGATCCAGCTGCAGGAGAAATACAAGGACAACGGCGTTGAGATCGTCGGAGTCGCGGCTTCTGAAGACGCTCCAACGGCCGACGAGGCCCGAAGCACGTTGGACGCTTGGTTGACCGAAAAATTCCCGAATCTGAACTATCGGATCGCATTCGACTCCACAGGCGAAATGGACAAGCTTTGGATGGAGCCCAGCTTTTCTTACGGGGTCCCGACCTCGTTCGTGGTCGACCGAGACGGCCACATCGCCTTTATCGGTCATACGACGCAACTCGATGAGGTTTTGCCGAAGGTGCTTAACGGCAGCTGGCGCACCAGCGATCAGGCAAAATCCGCCGATACGGAGCGGATTGCGGAAGGCGAAACCATAGCGCGCGAACAAGCGCTGACCAAGCCCATATACGACAAACTTCGGCCGGCAATGGAGGCCGAGGATTGGAAGACGGCGCTCTCGGCGATTGAAGAAGGCATCGCCTTGATACCGGACAAACTCAACTTCCGAGTGAGTCATGTCAATCTGTTGCTTCACAGAATGCGCGACATGCAGGCCGGCTTGCCCGTAATGCGCCAATTCGTTCGCGACGCGATCGACAGAAAGTCCGAGGGATGGATGTATTGGGCGCTATACCAACTCTTCGCGCCGGGCTTTGATTATTCCGGCTTTCCGTCTGCTGAGCGCTTCGCGATGGGCGAAGAGCTGTCCAAACACATCGTGGCACTGCCGCAAGACGGCGGCTCTAAGTTCCTGTCTTATCCGGTGGTCGCTCAGTACTATCATGAGAGCGGCAACAAAGATCGCGCCATCGAGTTGCTCGAGCAGACACTGAAAGCGCTGGAGGGTCCGGAGCCTGTCTCGGACGACCTGAAACAGCACCTTCTACCCGAGTTGCTGCAGGCTCTGGCCAACTACAAGGGTGAGAAGGTTTGTTACGGCGCTCTCTGTGTGGCTCCGCAAGAGGATTTTCCCAAAAGGTGAAAGGGGGCGGCCAAGGAGGAAACCAAAGAGGGGCGATAGTCGAATGGCTTACTGGCCAATTCGTCCATTTCCCTGACGTGGTTGTACAAATAGGCCGGCCCAGGCGTCCAGCCCAGCCTCGCCGTTATCCGCAAACACGTGACCGAGCAAGGAGAAGACGTGCCTGATCAACTCACCAAAACATACTGCCGCTAAGGGTCTCCCGGACCCGTCAAAGATGGCACTGGAGTAAGGCTGGCAACATGAAGCTCGGCGCTGCCCACCGATCCACCTGCGCCCACAGGCGGGGAAGACGGGGGACGCAGCCGACCGCCTGTCTCTGCGCCAGGCAAGAACGGAGGACAGGACGATGACGGAAGTGACGCCATCTGCGACGAACGGCCCGGCCGCGCAGACGAAAGCGCCAGCCGTCAAAAATCCGTCCATCGCCACTGGCCTGTCCAAGTTCGGGCGGACCCATACCGGGTTCGCCGCCCACGGCCTTTACGATCCGCGCAACGAGCACGATGCCTGCGGCGTCGGCTTCATCGTCAATATGAAGGGCGTGAAGTCGCATCAAATCGTCACGGACGGCCTGGCGGTGCTCGAAAATCTGACGCATCGCGGCGCCGTCGGCGCCGACCCGCTGATGGGCGACGGCGCGGGCGTGCTGGTGCAGCTTCCCGACCGTTTCTTCCGCGAGGAGATGGCCAGCCAGGGCGTCGAACTGCCCAAGCCCGGCCATTACGCCGTCGGCCATGTGTTCATGCCGCGCGATCCTGAGCTTCAGGCGCATATCGAAGGCATCATCGCCGAGGTCGCGCAGCTCGAAGGCCAGCCGCTGCTCGGCTTTCGCGACGTGCCGGTCGACAATTCATCGCTGTCAAAGGCGCCTGATATCGCTGCTTCAGAACCGGTCCAGCGGCAGGTGTTTCTGGGTCGTGGCGCCGAGATCGAGAGCGACGACGATTACGAACGGCGGCTCTACATCCTGCGCAAGGTCATTTCCGGTCGTATCCACGAAGAGACCAAGGGCGTCGACAATGGCTTCTACGTCGTGTCGATGTCATCGCGGACCATCGTCTACAAGGGCATGTTCCTGGCCTATCAGGTCGGCGCCTATTACAAGGATCTGACCGATCCGCGTTTCGAGACGGCGCTGATCCTCGTCCACCAGCGTTTCTCGACCAACACCTTCCCGTCGTGGAAGCTGGCGCATCCCTATCGCATGGTCGCCCACAATGGCGAGATCAACACGCTGCGCGGCAACGTCAACTGGATGGCGGCGCGGCAGGCCTCGGTCGATTCCGAACTGTTCGGCAACGACATCTCCAAGCTGTGGCCGATCTCCTATGAGGGGCAGTCGGACACCGCCTGTTTCGACAATGCGCTCGAGTTCCTGACGCAGGGCGGCTACTCGCTCGCCCACGCGATGATGATGCTGATCCCCGAGGCCTGGGCCGGCAACAAGCTGATGGATCAAGATCGCAAGGCCTTTTACGAATACCACGCCGCCCTGATGGAGCCGTGGGACGGGCCGGCGGCGGTGGCCTTCACCGACGGCCGCCAGATCGGCGCCACACTCGACCGCAACGGGCTGCGCCCGGCGCGTTACATCGTCACCGACGACGATCGCGTCATCATGGCCTCGGAAGCCGGCGTGCTGCCGGTGCCGGAGGAAAGGATCGTCAAGAAGTGGCGGCTGCAGCCCGGCCGCATGCTGCTGATCGACCTGGAGAAGGGTCGCATCGTTTCCGACGAGGAGATCAAGTCGGAGATCGCGACCAGGCATCCCTACAAGAGCTGGCTCGCCAACACCCAACTCATCCTCGAAGACCTGAAGCCGGTCGAGCCGCGGGCGCTGCGCAGGGACGTCAGCCTGCTCGATCGCCAGCAGGCGTTCGGCTTTACCCAGGAAGACACCAAGCTGTTGATGTCGCCGATGGCGACCACCGGCCAGGAAGCGGTCGGCTCGATGGGCACCGACACGCCGATTTCGGCGATGTCGGACAGATCGAAACTGCTCTACACCTATTTCAAGCAGAACTTCGCCCAGGTCACCAACCCGCCGATCGACCCGATCCGCGAGGAACTGGTGATGAGCCTGGTGTCGTTCATCGGGCCGAGGCCGAACATCTTCGACCTCGTCGGCAATTCGCGCCGCAAGCGGCTCGAAGTGCGCCAGCCGATCCTGACCAATGGCGATCTTGAGAAGATCCGCTCCATCGGTCATACCGAGGACCGTTTCGACACCAAGACGATCGACATCACCTATGCTTCGAACGAAGGCGCGGCCGGCATGCAGGGCGCCATCGACCGGCTGTGCGAGCGCGCCGAGGCGGCGGTCGCCGGCGGCAACAACATCATCATCCTGTCCGACCGTCAGCTCGGGCCGGACCGCATCGCCATCCCGGCATTGCTGGCGACGGCGGCGGTCCACCATCATCTGATCCGCAAGGGGCTGCGCACGTCGGTGGGGTTGGTGGTCGAGTCCGGCGAGCCGCGCGAGGTGCATCACTTCTGCTGCCTTGCGGGCTATGGCGCCGAGGCGATCAATCCCTATCTCGCCTTCGACACGCTGCTCGACATGCACAAGCGGGGCGAGCTGCCGGCCGAAGTCGACGCCAATGAGGTCGTCTCCCGCTACATCAAGTCGATCGGCAAAGGCATTCTCAAGGTGATGTCGAAGATGGGCATCTCGACCTACCAGTCCTATTGCGGCGCGCAGATCTTCGACGCCATCGGGCTGAAGACCGATTTCGTGCAAAAGTATTTCACCGGCACCGCGACGCTGATCGAAGGCGTCGGGCTGGAAGAGATCGCAGCCGAAACGGTCAGCCGCCACGCCGACGGCTTCGGCAACGACCCGGTGCTGCGCAACAGCCTCGAGGTCGGCGGCGAATACATGTTCCGCATGCGCGGCGAAGCGCATATCTGGTCGCCCGATGCGGTGGCCACCCTGCAGCACGCAGTGCGCCAGGGATCGTGGCAGACGTTCAAGGACTATTCCGCTCAGATCGACAGCGAGACGGCGCGGGCGCAGAGCATTCGCGGCCTGTTCAAGATCAGGCTGGCCGAAGAAACCGGGCGCAAGAAGGTCGCGCTCGACGAGGTCATGTCGGCTGCCGATATCGTCAAGCGGTTCTCGACCGGCGCGATGTCCTTCGGCTCGATCTCCAGGGAAGCGCACACCACGCTGGCCCGCGCCATGAACACGATCGGCGGCAAGTCTAACACCGGCGAGGGCGGCGAAGAGGCCGACCGTTACCTGCCGCTGCCGGACGGCGGCAAGAACCCCGAGCGTTCGGCGATCAAGCAGGTCGCTTCCGGGCGTTTTGGCGTCACGGCGGAGTATCTGGTGAACTCCGATGTGATGCAGATAAAGGTCGCCCAAGGCGCGAAGCCCGGCGAGGGCGGGCAGCTGCCCGGCCACAAGGTCGATGCCACCATTGCCAAGGTCAGGCATTCGACGCCCGGCGTCGGCCTGATCTCGCCGCCGCCGCATCACGACATCTACTCGATCGAGGATCTGGCGCAGCTCATCTACGACCTCAAGAACGTCAACCCGGCGGCTGATGTCTCGGTCAAGCTGGTCTCGGAAGTCGGTGTCGGCACGGTTGCGGCCGGCGTCGCCAAGGCGCGCGCCGATCACATCACCATTTCCGGCTATGACGGCGGCACCGGCGCATCGCCGCTGACCTCGCTCAAGCACGCCGGCAGCCCGTGGGAAATGGGCCTTGCCGAGACGCACCAGACGCTGGTGCTCAACGGCCTCAGGTCGCGCGTCGCGCTGCAGGTCGATGGCGGCCTGCGCACCGGCCGCGACGTCGTCATCGGCGCGCTGCTTGGCGCCGACGAATTCGGCTTCTCGACCGCGCCGCTGATCGCGGCCGGCTGCATCATGATGCGCAAGTGCCATCTCAACACCTGCCCGGTCGGCGTCGCGACGCAGGATCCGGTGTTGCGCAAGCGCTTCAAGGGCACGCCGGAACACGTCATCAACTTCTTCTTCTATGTGGCGGAAGAGGTGCGGGCGCTGCTCGCCGAGATGGGCTACACCCATCTCGACCAGATCATCGGCGACACCGAACTCCTGGAGAAGCGGGCGCTGATCCAGCACTGGAAGGCGCGCGGGCTCGATTTCAGCAAGATGTTCTTCAAGCCGGATGCGCCGCATGAGGCGGTGCACTGGACCGAGCGGCAAAAGCATCCGATCGACGACGTGCTCGACCGCAAGCTGACCGAGTTGGCCAAGCCGGCGCTGGACGCCAGGCAGCCGGTCAGCATCGAGCTGCCGATCCGCAATGTCGACCGTTCGACCGGCGCCATGCTGTCGGGCGAAGTGGCAAAGCGCTTCAGGCACAAGGGCCTGCGCGAGGACACGATCTCGGTAAAACTCACCGGAACCGCCGGCCAGTCCTTCGGCGCCTTCCTGGCGCGTGGGGTTTCGTTCGAGCTGGTCGGTGCCGCCAACGACTACGTCGGCAAGGGCCTGTCGGGCGGACGCATCGTCATCCGCCCGCCTGAGAACACGAAGATCGTCGCAGCCGAGTCGATCATCGTCGGCAACACGGTGCTCTACGGCGCGACCGAGGGCGAGGCCTATTTCTGCGGCGTCGCCGGCGAGCGTTTTGCGGTTCGCAATTCGGGCGTCGCTGCCGTCGTCGAAGGTGTTGGCGACCATGGCTGCGAGTACATGACCGGCGGCATTGTCGTCGTCATCGGGCAGACCGGCCGCAACTTTGCCGCCGGCATGTCGGGCGGCGTCGCCTATGTGCTCGACGAGGTGGGTGATTTCGCCGAGCGCTGCAACATGGCGATGGTCGAACTGGAACCCGTTCCCGAAGAAGACGACCTGATGGAGAAACTGCTCCATCATGGCGGCGACCTCGATCACAAAGGCCGCGTCGACGTGTCCGGCGACATGACCAGCCATGATGAGGAGCGGCTCTATCAGCTGATCTCGAACCACGTCCATTACACGGGTTCGGTGCGCGGCCGCGAAATCCTCGACAACTGGGCGACTTTCCGGCCGAAATTCCGGAAGATCATGCCGGTCGAATACCGCCGCGCGCTGATCGAAATGGAACGCATGCGCATGGGCGTTGCGGCGGAATAGGCTTTGGGATTTGCCGGGAAGCAAAGCTTCCCGGTCGATGCCTTCATCAACAATCCTGGCCTCGGACTGAAGGTTGCCATGGCTGCCTTATGAGGTTAACGGGTGCGACGTCGAGCGCGCCATCTGGACAGCAGGGACTGGACTATGGGCAAGGTAACAGGGTTTCTCGAGATCGACCGGCAGGTGCACAAGCACCAGCCGGCTTCCGACCGCATCCGGCATTTTCGCGAGTTCACGCTGCCGATGTCGGACAAAGAGGTCGAGAAACAGGCCGCGCGCTGCATGGATTGCGGCATTCCGTACTGTCACGGGCCGACCGGCTGCCCGGTCCACAACCAGATCCCGGACTGGAACGACCTCGTCTACAATGGCGACTGGGACAATGCGATCCGCAACCTGCATTCGACCAATAATTTCCCGGAATTCACCGGCCGCATCTGTCCGGCGCCTTGCGAGGAAGCCTGCACGCTGAACCTCGAGGACATTCCGGTCGCCATCAAGACGATCGAGCAGGCGATCGCCGACAAGGCCTATGAAACCGGTCATATCCGACCCTATCCGCCGGAAAGGAAGACCGGCAGGCGCGTCGCAATCATTGGCTCGGGGCCGGCCGGCATGGCGGCCGCCCAGCAGCTTGGCCGCGCCGGCCACGACGTTCACGTCTATGAACGCGAGAGCCGGCCGGGCGGGCTGATGCGCTACGGCATCCCCGACTTCAAGATCGAGAAGCACTATATCGACCGGCGCATCGAGCAGATGCAAGGCGAGGGCGTGAGCTTCCATTGCGGGATCAATGTCGGCGTCGACAAGCCGGTGGCGGAGTTGCTCGCCGAATATGATGCGGTGCTCTATTGCGGCGGTTCGGAAACGCCGCGCCCGGCCAACATTCCCGGCGACGATCTCGACGGCGTGCATGACGCGATGCCTTACCTGGTGCAGCAGAACAAGCGCATGGGCGGCGAGTCGATCCAGTCGGTGGCGTGGCCGTCGCCGCCGATCGTCGCCGGCGGCCAGCATGTCGTCGTCGTCGGCGGCGGCGACACCGCCTCCGACTGCGTCGGCACCGCCTTCCGCCAGGGCGCCGTTCGCGTCACCCAGCTCGACATCCGGCCGCAGCCGCCGGAAAAGGAGGACAAGCTTTCGGTCTGGCCCTACTGGGCGACGAAGATGCGCACCTCGTCCTCGCAGGCGGAAGGCGCCGAGCGCGAGTTCCAGGTGGCGACGCTCGAATTCATCGGCGAGGACGGCGCGTTGACCGGCGTCAAATGCTGCGAGGTCGATGAAAAGCGCAAGCCGATCGCCGGCACGGAATTCGTCATCCGCGCGGATCTCGCCTTCATCGCTATCGGCTTTGCCGGGCCGGCCGCGGTCGGGCCAGTGTCGGAACTGGCTGGCCAAATGAAGATCGCCATCGACAGCCGCCGCTCGAACAACGTCGAGGCCAATGATCGCGACTACAAGACCAGCGTCGAAAAGCTCTATGCAGCGGGCGATGTGCGCCGCGGTCAATCGCTGGTCGTCTGGGCGATCCGCGAGGGCCGTCAGGCAGCGCGTTCGATCGACGAGGCGCTGATGGGATCGAGCGTGCTGCCGCGCTGAGACTGTCTCGAGACCCTACTTGCGCGGCCATCTGAGGGCGCTTTGCCCTTCAGGTGTCCCGGGGGCAGGTTTACGGACTGATCGCCGTGGTCGTTTCGGTTGTGGCCGCGGCCGCAGGCTGCCGCCTTGGCGGCCAAGAAAAATCGTCGGCGCGGCCGGGCGAAGCAGCTGATACCTTGCCCTCGACGACGAATTTTTCACCGGGCCCGGCTTGGCCGGCGCTGCGGCACCGAGGAGTTCCGAACCGCCGTCGAGTGCCGGTGATTTCGAGTCGGCGTCGGTAGCCGGGGCGGCGGCCTCAGTCTTTTCGTTCGAGGGTGGACTACGCTACTGGCCCAGTACCGGCAAGCATCGAAGGACCTTTACAATCATAAAGGTACGTCACCGGTCTCGCGGCTCACCTATGACGATCTAGACGCGCATTCGAGTGAAGTCTTCTTCAACGCGATCCACAATCCGACTGGCATTTTCGTAAAGGCCTCCTCGGTGCCGGCGGCATCAGGGAGGGTTTTCTCATGACGAGGACTTCTTACGGAAATGGGGGGGCTACTCAAACACATTCAGTGATCAGCGCGGGGGCGGCGTCAGCTATTTCACCGCCGATCTTGGATATAATTTCTTGAACGCGCCGCGCTACCGCATCGGTGCTTTTGTTGGCAACAATTTCTGGCACGAGAGCTACGACGCTTTCGGTTGCACGCAGCAGGCGACCAACTGGAGGACCTGTGTGCCAACCGTCCCGACCTACGTCAACCTCATCAGCCAGGACAACGATTGGCATTCGCTGCGACTCGGCTTGGCCGGGCAGACGCAACTCACCGCGCGACTCAGCCTTTCTGGTGACGTGGCGTTCCTCTTCACGCGGCTCGACGGCAAAGATCAGCACCACATGCGCCCCAAGATCAAGCTAATTCCCGAAGACGGCGATGGGCATGGCGTCCAGCTCGAGGCGGTGTTGAACTACAAGGTCACGGATTTGTTCAACATCGGCGTCGGCGCCCGCTACTGGGCCGTGGCGAATAACGGCACGGCTCATTTCGAAGAGGCAATGGGCGGTCGTGGTTCCCCGCAGGCCGACGATTGGAAGGCAAAGCGCTACGGCGTGTTCGTGCAGGCTAGCATCAAGTTCAACTGAGAGAGCAAGAACCGGGGAGAGCGGCGATGCCACTCCAGCTCATTACGATCATTGGATCAACAGAAGGAAGTTTTCCGAAGAGTTCTGCAGGCGTGCGCAAAGTCGCCAGACAAAGTTCACTGGTCCATAGTGTACGTGCCGTCACGCCCGTTCTCGACATGGTTGAATGATACGTTTCGCGCGATAGATCAAAGTCGTTCTTCATTGGTTTTCCGGAAATCGCGGGAGCACAGCGTGCAGTGACCCTCGGCTGCTGGTTTTCTGTCAACGCGCAGATGAGGGAGAATGAGCGTACAGCAAAAATCATCAGTGCTGTCGCTTTCTCCAAAGCCCGCCGCAGCTAAACGGGGCCCCACGTCCGGTAGCGCCCCTGCCGGTCACCTCACGGATGCCGAGTTCGGCACCAGCCCGAGCGCAGCGCGCTGGCTAATTTTCAGCTCGGCCGCGACCAGACCTGCCGACACCAGCGGCCGCGCCAGCACCAGCTCGATCAGCGCCGGCAGGCTCGAGTTTTTGCGCCGGTTCCTGAGCCGGCGCTCCATCTGGCTTTTGGCCAGCGCCTGGATGATTGCAAGGCTGAAACAGTCGATGGAACGCCCCTCCAGCGAAGCCGAACCGGACGAGGCGCGCGCGCCAGGTCCTTCGGCTGCCATCGGCACGCTGGGTTTAAGTGCTTGGGGTGACACGGCGTGATCTCCGCCGTTGGCGGGAACAGGGCAGTGCAATAGTACTGCCCTGTTCCTTTTGATCAGAGGCCAGTGCGGATTTCTTCGGCAAGCGCCCTCAACGTCGTCTCGACGTCATCGCCGTTTACCATCTTCTGCATCGCCACGGCCCATGCGTTCATGGCTTCGCCGAAGCCGACACGCGGTGTGAAAGCCAGCGCGGCGTGGTCCTGTGTCTTTTTGAAGCTGTCAACGAAGTTGTTGAACTCGGGCTGCGAAGCGTACTTAGTCCAGGTGTCGTCCTGCCAGGTCGACGTGCGCGGCGGATTGACGAGCTGGCCGGCAAGGGCACCCTTGAGCGCCACCTGCTTGGAGGTGGCCCACGGGATGAACAGCCAGGCCGTGCCCTTCTTTTCGGAAGCCGCGTTCATGGCGAGAGCCCAGATCCAGATGTTAGAATCGAAGCTCGTGGCGCTCGGTGCGTGCAGCGGCGGAGCGAAGGCGATCTTGCCGGATGCCGGCTTCCCCGCAACATCGTTCCAGAAGCCGAACATATTTGAGTCGATCGCCATCGCGGTGCGGCCGGAGGAGATGCCGTCCACGAACTCGTACCAGTTATCATTGGCGAAGGAAGGAGCCGCGCACTTCTTGATCATGTCCACGTAATCCTTGTGGAACGCGATCGATTCCGGCGAATCCAGTCCCGTGTCGAGCTTGCCGTCCGTGACGACAAAATCGTGGACACCGTAGGAGCGGGCGATCGAGACTGCGGCGGTGTGGATACTGCTCCAGAAACGCACGCCTCGCACCCCCAACGGCGTGATGGAAGGATCGGCGGCTTTGAGTTGTTCGCACGCCTTTGCCATTTCCGGCGGAGACGTCGGAACCGCGATGTTATACTTCTCCAAGGTATCTTTGCGGTAGAACAGCTGGATGTTCTCAAATGCATGCGGGATTGCCCAGATCTGGCCGCCCTCCCCCGTTGCGATCTGACCGGCTTCCATCTTCCAGGTAAGCGCCGCACGCAGGCTCGGGAAGGAGTCGTTGTAGTCGTATCCAGCATCGGGTAAAAACGGGTAACCGGCACTTAAAGGCGTTGTAGTGTCGCCACCAGAAATACTGCTCCGTGGTGCTGGCCTTTGCGTGGGGGCGCAACACGGCAACTACCCGCTCAAAACGGTTGGTCCTCTACCTCTTATTCACCGTCGCTTTCCTCGCGGCCTAACCCGGCCGGAATATCCGTTGCCAGAAAAAGGCCTCGCGGCCGGTTCGAGGCGCATCCCTCCTCCGAAGCAGCACGCTCAAGTATCGTCACAATTTCCGAGCGCTTCGCGTTCGGCGATGTCCAAATTCCGACAATGTCGGATACAGTCAGATCTACTGGATTGCGTTTGAATGGTTTTCTCATTTGGCACAGTACATGCGGGTCATCCGCAAAACACGTGACCGACCAACAAGAATTCGCATGATCACCTTAACACAACATACAGCCGCCTCGGAACAATCACTTGGCCCCTGATCGCCCGCCCCGGCACCACAACCGGAGTCATCGATGTTCTGACGGGCTGCCCTAGGATACCTGCTGCGACAGGGCCGACCACCGAAGCGAGCGACAAATTCTATCTCAACGCCGAGCAAGAGCTGGTGTTCGCCGATGAAGACAGCCCGGCCTTCATGGCAGGCGCATTCGAGTTCCTGTCCGCGCTGTGGCTCGATGAAGAAAAGGTGAGGCAGGCATTCCAGTCCGGCAATGGCGTCGGGTGGCACGATCATAGCGCGTGTCTGTTTCGCGGTACGGAACGGTTCTTCCGTCCAGGCTACAATGCCAATCTGATCGACTCCTGGCTGCCGGCCTTGGAGGGCGTCGTCGAGAAGCTCGAACGCGGCGTGGACGTCGCGGATGTTGGATGCGGTCATGGTGCATCGACCGTGCTCATGGCACAGGCCTTCCCCAATTCGCGCTTCGTCGGCTTCGACTATCATGCCCCTTCGATTGAGCGCGCCCGCAAGGCGGCCGAGGTAGCCGGCGTCGGCGTCAACACGCGGTTCGACGTCGCGGCCGCCAAGAGCTATCCCGGAACCTACGACCTCGTCACATTCTTCGATTGCCTTCACGACATGGGCGACCCGACGGGCGCCGCCACCCATGTCCACGGATCGCTCAAGCCGGATGGCACGTGGATGATCGTCGAGCCGTTCGCGCATGATCATCTGGCGGCGAACCTCAATCCCGTCGGACGCGTTTACTATGCCGCTTCCACGTTCGTGTGCACGCCCGCGTCCGTGTCGCAGGAAGTCGGGCTCGCGCTTGGAGCCCAGCCCGGTGAGGCGAGGCTGCGCAAGGTGGTGACCGGTGGCGGCTTCAAGCGATTGCGTCGCGCCGCGGAGACACCGTTCAACATGGTGCTGGAGGCCCGCCCTTAGCGTGGCCGTCGCCAGAAATTGCAGCTCATCGCATTTTATGAAGATCACCGCCAAAAATCCGGACGCATCGGGCTTTTCAAGGCGTCTGGGTTCACGCAGAGGTCGCTGCCGAGCCGCCTTCTCTAAACCACTGAAGTCGATGTCCGGCGGCAGATTCTTTCCCTCTCTGCCGCCACAAGGCGAGCAGCCTCGCTGTAGGCGTCTTCCCGCCCAGTGCTTTCTCGACCCGCCGCGGTGGGCTGATCGTCTCGGATCGTCATCAAAGCGGTGGACGCCGGTGCGAAGTCTGGGCATGGAGATCGGCACCTCCGAGGTCGAGCGGATCTGCTAAAAGCGCCAGGAGCGGCACGCGACCAGTGGCCTATTTACGACACGATGGGCTTCCACCTTCGCAATACGCTCGGTGAGTGTCATCTGGATAGCCTCATCGTGTTTGCAGCTTCACGACGCCTTACGACGCAACGCCGTTTGGTATCCAAGCCATTGGTGGATTTCAGCGGCTATACGCTCGGCATGCGCGGTGACTTCGGGAATTCCCATCAATTCGCCAACGCTGCCGCGCGCCAGCGGCCCGCTGACGAAAATGCTGTCGGTCGGTCGGCCGGAAGTGCTGACCGCACGGCCTTGGCTGTCGGTCGCCAGGCCAAGGCCAATCGGGTCTAGCCGGACCAGTCCCATTCGCCCGAGATCGGCAATTGCTGTGTTGGTCCGGAAAATATCGGCATGCGCCGGCCCGGTCGTGACGACCACCCTGTCGAACGTCTCGGTTGTCTGAGTGGGTTGGCGCCTTGGCCGCAGCGTGACCCGAATGCGCCCGTCGACCTGCTCGGCGCCGACGATCGATGCGGCGCGATAGGCGAGCATGCCTTCGGCAACGCGGCGATCGAGCACGTCCGCGACCTGTGGCGCGATGCGGAAGCGATGCACATCCCACAGCGTGCGCAAATGGCGCACGAGGCGGCGTTGCTCGTCGAGCGGCAGGGCCTGCCAGATGATTTGTCCCTGACGTCGGACGGCATCGAGCACCGGGTGCCAGTCTTCGCCCCGACGCTTGGCATCTAGGATCGTGGCCCGGATGCGTCTGAGCATCACTGTTGCGCTGCGTGAAGGCAGACTGATGAAATCACCAATCGGGTCGCCCGGGAGCACCGCGTGGCTGCGCGAACGATAACCATGACGTGACAGCGCGACGATGCGGCTACGATGCCCATTGCGGTCCAGCGTGGCAATGATATCCGCCGACGTCAATCCAGTGCCGACTACGAGCACTTGGTCGTCGCGGCCGATCGCTTGCAGCCCTCCGAGATCATAGGGATTGGCCACCAGCCGGGCAGCAGCAGCCACAGACCGCAGGGCCGATGGCAAGGCCGGTGGCGGATGCGTCGCCGCAATCACTAGGGCGTCGGCTGCGAGCGTCCTTCCATCAGCGAGAATCAGGATGTAGCCCTGGCCACTAAGCTCGACTGACGCGACGGCGGACCTGACATGACGGATCACTTTGCCGAACAGAAAGGGTTGGAGATAAGATTCCACGTAGCGCCCGAAAACGCGTCGTTGTGGGTAGAGTGCTCCATTTGCGGCAATAGCCTCGGCATCGTCGAGAATCGCGCCGGTCTGCTCCAGCCAATCGGCAAAGTGGCTGTCCTGGCCGGAGATCAGCGTCATTCTCGACGCCGGCACATTGATGCGGTGTGAAGGATCGGCCGTCGAGTAGGCCAGACCATAGCCGAGCCCCTCTCTGGGCTCGACGACCACGATATCGGCAGCACCGGCGGGCAGCAGCCGCGCAAGATGAAACGCGGTCGCCGCACCGGAAAAGCCGCCACCGATGATGGCTACGACCGGTCCCCTGCCCAAGTCTCTGGCGCTCAAGACTGACTCGCGCGCAGTGCCGAAGGCCGATGGTCGCCGGCCACCGTTTCGCCGAACGGTCCCATGTTCACTGCCGTCGGGCGCGTCGAGATTTCATGATCGAGCGGCAACAACGGCAACACCAGTTCGCCAAACCGATAGGCCTCCTCCAGATGCGGATAGCCGGACAGGATAAAGCTATCGATGCCAATGCGCCGGTATTCGTCGATCCGTTCCGCAACTGTCGCCGCATCGCCGACCAGGGCGGTGCCGGCGCCGCCGCGCACCAGGCCAACGCCAGCCCACAGGTTCGGACTGATTTCGAGCTTGTCGCGGCGGCCGCCATGAAGCCGGCTCATGCGCGACTGGCCGACGGAATCCATGCGCGCGAAAACCTTCTGCGCCTCGGTTATCGTGTTGTCGTCCAGGCGGCTGATCAGGCGGTCGGCATCGGCCCAGGCCTCATGATTGGTCTCGCGGACGATGACATGCAGCCGGATGCCGAAGGTCACCTGGCGCCCGGCTTTCTCGGCAAGACCGCGCACATGGGCAATCTTTGCCGCGACGTCCGCCGGCGGTTCGCCCCAGGTCAAATATTTGTCGATCTGTTCGGCGGCGACCGCGTTAGCGGCATCGGACGAGCCGCCGAAATAGAGCGGCGGATGTGGCGTCTGCACGGGCGGAAACAGTAGGCGACCGTCCTCGATACGGAAGTGCTTGCCTGCGAACGCTACGGTCTCGCCGCGAAGCACCGCCTTGTAGATGTCGAGGAATTCCCGCGTCACCTCATAGCGCTCGTCATGGCTGAGGAAGATGCCGTCGCCCTTGTTCTCGACCGGATCCCCGCCGGTGACGACGTTGATGAGCAGCCGTCCGCTGGAAATGCGGTCGAGCGTCGAGGTCATGCGCGCGGCTAGCGTCGGCGATTGCAGGCCCGGCCGGACGGCGACAAGGAAGCGAAGCCGCTGCGTCAGCGGTGCCAGCGCCGACGCCACGACCCAGCTATCTTCGCAACTGCGTCCTGTCGGCAGCAGCGCGCCATAGTAGCCGATGGCATCGGCGGCTTTCGCGACTTGGGTGAGATAGGGCAAGTCGACCGCCCTGCCCCCCTCTGAGGTGCCGAGATAGCGGCTGTCGCCATGAGTCGGCAGAAACCACAGGACCTTGATCCTGTCGGGAGTGGCAATGCTCATGAATGGTCCTCTGTGATTTGGAGGCGCTTCGCTCAGCTCCAGGCATGGAGCGGCGGATTTACGTCGTTGAGGTAGTAGTTGCCGAGGATCGCGTATTTCCAGCGCACCGGATCGTGCAGCGTGTGGGTGCGGGCGTTGCGCCAGTGCCGGTCGAGATTGTGCTCGGCCAGCGTCGAGCGTGTGCCGGCGAGCTCGAACAGCTTGTTCGTGGCAATGATGGCGATCTCTGTCGTGAGGATCTTGGATTCGGCAACCGCGATCTGCGCTTCCGCGACGGTCTTCTCGTTCGGGTCGGCCACGGCGCGATCGACCGCAAGCCCGGCCCTTTCCAGAACCGCCTCTGCCGCTTTGGCCCGCAGGCGAAGGTCGCCAATCGCCTGGATCGTATAAGGATCCTGCCAGGCATGATCGACGCCGCTGTCGATCCAGGCGCGCGACTTGGTGCGCACGAAGCCGACAGTCTCGTCGATCGCCGCCTTGGCGATGCCGAGATCGACCGCGGCCTGGATGATCTGGAAGATGGCGCCGTCGGCCGTCGGCCTGTCATAGCCCTTGTAGCCGGGGACAAGATGCGTTTTGGGCACCTTGACATTGTCGAGCAGGACCGTGCCGGACAAAGTCGTCTTCTGTCCGAAGCTCGACCAGTCGTCGATCACCGTCAGTCCGGGCGCGCCGCGATCGGCGATGGCATACCAGGCGCGCCCCTCGTCATCGAGCGCCACGATCGGAACCAGATGGGCAAGCAGAGCACCGCTCGAATAGAATTTCTGGCCGTTGACCACGACATGGTGGCCGGCGTCGACGAACTTTGTCTCGAAGTCGGCCGCGCGCTTGGAGCCGAACTCGGAGAACGCGTTGCCGAAGCGCGTGCCGGACAGCACCTCAGCGAAAAGCAGCTTCTTCTGCGCCTCGTCGGAGACGGTGCGGATAGCGGCGACGACGCCAAGATGGTTCTGCGGAATCTGGCCGAGCGACGGATCGGCCGCCGAGATGATGGTGATCACCTTCGACAGGGTCACATAGGAGAGCTCCGGCCCGCCATAGGCTTTCGGCACGTTGATCGACCACAGGCCGCTCTGCGAAAACGCATCGAGCTCTTCCTTCGGCCAGATGCGTTCACGATCCCGCTTGGAGGCATCCCTGGCGAATTCGGCGGCGAGTTTTTCGGCGACAGCGATTGCCTCGGCATCGGCCTTGATCACATGCGCCTTGGCAGAGGGTCGTTCGACCGGCGGGACGGCACTGCGGCTATCCGACGCCTGCCTGGATTGGATGGTCATGCTGCTGTCTCCTTGGGAAAATGTTGCGGTGGAAGCGGCGCGCCGCCGAGGTAGTAGGTTTTGATATCGGTGCGCTGGCGCAAGTCGGCAGCCGATCCTTCCAGCACGCTGACGCCGTTCTCGAGCACGGTGGCGCGGTCGGCGTATTTCAGCGCGACCGCCGAATTCTGTTCGGCAACGAGGATCGAAAGGCCTTCGTCGCGGTTGAGCCGTTTCAGGGCGCTGAAGATCTCGTCGACGATCAGCGGTGCCAGCCCCATCGACGGCTCGTCCAGAACAAAGAGTTTCGGCCGCGACATCAGACCCCGGCCGATAGCCGTCATCTGCTGCTCGCCCCCGGAAGTGAGGCCGGACCGGGTTCGCCGCTTCTCGGCGAGCCTTGGGAAAAGTGAATAGACACGATCGAGGTCGGCCTTGACGCCCGTGCGAGAGGACGAGCGTCCGAGCGCGCCGGTGAAGAGGTTCTCTTCGACCGTCAGCGAGCGGAAGCAATGCCGGCCCTCGAGGAATTGGACAAGGCCGCTGCGGACTAGGTGCGAGGGGCTTGCCCTTGAAACATCCTCGCCACCGAAGGTGATCCGACCGGCGGTAATGGCGCCGCGCTCAGCCGGAAGGAGATTGGATACGGCGCGCAGCAGTGTCGTCTTGCCGGCACCGTTGGAGCCGAGCAGCGCGACGATCTCGCCCCTGCCAACCAACAAGTCGACGCCGTGTAGGGCGGCGATGGCGCCGTTGTAGACAGCTTCCACGCTGCTAACTGACAGTATCGGGTATTCCGGGATGGACATCGATGACTCCGCTCGGGAAGGTGGATGGCGCGGCCGGCCAGATTTGTCGGCCGCACCATACCAAATTCAGTTGCTGACCACCGCGTCGGCGTCCTCGGCCGTGCGGATCTTGATGCCCTTTTCCTTGGCATACGCCTCGGACGACTTCTCGATGATCGGACGCAGCAGCTTCCAGTCGGGAGCGATCCAGTCGGAGACGACATTCCACTTCTTGCCGTCCCATTGCTGGAAGGTCACGTAGCCGTCACCCTCGTGATTGTCCCAGGAGACGTTGATCGAGTGGAACAGGTCCTTGGCGCCGAGTGCCTCGACGCGCGCCGGATCGAGCTTGAGATGCTCGAAGCCCCAACGCACTTCGTCGCCGGTCAGCGTGCGGTTGCCGAACTTGGCCTGTGCGATGCGGACCGCCTCGACATTGAGGATGCCATTGACGATGCCGAGATTGTGGTAGACCGAGCCGATGCGGCTTTTGTCCTCGAGATTGCCTTTGCCGTCGCCGTAGACCGTTTTGACGATCTCCTGGACCACCGGATATCGCTCACCCGAGGCCTGGGTGGTGATGGCCGTATAGCCCTTGGCGGCATCGCCGGCGGGGATGACATCCTCTTCGGAATTCGACCAGACATTGCCTATGATGTGATCGGCCGGGAAGCCTGTCTTCTGCGCGGTCTTCAAGGCGACGGGGTTCATCACGCCCCAGCCGCGCAGCACGACATAGTCAGGATGCTCGCGCCGGATGGTCAGCCACTGCGCCTGCTGCTCGTTGCCGGGATGCGGCACCTCGATCTGCGACAGCTCGAAGCCGTATTTCTGCGACAGCAGCTCATAGATCGGGATCGTCTCCTTCCCATAGGGCGAGCCGTGATAGAGCACGACGATGTTCTTGCCCTTGAGCTTGTCGAGGCCTCCTTCCTTGGACGCGATGTAGTTCACGATGCCGGAGGTCTCGCTGTAAGGATTGAGCAGCAGCGGGAAGACGTAAGGGAACACCCGCCCGTCGGTCGTGTCTGTGCGGCCGTGGTTGATGGTGATCAGCGGCACCTTGTCGTCGGTGATGCGATCGATCATGGCATAGGCGATGCCGACCGAGAGTGGATTCCAGGCAGCGATCCCGGGATTGCTCTTCAACCGTTCATACACCTCGACGCCCTTCTCGACCTCATATTGCGTCTCGCCTTCGCTCCAGGCCAGCTTGACGCCATTGACGCCGCCGTCGCGGATGTTGATCAGGTTGAGATAGTCGATGAAGCCACCGAAAAAGCCGGTTCCGCCGGCCGCATACGGACCGACACGGTAGCTCTGCAGGGGAAAGTATTGTTCTTCGGCGTGAACCGCCGTCGCGCCGAGCACGAAGGCCGTGGCGATCGCCGCTTTTCTTAGGTGACTGAAGAAGGTCATTGCTTACGTCTCCTGATGGGTTGGTCCGAGCGGAGGAGGAAGTTGAGCGGCAATCAGCTGGACCTTGAGCCGATCCGTCGTTTGAGGCGGTCGAAGAGGGCCGACAGCCCGCTCGGTTCCGCGATGAGGAAGATGATGATAAGGGCGCCGAGCACGATGCGCTGGCTCATGTCGAGAACGCCCGAATCGAACAGGCCGCCGAACAGGAAGGCGCCGAGCCGGGACAGAAAGAGCGGGAGGACAACGATGAACGCCGCACCCAAAAACGCGCCACGGATCGAGGCCAGCCCGCCGATGATGATGATGAACAGGATCTGGAATGAGCGGTCGAGATTGAAGCCTGCCGGCTCGACGGTGCGCAGATAGGTGAAGGCCCACAGCACGCCGGCGATACCGATGATGAACGACGAGATGGCGAACGCCAGAAGCTTGGTTCGCAGCACCGGCACACCGATGACGCGTGCGGCGGTTTCGTTGTCCCGCACGGCGATGAAGTTGCGACCGGTCGCGCTGTTGACCAAGCGCCAGACGAGGGCCGTCAGCACCATGACCGTGGTGACCGAAAGCAAATAGCGGCCGGTCGCGCTGTCGAGCGAAAGACCGGCGACGGCCAGGTGCGGCGCCGAGATCACCCCGGACGGGTTGTCGTTGGAGAACCAGCCGAACTTGGTCAGCGCCCATTGCACGAAGAACTGGGCGGCGAGCGTCGAGACGGCGAGGTAGAAGCCGCGCAGCCTGAGACTGGGCAGGCCGAACACGACGCCGAAGCCGGCGGCGGAAATTCCGGCCAGGATCATGGTCCCCGCCAGCGGCAGGCCTTCGACCCTGAGGTTGAAATTGTAGGCGGCGAACGCGCCCACCGCCATGAAGGCGGAAGAGCCAAGCGAGAGCTGGCCGCAATAGCCGGTCAGCAGATTGAGGCCGACCGCCGCCAGGCTGAGCGCCAGGAATGGCAGCAGGATCGCCTCGACCAGATAGCCCGAAGCATAGGCAGGGACCACGCCGTAGGCGACGACGAACAGGGCGGTCGGCAATGCCAGCTTCTGAACGAGTTTCACCCAGTCGACTGGAAGCCTTGCGGCGTCGAGCGCTTGCACGGCCATGGTTCAGACCCTTTCGACGGTTTTCTGGCCAAACAGGCCGGAGGGGCGCACCAAAAGCACCACCAGCGCCAGCGCATAGGCGAACCAGCCCTCGATGCCGCCGCCGACGAACGGGCCGAGATAGACCTCGGCCAGCTTCTCGCTGGCGCCGATGATGAGGCCGCCAACGATGGCGCCGAGGATGGAATCGAAGCCGCCAAGCACCAGCACCGGCAGCGCCTTCAGCACGATCAGCGACAGCGAGAACTGGACGCCGAGACGCGCGCCCCACAACAGCCCGGCGACCAGCGCGACGAAGCCGGCCGCCGTCCACACGGTGCCCCAGATGCGAGGCAGCCGCAGGCCGACGGCGAGGGCCGCGAACTGATCGTCGGCGACGGCGCGAAACGCAAGGCCGATCCGCGTCCAATAGAAGAAGGCGCTGAGGCCTGCGACCATGGCAGCGGCGATCGCCGCCGCCAGCAGGTCGAAGGACGAGATCAGTACGCCGCCGACCTCGAATGGGGTGTCGTCGATGCCGAGGTCGAGCCCGTGCACCTGCGTGCCCCAGATAAGCTGGGCGGCACCTTCGATGATGTAGGAGAGCCCCAGCGTCGCCATGAACAGCGTCATCGGCGAGCGGTTGACCAGCGGCCTGAGCACGGTCCGCTCGATGGTGAAGCCGAGCGCGACCATGACCGCGAAGGTGATGAGCAGCGAAAGCGCGAAAGGGACGCGGCGTTCGACCAGGCTGACGAAAGTGAGTGCTGCAAACAGCACCATCGAGCCTTGCGCGAAGTTCAGCACGCCCGAGGTCTTGTAGATCAGCACGAATCCGATGGCGACGAGCGAGTACATGACGCCCGACAGCAGGCCTCCGACCAGCACCTCGATGACGAAGAGGAAATCATAGTAGCTCATCAGATGTCCTCGCCATTCTCGCCCTCGGCGGTGCCGAGATAGGCCCGGATCACCGCAGGATCGGCGCGCACCTCGGCCGGCGTGCCGTCGGCGATCTTGCGGCCGTAGTCGAGCACGGCGACGCGGTCGGAGAGGCCCATGACGACGCCGATGTCGTGCTCGATCAGGATGACGGTGACGCCGTGCCGGTCGCGCGCGGCTCGCACGAAGCCGGCCATCTCGGCCTTCTCGGTCGCCGTCATGCCGGCCATCGGCTCGTCGAGCAGCAGCAGCTTCGGCTCGGCGACCAGCGCGCGCGCCAGCTCGACCCGCTTCTGCAGGCCGTAAGGCAAGGTGGCGACGAGGCGGTCGGCGACGCTTTCGAGATGCAGGAAGGCGACTATCTGATCGGTCTTTTCGGCGATTCCCGCATCTTCGCTCCGGGCGCGTGGCAGACCTGCAATATGTTCGACGAAACTGGCGCGCCTGGTGTGGACGCGGCCGCACGCGATGTTGTTGCGCACGGACAGACCGCCGAATAGCGCCAGGTTCTGGAAGGTTCGCGCAACGCCGAGCCGTGCTAGACGGCTCGCCGGCACCCGGGAGAAGGACTGTCCGCCGATCGCAATCCTGCCGCGGTCGGCGTGATAGAGGCCGCTGATGATGTTGATCAGTGAGGACTTGCCGGCGCCGTTGGGGCCGATCACCGCGCGGATCTCGCCGACTTCGACTTCGAGATCAACATCGCTCAGCGCCTTGACCCCGCCAAAGGAAATGCCGATCCCGCTCAAGGTCAGGATCGCATCAGCCTTTGCCGACAGGCGCACCGCGCGCGTCTCGTCAACGCGACCAGCACCAGCAAGAAGGGCGGAAATTTCGGGCGCGCGCTCGTATGCGGCGGCTCCCAGCGAAGCACCAATCATGAAACGTCCCTGCTTTTGAAGGCGTGTGGGCTGCTGCCCCGTGGGCCGCGCCCGTCCTATTCCGCGGCGACAAGCTCCCTGTCGCGAGCTGCTTCCAGTTCGCGCACCAGAGTAATGACGCGCTTGCCGAAGAACTCGACCTCTTCCTGGAAATGCAGGAAGCCGAGCAGGATCAGGTCGGCACCGGCGTCCTTCAGTTTCAGGATGCGTTCGGCGATCTGTTCCGGCGTGCCGATGAGATTGCTGCGGAAGCCGTCATTGTACTGAACGAGATCCTCGAGGGACGACTTCGCCCAATTGCCTTCGCCTTCCGGCGAGGCCTTGCCGGCATTCTTGACCTGATCGGCAAAGCCCTGCACCGCCTCCGGATTCGCCTTGGCGATGATCTCGTCGAGCACGGCGCGCGCTTCCTGCTCGCTCTCGCGGGCGATGGCGAAAGCGTTGACGCCGATCCTAACCTTGTGGCCGTTGGCTTTCGCCTTGGTGCGGATGTCGTCGACCTGCTTCCGGATCTCCTCCGGGGTATTGCCGTTGGTGAAATACCAATCGGAGACACGAGACGCCATGTCGCGAGCGGCTCGCGACGAGCCGCCCTGGAATATCTCGGGCAAGGGCTCGATCGGCTTCGGCTTCATGGAATAGTTGGTGAAGCGGTAGAAATCGCCCTTCAGCGTGAAGCTGTCTTCCGTCCAGATGCCGCGCAACGCTCGGATAAATTCCTCCGACCGGCGATAGCGCTCGTCATGATCGAGCCAGAGTTCGCCAATCGCGGCGAACTCGCCTCGGAACCAGCCGCTGACGACATTGACGGAGACGCGGCCATTGGTCAGGTGGTTGATGGTAGCGATCTGCTTGGCCGCCAGCGCAGGGTTCCACGGACCGGGCAGGATCGCTGCGATGACCTTCAGCGTTGTGGTCGCGGCAAGCAAGGCATGGCTGAACGAGACTGATTCGTGCTGGTTGTCGGCCCCATAGCCGGCTGTGAAACGGATCTGGCTCAGCGCATAGTCGAACCCGTTGGCCTCGGCAATCTGGGCGAGCTTGCGGTTGTAGTCGATATCCCAACCCGTCCGCTGCTCGATGTTGGAGATGACTAGGCCGCCGGAGACGTTCGGGACCCAGTAGGCGAATTTGATGGCGTCGGAATGCGAACTCATGTCGTCGTTTCCCCTGTTGATTGGCTCAGCCGACGCGGGTGGCGACGGCGGCATTTGCGTGACTTGCGTTGAGCAAGGAGACCGCGTCGGTAGCGGCCCTTGCAATACGCTCGATGATGGCTGCGCCGACGATTTCGCCATCGACGAAATCGTCGGGCGTGCCGTAGACGCCCGTAGGGACGGTGACAGCGCCAAAAAAGCCGAACAATGGCCGGAGCTGATGTTCGAGCACCAGGCCATGGTATGGGCTCCCGCCGGTCGCCGCGAGAAGCACGGTCTTGCCGGTCAACGCGCGATAGTCGACCAGGTCGAACAGGTGCTTGAGAGCGCCAGTGTAGGAAGCCCTATAGACAGGCGTTCCGACCACGAGCAAATCGGCCTTCTCGACACGCTGGATAATCGCTTCTCCAGATGCGCCAAGTGCGCCGCGGGATAGTCCGGCGAAAAGCGACGGTGCTGCCTCCGTGATCTCAATCAGACCGGTGTCGGCAGGCAGGCGCAACGCGACCGCCTTGACCAGCGCATTGACGACCGCCGTGGTGCGGGACGGGTTGCTTACACCGCCGGATATTCCAAGAACCGATAATCGTGCCAAGTCATCTATCTCCCACACATGCGCCATAGGCCACCACCGAAACCAAACGATATTCTACCAAATCTGTAGACATAAGGTACTTTGTTCTGATGTTTTCACGTCAATGGGAAAAACGGCGCTGCTAGGAGCGGCACGCCCACCGCATTCGATCTCAAATGGGATTAACTTGGCAGGGGCCGTAGGCGTCACCCGCGAGTTCGACTTTGGCGAAAACAGGCTCCGCCGGCGCGATATGAGGAATGTCGTCCAGCCGTTTGTGACAGCGCTCTCCACCGATGCCACGCAATCAAATGAGCGCGTGTATCATGACGGCTAGGCGTGCGAGAAACGTCCTCAGGCATTGCCCTACGAAGGAGCCGACATTAGCGCCGAGATTTCAAGGCTGGTCAGGGACGATTGAGAGTTTTGAGCACCGGCAGCACGAAGGCGGCAATCGCAGCGTCATGCCTTCGGAACCATCGGTAGCTGCTCAATACGTTCTGTTGTGCTCCTGCCTGTATATGTGTTGCGTAATTCCCCTGAATGGCAACGGATTACCTGCGTCTGGTTATTCATTCTTCACCACTCACCCGCCCTTGATGATCTTTCGAAGCCGGGCGGGATCGGACAAAATCGCGAGGTCCTTCAACGGATTGCCGTAGACGGCGATGAGATCTGCGTGAGCGCCAGGCGCGATGGTGCCGATGAGGCCTTCCATGTTGAGCACGCGGGCAGCATCCACCGTCGCGGATCGGATCACGTCCCGAGGCTTGAGAACGCGGCCGCGCAGAAGAAATTCCTCTGATTGGTGCCCATGCATCTGGCCAAGCAGATCGGAGCCGTAGCCCATGGTCACGCCAGCGCTTTGAAGCGTTTCGAGCGCCGACAAGCCGGCATCGAGAACGAAGCTCACCTTTTCAAGGGATTCGGCCGACATGCCGTATCTGGCTCCGTCCCGAGCGACGACAGCAAAGGTGATGTTCGTCGGGACGACGAACGCGCCTGCCTCGCGAACCGGGTTGGCGGTTGTCGCTTTGATGAAGTTTCCATTCGATTCGAATGGTCGACGTTTCATCCCAGATTTACTTTCGCGCCTCACGCCGGCACTCGCGCACATAGTCCGCCGGGTTATGTCGCCAAGCGCCGAGCGGATTTGCGGCAAGGGGAAGTCCGGGCACTCCTCGCACCCTCGTCCTCGCGCAACACCGCACGTAACAGAAACGATAGCACGCATTCTCACAATTAACGACGGCTGTTCGGCAGTGGGCTTCGTCGCGAGCGAGGACGAGAGTGTCGGGTCTACAACCAAATGTCGGAGGTCGGACCCAAATGTCGGAGGTCGGACACGCAAGGCCCTTACCACGTAGGTGATTGAAAGCTTTATTGACGAGGCGCTCCAATGGCCGGCCCGCAATGCGGGAGATATTGTTAGAGGCGTCTCGAATGACTTCTCCGCGGGACCCGAAGGGCGTCTCAGGCATCCTTTGGCACGATTAGTGCAACGGATGATCCGCAAACGTTGCACCGATACAATGTGAGGGGAGGGTCACCCAGATTTTTGTGTTGACCGTCCACTCACTCTTCACCCAGTGGCTGCCGCGCAGGCGCTTGCGGACGCCGGTCAGCCCGATAGCTCATCGATCCAGATCAGCGGGGAACAATACACAGAATGGGAACGAGATCAGCATGAACTCGAATTTTAGTCGTTTGGCCCAAGCCACCGCTATGAACTTGCTCTGGACGGTCACCGCTACGTCGGCGAACGAAGGCATGTGGATGCCGGCCCAGATTGCGGAACTTGGCGCGGCCATGCGCGCGAATGGGCTCCAGCTTGATCCCGCGCAGCTCAGCCGTCTAGACACTGCCCCGCTCAACGCGATCGTATCACTGGGCGGATGTTCAGCTTCCTTCGTCAGTCCGCAAGGACTGGTTGCGACCAACCGTCACTGCGTGCTGGAATCGATCCAGTACAACAGCAAGGAGAGTCAAGACTATCTCACCAAGGGATTTCTAGCGAAAAGCCTCGGTGAAGAATTACCCGCGGTGCCCGGCAGCCGCATCTATGTGATCGAGGATATCCGTGATGTGACCGCCGACATGCTCAAGGGCGTATCGGACAAGCTGAACGGCTTTGCCCGCTATGAGCGGCTCGACAGGAACCGGAAGGCGCTGATCGCCGCATGTGAAGAACAGCCCAATCGCCGCTGCGACGTGGAGTCCTATTATGGCGGCGCCTCCTACTATCTCCAGCAGAAGCTCGAAATTCAGGACGTGCGCCTCGTCTATGCGCCCGCGCTCGGCATCGGTAACTTCGGCGGCGAAACGGACAATTGGACGTGGCCGCGCCACACAGGCGACTTCGGTTTTTACCGCGCTTATGTCGCTCCTGATGGTTCCTCCCGGCCTTATGCGCGCGACAACGTGCCCTACCGGCCGAAGAGCTGGCTGCGCATTGCCTCTAAAGGCGTGCAAGACGGCGATTTCGTCATGGTCGTCGGCTTTCCCGGAGAAACCAATCGGTTCCGCACGGCGGATGAAGTACGGTTCAATTTCGCGCGGTACGAACCGCTGTTGCAGCATTTGCTGTCGGATTATGCGGCCCAGATAAACCAAACCACGGCAGGCAATCGAGAAGCGCAGATCCGCTACGCCTCCATCCTGCAAGGCGTGGAAAACTACAAGAAGAAGTTGGCGGGCGATCTCGCCGGGGCCAATGCGATCGGGCTCGACGTGCGCAAGGCTATCGAGGAGAAAGCTTATCTCGACTGGGTCGCCGACGATCCCGCGCGGCAGGCGCGCTATGGCGCAGCGATCGGCGAACTGGGCGCCATGGTGGACGAGAATAGCCAGGCCTCGCTCGAGGGGCTGCGCCAGGCGCTGCTGAACCGCGCGCAAATGCTCTCATCCGCGCGCACTCTGTATCGCTGGGCCAAGGAGCACGAGAAGCTCGATGAAGACCGCGAACGCGGCTTTCAGGATCGTGACCGTAACCAGACCGTGGATCAACTGACGCAGATCGAACGCGGTTACCTGCCCGACATCGATCGCAAGCTATTTGAGGCCGCGCTCGATGAATATCGCCGGCTAGACGCAAAGGACCGCGATACTGCGTTCGAAACGGCTCTGGACCAAATCGGCCTTGACCGACTTTATGCAGAAACCAAACTCGCCGACACGGCCACGCGGCTCGGCTGGCTCGACAAGCCGGCTGCTGCCTTGGAGGCGTCGGACGATCCTTTCATCAAGCTGGCGGTCGCGCTCTATCCCGGCGACATAGCTGCGGAGCGCGCGGCGAAGGACCGCGCTGGCCGAGCGCAGGCGGCGCGCGCGACTTACATGCAGGGCCTGCGCGCCTACTGGCAGGCGATTGGCCGGCCGGTGTATCCCGACGCGAATGGATCGCTGCGCATCACCTGGGGCAAGGTGTCGGGGCGAACACGCGACGGGCAGATCTGGACGCCATTCACCACGGCTGAGGGACTTCTGGCCAAGCACACTGGCAAGGGCGAGTTTGATGCGCCGGCCGCCGCCGTCGCTGCGATCCGGGCCAAGAATTATGGCCCCTATGTCGCGCCGGAGCTGGGCACTTTGCCGGTCGACTTCATGTCCACGGTCGACATTACCAATGGCAATAGCGGCTCGGCCACGCTGAATGGGTGCGGCGAGTTCGTCGGTCTCGCCTTTGATGGCACGCTCGATGGAGTGATCTCCGATTGGGCATATGCCGCAGACCGCAGTCGAAGCATCCATGTCGACAGTCGCTTCATGCTTTGGACCATGGACAAAATTGACGGCGCTGCCTGGTTGCTCAAGGAGATGGGAGTGCTGCCGGCGTCGCGTTCATGAGCGGGGTAGTCTGGCGGTAGGCGGCCTGTCGGCGTCATACCTCCACAAATCCCCCTTGGAATTTTAGACAAATCCCGTGCGGAAGCGCCGCCTCAGCCGGTCTTGCAGCGCCTGCCGGTCGGCGACGAGGTCGTCGCAGCGACCCGGCGCCGCTGCCCGGCCATCAATTGTCCAATCGGCGCCCACGTGCCAACACAAACACGCCGCAGTCATAAGCATTCGGCTGTCGGGTCATGGGGGCTGCCTCGAAGGTGCCGTTCAGCACCCTTGCGAGCTGGTTTGCAGGCTCGTCGTTGTGGCCCTGTCCGGGAGGAGTCGTGGTGATAGGCGACCCGCTCCGGGTTGCGGCCATCAACGAGCAGCAGCGAGCAATGGGTGCTGTCGCTGGTACGATTGCCATTGCTCACTGGCGCGAATAGGAAGTCGGCTGGGCCGACAGCTCGATTATAGATGACCTGCAATGTCTCTTGCGCGTTCTGCGACCCTGCGTAACGCATTTGATCCACCTCGCGACCCAAGTTCCATGTTCCAGTGTGCCGTTCAGAATTATCTGTCGCTGCCCGGAATTAAGCCGATCTTCGGAGGTCGTTTCCGCGCTCGTGCAAAAGCTTAAGCGCATCGCTCCCGCACGACATGACACGAAGCGTGGTCTCGATCCGGGAAAGACGAATGCTGCCAACCCCGTTCGTAACGGCAGCGCAGTTCTGGAGGAGGTGGCAAAGCGCGCGAAGGGAGGTGTTCTCACCGAAGATAACAATCGCTTCGTAGGCGTCGGCTCCCTCAACGTTGTGTTCGGCGCCGATCCTCACGCAATCCTCCCGCGTCGGCTGCCCGACCTCGAAACGCATGCCGATACGGCTTTCTATCTGATCCATAGCGTGGATATCACGCCTCGTGCCCGCTAATCGATGAGTGTTGCCGGCGAGCAGTAAAGCGAAGCCGCAGCGCTCCTGAAGATGCAGCAGCTCCCGCAAAACAGTGGGTGTGAAGTTCTGATATTCGTCCACCAGCAACGGACGTGTCGGGCCGTATCCGGCGCCCAAAAAGCTCATGCAATCCTTCGCAAGATCGTATGTGTGCTTGCTGTCTTTTTGGACGCCGTAGGCGTCGTGCAGCATCAGGAACATCGGCCTGATAGCCTTAGTATGCTGCGCAACCTCACAATAGGCAGCTCCGCTTTGGGCGGCTATCCAGTTGAGCGCTACAGTCTTTCCGAGTCCGGCTTTGCCGACCGCAAGCACCGGATATCGCATCTTGACCGCCGTATCGAAGGCAGCCCGCACGGTGAGCGCAGCGCGGGTTTCAACGAATATCGTCATCCGACGATCTTCTTCACCAAGTCCATCTGAGCGGCTATGCGCGCGTCCTGTTCGCGGCGGCGCTCTTCGGAGATCAAAGGCTTCTTCGGCATAACGATCCGCGCCGGCCGCTGAGACGGGTCGAAAGACACTTTGCCCGCCGGCTCGTAGGGGATTACGTCAGATTGAGCCTGACCGAGCGCTATCAGCCGAGCTGCAACGTCGATTTGCGGGATTGAGCTAACCATCTCCGCAATCGCATCGCGATGCGCCTTTGCCCGTGCTGCCGTGCTTTGGGCGCCACGATGATCAAGTGGATGAAGTGCGACATCGGGGGTTGCGATCCCGAGCCTGTTGCCCTTCATGTCTAGCACAAGCAGCTCGGCCGGCGCATGATAGACAGGCTCGCAGACCAGCACTTTATCGTGCGTGTACTGCCACAACTCTTCGCAGGACCACCGACGCCCACGGATCTGGAACGCGCCTTGGATCACAGTGCGCTCGACACGGCGCGCTACAGCCGCTCGGACCTCATCCCGGTTCATGGTGATCGCTGACCAGCCGGCAGCAACGTGCTGTTGAAAAGTGGTGTTGGGCGAAAGCCCCTTGAGGCCGCTCTGCTTTCCCGTGGGCACGCTGTGATAAGCCTTCAGGAGACCGAAGAACGCTGGAACGAAATCTTCGAAGGTGCCATATGGCGCAACCGTCCGGCCGATCGCCTCCTGGCGCTTGTTCATACGGTTGCCAGCAATCCAGCCAGGCAGCGTGCTCAGATAGCGGGACTCGAAGTCGCCGAACCAACGTTCGATCGGCTTTGCTGGGGCGTTGTAGGGCAAGGCCTTGATAACTCGCATCGAGCGACCTGGCCCATGGAATCCGGGGACCGCCAGCGTCATGGCGTCATCCAGGTACGTCGCGAACCCGTATTCCTTGCCATTATCGATGTAGAGGGCTTCAGGCAGGCCAAAGGCTGGATGCTCCACCATGGCCGCAAATACTTCGATCACATCACGGTTGTTGACGCCGCCGCGCGTGTCGAATGCGATCAAATCACACCAGACGCGGCCAGTCGCCCAATCAAGAAACCCGATCAGCTTCGCAGTGCAAGTCGAGCCGTCCGCCCGCGTCAGGTGGATGTCGATCGGGTACACGTCTCCGACGACCAATTCCATCGGGCGCATCCCGTCGGTGGAGCGTCGCCCGCGCGGGCGGCTGTCCTCGTAGGCTTTGCGGTTCGTGCGAAACTGGTGGACCTTTCGATACTGCAGCTCTTCCGAAACGAGCGTCCACGGGATCGAACAAGCTTTCTCGAAACTCGCTGGATCACTGGGGCGGAATCCCCATGACCTGGTGGTCTCTATCAGGAAGTTGCGGGCCAGGATTTTGACGTGTCCCCAAGCTGCGCCGGCTGCCAGAAGGCCTTGGATTTCCTGTTTTAGGTCCTCTGCAATCCTGGCCTTGGTGATAGGGTCAAAGGGTACCAAAGCATCCCACTGCCGGCTGATGACGACGCGTTTCTTGCCTTTATCCGCTCGGTCGCGCCGGCCTCGCCTTGCAATCGGCTTCGGACGGTTTTGAACCGGCATTTCAATGGGCTTTAGACGGAGCTGCAACTCGAGTGGGAGGGAAGTCGAGTTGACGAGATACTGCTTGCCCGCGTTGCCGCCCTTGTCCCGGACAACGCGGACATCCAAGGAGTGTCCTCGCCAGTTGCCACGCTGGCAGGCCTTCCAAACTGCCTGCCGGGAGATTCCTGCCAACTCGGCGATCAGCGTGGGAGGCACGAACTCTTTGATCGTCATCGTGCTTGGTCCCTGTCGGCAGAAAGGTGACCCTCGATTAGCAGCTGAAATTATATCTGGCGTGACAGTCTCACTGTAGATCGCCACGTAACCTAACAAGCCTTATCGAGCCCTGCTCTGGTTTACCAATCCTGTCGTCTTGGGTTGACCAATCTGTTGCCGACCTTACGGGGTTGACCAACGAAAGGGCCTAGATTCTGCGCAATCCAAGCGCTTAATACCAATCCGGAATTAGTTGTCATTGAGGCTATTGGTAAACCCAATCTCAAGATCGGAAGCCCCTATCCTCAGCCAGAAGGGTCGTGTCCCACCGCGTGGTGTAGGTCGGCGATAGCGAAGCCGCTCGCGAGCGCCCTCAACAGCGCTGTAGCGAGCGAGCGGCGCAGCGGCGGTCATCGATGTTCTTCGGTAGGGTTGGGTTGCTGACACAACCTGATTCGAAGGAACCACCGATGACCAACGACATGATGAACCTGCGCACGCTCGTAGAGAAGACCCCCGATGCCGATATCCTGCGCGAGATGATCGGCTTTGCCGCCGAGCGGCTGATGGAGCTGGAGGTGGGCGCCGCCACCGGCGCGGCCCATGGCGAGAAGAACCCACTGCGGCTTGTCCAGCGCAACGGCTACCGCGACAGAGACTGGGAGACGCGGGCCGGCACCGTCGAGCTGCGCATCCCCAAGCTCAGGAAGGGCTCTTACTTCCCGAGCTTCCTTGAGCCGCGGCGCATGGCCGAGAAGGCGCTGACCGCCGTCATCCAGGAGGCCTACGTCCAGGGTATCTCGACGCGCTCGGTCGACGACCTGGTCAAGGCGATGGGCATGAGCGGCGTCTCCAAGAGCCAGGTCAGCCGGCTGTGCGAGGAGATCGACGGCAAGGTGAAGGCCTTCCTCGACAGGCCCATCGAGGGCGACTGGCCCTATCTGTGGATCGATGCCACCTACCTGAAGGTGCGCCGCGGCGGACGCATCGTCTCGGTCGGCGTCATCATCGCCGTCGGTGTCAACGCAGACGGCCGGCGCGAAGTGCTGGGCATGGAGGTCGGCACGTCTGAGGCCGAGCCGATCTGGACGGAGTTTTTGCGCAAGCTGACCCGCCGCGGCCTGCGCGGCGTCAAGCTCGTCGTTTCCGATGCCCATGAAGGCATCAAGGCGGCCGTCACCAAGGTGCTGTGCGCGACATGGCAGCGCTGCCGGGTCCATTTCATGAGGAACGTGCTGGCGCATGCCGGCAAGAGCGGCCGCCGCGTCGGCTCGGCCTTCATCGCCACCGCCTTCGCCCAGGAGACGGCCGAGGCCGCCAGCACCCAATGGCGCGCCGTTGCCGACCAGATCCGGCCGAAGGTGCCCAAGCTCGCCACCATCATGGACGACGCCGAGCCCGACGTGCTTGCCTACATGACCTTCCCCAAGGAGCACCGTGCCAAGCTGCATAGCACCAACCCGATCGAGCGCCTCAACGGCGAGATCAAGCGCAGGACCGAGGTCGTCGGCATCTTCCCCAATGACGATGCCATAGTCCGTCTCGTCGGCGCCCTCCTGCTCGAACAGAATGATGAATGGGCCGTGCAGCGGGCGCGCTACATGACCCTTGAGACCATCAGCCAGATGAGCGATGATCCGCTCATCAGCCTGCCGGCAGTGGCGCGCTGATCAGTCCGGCCCTTGCCGGAGAGCACGGCGACCAATGCCGTTACCTACACCACGCCAGTGGGCACGATCGCCAGAAGACCCTGCTGTTTTCAATTGCATAGGCTTTCCACCAGCGCCCCCATAATTCCGGACTCGTAAACCCCGTGAAATGGCAAATATTTCTGGACATCACACCAGGTTACCAATTATGCGACTTTCGAAGTACAAAGGGCGAACATCTAGTAGCGACTTATGTGTTTTCGACGTCAACAGCTCTGGTTCAGTTCGGCGACCGGCCGGCATTGTGAATGCCTGGAAAGGGCCTGTAACCGGTCAGACAGCTTTAATCTCTGATCAGGCAAAGCACCCATTCGAAGTGTTGAGACAAGGCCCGACATGTCGCCCGCGAACTACGCATGAACGATGATATTGTAGCTTCGGCCCGAGCGCATCCGCCTAACATCGAGCATCTTACGGCGTAGCGGCGGCTTTAGAACAGTCCGGCGTGAGAGACTGGACGTTTTTGTGCCGTTGGCCGCGAAATCAGCGCTCGGTCTCGGGTCTATTTGCGCACTTCGCAGGTACTTTTGCCGATGCCATAGTTCTCGCGGGAGCCGGAACAATGAAAAATGTGAGACTGGACATTTGAAGGATTTCGCGGCATCCAGAACGGGAAGTTCTGTTCGGCGATCTCACTATTCTCATCAGCGCGAACATTTCCGGCAAGACAACGGTCGTTGAGGCGCTCGCGCTATTGCTGGGGCGCGAGCGGATCGTGTGCAATCTCACGGAGCATGACTTCTTCGGCTCCGATCTGCTGGTGGCAACGAAGATAAAGATCGTTGCCACGATATCGGGTTTCCCGCCCAACGACGTTGCCCATAACCATGACTGGGTGCTGGCGATACGGTTCGGGACACCTTATGTTCTCTTCTACGATGCGCTGGGGGAAATCTTGAAATCAGTCTTCGTGCACCTGTCGGACATACATTTCGGCCAGGAGAAGGACGGCGGTACAGACGCTGCGAACGCAGACGCCAAGATGCGCCTGATCGAGGACGCGCGCGTTCAGGTCGGCAAGCTTGGCTGCACGGCGAATGGCGTGATCGTCACCGGGGATATCGCCTTTTCCGGGCAGGAGCACCAGTATGCGATGGCGGCGCAATGGCTCGCCCAGCTGACCGACGCCATCGGATGCGACCGCACCGATGTCCAGATGATCCCGGGCAACCATGACATCGACCGCAAGAAGATCACGAACACGATCGACAGCGTCCTCTTCTCCATCCGCGAGGGCGGCGATCACTGGCTGGACCGCCATCTGGACAACCCAGGCGACTGCGCGGCCCTCTACGGTCGCTTCGACGCCTACAAGGGGTTCGCGCTCGACTATCGGTGCGAATTGGATCTGAACGGCGGCATATCAAAGAGCGCGAGGCTCGACCTCGCACCAGGAAGGGCGATCCGGTTCGTCCGCTTGAACTCAGCCCTCATCTGCTCCGGCCACCCCGAAGAAGGAAAGCTGATCCTCGGCGCCCGCCAGAGGATGCTTCCGATCGATGTCGGCGTGGAGAACATCGTCCTCTCGCACCATCCGCTCAACTGGTTCCAGGACTCTGACAAGGCGCGTGGCTATCTGCGCGGCCGTGCGCGCGTCTTCATCTCCGGTCACGAGCACTTCCCGAACCTCGACATCGAGGACGTGGAAGACGGCTGCCAGGTCATGATGCTGGCGGCGGGCGCCACCGCCCCAGACGAGGTCAACGAAAAATTCACGTACAAGTACAACATCCTCACGTTCGAGTGGGACGAGCAGCAGGACGCGCTCGCCGTGACCGTCGATCCACGGACGTGGAATCCAGACATGGCTCGCTTCGAACACGACGACGCCTTCATGGACGGGCGGCAGGAGCGACAGGTTCTCGCCTCGCCCAACTTTCACGACGCACCGATACCAGCTTCCAACACGCCGGAGAGCGAGGTGACGGCCGAACTGGTGGAGGAGCCGTCGGAAGTCCGGCCGACCGAAGACGCGCTTCCGGCCGCCCAGGACGATACGTCGGCCACCGCGCCGCCAATTGCGGGCGCCGAACCTTTGGCCGAGACCGCGACGGAGCCCGAGCCCGAGCCGACGCAGGACGTGCGCGACCTTCAGCTTCGCTTTTTCCAGACGCTCTCCGAAGGCGAGCGTCTGCAGACGTTAGTGAAGTTCGGCGTCGTGGCCCAACGGCATGGCGGCATCGATCATGCCATGGAGCGGCGGTTGTTCCGCCGGGCGATCAGGCAGGGTAAGGCGGCCGAGATCAGGCAGATGCTCGACGCGACTGAAAACGGAAAGGGCGGCAGTTCGAAATGAGCATTATGGCAAAGCATTCCCAGATCATCTGGGCACAGCCGACCGACGCGGACGTGGCGGCGCGGAACAAGGCCGTCGTCACTCTCCGGACGCAGCTCGCGGGGCAATCCACACTCGGCGCCATCAAGACTGCCGGCGCGATCGCCGACTGCTTCGCGGGGGCGCAGCTTCCGGCTCCCCTGGCCTCCGAGGTGCAGAGCGCCATCAGCGACCATAGCCCGGCTTTCTTGCTTGCGAATGGCGAGTTGCAGGGCACGGTCTGCCTCGCGGTCGCGACGCTCGCATCGGTGCGGGAGCACGGCGTCGAACGGACGGGCTGGTCCAACATGGACGCCATGGCGGCGGCGCTCTGGTCCGCGCTCACCTTCCAGAGCCAGGTGGAGAACGCCAGGATCGAGGAGCTCCGGCAGGAACTTGTCGGCGCCTGCTGCGACCGGGTCGCCGTCGTCGCGAAGGAGGTGCGTGTCCGTCACGACGTGCCGGACGTCGGCACGCTCACGATACCCGAGGCCAATGCGGCCGGCACCAGGGCCAACAACGCGTATCGCAAGGCGACGGCGCCGGTCATCGCCGCGCTCAAGGGCAACCAAGACCTGGATCGCGAGGAGATCGACTTCCTCTGGTGGGTCCTCAGCGACTACAGCGAGATTCTCGGCTGTCCGCTTGACGCCAAGGATGTAATGCCCCGGGCCGTAGCGGCCGGCATCGAGGGGGCGAAGATGCTGCGCCGGCTGCCTGGCGACGGCTATCGCCACGCGGTCCTTCGCCGCGTCGGCGCATCGGACAAGTTGTCTCTGTCGGCCCTGATTGCCGCGGTCGGGGCCGATCGCGCTCCACTCGGCCAGGCGTTCGCCGGGACATGGTCGGCGGGGATCCCAACGGTCTTCCCACTTCTGTCTGCGCTGGCGGCGACCGGCGAGGTCCAAGCCCCGGGGACAACGCTCGATGCGCGGGACTGGGGCGCCCGTGCCCTGCTCGAGGCGTCCATCGTCGCGATGGAAGGCCGTTTCGGCGGCGACGCGTGATGCGCGGACCCTGCACGAACACGACCTGCACGTTCAACGCCACGCGGACTTGCGTGCTCGGCAATCCACCCGAGGAGTGTTCGAACCGCTCGCTGATCCCGGACGACTCCGACGACACGACGCTCGCCGAGCGGATTTCCTCCAACTCATTCGCCGATCACGAAAAGGCGGAAGGCGAAACCTTGCCGTCCGGCAGCTCCGGTACGCCGGTGCCGCTTGGGGGCGCCGTGCTCCCCGCGCCGGACGACGATCTTCCGGTTCTTCCAGCCAGCCGGACGCTCGGGATTCCCCAGGCCAACGCGATGATGGAGAGCCGCCCCACCTGCATGGTCGGCATTGTCGGCCTGGCAGGCGCGGGGAAGACCGCGGCGCTGATCAGCGCCTATCTCCTTCTCTCGCGAGACCAATTCGCCGGATATTCATACGCCGACAGCGACACGCTGCGGGCCTTCGAGGAGATTGCGGGCGGCAGCAGAACCTGGCAGGAGGGTAGCCCGCCCGAGCAGATCACGAGCCATACCACCCTCTCGAACGACCGAGAGGCCGGTTTCCTACATCTCCGCCTATGGCGTCACGCGGATGACCGCCTTCTCGACGTCCTGCTTCCCGATCTGCCGGGCGAATGGTCCCAGGCCCTGATCGGGCGCAACGACGCCGAGCGCCTCCATTTCCTAAGGTCGGCAAGCGTGATCTGGCTGATGATCGACGGCCGGCAGTTCGCTGACGATCACAAGGTCATGAAGGCCCGCTTCGACACGAAGCTTCTGATCGAGCGCCTCGCCAATCTGCTCGAGGGCCGGCGTCCCCGGGTTCTCGTCGTACCCACCTGGCAGGACAGGCAGCCTTTCCCGCAGGCGGAGGCGGACGAGCTGATCGCGTGTGGAGGCGCCTTCGGCTTCAAGGTCGAAGTAGTGCCGATCGCCTCCTTCTCGTGGAGCGACGACATGATTCCTGGGTATGGCGTAGCGGACCTGTTCGATCGCTCGTTCTGCGTCCTTCCCCCCGCCCCCGACTTCTGGCCCGTGACCGAGGCGGAGGAGGGCGACAGGCGGCTGCACGCGTTCAGGAGGCGGCCATGACCGACGGTTCCATTATCCTCGTCGGCGGCCCGGCCTCCGGCAAGACGAACTATATCGCCCGCCTCTGGCTCGCCTTCCAGGCGAAGAAGGGCCGGCTCAAGGCGGAACACTTTCCGGACAACATCGAGTACGTCAACGAGGCGGTCGCGCATCTCCTCGCACGCAAGTTCGCACCCAGGACCGAGCACAACATGGAGGAAGGCGCGCGCCGCGACTTCACCGTCCCCGTGCGCGGCGGCGACGGTGGGGGCCCCGTGCGGAGCCTCACCGTTCCCGACATCACGGGGGAACTGTGGAAGCGCTCACTCGAGACCTACGAGCTGCCGCAAGAATGGATCGACGCGCTGGAGGCCTCGTCGTACGCGATCATCTTTATTCGCGCCAACTCGAAGCTGAATCACCAGCCGATGGACTGGGTGACGGCCCGAGAAATGCTGAAGGGGCATGACGACGAGGACGACGACGATACGGAAGACGACGGTGACGACTACGGTCAGAACGAGGACGAGGACGGCGAGCCGATAGCACGGGCCGACCCGCAGCCTCCGGCCGATCCGCCCTTCCTGGTCGAAGCACCTGCCCCGGCCACGGAGGACATGGGCACCGCTGAACCCATACTGGCCGACGCCGAGGTGCAGGATGCCTCCACGAAAGCGGCAGGCCTGCCCGCCCAGGTCGGTTTCTGCGAACTCGTCCGGTATCTGACGCTTCTGCTGGCGGACCGACCGGACGGATCGAAGCCCCGCGTGGCGATCGTGGTGACCGCCTGGGACACGATCCATCCCGCCACTAGGGCCGCCGGCCCCATGCGGTATCTGAAGGACCAGTTCCCGATGTTTGCTGGCCGAATCCGGACGCCCGGCCGCCTGGATTTCGGCGTCTTCGGCATGTCCATCGTCGGCGGCGACCTGCGCAACCCGGCGTTCCGCGAAAGTCTGAAGCGACGCGATCTTTCCAACCTCGGCTATACCGCCGTAATGAGGGACGGTGCGGTGGTGGAGGACCCTGACGTCACCCTGCCGCTCGCCTGGGCTCTCGGCGACTGAAAGACTGGCCATGATTGTCGACCAGCAGCTGCACGGATATCGCAACGGACACGAGCTTCTGTCTGGGACCATTCGGCTGCCTGCCCGAGATCAGGATCTCGTCGACCGCCTCTCCGACATCGCCGGCCCCATAGGCCCCGGCGAAAAGTTCGCGCCTTATCTCACATGCTACCCGCTTCCGAGCGGCTCCCACTACATCGTGGCGCGGACTTGGCTGGACCTGACCGCGCCGAGGGCCGGATGTGTGCGCACACGTTCTCTAATCGTCGCCATGTCCGACTGGACCGGCCTCGCCGGTCCTGCCTCGCTCGCCCGAGTGGCCACGGAGGCCGGTCCGACCGATCCCGGCCGTCAGCTGATGCTCGAGCCGTCGCTCGCCCCGCCGCTTCCACCGGTGGAAGGGCCCGGCGTCGAACTTATCGAGGCGCTGTTCCTCGAGGACAGCGTTCCGGTTGCTGTCTTCGGCGCCCCTGCTCCCGAGCTCCTCGCGCTCCGCTTCCTGACCGCGATCTGGCCGTCGATGCGTCGCCGATTCACGGTTTCGACCTTCTGCAATTCCCCCCGGACCATCGCGAAGCGCAGCTTCGACCTCGTCTTCGCGCCGGTCAGCGCCCGATCGCGCTTCTCCGACTGGAAGGGGCGCCGTATCGACGGGACGCGAAAGAGCGCGTCGCGCCACCCCTGGTCGGCGCGGATCGAGACCGAGGTGCTCCGCGCACCCCATCCGTCGCTACTCGGTCTAGACGTTTTCGGCGAGATGGCTGGCGACGAGCAGGGCAGCCAGGAGACGCTCCGACTATCCCTTCTCTGGGAGGAGCTTGCCGGCAAGATCGACACCGAGCCCCATGCGGCGCTCGGGCTGCTCGACATCGCCAATACCCGTCCTGCGAGACGCGCCGAACTGGTCGAGCGACTCACACCGGCGCTGGCGGCCGCCGCGAATAGCGCCGCGTCGCGCATGCCCCCAGCCGACGCTTGGCGCTTCCTCCAGGTCCTGATCGGAAAGCTCGGGCAGACGCGCTGGCAGCTCTCGCTCGCCCGCTCGGTCAGATCGACTACCACCGCGCTCGCCACCCGCACCCCACTCGACGCCGTCGCCGCCGTCCCCGTCCTCCTGCGCGAGAGCGGCGGCGACTTCCTGCTAGGCGGGCTTGCCAACGGTCTTGCCAGGGCGAAGCCCTTTCATCCGATAGCCGAGGCGCTCGCCGGCCTCCCGCCGCTCGATCTCCTCAAAGTGATGTTGGGCGCACAGGATCTCGCCGCTGCCGCCTTTCGCGAAGACGCCGGCCTAGAGTCGCCGCTCGCCACGGGCATCGAGCATGCCCGGACCGGCGAACGGGCCGAGGCCTTCCGTCGCTTTCCGCGGCATCTTCTCGCGGATCGTCACGCCGAGGTCCTGCACGCGCTGCTCGTCGATGCGTCCGCCGACATCGTTGTCGCCGAGACGCGCCGCCTCGCCGGTGGAAACGCCCTGCAGCAAGCCGCCCTCAACGACGTCGTCGTCGAAGCCGCCCGCCTTAGCGGCGCCGTCCGGGCCGTCCGGGACATCGCGGTCAGCGCGCCCCACAGCGCCCCCGCGAACCGGATGCTCCGGGACCTCCTCGAGCCTACCCCTGGCGACGTCGACTGGATCGTCTCCCTCCCGGTCTCCGATCCGCGCAAGTCCGCCTTCCTTGTCGACGTCCTCTCCTCCGCATCCCAGGAGCAATTGCGTTCCATCGTCGCGCGCACCGGTGTTCTGGCCAGGATCGTGCCGATTCTGGGCACGATTCCGAGTGACACCGAACTCCTCGCCCGGATCGCCGAGACGGTTCCGCTTGCAGCCGAGGAGTTGATCCCGCTCGTTGCGCAGCTGCTGCCGTCGTTGACTGGGAAACGTGGCAGCGCCCTCGCTGCACGCGCGCTCGACAAGGCTCTTAGTCGAGATTTCGGAGCCGATCGCGACAAAACGATCGCCGCCCTCCTCGATCGTTCCGGCCGGGAACTCTATGCCGCCGACGCTTTTCGCACCGGCCTTGCCACCGGCGTTCCTGCCGCGCTGGCCAGCCACAACCTCGTCCTTTTCGATTCCTCCGCCCCGGAGACCCGTGGCGCCTTCCTCCGAATCCCGGAAGTTCTCGCCGAGACGATCATGGCCCGCCGCGTCCTCGACCTTTCCTATCAGGCCGCGGAAGCAGCCGGCCGCATCCTCTGGGACTCCGCCAAGGTCAACAACCGCGGCTACATCCGTGCGAGCGCTGCGCTGCTTCGTTTCGTCATGCACGAGCGCGGCATGTCCGCATCCCCGATTGTCGCCGCCGTGTTCCCCTCCGTCTACCGCGAGCTCCAACAGGATAGCATCCCGGACTTTCTCTCAATCGTCTTCCTCTTCATGGACTGGGATCGCTGCAAGATCGCCCGCCGCGATCTCGCCGAAACCCTCCTGTCATCGAAATGGCGGCCCCGCGACATCGCCCTCGCTGCCGCAAGAGCGGGCGATCCCGAACGCATCCTGCGCAACGTCGCGAGAAGACCAGGCGGTCAGGCCGCGATCGCGTCGATGGAAAAGGAACTCGGATCCATTGCCGATCCATGGCGGGCGCAGGTTCGGAAAGCGATCAAGGACGCGAAGGGTGATGGTCTGCCGGCTAAGCTGCCTTTCGACATCTAGCACCAATCGTGGCCGGCAGACCGACATAAGGTTCCGACGACCAATAGCCTAAGCCGACCATAGACACGTATGGCAGCTTCTGGGGTCGGCGATTTCGCCGATGAACGACAATCTGGCGCATTGCGGTCCGGCAGCCTTGGCCCGAAAGCTGACCGGCAGCTGTGGGTGGGTGGTGATGTAAGTGGATAAGAGCGGTCACCACGGCGACCCGAACTTTTTACCCAATTCATGAGGTCGTGGGGACGCCCACATGGGTGACCGCCTGCTGAATAGCGGTTATTAATCAATTCCTTAGTGGTACTTAACCTCACCTTAATCATAAATGGCGCGTTATTACCTGAATTGCGGGGGCACAATATTTATGGGCGAACGTCATCGGGAAGAGGTTCTAAATACAGTTCTCGCAGCCTGCTTGGGGCGACGCGGTGTTGACGCTGATCCTGAGACAATTCTTCAGAAGGGCCGATCCAGGCCAGATGTGATGGCAGTAATGCGCGGGCTGCGCTGCGCTGTCGAAGGTAAAGTAGCCGACACCCCGAACGCCGACCTTGTTGTTCTTGCCCAGGCTAAAAGTCGTGTGGATCAAGGCGTTGCTCATCTAGCCATCGCGGTGGTTTATCCCACGTATATACGCTCTGTTCAATTCAGCCGATTGCCCCAAGAGCTTGGCTCTGCATCCCTCAAATTTTCGGTACTCACAGATGCTGACAACGCAACTTGGCATCACGGGAGCGTCAATGAAATTCTTGCCGAGTTGCGACGCGCGCACGATGTGATCGTGCGCGACGACGTGCTGCAACAGGCAGTCGATACCCTGAACATTGGGCTAGCTGAGGTATCTAGTGCTCTACTCGACAGCGGTGCGACGTGCGACCGCTTGATTAAGTTGCTCGGGATAGGGACCAAGGGGCATGCCGAAACTACCGTTTGAGTATCGTCGGCGCGAGACAACCGCAAAGCTCTCAGCATTGATGCTGGCCAACGCGTTCATATTTCAGGAGCAACTGTCCGCCCTTGAAGAGAAGGTTTTGCCAATCAGATCATTCCTGCAAAGGCGTGACTTCATAGGCGAGACGGCACAGCACTGGGAGATGATAATCAGTGAAATCAACTACGTGCCAATTTTTAAGGTAGCGCGTGAAATTCTGCTGTCCATGCCGTCAAATCCAGACAGCGACGCCGCCATAAGACACTTGGCAAATCGCGCGCTTGAAATTGTATCTAAAAAGGCAGCGTTGCGGCACGACTTGATGGGTCGAATCTATCATCTGTTGCTGCTTGACGCAAAATATCTGGGAACCTATTACACGTCGGTTCCTGCCGCTACTCTTCTGCTGAAACTAACGTTGAGCATAGACAGATGGCACGACAAAGACTGGTCTGACCCGCAGACCTTGAGGCGATTTCGCATCGCGGACTTGGCCTGTGGCACCGGCACGCTGTTGATGGCAGCTAGCCAAGCGCTCACCGACAATTTCATCAAGTTTAGAATGAGCAAGGATGAGCAAGTTAACGATGAATCGCTTCGAGATCTACATAAGCTGATTATCGAAGAAATGTTGTATGGCTATGACGTATTGCCGTCCGCCGTCCACTTAACCGCATCGACGCTTGCGATGCTCGCTCCAGAAACTTGTTTTCGCAATATGCATCTATACTCCCTTCCAATGGGCAGAATGCAAACGGGTCAGGTGTACCTTGGAAGCATCGACTACATCTCGGCAGACACAATCCGAACCCAACTCGACCTCATGACGAGCGGTGGTGGTGCTGAGCAAGTCGGCAAGGAAACCTACCAATCTTCGGCACCGCTGCCGTCATTGGATTTATGCGTAATGAACCCGCCGTTCGTTCGCAGCGTTGGTGGGAATTTGCTCTTCGGATCACTCCCGGACGAGCGTGGGGAAATGCAGGAAGAACTGGCGCGGCGCGTCAAGACCTCCAAACTGGCTGCATCGTCCACAGCGGGCCTGGGGAGCGTTTTCACGGCCGTCGCCGACAAACACCTGAAAGATGGCGGAAGGATCGCCTTGGTCCTGCCTGCGGCCCTAGCAACTGGCGTCGCATGGGAAAAGACGCGCGATTTGTTCCGACACGGCTATGTGCTTGAAACAGTCGTCGCAAGCCATGACCCTACTAGGTGGAATTTTTCGGAAAACACCGACCTGAGCGAGATACTGCTGATTGCGCGCAAGCGAAATGGGCAGTCGGAATCCGACCAGATGATGGCAGGCCACACAACTCAATTTATCAATCTGTGGCAGAATCCAAAGAACAGCGCTCATGCTCTCGCCCTGGGCGAGGAAATATTGCGTGGAGCGCCAGCGCCTGTCGGCACATCGGCGAAGCCGGTCCACGGCTTGTCTGAAATCATCATCGGGGCTCAGAAATACGGCGAGACTCTTGAAATCCCATGGGGCGATGTACGGCAAAGTCCGTGGATAGGATGTTCATTCGCTCAAACAAATCTCGTCCGGACAGCATGGATGCTTCGGCGGGGCTATCTTTATCGACCGGGTCGGAATGAGTCGGTTGAGGTTCCAATTCAAGCCCTTAGGGAAATTGCCTCTCTCGGCCCAGACCGCCGTGATATTGCCGATGGCTTTACTGTTTCTAACTCTCACACACCATTTCCGGCACTCATTGGCCACAGCGGCGAATTGATCCGCACCATTGAAACCCTGCCGAACAAGTGGCTCGCGCCGCGTACCTCCCCTGCCAAAGGAAGACCAGCGCGCGATATCGGCCTTCTGTGGCCTCGCGCTGGCACTGTGATGATAGCCGAGCGTTCCAGACTGAATACTCAAAGGGCGTTGGCTGTGCGACTACCTGAGCGCGGGCTGTCGAATGTCTGGTGGCCAGTTAGGTTACACAGTGAAGATGAGCGTGCTGAGAAGGTCATTGCGATGTGGCTCAACTCAACACTTGGGCTTCTCACCTTGATAGCACATCGGGTCCCGACGGAAGGCTCGTGGGTACAGTTCAAAAAACCCACTATTGAGAACCTTCCAATTTTGGATGTAAGGGCTCTTTCCGAGCGACAACTCGCACAGCTGGCCGGTTCTTACGAAAAACTCGCCTCAATGGATTTAAGAACTATCCCTAATATGGCGGATGATCCGGTCCGAAAGGCGGTGGATGAGGCTTTCTCCAAGGTCTTGGGCTTGCCACACCTGGATAGCCTTCGCGCTGAATTAGCCGCCGAACCCGTCATCTGCAACAGGGCGCTCGGATTTGAAGTCACCGCGCCCGCCATCGAAGATCAACTGCAATTCGAACTTATCTAATATCACCTCGCGTTCCGCAGCCAATAGCCAGCCCATGCCCAGCTCGGATTGATTGACTGGCACCGCGTTTATGTCCTGCTTATTGGCTAAGGCAAGTTCGGGCTCAACGGCACATGGGCGCATTGCCGACAGGCAGTTTAGGGCCGGAGAACGAACCCGCTATGCGGGATGGGCGCGTGGGGTGAGGTAGAGATCAAGAACCGGTCGTCGCACCCGCATTGAGCGAGGTTCGGCGGCGGCAGAGCATCAAGGGCTTCTTCAACAAGGAGCCCGACCATGACCTATCCTGCTCTCGATGCACCAATCAGTCCGTTGCGTCAGCGGCTGATCGACGACATGAACATGCGGCGTTTCTCACAGGAGACGCAGCGCAACTATCTCCGCGACATCGGACGCCTGGCGACGTTCCTCGGCCGGTCGCCGGATACAGCGACAACCGACGACCTGCGCCGGTTCCAGATCGAGCAGCAGGACGACGGTGTTCCAGTGCCGACGATGAACAGCATCGTGTCGGCGCTGCGCTTCTTCTTCACGCATACGGCCGATCGTCCCGATCTGGCGCGCAAGCTCGTTCGTCTGGCGCACCCGCGCAAGCTGCCGGTGGTGCTGAGCCGCGACGAGGTTGCCCGTCTGCTCAACGCCACCACCTGCCTCAAGCACCAGGCCGCACTGTCGGTCGCCTATGGCGCGGGCTTGCGCGTCGCCGAGGTCTCGGCGCTGAAGGTCGGCGACATCGACAGCGAGCGCATGCTGATCCGGGTCGAGCGCGGCAAGGGCGGGCGGTATCGCAACGCCATGCTGTCACAAGACCTGCTCTTGCTGCTGCGTCAGTGGTGGAAGGTCGGACGCCAGCAGGGCGTGATGCATCGCGACGGCTGGCTGTTTCCGGGGCAGCATGCGATGAAGCCCATCAGCACCCGCCAGCTTTATCGCGTGGTCGTCGAGGCAGCGCAGGCCGCCGACATCGCCAAGCGGGTCGGACCGCACACGCTGCGTCACAGCTTCGCCACCCACCTGCTGGAGGACGGCACGGACATCCGGATCATCCAGGTCCTGCTCGGGCACGCCAAGCTAAATAGCACCGCCTTCTACACCAAGGTCGCGACCCGCACGGTGCGCACGGTCACGAGCCCGCTCGACAAGCTCGGCCTGTTCAAGGGAGAAGTATCACCCGACGGCTGAGCCGTGCGCGCCTCGCTCGAGGTCGCCGACATCTTCCGTGCTGCTGGTTCTGTTTACCGGGCCGCCCATGCCGGGCATCTGAGCCTCGCCCAGCTCAAGGTGATGTCGGCGATCGAGCACTGCCGCACCGCGGCCCTTGGCGGTCACGTCGAGGCCTGCGAGGACTGCGGCCAGTGGCGCATCGCCTACAACTCCTGCCGCAACCGGCACTGTCCGAAGTGCCAGGGTGCGGCCGCACGTACATGGCTCGCCGAGCGGGAAGCCGACCTGCTGCCGGTCGGCTACTTCCACGTCGTGTTCACGCTGCCCGGCGAGGTCGCCGACATCGCGCTCCAGAACAAGGCGCTCGTCTACGACCTGCTGTTCAAGGCGGCGTCGGAGACGATGCTGACGATTGCCGCCGATCCCAAGCACCTCGGCGCGAGCATCGGCATCACAGCCGTGCTCCACACCTGGGGTTCGGCGATGACGCACCATCCGCACGTGCACATGATCGTGCCAGGCGGCGGCATCGCGCCTGACGCGAGCCGCTGGATATCGTCGCGTCCGGCCTTCCTGCTGCCGGTGCGCGTACTCGGCAAGCTGTTCCGCCGCCTCTTCCTCACCCGTCTGGTCGCGCTGTACGACGCTGGCCGGCTCAGCTTCTTCGGATCGATGGCGCACCTCACCGACCGGCGGGCATTCCTGCGCCACCTCGCTCCCGTCAGGAGGAAGCGCTGGGTGGTCTACGCCAAGGCACCGTTCGCCGGACCGGAAGCCGTACTCGCCTACTTGTCGCGCTACACGCACCGGGTCGCGATCTCGAACCGCCGCCTGATCGCCTTCGAAGAGGCTGGCGTCACCTTCCGCTACAAGGATTATCGCCGCCCTGTCGCCGAGCGGCAGCAGGTCATGACACTCGCCACCGACGAGTTCATTCGTCGGTTCGTGCTGCACGTCCTGCCGCGCGGCTTCCATCGCATCCGCCACTACGGCTTGCTTGCCAGCGGCGCCCGCAAGGCTAGCCTCGCGCTTGCTCGCGAACTCCTGAACGTCACCGCACCGTCCGATGACGACACCACTGAGGAACCGGACGACTTCCACCCGCCATGCCCCTGCTGCGGCGGACGCATGATCGTCATCGAGACCTTCGAACGATGGAGGCAGCCGCGCGGACCGCCACAGGGTTCCCCGTCGACCGGGAGCAGCACGCCATGACCCGGCATGGAATGGTTCAGCCTTCAGCTGCAGGCACTCAGCCTCCGGCAACGGATCGACGCACGTCTATGGTGATGATCGACGCCGACAAAGCCGCGCCCAGCCGCCGGCCGTCCCGACAACACCGCGCGGAGGCGCAACGAAGCGGTCTGTCTGCATTCATCCCGGCGCTTCCCGACGGCGGTCGCGCCATCGCCGACATCTGCCGAAAATCGAAATCCCCATAACCATCGACTGTGCCCCGCGGGTTCCTTCCTCGGGGACTTTCGTACGCCTGCCGGCGCCCGAAACTCTTCACGTTAGCGGAAAGTCCGGTTCCAGCGGGACGAACTGGAAAGCGGACAGAATTCTACTGATCGAGAGCAAGGGAGGAATGCGCTCGCGCTCAGCCCTGCAACGGCATCAGCATCTCAAAGTATGCGGATGTTGAGATACTTTAAACAGACACATTATTGCAGTGGCGCACATGGACCAAACCGGCCAGAATGCGATCAAGCAAGTTTACGCCGCCTAGCTTCCAACCGGCTCGGCGTGCACTGACAAAGCCACTTAGAGGATGCTGGCGGGCGCATGGTAAACATTACCGACCATTTCGGCGACCGCGTCACGACCCTTTCGATCGATCTAGACATAACGGTCGAAGCGAAGTTGCACGTCTGCCTCGCACAGCTTCCGAAGCCCCCGCAAGACGCGATTGCGGGCGATGCAAGCCGGCCTGTTGCAGTCACCTCGGCGACACAGTTGCTGACCGGCGGCGGTGGCCATGCCGGCCCTGCACTTAGCGAGATGGCGCCGGGCAATGAGACCGTGCTTGTGGTATTTCCCGAGTTCGCCTTTGGCTCGGTCGATTGGGAAGCGCTCGACGCGGCGATTCGTGCCTCCGCGCGCCCGCTGATCGTGTTGGCCGGGTTCGGCGCGACCGCTGGGGGTTGGTTAATCGACTGGGCAGGGCTTGCAACGGGAGATGGTCAGACTCGCCGCCGACTGGCTTGGGATCAGGCCGGGGACGGCATTGGGGATATACGGCGAGTCAATGGCGGCTGGTGTTGGGTGCACGTTCCCGGCGAGACCCATTGCATCGCCTATTTAAAGACCGTCGCCGAGCAGAATGTCGAGGCGGTGGTCCTGCCGGACCTGCAGTTCGGCCGCTGGATCACGCATCTGCGCTTCAATGACGTCGATCTGTTTCCCCTAATCTGTGCCGACATGCTGCAATTGCCGGGCGACCATCCTGACAGCGCGCAGGCCCGCATCGCTGAGGCGCTGCTGGATCTGCCAGGAGACCGGCCGGCGATGGTCATTGGATCTCTGCTGCAGCATGGCTACAACATCAACTGGGTGCGCGCGATCGACTCGCTGTTGGTACATGTCCTCGCTGGACGGCGCGGATTGGTTGCGCTGGCAAATGTTGCCGACGCGAAGGTGTCCGCGATCGAAGCCGAGGATCAGTGGCGTAGCCTGACCGGGGTGTTTGGCAAATGGGACGAACTCACTAAGGGACAGGTCAATCTGCCCTGCGGGCGGCGGGTAATGACCGCGGGCGTAGTCGGTGCGGTAGTGCGCCAATCGGACCCTGTGGTGACCTGCGGCGCGGTCGATTGGGGACCTTATGGACCGGTCGACAGTAACTTCGTCTGGCATACGGCGATGCTTTGTCCGATCAACCAGGGCGGATTGGTCGCCCCGCTCGCGCTACCGCCGCCTCCGCACGCCTGCGAGATTGGCCGCTTCCTGCGCCGGCACCCCGGTGATCCAAATTGGTCGCCGCGGCTACGCGATGGCAGTGCTGCGATTGCCGCCCATCTTGCGGCGGGGACTCCGCCCCAAGCGAAACAGATCCTCAACACGCTGTTCCACGGCCCGGACGGCGGCGCGGTCGACCCCGATACGCTACACGAAATCGCTCAGCAGCAAGCAGCGGAGCACGGCCTACACGCGCTGGCGACGCTCACCCAATCGACGGGAATGTTTGGCAAGCCGCCCCCAGTCAACAAGGACAGTTGCGACAGGACGCCTCGGGCCGCCACCTCCTAGTCTGGCGTGATGCGCGCAAGACCAAGATGCAAATGCGGGCGATTCTGAGCAACTGGCAGCAGCAGGGGGGCGAGCACCCCGATCTTATCGTGATTGCGCAGTCGCATTTCGGGGACATTGACGAAGGCGCGGTCGCCGAAGCGCGGCGTGACGATTTCAGTGCCGCGCCAGCGACTGCAGCTGGGGCCGGAGGCGGGCTGATGGCGGAGCAATCGGATTACACCCAGCCCCGTGGCCGCCGGCGGGTATCAGTCGTCAGCCTTGCAGCCGTCGCTTCGCTCTATGCCGATTATCAGCCTGGCGTCGATGACGCGCCGTTGGTTGAGGGATTGCAGGCCCGTCTTAATGCAGCATTTGGGGCGGTGGCATGAACGGTCCCCACATTGATGCGTGCATCCAGGCGCTGGAGCCGCTATGCGCGAAGGTGGCAATGGCACGCCAAGCGCAATTGCCGGGCCTTGCTGAAGTCGCGAAGCCACCCGCCGGCACGGCCTTGTGGTCGGGCGGTTATGCGCGGCTGCTGCTTTGGCCTGTTGCGGCGAATCAGAGCGACGTGATCGCGCGCGCCGCCGATGAGGGCGAAGGTTGGCTCGATGCCCTGCTCGCCCAGACCGAGACGTTGTCCACTGCCCCGCTCGATGGCTATCTGGTCCTCGCCTTGCCGGCCCCGCCCGCACCGGAGACCGATGAGGAAATCCGCAAGGTGGAACTCTCATCGCGTATCTGCCGCAAGCATCTGGTCTGGCCATCATCCACTAAAGCGCTGGCCGCGGGCGCTGAGCCCTGGGCGCGCATAGCCGACATTACCGCGCTTGGACTGCCCGACGCCGCTACCGCCGCCAGCGACACGCTCTATTGGCCGGAGATTGGCGATGCAGCGGATGCCCTTTGGCTGGAGCTGCAAGAAAAGGGTGCGCCCGCAGTGGCACAAGCTGACGCCGAAGCGCCGATCCCGACTGGGGGCCTTGAATGAACGGCGTGCGCATCAGCAAAATGCGCGTCGAAGCCTTTCGCGGCATCGGCGCGCCCATCTTATTCGATTTCACATCGCCATTGACGCTGGTCTTCGCGGCAAACGGCACCGGCAAGACGACGATGTGCGAAGCGGCGGAATGGCTGTTGACCGGCCAGGTCGAGCGGCTTCGCGAAAAGGCTCACTTCAACCAGGCGGTGCTGCTTCCGAAATTTTCCAGTTTGACGCAGGCGCCGGTGGTTGACGCGCAAATTCATCTCAATGACACCGCGCAACGCCTGCAGCGCATTGTTGCCGGAAATGAGACCCAAGCTCGCACGGGGGGCGCGGATGGAGTGCTTGGAGCGACTATCGGTCTCAACGACATGCTCAGCCGTCTCGCTCCCGCAGCCGCGGCTGCGGAATCGCACCACCTGCGTGCGATTCCGCTTCGCCAAGGATGGCTGCGGGGTACGCGGTTTCTTTCCGCCGAAGCGCTGGCGACTCTGGTCGATTCGGACGACGGCACAGTAGAGCGGCGTAAGGACGTGTTCGCGGACTTGCTCGGTATTCGGCACCTGCTCGAGGCCGAGAAGCTGGCCGAGCGGTATGTCGCGGAGATCGGTAGCCGCGAGCGCCTCCTCGCGCAAACAGTTGCCGGACGCGAAGAGGAGGTCGTGCGGCTGACGGTCGAACTCGAAAGCGCGCCGCCGCTCGCAATTTCGTCTGCCGCTGTCGAAGTTGCTGCCGCCGAACATCGTCTCGGGCTAAGTGCGGGACCGGCTGACGGACCTCAAGCGTCGCTTGGTGGGCGGATCGAGGCGCTCGATGTCGAGCGGCACCGGCGCCAACATATCCTTGTAACGCGCCGCGACGCCATCGAAGCCTCTGCCGTTCGCTGGCCCGAACGCGCGCAGCTCGCCACCGCTGTCGGTGTACTCGATGCCGCGCATCCTACACTTGCCGCCAGGTCGCCGAGGTTGTTCAGGAAGGTCAAAAAGCCGGCGCTGCCGTCGCTGCCGCAAGTACCCGGTGTGACACACTGAAGGAACAGATGCGCGCACTCGAGGCAGCTCGGACGGTGTTAACTCCCCTGGTTCGCCGCTTTTACGGCGCGCTCTCTAAAATGGCGAGCGCAGCCAATTTGACCGGAGATGAAACGCTCGACGAGCTGTTCCAGATTTTGCCGCAGGCAAAACAGAGCGCGGATTCGATCGAGGCACTTCGAGCTGAAGTCGGCGCCGCGCTCACGGAGGCGCGCGCCGCAGAAGATGCGAATCGTCGCATCTCGCTCTTGCGTGAACAGCTGACCGAAGCTGCCGCCAAGGTCATGACCGAGGAGGCATTGGCCAAACTACGGTCCGAGGCGGATCGGCTCGAAGCCGAAGCACAGCGTGCCAAGCAACTCCACGATGCAACAGCCGGCCCCCTCGCCACGCTGCAGATTGCGGGCCGCGAGCTGCTCGGCCATCAGCACGCCAATGGCGCAAGTGAGTGCCCATTGTGCAGCCATGACTGGAAATCCGCCGACGCGCTTCGCGAGGCAATGGCCGCAACGCTCGCGCTGGTACCTGAGATGGAGAAGCTGGCGCAGCAGGCCGCTGCCAGGAGCAGTGAAGCGGCGCGGTTGGCGCGCACAACGTTTGAGGGGGCTCAGCGTCAAGCCGCTCAGTATGAGCGTCTCCGCGCGGAGCTTGCCGGCCTCGAGCGCGCGGCCCATGCAAGTGCGCCCCGCCTGGCGCGGCTCGGCATTATCGACACCGACCATGTCACTGCGCTCGAAGCGCTCGATAATGCGCTTGTTGCCTCAGCTTCATTGTCGCGCTTGCTCGGCGAGCGCGATCGAATATCAACCGCGCTGCCTGGCTCCGCTGTTCCTCTGCTCGGCGAAGGAACAACCCTACGGACACTCGAGGCCCACATTGAGGACCCAATCCGCGCGCGTGAAGCGGCGGTGCGAGATGAACTGGCCAGAGCCGAGATGATGCTGGCAGAGCACACCATGCGGCGCGACGGGCTGCGCAAGGATCATGCGGTCGCCAGCGAAGCCGTACGCGCTACCGCGACGAACAAGCCCGGCTTCTAAAGGAGCTCGAAAAGCTTCGGCAGGTTTGGCGAATCGCCGCGCTTGGCACTGAGTGGAGCGAGGAAAATCTTGCCAGCTGCCGCGACTGGGTTCGGGGCGAACAGGCGCTGCTCGAGGATATTGCGTCGCGGACTGTCGGGGCGCAGGCAGCCTGGACTACGGAGGCACGGCGCGCGCGGCTTGAGACGTTACGGCGCGAAGTCGCCCCGCTGCGGAACCGGCTCGCATATTTGGCCCAGCGCATCGCCGCAGCGCGGCAGGCAAGTGCGCGTTTCCACGACAGCTATGTCCAAGTCAGCGGCCGACAGATTGAGGACCTTGGCAGGGTAGTGAATCCGCTATTCGCCCGCATGCACGCCAATCGCGTCTTTGATCGCATCAAGCTCGGTCAGGTTGAAAACCCGCTGAGGTGGCTGGCTGACGCGGGCAGCCAGGAAATGGATCCCGGCAAGGACTTCAGTCAGGGGCAGCGGCAGGATCTGGCGCTCGCTTTGTTCTTAGCGCGTGCGCGCAGTCTCGGCGGCACCTTTTTCCTCGACGAGCCTGTCACCCATCTCGACGACCTCAACCGGGTCGGGCAGCTCGATATCTTCCGGGCTACCGTCCTCGAGAGCAGCAGGTCGCTCAACCTGGTAATCACCACTGCCAGTAAGCCGCTGGCTCGTCATCTCATCGAGAAATTTGGCCGCGTCGGCCCCGTCGAGACGACCGGCGGGCGCGTTGCGCCGCTGCGGGGTTGTCGAGCTTGATGGCAATGGCCGGACGGGGGTCACCTTGCAGACCGTCTATCCTTCTGGCGGCTAAGCCGTATCTCCGCCGCTGCAAAAACTGTGCACAGTTCACTTGCCGACGTCTGCCCTTCAATGCCGCGCTGTGCGCGCGTGGGAACGATCGGTGCGGCAACTTGACGAGGCAGGCCCTGTTCACTTGCTATGCCTAGAAATGTGCATATATTGTGCGCATGAGAGAGGTCGGAGATTTGTCATGACCCACGCACAGCTCGCACAATCGAAAGTGGTCTCAGGTTTTGTCGACAGCCTGCAGGAGCCGCGCACGCCTTATATCTCGCCGAAGCGCCTGTCGCAGGCCCTGGGCGTGAAGGTGGCCAACCTGGCGCAGTTGACCGGCGTCCACCGCAACACGCTCCGTAACCCGTCATCGGAGCGACTGCAGGGTCGCATGCGCGAGATGGTGAAAGTGATTTCGGCCGCAACGGAACTCACCGGCGACGTCAAGAAGGCGATCTTTTGGTACCGCAATGAACCGATTGCCGACTATGGCCATCGCACGGCTGCCGAACTCGTCGCGGACGGCCAGGTCGAGGCGGTTCTGGCCTTTATCCGGGATCTCGAGAATGGAGCGCGTGGGTGAGGATCACCCGCGTCGGTCCAGACGAGATCTTGCATCGCTATCTGACGCCCAAATGGGCCTTCCTGCCCACCAGCGGTGCAGGCGCGGCGATCGACGGCGGTCGTTTCAACCGGCCAGGCGTCGAAGCGCTTTACCTGTCCCGCGCGCCGCAGACGGCGTTGGAGGAATACAAGCAGGGTGCCAGCATCACTCCGCCCGCCACCCTTGCCGCCTACAAGATCACGCTCGGCCAGGTGGCCGACCTTTCTCAAGGGTTCGACCCAAACATCTGGGACGGCGCTTGGCAGGAATGGGATTGTGCCTGGCGCCAGGTCGCTCGCATTGACAAGAAGATCCCGCCATCGTGGAAGCTCGCGGACCTGATCATCACTGCCGGGCTTCGCGGTATCCTGTTTCCGTCGCTGCGCCACGCCGGCGGCACCAACCTGGTGATCTTTCCGGCCAATCTTGTCGACGGCGATCAGGTCGCGGTCCATGATCCCGATCACCGGCTGCCGCACGATCGGTCATCGTGGCCCTGAGTTGCTAGAATAGCTGTCGTAAGCAACCCGATTTCCGATCAGTTCAGAGCGCCTCATCCTCAACGAGGCCAGTCGTTGGCTCGCCCTCTTCGCCGTCGCCCTCCCCCCGGCCAAGACCGGTGGGTATATCCCCGGCCAGCAGCTTCTCCTTCGACAGCAGCCCTGCGTCCTCGAGCGCCTCGAAATCCGGCAGCTGGCGCAGCGTGTCGAGCCCGAACTGCGACAGAAAGTTTTTTGTCGTCACATAGGTGTAGGGCGCGCCCGGCTGCGGCGAGCGCGGCCCCGAGGCGATCAGCTCCTGCGCGCGCAGAACGCCGATCAGATCGCGCGACACCTCCTTGCCGAAGAAGGTCGACAGCTCTGCGCGGGTGATCGGCTGGAAATAGGCAATGCACATCAACACCAGCGCCTCGGATTGCGACAATTCCTTCGCACCCTGCCCCGCAGGCGTACCGAATGCGGCGTGGATGATGTCTCCGAAGGCTTTCTTGGTCCGGTGCTGCCAGCCGCCCGCGACCGCGACCAGCTCATAGGGGCGGCCGGCGAGCTCGGCGCGGATGTCGTCGATGATCAGCTCGAGATTGCAGTTTCTTCCCACCACCCGCGCGAGGACACTACGTGTCACCGGTTCGCTGGCGGCAAAGATCACCGCTTCGACGCGGCCCATCCATTCGCGCCAGCGCAGCTCCGGCGGCAGGTGGTCCAGTTCTGTGTCGAGCAGCACAGGCTGTTCGTTCGGCTTGCGGCGGGCAGACGCTTCGCTCATCGCTAGAGTCCGAACAGCCGAAAAGTCGTGCGGCCGGAAAGCTCGCGCACGGCCTCGAGTTGTTGCAGCCGCTCGAAGAGGCGTCGCGCCGCAAAGCGAGACGGGTTTTTGGTCGTCAGCGATCCGGAGACGGCATCGTCGTCGAGCAGTCTTTGGATCACATCGCCCGCCCCCTTTGCCCTGAGCTTCGGTGCGACGGCGATAAGCCGCTCCGCGCGCCGCGACAGCTCGGCGGCCAACCGGCAGGCGTCCGCCGCAGCCTGCGCCAGCGCCAGGCACACCGCCCGCTCAAAGTCTTTTTCGCCTGGCCGAATCCGCTTCCCGCCGGCCTCGCGGCGAAAAGCCGGACCAAAGGCCTGGGCGATCAGCAGCGGCAGCGGCCGCGGCCAGCGCAGGCTTTGCGCCAGAACCAGGTCGGCCAGCCACCAGGCGAAAAGCTCGGCATCGGGGCGCATGGTGATGACGCGGGCCGCGATGGCCGCGGCGGCGAACGGCGCCGGCCGCTGCGCCCCCGCCAGTTTTTCGATCTCCGTGCAAAGGTCGGCGAGAGCCTCGCCGTCCCAATGGAGACCCAGCTGGTCGACGATTTTTTCGAGCCGGTCGGCACTGACGACGAGCGGCTGCACGGAAAACTGCCGTCAGGCGCCAAGAACCGCGCCGGCGGGGCCGGTGTCGGCGCCGGCCGGGCGGAGATACCACGCGTCGCGCAAGGCGACCTCGTCCTCTGAGCGGCCGGCGAGCCGCATGCTGGCGGCGGCACAGCGAAGCGCCAGCCGCTGCCGCCAGGCCCCGGCCCAACTGGCTTGCGCGCGGGCGAGCGTGTCGAGCGTGCTCACGGCGGCGCCGACCTGGAAGGCGGCGTCGGTGTCGCTGAGAGCGCCGCCGTGAGCGAGCGCCCAGGCCGGCACGGCCGGCGGCGCGGCGGGGCTGGCGGTCGCGGGATCGAGGCGAATCATGGTTTTGGAGAGTAAAGTGCCGGTGCGCTTTTTGCTATGATTTTTGCGTCGAAACGCACAGCCTGTCGGAGCATTAACACGAATGATAATGTTGCCTTATCAGTCGTTTAACTCTTCACGAGTTCGTCCCTGCTAAGCCATCCGGCTAACAAGTAAGTCTCGACAGGGCACCTTTTTGCGCAGCCGGACGAAATTCCGTTCGGTCATGTCACGAAACGCTCGGCCCGCTCCTCTGCCGGCCGATGGTCAACGAAATCCCCTCCCCTAGCTGCGGTTGATCTCGGGGTCGTAGAAGCTGGCGCTGCTGACGCCCGACTTCAGATTGTCGGGAACGATCAGCCGGGGAACGCCTCCGAAGAAACGAAACATCCGGACATGCGAGCCGATCCAGTCCGGGAGCGTTTGCGTCCAAGTTGCCTCCGCAAAGGTGAAGCTGGATGCGCCGAGCACTGCCACGAAGATCTCTGCCTCGCGGATCTCACCGGTCTTGCGATCAACAATCGGGATCTTCTTGCCGGAATAGTCGACGAAGACCTTGTCGCCGGCCGCATGCTCCTGGCGCATCGTCGGCGAAAGCCGCTGCTCGAAACTGCGAAAGAGTTCGTAGAAGCGGCTAATATGTTCGGCATAACACTTCACCTGTTATGTTGTGGCCAAATTTATGTTGCGTCTCCGGGGATGAGCCAAGGATCTCAGTGATTTCCTTGGCCCAAGCCGCCACATAAGAAGAACGGCGATGGTAGTTCGCTACAGGGCTTTCAGGAATGCCATTAATGACAGCAGAGATCGCTGCCGTGGGGGCTCTTTCAAGCCGCTGACTTCAACCTTGGCCAACGCCTTTGCCTTCATTTCCAGATCAACCTCGGCGTAGATGTGCGTGGTGTCCAACGACACATGGCCGAGCCAGGCGCGGATCGTGTTGATATCGACGCCGGCACGCAGGAGGTGGACGGCTGTCGTGTGACGAATCGTATGGGGGCTGACGCGCTTCGTGGCCACGGTCGGCACGGTTTTGCTCGCCATGGCGGCATATTGCGTCACGACGCGGTGTATTCCGAACCGTGTCAAAGGTTCCTTCATCCGCCCCAGAAAGACTGCATCGCTCCTATCCCGATCGGTCACGAGGCGAGCCAGCGATATCGCACGACGACGCGACACTTGAGCGGCTGCTGTTTGGCCGTGCCGGTCGTCCGCCGCAAGACCTAAGCGAACCGAACTTTGCGTTGATCGCCAGGGAGTTGAAGCGCAAGGGGGTGACGCTGACGCTGTTGTGGCAGAGTATCGCGCCGCCCACCCCGACGGCTACGGCTACACCTGGTTCTGCGAGCACTTCGCCGCTTTCGAGCGCCGGACGAGCGCGACATTCCGCAACCGGCATGCGGCGGGCGCGGTGATGCAGACGGACTATGCCGGGCAGACGGTGCCGGTGATCGATCCGGCGACCGGCATCATTTACCCGGCGCAGATTTTTGTCGCGGTGCTGGGCGCCTCCAATCTGACCTTCGCCTTTGCCAGCTCCAGCCAGAAGCTGCCGGACTGGATCGAGGGCCAGGTGCGAGCGCTCGCCTTCTTCGGCGGCGTCACCAGAGCGATTGTGTGCGACAACCTGAAGGCCAGTGTCGTCAAGGCGCTGTGGTTCGAGCCGACGCTGAACGCGACCTTTGCCGCGATGGCCGAGCATTACGACACCACCATCCTGCCGACCCGCAGCCGCAAGCCGCGCGACAAGGGCAAGGTCGAAGGCGCGGTGCTGATTGTCGAGCGCTGGATTCTGGCGCGGCTGAGGAACCGATCCTTCTTCTCGATCGCCGAGCTCAAGGCGGCGATCGCCGAACTGCTCGAGGAGCTGAACAACCGGCCGATGCGCCATGTCGGCCAAAGCCGCCGCGAACTGTTCGGGGAGATCGAGCGGCTGCCTTGAAGCCGCTGCCGGCGGCACCGTTCGAATACGCCGAGTGGAAGTCGGCGAAGGTCCATCCTGACTACCATGTCGAGGTCGAAAAGACCTTTTACTCGGTGCCGCACCGGCTGATCGGGCGCACCGTCGAGGTGCGGCTCACGCATCGAGTGGTCGAGATCTTCCACGATCACCAGCGTGTCGCCAGCCATGTCCGTCGCTCACAGCGTTCCGGCCATGTCACCGTCAACGAACACATGCCCAAGGCGCACCAGCGCTACGCCAACACCACGCCGGCCAGCCTGATCAGCAGGGCGGCCAGGATCGGCCCCAACGCCGCCATCCTGGTCGAGCGCATGATGCGCGACCGGCCGCATCCGGAACAGGGATATCGCTCGGCCATGGGCATCCTGTCGCTGGCGCCGCGCTATGGGCCGGAGCGTCTCGATGCCGCCTGCGAGCGGGCGCTGCTGATCAACGCGATCGCCTACTCCTCCGTCACCGCCATCCTCAAAGCCGGCCTCGACCGGGCCAGCTCCGCAGAACCGGCAAAGCCGACACCCCAGACGCCAACATCCGCGGCTCCACCATTACCAGTGAAGGAAAAAGAAAGAATGCTGACGAACCCTACCCTCGACCAGATGCAGGCCCTCGGTCTGGCCGGCATGGCTGCCGCCTGGCGCGAACTGGCCGAACGCAACAACGCCAACGAGCTCAGCCGTGACGAGTGGCTCGGCCTGATGCTCGACCGCGAGGTCGCCATGCGGGCCGACAAGCGCGTCCGGAACCGGCTCGCCTCAGCCAGGCTGCGCTTTCCCGAAGCCTGCATCGAGGACATCGACTTTGCCGCGCCGCGCGGACTCGACCGGCGCAGCACCATGGCGCTCGCCCAGGGCGAATGGCTGAAAACTCATGAGAACCTGATCGTCACCGGCCAGACCGGAACCGGCAAGTCGTGGCTGGCCTGCGCCTTCGGACGGCAAGCGGCACGGCTCGATCATTCCGTGCTCTATGTGCGCGTGCCGCGCCTGTTCGAGGATCTGGCGCTCGCTCGTCTCGATGGCCGCTTCCCACGCCTCATCGACAAACTCACCCGCGCGCAACTGCTCATCCTCGATGACTTCGGAACTCACAGCCTCACCGACCAACAGCGCTTCCATCTGTTCGAAATCGTCGAGGAACGCTATCGCCGCAAATCCACCCTGATCACCGCCCAGCTCCAGGGCGACGCGGGCCTTCCGTAACGAGACGAGCAGCCGCTCCAGTAGGCCTTCATCCAATTCGGATGCTAGGCCCGAAACCCCGGTCGTGCTCAACGATCCGGTCCTGTATCGACACTACGGTTTCATAACGAGCTACAAGGCTCGTGAGGACTTCCTGATGATCGGAGGTCATACGCTGCCCGTTCTGGGCAAGGAGCGGGCATCAAGCTTAAGGCGTTCATAAAGAACGGCCTCATCGAACTCGCCGTCCGAGAACAGTGCCATTACGCTCACGCTCAGGCGCTCCGCCTGCATGCTACTAACGGAGATACCTGCCTCGGCGCAGACACGATCAAAGACCTGCTTCAACAAAGCCAGGTCGCTGGGATAGGCAATGCCACTCATTGAGCTGGTGTTACTGACCATAGCTGTTCCTCCCATTAGGGCGGAAGCGTGGCCGTCGCTCAACGGCGATGCCCATGATGTAAATCGCCGATGGAAGCAGGCTACTCCGATTCATGCGGAGAGTCTGGGAAAGGGCTGCTAGAGTTCTGCTCACCGAAGTCGCGCCTCCCGAGACAGAACCCAAGCAGCGATCCTTGGTCAATTCCTAAAGATATCAAGAGTTGGAAACGTACCAAACAGAGGATGGGGATGTTTGGTATTCAGTGAGGCGCTTTCTATGGACACGCTCAAGTGGCTTCTCAGCTGCTGAACTGCGGCATGCACTAAATCGCCACCTGTGTCCCGATCTCGACGACGCGTCCGGTCGGGATCTGGAAATATTCCGTTGCGTCGGCCGCCGTGCGCGCCAGCCCGATGAACAGCTTGTCCTGCCAGACCGGCATGCCGGAATTGGGCGAGGCCTTGAGCGAGCGCCGCGACAGGAAGAAAGAGGTCGTCATGATGTCGAACTTCCAGCCCTGCTTGCGGCAGATCGCCAGCGCGCGCGGGATATTGGGCTGCTCCATATAGCCGAAGGTCAGCGTCACCCGCATGAACAGCTCGTTGATCGTTTCCATCTTGACCCGGTCACTGTCGGGCACGACGGGTTGTTGCGCCGTCACCACCGAGAGGATGACATTCTGTTCGTGCAGCACCTTGTAGTGCTTCAGGCTGTGCATCAACGCGCTCGGCGCGCTGGCGGGATCGCTGGTCAGGAACACGGCCGTACCGGACATCAGCTGCGGTTTCCTCTTCAACAGATTGCCTGCAAGGGAATCGAGCGGAATCTCGTTCCTGCGCGTCTTGTCGAATAGATACCTGGTGCCTCTCATCCAAGTCCACATGGTCATCACGATCACTGCGGCAATGGCAAGCGAGGCCCAGCCGCCTTCGAATACCTTGACGATGTTGGCTGCAAAGAAGCCGGTATCGATGAAGACGAACACCGCCATTAAGGCTATCGCGACGCCGAGCGGCCATTTCCAGATGCGCGTCATGACGACATAAAGCAGTATGTTCGTCACCAGCATGTTGCCTGTCACCGAAATGCCGTAGGCCGAGGCAAGCTTGCTGGATTCGCCAAAGCCGACCACCAGCAGCATCACCACGAGCGCCAGTAGCATGTTGACGCGCGGCATATAGATCTGGCCGGATTGTCTTTCCGACGTATGCAGGATTTCCAGGCGCGGCAGCATGTTGAGCTGCACTGCTTGCCTGGTCAGCGAGAAAGCGCCGGAGATCACCGCCTGGCTGGCGATCACGGTCGCCGCCGTCGCCAGCACCACCATCGGGATAAGCATCCGGCCTTCGTTCATCTCGAAGAAGGGATGACCGACGACACCGCCATTCGCCAGCACGAAGGCGCCTTGCCCGACATAGTTGAGCAACAGGCAAGGAAACACGATGGCCAGCCAGGCAAGCACGATCGGCTTGCGCCCGAAATGGCCGAGGTCGGCATAGAGCGCCTCAGCGCCGGTGACGGCGAGAAAAACCGCACCAACCGTGACGAAGGCGACTTCGGGCGAGTTGATCAGGAATGACACGATATAATGCGGGCTGATTGCCAGCAGGATTTCCGGGTCGTCCATGATGTGGTTGAGGCCGGAAAGGCCGATGGCCAGGAACCACAGCGCGGTAACGGGCCCGAACACCAATCCTACGCCGCCGGTGCCAAACCGCTGTACCGCAAACACGACCGCCAGAATGGCCAGTGTCAGCGGCACCACATAGGGCTGGAATGTCGGCGTGACGACATTCATACCTTCGACCGCCGACAGCACCGAGATCGCCGGCGTAATGACTGCGTCGCCGAAAAAAAGCGCCGCGCCGACAATGCCGATGCCGAGGATCACCGCCGAGCGCGTCGGGAAACTGTTGCGCGCCAGCGCCATCAGCGACAGCACCCCGCCCTCGCCGCGATTGTCGGCACGGAGCACGAACATGATGTATTTGATGGTGACGGTGATCGTCAGCGACCAGATGATCAGCGAGAGTACGCCGAGGATGTCGCCACGGTTGGCGACGTTGCCACCGGCCGATGCGTGCAACGCCTCTCGGAATGCATAGATCGGGCTGGTGCCGATATCGCCGTAAACCACGCCCAACGCGCCCAGCATCAGCACCTTGGTGCTGTGCTGCTCGACCTCAGAATGGCTCGATTGTTCGACAGGTTCTGCCTCGTTACCAGCATTGGTAAGGGCCATGGACGACACTCCGATAAGCGGGCGGTGCTCTACGCTTGCTGCACTGCAATATCAAGTGCCGTCACGTAATGTCTGCGCTCGGTATTGCCTATCGCTCGTCGGCTTCGCAGACTCGTCAGCCCCGAAGCGGCTTGGGAATTTTTGCGAGACTATGCTGAAGCTCCGGGAGCAACGATGCCCAGAGCCAGTATCGGATCAGGTCAATGCTCGGGCGCGCGAGCTCAGATGCCGAGAGCTTAAATTAACGCTGTAGCCGTGTAACAGACTGTGTAACAAATGCCGCGAAAAGCTCAATATTTTCAGGGACGTAAGCGTCAAGTCGAAAGACGCTCTCGCCGCCATCTTCAAGTGGTAAGGGCGATCAGATCTCGGGGAAATTGGAGGCAGCAGCGGACCTGCGACTTGCTCAACGCTCCGCTTCTGAGATAAGGTTGGGATGCGATGGCATTGAGCGAATAGAGCGATATCCGGGAACCGAACCAATCCACAGAAATATTTTGTTGGTATTTTTGTTGGCTATCCCTGCTCTTGTGTGGGTGTCAACTATTTGGAAACAAAGCCAGATTTCCTTCGCTTCGAATCCGCCTCTGGGCACCATCCCCTCTTCTGTCCGACCCGGAGACATGGGTAACAGATTGTACCTAAGACATGGGTGACAACC
>SUGL01000320.1 GCA_004963905.1 Mesorhizobium sp.
CTGCAGGGCGTAGGCGTCAGCCAGCGGCAGCGTCGAGAGATCGACGTCTTCCCAAGGCAGGAAGAGCTCCTCGATGCTGGCCGATTTGTCGTTGCTGAAGTCGCCATAAGGATCATAGGAGCCGAATGCCGACGCAGCCGAGCTCGTCTGCACCGGATCCGTTCCCGAGGGCGATCCCGCCGATGCCGGCAGGACAAGACAGCCGCCGACGATGAATGCCGACACAAGTG
>SUGL01000321.1 GCA_004963905.1 Mesorhizobium sp.
GTACCAGCCGCTCGGCTTCCGGCCGGTCGAGATCGATCGACAGAAGGCCGTTCTTGAGCTCAGCGCCGATCACCCGCATGCCGTCGGCCAGCACGAAACAGCGCTGGAACTGGCGCGCGGCGATGCCACGGTGGAGGAATTCACGCTCGGTGTCGTCGGTCTGACGGCCGCGCACGATCAGCTGGCTTTCCTCAGTGGTGACATCGAGGTCGCTTTCGGCGAAACCCGCC
>SUGL01000322.1 GCA_004963905.1 Mesorhizobium sp.
CGCGTGCGCTCGACATGGCCGAGGAAACGGTCGCCGATGCCGACCCCCTCATGCGCGCCCTCGATCAGGCCGGGAATGTCGGCCAGCACGAATTCGCGGCCGTCGATGCGGGCGACGCCGAGGCCGGGATAGAGCGTCGTGAACGGATAGTCGGCGATCTTCGGCTTCGCCGCGGTGACGGCGGCAAGGAAGGTCGACTTGCCGGCATTGGGCATGCCGACGAGGCCGGC
>SUGL01000323.1 GCA_004963905.1 Mesorhizobium sp.
GTACCGGCGCGCCAACGATCCTGCAGCGCATGATTCTTTTTTAGCCCTTGCGATTGTTCGGAACACAGTGAACCATCGTGGCCTGGCGGTTTGAACAGGGAAAATTGGCATTTCGAAAAGAACAATCTATCATATTGAGCATATGATCTGACCGAAATGGAAAAGCATGGACGCGCTCGACGAAAGGCTGGTGACGCTGCTGAGGCACGATGCGCGGCGCAGCGTCTCCG
>SUGL01000324.1 GCA_004963905.1 Mesorhizobium sp.
GTTCATGTCGCATAAGCTGGCGATTGGAGCGGGCGGCGCCGCGATGACGTCGATCATTGCCGGAACCGCCACTGCGCTGTTTGCCATCTGGCATTTCCAGCGCGTCTCGCCGCTCAGCCTGCTGGCCAATCTGGCGATCATGCCGATCGTCACCGTCGTGATGTTCCTCGCCGTCGCCAGCGCGGTCATGATGCCGTTCGGCTTCGATTGGCCTTTCCTCTATTTGATGG
>SUGL01000325.1 GCA_004963905.1 Mesorhizobium sp.
TCGTCCTTGGAGCAGGTCTCGGCGGCACGATCATGGCGTACGAAATGCGCGCCAAGCTGCGCAGCGAGGATAGGCTGACCGTCATCACGCTCGGCACGTCCTATTCCTTCGTGCCTTCCAATCCTTGGGTGGCGGTCGGTTGGCGGGAGCGCAATGACGTCACCGTCGATCTGGCGGATACCTTCAAGCGGCGCGGCATCGCGCTGCGTCCCGAAGGCGCGAAGAAGGTG
>SUGL01000326.1 GCA_004963905.1 Mesorhizobium sp.
TGCTCAAGGATTCGCGCAGCCACATCATCGTGCGCACGCCGGCCGCGACGGCGCTCTACGTGCTCAACCACAAGCGCGCCAATCTGGTCGAGCTCGAAGCCCGGTTCGGCCTGACCATCACGCTCGAAGCCGACGAGACACTGGGCTCGCAGCACTATGCGATCTTCCGCGGCGCCGTGGCGGAGAAGCCGGAAGGCTTTGTCGAGATGCGCAGCCTGCCGACCTATGT
>SUGL01000327.1 GCA_004963905.1 Mesorhizobium sp.
GCAAGCAGGTCAAGATCATCTGCGTCGGCAAGAAGGGTTTCGACATCCTGCGCCGCGACTACAGCTCGCTGATCCTCGAGCGTGTCGACCTGCGCGAGGTCAAGACGCTCGGCTTCGCCAACGCCGATGCGATCGCGCGCAAGGTCATCCAGCTCTTCAGCCAGGGCGGCTTCGATATCTGCACGCTGTTCTACTCGCAGTTCAAGTCGGTGATCAGCCAGATCCCGAC
>SUGL01000328.1 GCA_004963905.1 Mesorhizobium sp.
CGGCCATGCGGAATGCGTACCTGAACGTTGATAACTCAAAGTTCTGTTAGAGCATGATCCCGAAAAGTGGAAACCGGTTTTTGCTTCCGCTGACCTATCGGTTCGGCAAAGATCATGCTCAAACAGAAAACTAGAGCCTGTTTCGCCCCGATTTGATCAGGACAAGCAGGCTCTAGTGGGTCTTTCCGCTCTGCGCAACCGACGCGCGGCCGCACCGGCTCCTTTACCC
>SUGL01000329.1 GCA_004963905.1 Mesorhizobium sp.
GGCGCATGGTCTCCGAGCCTTGGTCGCTGCCATCGTCGAAGATGTTGCTGCCTTCCTTGTCGACGACGCTGAAATGGACATGGAAGCCGTTGCCGGCGCGCTCGCCATAGGGCTTGGCCATGAAGCAGGCGGCGAAGCCATGCTTGCGGGCGATGCCCTTCACGGTGCGCTTGAACAGCACCGCGTCGTCCGCCGCGCGCAAGGCGTCGGGAACATGGTTGAGGTTGAT
>SUGL01000032.1 GCA_004963905.1 Mesorhizobium sp.
GATTCTAGGGTCTGCGCGCGTCGCTTCGCTCCTTGCTCCGCCCTAGAATGACGACCTCTGTGGGGCTCCGCGCTACCTAACCAGTATCGCCCTTAGATCATTCACATTTGTGCCCGTAGGCCCCGGCACGAACAAATCCCCAACGGCATTGAAGGCCGTCCAGGCATTGTTGCCGGCTAGCATGGCCTTGGCGTCGACGCCCGCGGCGCGCATGCGCGCAACCGTCGAGCCGTCGGCGAAGGCGCCGGCATTGTTTTCCGAGCCATCGATGCCATCCGTATCGGCAGCAAGCGCGTGAATGCCGATCAAGCCGTCGACGCCGATGGCGAAGGCGAGCAGGAATTCCGAGTTGCGGCCGCCCTTACCCTTTGCCCGTAAGGTCACCGTCGTTTCACCACCCGACAGGATCAGCACCGGCTTGGCGAATGGCCGGTCATGCGTCGCTACCTCGCGCGCGACGGCGGCATGGACACCGCCGACTTCGCGCGCCTCGCCCTCGATCGAATCCGAAAGGATGACGGCCTCGATGCCTTGACGCCTCGCTTCGGCGGCCGCCGCCTCCAGCGAGACTCCGGCAGAGGCGATCAGATGCACTTCATTGCCGGCAAAGTGCGGATCGTCTGGACGCGGTGCGTCGGCCGCGGACGAATTGATATGCGCCATGACCGCATCCGGCAGCTTCATCCTGTAGGCAGCAATCGACGCCAGCGCATCCTCGCGGCTGCCGGTGTCGGGAACGGTCGGCCCCGAGGCAACCAGCGCCGGATTGTCGCCGGGGATGTCGGAGACGACCAGCGACACCACCCTGGCTGGATGCGCGGCGGCGGCCAGGCGGCCGCCCTTGATCGTCGAGACGTGCTTGCGGATTGTGTTCATCGCCGCGATCGGCGCGCCGGAGGCAAGCAGCGCCTCGTTGACGGCGATCTCGTCGGCCAAGGTCAGGCCGGGGGCGGGCGACGGCAGCAGCGCCGAGCCGCCGCCCGAAATCAGCGCCACGACCAGATCGTCGGGCGTCAGGCCGCGCACCTTCTCCAGCAGCCGGCGCGAGGCCCCGAGGCCAGCGGCGTCAGGCACCGGATGCGCGGCCTCGATGATCTCGATGCGCTCGCATCTTGCGCCATAACCGTAGCGGGTGACGACCAGCCCGTCGATCGGACCATCCCAGACCTTCTCGAAGGCCGCCGCCATCTGGGCAGAGCCTTTGCCGGCGCCGATGACGATGGTGCGGCCCTTCGGTTTTGCCGGCAAATGGTTGCGGATCGTCTTTTCCGGGTCGGCGGCAGAGACGGCCGCGTTGAAGATCGAGACGAGAAAGGATTTGGGATCGAGCACTGTCATCCTCGGTCGCCATCGGCAGATTCTAATTTGAATAACTGCCGGCGCTGCCCCTCACCCTTACCCTCTCCCCGTATAGAGACGGGGAGAGGGGATCGCCGGCGTCGGCGCGCTTGCCTTCTCCCCGTCTCTATACGGGGAGAAGGTGCCGGCAGGCGGATGAGGGGCAGCGCCGGCATCACGATTTGTCTTCCGGCGGCAGCGCTAATTGCTTCCGATCGACGCCAAGATGCGCGCAGAGCGCATCGACCACGACGCCGTGGTCCTCACGCTCCGGCAGGCCGGAGACGGCAATGACGCCGATGACGCCGGCGCCTTGCACGGTGACGGGAAAGCCGCCGCCGGCGAGCACATAGTCGGCGATGTCCAGCGCCTCGCCGATCTTGAAGGTGCGGTCCGGCCGCTGCTGCTCCAGCACCATGCGGTAGGTGCTCATGAGATAGCGCTTCACGACATTGATCTTGCGCCGCGCCCAGTCGGGATTGGAGGCGTTGGAGCCCGGCATCGCGGCATAGAACAGCGGTCGGTCGAAGGTCCTGATGTCGACGATGATCGGCAGGTTTTCCTTGAGCGCCCGGGCCCTGATCGCCGAGCCGATCTCGAAGGCCACGGCCTCGTCGAAGGCCGGAAGGACCAGCGTGGCTTCCTGTTTCTTGATCAGAGCGATGTCGTCGGCGGCAGCCATGGCGTTTCCCCTGTCAATGTCGACGCACGCTTTGGCCGATGGCTGACGCGGGGTCAAGCGAGGAGCGCATTTAATCTATGCGACAATCGCGCTCTTTGCCGGCCGACCCGCCACATAGACCTCACGCACGGCGCGATCGTCGCCCAGCGTCTGCAAGAGGAAGAGCTCCTCAGCCAGCGTCTCCACCGTCTCCATTCGCAGCCGCATCGCCGGCGTGGCGTGGGCGTCGAGCACGACGATGTCGGCATCGGTGCCCTCCTCCAGCGTGCCGACCTTGTCGGCCACCGACAGCGCATCGGCGTTGCCGCGCGTCAATTGCCAGAAGGACTGGAACGGGTTCAGCTTCTCGCCGTTCAGCGCAATGACCTTGTAGCCCTCGTCCATGGTGCGCAGCATGGAATAGTCGGTGCCGCCGCCGACATCGGTGGCGGCGGCAATCCTGAGCGGCTTCTCGCGGCGACGGTAGCGCTGGTAGTCGAACAGACCGGAGCCGAGGAAAAGATTGGAGGTCGGGCAGAACACCGCCACCGAGCCCGACTGCGACATCGCATCCGCCTCACGCTCCGAGAGATGGATGCAGTGGCCGAAGAGGCTTTTCCTGCCCAGCAGCCCGTAATGCTCATAAATGTCGGTGTAGTCGCGCGACCAGGGATAGAGCTCCTGGGTGAAGGCGATCTCGGCGTTGTTCTCCGACAGATGCGTCTGCATGTGAAGATCGGGATGTTCGCGGCAGAGCGCGCCGGCCATCTCCATCTGCTCGGGCGACGAGGTGATGGCGAAGCGCGGCGTGATCGCATAGAGCTGGCGACCCTTGCCGTGCCATTCGGCAATCAGCGCCTTGGTGTCGTCATAGCCGGTCTGCGGCGTATCGAGCACGCCCTCCGGCGCATTGCGGTCCATCATCACCTTGCCGGCGATGTTGAGCATATTGCGGTCATGCGACTCCGCGAAGAAGGCCTCGGCGGAAGCCTTGTGCACCGAGCAGTAGGCGGCGACCGTCGTCGTGCCATGGCGCAGCATCTCGTCGAGGAACAGCCGAGCGATACGGCGGCCGTGCTGCGCGTCGCGGAACTTCGTCTCCTCCGGAAAAGTGTATTTGTTCAGCCAGTCGAGCAGCTCGGCGCCGTAGGACGCGATGACCTGCATCTGCGGAAAATGCACATGGGCGTCGATGAAGCCCGGCAGGATGAGATGCGGGCGATGGTCGATCTTCTCGACGCCGGCTCCCGCACGCTTCGCGACCTCGGCATAGGGACCGGCGGCAACGATCCTGCCGCTGTCGATCAGCAGCCCGCCATCCTCCTCGTAGCGCCAGGCGGAGTGGTCGTCGATCGCTTCGGGCCAACGCAGGAAAGAGAGCGTGCGGCCGCGCAGGAGTTTTGATGTCATGCTTACTTTCCGGCGCCTTCGAACCAGGCCACCAAAAGGGCCCGTTCCTGGTCGGTGATCTGGGTGACGTTGGCGGGCGGCATGGCATGCGCCCGGCCGGCCTGCAGATAGATCTCGCTGGCATGCTCGGCAATGCGCGCGTCGGTGTCGAGCATCACGCCCTTCGGCGCATGATAGATGCCTTCATAGACCGGCTCCTCGGCATGGCACATCGAGCAGCGGCCGAGCACTGTATCTCGCACGGCGGGGAAGTGCGCCGAGGCCATATAGACCTGAGCGGCAGCGGAAGCAGCAGAGGTCTTCGGCTCGCCGATCAGCACCTTCGGCACGGTCGATAGCCAGATGATTATCATGAACAGCACGGCAGCGCCGAGCCAGGTCCAGGTCGGGTTGCCCTTCCGCGCATGCACGGTGTTGAAATAGTGCCGGATCAGCACGCCGATGATGAAGACCAGCGAGGCGATGATCCAGTTGAACTCGGTGCCGAAGGCCAGCGGGTAGTGGTTCGACAGCATCAGGAACAGGACCGGCAAGGTCAGGTAGTTGTTGTGCAGCGAGCGCTGCTTGGCGATCTTGCCGTATTTCGGGTCTGGCTTGCGGCCGGCGATCAGGTCGGCGACGACGATCTTCTGGTTGGGAATGATGACCATGAAGACGTTGGCCGACATGATCGTGGCGGTGATGGCGCCGAGATGCAGGAAGGCGGCGCGGCCGGTGAAGAGGTGCGTCAACCCCCAGGCGATGAACACCAGCACGCAGTAGAGCACCAGCATCAGGCCGGTGTCGCTCTTGCCGAGCGGCGAGCGGCAGAGCAGGTCGTAGACGATCCAGCCGACGCCGATGGTGGCGAGCGACAGCAGGATGCCGACTGGCACCGAGACGTCGAGCACATTGGGGTCGATCAGGAACAGGTCGGCCCCGGCATAGTAGACCACGCACAGCATGGCGAAGCCCGACAGCCAGGTGGCGTAGGATTCCCATTTGAACCAAGTGAGGTGCTCCGGCATCTCTGCCGGCGCCACCAGATATTTCTGGATGTGGTAGAAGCCGCCGCCATGCACCTGCCATTCCTCGCCGAAGGCGCCGGCTGGCAGGCCGGGACGCTGGTGCAGGCCGAGGTCGAGCGCGACGAAATAGAAGGACGAGCCGATCCAGGCGATGCCGGTGATGACATGCAGCCAGCGGACCGCAAAACTCAGCCAGTCCCAGAAAATCGCAAAATCCGTCATTGTGTCGCCCTTGGGAACCCGTCCCTGCCGATTGCACGACTTTACGGTCTGGCGCCGAAACGAAAAGAGGCGAGGCCCGCGATGACTTTCAAAAAAAAATGGAAAATACTAGGTTCACTGCACATAGACGTTTGAGAGCCACGAACGCCGCATGGCCTATCTCGACAACATCGCCGTCTTCGTCCGTGTCGTCGAGCTCGGCAATCTGTCGGCGGCCGGGCGCGACATGCGCATCTCGCCGGCGGTGGCCTCCAACCGCATCAAGGAACTGGAAAAGCATCTGGGTGTGCGACTGTTCAACCGCACGACGAGGCAGTTGATGCCGACCGAGCATGGCACGGTGTTCTACACCGGCGCCAAGCAGGTGCTGGACGCCATCACCGAAGCGGAGGCGGCGGTTGCAGCGCTTTCCGGGCAGCCGCGCGGCACGATCAAGGTCACGGCGCCGCTCGGGCTTGGCCGGCGGCTGATCGCCTCCGGCATTCCGGACTTTCACGACAAATACCCCGATATCGAGGTGCGGCTCAGGCTCTCCGACCACAATGTCGACATCATGAAGGAAGGCATCGACGTCGCCTTCCGCCTCGGCATCATCGAGGATTCGAGTCTGAGGATGCGCGGCATCATGGACTGCGAGCGTGTGCTGGTAGCGGCGCCGAAATATCTGGAAGCCCGCGGCGAGCCGGTCGAGCCGCAGGAGCTGATCGGCAAGAAGCACGACTGCCTGATGCTGCGCTATGCCGGCACGCGCGAATATGTCTGGACGCTGCAGACGCCGAACGGCGTGCAGAAATTCGAGGTGCACGGCCCGTACGACACGGACGACGGCGACGTTTTGACCGGCTGGGCGCTGTCGGGACGCGGCATCATCAACAAGCCGCGATTCGAGGTGGAACCCTTTATCCGCGACCAGCGGCTGAAGGTGATCCTGGCCAAGGCGCCGCCGACGCCGGTGCAGCTCGCGGCCGTCTATCCGCACAAGAAGCTGCAGGACCCGAAGGTGCGCCTGCTGCTCGACTTCATGGCCGATCGCTGCCAGCGGCTGATCAAGGACATTTTGGCCGGCAGGTAGGGGCGGTCGCGTTGCGTCGCGGTTGGCCGAAGCCTCCGTGACATCGTCATCCACGGGCGGAGCGACGCGAAGCGGAGCGCAGACCCGAGGATCCATTCCGTGAATTTGATCGTAGGGTGCTGAGGGAGCAGAATTCTGCATCGCGGCAACGCCTCAACTTCACGGAATGGATCCTATGGTCTGCGCCGCGTCGCTTCGCTCCTTGCTCCGCCATAGGATGACGAAAGAGACAGGCGCCTCGGCCGGTCACCGAGGCGTGTGGCCTGCCAACGCAACACCCGATCCGTCAAGACTTCTACCTCGCAGCGATACGATGGCTGGCCGGCAAGTGACAGCCTTGTGGTCCATTCGATCCCGTTGCCTTGCGTGAGGGCGGGCCTAGGTTGGTAGCCAGAATGGCTGCCGATTTTCGGGGCAGCCGAGTGGGCCGCACAATGCATCTTGCCATTTCGCTCAACATCGCCGCCACAGGACAGACCGTGCTGACATTCGCGGAGATCGCCAGCTTTGTGCGGGAGGTGGAAGCGGCCGGCGCCGACATGATCGTCATCACCGACACGTTGGCGAGCGGCGAGCCATCGACCAGCCCGTTTGAGGCGACGACGTTGCTGGCCGCGCTGGCCACTGTGACGGAGAAGATCGGCCTCGTTGCCAGCGCATCGACCCTGGCACACCAGCCCTACAATCTGGCGCGCCGCTTCGCTTCTCTCGACATCATCAGCCATGGCCGCATCGGCTGGAATGCGACGCTGCGGCAGAATTCGCGCGAGGCGGCCAATTTCAGCCGGCCGGAAGGCATTGCCGACGAGGATTTCCATCGCCGCGCGGAAGAGTTCATCGGCATCGTGCAAGGCCTTTGGCGAGGCTGGGACGCGGACGCTCTGCTGTTCGACAAGGCCAGCGGCCGGTTCCATGATCCGGACAAGATGCATTTCCTCGATCACAAGGGCGCGTTCTTCTCCGTGCGGGGGCCGCTCAACGTCGCCCGCTCGCCGCAGGACACGCCGGTGCTGGTCATGTCAGGCCTGGGGGAGGCCGATCTCGATTTCGGCGCCGAAGTCGCCGATGTCGTGCTGATCGAGGCGGAAGGCGCCAAGACAGCCTATGACGATCTCATGCGCCGCGCGGTCGCCGCTGGACGCAAGCCGGAAACCATGAAGGTGCTGGCGACGGTTGGCGTGGACGAGCTTGCGGCTGGCGGCATGGAGGCTTGGCTCGACGGCAAAAGCTGCGATGGTTTCAATTTCGCTTTGCCGGCCGATCTTTCGGCGCTCGATGACTTCACCGGCCGCACCCTGCCGGAGCTTCGCCGTCGCGGCCTGGCCCGCTCCGCCTACGATGGAGCGACATTGCGCGACCATCTCGGGCGTGGTGCAGGAGGCGCAAAATGAGCGCGCGCCAGATGAAGCTCGGCCTCTTCCTGTGGGCGACCGGCCACCACATCGCCGCCTGGCGCCATCCGGATTCGCATGTGACGGCGGGCATCGACATCGATCATTTCATCAGCCTGGCGCGGACGGCGGAAGCTGCAAAGTTCGACATGGTCTTCTGCGAGGACGCCGCCGGCCTGCGCGAAGCCGATATCAACATCGCCAGCCAGACCTCGCGCTCGATCGGCTTCGAGCCGATCAGCCTGCTTTCGGCCCTTGCCGTGCAGACCGAGCGCATCGGCCTCGTGTCGACGGCCTCGACCAGCTACAACGAGCCTTACGGGCTGGCGAGGGCCTTCGCCTCGCTCGACAATCTGAGCGGCGGCCGCGCGGGCTGGAACCTCGTCACCTCCGCCAACCCCATCGAGGCGGCGAATTTCGGCGCGACAGGTCTCAGGCCGCATGCCGACCGCTACGAACGCGCCCGTGAATTTGCTTCCGTCATCGCCGGCCTGTGGCGCCGCAGCGGCGCCGGCCATGACGGCCAGAGCTTTTCGGTGCGCGACCCGCTCGACATACCGCCCTCGCCGCAGGGCGCGCCGGTGATGGTGCAGGCCGGCGCTTCCGACGACGGCAAGGATCTTGCCGCGCGGACCGCCGACGTCGTGTTCTCCGCCGCGCAGACATTCGAGGAGGCGAAGACCTTCTATGACGACCTCAAGGGACGGCTGGCCGCTTATGGCCGCCAGCCGGACGATGTGAAGATCATGCCTGGCGTGGCGCCGATCGTCGCGGCAACAAAAGCCGAGGCTCAGGCCAAGTACGACGCGCTGCAGGAGCTGATCCCGGACGATGTCGGCGTCGCGCTGCTTTCCAGCTATCTCAGCATCTCCGACCTGTGGCGCTATCCGATCGACGGGCCGCTGCCGGAACTGCCGGAGAGCCAGGGCATGAAAAGCCGGCAGGCGCTGGTCATCGAGCAGGCGCGGCGCGACGGTCTCTCGATCCGCGAGCTCGCGCGCTATTTCGCCGGCGCGCGCGGGCATTGGCGCGTCGTCGGCACGGCGGCGCAGATCGCCGATGCGCTGCAAGAGCGGTTCGAAGGCGGCGCGGCCGACGGCTTCAACGTCATGCCGTCCTGGTTTCCGGGCGAATTAGACGCCTTCGCGACAATGGTCGTGCCGGAACTCCAGCGGCGCGGCCTATTCCGCAGGGAGTATGCGGGCCGCACGCTGCGTGAACATCTCGGCCTCAGGCGGCCGATGTGAGGCGATTCAGTCCATCAGGCGAGCCGTCTCGGACGCCTGCGATCTGCCAAGGAAACCATATTGGCGGGTATCAACCGGCCATCGCCTTTTCGGGCGCGGCCGACGCCTGGGCCGAGCGCGACACCAGCGCCGTCATGATCTCGGCCGCGGCGAGCGCCGCGATCACCGGCGGCCGCTTGTCCTTCACGGCGTTGCCGCCGATCGGCGAGACGAGGCGGTTGAACTGCGCTTGGCAGCCCTCGGCCGACTTCAGGAACCAGTTCTTGAAGGTCGCTTTCTTGGTCTTCGAGCCGATCATGCCGACATAGGCGGCATCATCGCGCCTCAACGCCTCGGCGACGATCAGGAAATCAAGCGCATGGTCATGGGTGAGGACGGCAAAAGCCGATCCCGCCGGCGCCTCGCGAATGGCGCTTTCAGGCATCGGCGTCAGCCGCGTCTCGACCGTTTCCGGCATGCCCTCCAGCGCATCCGCCCGCGTCTCGACGACGACGGCATGGACGGGAAGGAGCGCGAGCGACGCGGCCAGCGCCTGGCCGACATGGCCGCCGCCGAACACATAGACATGCGGCAGAAGCGCCTCCTCGGCCTCGGCTTTGCGGATGAGCTCTTCCTCGAGCGCCGCATCGACTGGCCGGATCAGCACCTCGACCCGCCCGCCGCAGCATTGGCCGATCTCAGGACCTAACGGGACATCGAGCGTGGCGCAGACTTCGTCGACCTCGATGCGGGCTTCCCTCCCCCTCGAGGGGAGGGTGGCGGCGGAGCCGCCGGGTGGGGTCGCCCGGGCAGCGCTCGGCGCTCTTGCGGTGCCTCCAGAGAGGACCCCCTCTGGCCGCTTCGCGGCCATCTCCCCCTCAAGGGGGGAGATAAGCTGCCGCGCCTTGTCGATCGCCATGAACTCGAGCTGGCCGCCGCCGATGGTGCCGAAAATCGCCGATGCCGAGACGAGCATGAAGGCGCCGGCCTCGCGCGGGGTCGAGCCCTTCGCGGCCGCGACCTCGACCAGCGCGACCCGGCCGGGCTGGCGGAGAAAGTCCTTCAGGCTTTGCACGTTCGAGTTCATCGTCTGCATTTTCGCGTGCTTGGCGCATGATCCTTTTCGAAATCGATGCCGATTTCGGGGTCATGCGTCAGGAAATATAGCGTTTTGCGCCCCGAATTGCACGTTTTGGCCCGTTCAGGCCGGCTTTGCGGCTTCCCGCTTGAGCCTTTCGATGGCCATCAGCACCCGTTCCGGGGTCGCCGGCGCGTCGAGGCGCGGGCAGATCTTGTGATCCGCGACGCTGGCAATCGCGTCGGAGAGCGCATGCAGCACCGACATGCCGTGCGGCAGCGGCGGCTCGCCGACCGCCTTGGAGCGGTGGATGGTGGGCTCATAAGCCGACGACCAGTCGGTCAGCTTGACGTTGAAGATCTTTGGCCGATCGGAAGCGAGCGGGATCTTGTAGGTCGACGGCGCATGCGTGCGCAGCCGGCCGCTGTTATCCCACCAGAGCTCTTCCGTCGTCAGCCAGCCCATGCCCTGGATGAACCCGCCTTCGACCTGGCCGAGGTCGATCGCCCGGTTCAGCGAGCGCCCGGCGTCGTGCAGTATATCGGTGCGCTCGACGACATATTCGCCGGTCAGCGTATCGACCGAGACCTCCGAGCAGGCCGCACCGTAGGCGTAGTAGTAGAAGGCATGGCCGCGACCCTTGCTGCGGTCCCAGTGGATCTTCGGGGTCTTGTAGAAGCCGGCAGCCGAGAGCTGGATACGGTTGATATAGGCCTGCTTGACCAGATCGTTGAAGGCGACTTCCTGGTTGCCGACGCGCACGCGGTTGGGCAGGAACACGACCTGATCATGCGGCACCTGGTATTTGTCGGCCGCGAAATCGGTCAGCCGTTTGCGGATCTGGCGGGCGGCATCCTGCGCCGCCATGCCGTTGAGGTCGGCGCCGGAAGACGCGGCCGTCGGCGAGGTGTTCGGCACCTTGGCGGTGGTGGTGGCGGTGATCTTCACCCGGTCGAGGTCGATCTGGAACTCCTCGGCGACGACCTGCGCGACCTTCAAGTGCAGGCCCTGACCCATCTCGGTGCCGCCATGGTTCATGTGCACCGAGCCGTCGGCATAAACATGCACCAGCGCGCCGGCCTGGTTGGCCTCTGTCTTGGTGAAGGAGATGCCGAACTTGACCGGCGTCATCGCCAGGCCGCGCTTGATGAAGCGGCTGTTGTTGTTGAAGGCCCTGATCTCGCGCCGGCGGCGCACATAATTCGCGCTCTCCTCCAGCTCCGCGACGATGCGGTGGATGATGTTGTCCTCGACTTTCTGGTGATAGGGGGTGAAGCAGCGCTCGCCGATCGCGTCCATCGGGTCGTAGAAATTGAGCTTGCGGATCTCGAGCGGGTCCTTGCCGACCGCGAAGGCCACCTCGTCGATGACGCGCTCGGCGCCGACCATGCCTTGCGGGCCGCCGAAGCCGCGGAAGGCGGTGTTGGAGACGGTGTTGGTGTAGAGCGGCGCCGATTTCGCATGCACCGCCGGATAGAAGTAGGCGTTGTCGCAATGAAAGAGCGCGCGGTCGCCGACCGGGCCGGACAAGTCTGCGGAGAAACCGCAGCGCAAGGCATAGGTGAAGTCGACGCCAAGGATGTTGCCCTCGTCGTCGAAGCCGACCTCGTAATCGATGACGAAGTCGTGCCGCTTGCCGGTGGCGGTCATGTCCTCGTCGCGGTCGAGCCTGATCTTGACCGCGCGGTTCAGCTTCTTTGCGGCAATCGCAGCGATCGCCGCGCACTGGTTGGCCTGCGTTTCCTTGCCGCCGAAACCGCCGCCCATGCGGCGCACTTCCACGGTCACCGCATGGCTCGGCACGCCGAGTGCGTGGGCGACCAGGTGCTGGGTCTCGCTCGGGCCCTGCGTCGAGCAATAGACGATCACCTCGTCGTCTTCGCCGGGGATCGCCAGCGAAACCTGACCCTCGAGATAGAAATGATCCTGGCCGCCGAGCCACATGCGGTTCTTGACGCGGCGCGGCGCCGCCGCGATCGCCGCGGCCGCATCGCCGCGCTTCAGGACCAGCGGCGTGGTGACCTGCTTGTCCTTGACGGGGTCGAGGTCCCAGATGTCGATCACGGCCGGAAGCTCGTCATATTCGATCCTGGCCAGGCGTGCCGCACGGCGCGCTTGCTCGCGGGTGTTGGCGACCACGGCGAAGATCGGCTGTCCATGGAACTGCACCTTGCCGTTGGCGAGCACCGGATCGTCATGCATGTTGCTCGGCGAGACATCGTTCTCGCCGGGCACGTCGGCGTAAGTCAGCACATCGACGACGCCAGGCGCGGTGCGCACCGCCGACAAGTCGACGCTCTTCAAGGTGCCGTGGGCGACCTTGGCGAGGCCGAGGCCGACATGCAGCGTGCCGGCAGGCTCCGGCATGTCGTCGATATAGATGGCGGCGCCGCTGACATGCTTGTGGGCGGAATCGTGCCGCTGTTCGGTGGCGACACCGCCGACGATCTTCTCGGCCTTGAGGTTCGGAGTGGCGTGCTTGTTCATTCAGCCTCCTATCCTTCTCCCCGTTCACGGGGAGAAGGTGGCCCGAAGGGTCGGATGAGGGGCAGCGCTGACGTCGATGAGTTTGCAGTGGCCGGCCGGAGTCGGCGCCGCCCCTCATCTGCCTGCCGGCATCTTCTCCCCGTGAACGGGGAGAAGGACGCTAGCCGCGACCGCTTGCTCGCATTGATTTGCATCAGGCGGCCTCGTTGCGTGAGACCTGGAAAGGCGCCTTGGTCCCCGTCGTTTCCATATAAAAGCGCAGCAGAAGGTTCTTCGCCGCCAGCGCCCGATATTCGGCGGTCGCGCGCATGTCGGTGATCGGCGTGAAGTCGCCGGCGTATTCGGCCATCGCAGCCTCCACCGACGCTTCCGTCCAGGCTTTTCCGATCAGCGCCTTTTCGACCGCAGCTGCGCGTTTCGGCGTCGGCGCCATGCCGCCATAGGCGATGCGGATATCCGCCACCGTGCCGTCCTTGGCGAGCGTCAGATAGAAAGCGCCGAGCGTCGCGGTGATGTCCTCGTCGCGGCGCTTGGTGACTTTGTAGACGGCAAATCTCGTTCCTTTTGCCGGCACGGGCACATGCACGGCCTCGACGAATTCGCCGGGCTGCCGGTCCTGCCTGCCATAGGCGATGAAGAAGGTTTCGAGCGGGATCGTGCGGCGCGCCACGCCCTTGCGCAGCGTCAACTGCGCGCCGAGCGCGATCAGCGGCGGCGGCGTGTCGCCGATCGGCGAGCCGTTGGCGATGTTGCCGCCGATGGTGCCCATGTTGCGCACCTGCTCGCCGCCGATGCGATCGACCAGCGGCGCCAATGCCGGGATGCGCTTCGACAGCGTCTCGAAGGCCTCGGTGTAGGTCACGCCGGCGCCGATGGTGATGACCCCATCGGCCTCCGAGATCGTGCGCAGGCCGTCGAGACCGCCGATGAAGATCGCCGGCGAGATGTCGCGCATATGCTTGGTGACCCACAGGCCGACATCGGTCGAGCCGGCAACGATGGTGGCGCCCGGCTCCTTCTCGAGCACGGCGGCGAAATCGTCGACACCGGCCGGCACGATCAGCCGCTGTTTGCCCGAACCGACCTCGACCCTGGCGCCGTCGCGCAGCGCTTCCAGGCGCGCGGTAATGTCCTCGCGCTCCAGCGCCAGCGGGTCCCTCGCCGCCTTGCCGTAGCTCGAAATGGCGCGAGCGGCGCGCATGATCGCCTCATAGCCGGTGCAGCGGCAGAGATTGCCCTGCAGCGCCTTTTCGATCGCCGCATCGGAGGGGTTGGGCGTCTTCATCCAGAGCGCATAGAGCGACATGATGAAACCCGGCGTGCAGAAGCCGCATTGCGAGCCGTGGAAATCGACCATCGCCTGCTGAACCGGATGCAGCTTCTCGCCGTTGCCGCGCAGATGCTCGATGGTGACGACATGGGTGCCGTCGAGCGACCCCATGAAGCGGATGCAGGCATTGACGCTTTCGTAGACCAACCCTTCGGCCGAGAGCTTGCCGACCAGCACCGTGCAGGCGCCGCAGTCGCCCTCGGCGCAGCCTTCCTTAGTGCCGCGCAGCGACCGGTTGAGCCGCAGCCAGTCGAGCAGCGTCATGTCGGGCGCGATGTCGGCGAGCGCGACGTCGGCACCGTTGAGGATGAAGCGTATCTCGTTGCGGGTCTTGATCTCTGCCATTGTCTCAACTCCCGCGATAGGTCGAGTAGCCGTAAGGCGAAATCAAGAGGGGGACGTGATAATGCCGCTCCTCCGCCATGCCGAAGCGGATCGGCACGATGTCGAGGAACGCGGGCTCTGGCAGGCTGATGCCCTGCCCACGCAGATAGTCGCCGGCGGCGAAGACCAGCTCATATTCGCCGGTGCGGAAATCGGCGCCGGCAAGCAGCGGCGCATCGCAGCGGCCGTCATCATTGGTGGTGACGGTCTTCAGATGCGTGCGGGCCTGCCGCTCGATGCGGAAAAGCTCGATCGAGAGGCCTTTTGCCGGCCTGCCGGTCGCGGTGTCGAGCACGTGGGTCGTCAGACGCCCGCCATCGGCTTTCGATGTTTCTGCCACTGGCCGCCTCCCATTTCCAGCACGACCGATTGGCCGGTACAGTCGAACGTTTTCAGGTCAATTGTGCGCCAATTAAAGGCGATGCATAAGTCCCGGTCGAGCGGAGTGCGGCAAAAAGCACTTTCAAAAATTTTCGGGGGAATGCTGAAGCACTCCTTTCGATATCTTCATCTCAACCATCGGGCAGGAGCGACCATGCGTTACGAACGGGACATGCGCGGTTACGGGGCCAATCCACCGGACCCGAAATGGCCCGGCGGCGCCTATGTCGCGGTGCAGTTCGTCGTCAACTACGAGGAAGGCGGCGAGAACTGCGTGCTGCACGGCGACAAGGCCTCGGAAGCCTTCCTGTCCGAGATCGTCGGCGCCGCCCCATGGGTCGGCCAGCGCCATTGGAACATGGAATCGATCTACGAATATGGCGCGCGCGCCGGCTTCTGGCGACTTCACCGCCTGTTCACCGAAGCCGAGGTGCCGGTAACCTGCTACGGCGTCGCCACCGCGCTCGCCCGCTCGCCCGACCAGGTCGTGGCGATGCAGGAGGCGGGCTGGGAGATCGCCTCGCACGGGCTGAAATGGATCGACTATCGCGACCACAGCGCGGACGACGAACGCCGCGACCTCGAAGAGACGATAAGGCTGCATTACGAAGTGACCGGCGCGCGGCCGACCGGCTGGTACACCGGCCGCACCTCGGTCAACACCGTGCGGCTCGTCGCCGAGGAAGGCGGCTTCGACTATGTCTCCGACACCTATGACGACGAACTGCCCTACTGGTTCGACCGCGAGGGGGTGGAGAAGCCGCAGCTCGTCATTCCCTATACGCTCGACGCCAACGACATGCGTTTCGCCACGCCTCAAGGCTTCAACTCGGGCGATCAGTTCTTCGCCTATCTGAAGGACAGCTTCGACACGCTCTATGCCGAGGGCAAGGCGGGGCGGCCGCGCATGATGAATATCGGCCTGCATTGCCGGTTGGTCGGCCGTCCGGGCCGCGTGGCGGCGCTGAAGCGCTTCGTCGACTATGTGAAGTCGCACGACAAGGTGTGGCTGACGCGGCGCATCGATATCGCAAAACACTGGCGCGAGACGCATCCCTACAAGGCGCCGGCGCTGCGCCCGTCCAGGATGGAATTCGAGGAATTCATCCACGCCTTCGGCGGCGTGTTCGAGCATTCGCCCTGGATCGCCGAGCGCGCCTATGAGCTGGAGCTTGGCCCCGCGCATGACAGCGCCGGCGGCCTGCACAACGCGCTCTGTCGCGTCTTCCGCGCGGCGACCGAGGCCGAGCGGCTTTCCGTTCTCAACGCCCATCCCGACCTTGCCGGCAAGCTTGCAGCGGCGAAGCGGCTGACGCCGGAATCGGCCAAGGAGCAGGCCTCCGCCGGGCTCGACGCGCTGACCGACAAGGAGCGCGAGCTGTTCTCGAAGCTCAACGCCGCCTACGTCACCACCTTCGGATTCCCCTTCATCATCGCGGTCAAGGGCAAGACCAAGGACGAGATCCTGGCGGAATTCGAGGCGCGCATCGGCAACGGCCGCAACAATGAGTTCGACACCGCCTGCAAACAAGTCGAGCGCATCGCCCTGCTTCGGCTGAAAGACATGCTCCCGTTATAGGCTTCAAGACATGGATATGATGAAAATGGCCGAGCGAACCTACTACGCGCCGCAAGGCGGCCATCCGGGCCAGCACGAGCTGTTGACCGGCCGCGCGGTCTTCACCGAAGCCTATGCGGTCATTCCCAAGGGTGTGATGCAGGACATCGTCACCAGCCCGCTGCCGTTCTGGGACAGGACAAGGGCATGGATCATCGCAAGGCCGCTCTCTGGCTTCGCCGAGACGTTTTCGCAATACATTGTCGAGGTTCTGCCCGGCGGCGGTAGCGAACGGCCGGAGCTCGACGCCGAGGCCGAGGGCGTGCTGTTCGTGGTCGAGGGCGAACTCACCGTCTCGCTTGCCGGCAAGAAGAATGTGCTTGCCCCCGGCGGCTTCGCCTTCCTGCCGCCGGCAAGCGCCTGGACGGTGCGCAACGAGAGCGGCGATGCCGTCCGCTTCCACTGGATCCGCAAGGCCTATGAGGCGGTCGACGGGCTCGACATACCCGAAGCCTTCTTCACCAACGAGCAGCAGATCGAGCCGAGCCCGATGCCCGGCACCGAGGGACGCTGGGCGACAACGCGCTTCGTCGACCCGGCCGACATGCGCCACGACATGCATGTCACCATCGTCACGCTCAAACCCGGCGCGGTCATCCCCTTTGCCGAGACGCATGTCATGGAGCACGGGCTCTACGTGCTCGAAGGCAAGGCCGTCTACCGCCTCAATCAGGACTGGGTCGAGGTCGAGGCCGGCGACTTCATGTGGCTGCGCGCCTTCTGCCCGCAGGCCTGCTATGCCGGCGGCCCCGGCAACTTCCGCTACCTGCTCTACAAGGACGTCAACCGGCATGCCAAGCTCGGCGGCGCTGGTATCGGGGGTCGCGCGCGGTGACCCGCATCGTCGCCCAGCCGCTGACCCGCGAAAACTTCGCTCCGTTCGGCGACGTCATCGATATGGGCGGCGACAACCGCTACCCGATCAATGGCGGCAAGGCGATGCGCTACCACGACCTCGCCACCGCCGAAGCCGCCGGACCGAATGCGCGCGTGTTGATCTCGATGGTGCGCGGCACGCCTTACGAGATGCCGCTGAAGCTCACCATGGTCGAGCGCCATCCGCTCGGCAGCCAGGCTTTCATTCCGCTGTCGCCGCGCCCGTTCCTGGTGGTTGTCTGCCATGACACCAAGGACGGTCCAGGCGAGCCGCATGCCTTCATCACCGCGCCTGGACAGGGCATCAACTACCGCCGCAATCTCTGGCACGGCGTGCTGACGCCGATCGGCGAGGAACAGGATTTTCTCATCGTCGACCGCGGCGGTGACGGCTCCAACCTCGAAGAGTGCCATTTCTCGCACCCTTACGAGATCCATCTTCCCTGAACACTGCCGATTTTCCGATGACAGACATTTCCCTGATCGACCGCCTGCTCGACGTGATCGAGCAAGACATCGTGCCGAAGACCGCCGAAGGCGTTGCCCGCGGCAACAAGCTGTTCGGCGCCGCGATCCTGAGAAAGGGCAACCACTCGCTGGTTCTCGCCGAGACCAACAACGAGATCGAGAATCCGCTCTGGCACGGCGAGGTGCATTGCCTGAAGCGCTTCTACGAGATGCCCAAGGCCGAGCGTGTCGAGACCAAGGACGCGCTGTTCCTCGCCACGCACGAGCCGTGCTCGCTCTGCCTGTCGGCGATCACCTGGACCGGCTTCGACAATTTCTACTACCTCTTCAGCCACGAGGATTCGCGAGACAGTTTTGCCATCCCGCATGACCTCAAGATCCTGAAGGAGGTCTTCACCCTCGACCCCGGCGGCTACAACGCCGAGAACGCCTATTGGAAGAGCTTTTCCATCCGAAAGCTGGTGCGCGCCTTGCCCGAAGCCGAGCGCAAGCGGCTGGAGGCAAGAATCGGCAGGATTTCGGCGCGCTACGATGAGCTGTCCGGCGCCTATCAGGCGAGCAAGGGCGACAACGACATTCCGTTGAACTGAGCTGGAGTTCCTCGTCTTGTGTTGCCACCTTTATGGTGGCATACTTAGGCTATGGAGAAGCGCAGACCCACTTACGATCTTGATGCGATCAGGACGACATTCGGGTCTGTCGATACATTGGCCATCACAACGTCAGCTCTGCGAGATGCGGTCGGTCTCGGTTTCGACCGCGCCGGCATTGTCGAGGTGATCGGCGGCATGACGCGGAAGATGTTCGTGAAATCGATGACGACCTTCGCGGATCATCGGGTCTGGCAAGATGTCTATCATGTGCCGGCGCGCGACCTGCTTCTCTACGTGAAATTCCAGGCCGATGTCGTGACCGAATTCACGGTCATGGCATTCAAGGAGAAATGACATGGCGAGAGAAACCAGTGAAACCATGATCTCTCCGGAAACCGGGGAGACACTGACGCGCGGCGTGCGTCCCTTCACCGTGGCCTACAAGGGCGAGAGTTTGGTTGTCGACCTGCCGGGATACTATCCGGCTTCGCAAGGGGAAGGTGTGCATGTCGGGGACGATATGGCCGCCGTCGATGCCGCCCTTCGCGTCCTCAAGGAAAGGATTGATGGGGTGCCTGCGCCTGAAACCATCCGGCGCATGCGCACCAAACTCAAACTGTCGCAGCGCGAGGCGGGGTCTCTCTTCAAAGTCGGCGAGAACGCCTTCGACAAGTATGAAAGGGGGCTGATCGAGCCAAGCGGCCCCACCATTCAGCTTATGACCCTGTTGGAGCGGCACCCGGAACTGCTGGACGAATTGCGATAGCAGCCCAGGTCGCATTTTTTGATGCTCCAGTCGCGAATGGCGATTGAAAGTGGCCACGGCGCGGAGCGTTATGCGGCCCATGAAAACCGTCACCGAATTCCCCCGCAAGGTCGTCGAATTTCCCGATATGGGCATCGTCATGCCCGACGGCTGCCGGCTGTCGGCGCGCATCTGGATGCCTGAGGACGCGGCGAACGATCCGGTGCCCGCGATCCTCGAGCACCTGCCCTACCGCAAGCGCGACGGCACCATCTTCCGGGATCAGCTGACGCATCCCTATTTCGCCGGCCACGGCTATGCCTCGATCCGCGTCGACATGCGCGGCAACGGCGATTCCGAAGGGCTGATGGACGACGAATATTCCGAGCAGGAATTGCAGGACGCCTGCGAGGTCATCGCCTGGGCGGCCGCGCAGCCCTGGTGCAACGGCAATGTCGGCATGATGGGCATCTCCTGGGGCGGCTTCAATTGCCTGCAGGTGGCGGCCAAGCAGCCGCCGGCGCTGAAGGCGGTTATCAGCCTGTGCTCGACTGTCGACCGCTATGCCGACGACATCCATTACAAGGGCGGCTGCTTGCTCTTGGAGAATTTCGGCTGGGCCTCGACGATGCTCTCCTATTCGTCGCGGCCGCCGGATCCGGAAATTGCCGGCGGCAACCGCTGGCGCGACCTTTGGCTCAGCCGGCTGGAGAACCAGCCCTTCCTTCTGCCGCTCTGGCTCAGCCACCAGCATCGCGACGCCTACTGGAAACGCGGCTCGATCTGCGAGGATTTTTCCGCCGTTCATGCGGCCGTGCTGTCGATCGGCGGCTGGCATGACGGGTACCGCAACACGATCTCCAACCTCGTCACCAACATCCAGTCGCCGGTCAAAGGCATCGTCGGCCCCTGGATCCACAAATACCCGCATTATGCCGGCCCCCAGCCGGCCATCGGCTTCCTGCAGGAAGCGCTGCGCTGGTGGGATCGCTGGCTGAAGGGTGCGGCGACCGGCGTCGAGACCGACCCCGACTACCGCGCCTATGTGATGGACAGCGTGCGGCCAGCCCGCTGGCACCCGGAGCGGCCGGGCCGCTGGATTGCGGAACAAGAATGGCCGTCGTCCAACATCAAGGTGCAAACGATCGACCTCATTCCGGGGGGCGCCAAGCCTTCGATAGTGGCCACGCCGCAAAACTGCGGACTGGCCGGAGGCGAGTATTTTCCTTTCACCTTCGGCCCGGAGCTGCCGGGCGACCAGCGCCCCGACGACGCGCTTTCGGTCTGCTTCGACCAAGCCGAACTCGGGGAGGCGATCGACATCGTCGGAGCGCCGGAGCTCGAGGTTCAGGTTGCCTCGGACCGCCCCCAGGCCAACATTGCGGTGCGGCTCTGCGACGTCCATCCCGACGGCGCCTCGGAGCTGATCTCCTACGGCGTGCTCAACCTCGCGCATCGCAAGTCGCATGAATTCCCCGAAGCGCTGGTTCCGGGCGAGACGGTTTCGGCCCGCGTCGCGCTCGACCAGTGCGCCTACCGGGTGCCGGCCGGCCATCGGCTGCGGGTCGCCGTTTCCAGTGCTTATTGGCCAATGATCTGGCCTTCGCCGGAGCCGGTGACGCTCAAGCTGTCGGCGGCGACGCTCGAGCTGCCGCTGCGCCCGTTGGCAAAGGGCGACGAGGTCTCCTTCGCCGAACCGGAAGGCGCCACCCCCTGGGCGACCGAGACGACCAGGCCTGCCAACTCAGAACGGCACGTCGACCGCAACGAGAAGACCGGCGTCGTCACGCTTTCAATAACCGACGATTTCGGCGAGGTAAGGGACCTTGCCCATGGGCTCGTCCATGGCAGTATCGTCAGGGAGACCTGGGCGATCCATCCCGACGATCCGCTGTCGGCCACCGGCAGAACCCATTGGACGCAGACCTTCTTGCGAAACGAATGGTCGGTACGGACCGAAACCTTCGCCGACATGCGCTGCGACGCGCAGAATTTCATCCTGAGCGCCAGAATCGAGGCCTATGAGGGCGACAAGCTGGTGTTCGAGCGCGATTTCAAACAGGCGATTCCCCGCGCTCTCGTCTGAGCGCTGGCAAGATTGGTCCAAGTGCGACGCGCCATTTACGCCACGGCATGTCGCATTCGGTCTTGCCTGTGGCTTTCCCTTACGGTCATTATCTCCTCCAAGAAGCAAGAAACGACCGCAAGGTCGAACCATCAGAGTGAGGAACCATAATGTCTAAAGAACTCGAATATCTCAGCCGTCGCGTCGCATCCGGCAAGCTCAGCCGTCGCGACTTCCTTGGCCGCGCCGCCGCGCTCGGCGTCGCGGCACCCTTCGCCAATTCGCTGCTTTCGAGCGCGGCCCGCGCCGCCGGCCCGGTCAAGGGCGGCACGCTGAAGGCCGGCCTGGTCGGCGGTGAATCCACCAACAGCCTCGATCCGGCGCTGATGATGACGCAGGTGCCCTTCGCCTTCGGCAAGTGCTGGGGCGAAATGATCGTCGAGCTTTCGCCCGACGGCAAGCTCGAGAACCGCATCGCCGAGGAGATCGGCTCGTCGGACGACGCCAAGGTCTGGACGCTGAAGATCCGCGACGGCGTCGAATTCCACAACGGCAAGACCGTGACTGCCGAGGACGTCGCCGCGACGCTCGAACGTCATTCGGACGAGAAGTCGAAGTCCGGCGCGCTGGGCTACATGAAAGGCATCGAGACCATCAAGGCCAGCGGCAAGGAAGTGGTGCTGACGCTCAAGGAGCCGAACGCCGACCTTCCCTATCTGCTCAGCGACTATCACCTGATCGTCCAGCCGAATGGCGGCAAGGACAAGCCCGATGCCGGCATCGGCGCCGGTCCCTACAAGGTCAAGGTCAACGAGCCCGGCGTGCGCCATGTCGGCGAGCGGTTCGCCAATTACTGGCAGGGCGACAAGATGGGCCATGCCGACCAGATCGAAGTCGTCGTCATCAACGACGCGACGGCGCGCACGGCCGCCTTGCAGGGCGGCCAGGTCAACATGATCAACCGCGTCGAGCCGAAGATCGTCGACCTGATCAAGCGCGTGCCGGGCGTCACCATCCGCAACCACTCCGGTCCCGGCCACTACGTGTTCATCATGCACTGCAACACGGCGCCGTTCGACAACAACGACCTCAGGATGGCGCTGAAGCTGGCGATCGACCGCGAGGAGATGCTGAACAAGGTGCTGCGCGGCTACGGCTCGCTCGGCAACGACTTCCCTATCAATGCATCCTATCCGCTGTTCACCGAGATCGAGCAGCGCAAATACGATCCGGACAAGGCCAAGTTCCACTACAAGAAGTCGGGCCATGACGGCTCCATCCTGCTCCGGACCTCGGACGTGGCGTTCCCGGGCGCCGTCGACGCGGCACAGCTCTACCAGCAGAGCGCGGCCAAGGCCGGCATCAAGCTCGAGATCAAGCGCGAGCCGGGCGACGGCTACTGGAACGAGGTCTGGAACAAGCAGCCCTTCTGCGCCTCCTATTGGGGCGGACGCTCGACCCAGGACCAGATGTACTCGACCGCCTATCTGTCGTCGGCCGACTGGAACGACACGCGTTTCAAGCGTCCGGACTTCGACAAGATGGTGCTTGCGGCGCGCGCAGAGCTCGATGAGGCCAAGCGCAAGCAGATGTACCACGACATGGCCGTCATGGTGCGCGACGAGGGCGGCCTGATCCTGCCGATGTTCAATCAGTTCATCGACGCCACGGGACCGAAAGTCGCGGGCTGGGTGGAGGATCCGCATCAGGAGCTTTGCAACGGCTACGCTTTGGCGAAGTGCTGGCTCGAAGCCTGAGCACGGCCTTGCGGAGATGTCCTCACCCATCGTGAAACTGGTGGCCCAGCGCATTGCGCTGGGCATCCTCCTTCTGCTGGCCGTTTCGGTCCTGATCTTCGCCGGTACGCAGATCCTGCCCGGCGATGTCGCGCAAGCCATTCTCGGACAATCGGCGACGCCGGAGTCGCTGGCCAACCTGCGCGAGCAGCTCGGGCTCAACCAGCCCGCCTATATCCGCTACTTCCACTGGCTGGGCGGAGTGCTCACCGGCGACCTCGGCACGGCCATGTCGAGCGGGCAGGACATCGCGACGTCGATCAAGGAACGGCTGTGGAACACGCTGTTCCTGGCCTTCTGGGCGGCGATCGTCGCCATTCCGCTGGCGATCACGCTGGGCCTTATCGCGGTTCGCTACCGCAATGGCTGGGTCGACAAGCTGATCTCCGGCGTGGCGCTCGCCTCGACCTCCTTCCCGGAGTTCTTCATCGGCTATCTGCTGGTCTTCTATTTCGCGGTCCAGCACCAGTGGTTCCCCGCGATCTCCACCGTCTATGACGGAATGTCTCTCGGCGAACGCCTGCAGGCGATCGCGCTGCCGGCGGCGGCTCTGACGCTCGTGGTGCTCGCCCACATGATGCGCATGACGCGCGCGGCGATCCTCAACGTTATGCAGTCGGCCTATGTCGAGACGGCGGAGCTCAAGGGGCTCTCGGCCTTCGCCGTCATCCGCAAGCATGCGTTCCCGAATGCGATCGCGCCGATCATCAACGTCGTGATGCTGAACCTCGCCTACCTGGTGGTCGGCGTCGTCGTGGTCGAGGTGATTTTCGTATATCCGGGCATGGGGCAGTATCTCGTCGACCACGTCACCAAACGCGACGTTCCCGTCGTGCAGGCGGTCGGCCTGATCTTCGCCGCCGTCTACATCAGCCTCAACATCATCGCGGACATCGCGGCGATCGTCGCCAATCCGCGACTCAGGCATCCGAAGTAGAGGGGCGGCGGACATGCTCGACATCAGACGCATTCCCCTGCCCTCGCTGCTCGGCCTGGTGCTGACGGGGCTGTTCGTGCTGGCGGCAATCTTCGCGCCGCTGATCGCGCCGCACGGCAATGGCGAGATCGTCGGCGATGTCTGGGAGCCGATGTCGTCGGCGCATTGGCTGGGCACCGACAATCTCGGCCGGGATCTATTGTCCCGCATGATCTACGGCGCGCGCATCACGCTGTTCATCGCGGTGCTGGCGACGGCGCTGTCCTTCTCGCTCGGCGCCATCCTCGGCTTCTCGGCGGCGGTGTTCGGCGGCTGGTACGACACGATCCTGTCGCGTCTCGTCGATCTCCTGATGTCGATCCCGACCCTGATCATGGGCCTGGTCGTGCTGTCGGTGCTGCCGTCCAACCTGGTGACGCTGATCCTGGTCATGGGCATCCTCGATTCGACCCGCGTCTATCGCCTGTCGCGCGCGGTGGCGGTCGACATCAACGTCATGGACTATGTCGAAGCCGCCAAGCTGCGCGGCGAAGGCAGCGGCTGGATCATCTTCCGCGAGATCCTGCCCAACGCGCTGTCGCCGCTGGTCTCGGAACTCGGCCTGCGCTTCATCTATGCCGTGCTTTTCCTGTCGACGCTCTCCTTCCTCGGCCTCGGCGTGCAGCCGCCGGACGCCGACTGGGGCGGCATGGTGAAGGAAAACAAGGACGGCATCGTCTTCGGCATTCCGGCGGCGCTCATCCCGGCCGCGGCGATCGCGGCCCTGGCGATCTCCGTCAACCTCGTCGCCGACTGGGTGCTCAACCGCACGACCAGCCTGAAGGGAGGGCGCGGGTAATGGCTGACAGCAAAGCGAATTCCGGCCGGCTCCTCGACATCCGCAATCTGCGCATCGAGGCGACCGTCTACCCGCCCGGCGAGGCGCCGAAGACCATCACCCTGGTTCACGACGTCTCGCTGACGCTGGAGAAGGGCAAGGTGCTCGGCCTGATCGGCGAGTCCGGCGCCGGCAAGTCGACCATCGGCCTGTCGTCGATGGGCTACGGCCGCGGCGGCGTACGCATCACCGGCGGCGAGGTCATCCTCAACGGCCGCGACATCCTGAAAGGCGGCAAGGACGGCTTGCGCAGGCTGCGCGGCCGCGAGGTCTGCTATGTCGCGCAGTCGGCGGCGGCGGCCTTCAATCCGGCGCACCGGCTGATGGATCAGGTGGTGGAGGCCGCGCTCCTGCACGGCACCGCGACCCGGGCCGAGGCCGAGAAACGCGCCGTCGCGCTGTTCAAGAAGCTCAGCCTGCCCAATCCCGAAATCATCGGCGAGCGCTTCCCGCATCAGGTCTCCGGCGGCCAGCTGCAGCGCGTGATGACGGCGATGGCGCTCTGCTCCGAGCCTGACCTGATCGTCTTCGACGAGCCGACCACGGCGCTCGACGTGACGACGCAGATCGACGTGCTGGCGGCGATCAAGGACGCCATCCGCGACACCCATGTCGCGGCTCTATACATCACCCACGACCTCGCCGTGGTCGCGCAGGTATCGGACGAGATCATGGTGCTGCGCCATGGCCGGCTGGTCGAATGGGGCGGCACGCGCCAGATCATCAAGGAGCCGCGCCAGGAATACACCAACGCACTCGTCTCCGTGCATGAGATCGAGCACCAGGAGCAACAGCCCGGCACGACACCGATGCTTTCGGTGAAGAACGTGACGGCCGCCTATGGCGGCGGCCACGTCAAGGTGCTGAAGAACGTCTCGGTCGATATCCATCCGGGCCAGACGCTGGCCGTCGTCGGCGAGAGCGGTTCCGGCAAATCGACGCTGGCGCGCGCCATCACGGGACTGCTGCCGCCGGAGCAAGGCAGCGTCGTCTTCGACGGCCGCACGCTCGCCAACCGGCTGGCCGACCGGCCGAAGGAAGACCTGCGCCAATTGCAGATGATCTACCAGATGGCCGACGTGGCGATGAACCCGCGCCAGACCGTGGGCACCATCATCGGCCGGCCGCTGGAGTTCTATTTCGGCATGAAAGGCCGCGAGCGCGACAAGCGCGTCGCCGAGCTGCTCGATGAGATCGAGATGGGCAAGGGCTTCGTCGACCGCTATCCGGCCGAGCTTTCCGGCGGCCAGAAGCAGCGCGTCTGCATCGCCCGCTCGCTCGCCGCCAAGCCGAAGCTGATCATCTGCGACGAGGTGACGTCGGCGCTCGACCCGCTGGTCGCGCACGGCATCCTCAAGCTGCTCCTCAATTTGCAGCAGATCGAGAAGGTGGCCTATCTCTTCATCACCCATGATCTTGCTACGGTGAAGTCGATCGCCGACTCCATCGCGGTGATGTATCGCGGCGAGGTGGTGCGCTACGGCTCCAAGAGCAAAGTGCTGACGCCGCCCTTCGACGCCTATACCGATCTTCTGTTGTCCTCCGTCCCGGAAATGGAGATCGGCTGGCTGGAGAAGGCGATCGCGGGCCGCCGCATGGAGAGCGCCGGCAACTAGGGCTTCCTCCTCTTTGCGCTTGCGGGCTGGGCCGGATCGGCCTAGCCCGATGCTGATCTCTCCCGCAAGACCGCATGGAACTGCCTGTGGCGCTCACATCCAAACTGCTGCTCATCATCCTCGACGGCGTGCCCTACCGGAACTGGCGCCGGCTGATGGGCAATCTCGAAGGCTGGGCGCAATCGGGCGAGGCGCAGGTGTGGAAGATGCGGTCCGTGCTGCCGTCCACCTCGGCCTGCTGCTACGCCTCGATCCACACCGGTGTGTCGCCGCAGGTGCATGGCATCCTGTCCAACGAGGATCGCTTTCGCGTCACGCAGCCGGATATCTTCTCGGAGGTCAGCAAGGCCGGCGGCAAGACTGGCGCGGTGACGCATTCCTACTGGTCGGAATTCTTCCGCTCCCATCCGTTCGACCTCGTCGAGGACATGGAGTTCGACGAGCCCGGTGGACCGATCACGCATGGCCGCTTCCACACCATGACCGGGTACAATCTCAAGAACCAGATGACGCCGAGCGACGTCGACCTGTTCGCGACGCTGACGATGCTGACCCGCCGCCATGGCATCGACTACGGCATCCTGCACAGCTGCACGCTGGACTCGATGGGCCATCGCTTCGGCCATGACTGCCACGAGATGGACCATGCCTGCTACGCGATGGACGGCATGCTCGCCGCCTTCCTGCCCGGCTGGCGCGAAGCCGGCTACGAAGTGATCGTCACCGCCGACCACGGCCAGACGAACCGCGGCCATCACGGCGGCCACGACGACGAGATGCAGGATTTCGCGCTATACTATTTCGGCCCCGGCAAAGGTCCCGAGGCCGACACGCTGCTCGACCAGCTGCAGCTCGCGCCGACGGTGCTGAGCCGGCTCGGCGTGGAAATACCGGCGACGATGACGGCGAAGGCGTTTTTGGAGTGAAGCGCCTCTCCTTCTCCCCTTGTGGGAGAAGGTGGATCGGCGCGTTAGCGCCGAGACGGATGAGGGGTGCTGGAAGAAACTCGACGAGAAACATCAAGCGATCGCAGGCGCTTACATTCCAATCGCCTCACTCCTTCCAACACCCCTCATCCGACCTCGCTTCGCGAGGCCACCTTCCCCCACAAGGGGGGAAGGGGGAGCCTCACCCTCTGGAAACACTCCCTTTCTTCGGCTAGCCTCCGAAAAATCCTTGGCGGAGGGTGAACCTTTTTGGCCCGATCAGCGACAGAGCCACGAGGAGCCAGGCGGCTCGACCGGCCATGAACGCGGCGACGGAAACCGATCGCGCGCTTGTCGACCGGGTCGCGAAGGGCGACCGGGCCGCCGTGCGGCTCCTGTTCATGCGTCACCACGCGCGGATCTACCGCTTCGTGGCGCGCCAGACGGGATCGGAAATGATGGCCGACGATATCACCAACGAGGTCTTTCTCGAGCTGTGGCGGCAGGCGCCGGGCTTCGAAGGCCGCTCCGAAGTCTCGACCTGGCTGCTCGGCATCGCGCGTTTCAAGGCGCTGTCCTTGCTGCGCAAGAAGAAGGAAGACTGGATCGACGACGATGATGCGGCGCAGGTCCCCGACAGCGCCGACACGCCGGAAGTCGTCACCATGAAGGAGGACAAGGCCGCCGCCTTGCGCCGCTTCGTCGACGCCTTGCCGGAAGAACACCGCACAGTGATCGACCTTGCCTATTACCATGGCCAGTCGGTGACCGAGATCGGCGAGGTGCTCGACATCCCGGTCGCGACCGTCAAGACGAGGATGTTCTACGCCCGCAAGAAACTCGGCGAGGCTCTCAAGGCCGCCGGTTACGACAGGGGGTGGCCATGAGCGCCGCTGAAAAGATGTCGCGCCGCGACGAGATGGAGACGCTGCTGCCGTTCTACCTGAACGGCTCGCTGGAAGGCGCCGAGCTGGAGGCCGTCGAGGAATGGCTGGCCTCCGATCCGGCGGCGATGGCGGCCCTTGGCGAGGCGGAGGCCGAATTCTCCGGCACCGCCGCCGCCAACGAGGCGATCCGCCCGCCGGCCGATGCGCTCTCCCGCTTTGCCAGGGCGCTCGACGCCGAGGCCGGCCCGGTGCGCGCGCCCGCCGGCCAATCGTGGTTCGCCAGGGTTTTCGGCAAGGTTACGGCGATACCCCCCGGCGTCGCCTGGGCGGCGGCCGCGGCGCTGCTTGCGCTGGTGGTGGTGCAGTCCTTCGAGCAGCCGGGTGGCAAGGGCAATGACTTCGAGGTGGCCGGCGCCCAGGACGATCTTGCCAAGCTGCCCTTCGCCCTGGTGAAGTTCAAGCCCGATGCCAGGATGTCGGACATCGCCGTCTTCCTCGGCCAGAACGGGCTGAAGATAGCCGGCGGGCCGACCGCCGACGGCGTGTTTCACGTGACAATTCCGGCCAGCACCGCAGCCGACTACGACAAGCTCGTCGGCCTTGTTGCCGCCCAGCCTTTCGCGGAGGCTGTGCTGCAGGGAAGGAAACCGGCCGATGGCGGCTAAGGCGGTCATTTTTCATGCGGCGCTCCTGGCGGCGGCGGCATTTGTCGCCGCGCCTGCCGTTGCACAGACCAACGACCCGAATCTTTCGCAGAAGCAGATCGACTGCCTCAATGGCAAGACCGCGGCCGGCGCCGATTGCGACAAGGACGGCGGCGGCAGAGACGATGGCGGCAAGCCTGGCGCGAGCACGACGACCGGTGCCGTGTTCTTGCCGGCGCTGATCGTCGACCTGTTCCCGAATCCGCCGGCCGGTCCGGCAACGCCAACGCCCAATCCCCCGAATGGGACGTCGCCGCCGGCCGCTCCCGCCAACACGCCGACACCGGCTCCCACGCCGAGCGGACCTGTCACGCCGCCCACCGGGCTCAATGTCGCCGCGCCGCCGCGCGCGGTGAGCGGCGAATTCGTGCCCGACGAGGTGCTGGTGACGGTCGCTGGCGATGCCGGCGCGGTGCAGCAGATCGCCACCGCCTTCGGCCTGCAGGTGCGCTCTCAGCGTCAGTCGCGACTGCTGGGCGCCACGCTGGTGCGCTTCGGCATTCCCGACGGGCGCCCGGTCGGCGTGGTGCTGGCGCAGCTTGCCGCCGACGGCCGCACGCAGCGGCGCGAGCCGAACCACATCTATTCGCTGCAGCAGGCAGCCGGCATCGTGAACTACGCCTTCGACCGCATCGCGCTCGATTCAAAACAGGCGAGCGGCGAGAATGTGCGCGTCGCCGTCATCGACACCGGCATCGACGACACCAACCCGGCGCTGAAGGGCGTGATCGCCGCCCAGTTCGACGCCATGTCGAACGTGCCGATCGAGAAGCGCGACCACGGCACCTCGGTCGACGGGCTGATCGCCGGCGTCGGCGCGCTGGAAGGCATGGCGCCGGGCGCCAGGATCTACCATGCGCGCGCCTTCGAGGGCGGCAAGTCGACCATGGACGTCATCCTGTCGGCGCTCGACTGGGCGGCGAGCCAGGACGTGCGCATCATCAACATGAGCTTCGTCGGCCCGAAGAACGACCTGCTCGGCACCGCCTGCCGCAACGCGCGCGCGCTCGGCATGGTGCTGATCGCGGCGGCCGGCAACAACGGGCCGAAGGCGCCCTACGGCTACCCGGCCGCCTTCGACGGCGTCATCGCGGTGACCGCGACCGACGCCAAGGACGGGCTGATGCCGCAGGCCAATCGCGGTCCTTACGTCTTCATCTCCGCGCCGGGCGTCGAAATGGTGGCGCCGAGCGGCGCCGGCTCCGACGTGGTGACCGGCACTTCTTTCGCCGCCGCGATTGTGTCCGGCGCCATCGCCAATCTCATCCACGCCGCGCCCGACCGCTCGGCCGACGACATCGAGAAAGCGCTGGCGGCAACCGCCAAGGATCTCGGCCCGAAAGGGCGGGACAATGATTTCGGCTATGGCCTGCTGGACATCAAGGCGGCGGGGGCGGCGAAGGAATAGTCAAGCCGCTAACCGGGTGAATTCTAATGAGATTGTACAAGGTCTCCGGATGAGCAGTTCTCAAATGGAGAGGTATATCTGGTCCTCGATCTTGTATTACATCGTGTCTGGATTTGGATTTACAATTCTTTTCATATCGATCGGCATGCTTGGTGGTCTATGGGATTTCGTTGCGCTGCTCGCATATCTCATATTGCTCATATTCCTCAACGCATGGCGACGGAGAAGCCATCCGGGAAGCGTCTATCAAGTTAAATTGGCCCAACGGCAATTGGACGACTAGTTGTCGAAGTTTTAATATCTTGAACGGTTCTTATAAACAGGAACGGCAACTGCCCGTAACAGAAGCGAACGCGATTCCTCCGGACCGCTACCCCGGCGCGCCGGCCACCGATCCCCTCACCACCAGATCCACCGGCCAAACCTCGCCTCGCGCGCCCTCTTCCAACCCCGATATCCGGGCCGCCAGGCGCTCGGCGACTCGCGCGCCGGCAAGCCGGATCGAGGAGCGCGTCGTCGACAGCGGCACCGGGAAATTCTCCGGCCGCAGCCAAGGGAAGACGTCGTCATGGGCGACCAGCGACAGGTCGCCCGGGATGGTGAGGCCGAGATCGCGCACGGCGCGCACGACGCCGAGCGCCATGATCAGGCTGGAGCAGACGATCGCGGTGGGCGCCTCGCTTTGCTCGAGCAGGCGGCGGGCGGCGCGGTAGCCGTTTTCTTCGGTCATCGTCAGCGAGCAGATATGGCGTTCGCCAAGCGCGAGCCCGCTCGCGGCAAGCGCCCGGCGCACGCCGCGCTCGCGATGGATGGCGAAAGTCTCGCGGTCGTCGCCGTTGATCAGCGCCAGCCGCTTGTGGCCGAGCTGGACGAGAAGCCTCGCCGCCTCGTGGAAGGCGCCCTCATTGTCGATGTCGAGATAGGGATAATCGAAATCGAACCCCTCGCTGCGTCCATGGACGATGAACGGGATGCCCAGCGTGTTGACCAGCGCCAGCCGCCGGTCGGCGGGGCGCGGCGAGGAGATGTAGACGGCATCGACCTGCCGGTTGGCGACGATACGCCGATAGGTCGTCTCCTGGTCGTCGGCATCGGCGGGCGAGAGCACGAGGTCGAGCTCGTGCGAGCGGGCATAGTCGCCGAGGCCGGAGAGGAACTCGACGAAATGCGGATCGATGTCGACGGTGTTGCCGGTCGGCAGCACATAGCCGATCATGCCCGATTTGCCGGTGGCCAGCCGTCGCGCGCTGGGGTTCGGCCGGTAGCCATGGCGCTTGGCGGCATCCATCACGCGGCGCCGCGTCTCCTCGTTGACCTCCGGGTAGCCGTTCAGCGCGCGGCTTACCGTGGTCTGCGAAAGCGACAGCATGTGCGAGAGTTGCTTGAGGTTCATCGGAGGCCTCCAGCCTCAAAGCGCTTTAAATTTGAATCGATCCGATGACGACTGGCAATGCCGCCAGACGGAATGACCTTAGTGTCGGCACAAAGCAGTTTGAAGTAAAAATTGCTGTTGCAGCGCCAAAAAAGCATGCTGCAATGCACTTTCTCGCCAGTCGCGCAGAAATTTAAATCGATTAGTGTCGTAACCCTCTTGACTTCCGGCCAATTCAATGGCGAGATCGAAAAAGCCAAAGCGCTTTGGAAGACTCTCCGAAAGGTTGCGGTTGCCTTCTCGCTGAGTCACAGTTCCGCGGGCGTCGGCGGACGAGATGGAGGTTTCGTCCGAACTGTTTTGACCACTGGGAGGAATTGCGATGAAGAAAATGCTTCTCTTGGGCGCCGCGTTCGCCGCGCTCGCTTTCAGCCTGCCGGCGCAAGCCGAACTGAAGTTCAAGCCGGGCGAGGACCCGCGTTTCCACTGGGCGAACTACGACGAGCTCAAGAAAGTCGATCTCAAGGGCGAGACGCTGACCATCTTCGGGCCGTGGCGCGGCGAGGACGAGGGTCTTGTGCGTACCGTTCTGGAATATTTCCAGGAAGCCACCGGCGCCGAGATCAAGTACTCCTCGTCGGAGAATTACGAACAGCAGATCGTCATCGACACCCAGGCCGGCAGCCCGCCCAACATCGCCGTGCTGCCGCAGCCCGGCCTCATCCAGGACCTCGCTTCCAAGGGCCTGCTCACTCCGCTCGGCGACGACACCGCCAAGTGGGTGAAGGACAATTACGGCGCCGGCCAGTCATGGGTCGACCTCGGCACCTTCAAGGACAAGGACGGCAAGCCGGGCTTCTTCGCCTTCCCCTACAAGGCCGACGTGAAGTCGCTGGTCTGGTACTCGCCGGACAATTTCGAGGAAGCCGGCTACAAGGTGCCGAAGACGCAGGAAGAGCTCGCCGATCTCGAGAAGAAGATCATCGCCGACGGCGGCAAGCCCTGGTGCATCGGCCTCGGCTCCGGCGGCGCCACCGGCTGGCCGGCGACCGACTGGGTCGAGGACATCATGCTGCGCACGCAGACCCCCGACGTCTATGACAAGTGGGTGAAGAACGAGATCCCGTTCAACGACCCGGCCGTGGTCAACGCCATCGACATCTTCGGCAAGATCGCCACCGACGACAAGATGGTCGACGGCGGCGCCAAGGCGGTCGCGGCGACCGACTTCCGTGACAGCCCGAAGGGGCTCTTCTCGGTGCCGCCGAAATGCTACATGCACAAGCAGGCCTCGTTCATTCCGACCTTCTTCCCGCAGGGCACTAAGATCGGCCAGGACGCCGACTTCTTCTACTATCCGCCCTATGCCTCCAAGCCCGATCTCGGCACGCCCGTGCTCGGCGCCGGCACGCTGGTCATGATCACCAAGGATAGCAAGGGCGCGCGTGCCTTCATCGACTTCCTGAAGATGCCGCTGGCGCATGAGATCTGGATGGCGCAGGGTGGCTTCGTGACCCCGTACAAGGCGGTGAACAAGGAAGCCTATGCCAGCGAGGCGCTGAAGAAGCAGGGCGACATCCTGGCCAATGCCTCGACTTTCCGCTTCGACGGCTCCGACCTGATGCCCGGCAAGATCGGCGCGGGTTCCTTCTGGACCGGCATGATCGACCTGGTCGGCGGCAAGTCCGCCCAGGACGTCGCCACCGACATCCAGAAGAGCTGGGATGCCATCAAGTAGGCCGCCTGTGGCGGCTGAAGTCAGACCTTTCTGATCCTCCTACTGGATCCGGGCCGCCACGGCCCGGATCCGACCGGCGGCGACGCCGGAAGCCTTCGCGTCTCGATTGTTCCGGATAATGCATGTCGCCCAAAGGTGCGCAGCGGTTTTGGAGAGACGACATGCATCAAAACAGAGACTTAAAGCGCATGGAGCGAACTTGAAAGATCGCGGCGCGCTTTAAGTACAATCGGTGCATCCAATCGCCAGGACTTGCCTGGCCGGTCATGCGCAGGGAGAGGGACCCATGGCGGCTCAGATTTTCTCGGCCATATTCGTCATCATCATCGGCGTCGGCGGCTGTGTCGCCTATTTCTGGGGCGCCAACAAGCTGCTCGACGTCGTCTTCCCGTCGCGCGGCGTCTCCGGCACTGCCGCCGTCGACAATCTGCGCCGGCAGGGGCTGGTCCGGCCGTGGCTTTTCGTCGGACCGGCGATGATCATCCTCACCATCTACCTGATCTATCCGGTCGTCGAGACGCTGAGGCTATCCTTCCTCGACCGCGGCGGTGCGACCTTCGTCGGCCTCGCCAACTACGAATGGGCGTTCGGCGATCGCGAGTTTCGCAACTCGATCCTCAACAACATCATCTGGCTCGCGGTGGTGCCCGCCGCATGCACCTTCCTCGGGCTTATCATCGCCGTGCTCACCGACAAGATCTGGTGGGGCACGATCGCCAAGAGCCTGATCTTCCTGCCGCTGGCGATCTCCTTCGTCGGCGCCAGCGTGATCTGGAAATTCATCTACGAGTACCGCGGCGAAGGCCAGGTCCAGATCGGCCTGCTCAATGCCATCATCCAGTATTTCGGCGGCCAGCCGCAGGTATGGATATCGCTGCCCTTCTGGAACAACTTCTTCCTGATGGTCATCCTGATCTGGATCCAGACCGGCTTCGCCATGGTGATCCTATCCTCGGCGCTGCGCGGCATTCCGGAAGAGACGATCGAAGCCGCGGTCATCGACGGCGCCAACCCGTTCCAGATCTTCTGGAAGATCATGGTGCCGCAGATCTGGGGCACGATCGCCGTGGTCTGGACCACCATCACTATCCTGGTGCTGAAGGTGTTCGACATCGTGCTGACGATGACCAACGGCCAGTGGAACAGCCAGGTGCTCGCCAACCTGATGTTCGACTGGATGTTCCGCGGCGGCGGCGACTTCGGGCGCGGCGCGACGATCGCCATCATCATCATGATCGCGGTCATTCCGATCATGGTCTGGAACATCCGTCAGGCCAACAAAGAGACGGGAGGGCACTGAGATGACCGCCAAGACCGGAAAGTCCTTTGCCAGCCGCTTCGGCGTCCACATCGCGGTGCTCGTCTTCGTGGCGATCTGGACCGTGCCGACGCTCGGCATCCTCGTCTCGTCGCTGCGCGACAAGGACCAGATCATCGCCTCGGGCTGGTGGAATTCCTTCGCCAGCTCCAGCCAGACCGAAGCCGGACGGCTGCCGGCCGCTTCGGCGCAGGCGCAGAAGGACGGCAAATACGTCATCGAGGGCAACATCTTCGGCGACGGCGCCAAGCGCAACATCAGCGCCTTCGGCGTCAAGTCGTCGGCGCCGACGCAATACGCGGCCGGAACGGCCGCCGATCTCGGCGACGGCGTCACCTTGCAGATGAATGCCGACGGCAGCTTCGTTCTCTCCTCGCCTAAGGCCTTCGAGGGCGAGCGCGGCCAGCGCGTCTATTTCGCCTCGTCGGCGCCGCCGAAATTCACCACCGACAATTACAAAACCGTGCTGTTCTCGGAAGGCATCGGCCGCTCCTTCATGAACTCGCTGACGGTGACCATTCCCTCGACGGTCATCCCGATCCTGATCGCCGCGTTCGCGGCCTATGCGCTGGCCTGGATGCGCTTTCCCGGCCGGGCGCTCTTGATCGCCGTCATCATCGGTCTGCTGGTGGTGCCGCTGCAGATGTCGCTGATCCCGCTGTTGAAACTCTACAATGGCGTCGGCAGCTTCTTCGGCGTGCCGTCGAAGACCTATCTCGGCATCTGGCTGGCGCATACCGGCTTCGGCCTGCCCTTCGCCATCTATCTGCTCAGGAGCTACATCGCCGGCCTGCCGCGCGAGATCATGGAATCGGCACGCATCGACGGCGCCAGCGACTTCGAGATCTTCGTCAAAATCGTGCTGCCGCTGTCGTTTCCGGTGCTCGCCTCTTTCGCCATCTTCCAATTCCTGTGGGTATGGAACGATCTTCTGGTGGCGATGGTTTTCCTCGGCACCGAGGCCGATCAGATCGTGCTGACGGCCAAGCTCAACGCGCTGCTCGGCTCGCGCGGCGGCGACTGGGAGATCCTGACGACATCGGCCTTCGTGACCATCATCGTGCCGCTGATCGTCTTCTTCTCGCTGCAGCGCTATTTCGTCCGCGGGCTGCTTGCCGGCTCGGTGAAAGGAGGTTGATAAAATGCGATCGGCTTTGAAGGCGACTTCGAGACCGGACCCCGCCGTCGACCGCGACTGGTGGCGGGGCGCGGTGATCTACCAGATCTATCCGCGCTCCTATCAGGACTCGAATGGCGACGGCATCGGCGACCTGCAAGGCATTGTGCGCCGCCTGCCCTACATCGCCTCGCTGGGCGTCGACGCCATCTGGATCTCGCCCTTCTTCAAATCGCCGATGAAGGATTTCGGCTACGACGTGTCGGACTATTGCGACGTCGATCCGATGTTCGGCACGCTGGCCGATTTCGACGCGCTTGTCGCGGAAGCCCATCGGCTGGGCCTCAAGGTGATGATCGACGAGGTGCTGTCGCACACCGCCGACATCCACCCCTGGTTCAAGGAAAGCCGCTCCAGCCGGACCAATCCAAAAGCGGACTGGTATGTGTGGGCGGACGCCAAGCCCGACGGCACGCCGCCCAACAACTGGCTGTCGATCTTCGGCGGCTCGGCCTGGCAGTGGGACACCAGCCGCCAGCAATATTACATGCACAATTTCCTGGCCGAGCAGCCCGACCTCAACTTCCACAACCGGCAAGTGCAGGACGCGCTGCTCGAGGTCACCCACTTCTGGCTGGAGCGTGGCGTCGACGGGTTCCGCCTCGACACCATCAATTTCTACTTCCACAGCCAGGGGCTGGAGGACAACCCGCCGCTGCCGCCGGAAGAGCGCAACGACCAGACGGCGCCGGCGGTGAACCCCTACAACTACCAGGACCATATCTACGACAAGAGCCGGCCGGAAAACCTCGGTTTCCTCGAGCGTTTCCGGGCCTTGCTCGACGAATATCCGGCGCAGGCCGCCGTCGGCGAGGTCGGCGATTCGCAGCGCGGGCTGGAAGTGGTGGCCGCCTACACCGCCGACGGCAAGCGCGTTCACATGTGCTATTCCTTCGACTTCCTGGCGCCGGAAAAGATCAGTGCCGCCAAGGTGCGCGCGGTGCTGGAGGCCTTCGGCCAGGTCGCCAGCGACGGCTGGTCCTGCTGGGCCTTCTCCAATCATGACGTGATGCGCGTGGCCTCGCGCTGGGCCGCCAACGAGGCGGATCCGACCGCCTATCTCAAGGTGATCTCGGCGCTCTTGATGTCGCTGCGCGGCTCGGTCTGCATCTACCAGGGCGAGGAGCTCGGCCTCGGCGAGGCCGAACTCAAGTTCGAGGACCTGCAGGACCCCTACGGCATCCGTTTCTGGCCGGAATTCAAGGGCCGCGACGGCTGCCGCACGCCGATGGTGTGGGAAGCGGCAGCCAAGAATGGCGGCTTCTCGACCGCAAAGCCCTGGCTGCCGGTGCCCGGCAAGCATCTTTCGCAGGCGGTGAACGTGCAGCAAGGCGATGTGAGCTCGCTGCTCGAGCACTATAGGCGCTTCCTCGCCTTTCGCCGCCAGCACCCCGCGCTGGGCAAGGGCGATATCGACTTCATCGAAAGCGATGGCGATACCGTTGCCTTCACGCGGCGCGAAGGCAACGAGCGCATCGCCTGCGTCTTCAACCTCGGCAGCAAGCCGGCCGAGATCGATTTCGGCAAAGGCTCGCTGCAGCCCTTGCCGGGACATGGCTTTTCGGGACAAGCTGGCACCGGGCCCATCCGCCTTGGCGGCTATGGCGCCTGGTTCGGGCGGATCGACTGAGTTGCGACAGACAATCACTGGGAGGAAGAAAACATGGCCGATGTCACCCTGAACCAGGTGAAGAAATCATACGGCAACCTCAACATTCTCCACGGCATCGACCTCGACATCAAATCGGGCGAGTTCATCGTCTTCGTCGGACCGTCGGGCTGCGGCAAGTCGACCTTGCTGAGGTCGATCGCCGGCCTGGAGGAGATCACGTCCGGCGTCCTCCAGATCGACGGCGAGGTGGTGAACGACGTGCCGCCGTCGAAGCGGGGCATCGCCATGGTGTTCCAGTCCTATGCGCTCTATCCGCATATGACCGTCTACGACAACATGGCCTTCTCGATGAAGATCGGCAAGGAAAGCAAGGCCGAGATCGACAAGCGCGTGCGCCAGGCGGCGGAAATCCTGCAGCTCACCAAATATCTCGACCGCCTGCCCAAGGCGATGTCGGGCGGCCAGCGCCAGCGCGTCGCCATCGGCCGCGCCATCGTGCGCAATCCGAAGGTGTTTCTGTTCGACGAGCCGCTGTCGAACCTCGACGCGGCACTGCGCGTCGCCACCCGCATCGAGATCGCCAAGTTGAAGGAGCAGATGCCGAACACGACGATGATCTACGTCACCCACGACCAGGTCGAGGCGATGACGCTGGCGGACCGCATCGTGGTGCTGAAGGAAGGCGTTGTCGAGCAGGTCGGCACGCCGATGGAACTCTACAAGCGGCCGGGCAACCTGTTCGTCGCCCAATTCATCGGCTCGCCCGCCATGAACATCCTGCCGGCGAAGATCGAGAAGGCCGGCAACCCGACCGTGGTCAGCCATGTCGGCGACCGCAAGGCGACCGTGCCGATCGCGACGCCCGCGTCGGCCAACGGCGCCGCGGTGAGCTTCGGCGTGCGGCCGGAGGATCTCGCGATCGCCACCGGCACGGATTATCTGTTCGAAGGCAAGGTGGACTATATCGAACAGCTCGGCGAGGTTCAGCTCGTCTATGTCGATATCGGCCGCGCCGACCTGCCGCTGGTGGCCAAGCTGCCCGGCAATGTCGAGGTCAAGCGCGGCGAGACCTTGCGGCTGAACGCCAGCGCCGGTGACCTGCATATCTTCGACGCCGACGGCCACTCCTTCACCCTGCATCGCGAGGAGGCGAAGGCAGCTTGAGGCTGGCTAGAGCTGTTCATCGTTTCACGGAAACGCCGGACTGCTCTAACCATTTGTTTTTACGCAATTCCGGACGGAAAACCGCTATACACTTTTCCTGGAATTGCTGTAGAAAAGAAAGAGCGGCGGGCCACGCCCGCCGCTCTTTCTCGTTTGGAATGCCGTAGCTTAGCGACCGAACAGGTTGCGGTCGCTGCCCTGCGGGGCCGACTTGTGCACGTCGTTCGACTGCACGTCGTTCGACGAGTTCAGCAGCTTGTAGACCGGCGAGTCGGTGCCGATCGACGAGGTGCGGGTGGTGTCGACTGCGGCAGTCGGCTGGTTGGCGCCGTTGGAGCCGTAGTTGTCACTGGCGGCAAAGGCAGCGCTGGACAGGGCCAGAACGGCCGCGGCGGCAAGAACAATCTTCTTCATTTCAGTACTCCTGAATTCCAAATCTGATGCATGTCGTTTTCCCAAAACCGCTAGGCACTTTTGGGCGACATGCATGGGAGGCGGCGGGTGAAGCCCGCCGTCTGTCTCCTGTCGGCCATGGCCCCTCATTTTCGGATCACGGCCGCGCTTCGGCAGTTAGTTGTTGCCGAAGAGGTTGCGGTCAGCACCCTGAGTGACCGGCTGCTGAGCGGCCGGGGCCGACTTATGGGTCGAAGCCGTGTAGGACGTGTCGACCGCGGCAGCCGGCTGGTTGGCGCCGTTGGAACCATAGTTGTCGCTCGCGGCGAAGGCGCTGCCGGAAATGGCCAGAAGGGCGGCGGCAGTGAGAACAATCTTTTTCATTTTTGGTACTCCAGTATCTTTTTTCCGTCCGTCTAGCGGCGTGTCTTGGGAATGAAAATCGCGTCGTCCGGACAGCCCCGATGTGGGTGAGCCGGCTGCCGGATTCCAATCACGAAGTTGTTCCGGCTGGACCATGAGTCCGCACCTTGAAATTATTATAAGCATGCCTATCATCTGTTTTTTTGCTTTTAAATCAGCATGTTACCTGATCATGGCATTTGACTCACCAAGTGTGTCGGAGTGCCAATGTTCACCCCTCTTGCACGCACCGTCAACAGAAACGAACCGTTCGGTTCGATTTTAGAATCTCCTAATAGTCACTTTTCGATACTGTTAACCCTTTTGAGGCTGATCAGGGACGCGATTCGGAGGCGGTGCCGGCCACAGGTCCGTGCCGCTTCAAACCCCGTAGCGCTCCGTCCGGATGAGCCCTGCCGGAACGCCGGCGTCGATCAGGGCTGCAGCGGCGGCCGACACGAACGCATTCGAGCCGCAAACATAGGCGAGCCTGGGCGCCTTCGGCAGCCGTTCCATGGCCTGCACCATCATATGGGCGTCGACGCGCCGGGAATAATCGGAGGGGCGGCGGGCTTGCTCGCGTGTCAGCGTCAGCACCAGATCGAAGCCGTCGCGGCGGTCGTCGAGGCCGATCAATTCATCGCGGAAGATCACTTCGTCCCAGGTCCGCGCCGAAAACACCAGCTCGATCGGCGCAGCCGATCTTTGCAGGGTGCGGTGGCGCACCATCGCCATCAGCGGCACCACGCCGGAACCGCCGCCGACCAGAAGGATCGGCCCGCCATCGCTCACCTCCCAGATGAAGTGGCCGCCGAGCGGTCCACGCAATTCGATCTCGTCGCCGACCTCCGCCACGTCGTGGAAGAAAGGCGAAACCTCGCCATCGTCGAGCCGCTCGATCGCCAGCTCGATAGCGGCGCCTGCTTCAGGCGCCGAGGCAATGGAATAGGAACGGCGCGCCTGATAGCCGTCCGGCGCCGTCAGCCTGACATCGACATGCTGCCCCGCCAGATGGGTGAACGGACGCGACGGCTGGAACCAGAAGCTGGTGACGCGCGGCGTGCGCTTTTCGATGCGGCTGATCGTGGCCGTCTGCCACGGCGACTGTGGCTGCGGTTCGGCGCTCATTGCTCACCCTTCACGGGATCGCCCCTCACGGATCGCCCCTCATGGGTCACTTGAATAGCGCTGCTCGCGCCAGGGGTCGCCATACATGTGATAGCCGCGCAGCTCCCAAAAACCAGGCTCGTCGCGCTCGGTGAACTGCAGACCGTTCACCCATTTGGCCGACTTCCAGAAATAGAGATGCGGCACCAGGAGCCGCGCGGGTCCGCCATGGTCGGGAGCGATCGGCTTGCCCTCGTAAAACAGCGCCACCATCGCCTTGCCGGCAACGAGGTCCTTGGTCGGCACGTTGGTGGAATAGCCGTCGAAGGAATGCGCCAGCGTGAAGCCAGTCGGCGGCTCGATGCCGGCATCGGCGAGGATGTCGTCGATCAGCACGCCCTGCCAGGGCGTGTTGAACTTGGTCCAGGCGGTCACGCAATGGATGTCGCGTGTCATCTTGTTTTGCGGCAGGGCGTTGAATTCGGCCCAGTTCCATTTCTTGATCGGCTTTGGCCCATGCTTGAGCGTGAAGGACCAGTCCTCGATGCGCAAGCGCGGCGTCGGCCCCGCCGAGAGAACCGGAAAACCCTGTTCCACGTACTGCCCCGGCGGGATGCGCGCATCGGTGTCCGATGGAGGACGCCGTCCGGAAAAGAAGCCGCGGGTGACCATTAAGACGCCTCCTTCGATTGGGCAGGTTGTGCCGCAGTCTTCTCGAAGACGCCCCGACGGGCAACCGGTTTCTCGGAAGAGGACCTGCCGACTGGATATTTGTTTGACGCAATTTCGGACGGAAAACCGCGACGCACTTTTCCTGAAATCGCTCCCTGCCGGCAGGTCCTTGCGGGCAATCACCCGGCGGCGAAAGGCACGGCGACGAATATCTGCGCGTCGGCGCGATCGACCAGCAGCAGCACCGACTTCTTGCCGGATTTGGCGGCTTCGGCGATCGCCTGGTTCGCCTGCCTGGCGCTCCTCACCGGCGTCTGGTCGACGGCAACGATGACGTCGCCGGGCTGCAGGCCGGCGGCCGAGGCTGCCTTGTCCGGATTGACACGCTCGATCACGGCGCCGCGCTGGTTGTCGGCGAGGTTGAGCTCCTGACGGATGTCAGGTGTGAGATCGGTCAGGCCAAGGCCGAGCGACGGCACGCCCAGGCCCTGCCCTGCCGACGGTTTGTTCCCTTGGCCAGTGGAAGCGGTCTGCGTATCCTCGGTGTTGCGGCCGACATCGGCCGAGATCTGGAGCGCCTTGCCCTTGCGCCAGACGTCGAGCGTCTCCTTGGCGCCGGGCGCGACATCGGCGACGGCGCGCGACAGGTCCTTCGGATCCTTGATCTCCTGGCCGCCGAAACCGGTGATCACGTCGCCGGTCTCGATACCGGCCTTGGCCGCTGGCGACCCGTCGGTGACCTGGGCGACCAGCGCGCCGCCCGGATGATCGAGGCCCATGGCGCTGGCGACATCCGGCGTGACAGGCTGGATCTGCACGCCGAGATAGCCGTATTCGATATCGCCGCCCTTCATCAGCTTGGCGACGACCTTTTGCGCCTGGTTCGATGGGATGGCGAAGCCGACGCCGACGCTGCCGCCGTTGGGCGAATAGATCGCGGTGTCGATGCCCACGACGTTGCCGCTGACGTCGACCAGCGGACCGCCGGAATTGCCGTGATTGATCGGCGCGTCGATCTGGATGAAATCGTCGAACGGCCCGCTGTGCAGGTCGCGGCCGCGCGCCGAGACGATGCCGGCGGTGACCGTGGTGCCGATGCCGAAGGGGTTGCCGATAGCCAGCACCTGGTCGCCGGTCATCAGCTTGTTGGAATCACCCCATCTGACGGTCGGCAGCGGCTTGCTCGCCTTGATCTTGAGCACCGCCAGATCGTTCTTGGCATCGTGACCGACGAGCTTGGCGGGTAGCTCGGTGCCGTCGTCGAGCGTCACCTTGATCGAGGTCGCACCGTCTACGACATGGTTGTTGGTGACGATGGTGCCATCCGCGCCGACGATGAAGCCGGAGCCCAAAGCCTCCTGCCGCGGCGACTGCTGCGGCGGCGTCTTGGGCATCGGGATGCCCTGGTCGCCGAAGAACTGCTGGAAATACTGATCGAAGGGCGAATTGCCGTCGAAGGGGGAGCCATCGCCCATCGCTCCGGGCTGCGCCTTCATCACGGTCGTCACGGTCACGACAGCCGGCTTGGCGATGGCGACGACCGGCGCGAACGAGCCGTTGGGGGCGGTGATGCCGGCGACGGGGGTCTGGGTCGTCGCGGCTACGTTGCTCAAGCCGCTGTTGCCCTCATTTTGCGCAAAGGAGACGACAACGGGGGTAATGATCAGCGCAGCGCCCAGCAGGGCCGCGACGCGATGTCTACGAAGAATGCTGATGGGTGACATGGTCGTTTCTGTCCGGGCGAGAGTTGATCGGTCGCCGCGGGTGGCTCTCGAGGCACGCATCCGTCGGCGTGTCGGCGACCGGGATTGCCTGCCTCGCCATGCATGGCAGCCGGCCGGATCGACAATCAAGATTTAGGGCGTGGAATGGCCTGAATTAGGGTTTTGAGGCGACCTTACGAAGATTTAATTCAGAGAGCGCTCACGAACCGCTCTCTCCGGCGCAGGTAGGCGGATGCGATCTCTCGCATGCGCTGGCCATTGAAACTCGGGCCATGACCGCCATGGCCGATGCGTATCGGCAGGTCGAGCAGCCGCTGCATGGTGCGGCAATAGGCAGCACGATCCGAATCCGGCAGATCGTCGATCAGCATGCCGTCATAGATGGCGTCACCAGCAAAGAGCAGCCCGTCGGCTTCGTCGAAAAGCCCGATCGAATCCGGCGAATGTCCCGGCAGATGCAGCACGCGGAATTTCCGGTCGCCGAGATCGACGATATCGCCATCGTCGAGCGCACGTGTGAGCGGCGCCGACGGGATCCGATAGTCGGCCGCCTTCCAGGCGGGCGCCGGCAGCTTTGATACCGCGCCGTCGAGATTGTGGAACATGTAGGCATAGGTGACGGCATCATCCATGTCGTCGAATTGCGCCGCGCTGACCTTCGGCCCCATGCGCAGCGGGAATTCGTGCAGCGAGCCGACATGGTCGAGATGTATGTGGGTGGCGACGACGATCAGCGGTTTGCCGGCCGGCGTTTCGATCTCGGGCGCCAGCGGCCAGATGCCCATGCCGGTGTCGACCAGCAGGTCGGCATCACGGCCCTCGAGATGCCAGATGTTGGCGCGCACGAAATCGTGCACGAACGGCTCGGTCAGCATCGTCGTCCTGGCATCGACAATCGCCTTGCCGAACCAGTCGCCCACAACGAGGTCGCCCATCAGACGAAAGGCTTCCCGACCTTGTATTTTTCCGGCACCAGCCGCTTCAGATAGGCCATGCCGGCCTCCGACAGCTGGTTGACGTCCGGCTTCATGAAGTTGTCCGGCATGTGGCGCGTCTTGCCGGCGACCGCCTTCAGCGGCACCTTCTTCAGCACGGTCTTCGATCCGTCATATTGCAGCGCCACCGAGCCGCCGCCCTCTTCGGCGACGGCAACCGCGAAGGCGCCGGCGTCGAAAGCCTCCTTGGCGTCCACGGCGCTGATCGCGCCGACATAGCCGCGCGGCATATAGCCCAGCGCGTCGACCCGCGCGCGCTTGCCCGGCAGGCCTTCGGCCAGCGCCCGCTCGAGCGCCGCCGGCAGGTCGCTGCCCGACAATTTGACGTTGCCATGCTGGTCACGTTCGAGCTTTTCCGGCGGCACCAGGCTTTCGACCAGCGCCTTGCCGTCGGCGGTGCTGACGCCCTCCGAGACGGCGACGATGCAGCGCTTGTGACGATCGAGCGTCTTGCGGACATCGTCGATGAAACGCTCGGCGGAGAAGGCGCGCTCCGGCACATAGACGAGATGCGGACCGCTGTCCGGATCAAGCTGCCAGGCGGCGGCGGCGGCGGTCAGGAAGCCGGCATGCCGGCCCATGACGATGCCGACATAGATGCCGGGCAGCGCACGAAAATCGAGATCGACGGAAAGGAACGCGCCGGCGACGAATTCGGCAGCCGAAATGAAGCCAGGCGTGTGGTCGTTCTCCTCGAGATCGTTGTCGATGGTTTTCGGGGCATGCACGAAGGCCATCGTGCCGCCGGCGGCATCGGTCAGGATCTGCTGGGTGCCCGAGGTGTCGTTGCCGCCGATATAGATGAAGGCATCGGCGCCGGCCTTCTTCAGGCCGTTGAGGATGACCTCGCAATAGGCGGCGTCGGGCTTGTCGCGGGTCGAGCCGAGGGCGGCGCTCGGCGTGCCGGCAATCAGCCGCAGCCGGTCCTCCGGAATGGCGGACAGGTCGACATAGTTGCCGTCGCGGATGCCGCGCACGCCATGGATCGAGCCTAGCACCTTGGCGCCGGGATGTCGCTTGCGGACCTCCAGCGTGGCGCCGACGACCGTCTGGTTGATGACGGCGGTGGGGCCGCCGCCCTGCGCGATGACGAAAGTTCCGGCCATGATCTTCTTCTCCCGAGACGAAGGTTTTCAGGGCACCTTCGCCTGTCTTGCGGCATCGCGCAACGGAAGAAACCTCACTGACGGCGGATCAGACGACGACGACCGGGTTCCTCTTGGACACGCGGTTGTAGAGGTCGATGATGTCCTGGTTGATCAGGCGCACGCAGCCCGACGACATCGCCTGGCCGATACTCCACCATTCGGGCGAGCCGTGGATGCGGTAGCCGGTGTCCTTGCCGTTCTGGTAGATGTAGAGCGCGCGGGCGCCGAGCGGATTGGTGAGGCCGCCGGGCTGGCCGCCCTGCCACTTCACCAGCTCCGGCTTGCGCTTGACCATCTCCGGCGGCGGCGTCCAGACCGGCCACTCCTTGCCGTACTGGATGTTGGCGCGGCCCGACCAGCGGAAGCCGTCCTTGCCGATGCCGACGCCGTAGCGGATGGCGTCGCCGCCCGGCTGGACCAGATAGAGCATGCGCTCCTGCAGGTGGACGACGATGGTGCCGGGCGCCTCGCCGGTCTTGTCGACGACGATCTGGCGGCGGAATTCCGGCTTGACCTTCTGCCATGGCACGGCGGGCACCTGGAAGCCGCCATCGGTGAGCGAGGCATACATCACGTCCGGGCCGGTGACGTTCTTGTCGACACTGATCGCCGGGCGCATCGGATGCACCGAGCCGGTGGTCGTGTCGTCGAGCTGCAATTGCGGCAGATCGAGCGTCTCGGTGGTGCTGCAGCCGGCGATGCCGAGCAGCGCCACGGCGCCCATGCCGGACAGCATGGCGCGGCGGGAAAGCGGAATTTCGGTTTCGACGGTTTCGCCGTTCGAAGGCGCCGTCAGACTTTGCGGCAACTCGCGCATACACCAAACCCTACGCTGTCGGCGGGAAGCACGGTCCGGCCGAATGGCTGGCATTTTCATCATTCATGGTTGAGAAAGCGTGAAAGGCGCGAAGCCGGACTTAACCTTAACGGCCCGTCACATCGCCGGAGGAGCCAGGCAAGCCAGCACCGAAGATTTTGCCCATGGCCCCTTTACAATCGCGAAGACCCCAGGATTTATCCTGTTCTTTGCGCTCAAGGAGTAGGGAAATGTCCTTCGAAAACTGGGCTGCGTTCGCCGCCGCTTCCACCATCCTTCTCGTCATCCCGGGCCCGACGATCCTGTTGGTCGTCTCCTATGCGCTGGGCCAGGGCTGGCGCACCGCGCTGCCGATGGCGGTCGGCGTCGCGCTCGGCGACTTCACCGCCATGACGCTGTCGATGCTCGGCATCGGCGCGCTGCTTGCGGCTTCGGCCACGGTGTTCACGGTGCTGAAAGTGATTGGCGCCGGCTATCTGATCTATCTCGGCATCAAACTGTTCCGCGCCGGCGGCGCGCTGAAGGCCGAGCCGCGCACCGACGCGGTGTCTGCGGCAAGGATGATGGCGCATGCCTGGCTGGTGACGGCGCTCAACCCGAAGAGCATCACCTTCTTCGTCGCCTTCCTGCCACAGTTCCTCGACCGGCATGCCGATTTCTGGACGCAGATGCTGATCTTCGAAACGACCTTCCTGGCGCTCGCCTTCACCAACGCCCTGGGCTATGCCCTGGTCGCCTCGCGGGCCCGCGCCATCGTGCGCAATCCGAAGGCGATCCGCATCTTCAACCGCACCGGCGGAACGTTGCTGGTTGGCGCCGGCATCGCTACGGTGGCGATGCGCTCCGGCAATTGAACCAATGGCTGAAATGGTGAAACCACCCGGTTTTCACCATTTCACGCTCAGCCCCAGATTGGCTTCCAGCACGCGCCGCTTGTCGCCGCCGAGATTGGTGGTGTAATCGCCGGTGGCGAAGACGCTGACCTTGTCCGTCACCTTGGCGACCACGCCGCCGCCGAATTCGAACGAGGTGGACTTGCCCTCGGTCGAAATGTCGGTGCCTTCGAAATCGACATGGTCGGTACCGCCGAAGCCGTGCCAGAAATTGGCCTTGAGGTAGGGCTGCAGCGCCATGCCGCTCATGACCGTCTCGCCTTGCAGCCTTAAGCCGATCCTGCCGGTGACGTCATCGCCGGCGTCGAAGGCAACCGACGAGAACCGGTCTTCGGTATCGTCGAGCGAGATGTGCTGCCAGATGAGCTGCGCCTGCGGCTCCAGCGTCCAACCTTGCGCGAGCGCTATCGGATATCCGCCTTCGAGCGACGCGGTGACGCCGGTTCCCTTGACGTCGATGCCGATACCGCGGGACGAGCTGGCCGAGCCATCGAAGAAGGTCGCCATGAGCACACCGTCGAGATACCAGCCGCCCTTACCGATCCGCGTCCAGTAACCGCCGACGCTGGTGCCGCCGAGGTCGATGTCGCCGACGGCGAGGTTGTTCTGGCCAAGCGCCTGGCCGCGTACGTCGCCGTTCATGTTGGCATAGGCAATGAACAGGCCGGCGCGATCGATTTCACCCGAGGCGCCTTCGCGACCGAAAGCATCGAAGCCCGCCTGGAAGCCGAACAGCGTGCCGTCGAAGGACGGCGAGACCGTTCCCGACCAGCCCAGCTTGGTATCCTGGCCAAAGACGCGGCCCCAGACGGGGTTGATCTCGGGGTCCGACAGCAGGATTTGCTCGCCGCGGCGCTCGTGGAAGGTGCCGAGCGTCGCCAGCGCCAGATGATCGGCCACCGGCGGCACGGCGGAATAGACCGGCACTTCCACGCGGTAGAGGAGGATCTGCTCACCCGCCGCCGGCGTCGGCAGATTGGGCACTGCGGTCGGCACCGGCGGTGGCGGTGGCGGCGGATCGGCAGGTGGCGCCTCGGGCGGGGCCGGCGGTGCCTCGGGCTCCGGATCGCTCGCCTGCACCGGCGGCGTCGGATCGACCGGCGGGTTGTTGATGTCGCCCTCGGTCGGCACCGGCACCGGCGGCAGCTCCGATGGCGGTGGCGGCGGCTCGGTTTCCGGCGGCACGGGCTCGAGCGCGGGCGTGGGCTCGGACGGAGCCGCTGCCGGCGATGTCGGCGTGATCAGCGCCGAGCGCAGGTACCAGTTCTCCGCGCTGCCGGCGCTGACGCCACCCTTGAAGAGGTAATATTCGAAGGCGCCGGCCGCGACCGGCGCGTCCAGCGCAAAGGCGTTGGCGCTGGATGTGGCGCCGTTGATCGCTTGCACGACCATGATGCCGTCCGCGGTGGTCTCGGCGCCGGCGCCGCCGGCATTGACCACGGCGATGCCGGTGCTGCCCGAAGCCGTGCCGCCCGACAGGACAAGCCTGTCGGAGGCGGAGCTGTCGTCACCGAGTTCGGTCTGGATGAGCAACAACCCGCCCATGCCGACATAGTTGCCGGAGATCGTCAGGCGATCGGTGGCGCCGGTGCTGCCGTTGGTCAGATCGATGCGGCCGGCGTTGATGACCGAGGCCAATTGTCCCGCCGTGAAGGCCTGGATCGACGCGTTGAAGCCGCCGCCATAGAGCGTGCTTGCCTGGTCGACATTGAGGGTGCCGGTGCCCGTGCCGCTGTCGCCCAGCACGAGATTGCCGTCCAAGGTCAATTGGGTGTCGTTGGTGGCGTTGATCGTTTCCCAGTTCTGGACCCTGGCGATGCCGTCCAGCTTGACGTTGTCGAAGGTGAGCGTGTCGGTACCAAGACCGCCGTTGAGCGCATCGGCGCCTCCGATATTGGACTTGGTTAGGTTGCTGAGCCTGGCGGTGTCGTTGTCGGCGCCAAGGTCGACGCTGCCATAGATGATGCCGCCGCCATCCCAGACGAAGCTGTCGGATCCAAAACTCATCAGCACGTCGCCGCCGACGGTGCCGCCGGTGATGGTGACGCTGTCGTCGCCGCCGCTGACGCTGATGTTGCCGCCGATCGTGCCCCCGGAGAGGATGATGGTGTCCTTGTCGAAGCCGGTGACTTCGCCGCCGGACATGTTGAAGTAGTTCTGGTCGAGCTTCATGTTGACGCGGCCGATGCGGCCGCCGGTCATGGTGAAGGTATCGAGCCCGTCGCCCTGGTTGAGCGAGCCGATCTGGCCGCCGCTCATATTGAAATCGTCGATACCCGCGCCCTGCTGGACATTGCCGGCGACGGTGCCGGCGCCGATGGTGAAGAAGTCGGTGCCGTCACCCTGGTCGACCGTGCCGGTGATGGTGCCGGATTGCATGTCGATACGATCTGCGCCGGCGCCGAAGGTGACGTTACCGCTGATCTGCCCGGTGCCGCCGGAAGGAAAGGTCAGCGTGTTGTTGCCGCCCGTGTCGGTGAGGCTGCCGCCCGAATCGCCGCTGTCGCAGATAAAGGCGTCGTTGCCGGCAGTAGGAGCCAGAACGCAGGCGGCGAATGCCGTGGAATTGGGCAGCAACGCGAACGCGGTTGTTGCAAGCAGTCTAATATAGCGTTGGTTCAAACGACGCGGCTTTCGCCACGACGAAGCAGTTCCACGCCTCTTGCCTTCCGAATTACAGTTCTGAAGCCTATCCATCAGGTGCCGCATCGCGTCCTCGCAAATCGCGATTTCAAGCCCCTCGCTCGGCGCCGCAATGAAGACACAATTCGGAAAATTTTACAAAGCCAATTCTGCGGCGCATGGTTGATAAACTGCGAAATGCCTAAGTATTCATTGGACCAGCCTGGCGTTGGCCGGCCCGCGCCGATGCTTTAGGATCGGGCTTCGAACAGACGATTTGCGATCATCGAAGGACAACTCAATGGCGCTGAAGGACGCATTCGGCCTGGCTTATTCAGGCGCGACCGAAGCCGGGTTTTCGTCCTACGCCAGAGCCGTCCGCGAGCTGCAATGCTTCATCGGCGATCCGGTCGGCTCGATCGACCGCGCCATCGCCGACGATCCCGGTTTCGTGATGGCGCATGTGTTCAAGGGCTACCTGTTCGGGCTGGCCACCGAGCGGGAGGCCATGGCGGTCGCGCGATCCTGCCATGCGGCGGCGCTGCCGCTTGCCGGCACCACGCGCGAGCAGGCGCATGTCGCGGCGCTTGGCCATCTCGCGGCGGGCCGCTGGCACGACGCCGCCCTCGTCCTGGAGGATATTGCGATCGACAATCCGCTCGACGCGGTGGCGCTGCAGGTGGGACACCAGATCGACTTCTTCACCGGCAATGCGCGCATGCTGCGCGACCGCATCGGCCGGGCGCTGCCGGCATGGCAGAAGGGCATGCCGGGCCATCATGCCATCCTCGGCATGCAGGCCTTCGGACTGGAGGAAATGGGCGACTATGCTCGCGCCGAAAGTTTTGGTCGGCAGGCGATCGAGATCGAGCCGCGCGACGGCTGGGCGCAGCACGCGGTCGCGCATGTCATGGAAATGCAAAGCCGGCAACAGGACGGCATCGCCTGGATGCGCGCCAATCCCGATGCGTGGTCGAAGGACAGCTTTCTGAAAATCCACAATTGGTGGCATCTGGCGCTGTTCCACTACGATCTCGGCGAGACCGACGAGGTGCTGAGCCTCTATGACGGGCCGATCTATGGCGACCGCTCGACGCTGGCGCTCAACATGGTCGACGCCTCGGCGATCCTGTGGCGTCTGCATCTTGGTGGCGTCGACGTCGGCGACCGCTGGGCGGCACTTGCAGAAAACTGGGCGCCGATGGCCGCCGCCGGCAATTATGCCTTCAACGACGCGCATGCGATGATGGCCTTTGTCGGGGCCGGATTGGACGCGCCGGCGCAAACCTTGCTGGGAGCGCAGCGTGAGGCGATGCGCGGAAATGACGACAACGCCGCCTTCACGCGCGACGTCGGTCACCCGCTGGCGCTTGCCATCAAGGCGTTCGGCGAGGGCAACTATGGCGAAGCCGCGCGCCTTATCCGGCCGATCCGGTCGATTGCCCACCGCTTCGGCGGCAGTCACGCGCAGCGCGACGTGATCGACCTGACGCTGATCGAGGCGTCTCTACGTGCCGGCGATGGCGGGCTGGCCCGGGCGCTCGCCGCCGAGCGCCGGCTGGCGCGGCCGGACAGCCCGCTGTCGGCGCTGTTCTCGCGACGCGCGGCCGATTTGTCAGAGAATTGACCCGAGGCGGATCTTGGCATAAGAACTGGCCAAGCCAGATTTTTTCGAGATCCGAAAAAATTAATGGCAGTGGGAGGAAATCATGTATCTCGGCCTCGACCTGGGCACCTCGGGCGTCAAGGCGCTGCTGATCGATGATCGCCAGAAGGTCATCGGTTCCGGCCATGGCTCGCTGGACGTCTCGCGGCCGCATTCCGGCTGGTCGGAGCAGGAGCCGGCGCACTGGATCGAGGCCTGCGAGGCGGCGATTGCCGAACTCAAGGCTTCCCATCCGAAGGAGCTTGCGGCGGTCAAGGGCATCGGCCTCTCAGGCCAGATGCATGGCGCCACATTGCTCGACGCCTCGGACAAGGTGCTGCGCCCCTGCATCCTGTGGAACGACACGCGCAGCCATGTCGAGGCGGCGGCGCTCGACGCCGATCCGCGCTTTCGCAAGCTCACCGGCAATATCGTCTTCCCGGGCTTCACGGCGCCGAAACTCGCCTGGGTGAAGAACAACGAACCGGCAATCTTCGCCAGGGTTGCCAAGGTGCTGCTGCCCAAGGATTTCTTGAGGCTCTGGCTGACCGGCGAGCACATTTCGGAGATGTCGGATTCGGCCGGCACGTCCTGGCTCGATGTCGGCAAGCGCCGCTGGTCGTCCGAACTGCTGGCGGCGACGTCGCTCGACGAGAAACACATGCCGTCGCTGGTCGAAGGCACCGCGAAGGCCGGCGCCCTGCGCGGCGAGCTCGCCGCGAAATGGGGCATTGCTTCGGGCATTCCGGTTGCAGGCGGCGCCGGCGACAATGCGGCTTCGGCCTGCGGCATGGGCACGGTCGGCGCCGGCCACGCCTTCGTCTCGCTCGGCACGTCGGGCGTGCTGTTCGCCGCCAACGCCTCCTACCTGCCCAATCCGGAAAGCGCTGTGCACACATTCTGCCATGCGCTGCCCAATACCTGGCACCAGATGGGTGTCATCCTGTCGGCCACCGATTCGCTCAACTGGCTGTCGGAGATAACCGGCAAAAGCGCCGGCGACCTGACCGGCGAGCTCGGCGAGACGCTCAAGGCGCCGACGGGCGTTTCCTTCCTGCCCTATCTCTCCGGCGAGCGGACGCCGCACAATGATTCCGTTATCCGTGGCTCGTTTACCGGCCTCGCGCACGAATCAGGCCGGGCCGTGCTGACGCAGGCCGTGCTCGAAGGCGTGGCGTTCGCCTTCCGCGACAGTCTCGAAGCGCTCAAGACGGCCGGCACGACGCTTACACGAGTGACGGCGATCGGCGGCGGCTCGCGCTCGCGCTACTGGCTGAAGGCGATCGCTACCGCGTTGCAGCTGCCGGTCGACATTCCGGCCGACGGCGATTTCGGCGCCGCTTTCGGCGCGGCGCGGCTCGGCCTGATTGCCGCGACCGGCGCCGATCCGCTTGCCGTCTGCACGGCGCCAAGGACGGATGCGACTATCGAGCCTGATGTCGGGCTTGGTGGGGCTTATGCCGATGCCTATCAGCGCTACCGGGCGCTGTATCCGGCGATCAGGGCGGTAACGGCGTGAGCGGGCGCGAGGCGCCCTCTAGCCGCATGAGTGGGCGCGAGGCACCCCCCTCTGCCCTGCCGGGCATCTCCCCCTCAAGGGGGGAGATTGGCAGCTCGGGCGCCTCGCTCACTGATGCAGCGTTGGAGATTGGCGAAAGCCTTCGCGACAGCCAATCTTCCCCTCTCAGGGGGAGATGGCCGGCAGGCCAGAGGGGGATGCCTCGCACCTCCCCTCCCCAGTTACCCTCACTGCGCCGGGACCTTGTCGAGGAAGCCGGTGACGCTCTTCAGGCGACCGTTCTCGATGACGCCGATATCGGTGCCTTCGATGACGGACTCTGCGCCCTCGGGTCCGAGGTTCCACGAGAAGCGGATGCGGTCGGCGAAACCGTCGGGCTCGCCCTTCAGCGAGAACCGGAAGCCGGCAAAGCGCTGCTGGACGCCGTCGATCAGCGCGGCGATGCCTTCCTGGCCATCGCCCTGCATGACCGGGTCGCGATAGCTGACGTCGCTGGTGAAGGCGGCCTCCAGCAAGGCCTTGCGGCGCGTCGCGTCGCTCTCGTTCCAGGCGGTGATGTAGTTGCGGGCGATCGTGTTGAGGTCGGTCATTGTCTTCATCCTTCGTTGGATCGTTTCGACATGACCCTTTTCGCGCCAGGACCGAGCGAAACCAATTACGCCTGAGGTAATCGGGCAAAAGCATTCGGAGAGGAAGGAAACCATGAGCAGCGGATTTTTCGGCGACATCAAGAAGATCAAGTATGAGGGGCCGGATTCGACCAATCCGCTGGCCTATCGGTACTACAACCCCGACGAAGTGGTGGCCGGGAAGCGGCTGGAGGACCATCTGCGCTTCGCCGTCGCCTATTGGCATTCCTTCGCCTGGCAGGGCGGCGACCCCTTCGGCGGCCAGACCTTCGATCGCCCCTGGTTCGCGAAGCCCGGCGGCATCGACACGATGGAGCTGGCGAAGCTGAAGGCCGATGTCGCCTTCGAGATGTTCTCGCTGCTCGGCGCGCCCTATTTCTGCTTCCACGACGCCGACGTGCGCCCGGAAGGCAAGGATTTCTCCGAGAGCGCGGCACGCCTCGACGAGATCGCCGACTACTTCGCCGACAAGATGAAGCAGACCGGCGTCAAGCTGCTCTGGGGCACGGCGAACCTCTTCTCGCACCGCCGCTTCATGTCAGGTGCGGCAACCAATCCCGACCCGGACGTGTTCGCCTATGCGGCGGCGACGGTGAAGAAGTGCATCGACGTCACCAAGAAGCTGAAGGGCGAGAACTACGTGCTGTGGGGCGGGCGCGAAGGCTATGAGACGCTGCTCAACACCGACCTCGCCCGCGAGCAGGAGCAGGCCGGCCGCTTCCTCAACCTCGTCGTCGACTACAAGCACAAGATCGGCTTCAAGGGCACCATCCTGATCGAACCGAAGCCGCAAGAGCCGACCAAGCATCAGTACGACTACGATGTCGCGACCGTTTACGGTTTCCTCAAGCGCTTCGGGCTGGAGAAGGAGGTCAAGCTCAACATCGAGCAGGGCCACGCCATCCTTGCCGGCCATTCCTTCGAGCACGAGCTGGCTTTGGCCAACGCGTTGGGCGTATTCGGCTCCATCGACATGAACCGCAACGACTACCAGTCGGGCTGGGACACCGACCAGTTCCCCAACAACGTGCCGGAAATGGCTTTGGCCTATTACCAGATCCTGCAGGGCGGCGGCTTCAAGACCGGCGGCACCAATTTCGACGCCAAGCTCAGGCGCCAGTCGCTCGACCCGGAGGATCTCCTGATCGGCCATATCGGCGGCATGGATTCTTGCGCGCGCGGCCTCAAGGCGGCAGCCAGGATGATCGAGGACAAAGCGTTGTCTGGTCCGCTGAACGAACGCTATGCCGGCTGGAACACCGCCGAGGGCAAGGCGATGCTTGCCGGCAAGCGCACGCTGGAAGAGATCGCCGAGCGCGTGGTGAAAAAGAAGATCGAGCCGCAGCCGCGCTCCGGCCGGCAGGAACTGCTGGAAAATATCGTCAATCGCTACGTGTGAGGGCACTCGCCTCTTCACGGCCGGTCGTTCAAGCGGCTCTAAGATAAAACAGCTTTTCGCGGGGCTGAAACCGGTGACAAGGTTTTGCCCCGCAGCGCCCCTCAATCGCCTCGCTCTTGCCTTCAAACAGCCGTCACGGACTTCCTATATTGTGGGCACGTGGCGGGAAGGAAAGAAGGAGGCGAAACGTATGCAGCACGAACGCGAAATCGACGCCCTGCTCTCTCCCAGCGAGGCTGGCTCGATCATCGATCGGCTGATGGCGCTGCCGCATTCGAAGGACGGCGCCCGCACGACAAACGAATGGGATCGCGCGGTCGCCGCGCGGCTCGAAACTGCGCTGGCCAAGAGCATGCGCTCGCGCATTGTCCGCGAAGGCCGCGACGCGGCCTGATTCTTCCGTGACTGATTCTTCAGTGGCCTGATTCTTCCGCAGTTTGACGAACGGAGACGGTTTCTCCATCCTGCACCGATGATACGCGCGGTGCTGCTCGACCTTCTGGGTGTCGTCTATGATGGCGACACCCCGATAAAAGGCGCTGTCGCGGCCATCGGGCGTCTGCGCGACGCTGGCTTGCCGCTCCGCTTCGTCAGCAACACGACACGCTCGCCCCGCAGCGCGATCATCGCGCAGCTCACGGCCATGGGCATCGAGGTAGCCGACGAAGAATTGCTGACGCCGGCGCGCGCAGCGGTCGAATGGCTGCGCAAGCATGACCGCCAGCCGCATCTGCTCGTCCATCCCGACCTCGAGGTCGAGTTTTCCGGGCTGGAAGGCGGGACCGGACGCGCTGTCGTCATCGGCGATGCCGGCGAGGCCTTCGACCATGCCAGCCTCAACCGGGCTTTCCGCGAGCTGGTCGCCGGCGCCGATTTTCTGGCGCTTGCCATCAACCGCACCTTCAAGGATGCCGACGGCCAGCTCAGCCTCGATACCGGCGCCTTCGTCGCGGCGCTGGAATTCGCCAGCGGGCGAAGCCCTGTCGTTCTCGGCAAGCCGTCGCCGGATTTCTTCCACTCGGCGCTTGCCGGATTGAATTGCCCGCCGGCCGACGCGGTGATGGTCGGCGACGACGCCGAAAGCGATGTCGCCGGCGCGCTCAGCGCCGGGCTCGGCGCGGCGCTGCTTGTGCGGACGGGCAAGCACCGTCCGGGCGATGAAACACGCTTCGATCCGGCGCCGACCGCAGTTGTTGACGACGTCACCGCCGCAACCGACTGGATCCTCAGCCGCGCCGCAGCCTGACCGGCGCTTCGCCGAATGCCTTGGAAAATGCCCTGGAAAATGCCGCGGCGGAGGAAAAGCCCGTGCGCCCGGCAATGTCGGCCATGGCGATGCGGGTGTCGACGACCAGCCGGCGGGCGGCGCTGAGGCGAAGCCGCAGATAGTAGGCGCCGGGCGTCTCGCCGATCGACTTGCGAAAAATGCTTTCCAGCGTGCGCGCCGTCACGCCCGCCCGCTTCGCCACCGCGTCGATGGTGAGCGGCTGGTCGACATGCGCTTCCATCAGCCGGATCGCCTGGGCGAGACGCGGATCATAGCCGTCGAGCCGGCCGAGCGAGACCAGCGGCTGCGCGTCGGTCGCGGCGCGCGCCTGGTCGTAGATGAAGACGCTCGCCACATCGAGCGCTGCCGCCATGCCGAGCCGGGTGCGGACCAGATGCAGCATCAGGTCGAAGGTCGGCGAGGCCCCGCCCGAGGTGAAGACCGGACCGTCGATGACGTAGCGGTCCGGCCGCACGTCGACGCCGGGAAAGGCGGCGGAGAAATCCTCCATGTCCTCCCAATGCGTGGTAGCGCTGCGGCCTTCGAGCAGGCCGGCGCGCGCCACCAGCCAGGTGCCGGCCTCGACGCCGCCGCAGGCGCGGGCAGAGCGCGCTGCCCTCCGCAAACCGGCAAGCAGCGCCGCCGTGGCGTAGTTCTGCGTGCCGAAACCGGCGACGACGACCAGCATGTCTGTCGGCTCGGCCGCATCGAAGCGGCCGCTGACGGCGACCGGCAGGCCGCAAGTGGTCACCGGGGCCTCGCCGGTGACCGAGACCAGCTTGAAATCGAACAATGTCTCGCCGGAGATGCGGTTGGCGGCGCGCAGCGGGTCGACCGCCGAGGCCACGCACATGATGGACGAACCAGAGAACACCAGGAACGTCACCTTGAGCGTTTCGCGTTCGGAGCGAAAGATCGTCGGCTTTTCGCTTTTCATCATGAGAGCTTCGTAAAACGCAAAACAGTTTCCGGCAAGTCGGTCATTCTTGGTCAGCTTCGGCGGATGTCGTCATAGCAAAGCCGGTTTCCGGCTTTTGCTCGACATGGATGGCTGATCGAATTTGGGAGGAAAGACGATGCCGCTCGCGATGAACCGTGAGGTCTTCATTACCTGCGCCGTGACCGGTTCCGGCGGCACGCAGGACCGCAGCCCGAACGTGCCGCGCTCGCCCAAGCAGATCGCCGATTCGGCGATCGAGGCGGCAAAGGCCGGCGCCGCGATCGTCCACTGCCATGTCCGGGACCCGGAGACCGGCAAGCCCAGGCGCGACGTGCATCTTTACCGCGAAGTCACCGAACGCATCCGCGAAGCCAATGTCGACGTGGTGCTGAACCTCACAGCCGGCATGGGCGGCGACATGGTGTTCGGTTCGCCGGAAGCGCCGCTGCCGCTCAACGAAAAAGGCACCGACATGGGCGGCGCCACCAACCGCATGGAACATGTGCGCCAGTGCCTGCCGGAGATCTGCACGCTGGATTGCGGCACGATAAATTTCGCCGAGGCCGACTACGTGATGACCAACACGCCCGGCATGCTGCGCGCCATGGGCGGCATGATGACGGCGCTGGGCGTGAAGCCGGAGATCGAGGCCTTCGACACCGGCCATCTGTGGTTCGCCAAGCAGCTCGTCGAGGAACAGGTGCTGAAGCCCGACGCGCTGGTGCAGCTCTGCATGGGCGTGCCGTGGGGCGCGCCGGACGACCTCAACACCTTCATGGCGATGGTCAACAACGTGCCGTCGACCTGGAACTGGTCGGCCTTCTCGATCGGCCGCAACCAGATGGCCTATGTGGCGGCGGCTGTGCTCGCTGGCGGCAATGTCCGCGTCGGGCTGGAAGACAATCTCTGGCTCGACAAGGGTGTGCTGGCGACCAATGCGCAGCTCGTCGAGCGCGCGGTGAGCATCGTCTCCAATCTCGGCGCGCGCGTGCTCGGGCCGGAGGAGGTGCGCAAGAAGCTCAACCTCACCAAGCGAGCGCCGATCGCGGCATAGTTTGAGGGGAGCTTGAGATGGCTACCGTCAAATTCACCGCGATGAAGGAAGGCGACAGGCAAGACTACGAATTCCTGACCGCCCATGAGATCGACTATGCCGCCAAGACCGGCGACCGGCTGCTCGACGCGCTGGTGCAGCTCGACCAGGGCCTGTCCGGCTACAAGATCACCCGGCTCGGCCATTCGCTGCAGGCGGCGACGCGCGCCTGGCGCGACGGCGCAGACATAGACTGGATCGTCGCCGCCCTGCTGCACGACATCGGCGACATCTATGCGCCCTACAACCACGACGAATATGCCGCGACGATCCTAAAACCCTTTGTTCGCGAGCAATGCACCTGGGTGGTGGAAAAGCACGGCGATTTCCAGCGCCTCTATTACGCGCATCATCTGGGCGGCAACCGGCATGCCCGCGACCGCTTTGCCGGCCATCCTTATTTCGACGACTGCGACCAGTTCTGCGAGCGCTGGGACCAGTCGAGTTTCGATCCCGACTACGAGACGCTGCCGGTCGAGTTCTTCCGGCCGTTTGTGCTCGAGGTCTTCGCGCGCAAGGCCTACGACCCGGCGGTGATCCGCGCCGGCGAGCGCGTTCCTCTCACGAATTCCGAAACAGCCAAGACAAGAACCGGAGCCTGACAATGAGCATCATCAACAAGGCGGCCGCCATCGGCGGCGGCGTCATCGGTGCCGGCTGGGTGGCGCGGCTGCTCTTGAACGGCATCGATGTGTCGATCTTCGATCCGGATCCCGAGGCTTCGCGTAAGGTGAGCGAGGTGATGAAAGGCGCGCGTCGCGCCTACAAGCAGATGCTGCCCGGCGGGCTGCCCAAGGAAGGCAAGCTCACTTTCGCCAAGACGATCGCCGAGGCGGTAGCCGATTGCGATTTCATCCAGGAAAGCGTACCGGAGCGGCTCGACCTCAAGCACAAGGTGCTGGCCGAGATCGACCTGCATGCGCCGGCCAACGCCATCGTCGGCTCCTCCACTTCCGGCATCAAGCCGACCGACATGCAGGTGGCTATGAAGAAGCATCCGGAGCGGCTGGTCGTCGGCCATCCGTTCAACCCGGTCTATCTTCTGCCGCTGGTCGAGATCGTCGGCGGCCAGCAGACTTTCCCCGAGGCGATCGAGGTCGCCAAGGAGCTTTACGCCTCGATCGGTATGAAGCCGGTGGTGGTGCGCAAGGAGATCGAGGCTTTCGTCGGCGATCGGCTCTTGGAAGCGGCCTGGCGCGAGGCGCTGTGGCTGGTCAAGGATGGCATCTGCACCGTCGAGGAGCTCGACGACATCATGCGCTATTCCTTCGGCCTGCGTTGGGCGCAGATGGGCATGTTCCAGGTCTACCGCGTCGCCGGCGGCGAGGCCGGCATGCGCCACTTCATGGCGCAGTTCGGGCCCTGCCTGAAATGGCCGTGGACCAAGCTGATGGACGTGCCGGAGTTCAACGACGAGTTGGTCGACCTGATCGCAACGCAGTCGGACGAGCAGGCTAACGGCCTGTCGATCCGCGAGCTGGAGAAGATCCGCGACGACAATCTGGTGGCCATCATGGAAGCCCTGTCGAGGCAGAACAAAGGCAAAGGCTGGGGCGCCGGCGCGCTGCACAAGGACTATACCAGGCAGCTCGCCAAGCTGGCGGCGAAATCGGCCGCCAAGGCAACCGACAAGGCAAAAGCCGCCAAGCCGGCGAAGAAGGCGGCGAAGCCGGCAAAAGCCTCGAAGCCCGTAAAGGCTGATAAGGCAAAGAAGAGCAAGAAGAAGGGCTGAGACGATGCATTTCGGTCTTTCGGAAGAACAAAAGCTCATCGTCGAGACGACGCGGGCCTTCGTCGAGAACGAGCTTTACCCGCATGAGCGCGAGGTGGAGCGCACCGGCGAACTGCGCCGCGAGCTGATCGACGAGCTGAAGGCCAAGGCGATCGCCGCCGGACTCTACGCCGCCAACATGCCGGCCGATGTCGGCGGCGCCGGCCTCGATACGGTGAGCTGGCTGCTCTACGAGAAGGAGCTTGGCCGCGCCAATTACGCGCTGCACTGGACCTGCGTGGCGCGGCCGTCCAACATCCTGCTCGCCGGCACGCCGGAGCAGCGGGAGAAATATCTTTTCCCCTGCATCCGCGGCGAGAAATGGGACTGCCTGGCGATGACCGAGCCCGGCGCCGGCTCCGACCTGCGCGGCATGAAGGCGACCGCCGTGCAGGACGGCTCGGACTGGGTGCTCAACGGCACCAAGCACTTCATCAGCCATGCCGACATAGCCGACTTCGCGATTTGTTTCATGGCCTCGGGCGAAGAGGATTCGCCGCGCGGCAAGCGCAAGAAGATCACCGCCTTCTTCGTCGACAAGGGCACCAAGGGTTTCACGGTGCGCGACGGCTATCGCAACGTCTCGCATCGCGGCTACACCAACTCGATCCTCGAATTCGACGACTGCCGGCTGCCGGCGAGCCAGGTTCTCGGCGAGGTGCACAAGGGCTTCGAGGTCGCGAATTCGTGGCTCGGCGCCACGCGCCTGCAGGTCGGCGCCACCTGTCTCGGCCGCGCCGAGCGCGCGCTCTCGCATGCCATCGAATATGCCGCGCAGCGCCAGCAGTTCGGCCAGCAGATCGGCAAGTTCCAGGGCGTGTCGTTCAAGCTCGCCGACATGGCGACGGAGCTGAAGGCGGCCGATCTGATGGTGTTCGAAGCCGGCTGGAAGTACGATCAAGGCACCGTCACCGATCAAGACATGGCGATGGCCAAGCTGAAGGCCACCGAGATGCTGGCTTTCGTTGCCGACGAGGCGATTCAGATCCATGGCGGCATGGGGCTGATGGACGATCTGCCGCTGGAGCGCATCTGGCGTGACGCCCGCGTCGAACGCATCTGGGAAGGCACGTCGGAGATTCAACGACATATTATTTCGCGGGCGTTGCTGCGCCCGTTCGGGGCTTAGAGCATGATCGCCAAAAATCGGGACCCGGTTTTTGGAAAAGATCGCGCTCAAAACGAAAAGATGATCATGCATAAACTCGAACGCCTCCTGCGCCCGAAATCGATCGCCGTGTTCGGCGGGGCGCAGGCCGCCGCCGTCGTCGCGCAGTCGATCAAGATGGGCTTTGCCGGCGAGATCTGGCCGGTGCACCCGACCAAGGACGAAGTCGCCGGCCGCAAGGCCTACCGCTCCGTCGCCGACTTGCCGGGCGCGCCGGACGCCGCCTTTGTCGGCGTCAACCGCCACCTCACCATCGAGGTGGTCAAGGCTCTGGCCGAGCGCGGCGCCGGCGGCGCCGTCTGCTTTGCCGCCGGCTTCCTCGAGACCGAGGCCTATGACGAAGACGGCGAGCGGCTGCAGGCCGAGCTCGTCGCCGCCGCCGGCCAGATGCCGATCATCGGCCCGAACTGCTACGGCCTGATCAACTATGCCGATGGCGCGCTTTTGTGGCCCGACCAGCATGGCGGCATCCGACTGCCCGACGGCGGCAAGGGCGTCGCCATCATCACGCAATCCTCCAACATCGCCATCAACATGACGATGCAGAAGCGCGGCCTGCCGATCGCCTTCCTGATGACGGCCGGCAACCAGGCGCAGACCGGCCTTTCCGAAATGGCGCTCGGCCTGATCGAGGACGAGCGCGTCACCTCGCTCGGCCTGCATATCGAGGCTTTCGACTCGGTCGCCGGCTTCGAGCGGCTGGCGGCGAGAGCCCGCGAGCTGAAAAAGCCGATCATCGCCATGAAGGTCGGCCGTTCCGAACAGGCCAGGCAGGCGACGGTGTCGCACACCGCTTCGCTCGCCGGTTCCGACGCCGCCTCCGGCGCCTTCCTCAAGCGGCTCGGCATCGCGCGCGTCGATTCCATTCCGGCCTTCATCGAGGCGCTGAAGCTCCTGCATATCACCGGACCATTGCCCGGCTACAGACTGTCGTCGATGAGCTGCTCCGGCGGCGAGGCATCGGTGATGGCCGACAGCGCCGAAGGGCGCTGGGTGCATTTCCCGGCGATGACGGCCGAGCATCGCGCCCATGTCAAATCGACGCTCGGGCCGCTGGTCGCGGTCGCCAATCCGCTCGACTACCACACCTTCATCTGGAACAACGAACCGGCAATGACGGCTACCTTCACCGCCATGGTGTCGGGCGGCTTCGACCTCAACATGCTGGTGCTCGACTTCCCGCGCCCCGACCGCTGCTCCGACACGGACTGGTGGGCGACGCTGCGCGCCTTCGAGGCGGCGCTGAAGACCAACAGGGCGCAAGGCGCGATCGTCTCCTCTTTACCGGAGAACCTGCCGGAGGAATACACCGCCGGGCTGATGGCGCGCGGCATGGTGCCCTTGTTCGGCATTTCCGAGGCGATGGATGCCGCGCAGGCCGCAGCTTTCATCGGCTGGGCGTGGCGTGAGCCGCAGGCGCAGCCGGTCGACACCACGGCTGCGGGTGCTGCCGATGGCGGCCACGTCACGCCTGACGAAGCCGAGGCCAAAGCACGCCTGATCGAGGCCGGACTGCCGGTGCCGAAGGGCGAGCGCGCTTCCAACGCGGTCGAGGCAGTGATCTCATCCATGGCGCTCGGCTTCCCGGTGGCGCTGAAGGCGCTGGGCGTGACCCACAAATCGGAACTCGGCGCGGTGCGGCTCAACCTCAAGGACGCCGAATCCGTCAGCAATGCCGCGCATGACCTGTTGCCGCTCGGCACGGGACTCTATGCCGAGCGCATGGTGCGCGACGGCGTCGCCGAGCTCATCGTCGGCTTCACACGCGACCCGATGTTCGGCGCGGTGATGACGCTGGGCACCGGCGGCGTGCTGGTCGAGCTTTTGCGCGACAGCGTGACCCTGATGCTGCCGGCGACGCGCGACGACATCGAGGCGGCGCTGCGTGGACTGAAGCTCTATCCGCTTTTGGAAGGCTATCGCGGCCGGCCGAAGGCGGATGTCGCGGCTGCCATCGACGCCATCGCTGGCATTGCCGACTTCGTGCAGAAGAATGAAGTCGAGATCGAAGAGCTCGACATCAACCCGCTGATCGTCTGCGCCGAGGGCAAGGGCGCATGGATCGCGGATGCGCTATTGGTGCTTGGAGAGAAGAAGAATGGCTGACGTCATCACCACCCGCCGCGAAGACACCATCCTCGAAGTGACGCTCGACCGGCCGAAAGCCAATGCCATCGACCTCAAGACCTCGCGGCTGATGGGCGAGACGTTCAAGGCGTTCCGCGACGATCCCAACTTGCGTGTCGCCATCGTCAAGACCGCCGGCGACAAGTTCTTCAGCGCCGGCTGGGACCTGAAGGCGGCGGCCGCCGGCGACGCGGTCGACGGCGACTATGGCGTCGGCGGCTTTGCCGGGCTGCAGGAACTGCGCGACCTGAACAAGCCGGTGATCGCCTGCGTCAACGGCATGGCGGTGGGCGGCGGCTTCGAGCTGGCGCTCTCCTGCGACTTGATTTACGCCTCGGACCATTCCTCCTTCGCGCTGCCCGAGATCCGCGCCGGGACGCTGGCCGATGCCGCGACGATCAAGCTACCGAAGCGCATCCCCTATCATATCGCCATGGACCTCCTGTTCACCGGCCGCTGGATGGATGTGGCGGAAGCGCATCGCTGGGGCCTGGTCAACGAGGTGCTGCCCAAGGAGAAGCTCGAGGACCGCGTCTGGGAGATCGCGCGGCTTTTGGCCAGCGGCCCGCCGCTGGTCTTCGCCGCGATCAAGGAAACGGCGCGGGTGGCCGAGGCGCTGACCTTCCAGGAGGCGATGAACAAGGTGACGCGTCGGCAGTTGCCGACGGTCGATACCCTCTACGGCTCGGAGGACAATCTGGAAGGGTTCCGGGCGTTTGCGGAAAAGCGCGATCCGGTGTGGAAGGGGCGATAACGTCGGAGATGACGGCGCGAGGCACCCCCCTCTGCCCTGCCGGGCATCTCCCCCTCAAGGGGGGAGATCGGCAGCTTCGGCCGCATCGCCCTTTCCGCAATGTTGGAGATTGGCGAAAGCCTTCGCGACATCCAATCTCCCCCCTTGAGGGGGAGATGGCCGGCAGGCCAGAGGGGGGTGCCTGGGCGCATGCTTCGAAGTCCGGTCTCCTCTCATGACCGACTACAGAAAACTCATCGACGCCGAGACCTGGGCCTTCATCGAGAAGACCAATTCCTATTACCCGCCGGACACGATCGACTACACGGTTCCCGAGCAGCGGGCGATCTACGACCGGATGTGCCGGGAGTTCTTCGCCGGCTACCCGCATGGCGTGACGGCGGAAACGACCGCCATCGCCACGCCGACCAACAGCATCCCGATCCGCATCTATCGCAACGCGGAACTGGACAAGGCCGCGATGGTGCTCTATGCCCATGGCGGCGGCTTCATTCTCGGCGGGTTGGACAGCCATGACGACGTCTGCGCCGAACTCTGCGCCCGCACCGGCTACGAGGTGGTCTCGGTCGGCTACCGGCTGGCGCCGGAGCATCTGCATCCGGCCGCCTTCGACGACGTGCTCAGCGCCTTCGAATGGGCGTCCGGGACCTATGATTGCCCGGTCCTGCTCTGCGGCGACAGCGCCGGCGGCAATCTCTGCGCAGCTGTCGCCCACGCGACGCGCGGGCACGTGAAGAAACCGATCGGCCAAGTGCTGATCTATCCCAGCCTCGGCGGCGACCGCTCGCGCGGCTCCTATGTGACGCATGCCGAGGCGCCGATGCTGACCGCGCGCGACACCGTATTCTATCTGAACATTCGCACCGGCGGCGTCGATCGGACCGGCGACATCACCCTGTATCCGCTTGCCGACGCCAATTTCGCCTACCTGCCGCCGACCGTGCTGATCACCGCACAATGCGACCCGCTGTCGTCCGACGGCGAGGCCTATCGCGACCACGTCGTCGCGGCCGGCGGACATGCCTATTGGTTCGAGGAGCCGGGGCTGGTGCACGGCTATTTGAGAGCCCGCCATACAGTCGGCCGGGCACGCGCCGGCTTCACGCGTATCGTCGACGCCGTGTCGGCACTCGGCAAGGGCGACTGGATCTGGTGACCGCAAGCGGCGACGCTTGCTTTTTCTACCTTCTCGCGTTCTCGGCATTGAACCTTTCCTCGTCAGCGCGCGACTGACGAAGGCCCGCATTGTGCGGCCGGAAAGGTATATCCCATGACCAGAAACCCAGCGACTTGGCGGTCTCGGGGAACAACAGCCGCGCAGCGCTACCACCGTCTCCGCGACGAGGTCGATGCGCTGGGCTTTCGGCTGCTTCCGTTGACCCTGCCGGGGAGCCGGCGTATCGTGACCAAGCGGAAAACAGACAATTCTATCAGGGACGAACGAGCCGGAACGCTGCGACTTGCCTTGACTTGCGCGGCGAAAATCGGGGGTTCTTCCGACGACTTCGGGGGGAGCTCAATGTCTTGCGACCGCGGCTCGTTCGTGGCTTCTCGCGCCGGCGGTTTGCGCCGCGCCATAATGACGACCAGCGGAATCCTGGCGCTGGCGTTGTCCGCCAGCCTCTGGCTAAGCAGCGCGGCGAAGGCCCAGGAAACGCAGATCATCTATCCCGGCTCGATGGCGGTGACTGGCTTTCCCGGCACTGTGATCCCGGATTTCGAGCAGGGCCTGCCGCCCGGCGCCGACCCGGTCGACGAAACCTTCATCGATACCTCTCAAGCCTCGTTGCGGATTTTCAATGTCTCGCGGCTCGGCGGCCCGGCTTCCGGCCAGCTCGTCTACACGCCACCGCCTTTCGAGGTGACGGCCGGCCAGATCGGCGAGGTGTTCGGCCTCACCTATGACGACGGCGTGCGCGATGGCGTGCCGTCGGGCATTCCAAACCTCTATGCGGCAGCGACCTCGCTGCACGGCATCGAGATCGTCACGCCGGACGCCGGCGACGATGGCCGCCCTGAGCGGCAGCGCCACGGCGCAGCCGGCGCCGTCTTCATGGACGGCCAGTTCGGCACCGAAAACGGCGGCGGACCGGGCACGATCTGGAAGATCGACGGCATTTCGGGCGCAGTATCGAAATTCGCCGACATCGACACCAATAGCGGGCCTGGCATCGGCAATCTCGCCTTCGACCCGACCCATCGTGAGTTCTTCGCCTCCGATCTCGACACCGGCCTGATCCATCGCATCGACGTCGACGGCAATCTGATCGACACGTTCGACCACGGCGTGGCCGGGCGTCCGGCGCATGGGCTGGCCCCGGTCGCCGACGACGGCGCCGTGATGGACATCCGGGCCGCCGCCTTCGACAGCGAAGACCCCGAGACCTGGGGTTATACGCAGGATGCGCGCCGCGTCTGGGCGGTCGCCTATCATGGCGGCCGGCTTTACTATTCCGTCGGCGAGAAAGCCGAAATCTGGTCGGTCGGCATTGCGGGCGACGGAAGCTTTGCCGGCGATCCTCGCTGGGAGCTGACGGTCAAGGCCGACCAGGACTACGCCGTCACCGATGTCGCCTTCGACAACAAGGGCTTCATGTACCTCGCCCAGCGCGGCCCGGTGGAAAACCGCTACGACTACGGCCGCTTCGCCGAGTCCGGCAAAGGCGAAGTCATCCGCTACCAGCGCGAGGATCCGGACGATCCGGCGACGGAATCGGCCTGGGTGGAAGTGCCGCAGGAATATGCGATCGGCTTCCCGCAGGGCAACCGCCAGTCGGCCGGGGGCGTCGACCTGCAATACCGCTACGATGCCGAAGGCAATCTCGACACCTCGGTGTGCACCGAGACGGTCGTCGGCACCGGCGACAAACTGCGCGACAATCCCGAGCTTGCCGAGCGGCTCGCCGCCGGCGGGCCGCTGGCCGTGCATGGCGTGCAACTGACGCCGAGCGCGCTGGTCAAGCCGGCTAACGTGCCGCCGTCCGGCTCATGGTTCGTCGACTTCGACGGCTATTTCGAAGACCCCGACGTCCAGGGCCATGTCGGCGACGTCAGGGTCTGGCGCCCCTGCGAGGGCCGCGCCGGCTACTACGAGGAAATCCCCGGCGGCTTCCTGCCTCCCTTCTATCCGCCGGACTTCCCACCGCCCGGCAACCTGCCGCCATGCCTTGATGTCGCGGACGTGCAGTACTTCTGCACACCACGCGGCCTCCAGGCGGATCTCTATCTCCATGACCATGCCGGCTTAGGCGGCGATTCAATCAAGGCTCAGTCAAAAACGCCCGGCGTCGCGGTGACCTCACCCATGTCGCACGCTCCCGGCAAGCCCTACACGATCGACATCACCGGCCATAATCCGGGCGAGACCGTCAATGTCGGGCTCTGCTTCTACCGGAAGTCCGACGAGGACAAGGGCGGCTACTATCCTTGCTGCAAGATGACGCTGCCGCTCAGAACGCCGGACGTCAGTTGCGAAGGGAGGGACAGATGAACAGTCCCGCCCCCACCTCACGCAAGACCCTCATGGAGACGATCTTGAAACCCCTGTCATACGCCAGACGCGGCGCGCGCTGGCTGATGGCGGCCGGTCTCGCTGTCGCCATGATGCCGGCATTGCCGGCGCTCGCCCAGGACAAGGCTCCGGCCGCCAATCCAGAACCCGCCCTCGCACAGCGCGGCATCAATCCGGAGCTTGGGCGGATCGTGCCGTTCTTCACCAAGAGAGGCGGCCAGAGAGGCTGCGATTCCGTCGAATATGTCCTGAGCTTCGGCATCCATGGCGACCCGCAGGACTTCGACCGACCAAGCGTGGCGGCGCTGCTGAAAGCGACGCGGCTCGACTTCAAGGACCAGCTTCCGCACGGCTTGCAGATCGTCAGCGTCGATGTCGCCGGCGACGGCACCAGCGCCTCCGGCGGACCGCTGCCCGCCGCCACGATCGGCACGTCGGCCGGTCCGAACGATATGGCGAGCGTTACGAACTTCCGGATCAGCGCTTCCAACCTCGACGGCGCCGGCGCCGCGAATGAACGCGTCATCACCTTCCGGATCACGGCCAAGATAGACCATGCCGCCTTTCCCGCGCCGGCGACGGTCGACAACCAGGGCCTGATCGAAGTGGCCTTCAGGGGTGGTCCGGCAACCACGATCCCGTCGCAGGATCCGGACAAGCCCGACGACGGCGATTTCCTCACCGGCGTCAAGACCTCGATCAAGATCGACCCGACCAAGTGCAACCCGCCGCCTCCGCCTCCCGCCAAGGAATGCTTCAAGGTCGAGCGCGGCACGGTCGACTGCGTGCCCGGCGGCGGCGCCTTCATCTACCACATGCCGGTCGGCCCGGAGATGGGCGGCAAGTGGGTGCAGGTTTCGACGACGACGCCCGGCATCACCATCGTTCCCGACACCCAGCAGGTGCCTGCGGGCGGCGGCCTGCTGAACTGGAAGATCGTCGGCGCTTCGCCGGGCGAGGCCATCCATCTCGTCGTCACCGGCATCGACACCTATGCCGGGCCGAAGGAAGGCTGGGGCCTTTGCTGCACGCAGGAGATCGACATCGTCATTCCGCGCGATCTCAAGTGCCCGCCCGAAAAGCAGCCCGACCTCAAGGTGGAGAAGTGGGCAGGGGTGCCGCGCTGCACGATGGCTGGCGGCTGCGACTTCACCATCACGGTCACCAATGTCGGCGATGGGCCCTACAACGGCAAGATCGTGCTCGACGAGGTGACGTTGCCGGCCGGCTCGGTGCTGTCCTCGGGACCGAACCCGCCCTGGGTCTGTGCGCCCGGAACGACGCCGATGACCTGCACACACCCGGTCACGACACTCAATCCCGGCGCCTCCGTCGTCCTCAAGCTCGGCTTCAAGCCTGTTGGCGGCTGGCAGGGCAGCGTGCTGCGCAATTGCGCCGCCTATGACTACCAGGCCAGCGGCAAGCCGCTGTTCGGCAGCCAGCAAAACGACCGCGGCTGCGCCTCGATCCCGATCTGCCGCCGCGGCGATCGCGACCCGCAGTGCCAGCCTCCGGTCGAAAAGAAGGTCGACCTGATCCTGAAGAAGCGCGCCCGCATCCCGGTCTGCACGCCGGACGGGATCTGCACTTTCGTGATCGACATCATCAACAACGGCACCGGCACCTATCACGGGCCGCTGACGGTGATCGACACCTATCCAGGCGGCGCGCCGACGTCCTCGACCTTCGGGCCGAGCCCGCCATGGACCTGCGGACCGAACGGCCCCGGCCAGTTCCGCTGCGACGATGCCGGCATCGCGCTGCCTCCCGGCGCCTCGACGTCGATCGTCGTCAAGGCGGTGATGCCGGCAAACTACCGGCCGGATCGTGTCGAGAACTGCGCCGAGGTGAAGGCCGTTCCCGGCGAAGCCGAGCTCGCCAACAACAAGGCCTGCGCGACCGAACGCATCCGCCATCCGAATGGCGGCAAGTCCGGCCTGCGCATGACCAAGACGTGCGAGGGCTCGCTTGCCGGCGCGGCTTTCGTGTCCTGCCGCATCACCGTAAGCAACGCTGGCACAGCCGCCCCCACCGGTCCGGTGCGGGTCGACGATGCCGCCACGCTGGTGTCGGGCGGCGCGCCGGCCGCGATCCAGACCGTCGCCCCGGACGGCGCGGAGTGGAACTGCGGGCCGGTGCCCGCCAACATGCTGTCGTGCCAGCTTCCCGGCGCCGTCATGACGCCTGGAGCCAGCCGGCACTTCGACGTGACGGTGAGCGGCAATGGCGAATTCGAGAACTGCGCGCGCGGCTCCTATGGGCCTGCGCCGGGCGACGACATCGTCTATCCGATCGGCCAGGCCTGCGCCAAGGGCGGCGGTACCTCGACGCTGCGTGTCGAGAAGACCGGCGACAGCGAATGCCAGCCCGGCCAACCCTGCTCGTTCGAGATCACCATCACGAATGACGGGCCGAACGCCTTCTCCGGTCCGGTCCGCATCGGCGATGCGATCGGCCTGGACGGCATAGGCCGGCTGGAAGGTGTCCAGATTACCTCTGTCGACCCGCCGTTCGGCTGCTCGCCGGAGCCGGCGACGCTGCCGGCATCCTGCATCGCCAACCTGACGCTCAGCGCCGGCGAAAGCCACACGCACCATGTCACCGTGGTCCTCCCCGACGATGGGCGGCTTGCCAATCTGCAGGGCACGGTCAGCGGGCAGAACTGCGTCGGCGTGCTGTCGCCGAACACGCCGGTGCAAGGCGGCGGCGACGTGCCGTCGCCTGCCCCGACCAACGGACAGGTCGATCGCGGCAAGGCCTATGCCTGCCACCCCTTCACCATCAAGCGTGAGGTGAAGAACCAGTGCTCGAACGGCATGGTGCTGAACACGGCCGGACGCTGCGCCTGCCCGGACGGCACGACCTTCCGCAACGGCCAGTGCAGTTCCGGCGGCGGCAAGCTGCAGCCGCTGCCGGTGCCGCCGCGCTGCGTCCTGCTCCAGGGCCAGATCCGCACCGAGGACGGGCGCTGCGTCTGCCCGCGCGGCACGGAGCTGGAAAACGGCAAGTGCGTGCAAAGCGGGCAACCGCAGGAGCCGCAATGCACGCTGCGTCCCGGCCAATACCGCGACCAGGACGGCAATTGCGTGTGCCGGCGCGGCGAGCTGGTGAACGGCGTCTGCCAGGTCATCCCGCCGAAATGCACGATCCGCGGTGCCGTGCCGATGGCGAACGGCTGCGTCTGCCCCGACGGCACGCATCTCAACCGGGCGGCCAAGGCCTGTGTGCCCGACAGGCAGCCGCCCAGCCAATGCCGCATCCGCGGTCAGGTCCGCAATGCCGACGGCGATTGCGTCTGCCCGAAGGGGACGGAGGTGCGGGGCAAGGTCTGTGCGCCGGTCAGGAAGCCGCAGGCATGCTCCATCCGCGGCCAGATCCTCAACAAGCGCGGCGCCTGTGTATGCCCGCGCGGCACCGAGGTGATAGAAGGCAGGTGCGGCACGTTCGAAGACGCTGAATGCGCACCGGGCTCGCAGATGATCGACGGCATTTGCCAGCCGATCATCAGGCGGCGCTGCCCGGTCGGAACGACCGGACGGTATCCGGACTGCTTCCCGATCCGCAGGCGGCCGGGCGTGGAGATCGGTCCGGACCTGCTGCTCAATCCGAACATCCTGCAGCAGCTGGTGCCAAGAAGCCAACCACGGTTGCAGCGGAACCCGGCGACCAACAACCTTCAGTGAGATGGCCGTCGACGCACCGCGAACCCGCCGGAATGATCCGGCGGGTTCTTCTTTCCCGCGTCCGAGTCGCGTTTCTCCGCGCCTGCCGACCGATGCGGAAAACATGCTTCCCCTTGGCTGGACGATGGTCTAGGCAGACGCGCAAGGAAGGCGCGCAACCCAGCGCGCCGACGTGGATGCCGGGAGAGGCCTTTCATGAGCAAGAAGACCCTGATCGCGCCATCGGTGCTGGCGTCGGATTTCTCCAAGCTCGGCGATGAGGTCGAGGCGGTCGCGGCGGCCGGGGCCGACTGGATCCATCTCGATGTCATGGACGGTCATTTCGTGCCCAACATCACCTTCGGCCCACCGGTGATCAAGGCGATCCGCAATCGCACGAAGGCCTTTTTCGACTGCCATCTGATGATTGCGCCGGCCGATCCCTACCTGGCCGCCTTCGCCGAGGCCGGCTGCGACGGCATGACCGTGCACGCCGAGGCCGGCCCGCATCTCGACCGGTCGCTGCAGACGATAAAAGGCCTCGGCAAGAAGGCCGGCGTCTCGCTCAACCCGGCGACCCCGGAAACCGCGATCGAATATGTGCTCGACCGGCTCGACCTCATCCTGATCATGACCGTCAATCCCGGCTTTGGTGGGCAGGCGTTCATCCCGGCGATCGTCGACAAGGTGAGACGGGTGAAGGCGCTGATCGGCAACCGCCCGATCCGCATCGAGATCGACGGCGGCGTCTCGCCGGAAACAGCACCGCTGGTGACGGCCGCCGGCGCCGACGTGCTGGTGGCGGGGGCGGCGATCTTCAAAGGCGGCACGGTCGAAGCCTATCGGGCAAATATCGAGGCAATCCGTTCAGCAGCCGACAAAGCCGCCAATTGAAGACATGACAGTTTATTTCCAGCAAAAGCCGCCGCGCTGCTGAACGCCTGTTCAATATACCGAGTTATATCAAGCCGCCCAACAACGTCAGCTTTTTCCGGCTGATTTTTACTTTATTCGATAATAGACCCAGTCTTGTCTTAAAGTCGAATATCGCAACCTTCCGCTTTTAGGCGGCAGTGCCCGGCTGTATGATACATGTACGGAGATTGCTTCGCCGAGGGGCCCTGACAAGACAGGGGCAAGCAATGGGAGTTCGATTGACATACGGAAACGCCGATACGGGCGAAGGCAAGGGTGCCAAGAGCACGCTGGCCAGCTCTGTGTATCATCAACTCCGCCAGGACCTGCTGCGTGGAGCCCTGGAGGCCGAGGGCAAGCTGCGCGTCGAATGGGTCGTTTCCCGCTATGGCGCCGGCGCGTCGCCGGTGCGCGAGGCGCTCAACCGCCTTGCCGCCGAAGGCTTGCTCGGCCGCCATGACCAGCGCGGCTTCTTCCTGATGCCGGTGAGCGCGGCCGAGCTGGAGGAACTCACCCGCACCCGTTGCTGGCTGGAAGAACGCGCCTTGCGCGAATCCATCGCCCATCGCACGGCCGAATGGGAAGAGCAGCTGGTATTGGCCCTGCACCGCCTGGCGCGCGCGGAGCGGCGCCAGCCCGACGATCCGGCAACCAACAATCCGGAATGGGAGACGCTGCACCGCGCCTTCCATCGCGCGCTGATTTCGGCATGCCGGTCGCATTGGCTGATCGGCTTTTGCGACCAGCTTTCCGACCAGGCCTCCCGCTACCGGCTGATCTCGCAGCGCGGCCCCGGCTCCGAGCGCGACGACCTTGGCGAGCACCGCACGATTGCCGAGCAGACGCTGGACGGCGATGCCGACGGCGCGGTCGAGGCCCTGCTCAATCACTACCGGCTGACGGCCGAGATGTGCATGGCGCGCCTCAACCAGGGCCACGATGCGAAGGCTGGCTCGGGCAAGGTGTCGCGCGGCCGCAAATAATCAGCGCAAGCGCTGGGGATTGGCTGAAGCCTCCCCAACCTCGTCATCCCAGGGCGAAGCAGGAGCGTAAGCTCCGTCGCGGAGACCCCGGGATCCTGTGTGTTGGTTCTGGTGTATGGTTGAGGTGGGAAGGAGACCGAGTGGATCCTGGTCGTCCTTGCGGACAGGCCGTGGCATGG
>SUGL01000330.1 GCA_004963905.1 Mesorhizobium sp.
GGTGAAGCCGGTTAACGAAGGTTCGAGCTTCGGCGTCGTCATCGTGCATGAGGGGCAATCGCATCCGCCTCAGGTGATCGGGTCGTCCGAGTGGAAGTACGGCGAGATCGTCATGGTCGAGCGTTACATCCATGGACGCGAATTGACCTGCGCGGTGATGGGCGACGTGGCGCTCGGGGTCTGCGAGATCATCCCGACCGGCCATTCCTTCTACGACTACGATTCAAAG
>SUGL01000331.1 GCA_004963905.1 Mesorhizobium sp.
TCGCCGAGCGCCTCGCGGTAGCGCAGCATGGCCGAGCGGCCGAGCACGTCGATCTGCGAGCCGGCGTCGTTGATGACATATTCCTTGGTCACATCGTAGCCGGCGAAGGCCATCAGGTTGGCTAGAGTGTCGCCGACAACGGCGCCGCGGCAATGCCCGACATGCATCGGGCCGGTCGGATTGGCCGAGACATATTCGACATTGGCCTTGCGGCCGCCGCCGATCTTT
>SUGL01000332.1 GCA_004963905.1 Mesorhizobium sp.
GTTCTCGACGAAGGATTTCGTCGCGATGTCGAACTCGCGCATCTCGCTGGCGTCACCGCCGTCCGGCGACATGTAGAGCAGGCAGCAGTTGAAATCGGGATAGAGCCGGCTTGCGCCGCCGAACACCCACTTCACGCCTTCCTTGGCCGAGAGCTGGTCGAAGTCGATAATCGTTTCCCAATCCGGTTTGTCGGTCTTGTAGGAAGCGACCGTCGTGCGCCGCCACAG
>SUGL01000333.1 GCA_004963905.1 Mesorhizobium sp.
CGATTTCGGCGGACGCGAGATCGTGCTCCGCGCCTCGCCCCGGTTCATCCTGGCGGCAGAGTGCATCGGCCCCTTGCGCCCCGCGGACGACGCCAGGATCAATGCGCTTTTCTTCGACACGGTCGAGAGCATGGATGGCGGCTGCGACGCTGCCATGCTGGCGTCGCTGGCCACGGCCATCGAAGCCGATCCCGCCGTTGAAAAGAAGCCGCGCCGGGGCGGCAGGGT
>SUGL01000334.1 GCA_004963905.1 Mesorhizobium sp.
GCGCTCGACGCCGAAAGCGAGACGCTGGTGCAGACGGGGCTGGAGCACCTGATGCGCGGCCGCACCACCATCGTCATCGCCCATCGGCTGGCGACGGTGCTGAAGGCCGACAGGATCCTGGTGATGGAAGGCGGGCGCATCGTCGAGGAAGGCACGCATCAAAGCCTGGTCGCCAGGGGCGGCACTTATGCGCGACTCGCCAAGCTGCAGTTCGAGACGGGTGCCAGC
>SUGL01000335.1 GCA_004963905.1 Mesorhizobium sp.
GCCCGGTGCTGGGACCGATGGACGACTACTACATGGCCGAAGTCTCGCACCTAAGGCTCTTCGACAAGCTCGGCGCCCATATCATTGAGCATGAGGGCGCCACCGGTGTGCACTTCGCCGTCTGGGCGCCGAATGCGAGGCGCGTTTCGGTGGTGGGCGCGTTCAACGACTGGGACGGCCGCCGGCACACGATGCGCGACCGCAAGGACACCGGCATCTGGGAACTGT
>SUGL01000336.1 GCA_004963905.1 Mesorhizobium sp.
CCATTTCTCAATCACTTCCGGGATGCCGATCTGGCGGTCCTTCATCGGATCGTACATTCCAACTGTCGGACCGACCAATTGCATCAGGTCCTTGTCGGAGGAGATGATGGTGGTGTCGGCGCCGACTTCGCAGGCCAGCCGGCAATAGGTGGCGATGATGTCGTCGGCCTCGAAACCTTCCATCTCGATGCAGGGCAGGTTGAACGCCACGGTCGCCTGACGGATCA
>SUGL01000337.1 GCA_004963905.1 Mesorhizobium sp.
CGACAAGCGCGTGCAGGCGCTGGTCAGACATTTCCATGAGACCGGCAAGCCGATCTTCACCATCTGCCACGGCGTGCAGATCCTGATCGCCGTCGACGGGGTGGTGCGCGGCAGGGAAGTTGCGGCGCTGCAGTATTGCGAGCCCGAGGTGACACTCGCCGGCGGCATCTATATCGACGTTGCGCCGACCGGCGCGCATGTCCACGGCAATCTGGTGTCAGCCAAGG
>SUGL01000338.1 GCA_004963905.1 Mesorhizobium sp.
CACGACGAGCGAAGGCGAAGCGGCCTTCGCGCCCTATGTCGGCGGGGCCGTGTTCAATACCGCAATCGCGCTTGGGCGGCTGGGCGCGCCGGCGGGCTTCTTCTCCGGCCTTTCCTCCGACCTGTTCGGCGGCCAGCTCCGCGAGGCGCTAGGGGCAAGCAAGGTGAGCTCGACCTATGCGCACACCTCGCCGAGGCCGACGACGCTCGCCTTCGTGCGGCTCAACA
>SUGL01000339.1 GCA_004963905.1 Mesorhizobium sp.
ACCCATGGCTCGGTTCTCCTTGTTCAACTCTTCCTGTCGATCAGGTCCACCGCGAGCGCGGCAAGCAGCTTCACCGCCTGACCGTAGGTCTTGGCCTTCTCCGGATTGGAAGCGTTGCCGTCGAGCGCGCGGCGGTAGACGCCCTGGCAGATCGCCGCCAGGCGGAAGAAGGAGAAGGCAAGGAAGAAGGTCCAGTTGCCGATGCCGTCGATCCCACGCCGGCGGCA
>SUGL01000033.1 GCA_004963905.1 Mesorhizobium sp.
ACGCAACGACATTCCCGTCAAATCTGCAACGAACCAATAGGGGGTGAGCAATTACGTTTCCGTGAAACGGTGAACCGTTCTAGGACCGTGGGCGCAACAGCGCCGAAACCGCGATCGTCAGCCAGCCGACGATAAGCAGGGTGCCGCCGATCGGCGCCGACATCGGGAAAAGTCGCGAACCGAGGAAATCCCGGGCGAGCAGGTCGCCCGAGAACAAGAGCAGGCCGGCGAGCAGCATCAGGCTTGCGATCCGGAGACACCGGTTGCCGCCGATAAGGCCGATGCCGAGAAAGACCGGCGCATGCATCAACAGGAAGGATGCGGCCGTGCCGGTGAAGGCGCCGCCGCGATGCGCGGCGGCGGCCGACAGTGCCACGCCTGCCGCGCCGACGAGGCCGCCCGCCAGCACGAGCACAGGGCTGGCGCCGTTTGAGGATTGCCCGGCATGGCTCATTTCAATGCTCCGTGTTTCGGCGGGCAGGCGCGCCAATCAGGATTCGCCGGCCTCGACCAGCATATGCCGCGCCCGCCGCGACTGGACAATCCAGTTATAGACCGCGCCCAGCGCCATCAGCACGGACGTGCCCAAAAACACCGCCCGCATGCCGAAATGGCCGCCGACGAAGCCGCCGGCGAGCGGGCCAGCGACCTGGCCGACATATTGCGCCGAGATCGACAGTCCGAGCACGTTGCCGCCGACGCCGTCGGGGATGTTGTGACGGATGACGCTGGTGATGCAGGGCAGCAGGCCGCCCAGCGCCAGGCCCATCAGGAAGCGCAGCCCGACGAGCTGCCAGCCGTCGGTGACGAAAGCTTGCGGGATGAGCAGCAGCGCCGAGACCGCGAGCGCGCCGACGACGACATTCCAGTGGCCGACGCGGTCGGCGAGCTTGCCCAGCCATGACGAGGAAAGAATGGTGCCGAGCGCTGCCGCCGACATCACCACGCCCGCGACCATCGTCACCTTGCTCTGGTCCTCGACGAGCTGCTGCACATAGACGGTGATGATCGGCTCGATCGACATGGTGGCGAAGGCGAGCAGCATGCCGGTCGCCAGCATCGCCACGACCGGCCGCTTGTCGGGGATCTGCGACCAGCCGCTTTTCGGCTTTGCCGCCGAGACAGGTTTGCGCGCCGGCGGGTTTTCCTTGATCAGGAAAGTCGTGGCCAGGAACGCCAGAAAAATGACACCGCCGGAAAGCAGGAAGGTGGCGCGGATGCCGATCACCGGCGGCAGCACGCCGCCGAGCAGCGGGCCGACCAGCGAGCCTGCGGTGATGCCGGCCGAGAGCACCCCGAGCGCCCAGCCGGAGCGGTCCTTCGGCGTTTGCATCGCCACCAATATCGTCGATCCCGAGGAATAGCCGCCGGCAAAGCCGATCAGGAGCCTCAGCAACACCAATTGCCAGACGCTCTCGACCATGCCGGTCAGCGACATGCAGATCGCCATGCCGAACGAGGCGCGCACCAGCATCAGCTTGCGGCCGTAACGGTCGCCGAGCCGCCCCCACAAGGGCGCGACCAGCGCAGCGGCAAAGAAGGTGGCGCCATAGGCGATACCCGACCATTGCACGATCGCTGCATGGCCCTCGGCGCCCAATTGTTCGACGTAAAGCGGCAGGAAGGGCAAGAGCAGCGTCATGGCGATGAGCGTGCTGAACGAGCCGGCGAAGCAGACGGCGAGGTTGCGACGCCAATGGATGTTGTAGCTGCTCTGTTCCGAAGTGTCGTCTGCCATGCCATGCCTGCCCGGTCATCCGGGATTGCTCCGGATACCATTTTGGGATACCAAACCGGTATCCGTGATGGACCCGAACCCAGCCGCTGTCAATGCGGCGTCCGAAAAGTGGAACGACGATGTCGCAGATGCAGAATGTCGAAAGGCAGCTTCGCGAGATGATCCTCGGGCTGGAGATCGGCCCGGGCGAGCGGCTGACCGAGCGCTGGATCGAAAGCCGCTTTGGCGCCTCGCGCACCCCGGTCAGGGCTGCATTGCTGCGGCTCGAGACCGAAGGGCTGATCGGCCGCGACGGCCGCGGCTGGACCGTGGCGCCGATCAACCTTGCCGAGCTTGGCCAGATCGCCGTCTACCGCAAGGCGGTCGAGGTGGCGGCGGTGAGGCTGACGGCGGCGCTTGAGGACCGCAGCGGGGTCGAGGTGATCGCGGCGATGCTCGATTCCTGCGACGCCGATACGCCGCGCGAGGAATGGCACCGCGTCGGCATGGATTTTCACATCGAGCTGGCCAGGCTCTCCGGCAACGAATTCCTGTTGCGAGCCGTGCGCGACGCGATGACCAGGCTGTCGCGCGCCCGCTGGCTGGAAGTGCGTGACGAGGCAGCGCTTGGCCGTGCCTGGGCCGAGCACCATGCCATCCTGGCAGCCGTGCGAAAGGGTGACGCCGACGAGGCGGCGCGGCTGCTCTCGGCCCATATCGCCGGCAGCCGCGACCGGCTGGTGACATCGCTGCATGAGGATCGGCGCGGCCTGCGCGCCAGGGGCTTCGCCGTCGTCGCTGCCTGATCTACGCAACCGTCGCCCAAATATTAGGACTCTCATAAGTTCGTCAGGGCGCGCGGGCTTGCAAGATGTGCGGCGCAATGCTGTAGGAGGTGCGGGGAACAACACCGCACCACTGAAACGACGGACGCATGGCCTCGCCCTCACGCACCGCAGCGCGGGTATTTTATTTCATACGCAACATCACGCGCGATGTGGTGCCGCAGGCTCTCTTTCGCCAGCGCTTGGCTGGCCGCCTGCAGCAGGCGAAGCTCTCCGGCAAAACTGTCCGCGATCGGGTCAACTACTACAACAGGCTCGACCACAGCTTCGTGCCGAGCGCGGCGGCCGTGCCGGCCGGTCAAATACCCAAGTTCGGCAGCATGTATTATTACGATCTGAAGGAGTTCGCGCGCTATTTCGATCGCGGCCTGCTCATCGATCTCGAGTTCGGCGATGTCGTCAACGTGCCCAGGATGCCGGCGATCGTCAAGGATCGGCCGATCCGTGACGACAACGGCAACGCCGTGATCATGAAGCTCGACAAGTTTCGCCATTTCCGGTTTCCCCGCGATCGGTCGTCTTTCACCGACAAACGTCCGATGGCGGTCTGGCGCGGCGATCTCAACAATCCGATCCGCAAGCGGTTCGTCGATGCCGTGCGCGGTCTGCCGGTTTGCGATGCGGGTTCGCCCAAGCCGAGCGCGCCGGAGAACTACCGCAAACCTTATCTCACCATCCCGCAGCAGCTGCAGTTCCGTTACATCGTCTCGCTCGAAGGCAACGACGTGGCCACGAACCTGAAATGGATCATGAGCTCGAACTCGCTCTGCCTGATGCCGCCTCCGACCTACGAGACATGGTTCGCCGAAGCTGAGCTCGAGGCCAATGTTCACTACGTGCCGCTGGCGCCGGATTTTTCGGATGTCGCCGACAAGATCGCCTATTTCGAAAAGCGTCCGGCGGAAGCCCAACGCATCATAACGGCGGCAAACGCGTACTGCCGCCGGTTCAGCAACGAAAAGGACGAGCGGGCGGTCTCGCTGCTCGTCCTCTACAAATATTTCGTGCTGAGCGGCCAGATTGAACCCGATCCGGAAGTCTGGCGCTACGTCACGGGCTGACGGCTCTCAGATATCGCTGCGATCGAGCACGAGATCGGCCGGACCGAACCGGTCCTTGGCGGTGAACTGCTGGTGCCAGTATGGATAAAGCACCGGTGGCCGGCTGACGGCGTCGAGACGCAAGCGCTCATCCAAGGACAGCGTCAGGCTTGCCGCGGCAAGATTGTCCTTGAGCTGGGTTTCGTTGCGGGCGCCGATCACCAGCGACGAGACCGCCGGGCGGCCGAGCAGCCAGGCAAGCGCCACCTGGGCCGCCGAAACACCGCGCGCCTTGCCGATCTCGACCAGGACGTCGACGATCCGCCACAGCCTGTCCTCGTCGCGGATCGGCGGTTCCGACCAGCCGCCAAGCTGGCGCGCCGTCGGGCTATCGCGGCGGTATTTGCCGGAGAGCAGGCCGCCGGCCAGCGGGCTCCACACCAACACGCCAAGACCCTGGTCGACCGAGATCGGCAGCAACTCGTACTCCGCCTCGCGCGCTTCCAGCGTGTAGTGGATCTGCTGGGTGACGAAGCGTGGCTGGTGATGGCTGTCGCTGATCGAGAGCGCCTTCATCACCTGCCAGCCGGAATAGTTGGAGCAGCCGACATAACGGACCTTGCCTTGGCCGACCAAGGTGTCGAGCGCGGCGATCGTCTCCTCCAGCGGCGTGACGCCGTCCCATTCGTGCAGGAAATAGATGTCGATGACATCGGTCTTGAGCCGCTTCAGGCTTCTCTCGCATTCGCGGATCAGATGGTGGCGCGACAGGCCTTCGTCATTGGGGCCGCTGCCGATCCGCATGCGCGCCTTGGAGGCGACGAGCACATCGTTCTTGCGCTTGCCGCCGAGCGCTTCGCCGACGATCTCCTCCGACAGGCCGTTCGAATAGACGTTGGCGGTGTCGATGAGGTTGATGCCTGCATCGATGCAGGTGTCGATGATGCGCCTGGCCTCCGAAAGATCGGAATTGCCGACGGCGGCGAACGGGCCTGTGCCGCCGAAGGTCATCGTGCCAAGCGTCAGTGTCGAAACCTTGAGGCCGGAACGGCCAAGCGTGCGGTATTCCATGTCAGATCCTCGCGATTTTGTTTTGAAGAGGCGCGCTGTCGCGGGCGCCGGAAAGAGGCGAGGGAATTTGTAGGACAATTCCTGCAGTTTGTCGCCCCGCCATCGATACGGGCCGATCACATATGTGCTGGTCCAGCATTACAAGCCCCTGCTTGCAATAAAACCGTCATTGCGCGCCTGTATCTCAGTCGGCTTACGGAGTTGTTTTTTCGGCCATGCCGGAACGCATCCGAGGCGAAGGTGGCTGACAGGCAGGAGCTGCGCGATGAACGAACTCAAAACCAATTCCGGAGCCAAGGACTGGCTGGAAGCCGAGCTCGAGGACACGCTCGACGAGGACTATGAGCTGGAGATTTCCGAGCCCGCGCTCTCGCTCGAGATCGCCAGGATCTACAAGAAGTCGCATCCGCCCTCCATCGAGCGGACGACCTATTTCCGCGAGCTGCTGCGGCTGCAGTCGGAACTTATCAAGCTGCAGTCCTGGGTCGCCTACCACAAGAAGAAGCTGGTGGTGATCTTCGAGGGGCGCGATTCTGCCGGCAAGGGCGGCGTCATCAAGCGCATCACTCAGCGCCTCAACCCGCGCATCTGCCGCGTCGTGGCGCTGCCGGCGCCGACCGAACGCGAGAAGTCGCAATGGTATTTCCAGCGCTACGTGCCGCACCTGCCGGCCGGCGGCGAGATCGTGCTGTTCGATCGCTCTTGGTACAACCGCTCTGGCGTCGAGCGCGTAATGGGCTTTGCCAATCCCGAGCAGGTGGAGGAATTCTTCCGCGACGTGCCGGAATTCGAACGCATGCTTGTGCGCTCCGGCATCACGCTGGTGAAATACTGGTTCTCGATTACCGACGAGGAGCAGCAGATGCGCTTCCTGATGCGCATCCACGATCCGATGAAGCAGTGGAAGCTGTCCCCGATGGACCTGCAGTCGCGCGTGCGCTGGGAGCAGTACACCAAGGCCAAGGAAGAGACCTTCGCCCGCACCAACATCAAGGAGGCGCCCTGGTTCATCGTCGAAGGCAACGACAAGAAGCGGGCGCGCCTGAACTGCATCGACCATCTCTTACAGCAGATGCCGTACGAGGACGTGCCGCATGAGGAAATCACGCTGCCGGAGCGTGTCTTCAACCCGTCCTACGAGCGCCAGGTGCTGCCGCGCGAGCTTTATGTACCGGCGAAGTATTAAGCTGTGTTTCCTTCTCCCCGTTCACGGGGAGAAGGTGCCCGAAGGGCGGATGAGGGGCGGCGCCGGCGTTGGCGATTGACCCCCAAGTCGCCATTGATAGCTTGTCGCTAAATCTCCGACCGTCGGCGCTGCCCCTCATTGCCCTGCCGGGCATTTCTCCCCGTATAGTGACGGGGAGAAAGGGCTTGCGCCAAGGGTTTCGCCAATCACCACAAAACATTGAATCTATTTCCTAAGCCCTCCCGATCATCACATGCGTGGCGTCGGCCGTCGCGACCTGGCTGGTGCAGCGGTAGCCGAGCTTCGGCATGTCGAGACCGGCGAAAAGATGCTCGCCGGAGCCGAGCAGGATCGGCGAGATCGCGAGATGCATCTCGTCGATCAGGCTTTCTTTCAGATATTGCCGGATGGTCGAAACGCCGCCGCCGATGCGTACGTCCTTGCCGTTGGCCGCCGCCTTCGCCTGTTCGAGCGCCGAATGGATGCCGTCGGTGACGAAATAGAACGCCGTGCCGCCTTCCATGACGATCGGCGCGCGCTTGTGGTGGGTGAGCACGAAGACCGGCACATGATAGGGCGGGTTGTCGCCCCACCAGCCTTTCCAGCTCTCGTCCGGCCACTCGCCGCGGATCGGCCCGAACATGTTGCGGCCGAGGATCCAGGCGCCGACATTCTCGAAGCTGCGCGCGGCGAAGCTGTCGTCGATGTCTGTGGTGCCGCCGTCCTTGCCGATCACCATCTCGCGAAAGGTGCGGGTGCCGATCATCCATTTGTGGAGACCTTCGCCGCCGACGCCGAGCGGGGTTTCGAGAGTCTGATCGGGACCGGCGCCGTAGCCGTCGAGCGACAGGGTGAAAGCGTTGACACGCAGCTTGGACATGATCGCCTCCTAAACCAGTTGTAATTTGCAAGCAGTTATGGAGTTAGCTGAACTGATTGCGAAATGCAAGCGGTATTTCCGGCAGGCAGGGACGTTAGGGGGGCGCCGTCACGACTTGGGCGCCGGGAGCCGTATCAACTTACGAAACGATCGGTCGGCGGCATCGAGAATGCGTTCAATGGCAACGCGAACGAATCCCGTCAGAATTCCAAAGTCGCGAGGCGAACCTAGCCCTTCAGCATCTCGGCCACGGTCGGCGCGAAATAGGTGAGGATGCCGTCGCAGCCGGCGCGCTTGAGCGCGAGAAGCGATTCCAGCATCGCCTTCTCGCCGTCGATCCAGCCATTGGCGCTGGCCGCCTTGATCATCGAATATTCGCCCGACACCTGATAGGCGAAGGTCGGCATCTGCAGCTCGTCTTTCAGCCGCCGGATGATGTCGAGATAGGGCAGGCCCGGCTTCACCATCAGCATGTCGGCGCCTTCGGCGAGGTCCTGCTCGGCCTCGCGCACCGCCTCGTCGGAATTGGCATGGTCGATATAGTAGGTCTTCTTGTCGCCCTTGAGCAGGCCGGCGGTGCCGACCGCCTCGCGATAGGGACCGTAGAAGGCGGAGGCGAATTTCGTCGCATAGGACATGATAGCTACGTCCTGGAAACCGTTGGCGTCCAGAGCGTCGCGGATCGCGCCGATGCGGCCGTCCATCATGTCGGACGGCGCGATGATGTCGGCGCCGGCCGCAGCCTGGATGACGGCCGCCGCGGTGACCTGCTCGACGGTCTCGTCGTTGACGATGATGCCGTCGCGCAAAATGCCGTCATGGCCGTGGCTGGTGAACGGATCGAGCGCGGCGTCGGTGATGATGCCGATCTCGGGTACAGCGTCCTTGATGGCGCGGGTAGCGCGGTTGATGATGTTTTCGGGATCGAGAATGTGCGAGCCGGTCTGGTCGCGCAGCGAAAGCTCGATATTGGGGAAAGTGGCGATCGCCGGGATGCCTAGCCTGGCGGCGCGCTCCGCTTCCTTGACCGCGAGGTCGACGGACAGGCGATAGACGTCCGGCATGGCGGTGATCGGCTCGCGCACATTTTTGCCGTCGACGACGAAGATCGGCCAGATCAGGTCGTTCACCGAGAGTTGGTTCTCCTGCACCAGACGGCGCGACCAGTCGGCCTTGCGCATGCGCCGCAGCCGCCGGCTGCCGGTGATCTCGTCGACGCTGCGGGCGCCGGCAGGTTTTGCGGGGGTGAATCTGTTCATCGCCAAACTCTCTTTTGGCCGCGCTTTTACCACGCGTGCCTGCTACTGACCAATGCGACACGATTGTGCCAGGAGTTGAGACGCAGTTCCTCGCCCCCACGAATGTGGGGGAGAGGTGTCCGCGAAGCGGACGGAGAGGGGGCCTTCGTAGGGCGCTCCCCCTCTCCGTCTCGGCTTCGCCGAGCCACCTCTCCCCCATTTCATGGGGGCGAGGAAATGCTTTCACGGCTGTCCGTTGCCGGACAGGATCTGCGCCGCGCCCCTCACGGCCACGCGAAAAGCCTCGTCGAAGCTGACGCCGCGCGCTTGCCATTGATAGGTCTTGCCGCGATCGGCCAGTCGCCAGTCGGCGATCCAGCCGAGTTCCTTGTCGCTCCACACGATGCTGCCGGCAAGCGCCCGGGCCGCCCCCGCATTTTTCGCGAGCTGGTCGAGCCTCGCCATATCCGCCGCGGAGAGTGCCTTCTCGTCCAGCCCGGCAAGCTGCCTGGCTTTTGGAAAGGTGACGCGCATCAGCAGCGGACCGGTGGCGTTGGTGAAGGATTCGCGCATCGTTTGGCCGCGGTCCTCGTCGGCCGTCAGCACGAAATGCCTCGCGCCCTGCTCGGTCGTGAGGAAGACGGCGAGCGTCTGCCGCTCGCCGTGCCAGGGCCTGCTGCCGAGTTGCGCCAAAAGCTTGTCGACCACTGCGGGCTTGTAAAGGCACGTCAGGTCGTGCGGCCTGTCATGGGTGCCCTGCTCGTCATGGATTGGAACGCCTTCCAGCCGGTCGTGGTAGCGGAAGGATTGGACGAAGTCGGTTGCCTTGTCGCGCAGTGCCAGCATCTCCGATTTCTGCGTCAGCCGCTGGTCGCCGGAAACCCTGACCAGTACCTTCTCCAGGCAATCCTTGAAGCCGATCTGCCGGTTCGGCTCGCCTGTACCGGTGACGATGGTCTGTGCCTGGTAGAGTTCCGCGGGCGTTGCGGCAAAGCCGGAGGGAGCTCCGAGCCATAGGAGGCCTGTCAATCCAGCCGCGAAACGAGAAAATCCAGGCATGTCGATTTGCTCGCAAATCTGTCGGGCCGCGCGAGCGCAACCCTTTGCCGGTTACCTAACACCTGGCGCGTCTGGTCGCCAGCGCGGCGATCCCGCCATTGACGCATCCCTATGCCGCCTTTAGCACTTCAATCCCCCCTGGAAGGGCGGAGAGAAGGATTCTCTGGTGATGGATTTTGGCGGAGGCGACGAGATTCGCTTCGAGCGTTTGGGCAGGGCGGGTGTCGTCACGCTGACGCGGCCGCAGGCGCTCAATGCCGTCACCCACCGTATGGTCAAGGCGCTCGGCAAGGCGCTCGACGCCTGGGAGGGCGATGCCGGCGTCGCCGTCGTCGTCGTCAAGGCCGAGGGCAGGGCGTTCTCCGCCGGCGGCGACATCCTGCACATCTACGAGGCCGGCCGCGCCGGCAAGCCGCCGGTCGATTTCTTCGCCGACGAGTACCGGCTCAACGCCCGCATAGCGCGTTTCAAGAAGCCCTATGTCGCGCTGATCGACGGCATCGTCATGGGCGGCGGCGTCGGCATTTCCTTCCACGGCTCGCATCGTGTGCTGACCGAGAACGCGCAGTTCGCCATGCCCGAGGTCGGCATCGGCTTCTTCCCCGATGTCGGCGCCAGCCACTTGCTGCCGGATCTCGGCGGCAGCTTCGGCATGTATCTGGGGCTGACGGGAAACCGCATCCGCCATGGCGATGCGCTGTGGTCGGGCCTCGCCACGCACACGATCAAGGCCGAGGACCAGGCCGGCCTGCTCGACGAACTCGCGACAAGCGGCGATCCGAACGCTGAGCTGCGCGACTTCTTCGTTCCGGCAAAGCGCGAGACCGAGCGACAGGATCTGGATTCGATCGCGCGCCACTTCTCGCAATCCTCGCTCGCCGACATCATCGCCAGCCTGGAGCAGGCCGCGCCCGGGGATGCCTTTGCCGCAAAGACCCTGGCGACGATCAGGACGCGCTCGCCGACCAGCCTCAACGTCGCCTGGCGCGAGATCAGCGCCGGGCTGACGCTGTCGATGGACGAGTGCATGAAGATGGAGTTCCGCATCCTCAACCGGATGCTTGCTGGCCACGATTTCTACGAAGGCATCCGCGCCGCCATCATCGACAAGGGCTCGAAGCCTGAGTGGCGGCCAGCCAGCTTCGAAGCGGTGAGGGCAGCCGACATCGACGCCTATTTCGCGCCGCTCGGGGCTGGGGAGCTCGAGCTGTGAGCGAGGTCACCTCCAGGCGCGTGGTGCTGCAGCCCTCGACCACCGAGGTCATCTTCGCCTGGTTCCAGCGCGTCATCGCCGGCTATTGCCTGCTCTTCGGCATCCTCTACTGGATCCGGCTGATCGGCATCTATCCGGGCGAGCTGTGGCGCTTCGATCTGATGCCGGTGCACTGGCAGGTGGCCGCCGCCACGCTTGCCGTCTTCTTTCCCTTCGCCGCCGCGGGCCTCTGGATGCTCGCCTCCTGGGGACCGGTGATCTGGTTCATCTGCGCGGCGACCGAGACCGTCATGTATGCCGGCTTTCCCGACCTCTTCGGCCACCGGCTGCTGATCGTCATCTCGCATGCCTGCGTGGCGCTGCTCTATATCGTCTTCCGGGTGATCATCTGGCTGCAGAAGCGCCAGCTCAGGCAATAATGCATATCGCCCGAAAGTGGGCGGCGGTTCGGGAGAACGACAGGCATCAAAAACAAAAATGCACGTCGCCCGAAAGTGGGCCCGGTTTCGGGAGAACGACATGTACCAAGACCCAGAGCGCGCCGCTCCAGCGCGATGCGCTTCAGGTTGCCGGGCGCCTCCGAGAACCTAGATAAGGGGTCAGCGATCGCCCCAAAAACCATTGGCTAAATCTTTAGGTTAATTGTTCTTGCTCGCGTGACCGTTCGTTAAGCCTCTTTCGAAACCTCTTACCGGTAAGCTCTTGTTAGCCCTGGCGTTTAAGTCGAATTTTATGAGTATTCGATAGTGTCGCGATCAAGGTGAAGAACAAAAAATCACCGGGCGACAAACGAGAGGCAAAGACAATGATCAATTCGCGTCCGGCGGCGAAGACCGCCAACGTATCCGACGACCGCCGCGAGGCGATCCGTTCGCTGTACATGGAATCGCTGCAGCTGGTGGAGCGCCTGCACCGCCGTCTGCTTGACGTGATCAAGGACGAGTTCGACCGCAACGGCCGCTCCGACATCAACGCCATCCAGGCGCTGCTGCTGTTCAACATCGGCAATTCGGAACTGACCGCCGGCGAGCTGCGCTCGCGTGGCTATTATCTCGGCTCGAATGTCTCCTACAATCTGAAGAAGCTGGTCGACCTCGGCTTCATCAACCACCAGCGCTCGCGCATCGACCGCCGCTCGGTCCGCGTCTCGCTGACGCCGAAGGGCAACGAGGTGGCCGACGTCGTCGCCGGCCTCTACGAGCGCCATGTCGGCTCGATCGAGGCGGTCGGCGGCATCAACACCGACGAGTTCAAGCAGATGAACCGCGCCCTGCAGCGCCTGGACCGCTTCTGGAACGATACGATCGCTTATCGGATGTAAGGGCACCCGGGGCTTGGGATATTGGAGCCGCTCCGAAGAAGCGCGGCCGGGGGAAAACTGTAAGGGACCGGTGCCGAAAGGTGCCGGTCCTTTCTTGCAGCCTGCCGGTTGCAAGGAAGGTTGACCGCACGACAATGCGGATGGAATCTTTCCGGCCAACGGGAGGGGACGTCGTGCGCTATTTCCTGCTTGTGCTTTTTGCTTTGATCCTGGCTTCGCCGGCCAACGCCAGGACGCTCTACTATGGCGGCAGGGCGGGCATGGAGGTCACGATCGTCAAGAAGTCCGGCATCGGTACGTCGCATGCCAGTGTGTTGACGAAGCACACCCGCCAAAACGCGATTGGGTTCTGTCGCGACTATGTCGGCAAGGTGACCGAGGATTGCATCGCGGGGGAAATGAAGACGCCCTTGCATCTGGAGATCACCGCGGACTGCAAGACCGGCAAGTTCACGACGTTTTACGGTGCCAACATGCTCTTCCAGGGGCGCAGCCCAGCCGGGAGTGAGACGGACTATCTGATCACCGACACCGACGAGAATGTGGTTCTCGATGGTTCCGGCGCCTCAGGTTACGACTACACGATCGAGCAATTCAAAGCCCTGTGCCCGAACCGGGTGAAGTAGGACAGGCCGACAGGCATTCGCTGGGCAGCGATGCCAAAAAGCATCGCTCCTCTCTTTCATCCTATTGTCGGAACCAAATCGCGGGCCAAGGCCACGTTGCCGCCATAATCGCAGTGAAAGCGAGAATGCGGGTGACGCTGCGGGCCTGTGCCCTGCGCCTCCCTGAACCTGCCTCGAGGCTGTGCGTTTCCGGCGGCCGGGCGATGCGGGACATGGTTGGCTAATTGTTAAGATTGCCGACCCTAGAGTGCGGGCAACCCGCCGGTAGAGCAAACTGAGCGAGATCGAATACAGCTAGAATGTCTGGAACGTCCATGAGAACCAGCCGCCGTTTCTTCCTTACCGGAGCCTCTGCGCTCGCCGCCGCTGTCGTCGCCGGTCATGCCAGCGCGCAGGATGTGGTCGGGGATATCCTCAAATCCTCGACCCGCGGCAATTGGGACGATCAGTTCGACGCCCGCGCCAACAATACGAACAAGGTCGCTTCGACGCTGCCGATCTTCAGCCAGCAGACCGTCGCCTTCACCGAGCAGGCAGTGGCGCAGTACCAGAACATCGTCGGCCAGGGCGGCTGGGAGCAGGTTCCGGCGACCAAGAAATTGCAGCTCGGCGTCGACGACCCTGATGTCGTGCCGTTGCGCAAGCGGCTGATGATCTCGGGCGACCTGCCGCAGAGCGCCGGCATTTCGACGGCCTTCGATTCCTACGTCGATTCCGCGGTCAAGCGCTTCCAGCTTCGCCATGGCCTGCCGGCCGACGGCGCGATGGGCAAATACACCTATGCGGCAATGAACGTCTCGGCGCAGATCCGGCTCGGCCAGCTGCAGACCAATCTGCAGCGCCTGAAGGAAAAGGCCGGCACGCTGGGCAGCCGCTATGTGCTTGTCGACATTCCGGCGGCGCAGGTCGAAGCCGTGGAGAACGACCGCGTCGTGCTTCGCCACACCGCGATCGTCGGCAAGATCGACCGCCAGACGCCGATCGTGAATTCCAAGATCAACGAGATCATCGTCAATCCTTACTGGAACGCGCCGGTCTCGATCGTGCGCAAGGACATCATTCCGCTGATGCGGAAGGATCCCAATTATCTCAAGGACAGCCACATCCGCCTGTTCGCGCCGGACGGCAGCGAGGTCGATCCGATGACTATCGACTGGTCGACGGACGATGCCGCCAAGTACCGCTTCCGCCAGGATCCCGGCGCCGGCAACGCCATGGCCTCGGTCAAGATCAATTTCCCGAGCCCGGACGGCGTCTACATGCACGACACGCCGCAGCAGAGCCTGTTCGGCAAGCTGATGCGCTTCGACTCTTCGGGCTGCGTGCGCGTCCAGAACGTGCGCGACCTCGTCACCTGGATCCTGCGCGACACGCCCGGCTGGGACCGCCAGCATTTCGAGGCGGCGATCAAGACCGGCGAGAACACCCCGGTGCAGGTCGTCAATCCGGTGCCGGTCCACTTCCTTTACCTGTCGGCATGGTCGACCGGGCCTGGTGTCGTCCAGTTCCGCGACGACATCTACGGCCTCGACGGCAACAGCGAGCTGCAGATTACGTCTGCGCTGTAAACAACTGATATTTCGAACAAAAGGCCGCTCCAGGAGCGGCCTTTTTTGTTGTCGGGCACAGGGGACTGGACTGTAACCGCGGCACCTGTCAGCGGGAAGATCAGCCAGTTGAGGCCGCCTGTCTGGACGCAGCGCCGGCAATTGCGCATGGTCGGCCGGAGAGCCGGAATCGCACCATGGAAGTCGCCATTTTCATTCTCGTCGTGCTCGCTTTCGTGGCGCTTTCGGGGGCGCTGGTGCGGCTGGTGCGCGTGCCTCTGCCGGTGCTGCAGATCGCCATCGGCGCAGCCCTTGCCTGGCCGGCGGGCGGCCTGCATGTCGAGATCGATCCGGAACTCTTCCTGCTGGTGTTCATCCCGCCGCTTCTGTTCGGCGACGCTTTCGCCGCGCCGAAGCGGGAGCTGATCGAGCTGCGCGGGCCGATCCTCGATCTCGCGATCGGACTGGTCTTCTTCACCATCGTCGGCTTCGGCTACGCGCTCCACTGGCTGGTGCCGAGCATCCCGCTGATGGTCGCCTTCGCTTTGGCCGCCGTGCTGTCGCCGACCGATGCGGTAGCGGTGTCCTCGATTGTCGACCGCAATGTCGTTCCTGCCCGGCTGATGCACATATTGGAAGGCGAATCCCTGCTCAACGATGCGTCTGGCCTGGTCATGTTCCGCTTCGCCGTTGCGGCCGCGCTGACCGGCAGCTTCTCTTTCGCCGACGCGTCGCTGAGTTTCCTCTATGCCGTGGCAGCCGGTATCCTTGCCGGCATCGGCGCGCTGTTCATCGCCGCCAAGGCGCTGCAAGTGCTCGGCCGCATCGGCGGCACGCCGGCGGAGGCGCAGGTGCTGGTCATGATCCTGCTGCCCTTCGTCGCCTATCTCATTGCCGAGCATGTCGGCGCCTCCGGCATCCTGGCCGCGGTCACCGCCGGTCTGCTCACCGGAACCTCCGGTATTTTCCGCCATCTGTCGGTCTCGGCGCGCATCCAGGCGATGTCGCTATGGTCGACGCTGACCTTCGTCTTCAACGGCGCACTCTTCATCCTGCTCGGCCTGCAGCTTCCCGACATCATCCGCAAGGTACCGCCCGACCTCACCAGCCGGCACTGGCTATTCGAGCCGGCGCTGACCGTGCTCATTTTGACGCTCTGCCTGATCGGCCTGCGCTTCCTCTGGATCTGGATCGGCGACATCGCGTCGGTGATCGCCGCTCGGTTCGGCAAGCGCAAGGCGGAACCCTTTGGTTTCCATGTCAGGCTTGCCGGATCGGTGGCCGGCGTGCGTGGCGCGATCACGCTGGCCGGTATTCTGTCGCTGCCGCTCGCACTGCAGGATGGCTCGCCCTTTCCTGCGCGAGACGTGGTGATCTTTCTCGCCGCCGGCGTCATCATCTGCTCGCCGGTGATTGCCAGCCTTGCCCTGCCGAGGATTGCGCGCGGGCTGGTGGAGCCGGGCGAGGATCCGGGCGCGGCCGAAGAACGCCGGGCCCGTGTCGGCGCGGCCAATGCGGCCATCGCCAGGATCGAGAGTCTCGCCGGCGATGGAGGCGAGGAAGGCGAAGCGGCCGAAGCCCGGCTTGCGGTCGCCGACAGCATCGTCGCCGGCTACCGGCGCCGCATCGCGGCCTCCGACGAAGCCGATGAGGCGCGCGCCGAGGCGCGCGAAGCAGGGCGGCTGGAGCTCGAGCTGAGGCGCGCCGGCATCGAGGCGGAACGCGCCGCCGTGCGCGCCATGTTCCGCAGCCGCGAGATCAACGACCACACGATGCGCGCGCTGCTTTCCGAGATCACGCTGACCGAGGCCCTGCTCAAGAGCCGACGGGACAGGAAATAACGGTTCAGCCAATTGGCTTGGCGCAATCCGGCTAGCAAATTTCGCGCCGTAAACGTGGCGGGCTCGAAACAACTGTGTTAATGGCGCGGCGACCTCGCAGACCTCCGGCCCCAAGGGAAAGCAGCCATGTCAGACGCCGCGGTAGCCTCCAGCAAATTCGAATCCTTCTTCGAGACCACGCTTGCCGATGCCGATCCGGAGATTTTCGGCGCCATCCGCAACGAGCTCGGCCGTCAGCGCCATGAGATCGAGCTGATCGCCTCGGAAAACATCGTTTCCCGGGCCGTTCTCGAAGCGCAGGGCTCGATCATGACCAACAAATACGCCGAGGGCTATCCGGGCAAGCGCTATTACGGCGGCTGCCAGTTCGTCGACGTGGCCGAGGAGCTGGCCATCGAGCGCGCGAAAAAGCTGTTCGGCTGCAACTTCGCCAACGTCCAGCCGAACTCGGGCAGCCAGATGAACCAGGCTGTGTTCCTGGCGCTGCTGCAGCCCGGCGATACCTTCATGGGCCTCGACTTGAATTCCGGCGGCCATCTCACCCACGGCTCGCCGGTCAATATGAGCGGCAAGTGGTTCAAGGTCGTCTCCTACGGCGTGCGCAAGGACGACCATCTGCTCGACATGGACGCGATCGAGAAGACCGCGCATGAGACCAAGCCGAAGCTGATCCTGGCCGGCGGCACCGCCTATTCCCGCATCTGGGACTGGAAGCGTTTCCGCGAGATCGCCGATTCGATCGGTGCCTATCTGATGGTCGACATGGCCCACATCGCCGGCCTCGTCGCCGGCGGCATGCACCCGTCGCCGCTGCCCCATGCCCATGTCGTGACCACGACGACGCACAAATCGCTGCGCGGCCCGCGCGGCGGCATGATCCTGTGCAACGACGAGGAGATCGCCAAGAAGATGAACTCAGCGGTCTTCCCGGGCCTGCAGGGCGGCCCGCTGATGCATGTCATCGCCGCCAAGGCGGTGGCGCTCGGCGAGGCGCTCAAGCCGAGCTTCAAGGCCTATGCCGAAAGCATCGTCGCCAATGCAAAGGCGCTGGCTTCGAGCCTTCAGGAAACCGGCCTCGATATCGTCTCGGGCGGTACCGACAACCATCTGATGCTGGTCGACCTGCGCCCGAAAAACGCCACCGGCAAGCGTGCCGAGGCGGCTCTCGGCCGCGCCAACATCACTTGCAACAAGAACGGCATCCCCTTCGACCCGGAAAAGCCCTTCGTCACCTCCGGTGTCCGTCTGGGCACGCCGGCCGGCACGACGCGCGGCTTCGGCCAGGCCGAATTCCGCGAGATCGGCAAGCTGATCGCCGAGGTGCTGGACGGGCTGAAGGTGGCGAATTCCGACGAGGGCAACGCGGCGGTCGAGGCTGCGGTCAAGGCCAAGGTCACGGCGTTGACGGATCGGTTCCCGCTCTACCCCTATCTCGGTTGACCCCCTTGCTTGGTTGACCACGCGCTTCGCGTCATCTTTTATCCTGCGCCACGCGCCGCCTTGATCGGGCGGCGCCGCTTACTGGAGACTTGATGATGCGCAATTCCCGTCCTGCCACCCTGGCCCTGTTCAGCTCGCTGGCCGCTTTCGCCGCATCCGGCGCGGCTGCCCAAGAGCAGACGCAGCCGAGCGCCGACATGCCGGCCACCACGACCTTCGGCAGATGGACCACGATCATCGATACGCTCGATACCGGGCAGGACGCGCACAAGACCTGCGCCGCCTCGACGGCCTTCGTCGATGGCAACGGCAATGCCGGCACGCTGACGCTGTCGATCTCGACCGGTGACGCGTTGCCGCCCGATGCCTATCCCGCCGTCATGATCACCGTCGACAACAAGGATCTGCCGACCGGCAAGAACATCGCGGCGACCTTCGGCGATCCCGGCGTCAAGGTTTCGGCGACGGTTTCCTCCGCCGACGCCGTCAACGGCCGCCCTAGCTGGATGGTCGACAACCAGGCCAAGACCAGCCTGGCTCTGTTACGCGCCATGCGCAAAGTCACCTCGCTCGATATCGCCTTCGGCAAGCAGGCGGTTGTCAGCATTCCGATGGATGGGTTCACCAAGGCCTATCGCAATCTCGGCACCTCCTGCGGCTTCGCGACCAAGGACGTTGCGCCCTGACACCGACACGGCGGTCGGGGCAGGGCGCTGGCAATCTTGCGCGCGCCTCGCTATCTCTGAGGCACAAAAGGCTCTAAATCCTTTCGCCACAGAATCGCGAACCCAAGGCTCTCCATGCGCTGCCCCTATTGTCAGTCCGAAGATACGCAGGTGAAGGATTCGCGTCCCGCCGAGGACGGCGCGGCGATCCGCAGGCGCCGCGTCTGTCCGGATTGCGGCGGCCGCTTCACCACCTTCGAGCGTGTGCAACTGCGCGACCTCGTCGTCATCAAGAAGTCCGGCCGCAAGGTGCCGTTCGACCGCGACAAGCTTTTGCGCTCGGTCGAGATCGCGGTGCGCAAGCGCAATGTCGATCCCGAGCGCATCGACCGCGCGGTGACCGGCATCGTGCGGCAGCTCGAAAGCTCGGGCGAGACGGAAGTGGCCTCCGGCGAGGTCGGTCGCCTGGTCATGGAAGCGCTGAAATCGCTCGACGACGTCGCCTATGTCCGCTTCGCCTCGGTCTATCGCAATTTCCGCGAGGCCAAGGATTTCCATGAATTGCTGGGCGAGTTGAAGGGCGACGAGGAAAAGACCGAAGAGGACGCCGGCTGACAATGGCGGGATCTCGATTGAGCGAGGCCGAGCAGGCGGCCCTTGATCGCCGTTTCATGGCCGCGGCCATCCGGCTGTCGCGCCGCAATGCCGGCCGCACTTCCACCAATCCTTCCGTCGGCACCATCATCGTGCGCGACGACGGCGCCGGGCCGATGATTATCGGCACTGGCGTCACCGCTGTCGGCGGCCGGCCGCACGCCGAGACCGAGGCGCTGGCCGAGGCGGGCGAGCTCGCGCGCGGCGCAACCGCCTATGTGACGCTTGAGCCTTGCGCCCATCACGGTCGTACGCCGCCTTGCGCCAACGCGCTGGTCAATGCCGGCATTGCGCGCGTCGTCGGCGCGGCAAGCGATCCCGATCCGCGCGTCTCCGGCCAAGGCTACGCCATCCTGCGCGCCGCCCGCGTCGAAGTGGTGGAGAAGGTGCTGGCCACCGAAGCCGCAGAGCAGATGGCCGGCTATTTGATTCGATCTTTGAAAAAACGCCCGGAAGTTATCCTGAAGCTTGCGCTTTCCAGCGACGGCAAGATCGGCAGGAGAGGCGCCGGCCAGGTTGCGATCACTGGCGAGATCGCCAGGCGCGAGGTCTATCTGATGCGCGCCGAGGCCGATGCCATCCTGGTCGGCATCGGCACTGCCCTCGAGGACGACCCGGCGCTGACCGTGCGGCTGCCGGGCCTGGAGAACCGCTCGCCGGCGCGCATCATACTCGATCGCCAGATTAAGCTGCCGGAGACTTCGAAACTGGTGTCTGGCGTTGACCGTGTTCTGCTCTATGTCGCCGCGTGCCCCGAGGCCGATCCGCATCGGCGGGCCGCGCTCGAACGTGTAGGCGTGCACTTCATCGGCACGGAAACGTATGAAAGCGAAGTGGCCCTGCCGGAACTACTGGAGGATCTGGCAGCGCTCGGCATGGCAAGCGTGCTGGTCGAGGGCGGCGCCAAGGTGGCTAGAGCCTTCCTGGAGGAGGGGCTGGTCGACCGCATCGTCCTGTTCCAAGGACCGGAAGCGATCGGCGAGGACGGCATTGCATCGCCCATCGACGCCGACCATATCCCGGCAGGGTTTCGCGAGTTGCGTCAGATGCGCTTCGGCGAGGATAGCTACGCCGAGTGGATAAGGGATTTGTGATGTTTACCGGGATCGTTACCGATGTAGGCACCGTCGCGACGGTAAAGCCTCTGAGCGAAGGCGTCGGGCTGCGCATCGACACGGCCTACGATCCCGAAACGATCGCGATCGGCGCCTCGATTTCCTGCGGCGGCGTCTGCCTGACGGTCACCGCGTTGCCCGAGCATGGCTCGAACGCACGCTGGTTCGAGGTCGAGGCTTGGGAGGAAGCGCTGCGGCTGACCACGGCGTCGAATTGGAAATCCGGCACCAGGATCAATCTCGAACGGGCGCTGAAGATCGGCGACGAGCTCGGCGGCCATATCGTCTCCGGTCATGTCGACGGCACGGCCGAAATCGTCGAGCGTAAGGAGGAGGGCGATGCCGTGCGCTTCACGCTGGAAGCGCCGCGGCATTTGGCGAAATTCATCGCGCCGAAGGGTTCGGTCGCGCTCGACGGCACATCGCTCACCGTCAACAAGGTCGAAGGCACCCGCTTCGACGTGCTTCTGATCCAGCATTCGCTGAGCGTCACCACCTGGGGCGAGCGTCAGGCTGGCGACCGCGTCAACCTCGAGATCGATACGATGGCCCGCTACGCGGCGCGCCTGGCGGAGGCGGCGAAAGAGGGGCTGTGATGGCCGAGAACACAACAGTTTCCACGCAAGAAGAAAAGCTCAGCATCGAGGACGAGCGACGTCTCGATCTGTCGGTCAATGATCGCAGGGCCTTCGTTGAGGCCCTGGTCAATCCGGGGCCGGTCAATGAGCGCCTGCGCGATACCGTGCGTCGCTATCGCGAGACGACAGCCCTCTGACGGTCAACTGCCGCAATCTTCCGCTTGCGATCAATCCGGCTTCGGCCTAAGTCACCGGCAACCCCCGGAGACTTTTATGGCTGGCATATCCCAACACGGCAAAGCGTTCATTCGTCCGCAGGCGAAGGCGCATCTGCTTATTGTCGAGGCGCGTTTCCACGACGACCTTGCCGACGCGCTGCTCGAAGGCGCGACCCGCGCGCTGGACGAAGCTGGCGCCACCTATGACGTCGTCACCGTTCCCGGCTCGCTCGAAATACCGGCCGTCATCACCTTCGCGCTGGATGGCGCCGGCGAGGGCGGCGTGCACTATGACGGCTTCGTCGCGCTCGGCACCATCATTCGTGGCGACACCTATCATTTCGACATCGTCGCCAATGAATCGAGCCGTGCCCTTATGGACCTTTCCGTCCAGGAAGCGATCGCTATCGGCAACGGCATCCTGACCACCGAGAACGATGAGCAGGCCTGGACGCGCGCCAGGCGCAGCGAAGGCGACAAGGGCGGGTTCGCTGCGCGCGCCGCGCTGACCATGATCGCGCTGAAAGAGAAATTCGGAGCCCAATCGTGAGCGATCCTGCCCCCACCGGTGCGGTGCGCCACGCCAACAAGCGGGGCGCCGCCCGTCTTGCCGCCGTCCAGGCGCTCTACCAGATGGATGTGGCTGGCAGCGGCGTGTTCGAAATCACCGCCGAATACGAGGCTTTCCGCCTGGGCAAGGAAGTCGACGGCGCGCTCTATCGCGAGGCCGACGCGCAGTGGTTCCGCGCCATCCTGACCGGCGTCGTCGAGAACCAGAAGACCATCGATCCGGTCATCCGACAGGCGCTGACCGAAGACTGGCCGCTCTCGCGGCTGGATTCGACTCTGCGCGCCATCCTGCGCGCCGGCGTCTATGAATTGATGAAGCGCGACGACGTGCCGGTGGCCGTCATCGTTTCGGAATATGTCGACATAGCCAAGGCTTTCTATGAGGAAGACGAGCCGAAGCTGGTCAACGCAGTGCTCGACCGTGTCTCGCGCCGGGTGCGTGGCGAGGGTCGCGGCAAGGACGCATCGTGACCGCCACGGCAGTTGTCGCCAGGCCCGGTAGGGAAGCGCGCCGCACGGCAGTGCTCCTCGCGGCTGCCCAGGCGATCGTCGGCTCCGCCGCGCCGATCGCCATTTCGCTCGGCGCGCTTGCCGGACAATATCTGCTCGGCCCCGACAAATCGCTGGCGACGGCGCCGGTCACCGGCTTCAATCTCGGGGTCGCTCTCGGCGCGCTGCCGGCAGCCGCGATCATCCGCCGGCTAGGCCATCGCGGCGGCTTCATGACCGGCACCGTCATCACCGCGCTCGGCGGCCTGATCGCGACGCTGGCGCTCTTTCAGGCGAGCTTCTGGCTGTTTGCCTTCGGTCTCGGCGTGATCGGCGTCGGCGGCGCTTTCGTCCAGCAGTTCCGCTTCGCCGCCGCCGACAACGCCCCGCCGGAATTCAAGGCGCGCGCCATTTCCTTCGTGCTGGCGGGCGGCATCGTCACCGCCATCCTCGGGCCGCAGATCGTCATCTACACCCGCGAACTTCTGGCTCCGGTGATGTTTGCCGGATCCTTCGCCTCGATCCTCGTACTGGCGGCAGTCGGCGCGGTCGTCCTGTCCTTCCTGCATATGTCGATGCCGGCGGGCAGGGTCGCGACAACCGAGCAAAGCGACGCTCGGCCGCTGGCCGAGATCGCCACCCAGCCGCGCTTTGTCGCGGCGCTGTTCTGCGCCGTCGGCAGCTACGCGCTGATGAGCTTCGTCATGACCGGCGCGCCGCTCGCCATGGTCGGCTGCGGGCTCTCGACCGACGACGCGACGCTCGGCATTTCCTGGCATGTCATGGCGATGTTCGGGCCGAGTTTCTTCACCGGTTCGCTGATCCACCGCTTCGGCGCCGAGCGCATCGTCGCCATCGGGCTGGTCTTGCTCATCGGCTGCGGAACGGTGGCGCTTTCCGGCCTCGCGCTCTGGCAGTTCTGGACGGCGCTGATCCTGCTCGGCCTCGGCTGGAATTTCAGCTTCATCGGCGCGACCGCCATGGTCGCGGCCTGCTACCGGCCGTCCGAAAAGGGCAAGGTGCAGGGCTTCCACGACTTCGTCCTGTTCGGCTCCGTTGCCTTCGCTTCGCTGATGTCTGGTGCGGTCTACAATGCCTGGGGCTGGACCATGCTGAATTGGATCTTGTTCCCGGTTGTCATGCTCTGCTTCCTGGCGCTTGGTGCCCTGAAGCTGCCGGGCTTGCGCGGCGCCAACTGACATCACACTGTCTGGATCCGGCGCCGCGCGCCATTCGCGCCGGGCACAAAATTATTGCGCGCATTCCGCTAGTTATGAAACCGTGTGCCCCGACGGCGCGTTAAAGCCATGCTCATATGCCGCCTCTGGCCCATCGGCTCACAGCAAAGGATTCTCAAATGTTTTCAATCGGAAAGCTCGCCGTAGCAGCGATCGCGCTCGGCATCACAGCAGCTTCGGCGCATGCCCAGGTCGTGGTCTCCTCGAAGATCGACACCGAGGGCGGTGTGCTCGGCAACGTCATCCAGCTGGTCTTGAACGCCAACAACATCAAGACCACCGACCGCATCCAGCTTGGCGCCACGCCCGTGGTGCGCAAGGCGATCACCGCTGGCGAGATCGACATTTATCCCGAATATACCGGCAACGCCGCCTTCTTCTTCCAGAAGGCGGACGATCCGGTTTGGAAGGATGCCGCCAAGGCCTACGAGACCGCCAAGAAGCTCGACTATGACGCCAACAAGATCGTCTGGCTGTCGCCGTCGCCAGCCAACAACACCTGGGCGATTGCATTGCGCAAGGAGGTAGCCGACGAGAACAAGCTCACCACCCTGTCGGACTTCGGCAAGTATGTCTCCGGTGGCGGCAAGGTCGTTCTTGCTGCCTCGGCCGAGTTCGTCAACTCGGCGGCGGCCCTTCCGGCCTTCCAGACCACTTACGGCTTCAAGCTGAAGCCGGACCAGTTGATCACGCTCTCCGGCGGCGACACGGCAGCGACCATCGCCGCGGCCGCCAACCAGACCAATGGCGCCAACGCCGCCATGGTCTATGGCACCGACGGCGGTATCCAGCCCTCGGGCCTCGTCGTGCTCGAGGACGACAAGAATGTGCAACCCGTCTATCAGCCGGCGCCGATCATCCGCGAGAAGGTGTTGAAGGAACATCCGGAAATCGAGTCGCTGCTGAAGCCGGTGTTCGCCAAGCTCGATCTCGCCACGCTGCAGCAGCTCAACGGCCGCGTCCAACTGGGTGGTGAGCCCGCGAAGGCGGTGGCGGAAGACTTTTTGAAGACGAATGGCTTCTTGAAGTAATCAGCTCACGCGTTGATCGACGTTACGCCGGTGCGAGGCGCCCCCCTCTGTCCTGCCGGACATCTCCCCCACTTGGGGGGAGATCGGATGTCGCGTTGGCTTTCGCCAATCTCCGGCAAGGCAAGGAGAGCGCCAGCGACGAAGCTGCCAATCTCCCCCCTTGTGGGGGAGATGTCCGGCAGGACAGAGGGGGGCGCGAAGGAGCGAGGCCTTTCTGAATTTGCCCCTCCAAATCGTCGTGCTAGCAGCCGATGACCCTCCGCTTCGACAAGCTCGGCGTGGTCATTGCGGCGATCGTCGCCTATGCCGCGTTCCTCGCACCCTTCGCCACCTTCCGCGCCAACCGCATCGTGCCCGGACAGGCGCGCTCGATCCTCGAAGCGCTGCCGTCCACGCTTGGCGTCCTGCTGCTGGCGATACTGCTCGTCGGTGGCATCGTCGCCCTGCTGAGGACGCCCCTCTTGCTAAGGCTGGCGGCCAGCGTCGTTGCGCTGGTCGCTCTTGCCGTCCTGATCGGCGTTGCCGGAGGTTTCCTGACGCCCGCCGGCAACACCTTCGCCCGCGTCGCGCCGGCCTCGGGCTTCTGGCTGCTGATCTTCGCCTTCACGCTGCTTCTGGCCGATGTGCTGAGCCGGCTGAACCTCTCGCCATTGGCGCGCGTCGGCGTTCTTGCCGTCGCCGCGCTCGCCATCGGCGCGTTGCTCGTGTCGGGAAGCTGGGACAGTCTTTCCATCCTCAAGGAATATGCCAGCCGCGCCGATAGTTTCTGGGCGGAAGGCTCCAAGCACGTCACGCTGGCGCTCGGCTCGCTGGCAGCCGCGGTGGTCGCCGGAGTTCCGCTCGGCATCCTGTGCCACCGCGTCGAGGCGCTGCGGGCAGGGGTGCTGAACGTGCTCAACATCATCCAGACCATTCCGTCGATCGCGCTCTTCGGCCTGCTGATCGCGCCGCTCGGCTGGGTCGCCGCGCATGTGCCGGGCGCGGCGGCTGCCGGCATCAGGGGCATCGGCACGGCGCCTGCTTTCGTTGCGCTGTTTCTGTACTCGCTGCTGCCGGTGGTAGCGAACACAGTGGTCGGCCTTGCCGGCGTGCCGCGCGCCGCCAACGATGCCGCCCGCGGCATGGGCATGACCGACCGTCAGCGCCTGTTCGATGTCGAGTTCCCGCTCGCCTTTCCGGTGATCCTGACCGGCATCCGCATCGTGCTGGTGCAGAATATTGGACTGGCGACGATCGCGGCGCTGATCGGCGGCGGCGGCTTCGGCGTCTTCGTCTTCCAGGGCGTCGGTCAGACGGCGATGGATCTTGTGCTGCTCGGCGCCGTGCCCACCGTGGCGCTGGCCTTCGCCGCCGCCATCATCCTCGACGCGGTCATCGAAATGACCTCCACCAAGCGCAGGACAGACTCCGAATGATCGAGATCGAAGGCATCACCAAGCGCTATAACGGAACGGCGGTCGTCGACGACGTATCGATGGTCGTCGAGCCGCGCACCATCGCCGTGATCGTCGGCACCTCCGGCTCCGGCAAGACGACCCTGCTCAGGATGATCAACCGGCTGGTCGAGCCGAGTTCCGGATTGATCAAGATCGACGGCGCCGACAATCGCTCGCTGCCCGGATATCAGCTGCGCCGCAGCATCGGCTACGCCATCCAGGGCCACGGCCTGTTCCCGCATCGGACAGTCGCGCAGAACATCGCCACGGTGCCGCTGCTGCTCGGCTGGGATAAGGAGCGCATCAAGGCGCGGGTCGAAGAACTGATGACGCTCTACCAGCTAGACCCGCAGGCGTATGGTCCGCGCTATCCGCATGAGCTCTCCGGCGGCCAGCAGCAGCGCGTCGGCGTTGCGCGCGCGCTTGCCGCGGAACCCAATGTGCTTCTGATGGACGAGCCCTTCGGCGCGCTCGACCCGATCATCCGCACCAAGGCGCAGGAGGACCTGCTGGCGATCCAGAGGCGCTTCGGCACCACCATCGTCCTTGTCACCCACGACATGGAGGAGGCGGTGCATATGGGCGACAAGATCGCCGTGATGGATGCCGGAAAGGTGCTGCAATACGCCAAACCGGCGGAGATCTTGGCGAGGCCAGCCAACGGCTTCGTCGAAACCCTGGTCGGCGCCAGCGAACGACCGTTCCGGCTCCTGTCGCTCGGTCGCGTGCGTGATGCCGTGGAGCCCGGCGGCGCCGAGGGCGAGGCGATCCCTGGCGACGCCAGCCAGCGCGATGCACTCGCCGAGCTTCTGTGGACGGGCCGTCCGGCGCTGCCGGTGAAAGGCGCCGACGGCAAGCCGCTCGGGCGCGTCACCGTGGAAGGACTGGTGAAACGCGCGAGGCCCGCATGAAGGCCTGGCTGCCCGCGCTTTTGAGGCTGGCGCTTCTGGTGCTGCTGGTGGTTTTCATCGCCAGCCCGGTCTGGTTCGAGCCGTTGCTCAGGCCGCTGACCGAGAACGGCGCGCCGGCAATCTATAACCAGGGTAGCCTGCTGACGCTGACACTGTTGCATCTGAGGACGGTGCTCGTGGCGACGGTGGCCGCGACCATCGTCGCGGTCGCGCTCGCCATCCTGGTCACCCGGCCGGCCGGCGCCGAGTTCCTGCCGCTGTCGCGCAGCCTGGTCAATATCGGCCAGACTTTTCCGCCGGTCGCGGTGCTGGCGCTCGCCGTGCCGGCAGTCGGCTTCGGCGAGAAGCCGACTCTCATCGCGCTCTTCCTGTACGGGCTGCTGCCGATCTTCGAGAACGCGCTGACCGCGCTCACCACCCTGCCGGGCAACGTCATGGAAGCGGCGCGCGGCGCCGGCATGACCGGCTGGCAAAGGCTGATGAAGGTCGAGCTGCCGCTGAGCGCTCCGGTGATCCTCGGCGGCATCCGGCTTTCGGTTGTCATCAGCCTCGCCACCGCGACCATCGGCTCGACGGTGGCCGCCAAGACGCTGGGTGAGGTGATCATCGCCGGCCTGATCTCGAACAATTTGGCCTTCGTGCTGCAGGGCGGCCTGATCGTCGCGGCGCTTGCGGTGCTGATCTATGACGGCCTGTCGGCGATCGAGCGCTACGCCGCGCGCCGGATGGGACGGGAAGCGGAGTAGCTGTTTTCAGACTTCGTCTTCGCCGATTTCCGCCATCTTAAGCAGATGGCGCAGGAGGCCGATCTTGAGTGGCTTGTTGCCGTGTACCGGAATAGATAGGCGTACAACACTGCCCTCCTTTCCGTAGATGTGGTGGCTTCCGGCAATGCGCAAAAGTTGCCAGCCTCGCCGTTCGACGGCCCGGGTGAGTTCCTTGCCGGAAATGGATTTCAAACGGCGACTTCCACGACCCTGCCAGGCTCTGAAGTCAACGACGATGGAAGATCGACGGAAAGGCAGCCTTCAATTGCTTCGCGAAGATTTGCAAGAAGCTCGTCCAAAGTCTCACCTTGCGTCGCGCACCCAGGAATGGCGGGAACCTCGGCCCAGTAGCCACCCTCTTCAGCTTCGTGAACGATAGCTTTGAATTTCATCAGCCAACTCCTGTCTTGCCCAGGAAGATATGCTCACAATGAGTATTTGCAAAGCGGACGAGCGTTGATCGGCTGTGCCATCAACCCTCGCCATCTCAGGAATCTGCCCCAATTTCAATCGATCTAACTAGGAGGCGGTATCGACAGGCGCGTTTGTGGCTTCGTCTTTTGGGCGAAAGCCGGGCAAAAACCGAACAATATCTTGACGTTCCGAGCCCTGTTTCGCATACACCGCAGCCAAGGGGTGGATTCCGTGCGCGGCATTCATCCCCGTTCCAACGGCCCAGGGAGGGGTTCTTCTGGGCATCAATCGAGGAAAATCCGGCAATGACCATCATTACCGCCGTCATCGCCTGCGGCTTGCTGTCAGTTCTGTACGCCATCTGGGCGACACGTTCGGTCCTTGCGTCCGATCAGGGCAATCAGCGCATGCAGGAAATCTCCGCGGCCATCCGCGAAGGCGCCCAGGCCTATCTGGCGCGCCAATACACCACCATCGCCGTCGTCGGCATCGTCGTGCTTCTGCTCGCCTGGTGGCTGCTCTCCATCACTTCCGCGATCGGCTTCCTGATCGGCGCCGTGCTGTCGGGCGCTGCCGGCTTCATCGGCATGCATGTCTCGGTCCGCGCCAATGTGCGCACCGCGCAGGCTGCCTCCAACAGCCTCGCCGCCGGCCTGGACATCGCCTTCAAGTCCGGCGCCATCACCGGCCTGCTCGTGGCGGGCCTGGCGCTGCTCGGCGTCTCGATCTACTACGCCATCCTGACCGGCCCGATGGGTCTGCAGCCGAACGACCGCGTCGTCATCGACTCGCTGGTCTCGCTCGGCTTCGGCGCTTCGCTGATCTCGATCTTCGCCCGTCTCGGCGGCGGCATCTTCACCAAGGGCGCCGACGTCGGCGGCGACCTCGTCGGCAAGGTCGAGGCAGGCATTCCGGAAGACGATCCGCGCAACCCGGCCACCATCGCCGACAATGTCGGCGACAATGTCGGCGATTGCGCCGGCATGGCCGCCGACCTGTTCGAAACCTATGCGGTGACGGTCGTCGCCACCATGGTTCTTGCTTCCATCTTCTTCGGCGGCACGGCGGTGCTGGGCGCGACGATGCTCTATCCGCTCGCCATCTGCGGCGCCTGCATCCTGACCTCGATCGTCGGCACCTTCTTCGTCAAGCTGGGCTCCAACGGCTCGATCATGGGCGCCCTTTACAAGGGCCTCATCGTCACCGGCCTGCTGTCTATCGTCGGCTTGGCCTTGGCCACCTCGGCGGTGCTGGGCTGGGGTGAGATCGGCAATGTCGGCGGCCTCGCCATCACCGGCAAGAACCTGTTCATCTGCGGCCTGATCGGTCTGTTGGTGACCGGGCTCATCGTGGTGATCACCGAATACTACACCGGCACCAACAAGCGGCCGGTGAACTCGATCGCCCAGGCCTCGGTGACCGGCCACGGCACCAACGTCATCCAGGGCCTCGCCGTCTCGCTGGAATCGACGGCGCTTCCGGCCATCGTCATCGTCGGCGGCATCATCGCCACCTACCAGCTCGGCGGTCTCTTCGGCACGGCGATCGCCGTCACCACCATGCTCGGCCTTGCCGGCATGATCGTGGCGCTCGACGCCTTCGGCCCGGTCACCGACAATGCCGGCGGCATCGCCGAAATGTCGGGCCTGCCGAAGGAAGTGCGCCACTCCACCGACGCGCTCGACGCCGTCGGCAACACCACCAAGGCGGTGACCAAGGGCTATGCCATCGGCTCCGCCGGCCTCGGCGCGCTGGTGCTGTTCGCCGCTTATTCGAACGACCTCAGGTTCTTTGCCGCCAACGGCGACAAGTTCCCTTACTTCCAGGGCATGGGGGAGATCTCCTTCGACCTCTCCAACCCGTATGTCGTCGCCGGTCTGATCTTCGGCGGCCTGATCCCGTATCTGTTCGGCGGCATCGCGATGACCGCCGTCGGTCGCGCGGCAGGATCGATCGTCGAGGAAGTGCGAAAGCAGTTCCGCGAGGACAAGGGCATCATGGCCGGCACCTCAAAGCCGAACTACGCACGCGCCGTCGACCTTTTGACCAGGGCGGCGATCCGGGAGATGATCATCCCGTCGCTGCTGCCGGTGCTGGCGCCGCTCGTCGTCTATTTCGGCGTGCTCTTGATCTCGGGCTCGAAGGCCTCGGCCTTTGCGGCGCTCGGCGCCTCGCTGCTCGGCGTTATCGTCAACGGCCTGTTCGTCGCCATCTCGATGACCTCCGGCGGCGGCGCATGGGACAACGCCAAGAAGTCGTTCGAGGACGGCTTCACCGACAAGGACGGCGTCAAGCACCTGAAGGGCTCCGAGGCGCACAAGGCCTCGGTCACCGGCGACACGGTCGGCGACCCCTACAAGGACACCGCCGGCCCGGCCGTCAACCCCGCGATCAAGATCACCAACATCGTCGCGCTGCTGCTCCTGGCCGTGCTCGCGCACGGCGCCGCGTAATCCGCCGCACGACTGCAAATGAGAAAACCCGCGGGGCAGCGATCCCCGCGGGTTTTGCATTTCGGGCAAGGATCGATTCCCCAAGCATCCCGGCGCTAACGCATGTCTCGCGAAAGTGGGAACCGGTTTCGGGACAAAGACATGCGCAAAATCAGAAACCTGAAGCGCATGGAGCGAATCTGAAAGATCGCAACGCGCTTTAGGTAAGTCGGGCTTTACTCTGCGCTGTCTTCCCGCTTGCCGCGCCCACGGTAGACGGCAAGCAGATCATCCACGTCCGGTTCCCGCTCAGGCATGGGCGGCAGGCCACGGGTTTCGCGTAGCGTCGAGACAAAGGTTCCACGACCGTATTTGCGGCGAAACTCGAGGGACCTGGGATGGATGCCGAACGCGGCCCAAAGCCTGCGTTTCAGGTAGCTCGATCTCTTCAGACGCGGCGGAGCCGCGGCCGCCGCGAGAATTTTGACGCGAAGGTCATCGGGCATCCGCATGGCGTTGGCAAGGTCCTCCTGCTCGGTTGCCGTGTCCTCGGTATAGCTGCCGCCGCGCTGGCCCGAGAAGATGCTCAGAACGGTCAAATGCGGCATGGTCGCGATGACGGCACCCTTACGCCAGGCCCGAAAGAGCCAGTCTTGCGAACTTTCGCACCAGCACTCGCTGGCGGGGCGCCAGGGACCGAGCCGGCTCAGCGATGCGCGCCTCACCATCTGCGCCGACCCATATCCCGCCGTGACCACCGGATCGTAGAAACCGTCCTTGCCCATCCCGTAAATCGAGGTCCTGAGAGGATCGCCTCTCATCGAGGTCGGCTCTATGATGGCACCTCGAGCGATGACGACATCGGCGCCGGTCGCGTCGATCCAGCCGGCCATCGATGCGAGGTGGTCCGGGAACCATAGGTCGTCGTGATTGAGGATGGCGACCAGCCGGCCGCGAGCTCTGGCAAAACCGATATTGTTCGGCCCCGACTGCTCGCCGAAATTCACAGGCAGATCGACATAGGAGATACGAGCATCGCCGAATGCGGCGACCGTCGCCGCGGTCTCCGCCCGGCATGCGTCGCCGACGACGATCGTCTCCCAGTCCTGCAAGGTCTGGGCCAGGACGCTTCTCAAGGCCTGCCGTAGGGCCGCGGGGCGGTTGTGCGTCGCAATCACGACCGAGACGAGCGGCTCGGTCGGTGCGGTCGAAGCGAGCTGGGCGGGCCGCTCCACTCTACACCAGTTTATAGGGGATGTGCTCGGTATCGGGCGGCAGGCGGCGATGGTCTGGGCTTTCGAACGAATAGGCCTTGTCGACCATGTTGAGCACCAAAGCCGTTTCCGGGCCAAGCGAGACGACGCCGTGCCACACGCCCGGCGGAATGATGACGATGGCCGGTCGCAGCGCGCCGAGAATCTTGTGCCAGACCGCTCCGAAAGTCGGCGATGCCTTGCGTCCGTCGAACAATGATATGCGGACGCTGCCGATGGAGCAGAACAGCCGGTCCTGCGTCACGGCATGCGCATGCCAACCCGTCACCGCGCCGGGATACAAGGTGCGCTGAAAAACCTGGCCTACCGGAAGCAAGTCGAGCTTCCACTCCTCGCGGAAGATTTCGGTCAGGTAGCCGGTCGATGTCGCGACAGGTCTGATTTCCTTGAATGAGACGCCGTCGATCGTCGGAGGGTCTATGGCAAGCCAGTCCGGTGTCACGGTCTGCGGGTCCGGCGTTCCCGTCGCCATCCAGCCCTGCGGCTCCGCGCGATTGCTTTTGCTCATGTCCAGCCCCGATACCCGCAAGGATTGATAGTGGGACGCTCGGGCGCAAGCAAGCATTTGGCAATCGACCGGTCGCGATGTGAGCAAAAAACCCGCCGGATCGCTCCGGCGGGTCTTGATTGTCTGAAATTCCTGGAAGCCGAGTTCAGGGCGTACCGCCGCCACCGCCCGGGATGCCGGGCGCCAGCTTGCTGGCGCCGTTGATGATCTGGCTGAGGAAGTTCTGGTCCTTGCCGCCCGTCGGCGTCGTCCTCGAGATGAAGTCGAAGATCTTGCCGTCCTTCAGGCCGTAGTTGGCGATCTGGGTGACGCGGCCGTCGGCGCCGAAATAGACAGCCAGCACGTGCTGGTCGATGATGTGCGGGTTGTCAAAGGCGACATAGCGCTTGCGCGTCTGCGATATGTAGTAGAAGGCCTCGTTGTCGAAGGTCGCTGTCGTCGACGGCGTGCCCAGCGCCAGAAGCACCTGCTCGCGACTCGAGCCGACCGGCACCGAGTCGATCGCCGCCTGGTCGATGACGTAGCCTTTCGTCAGCGTTTCGCTCGGATGGAGATCACCGAACATCTTGGACGAATTGCAGCCGGAAAGCGCGGATACCGCCATCAGTAGAGAGGCCACGCCCGCCGGCACAGGCGTGAGAAACGACTTGAATTTCAGCGCACCCAACAACAATTCTCCATCACATCCCCGCAACTTGCGCTGGGCCGCAAAACCGGTAAACCAGCTTGCATGCCGATGCAACAAGGCCAAATCAAACAAAAGGTCCCCGGGAGACCACCCTCAATGTTCCAGCGCCTTTTTGGCCGCGAACGTCACGCCAACCGCGCCATCACCGAGGCGCTCTACGCACAAATCGTGGCGGCGGCGCGGCAAACCGTGTTTTATTCCCACTGGAATGTGCCGGATACGCCGCTCGGCCGCTTCGAGATGCTGTCGCTGCATATGTACCTCATCCAGCATCGGCTGCGCGGGGAGGGCGGACCGGCCGCCGAAGTCGCACAGGTGCTGATCGACGAGTTCTTCCTCGACGTCGATCATTCGCTGAGGGAGCTCGGCATCAGCGATGTCGGCGTGCCGAAGCGCATGAAGAAGCTGGCAAAGATGTTCTATGGCCGCACCGCGGCCTACGACGAGGCCTTGCGGGACGACGACGGCGTGGCCCTTGCCGCGGCGCTCTCCCGCAACGTCAGGCCCGATGCCGGCGAGTGGCCGGAAGCGCCGCGGCTGGCGAGCTATGTTTCCGCGGCGTCCGGGCAGCTTGCCGCGCAGCCGACCGAATCGATCGTGTCCGGCACCGTGGTGTTCCCGGCCGCCGGAGCCGCGTGAAGGAGGCGAGAATGAAACAACACGCCGAACAGCGAAGCCCCGTATCCTTCGTCGCCAACGTCGCCCGCCTGCCGCAAAAGGGCCTGCCGGTTTTGATAGAGGCCGATGAGCGGCAGCGCGCGGCGCTTGCCGCCGAATACGACCTGCTTTCGGTCGAGAGCTACCGCGCCGAGCTCTTGGTGGCGTCCTGGAAACGCAACGGCGTCAAGGTCAGCGGCCGCGTCGAGGCCGACATCACGCAGGCCTGCATCGTCACGCTCGATCCGATCGCGGCCCATATCGACGAGCCCGTCGAGGCGTTGTTCCTGCCGGAGCAGTCGAAGCTCGGACGCGAAGGCTTCGAGGGCGGCGGCGAGATCGTCCTCGATGCCGACGGGCCGGACAGCCCGGAAACATTTTCCGGCGACACGATCGATGTCGGCGCGCTCGCCGAGCAGTTTTTCGGTCTGGCGATCGATCCTTATCCGCGCAAGCCCGGTGCCTCGCTCGATGCCGCCGGCGAGGATCAGCCTGAGGAAAGCGAATTCCAGAAAAAGCTGCGTTCGCTGCTCGGAAAATCCTGAAGGCGGCCTGGATTTTGGAAAAGTTGGTTGTGCGGCAGCCCAAAACCGCTATTTTCGCCGAACCTTCGCGAGCCCCCTTACCTCGGCATGCGCACGCCGCTAGCCAGGCAAACCGTGAGAAAAACACCGAGTGATCAGGATTTCCATCGATGCCATGGGCGGTGATCACGGACCAGGCGTGGTCATCCCGGCGCTGATGACGGTCGCCATCCGCCGCCCTGACATCCGCTTCGTCATCTATGGTCGCGAGGACGCCGTGCGTCCCGAACTGGCCAAGTTCCCGAAGCTTGCCGACGTGAGCGAGTTCGTCCATTGCGAGATCGCGGTCCGGATGGACGACAAGCCGAGCCAGGCGCTGCGCCACGGCCGCTGGAAGTCGTCGATGTGGAAGGCGGTCGAGGCGGTGAAGAACGGCGCCGCGCAAGCCTGCATCTCGGCCGGCAACACCGGCGCGCTGATGGCGATGTCGAAATTCTGCCTGCGCACCATGGCCACCATCGACCGCCCGGCGATCGCGGCGCTTTGGCCGACGACGCGCGGCGAGAGCGTGGTGCTCGACGTCGGCGCCACCATCGGCGCGGATGCGCACCAACTCGTCGATTTCGCCATCCTTGGCACCGGAATGGCGCGCTCGGTGTTCGGCATCGAGCGGCCGAGTGTCGGCCTGCTCAATGTCGGCGTCGAGGAGATCAAGGGCCAGGAAGAGGTCAAGGAGGCCGGGCGCATGCTGCGCGAGGCCAACATGGCCTCGATGAACTATCGCGGCTTCGTCGAGGGCGACGACATCGGCAAGGGCACGGTCGACGTTGTCGTCACCGAGGGCTTTGCCGGCAACATCGCGCTCAAGACCGCGGAGGGCACGGCAAGGCAGATCGCCGGCTACCTGCGCGCCGCCATGAGCCGCACGCTGATGGCCAGGATCGGCTATGTCTTCGCCAAAGGCGCCTTCGACCGGCTGCGCGAGAAGATGGATGTCGGCCGCTCCAATGGCGGCGTCTTCCTGGGCCTGAACGGCATCGTCGTGAAGAGCCACGGCGGCGCCGATTCGGATGGCTTCGCGGCGGCGATCGAGCTCGGCTACGACATGGTGCGCAACAATCTGCTTGACCGGATCGAGGCCGACCTCGATCTGTTCCATGCGCGCAATCCGAATGCCCAGGCAAACAGGAAATCCGGCGTCGCCGTCGACGCCGAGGAATAGGAACGAACCTTGATCAGATCAGTCGTGCGCGGCAACGGTGCCGCGCTGCCCCGCCGCATCATGAAGAATGCCGACTTCGAAGGCATGGTCGAGACCTCCGACGAGTGGATCGTCCAGCGCACCGGCATTCGCCAGCGCCACGTCGCGGCCGATGACGAGACCACGGCCTCGCTGGGCGAGGCCGCGGCGCGCGCCGCGCTCGACAGCGCCGGTCTGACGCCTGCCGATATCGACGTGATCGTGCTGGCGACATCGACCCCCAACAACACCTTTCCCGCGACCGCCGTCGATATCCAGAACCGGCTCGGCATGCATCACGGCTTTGCCTTCGACATGCAGGCGGTCTGCTCCGGCTTCGTTTATGCGGTCGCCACCGCCGACCTCTATATTCGCGGCGGGCTGGCAAGGCGCGTGCTGGTCATCGGCTCCGAAACCTTCTCGCGCATCCTCGACTGGAGCGACCGCTCGACCTGCGTGCTCTTCGGCGACGGCGCCGGCGCGGTCGTTCTGGAAGCGCAGGAAGGGGCGGGCGGTATCGCCGATCGCGGCGTGCTGGCGGCCAGCCTGCGCTCGGACGGCGTCCACAAGGACAAGCTCTTCGTCGACGGCGGTCCGTCGACGACGGGCACCGTCGGCCATCTCAGGATGGAAGGTCGCGAGGTGTTCAAGCACGCGGTCGGCATGATCACCGACGTCATCGAGGCGACCTTTGCCCAGGCCGGCATCACGGCAGAAGATCTCGACTGGTTCGTGCCGCATCAGGCCAATAAACGGATTATTGACGCTTCCGCCAAGAAGCTCGGGATTGCCGAACAGAAAGTGGTGGTCACCGTCGATTTGCACGGTAACACCTCGGCTGCCTCCGTGCCGCTCGCTTTGTCGGTGGCCGTCGCCGATGGTCGCATCAAGAAGGGCGACCTTGTCCTGCTCGAGGCGATGGGCGGAGGTTTCACCTGGGGCGCGGTGTTGCTCCGCTGGTAAGTGCCGAACGCACGGGTTCGGTCCTTGACCTTGCCGGATCAATTACTTAGGCTCTGCCGTTGCCTGTATCGATTTACGTTTTTTGAGCTGATGGGACGGTCGCATGGGGGGAAAGACACTTACGCGTGCCGACCTAGCCGAGGCCGTTTACCGCAAGGTTGGTTTGTCGCGAACTGAATCGGCCGAGCTGGTCGAGGCCGTTCTGGATGAAATTTGCGAAGCCATCGTTCGCGGCGAGACGGTGAAGCTGTCTTCCTTCGCAACCTTCCATGTCCGCTCCAAGAATGAGCGCATCGGTCGCAATCCGAAGACCGGCGAGGAAGTGCCGATCCTGCCGCGCCGCGTGATGACCTTCAAATCGTCGAACGTGCTGAAGAACCGCATCCTGCGCTCGCACCAGAACAGCAAGGCCAAGGGCGGCAAATAGCGCGACGGCAAATACGGTTGAAAAACGCCGTCTGCTTTGACGCCGGGCTTGAATATTGTTTCATAAATCGCTGAAATAAGGCCCGATTCGGCATAAATGCCGGATCGTCGTCCAGCGTGAGGATTCGCCCATGGACAAGAGCCCCGATGCGTTCCGCACCATCAGCGAAGTCGCGGAAGATCTCGACCTGCCGCAGCATGTGCTGCGTTTTTGGGAAACGCGTTTCAACCAGATCAAGCCGATGAAGCGTGGCGGCGGCCGCCGTTACTACCGGCCGCAGGATGTCGATCTGATCAAGGGCATCCGGCACATGCTCTACGACCAAGGCTACACGATCAAGGGCGTGCAGAAGCTGCTGCGCGAGAACGGCAACCACTTCCTGGTCGCCATCGGCAATGGCGACATGGCCGCGGTCGAGGCGATCGCGCAGCGCCGGCAGGCTGATCAGGTGCCACTGACGGCGGCTGCCCAGCCACGCGGCGACGAGGATGCGCTTGTCGGCCAGCCCAAGGTGAAACCCAGCCGCCGTTTCTTCGGCCTCGGCAAGAGCGACGACGAAGGCCCCGTACAGCCGGACTCCTCGAAATTGTCGCGTGACAACCGGGCTTTGCTGCAGGAGGCGCTCTTCGACCTCCTGGAGTGCAAGCGCCTGCTCGACCAGGTGCGTTGAGTTCCGGTTGCCGGTCCTGCGAGCCTGAGCCGTCAGCGGCTCTGAAAGTCGGAACTGCCGCCAAGCCCACGCGTTAGGCCTTCTCTGCAGGAGAAGGACAACTGGCATGGCGTTGTTCGCGACCGATCATGATCTGGACAAGCAGTTTGCGGCGCTCTCGCGGCAACTCGACGATCTCAGGAAAACCTTGGCCAAACGCGGCGACGCCTATTACGAGGATGGCCGCGAGGCCGCGTCCGACTACTATTCTCAGCTCGCCGACCGCCTCCACGAGGCGCTGCCAGCGATCAGGCGCAAGGGCAGGGCGATCGAGCGTACCGCGCGTGATCATCCGGCCACAGCGGCAGCGGTAGGGCTGGTCGTGGTCGGGCTGCTTGCCGGCCTGCTCATCAGCCGGCGCTGATCACGAAACGGAGGCGGCGCGTCTACGCCACCTCCGTGCCATGGGAGCGATCAGTTCGCGAGCTTGATCCGGCTCTTCGGATCGACCTTCATGACCTGGCTGCACTTGCCGTAGACGGTGCCGTTCTTGTCGGTGGCGTCGGTATAGGTGCCTTTGCAGTCGAGCTGCAGCACCAGACAGGAGCCCGAGCCCTTGCAGACGGCGCCGCCGTCGCCCGTGGGATGCGTGCCGGCAAAGGCAGGGGCTGAGACCGAGCCGAAAAAAGCCGAGACGACGAGGGCGGCGGCGAGCGAGATAGGCTTGAAGTTGGTCATTTGAGCATTTCCTTCCATTGGTCGTTGGGATCGCCTTCCTGGCGTCCCGGTTGGGCCGAGGAGCGCCTTCGTGGCGTCCATGACCGCTTGGTGCGGCGTCCAATGGGGAAGGTTCATAGTCCCGCACGATTTTTTCGTCGGGCGGATTGTGGTTGGGACTGCAACGCAGAAGGTCGAACGCGACCGCGCGTCCCATCAAGGCCGGTAGGTGCTCGAGGCAAGCGCTGCCCCGCGCAGCGAAAGATTCCGATGGGAAGGCATGCTTGGTCAATACAAGACGGCCTGTCTTCCCATCGGCAAAGGGGAAGGATCAGACCTTCTTCGGAGCCATCTTCTTGTGGTGGTGACGATGATGGCGATGATGCACGCGGTGGTGATGCCTGTGATGGTGACGATGGTGATGATGCTTCTTCATCGGAGCCGCGTCGGCGCTGGTCGCGCCAAGGATCGGCATCGTGAACGCCAGGGCCAGAGCCAGCCCGAGCGCGGACAGGAGGGACTTCTTCATGACTTCGTTTCCTTTCGCGGGCGTTCCGAGAGTCACCGGACCAAATCGGTGATCCAAGCCTCGCGACCGGGACTATCCTCCTGGTTTTTTTCGACAATTTTTCCGGACTGTAGATTCTTGTTTCTGGATCGTTTCCGACTGAACCACGACGGTCCTGCGCGCCCCGTCGGACGCGCAGGGCGCGAAGCGGCATCGTGATCTTTTGGAACTCGCCGGCTTCTTCGCCTCACATCGGCGGGGCGACGCCATGATTGCCGACCACCACCCGGCGCGAAACGAGCTTGCCGTCGCTGCCGCGCGAGGCGGTGACGAACACCGCCGTCCCCGGCTTGAGATCCGCCGGTTTGGCGGTCGCGAATTTCACGATCGGCGTCGATTGCGGGATGGCGATCTGCTTCTTCTGGCCGTTGCTGTAGGTGAGCGTCACCGTCCGGCCGCTGACCTCGGTCACGTCGGCGACGGTGCCGTTCGTCATCCGGCTGTTGGGTTTGAGGTCCCAGGCGCGGTCGCCTTCTCCCGTTCCCTTCAGGGCCGCCGGAAAGATCACCACTTCCAGCGCGCCGCTGCCGCCATCGGCCTTCGGAACCGACGCGATGCCGAGGAAATCGCCCTCTTTGATATCGGCGGCCGATGCCTTGGCGACGCCGGAGATCATCCAATCGGGAGAAAGGGTGACCGTATCGGTCTTGCCATCGCGGCCTTTCACAGTCAGCGCCGTTCCGGCGAGATCGACCACCGTGCCGCGGACCCGCACGGTGTCCGCTTGCGCGGCGCTGGCAAGACTTGAAATCGTGCCGAGCACAATCGCGAATAACTTCAGTTTCATGGCATCCGATCCTTCCAAAGGGGTTTTGATGCCGCCCGCCGTCGACCACTGACAAAAGCCTAACGAATTGGAGCGGGCAAAATGCCGGCGGGGCCGGCCTTCATCGCTTCAAAAGAACTTGATTGGCCGTCGCGGCACCTTACATGTCGGTGGCTTGCGGCCTCGGCCTCCGGTCGACGGGGCCGGTTCACGATGGCGTGACGGCCGCAACGGTCCCTCTTGGCAAATCACCTGTTAACGGCCATTCTCCCGCCCGTCTCAGGCAACGCCACATTTCATCGGTCTTGTTTCATCCCAAGGAGTTGCCATGCCCAACACCGCACGAAACGCTGTTTCCAACGACATAATTGCCGCGTCCGGCCTCAATCCGCTGAAAGCCGCGCGCGAAACGAGGGGATATACGATCGAGGAGCTTTCCTTGACTTGCGGCCTGGCCGTGGGTGAGATCGTCGACATCGAGGACGGCAAGGACGCCGATCCCGCCAAGCTCAGGCGAATCGCTTCCGCGCTGCAGGTGCCGGAAGAGGAATTGATAATGGTGCCGGCCGCAGAGGACCGGCCCACACAACAATAAGGGCGCTCGAACGCCTACATGAAAAGCCCGCCTTGGATTCACCTGGCGGGCTTTTTTGTGCGCTCGGCGCACAGTAGCCTGGCTCTTGCCGACGGCCAAGGCGCCATGTGCCAATCCCGGCGCCGAGATTCGGCGGTATTTGCCAACATGCCTGACGAGGTTCGCTCATGAGCTTGGAATCGGTCCGCGCCTTCTTTGCCAAGCATGCGCCCGACATCGAGGTCCTGGTCACGGAAGCAAGCTCGGCGACCGTGGCGCTGGCGGCGGAGGCGCATGGCGTGATGCCGGCGCAAATCGCCAAGACCATCTGCCTGCGCGTCGGCGACGAGACCATGCTGGTCGTGACCAGCGGCACCGCCAGGCTCGACAACCGCAAGTGCAAGGACACCCTCGGCGGCAAGCCGCGCATGCTCGACGGCGAACAGGTGCTGGAGGCGACCAGCCACCCGCCGGGCGGCGTCTGCCCCTTCGGCCTGCCGGCGCCGCTGCCGGTCTATTGCGACGTGACGCTCAGGGCCTTCGACGAGGTTGTTCCCGCGGCAGGCGCCACGAACGCCGCCGTGCGGATCGCGCCGCAAAGGATGGCCGATCTCGTCGGCGCCAAATGGGTTGATGTTTGCCAGTAATGTCAGACTGAGCCTAACAATGTGGAGCCGTCAGTAGGTTCCCATCAAAAAGGAATCTCGTCATCCAATTCACGACTGAAATTGGGTTCAGGTTTTGGTGCACGAGGCGGCGAGATAGCGTACGGTTCCGGCGTAGGCGGCAACCGTCGCTGTTCATCATCAACAGCCTTAGCTTCCGCTACCGTTTGATTTATATTGCCAATTAGCTTCGAAACGACCTCGTAAGATCCCCATAGCGCTCCTGGAACTCCGAGTATCTCAACTGTTAGAAGCGTCACAGCTAATAGATTGAGCCTTGTCTTATCAAGGGCTGCCTCAAACTCGTCAACTTTGCTAAAGAGCTTTGCTTTCTTGGCGTCGGTCAAATCTGCAGTACGGATTGCATCGCGTAAGTGATGAAGATGACTTCTAATCCTATCCTTAGAGACTGCTGGCAGGGCTGTAGAATCAGCACGCGACCTAAGACTGTTGTCCAGCGCAACCTGAGTTAAATAGTGATCAAGGTCGGCACTGAATTGTCGGTAGGCATCATACCCAAATTTGTTGGCCTGCGGCACGTCCATCGAGACAAATGGTTCGATCTTGAGGCGTCGAGCTGCACCAAGCACAATATTTGTAAAACTGTGCCGCGCTTCTTCAATTTCTCGCCGGTCAGCTTCTTCAGTGGAATTGTTAAGTGCGCGCGTGAACTCGCTGAGGCGTCTCTGTGCAATCCTTACGAACGTCGAAAATGCCAACCGAGCATCCTCAGGAAGCTCGTCCATCTCATCTTGGGTAACGAAGTCGAAGACGTTCATGCGATTAAAGATAATGGCTTGCTGGAATCACGCAATACTCCTGTACGCAGCGAATGACCCAATGTGAAAGTGCCCTCTCTAAGGGTCCATGAACTGAGCTGGGGTGCAGGGTTGAAAATGGTTGGGGTGGCACCGACGATCTCTTGACCCCAGTTAAAGTACGCAGGCCTCTATTCCGAGGATCCATCCGCGCCTTTTGCTGCCTCGGTCCCCCAATGAGGCCGATTCGATCAAGACGGCTGCTCGGCGGCGGGGCCTTCACTTGCGCTCAGCTAAGCCGCCCAGAACAGCGATCGCTTCCTTCAGCAGCGCTACAGCCTTTTCCTCAGCCAACGACCGCTCGATTCGGGCAACGATCTCGTCATCTATACTGCGGTCGTTCTCCTCGGCGGAGCGTTGCAGCTTTGCATAGAGATCAGCCGGTAATGTCAATTTCATCTGCGTAACTTGGTGGGCGGGGGCCGTTTACCCTTGGTGGCCCTGATCTGCAAAACGCTCTGATCGATGAAATCGGACTTTTGGGGCCAAGTCTCAGGCTTGAAATGGTCGGAGTGGCCGGATTCGAACCGACGACCCCTTGACCCCCAGTCAAGTGCGCTACCGGGCTGCGCTACACTCCGGACCGGGTGGCGATGTATCGTGATAACCCCGTGCCGGTCAACCGAATTCGAAGCCTAGCTAACCAACAAGACCTGCCCTGTTGTGCGTCGGCGGAAATCGCTAAGGTCTCGCGATCTCTCGGGGCCAGGAGACAACCTCAGTGTCGTTGGACACGGTGCCAGCAACTCCTTATCGCATGGAGGGCGCTCGTAGCGCGATTGCTCGGGTTCGCCCACACTGGGCGCGGATGGGGATTACCAGGGTCGCCAATGTGACCGGGCTTGATCGCATAGGCATACCGGTGGTCATGGTGTGTCGCCCCAACGCCCGTTCTCTGGCTGTTTCGCAAGGCAAGGGCATCGACCTGGAAGCGGCCACGGCTTCGGGGCTGATGGAAGCGGCGGAACTTTACCACGCCGAGCACATCGAGCGCCCGCTGAAGCTCGGCAGCATGGCTGAACTTTCCCAATCGCACCGGTTCGCCGAGATTGGCAGGCTGCCTCGCATCACCGGAAGGGCATTCACCAAGGACATCGTGACGCTATGGATCGAAGGCCGGGAGATGATCTCCAGGGAGGCTCGCTGGCTGCCGTTCGAGTCGGTGCGGGCCAACTTCACGGTCCCGCCGCCCCCCGGAAGTGGCTTTTTCGACTGCAGCAGCAACGGCCTCGCTTCCGGAAATACACTCGATGAAGCCATCCATCATGGGATTTGCGAGATCGTCGAACGCGACGCGACGGCCCTGTGGAATCGGATGCCGTCCGCTCGCCGGCGGCGCACCGGCGTCGACCTCGGCAGTGCGCCGGACGGCCCATGCCGCGACGTGTTGAAGAAGCTGGAAGGCGCGGACTTCGACGTCGCGGCGTGGGAAACGACCTCCGACGTCGGCGTGCCGGCCTTTTTCTGCCTGATCGTCGATCGCCGAGACCGAAACAGCCATTGCGGCATAGGCGCGGCAGCGCATCCGGTGCCGGAGACCGCCTTGCTCAAGGCGCTGATCGAAGCCGCTCAGGTGCGAACGACCTACGTATCGGCGGCGCGAGACGATCTGACCGCCGAGGAATATGGCGAAGACTATCGGGAGAAACGCCGTCGGCACGCTGAGAGATTGCTGGCCGAGCGTTCCGCCACGAGGCGAATTGCCTCTGCCGCGGGGAGGGCCGCACGAGGGATCGAGCAGAATGTGGCCTGGCTGATCGAAAGGTTGCAGGCGGTTGGCGTAAGCGAGATCATCGCCGTCGATCTGTCCAAGGAGGATATCGGCCTGCCTGTAGTTCGCATGGTGATACCCGGCCTGGAAGGTCCCGACGATCATGACGCCTATGTGCCCGGCGAGCGAGCCCGCCGAATGTCGGACGAGGGACAATGAATCCGGTCGTGTTTTGCGGGCCAAGTCTGCGGGCGCACGACATCGCGCCTTACGATGGATTCGAATTCCGCCCCCCGGTACGCCAAGGAGACCTCTATGCCGCCGCTCGCGGCGGCCCAAGAGCAATCGGCATCATCGACGGCTATTTCGATGGTCAGCCTGCCGTCTTGCACAAGGAGATACTTTGGGCCTTGACGCAAGGGATCGCCGTATTCGGCGCGTCCAGCATGGGCGCGCTCCGCGCCGCGGAATTGCATTCGTTCGGCATGCGCGGCGTCGGGCACATTTTCGAAGCCTGTCGCGACGGCGAACTCACCGACGACGACGAGGTCGCGCTTATCCATGGTCCGCCGGAAACCGGCTACATCCACCTGAGCGAGCCGATGGTGAATATCCGCGCGACGCTCGAGCGGGCGGTCGCACAAGAGATCATCGACAGGCCGACAAGCGCGCGCCTGGCAGCTTCGTCCAAGGCGCGGTTCTATCGGGATAGAACCTGGGCGGACGTCCTGGCAGACGTCGACGATCCCGGAACGGCGCAGGAGCTGGCTGCCTGGCTGCGGACAGGCAAGGTCGACAGGAAGCGCGAGGACGGATTGCAACTGCTGAAGGAGATGGACGCGTTTATCCGCCGCGGCGCTGCACAAGCGCCTCCCGACTTCCACTTCGAGTGGACGGAAAACTGGCACAATGCATCCTGGCGAAATGAAACAGCGCGGACCAGCAACAAAGCCACTGCCGAAGAAGCTGCCATCCTCGATGAGCTTCGGCTGCGCGGCGACTATGCGCGGTTGCGTCGCGAGGCGCTGCTTCGTCTGCTTGCCCGCGGCGATGACGCAGCGCCGGATCGCCTGGCGGTCAGGCGCGCCATGAGCGAGTTTCGCTCGCGGCGAAGGCTTATGCGGCAAACGGACGTAATCGACTGGATACACAAAAACGGAACGGATCTAGCGGGCCTGGAGCGCATGATCGAGGATGATGCGGCCGTCGAGACGCTCGCGCGAGATCGCGATGCCGAGCTGCATCGGGGCATGCTCGACCGGTTACGCGAACTCGAGCTCTACCCTGGCTATCGAGAGAATGCCCTGGCCAGGCAGCGCCAGTCGCCATCGTTGTCCGCGCCGATGCCTCGTGCCCTGCTCGCTGCCTGGTTTTTCGAGGAACAACTCGGCCGCGCCATACCTCGAGACATTGCCGACTATGCCACTTCCATCGGATTGCCCGGCGTCGACGAGTTCTATGACCTGCTGGCTCATGGATATGCTTTCGCGGCCGGCCGCAGCTCGCCCGACGACTCTGGCCTGACCGACGAAAACGGGCTAACTTGAAACCGCATTCGCTGACGATATCGCAGACGTGCATGCCTTTGTCCGTACGGGGGACAATCGTGACATCTGGAGGGGAACACTCTGTATTCGAGAATGGAACGCGCTTTCGGCTGTTTGCCCAAGCGCCGTTCCTTAAGGCTTTCCACCGGCCCGAAATCGTGCACGTGTCGTCGCCTGCGGGGTCGGTCGGCCCCGGTCCCGGTGACAGGCGCATGTATGTCGTCGACCCCATTGGCAAGGCGTTTGCCTACGGCCTGGCGGAAAATGTGCGCGGTGACCCGCTCTATTTAATGCCGCCTTGGCGCGGCGATGTCTTTCCTCCGGCGTTTCCCGATGTCGACGGGCATTTCGATCACATCGGCCCGGACGATCCGACATTCGAGGCTGCGCACCTGTTTGGCTCGGTGCGTTTCACCCTGGACGTGTGGGAGAAGTATTTCGGCCATCCCATCGCCTGGCATTTCCAGCGCGACCTCGATCGGCTGGAACTGGTGATACAGCGCAATCTGCACGAAAACGCCTTCATGGGTTACGGTTTTCTGGAGGTCGGCATACACGAGACGCCGGATGGCCAGGTCGAGCCGTTCACGCTCAACTTCGACGTTGTCGCCCACGAGGTCGGCCACTGCGTCATCTATTCCGTCATCGGCGTGCCCGACCCCGGGACGGCCAGCGCGGAATATTACGGTTTTCACGAATCCTCTGCCGACCTTGCTGCGCTCGTCGCGGCTCTGCATTTCGATTCCGTGGTGGACGAGTTGTTGGAAGCGAGCCACGGCAATCTTTACACGCACAATCTCGTCAACCGCATCGCCGAGCTGTCCAGTAACAGCCAGATCAGGCTCGCCGCCAACCCGCTGTCGATGCTGGATTTCGTCCAGGGCTGGAGCGACGAGCATGCTCTCGCCCAACCGCTCACCGGTGCGATGTTCGACATTTTCGTCGACCTCTTCCACGAGGAGCTGGTCGCCCGCGGCCTGATCACCCAGGACCAGGAAGATCTGTCCGACAGGCTGGAGGACAGCCCCGACTATTTCCGCGTCATCCAGCCGATGTTCGACGAAGCCTATGCTGCGTCACCCTGGGCGTTTCGCGAGGCATTGATCGCTTCGCGCGACGAGCTCGGCATGCTTCTTGCCGAAACCTGGCGTCGGCTGTCGCCGGACGGTCTCAGCTATGCCGAGGTCGGGAACACGCTGCGCGCCGTCGACAGGATGATGACCGGCGGACGCTGGCGCACCATCATCGACGTCAATCTCAATCGCAGGGCGATCGGCTTTGTGAGCGCCGGCCCCAAAATCAAGCCTTTCGGGCCGAAAAGCCACTTTGGTTTGCCGAGGGTATTCGTCCCGGCGCGTCATGGCGCTTGTTGTGCACGGCACCTGCGCATCGCCAGACATGTGGGAACGCGAAGCGGCCTGGCCAGAAGCAGGGCTGGCGTTCTTTGAGTGAGATGAGGAGGAACGTCTTATGCAATACGTCGTAACGGAAATCATGGATAGCATCGAACTACTGCAGGATCATGTAAATAACATATCCAAAAAACGGGGTAGGGTCATAAGTGTACTATGGCGCGAAAGCGACCGTGTTTATGTTGTGACGCATGAGTTGGAAGTAGCTGAGAAACAAGGCCGAGGCCAGAAGGCTGCCTGATGACAAAAATCATACTATTTAACACGTTAGACAAATGATCCAGAAACCGGAGGGTAGCGGCAATGGTAGAGAGCCTTCTTAGCGTGTCGGGTATAAATCTATTCGGCCATTTTGTAATCGATTTGCAGGTGGTGAACCCACTTTCGGATCCTATCCTGGCGCAGGTGGCGACGGCGAAGCATGTACCAGCGTTGACTGGCAATAAGGTCGTGAATGGCCTGCGTGTGGCAAGTAAGAACAAGGTTGTCGTCTGGAAACAAAAGGTTTTGGATCAGATTGGGGTTTATACGGTAGGCGGCGCAGACAGCGCGTGGACCAAGGATGACACGCCTACCGGTGCAATAATCCAGGTGACCGGCGGGGATAGCTTTGTCGGTTATTTCATGAAGCTTGAGAGCGGGTTCGAATTCATCGGGCGCCGCCCGGGCGCGGGAAACCGAAGCGGGAAGAACAGGCTGCTCGAAGATCAGTTGGAAAACGGCAGGTTTGCAAGGATATATGGCTTCAGTTTCGAGGGAAGCTACTACGACCTCCCAAGGCCTATAATATTTCTGGTGCACGGAGATGGGGAACTTGTGGCGGAGGATCTCGGCACGTTCAGTGCCGCCCGCTCACCCAGTCCGACCGGACTGACGGGCCTCGCGGCAGCCGACTTCGACTTCGCCGATGGCCTGCGCGTCTGGTCCTACGACAAGGCCGACTACACGGTCCGCATGGATGTCGAGACAGGCATGTTCGAGGATGTGCTGCTTGCCGCGACGCTTGGCGGCGGACCAGGAGGCATGGACAGCGCCGGCATGAGCGCGCGCGGGATGAGCGCAAGGGGGATGAGCGCGCGCGGCATGAGCGCGAGGGGAATGAGCGCGCGTGGCATGAGCGCCCGCGGCGGCGGCAACAGCGACTGACCCGCATGGAATGTGGGTTTTGGCGTGTGCCGGCATCGTGCTGGGCTCGTCGACGGTTTGGGGGCGGCGATACGGAACCGAGCCGCCCCGAGGGGCCTGTCGCGCCGAGCGGATGACCGGGACGCGGCATATTTCGGGCATCGCTCCTTGGGCGGACTATGGTCCCGGCAACACTCGCTTGAGCACGATCTAATGTGCCATTCTTGCCGTGCTGCAGTGCACGGTATCTGCGTGCTATATGGTGCATTGATTTGCGTTGCGAGCGCTGACAAGGGAAGCCATGGCCATCAGCCGATACGAGATGCTTAGTCGAAAGCTGTCGGCGATCGTCTACGCGGACGTGCACGGCTACAGTCGCCTGATGGATCAGGACGAGGCGGGGACGGTTGTCCGCCTGACCCGATCGCTTAACCTGATACGCGGCCTGACCGGCGACTATGGCGGTTCAATTGTCGACACCGCCGGCGACGGCCTGGTGGCGCTGTTCCCCAGCCCGACCCAGGCATTGCATTTCGCGGTCGAGATGCAGCGGGAACTATCCAACGAGGCGGTATGGTCGGGCGCCGACGATCCCATCACCTACCGGATTGGAATTACTGTTGGAGACACGATCGCCAGCGACGGCACCATCTATGGCCACGGCATCAATTTGGCCGCCCGGATCCAGTCGCTGGCCGCGCCGCGCGGCATCTGCATCGCCGAATCCGTTCGCCAATTCGTTCGCGATGACCCGGAGTGCTCGTTCCGGTCGCTGGGCAAGCAAAAGCTGAAGAACATTGCCGAGGAAATCGAGGTCTTCGCCGTCGATTTCGAATTGTCGCATTCCGAGTCCGCCACACCGCCGCTGCTCTTCGCCCCTGCGCCCGAGCGTTTCGTGCCGGAGAGTTCGCTGGCAGTCTTGCCGCTCGAGAACGTTTCGGGCGACCCTGCGGATTTTCATTTGTGCCAGGGTGTCGTGGCGGACCTCATTTCCAATCTGTGCCGATTCCGCAACCTGATGGTGATCGCGCGGCACTCGACGATTGCCGTTGTCGCGCAGACGCAATCGCTGCGCGAGATCGCCAATCAATTGGGCGTTCGCTATCTCCTCTCGGGCAGCCTGCGCCGGGCAGGCAACCGTCTTCGGGTTGCAATGGACCTGATCGAAGCGCAAACCGAGCACACGATCTGGTCGGAGCGCTACGACGGCAGCATCGAGGACGTCTTCGCCTTCCAGGACGACGTTACGGCCACGACCGCGTCGCGGCTGGCCATACAGATCGACATGGCCGAGAAGCGGCGGCTGATGGCGCATAACCATCCCAATATTCACGCCTACGGCATGATCCTGCGCGGACAGGATCTCAGCTTCCGCTTCCGCCCGGAGAGCAATTGGCATGCCAGGCGCCTCTACGAGCAGGCGCGCAATCTCGATCCTCGCTACGCCCGCAGCTATGCGGCCCTGTCGCGGACGTTCAATGTCGAGTGGCGTTATGCGTGGACCAAGGATCCGGAAGCTGCGCTGAACGAGGCGTTGAACCTGGCGAATCTGGCCGTCCAGTATGACGACCTGGATGCGCGCGGTTACTCCGAGATGGGTTTGGCCCACCTCTACAAGAAGCAGCACGATCCGGCGATCGCCGCCTACGAACGCGCCCTGCAACTCAATCCCAACGACGCCGATCTGCTGGCCGAGATGGGTGACTGCCTTGTTTATGTCAGGCAGGCGGAGCGCTCCGTAAAGCTGCTGGAGCGGGCGATGCGTCTCAATCCCTACTATCCCGACGCTTATCTCTGGTATCTTGGCGATGCCTATTTTCAGCTGGGCGAATATGAAAAAACGATAGAGACGTTGCAAAAGATGCGGGATGGCTCAGAGGGTCATCGGCTCATGGCGGCGAGTCATGCCTATCTCGGCAACACAAGGGAAGCCGAGATGCATGCCCATGCGCTGTTGGAAGTGCACCCCAACTTCACCACCGAGCAGTGGCGCAAGGTGCCCCCGCACAAATATCCTGAGGACACTGAGCTGCTTGTCGATGGTTTGCGCAAGGCCGGCTTAAAGTAGCGCGGCCGCAGCCGCGACGGGCGCTCGCGCCAGCCGCAATTGCTTCTGATGCCGGTACTCGAGCGCGATCGCGCCCCAGATCAGCCCGAGCAGCAGATAGAGATGGCGCCAGTGGTCGATGTCGATGAAGGTGCCGAGGCCGATATTGCCGAGATAGGCGACATAGGCGCAAAGCAGATAGGGCTGCCACGGCCGGTCGCGCAGCAGGATGCGGAAACCTGCCCCGATCGTCCACAACGTCAGCGTCAGGAACGAGACGAAGCCCAGCCAGCCATAATCCATCAGCGCCTTCAGCCAGATGTCGTGCGTATCCTCGCCATAGATGGTGCCGAACACCAGCGGCCCGATGCCGAATGGATGCTCCATCGCCATCTGGAAGCCGATCGTGTAGCGGGCGAAGCGGCCGAGACGCGCGGTATCATAGCTCTGCTCGAGATGCGCGCGCTGCGTGAACATGTCCGACACGCCGGGCAACTGCAGGATGACGAGGATGGCGATGACCAGCAGCGCGACGGCTCCGATCGTCATCACCACCAGCCGTAGCCGGAACATGCCGCTGGCGCTCTGCAGGAACAGGCAAGCGGTGAGCAGGACCGCCGACACCGCGAACATGCCCCAGGCGCCGCGCGAGAAGGAGAAGAAGATGCCGGCGGCGATGATCAGCAACGGCACCGCCAGCAGCGGCATGCGCGACACCGGACCGGTCAAAAGCAGATAGAGCAGGTAGGTGCCGGGCAGCACCAGAAACGGCCCGAACACGTTCGGGTCCTGGAAGGCGCCGGCGGCGCGGTCGTATTTGGTGAACATCTCCGCGCCGGGGAAGGCATGGAAATAGCCGGCGATGCCGAGCAGCGACGTCGCGACGGCCGAAACCACATAGGCGATGAAGATCAGCCGGTAGAGGTCGGGCTGGACCGACGTCACCGAGGCGAAGAAGACCGCGCTGAAGGCCAGGAACAGCGAGACGGCGAGATAGAGCGGCGTGTTGGCGAGATCCGCCATCTGCGTCATCGCCATCATGCCGCCGATGTTCATCGCCACCAGCAGCACCAGCAGCGGCAGTATGGCCCGCGATATTCTCAGGCCGAACAGCGCCCAGACGGCGATCAGCCCGGCCATGTAGAGCTCGTAAGGCGCGGGCTCGCTGATGACGAAGCCGGAGAGCAGGATGCCGACGACGATCGCTGCCGATGAGATCAGCGCGATCAGCTTGGCGTTGACCGCCGAAGGCGGCAACTGGTTGACCGCGGATGGCGGCAACTTGTCGACCGCCGACGCTGGCAGTTCATGCGCGACGGCGCTCAATAGGCGTTTTCCGTGTTGAGCAGGCGGATCGGCGTCAGGAACAGGATGCGCAGGTCGAACAGCATCGACCAGTTCTCGATGTAGTAGAGATCGTATTCGGTGCGCATGCGGATCTTTTCATTGGTATCCATCTCGCCGCGCCAGCCGTTGATCTGCGCCCAGCCGGTCACGCCGGGCTTGACCTTGTGGCGGGCGAAATAGCCGTCGACCACCTCGTTGTAGAGCAAATTGTGCGACTGGGCGGCGATCGCATGCGGGCGCGGCCCGACCAGTGACAGCGAGCCGAGCAGCGAGTTGAAGAACTGCGGCAGCTCGTCGATCGAGGTCTTGCGGATGAAGCGGCCGACGCGGGTGACGCGCGGATCGTTCTTGGTCACCGTCTGCCTGGCGGTCGGGTCCGACCTGTCGGCATACATCGAGCGGAACTTGTAGACCTCGATCACCTCGTTGTTGAAGCCGTGCCGCTTCTGCTTGAACAGCACCGGCCCCTTGCTGTCGAGCTTGATGGCGATCGCGGTGGCAAGCATCACCGGCGAGAAGAGGAGGATGCCGACGAGCGAGAAGACGATGTCGAAGCTGCGCTTGGCAACCGAATCCCAGTCGTTGATCGGCTTGTCGAAGATGTCGAGCATCGGCACCGAGCCGATGTAGGAATAGGCGCGCGGCCGGAATTGCAGCGCGTTGGAATGCGCCGAGAGCCGTATGTCGACCGGCAGCACCCAGAGCTTCTTCAGAAGCTGCAGCACGCGCGACTCGGCGGTCAGCGGCAGTGACACGATCAGCATGTCGATGCGCGCGATGCGGGCGAACTCGATCAGTTCGGAGATGGTGCCGAGCTTCGGGTAACCGGCGACGATGGGCGGCGAGCGCTTGTCGCCACGGTCGTCGAAGATGCCGCAGATGCGGATGTCGTTGTAGGGCTGCTTCTCGACCGAACGGATCAGCGATTCGGCCGACTTGCCGCCGCCGACGATGACGGCGCGGCGCTCCATGCGCCCGTCGCGCGCCCAGCGCCTGATCAGCCTGGACATCACCAGCCTGAGCCCGAAGATCAGCACGAAGCCGACCACGAACCAACTGCCGAACAGCAGGCGCGAATAGTCCTCCGAGGCCTTCATGGCGAAGGCGGTGAGCGCCATCAGCGCGAAGGTGCCGGCCCAGACGAGCAGCACGCGGCCGAAATTGGCGAGAGGACGCATCAGCGCCGCGATCTGGTAGCTGTCGGTGACGTCGAGCAGCACCACGGCCAGGAACGAGGCTGCCGCGATCGACAGCGGATATTGCCAGGCGAGATAGTTGAAGAAGCCGACAAAGTAGAAATAGAGGCCGAGCCCCGACAGGAACAGCACCGCGAACTCGACCATGCGCAGCACGCCGCTGACCATGATCGGCGACATCGTATCGCGCCGGTACTGCGAGGCGACCTGGCGCGCGACGTCATTGATGCCGCCGGGCACATGGCCCTCGGCCGGGCCGTCGAATTTGCGCACCGCGTCCATGGAAAAGCGGTGCGCGGGATCGATCTCGTTCATGGGATTGTCCGCGAGCTATGCGCGAGTGAATAGCAAAAGAGAGCTAAGAAAGGCTTGAGACAACCGGTGGTTTTGAAGCTGTATGATTGTCCGCGACGACTGACCGTCCTTTCGTCTGAACAAAATTAGTGTTGGCTAAAGTTATGGCGCTGCGACCTGGGCCTGCTCTACGCCGGCGGCCGTGGCGTGGCTGCCGTAAAGTGTCGCGATGCCGGCGACATTGGGCTCAGCTTCATCTGGGCAACGAGGTCGGAAGTCGATCGCACCATCCGCGGCACGGCAGAGGCCAAGGTCTTCCAGTTCAGTGGCGCTTAGTCTCTCAAGGATACGGCGATCGCGATATTTCACCGCCGCGTTCGCGAGCGCGCTTCTGGCGACCCATATGGCCGCGGCGACAAGGCGCGGCACAAGCCGGAGGGCAGTTTGGAGGTTTTGCATCGTCTTTCTCCCTTGTGAATGGTGGGACGATGCGGCTGCGCGGATGGAAAGTCCTTGATGCGATCCTGAAATCTTCTGTAGCGTTTCCCCGAGGTCAATTCAGGATTGGCGATGGCGCTGTCCTTCGGCGATTTCGTGCTGGACGAGCGGGAGCGCTCGCTGAGCGGTCCGCAGGGAGCGATTGACCTCAGCGCGCGCAGCATCGACATGTTGTTCGTGTTTCTCGATCGGCCCAACGTGCTGGTCGAAAAGCGCGAATTGTTCGACCTTCTCTGGCCGGGCGTGATCGTGGAGGAAAACACCCTCCACGTGCACATGTCCGCCCTCAGAAAAGCATTGGGCCCGAACTTCGTTGCGACTGTTCATGGCCGCGGCTACCGCTATGTCGGCCCGCTCCCAACGCGCATCCAGGATCGCGTGGCGCCATCTGCTCGCTCGGGTGGAAATCTCTCCCTGTACCGACCGGAGTGCATTGCGCGGGACGCCGAGACCAGAGGACTGATCGAGCTCGTCAACCAATACCAATTGGTTACGATCCTCGGCCCCGGCGGCGTGGGCAAGACAACGCTGGCCCTGAAAGCCGCCGAGGAACTCGCCGGCGGGTTTCAGGACGGTGTCTGGGTGGTGGACCTGGCATCCATGCCCGATGGCAGCTTCGTCGAGAGCGCGATCATGCAGGTGCTCGGCATTCCTGTCAGAACCGAAACCACCCCGCTGCTTGCTATCCTCGATATGCTGCGGCCACTGGCCGGGCTGCTTGTTCTGGACAACTGCGAGCACGTTGCGCATGCGGTTGCCAACGTTGTCCGCTCCTTGCAGTCAGATGCCTCGATGCTGAGGATCGTCACGACCTCGCAGGTGCCTCTGGGACTGAGCGGAGAGCATATTTTCAGGCTCGCGCCGTTCGCCGTTGAAACCACGTCTGAAAGCGGTCGTTCGGCTGCCGAAATGTTCCTGATCCACTGCTATGAAGCGCAGGGCGAGACCCTCGCCGCCGACGAATTGCCTCTCGTGCGCCAGCTTTGCATTCGCCTCGATGGCGTCGCTCTTGCTCTCAAGATGGTGGCGGCGAGGGCGGCGGCTCTCAGCCTTGCCGAGGTCGACCGCCAACTGGCCGAACGCATAGGGGAACTTTCGACCGGTTGGGGTGACACGCCGGGGCGGCATCGGTCGTTGGCGGCATCCCTGGAGTGGAGCTATGGGTTGCTCGCCGAGGGCGAACAGGGAGCCCTGCGGGCGCTTGCTGTGTTCCAGGGCAGCTTCTCGTTAGACGGTGCGCGCGCCGTGGTCGGCGAGCATGCCGATGACCACTTGTCCGAGCTGGTCAGGCGATCGCTGATCACGCGCGACCGCGAGGATCGGACCCGCTACAGATTGCTGGAGACGACCCGGCACTTCGCTTTGCAGGAATTGGCCAGGCAAAACGAAGAGCTACGTGCACGCTCGCGCTTGGCGGACCATGTCCGGAGCCGCTTCGAGGAAAGCCTCGCTCGATGGGAATTGATCCCGGACGCAGTCTGGGTGGCAGCTTATCGGTCGGACACGGACAATCTGCGCTCGGCCCTCGAATGGGCGCGATCAAGCGGCGACTGGGTCTTGTTTGTCGGTTTGGCTGCCGCCAGCTATCGCTATTGGATAGAGGCTCAACTTGCCGGCGAGGGCCTTCGATTTGCCGAAGCCGCCGTTGCCTTCTCCGAGGATGTCGCCCCTTCACTTCGCGGCCGCCTTCTTCTTGCGCTGGGAGAACTGGCGCGGATCAATTCCCAGGACCTGCGCGCGATCGCGGCGCTGACCCAGGCGGTGGAGCAATTCGACGCCGACGCCAACGATGTGCTGCTGGCGCACGCTCTCGTTCTTCTTGGGACCACCCTCAACTTCGCCGGCCGTCGTTCGGAGGCTGCCCCGGTTTTCGCGCGGCTTGAGACATTGTCTGGCACGCTTGCGCCGTCAAAGCTGAAGGCCTGGACTCTTGTTTCGATTGGCTTGTGGCTGTTGATGGGTGGAGAAGAGGTCGCCGGAATGGCCAAATGCCAGGCGGGATTGGCGATGCATCGGTCGTGCGGAAACGAGCGCGGCCTGTTCCGGTCGACCATGTATCTGGCTGAAATGGTTCACAGGAGGCAGGACCATCAAGGCGCGCTGGCGCTCGCCGAAGGCATCTTACCAAGCCTCCGGGAACGCGGCAGTTCGCTTGAACTCGGTGCTCAGCTTAGCAACCTTGCCTGCTATTCCATGGCGCTCGGCAACAGTGAGGCAGCCAGGGACGCCATCACCGAAGCGTGGAAATATCTGCCGCGCGATCACGGATCATGGCACTGGTGCATCATCCAGAACGCTACCGAACTCGCGGCACGAGATGGAAGATTGAGCGACGCCGCGCTTATGCTTGGCTTTGTCGATCATTGCTTTGAGGGCTGGCCCGACGGCCGGCAGCCTACCGAGGCTGCCCAGCGGGAGCGGATCGAGGCCATTTTGTCGGCGCAGCTTGAACCGGAATCCTGCGCTGCGTTTTGGCGGAGAGGCCGGTCGCTGAGCTTGTTCGAGGCCGACGTTCTTGCGGGGTTCGAGCGGTGATTTGCGGGCTCCGAATAGAGCCTAACCGCGCAGCGCCGCGAAATAGGCCTTCTCGATCTCCGCCGCCATCACGTCGGCGCCGAACCGCGCCTTGAGCTCACCGCCCTGCGGCATCAGCTTGCGGTAGGCGGCGGGATCGTCGAGAGCCGTTCTGAGCTTGTCGGCAAGCTGACCGGCATCCGGCCGTATCAGGGCAGGGGAGCCTTCGCCGAAGATTTCCGGTATGCCGCCGACCGCGGTCGCTATCATCGGCATGCCGGCGGCCAGCGCCTCGAGCACGATGTAGGGCATCGCTTCCGCACGCGACGGCACGACGATCAGCCCGGCCAGCGCGAAGGCTTCTCGCGCCGCCATCGGCGGCAGGAAACGGACCTGGTTCTTCAGTCCAAGCCGTTCCACCTGAGCATGGTAGCGCGGCAGGTCGTCGCCGTCGCCGACCATGACCGCGCGCAACGGTCGGCCGAGCTCGCTGCCTGCCAGCGTCAGCGCGTCGATGAAGATGTCCGGACCTTTGAGGTCGCGCATCATGCCGATGTAGAGAAGATCGGCGGCGTCCGCCGCCATCGCCACCGGTTCGAATTCGACGGCGCGCAGGCCGTTATAGACCAGCCTGTTGGGGATGGGCGGCTCGCCGACCTTGCGACGATAGGTTTTCCGCTCATAGTCGGAAACGAACAGCAGGCAGTCGGTGAAGCGTGCCATGAAGCGCTCCAGCGCGAAGAACAGCATTCCGGTGGCCGTCGTTTCGTCATAGTGGAGCGAGCCGCCATGCGGCGAATAAAGGCGGGCCACGCGATACCTTGAAACCCGCAACAGTGAGCCGAACAGCCGGGCATAGGCGCCACCCTTGGCGCCGTGCCCGTGCAGCACGTCCGGCCGCAATTCCTTGATGATTTGATATGTGCGCCAGGCCGCGGCGATGTCGCCCGGCCCGATGTGCCGCTGCATCGGCGTGCGATGGATGCCGAGCGCCAGGCTCTCCCGCATCGCGTCGAACAGCCGCTCCTCATAGTCGCCGCCAGTGGTCGAATCGCAGACGATGCCCACGGAATGGCCGGCGGCGACCTGCGCCTCGGTCAGGTCGCGCACATGCCGGAAGATTCCCCCGACAGGTGAGCGAAAGCAGTGGACGATGCGGAGGTGAGCCGCCACGTTGATTTTCAGAACAGGCGTTCGCGGACGTAGACGGTGTCGCCTGGCAGGAGCGGATCGGAAGTCTGCACCCTGCCGGTCATGACCTTGCCGTTGATATCGCGGGTGATGTCGACGCTTTCCTGGTTGGCGCGCGGCGTAAAGCCTCCGGCGATCGCGATCGCCTTCTGCACGGTGAGACCCGGCACATAGGAATACTGCCCCGCGGCTCCGACTTCGCCCATGACGAAGATCGGCCGGTAGCGATCGATCTCGACCGAGACGTCGGGATCGCGCAGATACCCTTGGCGCAATTTGTCGGCAATTTCCTTTTCCAGCTGCTGGGCGGTATGGCCGCGCGCCGGCACGGCGCCGACGAGCGGGAAGGAGATGTAGCCGGACTGGTCGACGCTGTAGGTGTTGGTCAGCCCGTCCTGCTCGAACACGGTGACGCGGATGCGGTCGCCGGCGCCAAGTCTGTAAGGCTGGTCGAGCACTTCATGGAACGCCGCTGGCGTCGGGCGGTAGCTGGAGCATCCGGTAAGCAGCGACAAGGCAAGCATGGCGCGAAAGAGATAAGCAGTGCTTTTCATGATCGGACACGAACCTTCGTCGCTCTCGCCGCCAGTGCTGCGGCCAACCCCAGGAAGTGTGCCCGTTATCATCCTGTTAGGGTTAATGGCCGGTAAAGGATCATGGCTGGAAGCGGTGACTGCCGGCAAAAAACCCAATTGTTCTATTGCCTTCGCCCGATGTTCTTTGAGTGTCTTCTAATAAGTACGCGTTCTGATCTTAACGGGTGAGTTACCATAGTTGTTTACGGTCCATCCTCGACTCAAAGTTCCGGAGCAGGATGCATGTCCGTTCAGTCCGCGGCCGCAGATGTCGATGTCGATCTGAGGCAGCTCTTCGCCAGTTTGGCGAGGAACTGGCTGCGCATTGTTCTCGTCTCGCTCGTGGTCACCGGGCTGGCGTTTGCCTTCGCCTGGCTGGCCACGCCGTATTACAAGGCAACGGCCAAGCTGGAGATCGGACCGCGCGAGTCGGTCTTCACGCGTCCGGCCGGCTCAACCAATGACGACAAGCCGGCAACCGACGAAGAGGCGGTGGCGACCGAGGTCCAGATCATATCGTCGCCCGATATCCTCAAGAAGGTGGCGACGGACCTCGATCTGGAGAAGCTGCCCGAATTCGATGAAGCGCTGAATATGTCGGCGCTGAGTCGCGCTCTCGTCCTTGTCGGCTTGAAGAGCGATCCTTTCGACATTCCGCCGGAAGAGCGTGTGCTCAAGGCAATGCACGATAAGCTAAACGTCTACAGCATTGAAAAGACGCGTGTTATTGCAGTCGAGTTCTCCTCGAAGGACCCAAAGCTTGCGGCGCGAGTCGCAGACGCCATCGCCCAGGCCTATCTTGCCTCCAAGGGCAATGCGAAAAAGGAATCCAACACCGCCGCCACCGGCTTTCTCGGCCCGGAAATCACCGATCTGCAGAATCGGGTGAAGGATGCCGAAGCCAAGGTTGCCGCCTACCGCGCGCAATCGGACCTCCTGATGGGCGGCAACAATTCGGTGCTCGCGACTCAGCAGCTCTCTGAACTGTCGACGGAGCTGTCGCGGGTGCGCGCCAATCGCGCCGCCGCCGAGGCGACCGCCGACAGCGTGCGCAAGGCGCTTCAGAATGGCGGCACGCTCGACAGCGTGCCGGAAGTTCTGTCTTCCGAATTGATCCAGCGCCTGCTCGAGCGGCAGGTGGAGCTGAGGACCAACATCGCCGACCTGTCGACCACGCTGCTGGACAACCACCCGCGCATCCGGGCGCTGAAGTCGCAGCTTGCCGATCTCGACGGCCAGATCCGCAACGAGGCGCAGAAGATCCTCAAGGGACTGGCGACCCAGGCGCAGACGGCCAAGGCTCGCGAGGACCAGCTCCTCCAGGAGGTCAACCAGCTAAAGGCCGCTTCGGCCCGCGCCGGCGAACAGCAGGTGCAACTCGATGCGCTGCAGCGTGACGCGAACGCCCAGCGTCAGCAGCTCGAATCCTATATGGCGAGCTACCGCGAGGCAGCCTCGCGCGCCGACCGCAACTATCTGCCTGTGGATGCCCGTCTGCTGTCGAAAGCGCAGGTGCCGGCGGAACCCTATTTCCCGAAGATCGGTCCGATTACCGGCGCCGCGGCGGCCGCGTCGCTGCTGCTGATGGCGATCGGCACGCTTCTGAGGGAATTGTTCTCCGGCCGTGCCATGCGCCCGGCCGCCGGCGCAAGATTCGAGCCGATCGAGCAGGTGGCGATGCCGGTGGCGCGCCCCGAGCCGGTGATTCCTGAAGCCAAGGACGAAGCCGGCGACGATTCGGCGGCCGACGACCAGGTCAGGCGGGCTGCGGCCATCGAGGAACCGGCTGCCGAGCCGGCTTCGCCGGAAGCACCCCGGACGTGGCAGTCCAGGCTGGGCGAGATCGATGTCGACAAGGCGGCGGAAAAGCTCATCGCCTCGGGCGCCGCGCGCGCCATCTTCGTCTCCCCGGAGGGCGACGAGGCGGCCGCGACGGCCGTTCTGGTGGCGCGAGAGGTCTCCGACGCCGGCCTGCGCGTGCTGCTGCTCGATCTCACCGCTTCGGGCGCGGCATCGCGGCCGATGCTGGACAGCGGACTTTTCCCCGGCATCACCAATCTTCTGGCCTCCGAAGCGCAGTTCAGCGATGTCATCCATCCCGATCTCTATTCGGACGCTCATGTCATTCCGGTCGGCACCGCCGACCCGGTCCGCGCCATGCGCGCCGCCGACCGGCTGCCGATCATCATGCAGTCGCTGACCACCGCCTACGACCTCGTCGTGGTCGAATGCGGACCGGCCGATGCGCATGGCATCAGCCGCCTCGTCGGTGACGGCACGGAAGTCTTCCTGTCGATGCTCGAAGCCGACGACGAGGTGACGCAGGCGGCGGTGAAGCTGATCGAGAACGGCTACCCGGATGTCACGCTGGTGACCCCGGTCGGCCATGAGCCGGGAAATCCGTTGCCCGGACGTCGCTCGGCCGCATAGGGCTCGAGCGCCAATCGGGCTGGCCTGTCCGAAACCACAGGATCGGCCTGTCTTCGACTCGACGAAACCGTCATGGCCGACCGCCGCGGCATCCGGGCGAATGCGGGCGGCGAGATGCGCGATTTGCAAGCCGATGTCGGGCCAGGCGGCTAGCACAGATCTCCCTACCGCGAGGAGAGCGGCCCATTGCCGTCGGATCCGCCGGCCATCCTAAAAAAGTCCTGCGGCGGTTGCGCATGGTGACCACCGCCCTATCTGCCGGCGGATGTCGTCGGAAGGCATTCATCATGCTGACCGCTGAAGTGTAACCTGATCCGGAGGTTTTTGATGCCTGCCGCCACGTCTCCCGTACTGAAGCAGTCCGATCCCCCTATCGCATCCTCGTCTGTCAACCAGCTTTCAGCGACCGCGCCGCGCGCCGACTGGATAGCGGCTTATGAGACCGTCAGGGCGGAGACCGAACGGCGCGCCGCCCCGCTCTCCGCCGAGGACCAGATCGTCCAGTCCATGCCCGACGCAAGCCCGATCAAATGGCATCGCGCTCACGTCACCTGGTTCTTCGAGCAGTTCCTGCTGGTGCCGTACGCAGCAGACTATCGCATTTTCGATGAGCGCTTCCCGTTCCTGTTCAATTCCTACTACGTCAGCGCCGGGCCGCGCTACGAGCGGCCGAGACGGGGACTGATCACCCGCCCGGATGTCGAGACGGTCACCGCTTACCGCGAGCATGTCGATGCGGCTGCCCGCGCTTTGATCACCGAGGCCGATGATGCGCTGTTTGCAACCATATGTCCGATACTGGAGGTCGGGCTTCATCATGAGCAGCAGCATCAGGAACTGATGCTGACCGACATCCTGCATGCCTTCGCGCAAAATCCGGTCCTGCCGACATATGATTCCGGGCGACGCTGGCCGGAAGCCGCGGGCGTGGGCGGCGCGTTTGCCGAACTCGGCGAAGGCGTCCACACCATCGGATATGATGGCGACGGCTTCTCCTATGACAACGAAGGTCCTGCTCATCGGGTGCTCGTCGGTCCGGTACGGATCGCCCGCTCGCTTGTCACGAACGGCGACTGGATGCGCTTCATGGCTGATGGCGGCTATGAGACGCCCGCGCTCTGGCTCTCCGACGGTTGGGCGACGGTCCAGGCGGAAGGATGGAAAGCGCCTGGCTACTGGCGCGAGGTCGACGGCGTCTGGCTAAGCTTGACGTTCGCCGGTCTCGATCCCGTCGATCCCGACCTGCCGGCCTGCCATGTCAGCTACTACGAAGCGGACGCATTTGCGCGCTGGGCGGGCAAGCATCTCCCGAGCGAATCGGAATGGGAGGTGGCGGCGCGGCGCGGCCTCCTCGATGATGCCTTCGGCCGCGTGTGGCAATGGACGCGCAGCGCCTATCTGCCCTATCCCGGCTACCGGGCGGCGCCCGGCGCGCTCGGCGAATACAACGGCAAGTTCATGGCCAACCAGATGGTGCTGCGCGGCAGCTCGATCGCCACGCCGGAAGGTCATGCCCGGCCCAGCTACCGCAACTTCTTCTACCCGCAGGCGCGCTGGCAATTCACCGGCTTGCGTCTCGTCGACTATCCCTGATGGTGCAGCGATGACAGCGACCCCCGCGCGAAAAGCCCGCCCCACCGCGATCGACGGCGAGGCGACCTTGGAATTCGCGGCCGACGTTGCGGCCGGCCTCAACGCAACGCCGAAGCGTATCCCGCCGAAATATTTCTACGACACAGCCGGCTCGCTTCTTTTCGAGGAGATCACACAGCTCCCCGAATATTACCCGACCCGGGTGGAGCGCGGCATTCTCGCGGAAAATGCCGAGGCAATCGCCGCGCTGCTGCCGACAGGCAGCGCGCTCGTGGAGTTCGGCAATGGTTCGAGCGCCAAGACGCGCATCGTTCTGCGCGCGGCGAAAGAGCTCTCGGCCTATGTGCCCGTCGACATCGCCGCCGAGTTTCTGGAGGAACAGGCTGAAACCTTGCGGCATGAATTTCCGTCGCTGAATGTGCTGCCCGTCGCCGCCGACTTCACGAGCGCCTTCGACCTGCCGGCAAAGCTTCGGACGATGCGGCGGACCGGTTTCTTTCCGGGCTCCACGATCGGTAATTTCGAACCGACGGATGCTGCAGGATTTCTTCGCCATGCCGGCCTGAGCCTCGGCAAGGGCGCGGTGATGGTCGTGGGGGTTGACCTGGTCAAGCACGAGGCCATTCTCCACGCCGCTTATAACGACGCTGCCGACGTGACCGCCCGTTTCAACCTCAACCTGCTTGCCCGTATCAACCGGGAACTCGACGGCGACTTCGATCTCGATTCATTCGAGCACCGGGCGTTTTTCGACCGCGAGTGCTCGCGCGTCGAGATGCATCTCGTAAGCCGCGCGGATCAGCGCGTGTCTATCGGTGGCCATTCATTTGATTTCGCGGAAGGCGAGACGATTCACACGGAGAACAGCTACAAATATACCGTCGAATCCTTCCGAGCGCTCGCCCTCGAGGCGGGTTGGCGACCTGTCGAAGTCTGGACAGACAGCGATGGCTGGTTCTCGATCCACGTTCTCGCGAACGAAGCCGATACCGCCAACCAGCCTTGGCTCCGCCGGCTGTAGCGGAGCCCATCGGGCAACAGCCGCACCACTCTCGCCAACTCCAGCACTTTACATCGGCAGCAGGGCACCTAGTTTTAACGTTTCGCGCCACGCGCATCGTGCGTGGATGATCGAGTGCGGGACCGTGAACCCTAGGCCGGTCCCCCAAAAACTCCCAAAAGGATGGCTGCTATGACACAGGCCAAGAATGGCGACACTGTACGCATCAACTATACCGGACGTCTGGTCGACGGCACTCAATTCGATTCTTCCGGCGGTGAGCCGCTGCAATTCACGCTGGGAGAGGGACAGGTAATTCCCGGTCTCGAAACCCATGTCGAGGGCATGGAAGTCGGAGCGAAAAGCACCGTCACCGTTCCCGCCGACGCGGCCTATGGCCCTCATCGCCCCGAAGCGGTCGTAACCATCGACCGCGCCAGCGTGCCGGAAAACGTCAACGTCGATATTGGCACTCAACTGCAGGCCCGCACCACTGAAGGGCGCCCCATGCAAGTGACGGTCGTCGGCGTGGACGACGCCAGCGTCAAGCTCGACGGCAATCATCCGCTGGCCGGAAAGGACCTGGTGTTCGACGTTGAACTGGTCGAGATCGTTCAGGCCGCGTAATCAGCGCCTTAACGACTGCCCAGGATCGCGGTTTAGAACGCTACCTGGGAAAGCGTTCCCCGCCCTCCCGTGGAAGGTGGCAAAGCGATCGCGAACCTCACGGCGCGCGATCGGTCAGATCATTGGCGCCTTCCTGCCCGGCGCAATGCGCGCAGCAATAGATGACATCGCCCTGCTCGACGCCATGCCCCATGATCCGCACCTTGCAATGAGGGCAGGTCGGCGCAAGCTTCTGGACCGCACACTCGAAGCTGTCAAACGTGTAGGTTTGCCCGCCCAGGCTCACTAGGAACGCCTTGTCGTAGTCATTGCCGCACTGATCGCATTTAGCCATGGCCGTTCTCCTTCTGAGTGCGAAAACCTCTCGGCACTCGATAGGTTCCGCATCGACCAGGAGCTCGACGGCGATTGTGCGACTCTCTCCGGAACTAACTGTCGTCCTCGGCCGCGGCAGGTGCCGCCGCTTGTCCGGCAGCCTTCCGGCGCAGCATCTTGGTCAGTTTCCAGACCGTCGGATTGTTCTTGATGAAGGCCTTCGCCCGCGCGCCTTGCCGCAGCCCGGTCGCCAGCGCCCGGCCCTTCAGCGTAAGCGGCGCAAGCACTTCGAGATGCCGGACCTCGATGTCGCACCAGAGTCGCTTGTAGGGCTCGTCGCCGACCGAGAAATCATAGACGTCGAAACCGAGCTCGCAGGCTTCCTGGATGTTGTCGAAGAAAAGGAAGTCGCCGGGACTGGTGGAGGCGAGATCGTCCTCGGCGATCGCGCCGAACTCGCAGATGAGGCGCTTGCCCGAGCGGCTGGAGCCGGTGACGGCGCGAAGTTTCCCGGCCACCTCCAGCCCGTGCAGTACGAAGGACGGCTTTTCCTCGGCAAGCGCATCGGCAAACAGCGCCCGAAAAAAGGCGCGCACGCCTTCATCGCCGAAGACGTTGGCGATGCCCATCTTGGCGAAGCGCGCCTCCTTCATGTCGAAGAAGGCGCCGAGCAGCCTGTCGACCTCCTCGCGGCTCCGCGCCTCGATACGGCGGAAACTGCCGACGGCCTCGAACTTGCGCGTCTGCGAGCGATGCTTCTTGCGCTTGCGCTTGCCGCTCGCGCGGGCAAGCAGCGCATCGAAACCGCCGTCAAGATCGACCGCCAGCGCAAGGTTCGGGCTCGCAAAATTGGGCAGCGCGGCGAGCGGGTTGGCAGTGCCGCTGAGATCGGGCAGCAGACGTTCGAGCGAAACGAGGTCGATGTCCGGCCGCGCCTTGGCGATTGCCGAGAACAGCGAACGGATCGCCCGGCCGTCGATGCTTGGCAGCAGCCGCGGGTGGGTGGCGGGGAAATTGCCGTTGGCGTGACGTCCGCCGGCGAAACGAGCGACGCGGAAGGGACCGCTTCGCACGACTTCCAGCGCCAATGAAAACGCCGGCCGGCCTTCGACGTTCAACGCAGCAACGACCATGTCGGATTTGGTCTCGGTCGCCCAGTTGCGCACCCAGGATGCGCTCTGCGCCGGGGCAAACAGCGCCGAAGCGCAGAATTCCGCATAGTCCGCGAGCCCGGCGCCCACCGCTGTCGTCAGCCGGTCCCGGATCGAGGTGGGCGCGCGCGCCGGCGCTTCGTTGGCCGCGACCCGATTGCCGTCAAATGACGCGGCGGCGTCAACCATCCCTCAATCCTTAAGACGTATTGGTTGCAACCTGGGGTTCGCATAGGCGCGTGTCGTGCTGGGATGAGCCTAGGCGAAAAAGGTGAAGGAATGATCGACGGGGGCGAGGCAATCCGCAAACTGGCGTTGAACGTTGCCCGCTATACCGGCCTCGCCCCGCTGGCGAAGCCGTTTGTCGGCGGCATCGGCGCCATCCTGATGCTGCATCGCGTTACCGCGACGCCGGAGAAACCGAACAGCGTCAACCGCCATCTGAACATCGCCCCTGCCTTCCTCGACGAGCTGATCGCCGACATGAAGGGAAGGGGCTATGCCTTCGTCGGTCTGGACGAGGCGATCGCGCGCATCGAGGCGGGCGGCAGGCACGGCCAGTTCGCCACCATCACCGCCGACGACGCCTATCGCGACAACATGACCGAGGCGCTGCCTGTGCTGGAAAACCACGGCGCGCCGATCGCCATCTATGTCGCGCCAGGCCTGATCGACGGTGCCGTCGACCTGTGGTGGGACGTCGTCGAGGATATCGTCGACACCAGCTCACATCTAATGCTGAAGACGGGTGGAGGATCGGCGGTCATCGATTGCTCGACACCCGCCAGAAAGACCCAGGCCGTCGCGCGTCTGAATGCCTGGTTGACGCTTGAAGTCCCCGAAGAAGAGCAGGGCACCGCGCTGCGCGAACTGGCGCGCTCGAACGGCATCGAGCTTGGCACGGGTCGCTCCGCAACGCTGATGAACTGGGACGAGATCCGCGCGATGGCCGAGCACCCGCTGGTGACGATCGGCGCCCATACCGTCAACCACCGCAACCTCAAGCGGCTGCCCGAAGCGGACGCGCGCCGCGAGATCGGTGACGTCCGCCGCATCCTCAAGGAAAGACTCGGGCACGAGCCGCGCCATTTCGCTTACCCCTACGGCTATGCCCGCGCGGTCGGTTGCCGCGAGGTGGGTTTTGCCCGCGACGCCGGCTATGTCTCGGCGGTGACGACCCGGCACGGCGTGCTCAGAGCCGAACATGCCGGTTTCCTGCATGCGCTGCCGCGCATCTCCGTCAACGGCCGCTACCAGAGCCTCGCCCATATCCGCACGATGCTGTCGGGTGTGACGACGCCGCTCGCCAACGCCGGCAGGATGGTCGTCACCATCTGAGCAATTCCAGGAAAAGTGCGCAGCGGTTTTCCGTCCGGAATTGCGACAAACAAACTGAGCAATTCCAGGAAAAGTGTGCAGCGGTTTTCCTTCCGGAATCGCGACAAGCAAAGAACGCTCTTCTCAGCCCTTCCGAGGCGGCTCGATGATCAGCCATTTGATGATGCCCATCGCCGGCAGCACCCAGAGCAGGCCGCTGAGCAGGAAGAACAGGAAGTGCGCCATCGAACCATATTCGGCGAGCCTGGTGACCGCGATGGCCGAGGCGATCAGCGCGTAGACGATGACCAGCGCCACCAGCAGGATGGTTCCGATCAGCTTTTTCAGGCGAATGGGCATGTCGCAGTCCCGTTGACCCGCCTCGCTTAGGCCGAACGGAAGGCTCGCGCAACCGTCTCCAGCCAGCGCGACGGCGTGCCGCGCTGTCCGGTCTTGCCAGCGGGGCGGTCATGGTCCACCAATCGCGCGTTTCAACCGCCGGGAAAAGTCCCATGGCTGCCATTACCGCCACGGCCCCATACGCCGCCCGCGACCGCGATCTCCACAACCGGGCGCTGGTGCGTGGCTGGCTGTATTTCGTGCTGCTCGTGCTGGTGGCGCTGGTGCTGGTCGGCGGCGCCACCCGGCTTACCGGTTCAGGCCTGTCGATCACCGAATGGCAGCCGATCCATGGCGTGATTCCGCCGCTCAACGATGCCGAGTGGCTGGAAGAGTTCCAGCGCTACCAGCAGATTCCGCAATATGCCGAGCTCAACAAGGGCATGAGCATCGAGGCCTTCAAGTCGATCTACTGGTGGGAATGGGTGCACCGCATCCTCGCGCGCAGCGTCGGCGTCGTCTTTGCCTTGCCGCTTCTGTTCTTCTGGGCGACGCGCCGCATCGAGCGCGGCCTCGGCCCGAAACTGGCCGGCATCCTTCTGCTCGGCGGCCTGCAAGGCGCCATCGGCTGGTGGATGGTCGCTTCGGGTCTGGTCGACCGCGTCTCGGTCAGCCAGTATCGGCTGGCAACGCATCTGACGATTGCCGCCATGATCTTCACCGCCACGATGGTGGTCGCGCGCGGCCTGGCGCCTCACTCCGAGCGGGCAGCCGACCGTTCTACGCAGCGGCTCGCCGGCGTGATCGTGCTCCTGGCGCTGATCCAGATCTATCTCGGCGGCCTGGTTGCCGGTCTCCACGCCGGCCTCTCCTACAACACTTGGCCGCTGATGGACGGCAAGGTGATCCCGTCCGATCTCCTCCTGTTGAAACCCGCCTGGCTGAACTTCTTCGAGAATCCGAAGACGGTGCAGTTCGTGCACCGGCTCGGCGCCTATACACTCTTTGTGGTGGCGCTCTGGCACATGATCGCCACGTGGCGGCGCCAGCCCGGCACGACGCATGCCCGCCGCGCCACGCTGCTGTTCCTTCTGGTGCTGCTGCAGGCCACGATCGGCATCGGCACGCTCTTGATGCAAGTGCCGCTGCACATGGCGCTGACCCATCAGGGCTTTGGCTTGATCGTGCTCGGCTTTGCCGCCGCGCACTGGCGCGGCACCAAGGGCGCTTATCCGCTGCCGACCGAGATCGCCGTCAGAGGCTGAGCCGGATCTTTGGCGAGCGATAGCTCGCTCAGTGTGCGATGCCGAGCATGAGGTCCAGGTTCTGCACGGCGGCGCCAGAGGCGCCCTTGCCGAGATTGTCGTAGACGGCGAGCAGCAGCGCCTGCGCCCGCTCGTCATTGGCGAACACATAGACCTTCATCCGGTTGGTGCCGTTATAGACCTCCGGATCGATCTCCGGCAGGCGCTCCATATGCGTGAAGGGCGCGACCTCGACCACGCCGCCATCGATCGAGGCGTAGTGGTCGGCGATCGCCGCATGAAGCTCGGCTCCCGTCGGCACGCGATTGAGGCCGCCGAGCTGCAGCGGCACCACCGTGATCATGCCTTGCGCGAAATTGCCGACCGCCGGCTGCATGATCGGATCGTGCGACAGTTTTGCGTAGGTCCTGAGCTCCGGCACATGCTTGTGCTGCAGCGTCAGGCCATAGGGCAGGAACTCGGGCGCATCCTCGCCCTTGCCGACATAGTCCTCGATCATCGGGCGGCCGCCGCCGGAATAGCCGGAAATGCCGTTGACGGTGACCGGGAAATCGGCGGGCAGCAGGCCGGCCGAAACCAGCGGCCGCAGCGTCGCGATCGGACCTTGCGGCCAGCAGCCGGGGTTGGCGATGCGCTTGGCGCTGGCGATCTTCTGCGCCTGATCCTTGTCCATTTCGGCAAAGCCATATTCCCAGCCTTCCGCCACGCGATGCGCGGTCGAGGCATCGATGACCTTTGTCGTGCTGTTCTCGATCAGCGACACGCTCTCCTTGGCCGCGGCATCCGGCAGGCAGAGGATGGCGACATCGGCGGCGTTGAGGAATTCGGCCCTGGCCGCGGCTTCCTTGCGGCGCTCGGCGGGGATGGAGATGATCTCCAGGTCGCCGCGGTCGGCCAGCAGTGCCCTGATCTGCAGGCCTGTCGTGCCATGCTCGCCGTCAATGAAGATTTTCGGTTTCATCGGTTACCAAATTCCTTGCAATTTCAAGACTATATGCCGTTTGCGTTATGCAAGACTGCATGAGTGCCGTTGTTCAGGTCCTCGAGCCGCGCCTTCCGTTCGGCGACCAGGCCAAGATAATGCATGGCAATGATCGATCCGGCGATCGCCGTAATATCGGCATGATCGTAGGCCGGCGCAACCTCGACGACATCGGCGCCGACGATATCGACCTGGCCGAGCTGGCGCAGCGTCGAGAGCATCTTGGCCGATGAAGGGCCGCCGGCCACGGGCGTGCCGGTACCGGGCGCGAAGGCCGGGTCGAGGCAGTCGATGTCGAAGGTGAGATAGGTCTTCCTGCCGCCGGTGCGCTCGACGATGGCGTAGGCGATGTCGGAGGCGCGCATTTCCTCGACCTCATGGCCGTAAAGGATCTTGATGCCGAACGTGTCCGGCGCATGCGTGCGGATGCCGATCTGGATCGACCGGTCGGGATCGATGATGCCTTCATTCACCGCGCGCGCGACGAAAGAACCATGGTCGATGCGCTTGCCGTCGTCCGGCCAGGTGTCCTGATGCGCGTCGAACTGCACCAGCGCCAGCGGCCCGTGGATCGCAGCATGCGCCTTGAGCAGCGGCCAGGTGACGAAATGATCGCCGCCGAGCGTCAACAGGAAGGCGCCTGATCTCAGGATCTTGGCCGCCTCGCGCTCGATCGCGCCCGGAGTCTTCTGATGGTTGCCGCTGTCGAGCAGGCAGTCGCCATAGTCGACCACCGCGAGCTGCTCGAACAGGTCGCGCGAGAACGGATATTGCGGATCGTTGTCGAGGATCGCCGAGGCGCGCCGGATCGCCTGCGGCCCGAAGCGCGCGCCGGGTCGGTTGGTGACCGCGGCGTCGAAGGGAATGCCCCACACGACGGCGTCCGCGCCCTTCACATCCTTCGTATATTTGCGCCGCATGAACGACAGCGCGCCGGCATAGGTCGGCTCGAACGACGCGCCCGTCTTGGAACGGGCGGTGAAGGCGTGGTCGATCTCTTTGTTCGCCATTACGGGTCCTCGGTTGTCAGCGGGCAGCCACAACTACCGAACCGGCACGCAACATGCCAGTCACAGCTTGCGGATACGCAACGGCGCTCGCCGAGTGCCAGGGCAACACAGGATTTGTATCATTATGACCGAAGCGGCCTTGCTGAACCTCGCACCCGCTCCGGCGGCGACCCGGACCGGCACGGCGGCCGGCGAGCGCTTCCTGGTGCTCGATTCCTGGCGCGGCATCTGCGCGCTTTTGGTGGCGCTGTTCCATTTCCCGACCACGTCGATGATTTCCCAAAGCGCCTTTGTCGGCGGCTCCTATCTGTTCGTCGATTTCTTCTTCGTGCTGTCCGGTTTCGTCATCGCCAGCTCCTATGGCAGCCGGCTGGGCGAGCCGAATGAGCTTGCCAGCTTCGCGCTGGTGCGTTTCGGCCGCATCTACCCACTGCATCTCCTGATGCTCACCGCCTTCGCCGCCTTCGAGGCGATACGGCTTGTGCTCCCGGCCCTGCATGGAACGGGTTCCGCGCCATTCACCGGCGGCTTCGACGTGAGAAGCCTCATCGCCAATCTCTTGCTGCTGCATGGCATGGGGGTGGAGGATCATCTGAGCTGGAATGCACCGAGCTGGAGCATTTCCGCCGAGTTCTTCACCTATCTGCTGTTTGCCGGCGTGATGTTCGCGGCCGGCAAGCGTGCCTGGATATGGTTCGTGGCCGCCGCCGTGACGGCGCCTTTCTTCCTGCTTGCCTTTTCGACCCGTCATATGGACGTGTCCTTCGATTTCGGCTTCATTCGCTGCCTTTACGGCTTCTCGCTCGGCGCGCTGCTTGCCTGGTTTCAGCATGATTCCATTGCAGAGGCGCGACAGGCGCTGGTCGGCGGGGCAGGGCGCATCGCCTGGACGCTGGCCGAGCTCGCCATGATCGCGGTGATCGGGATGTTCGTTTCCGTCGCCGGAACGAATGATGCCGGCATTGCAGCACCCGTCGTCTTCGCGCTGGCCCTCTACCTCTTCGCTCACGAGGGTGGCGTGGTCAGTGCGCTGCTGCGCAGCCGTCCGATGCTGCTGCTCGGCTCGCTCTCCTACTCGATCTACATGATCCACATCTTCGTCCAGGCGCGCATGATCAACATCGGCGGCCTCATCGAGCGCAAGCTCGGGCTTGGCGTCGTCGGCGGCATGACCCTGCGCGGCGATCAGGTGGCCGGCTTCGGCGTCGGCTCGCCATGGATCAGCTTCGCCGCGATCGTGGCGATGTTGATTGCCGTCATCGTCACGTCCTGGCTCACCTGGCGTTTCGTCGAGATGCCGGCGCTGGCGTGGTTCCGTCGCCTTTCCAAGCGGATTTGACCCAAGCAATTCCAGGAAAAGCGTTTTTCCGCCCGCAATTGCGCCAAGACAAGGAGACAGCTAGCCGGCTTCGTTCACCGCCCTGTCATGGGGATCGCCTAACCGGGTCCTGACCCGGAACGGAGCGATTCCCCCTGATGCGAACACTCTGGCTGAGCCTTCTTCTGTCCGCCACCCTTGCGACTGCCTCGAGCCAGGCTTTGGCTGGCGCGACGCGCGCTGCCCAAATCCTCGACCGCTTCGAGCACGCCAACCAGTGGCGCGACCATGTGATGATCGCCGCGCACCGGGCCGGCAGCATGCAGGCCGGCAAGACGCTCTATGCCGAGAACTCGCTTGCCGCGGTCGAGGGTTCGATCGCGATCGGCGCCGAGATCGTCGAGGTCGACGTCAGGCGCTCGAAGGACGGCGCGTTCGTCATCATGCATGACAGCTGGCTCGACCGCACCACCACCTGCAAGGGCGAGGTGGCGAAATACACGCTGGCCGAACTGAAGAAATGCCGGCTGGTGATCGAGGGCACGGGCGCGGTTACCGACGAGCCGGTATCGACGCTGCGCGAGATGCTGCTCGCCACCAAGGACAGGATCCTGATCAACCTCGACAACAAGCTGGAGGTCACGGACCTGCCCGGCATGATCGCGGTCGCCCGCGATCTCGGCATGGCCGAGCAGGTTATCGTCAAGGAGAACCTGTGGAATCGCCAGCGCATCGATGCCGCCAGGACAGCGCTCGCCCAGGCGGGCGGCGGCTTCCAGTTCATGCCCATCCTCGCCGACGATGCCGTGCATGATGCCGCCTTTGCCGAGGAAGTGGGCCGGGCTTTCTCGCTGCGCGCGGTCGAGCTGATCGATTGGCGCAACGGCGCCGAGACGCTGACCGCCTCTGGCGGTCCGCTCTTCAGCACCCACATGCGGGCCATGGCCGTGAGGGACGACTGGCACCTCTGGGCGGACACCTACGCCATCGTCAACAAGCCGGGCGGCTTCCTCGCCGGCGGCCGCGGCGACGAGCTGGCGGTGGCCGCCAGCCTGCCGCGCGAAGCCTGGGGTTTCTGGGTCGACCGCGGCGCCACCATCATCCAGACCGACGAGCTGAAGGCGGCGATCGAATGGCTGGCGGCGAACGGTTTTCGGGTGCCTTATAGCACGGACATAAAGACGGCTGAGCCGGCGCATACCGCGAGTATCAACTAAGGGCCGGCGGCGGAGCTGCAATCTCCCCCCTTGAGGGGGAGATGGCCGGCAGGCCAGAAGGGGTCGTCTCACGTAAATCGCCAGCGTTGTCTCTCGTCGCGGAAGACGCTGGCGCTCCACGCGAAGCGACCCCCTCTGTCGCCTTCGGCGACATCTCCCCCTCAAGGCAGGGCTGTCCGGGGAAAGTAAGCGGTGAATCGAAATGCCGCATGTGCATGCCCCGCAAGACGGGGTTTTTCCGTCTACCTTCTGGTTGTCGAGACTCAGAAAGGGACGGGGCATGCGCTTTAGGCCTAGCATTCTTGGCAAGCTGGTTGAACCGATCAATCGGCGCCGCTTCCAGACGATTGTGGATAGCCATGACGGGGACGCCTACGACAAGTCGTTCCACAGCTGGGACCATCTGATGGTGCTGATCTACGCGCAGTTGAGCGGCGCCGACAGCCTGCGCGGCCTTGAAGCTGGCTGGAACGCCAACTGCCAGCATCACTACCACCTGGGCAGCGACCGGCTGAGCCGCTCGACCTTGTCGGATGCCAACCGGCGCCGCCCCGTTGGCGTGTTTGCCGAGACCTTCGAGCACATCGCCAACCAGCTCGACCGGCACATGCGCCGCGAAGGCGCGGGCATGCTGCGGCTGATCGATTCCACCCCCATCCCGCTCGGCAAGGTCTGCGGCTGGGCCAAGTCGAACGGCCGCATCCGCGGCATGAAGCTGCATGTCGTC
>SUGL01000340.1 GCA_004963905.1 Mesorhizobium sp.
GCGGCGGTCTTCCACATTGAGGGCGTCGAGGCGATCGATCCGGAGCTTGCCATGCTCGACGTGCTGCACACCGCCGGCCTGCGTTCGCTCGGCATCGTCTGGAGCCGCCCCAACGCCTTCGGCAACGGGGTGCCGTTCCGCTTTCCTTCGTCGCCCGACACCGGGCCAGGCCTCACCGATGCAGGCAAGGCGCTGGTCAAGGCCTGCAACCAGCTCAGGATCATGAT
>SUGL01000341.1 GCA_004963905.1 Mesorhizobium sp.
CAAGATCATCGCGGTAACCCATATCGGCTACAACCGCGAGCGCGATGTCATCGCGAAAATCCCCGGCGTCGACGTGGTGGTGGGCGGCCACAGCCACACGCTTTTGTCGAACACCGACCCGAAGGCGGCGGGCCCCTATCCGACGATGGTCGACAACCCGGATGGCTACAAGGTGCCCGTCGTGCAGGCGGCGTCCTATTCGAAATATCTCGGCGATTTCAAGGTGG
>SUGL01000342.1 GCA_004963905.1 Mesorhizobium sp.
ATCAATCGGCGCCGCTTCCAGACGATTGTGGATAGCCACGACGGGGACGCCTACGACAAGTCGTTCCGCAGCTGGGACCATCTCATGGTGCTGGTCTATGCGCAGTTGAGCGGCGCGGACAGCCTGCGCGGCCTTGAAGCTGGCTGGAACGCCAACTGCCAGCATCATTATCACCTGGGCAGCGACCGGCTGAGCCGCTCGACCTTGTCGGATGCCAACCGGCGCC
>SUGL01000343.1 GCA_004963905.1 Mesorhizobium sp.
GCGCCCCGACTGGGTGCTGTCGCGCCAGCGCGCCTGGGGCGTGCCGATCGCTGTCTTCGCCGATGTCGACGGCAATGTGCTGAAGGACGAGGCGGTCAACCAGCGCATCATGGACGCCTTCGACAAGGAAGGCGCCGACGCCTGGTTCGCCGAGGGCGCCAAGGAGCGCTTCCTCGGTAACAACGATGCGTCCAAGTGGCACCAGGTGATGGACATCCTCGACGTC
>SUGL01000344.1 GCA_004963905.1 Mesorhizobium sp.
TTGACGGTCGACACGACCGCCGTCTTCTTGCCCGCCGAGCCGAACTTCTTGATCGCCGAGACCTCTGTCTGCCAGTCGGAGAAGCCGAACGGCGTATAGTTGACCATGATGTCCTCGGCAGGCACGCCCTTCGATTTGAGGTAGGCTTCGAGGATCTTGTTGGTCGTGCGCGGATAGACGTAGTCGGTGCCTTCGAGCACCCAGCGCTTCACCGAGCCGCCATCGG
>SUGL01000345.1 GCA_004963905.1 Mesorhizobium sp.
ACAGCGGATCGGAGATCGTCGTGCCGCCCCAGCCAAGGCCGGGCTCCGAAACCTTGAAGTAGCGGCCCGGCGTCGAACGGCGGCCGATGATCTTTATCCCGGTATCCTGCCAGCCCAGCACCTTGCCGGCCTGATGCTCGGAGACGACGCCGGTGATGTGATCGTCGACCACCACCACCTCGTCGACCAGGCCGCGCCATTGCGTGGCGAACATACCGATAGTGGC
>SUGL01000346.1 GCA_004963905.1 Mesorhizobium sp.
CTTGGCGCCAGGACGCAGCGTTAGCGACGACCAGTAGGCATCGTGCCGCGCCTTCCAGAGCTTCGTCCGCTCCTCGGCGACGCTGGTCCACAGAAACGGTCCGCCGCCATTTTCCTCGGCGATCAAGCCGAAAGTCTCGGCCTGTTCGGCAACGCCCGCGTCGCTGCCGTGGAACTCGACGAACAGGCACGGGCTCTCGGGATAGTCGAGCTTCGAATAGTTCTTC
>SUGL01000347.1 GCA_004963905.1 Mesorhizobium sp.
ATGGGCCGATCAAGACCTCCTCCGCCTCTTCACTCATATGCGATAGCCCTACCCCTTGAGGGGGAGATGGCCGGCAGGCCAGAGGGGGTCGGTTCGACTGGGCTCGACTTGCTTGTTCATATGGAGGTTGGCGTTCTATGCGCGGCGACCCCCTCTGTCGCCTTCGGCGACATCTCCCCCTCAAGGGCATATGCGCTAAGATAGGCATTGCAGTGCGGAATCGAT
>SUGL01000348.1 GCA_004963905.1 Mesorhizobium sp.
GCCCATATAGGCCGCGACGACGTCCAGGCTGAAATGCGCGACCATCTTGCGCAACTCAGCCACGCCCTTTTCGTTGGCGGCGATCTGCGCCTTGAGGTCGGCGATGTTCTGCGCGGGATTGCGGGCAGGGTAGGGATGATCGGTGAGGAGCGCCTCGAGCTCCTCCTCGCGGAAGCGGCCGCGATCGACGACGCGGAAATTGTCGAACAGCACGCCTTCCTCGTC
>SUGL01000349.1 GCA_004963905.1 Mesorhizobium sp.
GCATTTTTCGCGACATGACCATCCATGATTTCGACATGGCGCGCTTCCTGCTTGGCGAGGAGCCTGTCGCGGTCAGCGCCCATGCCTCGGTGCTGGTCGACAAGAAGATCGGCGAAGCGGGCGATTTCGACTCGGTCAGCGTCATCCTGGAAACGGCTTCCGGCAAGCAGGCCGTCATCTCCAACTCGCGCCGCGCCACCTATGGCTACGATCAGCGCATCGAGG
>SUGL01000034.1 GCA_004963905.1 Mesorhizobium sp.
AGGTTGTCACCCATGTCTTAGGTACAATCTGTTACCCATGTCTCCGGGTCGGACACGGTGGGAGATGGCGATCCCGGCAGGATTCGAACCTGCGACCATCGGCTTAGAAGGCCGTAGGCAAACCGCGGAATTCTGCGCCTTCCCGTGCTTTTCAACTGTAAACGGAACCTGCCGAAACATTGAAGAATTCGGCGCTCCTGTAAATGGGAATCGGGCCGAAATCACGGTCCAAAACTGGGCTCCAAATCCATATCTGACCAGTCGGAAGGGTCACGCACCGTGTCGACTGTCACCCGATCTTTTTCAACGGCATGTCTGGCGTCGCTCAGTCGCTGGTTGCCCAGAAGGCCGGCTGTCACGTCAACACCCTACGGGTTGAAGATTGGCAAAGTCTCGGCGAGCGTCCCCAACAAAGAAGCCGCACCGGCTGTTCTGGCCTTCGAACTGGTGATCCGCCCTATGGCCTTGAGCGGCAGCCATCATCAGCATCTCGCCATTGGCAGTAGCCAGTTGATCGATCTCGCTGCTCAATTTCCAGACAGCAGCGGTCGGGCATATGGAGGCCCCGCTCGGAACTCCACAGGCGTTGAATTGGTTGGGCTTTTTGGGGAACGCGACCCCATTTCTGGCCTCCTAAAGCAAACCTTTGTGGAACGCCATTTCGCTTTTTGTTCTCCTCATCTCGCCTTCGTGGCCGAACCGCTCAGCTATAGGGCTTGATAAAAAAGCCAGGCGTGGCCACTCTTCACTTCTGGGAACGGGGTAGATTTGGCAGAGCTTTCACAGCGCACAAAGCGGTTCTGGACCGGCCAGCAGGGCCCGTCACCACGATATCGCCGGCCTATACAAGGATATCGCCGCAGAGGATGGAAGAAAAAAATGGGCAAGTTGGGCAACGGGTACGGGAGCGAATTTCACTTGCTCCGGTACCTGGAATTTGATCGCGTCAGTCTGAACAGCGCAATTCAAACGACAACCTGCTCAGAGGATGTTGAGTGGCTCCCCGGACCGCCCGATCCGCGCAATCCAGGAAAGCTCCGAGAATGGAAAGGACTTAATTTCCTCAGTCATAATGTTCCGTTGCAAAGCGCGTGGCGAAAGATCTGGCCAAGTACCGGCAATCCCCCAAATTGGGACGGCGTTGGCAGGGTACAGATAGGTGGCCAATGGCAATGGCTGCTGGTAGAGGCCAAAGCGCATGAAGGGGAAGTGGCTTCCTTGTGCTCGGCCTCAAGCGAGCACAGTCGGGCTCAGATTGCGGCGACCCTTGCGGCCACCAAGCAGGCTCTTGGCGTAAGCCCGGAACGGGATTGGCTCAATGGCTACTATCAGTATTGCAATCGACTCGCGGTCTTGAACTTCCTCCATGAACAGAACGTTCCGGCTCACCTCCTGTTCATCTACTTCATTGGCGACAAAAGCGGCTCTGGTCGCAACTGCCCGCAGACGGAAACTGGCTGGCATGACGTTCTAGAGCGTCAGAGGGAGCATGTGGGGATACCCAACACCCATCCGCTACAAGACAGGGTGCATAACCTCTTCCTGCCCGTCCAAGGCCCCTGTGGCGTGATGGGTCCACGGAATTAACATCCATACCCCTACCGCCCAGACACCATTGGGTAGAAATGACGAGCGCGGATCGCTCCAATTTCGTCCATACCGCGGGAGGCAGATCCCGATATACAATCCTCCTTCAGGGATGGGGCTCATCGACAAGGTGCGCGGTGAGCCACGCTGGACAGCGTGGCTCCATGTTTCACCGCTCTTTACGAGTGATGCGCTAACGTTGGTGAACAGCGGACGATCGCTGTTTCTGGGGGTGCACGAACGTCGGAGCAAGCGCGCGCGCTGGATCCAGGGAGTAAGCTTACAAACGACCGACCCCGCCGAAGAATAGCACAAGCGCTCAAACTCAGCATGGGCTTCGCTGGATTAGTGTGAAATGGGTATTTCACACTGAGGGAACCGACTGGCAGGATTATAGCCCCGCTCTCCATGCGATCAGATGCGGCCGTCTCGAACCGCGTTCCTCGCCACGTGAAGCGCGTCAGCCACTTGCTCTAACTCTGAGATGTTGAAATGGCGCTGGCTCGCTCCTGCGTGACACACAACGTGTGGCTCGTTGCCGGAGCGCGGGTCCGCATTTGCACCGCACAGTCCATGGGCAAGGCAATTTCGTACATCGACGAGCATCTCGATGTTAGTTCGGATACGCTGGCACGCCCCCGGCTCAACTTCGCGCCAGTGGACCCACACGGATTGCTCAGACAACTGGCGATCCGGCTCGATTGCCTTGATACGCGCGCGGACTTCTTCTTCCAGCCAGCCCCAATGCAAGAGCACATATGCGACTGGGGCCATCAAATCGCGCATGTTCGGTTCGGGAGCCGACTCGTCACCCATGGTTGTTACTCGAAGCGTATCACCCCATCAGCCAGGGGCTGCGAAATTGCCGCGGCGACCAGGACTTTGCGGACTTGGTGCTCTCTCAAAAGCGCGATTTTATTCATGGCATTCCGCAGCTCGACATTCATTTGCCTCTCCCCAACCGAGTCCTTACACAGCTCGGTTACCCCTCTCAGGGGCTCGTGCTGGTCATTTTACGCCAGAGTAGCTTACCATCCGGCCGTCTTGGTCGAGATCGATAAACGCCCGTTTCCCGCGCCGGCCAACAGCCATGAAGACGAGACGATTTTGGTGAGCCTCAAGGAAGCGCAACGCTTGGCCGCTGTCATCATAGTGAGTGATGTCGTCTCCGTCTGTTTCCCGAAACCCATTTTCCTCCAGGAAGCGCTCGTTGAGCTTGCCGACCGCGATCGCCTTCAGCCGTTTTGGTCGCTGGACAAGGCCAACCACGACGCCGATTCCGGCGACAATCGCGGTCACCGCAGATCCGCCCAACAGCGCAAACGCGAAGGGATTTTCGAGCTTACCGTTGTCGCTGATCAAGAGGAACTCCAAAATCAGGAAAGTGGCGGCGCACAGTCCCGCCCCGATCAAAAGGAGGCTTCCAAGCACGGTCAGGAAGATGGTTCCGAAAAGCCCTCGGTCATGCCCGCAGACGAGGCCACGCCCCCCGATGAACGGGCAGGTGACCACCACAAGAAGCAGCACGATCAGTCCGGCGTTCTTCTTTGACTTCCTGTAGATGTCCCTGCCAAAAGCTAGCCCGAATCCCGCCACAGCGGCTCCGCCAACCCCTGCCGCGACAAGCGCCAGCTTTGAACGTCTTGAATTCACGCGAGTGCCCCCCTGTGCCTGATCAAGCGGCGCAAGGAGCGGATCAAGGAAAACACGAACCACACTGCGCCGGCGAACCAACCTATTACGGCAATCAAGACCGATATGACCAAATAAGCCAGTTCGCCGAGCTTGATCGCGCCTTTGCCCAACTTCTTCAGGACGGCGGCGGTCTTCTCGCCCATGCGCGCCGAAAGCGACCGGAACCGGGACAGGTCCTCTGCATCATCGGCGTATTCCGTCGCAAGAAATGCGGCCTTCACCCCTCCGGACTCCGCTATTCCCGTCACGCCGCTCGCAAGAGCGCGGACTTCGTCGACCGCCTCTTTGCGAACGGCGCCCTTGAAGGCACTCTTCGCCGCTTCGATGTCCATCGGCATCATTTCGGACATTGGCGTCCTGAGCCCTGAGAAGTCGCCCTTGGCGACACGCCGCCAGTCGATTCCGCTGAACGCCGCCCGAACGGCAGCCACCGAAGGAGCCTTGAACGAAGGCAGCGAGATCCGGGAAAGCCCTCGTTTCAATCCCTCTACGTCGACTAGCTTAATTGAGATCGCACCGATGCGTTCTCGTAGAGCCTTTGACAGCTTCCCGGCCTTGTTGGCGTTCTTCACGAAAGAAAAGCCGAGATCAGCCGCGCCAGAGCCGGGGACAACCATTGCCAGACCGGACAAGGAAAGGCCAAGCGTGAGCTTGTCGTAGTCCTCTCCCCGGATCATATGGTTGCCTTGGATCACTGCATCGCGGACATCGCCGACGCCGTAGTAGTCGGCGGCCAAGACACCGCCTATGGAGGCCGGTGTCGTCACTTGCCCGGTAATGGCGCCATCCAGGAAATCCTTCGTGTTTCGCAGCCCGAACTCAAAGGGGCTTTCGCGTGTCCGCTCCACCAGATCGGCGGGCATTTCGTGCCCGTTGTCATGGGCTAGATTCAGCAGGTCTTGAGCTTCGGAAACATCACCCTCCTTGAGAGCCTGCTCAATGGATGCCTGATAGTCGCTGGCCGAAAGACGGCTCAGGCGATATTGCGAGATCGCGAACGGATCCCAGAAATTGAACGCCAGCTTCAGGGCCGCAGACTGGTTTGACGAGAAGAAGGCGACAAGCGTAGCAATCAACATTGCCCCGCCGACTGCCTGCCGACCGATACGAATGATGCGGAACATGCCCCCTAGTACCCCCGACCAACGTTCTCTTCTCGAACATCTCGACATCCCCGTCGCGAAAGACGGCAAGACATCCTCAGTGTGAAGCTGAGTTTCATACTGAGAGAACGCCCTTCCTGATCGGCGGAGGATCTCCTTCTGCGGAGCTTCTGCTGTCAATCAGGGAGTGCAAATAGGTAACGAGCAGTCATGGCTCTCGGTCGGCTGCATCCCCTACGCTACGCGGCCGACTGGCTCACCACCTAGCTCTTGGGTTCGAAGTATGAGATGTCCATCGTTTACCATACCGGCGACCATCGACGAATCGATGGCCTCATAGTCGCAACCCATCAGAAGTGCATGCCGCGGACGGCTAACTGCGACGTAGAGCGAATTCCTGCCGACGGCGTCCGAGCCATCGTATGCCGCCAAGTTCGGGATCACAACCACGTCAAATTCAAGCCCCTTTGCTTCCACCGGCGTCGTGAAATGAGTGTGAAATCGCATCGTCAGCTTTGAATGATCTGAGATCATTGGATTTCGGAAGTTCGCATCGAGATCGCCGTGCATTAACGCGAACCAGCGATCAACATCCTGATCGTCTGCACAAATTACAGCAACGCTAGCGGTCTCAGGCAGCGCGACGATGCGATCGATCGCCATCCGGGCGAACTCTGCGGGATCCTCGTACACATCCAAAGGGGCATTGCAGGCACCGACCACCTGACCACCATCCACCTCCGTCAGCGAACGAAAACAGGCTGACAGCGCGGCAAGTGCACCAGTCTGGCGCATGTTGCGGTCCAGAAGAACTGAGGCATGGCGCGTTGCTATTTGAGGGAACGCCCTCTGCACCTCTGCAAGACCGTCTCGATGAAGCCGTTGGCTGGCGTCTCCAGAGACTGTGACCAGCCAGTACTTTGGCAGGGCCTTGTAGCCCATCAGGAGGACCTGCAACTCGCTAAAATCTTGGTACTCATCGATAAAGACGCCAACTCGCTCCGCAAATGTCCGCAGGTATGGGATGGCCCTAATGTCACGCTCGAATTGATCGCATGACAATGCGTTTAGGCACAGCGCACAGATAACATCGTCATCTGTGACCAGGTTCTGATTAAGGCGTTCGACTATTGGTTCAACGACGTCCTTGGACGAGATGCCCACACTCAGGGCAAGTTCCTCTATCCGTGTGCGGTACGCAGGCTCAGTAAAAATGCGGACATACAGCTCTTGTGGATTGAGAAGCCTAAACAACCGCTGTTGAGCGCTCTCGATGGCTTCACGGAGAATTCGCCGCTCACTCAGTTCGAGGCTGCCCGATTCATTTTCCCCAAGGCGGATTCGGCGATCGATCTCGATCGCCACTTTGCGCAAAACGAACGTCCGCATGTCGAGGTCCGGCGTTACCTCTAAGCTTCTGATCAAGCTCTGAAGCCGAAACCTCAGTGGTCCCTTGCCCCAGGTATCCGTAACCAATTGCTCCCAGCGCCGATCCGATATTTTTTCAGCTCCGGGGACCGCGGGCTTTGCGAGAGGAGCCGCGACTATCTCTCTGATACCATCTGCAACGTACGCTGCCGCTACGATGTCTAGGATCTTCAGCCAGCGCACCGACTTCTGCTCTGGGTGGCAGGGTTCCGAAGACTTCTTGAACGGACGACTGTTGAATACGCGACGATGCGTGCGCTCGGCGTTAAGGAATTCCGCGAAATCCTGGATCTTCATCGCTCCGATGTCCAAGGTCTCAGCCGTCTGCTTCAGATACGAGACCAGACTAGGGCTCAGCACGAAGCCAATCATGCCGCTGGCGTCAAAGTCGGCGAAGTCCCGCTCTTGCAACCCGTACTCAAGCAGATTCTCCAGTGATCTGAAGTTCGCGAAGAACTTCAACCGACCAAGGGCGACCGACGTCTTGCCACTCCCCGCGATGCCATGAACAATCTGAAGACCTCTTACCGTTTGAATGCCGGCTTCTTGGTTAGCTGTTGTTTGTGTGAAGAACTGGCTGCCAAGCGAAACCTCCGCGTCGTCGCCAAAAAATGCGTCTCGGCGGATATTCCAGAAAGGATCGGCTTGAGCATCTTCAGACACTTCGCCCGAAGGCAATAGATCGAACGCCGGCTTTGGCTGGGCTTGAACGACCTCGTCTTCCGAATGGCTATCAGCCGGCAGAGATTCATCGACTCCGGCGACTAGCTCGCCTCCGACCTCTTCCGAATCTGACGCCCGGGCAGGCACTGGCAAGGAGCGGACGAAAGCCCGAAGATTGAACACCTCCTCGTCCGCAAGGCCATCGCCAACCCTAAACAGGAGCCTCTTCGCGTCCGGATTTTCGCGAAGAAGATTGCTCATACCGGTGATGTCGACAATTCCGGTAACGAGGATCGAGCGCTCTCCTCTCTTCGGGACGCGAACCGAGATCTCATCTCCGATCGAGCATGACGCTATTTGGCTTCCGACTGGCGAATTGCGAGCCACAAGCCGGATGGGTCTGTCCGGGAAACCAGCATTGGCTTGGGAAACCCGATAGTAAGTTGCGCCAGCGTAGTCCCCGTTTTCATCGTACTCGTCTGCGAACACGACACGTCCATACCCACGCTTCGCGACTTCCTCAAACGCCTTTGTCAAGCCGTCACTGATATTCACCAGCTCCACCTGCTCGATATTCCGAATGACTTCGGGCCGCGCGGACCGATAACCTTCACGTATTTTTTCTGACAAGCGTGCGCTGAGTTCGCCAAGAATGTCGAACTCATCTTTCGCCCGCTCAATTGTCTGCCGGCGCATCTAAAACCCTCCCACTTCGAATCGCCCCTTTGAGTAGCCTACCAAATCTTTACTGCAGCGGAGCAGCCAACTCGCTGCCAAACCAGAAGCGCCGAAAGCACACTTGGCAAACCAGCAATCCATTGGTCCTTGGCTCGCCCACTCTGACGAACTGCTCGAAAATAGAATATGCAATACCCCTGATGACAAAACCTGTCACCTCCGATCAAGGTGAGTCCGTTCCTAAGGAAGCGAAGGAAAATCTGGGCGCCGATAGCTCCTTACCATCTCACGCAAAGCGGCGGGAGCGATCACTTCCACCTTGTCGCCCCACATGTACAGATGCCAGCACATCTCGAGATGACCGGCGGCATGGAAGCGAACGACTAGTGATCCGTCAGGCAGCTCCTCCAACATTTGGCCTGGATGAAACAGGAAGCTTCGAGCATGGGACGCCGCTTCAGGCGCAAATCGCCATACAACTTCGTCGAATTCGCCGTCATTTTGAAAAGCCCCGAAGGCCCTGTCGGCATGTCGATGAATATCGAAATCGGGATCCCGCTCGAAAATCTCGCCGGTCAGCTGAGCAGCCTCGATCTTCTCGGCGAGATAGTGACGGAACGGTCCTGCTGGGTCGGATTTCGGCTTGGCGACCAGATAACGCCTGATGCCAATCAGCACGCCATAAGGCTCCACCACCCGTTCCGTTGGCTCGGCCGACTGCCTGGATTGATAGACAATCCTAAGCCGTTCCGAGGCTTTCAGAGCGGTTGCAATCGTGGCCGCGATCGTCGGCGCGATGCGTGAAACCGGGCCCGGGCGTGCTGCAAGACCGAGCGCCTCGAGCAGTGCGTCGTGATCGGTTTCCAGACGTGCCAGGCGTTTGCGCGGAACAAGCGCGACAATCTTCTCGCGCAACGATTTGAGCTGTTCAGCCTCTGCGCCCTGCGCACTCCGTTCCAGAATCTCGATCGAAAGATCCAGCGCTGCCAATTCGTCAGGGGTCAGCGTGATGAGATCACGCAGCGCACCGCTCTCCAGGCGCCACCGCTTCCTTCCCTCGTCATCGAAGAAGACCTCCGTATCGGGAAACTGGATTTCGAGGGTGTGAAGAATGCGTTGCGCGGTCCGCTTGGAGACCTGAAGCTGATCGATCACGTCGCTTAGGGTAACGCCCGTCCGGCGCGCAGCCACAAAGGTAGCGAGACCGATAAGCTCCTGTGCCTTTTCGAATGACATTGCCTTGGCCACCCCGGGTGTCAGCTATTGTCATGGTCATTGCTTACGGTTTTATTATGCGTGGCTTTGGGGTGTTGGGAATGAAACTTGAGGGTGGAAAGATCCTGCTTTCCGCATCCGATCTGATGCGGTTCATGGGATGCCAGCACGCTACCGCGATGGACCTTCGTTACGCCAGGGGAGAACCTCTGGTGCCGGCGGAGGATTCGGAGGATGCGCAGCTTCTCCAGAAGTATGGTGATCAGCACGAGGCGACCTATCTCGCCAAATTGCGCAATGATGGCCGGCGGGTCCTCGCAATCTCGCGGGAGCTCGCTTTGCCGGTTGCGGCAGAACTGACGCGGGAAAAGCTCTTCGAGGGCGCGGACGTTATTTTTCAGGGGGCTTTCTTTGACGCGCCCTGGGGCGGTTGGTCGGATTTCCTCGTCAGGGTGGAGCGACCTTCATTGCTGGGCCCGTTTTCCTACGAAGTCATTGACACCAAGCTGAAGCGCAAGCCCGACCCCAAGCACATCCTCCAGCTCGTCCTCTATTCTGATCTTCTGGCGCGGCTTCAGGGCACTGAACCGGAGCAGGCACACCTTGAGCTTGGTAATGGCGAGGGCTTTTCCTTTCGCCTGAACGAATACGCCTCCTATGCAAGGCACGCGCGCGAGCGGCTCGAACACTTTGTTGCCGGCCCGCCGGACACCTTACCCGAGCCACTCAGAATGTGCAGTCTCTGCCGCTGGCGCGAACACTGCAAGGCGCATTGGGAGGAGACCGATAGCCTAGTGCTTGTGGCGGGTATCTCCAGATCCCAGCGGGATAAGCTGACGGCTGCGGGCGTGACCACGATGACTGCTCTTGGACGGCTCGGCAAACGCGTTCCGAAGCTTGCCGACAACACTTTTGCCAGGCTGAAGACACAGGCGCGTCTACAGACCGATCGGCGGGCTGGAGGCCCGCCCACTTTCGAGTTGAAGGCCTTTGATCCGCAGCGCGGAATGGCCCTTCTCCCCCGGCCGGATCGAGGTGACCTCTTCTACGACATCGAGGGCGACCCGTTCTACGCGGACGGCCTCGAATATCTTCACGGCCTCTGGTTCGAAGACGACGGGGCTGGCGTCTTCAAGGATTTCTGGGGCCACGACCGGGCGGAAGAAAAGGAAGCCATGCGCCAGCTGATGGCGTTCTTCGCGTCGCGGCTGCGCCAGTACCCCAACGCGCACATCTACCATTATGCAGACTATGAAGTCGCCGCGCTGCGGCGGCTGACCAGCATTCATGGGATCGGTGAATCGCTGCTTGACCAGATGCTGCGGGAAGGCCGTTTCGTCGACCTTTATCGGGTGGTTTCCGGGGGCATCATTGTCTCGGAGCCGAGGTATTCACTGAAAAACCTCGAGGTCTTCTACATGGAGGAGCGGACAGGGGAGGTAAAGACCGCGGGCGGTAGCGTCGTGGCCTACGAGGAATGGCGAGAAAGCGGTGACCAGCACATCCTTGACGAGATCCGTGACTACAACCGGATCGACTGCATATCGACACAGAAGCTGCGGGACTGGCTCATTGCTGCCGTGCGCCCGGTCGACATGCCCTGGCGGGCAGATAAGGCGATCGCCGACGCGAAGATCTTTGATTTTGAGAAAGTCATTGTTGAACAGGCTTCGGCTGACGAGCTGCACAATCGGCTGGCTCCCGTGCGGCAGCGGTTCGGCGCCTCCTTTGCCGATCTGCTCTTTGATCTCAGCCATTTTCACCGGCGCGAAAGGAAACCGGCCTGGTGGTCGGTTTTCGACAAGATGGGTCGGGAGCCAGAAAGGCTGGTCGACGATCTGGATTGCCTTGGCGCGCTGGAGGCCATGTCGCCGGCCAAAAGCGAAGGCAATTATTGGATACGCAGCTATCGTTTCCCGGAACAGGAAAGCAAGCTCCAGTCGGGAGACTGCCACGTCGAGTTGGATGGAGTCCCCGCCCCGGCTTCCGCAGAGATCGATTTCGCCCGGAACACGGCCGAGGTCCTCTTTCCCAAGAAGTGGTTCGATGGCGCCCCGGCGGCGATCTCGCTTGTCCCTCCCGGTCCGCTGAGAACCGATGCCATCGAGAGGGCCGTGGAACGGGTGGTGGATTCCGTCATTCGTGATGACAGGCAGTATCCAGCCGTCCTTGACCTGCTGCACCGTTCAAAGCCTCGCTTCCGCCGCGGCGACAGGACCGCAAGCATAGTCAGCCCGGATCGGGACCTTGTCGAGGAAGCTGTCACGGCCATTGTTGACATGGGTGAGACCACCTTGGTGATCCAGGGACCGCCAGGAACGGGCAAGACCTATGTCAGCTCGCGCGCCATCCTGGATCTGGTCGGGCGTGGCAAGCGCGTCGCAGTCGCTTCGAACAGCCACAAGGCAATCGACAATCTTCTCTTTGCAGTTGCTGACAGGGCAGCCGAACTCAAGAGGCCGGTCAGCATCGCGAAGAAGAATGGCCATGCCGGCGATGAAGGCCACTACCGATCCATCTACGTGGCGACGAGCAACAATGACCGGCAGCTTTTTTCGGCATCGGTCGTTGGGGGAACAGCCTGGCTTTTCGCCAGGCCCGACTTCGAACAGGCCTTCGACTATCTGTTTGTCGACGAAGCTGGCCAGGTTTCGCTGGCGAACCTCATCGCCATGGGCACCTGCGCGAAAAACATCGTTCTTGTGGGCGACCCGATGCAGCTGCCGCAACCTGTGCAAGGCGCGCATCCGGGCGAGAGCGGTCTCTCATCGCTCGAATATCGGCTTGCCGGCCACAACACGGTTCCCCCGGATGTTGGCATATTCCTGCCCGTCACGCGCAGGATGCACCCCGATCTATGCCGGTTCGTTTCCGATACGGTTTATGATGGCAGGCTGAGATCGGACGAGGACGCGGCGAGGCAGGCCATTCTTGTTGAAGAACCCGCTTCGGGTGTTCGCCTGTGTGAAATCGTGCACTCCGGCAACAGGCAAACCTCTCCGGAAGAGATCGAAGCCATCAAGCGCGAGATGTCACGTCTGTTGGGGAAGACGTTTCGCGACCGCGACGGACGGCAACGGCGAATAACGCTCGATGACGTCCTGATCGTGGCTCCCTACAACGCGCAGGTCAACGCGCTGAAAAGGGATCTCCCCGCTGGTGCTCGGATCGGAACCGTTGACAAGTTCCAGGGCCAGGAGGCACCGATCTGCCTGATCTCGATGACGAGTTCATCCTACGACGAAATTCCGCGCGGTGTTGACTTCCTGTTCAGCCTGAACCGGATCAACGTCGCTGTCTCGCGTGCGCAAGTTTTGGCGCTGGTTTTTGCGAGCCCGAAGCTCCTCGACATCCCCTGCAGCAACGTTCACGAAATGCGGCTTGTGAATACGTTGTGCGCGCTGAGGGAATATGGCCGCGATCAAAGCGGCAGTCAGACGAAAACGACCTCGCATACGGCATGACAGGAAATGGCACCCCTACCCTTTACCTTCTGGACAGCGAAGGAAGGAGGAAGGACCGATGCTCACCCGCCATGCCGAAATTCGTTGCCAGCAAAGAGGAATCAGGGCCGACGTCATCGACGCCATTCTCGCCTACGGATGCCGTCGCCGCCGCCATGGCGCGGATGTCTATTTCATGGATCACGAGGCGAAGGCACGCGCCAGGGCGGAACTGGGGTGCCAGTACGCCAAGGTCTCAGATCGCCTCGACACCTACCTCGTGATGAGCGACGGCGGGGAGATGATAACGGCCGCAAAAAGGCTTGGGCGACTGAAATTCTAGGCAATTGAAATTCGAGGCGGCGGCTTTGTAACTGTTGGGGGTTGTTATCGTGTACAATATGGATTTTCCCATCATCGCGGCCATAGCTTCCGCTTTGGCATGCATCCTTTCCCTGATTGGCCTCTCCTATCTCGGCGCCAGGATCAATCGCCTAGAAGGCTTCGCCCTGGACCCGAGCCAATTCGAGCAGGGAATTCAAAAGCTGGAAGCGGTTTTCCGTGAGGACAGCCGCAATGGCCGGGAGGAACTGAACCAGTTCCTGGTGCGGCTTCTCCAGGCAATTGAAAGCCGTCTAGCAACCCTGGGGACCCAGCAAAACGAGCAGCTCGGTGCGCTGCGGAAGGAAGCGGGCGATGGCCGGACAGCGCTGGAGATCGGCCTGAAGCAAAGCACCGATGCATTTTCGGACATGCAGGCGAGGCGCCTCGGCGAGACAAACCAGGCCATGAAGGAGCTGGCCGAGCGACTCGAAAAGGCCCACATCGAAGCGCGCAGGGATCAGAAGGACGGCCTGGAAGCAATCGCCACGCAAATCAAGACGCTGACAGAGTCGAACGAGAAAAAGCAGGAGTCCATCCGCGAGGCGCTCAACTCAAACCTAGAGCATTTGCGAAAGGAGAACGAAGCGAAGCTCGAGCAGATGCGCCTGACGGTCGACGAAAAGCTGCAGGGGACACTTGAGAGCCGCCTCGGCGAATCCTTCAAGATCGTCAGCGACCGGCTGGAGCTGGTCCACAAAGGCCTCGGGGAAATGCAGACCTTGGCAACGGGTGTGGGCGACCTGAAGCGGGTCCTCACCAACGTGAAATCCCGTGGCGGATGGGGGGAGATGCAGCTGGAGATGATCCTGCAGGACCTGTTGACCGTCGACCAGTATGCAAAGAATGTGCGCATCAACCCGGACTCCAACGAAGTTGTCGAGTTTGCAATCCGGCTCCCGGGCAAGAACGATGATGCTCCCGTCTTTCTGCCGATCGATGCAAAGTTCCCGCAGGAAGACTATGAGCGGCTCCTGGCCGCCCAGGATGTGGGATCATCAGCCGAAGTAGAGGCTGCCGGCCTGAGTCTCGAACGCGCCATTCGCCTGCAAGCAAAAACGATTTCGGAGAAGTATGTCCATCCGCCGCATTCGACGGATTTCGCAATCATGTATCTTCCGACGGAAGGGCTTTTCGCGGAGGCAATTCGGCGGCCCGGTCTCGGTGGTGACATCCAGAACAAATACCGTGTGGTTCTGACCGGCCCCACCACGCTCGCCGCGCTTTTGACGAGCCTGCAGATGGGTTTTCGCACATTGGTGATCGAGAAGCGGTCGAGCGAGGTCTGGCAGGTGCTTGGTGCCGCCAAGGCTGAGTTCCGCAAGTATGGAGAAGTCTGGAACAAGCTCGGGAAACAGCTCGATACCGCCAAGAGAACGGTCGAGGATGCTGGTCGCCGCACCAGAGCATTGGAACGCAAGCTTCGCGACGTCGAGACGGTCGAGCTGCCGGATTTCGACCGAGAGCTATCTATTCCAGACACAGAAGAAGATGATGAGACTCAGGTCCCTTTGGAAGAAACCGCATGAAGATATATGCGACGCCGGCCTAGCTCCCCCTGGATGTCGGCGAACGCATCCGTTTGCAGAGAGCCGAAAAAATAAATTAGCATGCACTCACAATCGCGCAGATGCATGGGGCTTGGATGCGCATGGACCAGACAAAGAACACGATTGATATTTCCTCCTATGAAAAAGGGCAAGAGGCAGCCGCGCATCTACTGCGGAATTGGAGAAAACGCCCAAAGATCGAAGATCCCAGAGACTCGGAATTTGCTCGCGGAGCCCTCGATACAATCATTGCTCGGCTAACAGGCTCCGACGATGTTGACAGAGAAATGCGTGAGTACTCTGAGGCCGCAGCAGAGCAATTGACTTCTGCGAATAGGACAATTTACGAAATATTGCAGAATGCCGACGATCAGAAGGCCAGCTCTGTTCGATTTGCGTTTCGACGCCACGGACGCGGCGAACTGTTGATCGCGCACAACGGAGATCCGGTAGTTCTCCCAGACGTCATCGCGATGACCCTCGCATTCCTGTCCTGGAAAAGAGCTGATGCCGCAGCGAAAGGCCGATTTGGGATTGGACTTAAAACATTAAATCAACTCGGAGCTCGGCTAGGTGTTCATTGTCCGCCATATCATTTTATGATTGAGAAAGGACGCATTAAGCAAATTGAACCGGTCCGGCAGATCCGATATCTGTTCGACGCTTCCTTGGGCGACACACTCCTTGCTCTTACCCTCGACCAAGAATTCAGCGCTGAAGATATCGATGGTTGGGTTAAGGATATCAACGCTTCACACCTGCTGTTTCTAGACCACGTTAGAACTGTATCTCTCACCAATCTTACAACGGGTCGGTCTGATTGGGTAAGTGATCTCTTTGAAGAGCCTTTGCCCTCGGTCCAACTCGAGTTACGATCGGGCATGCGTATTGAAGCGCGACGCTCTGCGATTTCTGACCGCAATAATAGTAAACGGATCTGGAGCAAATACCAGGTGGACTATCCAGTACCTTCGGATCTTAAGCGCGCGCACAAGGCTACAGCGGAAATCACTCCTTTGACGATTGCTGTGTCGGAGCTGTGCGAGCCGGGAATAATTGCTGCCGGGATGGCGCTTGACTTCCGCACGGCTCTTCCAATCAGTCTCAGCGCGCAATTCGACCCGGATCTGGGTCGCAGGGGGCTGACAGAACGCAAGTGGAACAAATGGCTATTTGCACGACTTGGCGACCTTGCCGCAGCCGTAGCACAATACCGGTTCGAGCATTCGATCCCCACGGCTTGGCAGTCGATTCCACTTATTGAAGAGAATCTCGAAGGTGATCCCTGGGTGGTAGAATGCATCGATGCGCTTATTCGGTGTGTACACGAACGAATACGGGTCAAAGCGAGAATAAATGTCGAAGATCGTGCGTTCCGCTTGAATCAAATATCGTATGAGGCGCCCGAAATCGCAGGGCTTTTGACCGAGGCCGACAGTCGTCGTTTGTCCCCGGATCAAGAGCCGCTGCCGATGATGGCCAGAGACTCGGCAGGTAGATATCTTCGGGTGCTGGATGATCTTGGGGATGCGCATCGCATCGAAGTGGAGCTGGCCCTTGAGCTTCTTGATCTTGATGTCGAGACGCTCGGTCCGCGGCCCACCGAATGGTTCATTTTGCTTACCGATGCTGCGATAGCTGCCGATATGGATAGCGAGCTATCGGAGCTAAAGTCTGTCGTGGCCGATGATGGTTCCAGGCACGCACCAAACGGGGCAATTCTGCTGGTGCGGCAATTGGACGAGGATAGCATTGCAGCGCGGCTCAAACTAGAAAAACGGGTGGCACCTGCTTATTTTCGCGCTACGACGCCCCGGCGGGTCCGCGAGTGGCTGAGTAATCATTGCATCTCAAATAAGTCCGCCGATCCACTGTCAATTCTTTCTGCGTTGTCGCGTCGAATCAGTGATGAGCCATTGGTTGTGGACGATGAAACGCTTTTAATGCTTCGCGGCGCGCTTCACGCCATCGATGACATCCACCAGCCCTCGCTTGCGGCAGCAATCGGGAATGTAATTGCCGTCGATGGATATGTTTACTACGAGGGCAGACGAGTTCAGCAGCCGGTCAAGCCGGCCGAATCCTACCTTCCAACGCCGATAGCGAAGGATACGCGTGGTTGGGCTGCCGCGTCAAAGACGGTCGAGCGAATCCAATGGATCGATCCGCGCTATTCTGAAACCCTCCGTGCTGGAACTGCCGGAGAATTCGGAGCCCGGCGATTCTTCTTACTACTCGGGGCCGCGGTCGGCCCTCGCCTCATTGCCTCGGGTGAGGCCGCTCCCGAGCCGTTTTTCGATGAACAACCGATCGTACAAGCAGATGCGTTGAGGAGACTGGCGTCATCACCACCTCCGACCTGTTTGGCGCGGGATTGGATTTCTCCTGATTTGAACCGGGTGATTGCCGATATTGTCCAGCAACCTGTCGACGGCAAACGTAGGGAACGGTCTCGAGCTCTTTTTGAGACGCTGGCACGCGAATGGGAGCAATTGGGCGAAAAGTCTGAAACGACAGCCATGTATTTTTATCGTTATTGGCGCCCCGCCGGCAACGTGCCCGCTACCTGGCTGGCGCACGCCGCTTCGGAGCCATGGCTCAGCAGCAAGTCCCGCAAGAAAGTTGCACCTAGTGAAGCAGCGATAGAGAGCCTCACCACACGGCTCACCAGGGGGCAATCGAAGTCCCAGTATGTTTATGAACTTAATGAGAACGATTCCGGGCATCCCTTGGTCGCCGCCTTGGGGATCAAGGGTACGCCGCCAGCGTCCGAACTGCTTGATGAACTCAGGGCGCTCAAGGAGCAGTATGGGGCACACGTCCGCGAAGAGGACGTGCGGCCGCTTTATGCGGCCCTTGCTGCGTTGATACCGCGAGACTCAGGTCAGCGCATGGGTGATCCTTCAGCAGGAGACATCCGCCATGCCTTCGATCGCGAAAATCTGCTTCTGGTAGCGGGTGAGTGGATTCGTCCGGGAAGCGCTTTTCAAGGCAAGGCTATTTTCGGAAAGCGCGGGAAGTTTGTCCCTGACCATCGGTTGCTATATCCCCTCTGGCACCTACTACGCATCAAGCATCCGGAGTTCTCGGATTGCCTCGAAGTTCTAGAGGAGATCGCGAACAGCGGCTCAGATCCTACGCGCGAAGATTACGCCGTTATGGTTGATGTGTTTCGCCATCTGGCGGGTCACGTGGCTATACTAAAAACGGGAATGAAACGGCGGCTGGCACAATTACCACTTTGGACATCAAAAGGTTGGAAAAAAGCGCGGCCGCTCTACGCTGTAAATGATCGCTCTCTGGAAAATGCGCTGGGCGAACAGATTGCGTTGTGGCGCCCGAATTGCTCAGTCCAGAGCCTTGGACAGGTGCCCAGTCTTCTCGGTGTTACTTTACTGACCGATCAACAGTTCGCGATTGACCGTAAGTGCCGGCTCGAGGCTTCCAACTGGACAACTTCGATGGTCTTTCGAAAGACTGTGGCACACCTTCAAGGGGAACTTGCCCGGAAGAACCACCGCCTATGGGAGGCCATGGATTGGAATGGGCTCCTTGGCCTGGAACTGATCCAAGCCGACCCTCTGCTAACATGCACCGTCATTGGTGGCCGAAAGGTTTCAGTTGCACGCAAGATCCACATCGAGGACGGCCGGCTTTATTTCGCGGATGCGGACGAGCTCGGAAGTCCCGATGCCGGGGCCCGATTAGCCGCGTCGTTCTTTTCGAGTGAGCTGCCCGAAATGCTTGATTACGCTTGGTCCTATTGGTGGCGTGCTGCTGAGGAGAAAGGCCCGCCCGAAGAGCTCAATCTTGCGACAAAAATCACCGAAGAAGATTCCTTTCACGAAATGATTGCGGGCGCGAGGGCTGCCGTTGGAAAGCGTCTATTCGCCGGGGGTGCGGTGACGAAGGAGCGACGCATCGGAAAAATAAAGGCACCGCCACTACCGCCGCTCAGACGACTCAAGACATTCGAAGGCGCGACGATCGCGCGCGTCGAAGTCACCGAGGGTACGCGGAAGGTCGAACAGCAGAAGAAAGCCAGCAAGGTCTTAGTCATTGACCCCCTGAGTCCGATAGGTCAGGCCGGTCGCCAACGCCCAGCCGGTCCGGTGCAAGAATGGAACGAAGAGGAACGTGAGCGTAGGGGCTATGAAGTGCTAGCAGCGGCAATCAAGGAGATTAGCCACCAAAATCTCCAGGATTTTCGCGCCATTCGCCATGTCGGCGCCGACTCAATTGACGAGTTGAGGAGATATTTTGAATTGAAGGCCCATCTCGGAGATGCACCGGACGAAGTCCGGCTTGAGGCGAGCCAGTTCGAGCGCGCCGTGAGAGAAGGAACCAACTACTTTCTGGCTGTTGTGGCGGGCCTTGAGGAAGGAAAGAAAACCGAGATCAGTATATTTCCAGATCCTGTTCGGAATCTCCAGTGGCACCGCACGTCGACGATCAAACTCTGCGGCGTTCGTTCGGGGGCTCGGAGGGCTCTGCGAATTTTGATCTCGGATTGAGAGAACCCGCCACAGATGCGGTTTTCTGCAGGAAGATGATCTCGGGAAGGTTTCGTGCCCGGGAAGTCGGGCTGATGACGGCTTTGGCGCTGCCGCGGCCTTATCGCAGTCGACTGCAACGTCAGCCTTTCAGGAGACAGTCGGCTTCGGATTAAATGCCACTCCAGACCCCAAGGATTTCAGCTTAACCCAGTCGGGCGCGCATCATGTGTTTGAGCTCCTCATAGCCGTGGGCGTAGATTTTCATGTAGCAATGTATCGCCCTATGACAGTTTGGACACAACAGGGCCAGATCAGATGGTTTCACAAGATGCTCCGAAGTGAAACTCGATACAGGTATCTTGTGGTGCGCCTCTATGTATTCGACGCCGTACCGCTCGTTAAAATCGAGCTCGCATATGTCGCAGCTGAAACTGTCAGTGTTTTTTAGGATTTTGACAGCTTGGCTGCTTCTTTCCGCAAGAAGGTGCAAAACATAGCTCCGGCCACCCTCCTGAAAGCCTACCAGATCCTCGAGCTGGTGGCTCTGATCATTGTGGACTGAATATCGGTGAAGAAAGACAGACGTTTCATCGATTTCTGCGACAGCGAATTGACCCTCAAATTTCCACCCGCCGTTCCCTTCGGTGAAGACCAAGACGGGATACAGAAAATTCGGTTGGGTAATAAGGACGCTGTTTGCCAGCTCGGTGTATGAGACCCTAGACTTCCTTGCCTTGAATGAATAGCGGAAGACATTCTGGGCCGCGTCGGTCCAACCGTCCTGGTCATATGCTTCAGGTCGCGTCTTCACTATCACTCCCCGGACGCTGGGTGGTGAACCAATCCAGTTGATCCCCTGCTGGGGCGTATTCCCTATCGAAACGTCAGGGCCACCCCAATAGGGTGACCCTGCGATCTTTGAGAACTGGATGAGGTCAAAGAGATTCCTCTTGGTTACCACCTCTCCACGAGCCAGAGAAAGAAGGTCTTGGGGTCGTCTCAGTTCCAATGGCGCTCTCCCTCCCGTCCGGCTGGATGCTTCCATCGACATGCTTGGCCAATGCTCCGACTATGATTGGTCATCGGGGATGAACGTCGATGATGCGTGATCAGTCTTTCCATTGCCGTGACTACCAAGTTGTTTTTGCAGGACCCGGATAGCGTCCCTGAGCTCGGGAGGTTCGGCCGCCAGCCTAGGGCTCTCCTCTGCCTGCCAGAACGACGTATCATCCGCATCGCTGAGGCCGAGCGCGTTGCTCAGTCCTGCTTTCTCTGCTGCATCAAGATCGAGGGCCGCGAAAGCTGCCCCAGGCGCAACCTCAATGCCGAACAACCAGGCGATCCGTTTCGCGACAGCACCGGTCGAGGGCGCGACGAGCAGGAACGTGGAGCCGTCGACCTTACGGCCGATGATGAGCGTGTCTCCCGCTTTTGCCTGTCTGGTGACGGCATTGTCGTAGTAATAGAGACGGTATTCTGTCCGGGTCGGGTGACGCGCACGCGCGTCATACCACGTCAGCAGGCCACGTTCGGACTGAAGATGGCCAATGTCTGACATATGATAGAAATCAGTTGGCATGCGCAGCGGCTGTTCGCGGCCAAAAAGGTCAAGCAGCGGCCTGGAGCCGTTGAATTCGTGCTGGTTCGATCTGGTGGCATCAACCTCCACGTTTGCCAGCCGCTTGAAGACAATTCCCCTGAACAGGGACGAGAGCACGCCGGTCATCGCGGTCAGCTGCTTCCCTGTCTTCCAAGCTCGGGGATGCCATCGGGCACCGCAGGCAAGGTGGCCGCCTTCACCCTCGCCCAGCATTCTTCCTTTTTCGCCCATTCTGAAATCTGGGCGCCACCCGCAGTCCGCCGCAGCACACCGTCTACCGCCAAAGCCAGCTCGGAGAGATAGGCCGACAGCTGTGGTGACAGTCCCTGACGCTGCCAGATCTGGTCCAGCGACAGGCGCGCGCCGTTCTGTTCTGCCAGACATGCAACTGCATAGGCGACGATGTTCGCCTGCGCCTGGCTGAAGCCCCCGTTGCGGACAACCTTCTGGACGGCCTTGAAGAGGATGGCCTGTGCGATCAGCCTCTTGTATCCGGCGACATCCACCGGGCTAGCTGCAGTTCCGTCCGCTTCGGCCATGAACCGCTCGAAGTTCTTCTGGCTGCCCAGAGAAACGAGGTGGGGTTTCCCGGCCCATGCCTGCACATACTTTGCTAGGTCGGTCTTGGTGATCTTCCTTGCCGGTGGCACGGCTTCCCTGATCTGGCGCAGCCTAGCAGGCGTCGTCCCTTCCCTGGCCAGCATGACGTTGTAGCTGCCGGCGGCCCGCTCGTAGAACCAGCGGCTCGTCCCGTCGGGGCAGAAGGTGGACAATGCCAGCTTCTCCAGCTCCACGTGGAACGGCTTGTTTGCGGAAAGATCCGAGACCTTTACCGCATTCTGGCTATTGGCGTAACGGGAGATGTCGCCAATCAGGACTTCTTCAGCCTCGGGATCATGGCGATGCAGGACGATGATCTTGGCCGGAACCCGGACCCTTGAAAGATCGGTTTCCGGATATTTCCGCTTGGTGAAGTAGATCGACGCGGTCGTCTGTCCGCCATTCACGATCTGCATGCCCTTCAACCAGGAAAGGCCTGCCGATCCATCTGCCGTGCGCTCGAGGCTTGCCTCGTCGGCAATCAGCACGATGCCGTTGTTGTATGCCATGAAGCGTTCGGGCGTGTCGCGAAGCGTATCCCTGATCCCCTTGTTGACCTTGCCTGTCTGGCTGAGGAACGACCGGACGTTGGCTTCGAGGAGCCGTGCGCCGTACCGGTCATAGAATGTCCGCAACGCATTTCCCGGAATCGCCGTCAGTGCGTAATCGTACTCCTCGTTTTCGCCTGGGACATAGACGCATGGCAGGGCAGAGCCGCAGACATCCCTGAAGTCGGCAACAAGCTCGTCCCGAGGCTTCCCCTCGGCCCAGTGCCTGTAAAGGCGTTCAATGTCCATGACCTCGAGCCGGACCGACTTGCCGGCAACCTCGCGCGGCTTGAACATTTTGCTCTTGGCCTGCCGGTCAGTCAGCACATAGACCCGGATTTGTTCCAGATCCGCGTAGCAGTCGCGGATCGTAACGCTGAACTCATAGGCCTCGTCTGAAGGATCGATCGCCTTTGCAAGCTTTCCGTCGGCCGAGGCGCCCAGGAACTTGATGCACTGCTCTGCAGCTTTGATCACTTCGGTATCCGGGATGGACTCGACGGTCTCGGTACCGGAATAGAGGGTCACGAACAGGTCTACCTGGTCAGCCTCGTCCGACACGGCGTAGCCGTTCAGCTTGAGCGTTGCCTGGCCCATCTTGCGTTCAATGTGAAGGACGCGCGGATCGGACGTCATTCCGCAGTCGGACATGTGCTGCGTCACGACGTCCGTGAACGCTGCTTCGGCCTTCAGATACCCACCGTCGGCCATCCGGTCGCTGACCAGACCTCTGACCTCTGCCTGGGTCTGGACCAGAAATTCCTCAAGTGTCATGCCGGGAGCACTCCATACCGAACCAGGGTTTCGGACAGTGAAAGGGTCGCTGCTTCCACAAGATCAAGATCGATCTGGTAATTTGCCGACCTGATCACGGGGACGGTCGAGCTCCGCCGCAGGCAGGGAAAGCTCCCGTCCACCTCGAAAAAGCGGGTGTCGACCACATCATACCTGCGGAGATAGCGAGAAGCCGCATTCTCCTCGTAGCCAGCCAGGAGTAGTGAACGGTCCAGCCAGCCTGCAAGATCCCGCGACTGCGCTACACGCATTCTCAGCCCGCCAACCAGTTCGGACAGCGTCTGTCCACCCTCCTGCTGGCAAAGCCTGACGCCCCCGAGGATCACCGCGCGCCCGGCGAGACCGTCCAGCTGTTCAAGCGAGCTGATCTGCGCCGGAAACCCGCTGGCCGAGATGGTTGACTTGATTTCGATACCGACAGTCTCGGTCTGGAAGTCCTGAAGTCCGCCCGCCGGTCCAGCCCAGGAGTGAAGCATCCCTGCGGCTGGTGCGCCGGCATCGAGTGCTTCCCTCAGAAAGACGAGTTCGCCAAAGAGGCCGATCTCCTCTTCCGGAGAAAGCAGGCCTGATCGCGGCCGCCGCATGAATTCCTGCCACGCCCGTATCCGGGCAAGCATGAGGGAAAGGAGCCAGCTGTCCGACTGCGTTTGCGTGGCAGATAGCGCGGCAACGATATCAGCCGACATCTGAACAAACAGGTCGCGGCCGGCCCCTGGCTGCCGGATCAGGCAGACCCAGATCGCAAAGCCAGGGGCCGGTGCTTCCCGTGCAAGCTCCACCCGGAAACCGCTGCCCTCGGGGAGACCCGATTTCGCCGGCGGCACATCGACATTGAAACCGACAAGGAGGGTCTCGTCGCCCTCAGGGAACATGATCCCGACACGGAACCGCGGCTTCGAATGGCCAAGCGCAACTGTCAGAAAGCCTTTTTCTGTCCTCTGGCCGGCAAGCGCACCCCAAGCGGCCTCGAGCTCATCCGTGTCAGTCAGCACCGCCATACTCCTGCATCCATGCCACATTGTTCACCCGGTACTCGACCTTGGTGCCGGAATCGCTGGCCGGAAAACTGATGCCGAAAGCAACGACGGGCGGCAGGTCTGGGGACAGCCCCGCATCCGCCTGTTCCGGATCGAGCAGGTAAAGAAGCAGGAGTCCCCTGTCAGTGTGGCCTCCTTCGCCGCCGATGCCCTGACCCCGGACCCGCCTGATCGCCGGGCCGGAAGGCTCGGCGGGACCATCTCCTGACCGCGAACGTCCGGGATCCGCATTCCACGCTGCTTTCGTAATGGCCATTGCGGCCTTCCACTCGTTTTCGTCGAGGTCGATTGCCTCGTCACGCGGCGACAGCAGCCTGCCGATCGAGTAGCGGCCCTCCGTTCCGTCTGAAGAGCGCTTCAGCATTGCGACATCGAGATCGTCCGAAATGGGGTACGACCTGCCCCGGCCGCCACCGATGAGCGCCACCGTCCAGTCCGTCAGTTCGTTGATGGCGTTCATTTTCGAGATGAATTCGGCAAGCAGGACACTGTTGACCTTGTAGGCGTCAGGATGGGTCCGGTACGAGTTCAGGAAGGAAATGATCTCCCTGGCGGGCACATTGTCCCACACCCGGCCCTGCCACCGCTGGACACTGCCGTCCCGCTTCCGCTCCGGATCTTCTTCCCCTTTCCCCAGCCTGCGGACGAGATCTGCTGCGGCATCCAGATTGCGCTGCAGCACTGTTTTGTCGGTGAAGAGAGTGATCGTTTCGGAGACCTGACCGCTGAAGGAGAGCATCAGGCTTCGTGCCGATCTCATCTTGAGGCGCGACGTCACCAGCAGCACCGGGTGCGACTGGACCTTCAGACCGTATTCGCGCGGCGTTGCGCCTGATGCCGCCATCAGATCGAATTCGTCGCGCAACTCCTCGGCTGCGTCCGCGATATGTCCGAACCAGCTGGCCAGTTCCTCTGTCGTATAGAGGCGGCACAGATCGATGTAGCCTGGGCGGTAGCCGAACCAGCGACCCATCTGCATGAGCGTGTCGTACATCTTGGACGTCCTGAGGAAGTAGCTTACGCACAGGCCCTCGAGGGTGAGGCCGCGCGAGAGCTTGTCACCGCCAATCGCAATCACTTTCAGCCCGGGGCCAGTCTGGTCGGCATAGTCAAGTGCGTCCTTCGCAGTGCCGTTGATCATGCGGACTTCAGTGTCGGCTACGACAAGCCGGATGGCCTCGAGCACATCAGGCCACAATGGAAGTGTGGCATCGCCGGCAAGAGACGAAAAAGATTCTTCCGCAGTCCTGCTGGTCGGCACGAAATCATCGTCCCAGAGCCGCTTAAGTTCATCGACAATTCCGCCGTCACCGATCTGGCGGATCAGCCGCTGCCGAAGTGCCTGCACATACTCGTCGACCCTCTGGTGCACGATCTTCTGGACCGAGGTGAACCTGGTGACGTGAACCAGCATCGAGGAGTGCGCATCGCCTTGGCCGCGCAGCCGGCGGACCGCACAGGTAATCAGGAAGGACTGGACAGCAGCCTCAAGCGAGGCAGGTATGCCGGATGTCCGGTCGATCCGCGGAACATACCCATTCCTGTGGGTATGCGGCATCCAGCCGCCTCTGCCATCTTCGGAAACATGGTCGTCTACGGCCCGGTAGAGTGGCAGTCCGGGTGTCCTTCCTGACGTCGTCTGGAGCCCGAAGATCTGTGCCGGTCCTACATAACTGGAGGGGGCGGCCAGATTGACGATGAAGGCCGAAGGGAAAAGGTCCGGACCTTCCTCCTTCGTTTCTCCGCGCTCATGAATGAAGATGTTGGCAAACGGGGTCGCCGTGTAGCCGACATAGGCCGATCTGGTGAATGTATGGACGACCCTTCGGATGAGCCGGTTGATGGCGGTCGGCTCGTAATCGGGGTCAGGCTGGCCATCCTCGTCAAAGATCTGCTCGCCCGTGTCGACCGACGCATGGTCCGCCTCGTCGTCAATGAGAAGGAGCGGCAGCCGCCTTACGATCTTCCGGCCAGTCTCGTCCTGGCCGTCCGCAACATGGTGGCGCACCCAGCCAAGCAGACGCTCGAGAACCGTCTTGTTTTTCTTTACGACGAAAAGCCAGGGGCGCTGCTCTGGCGATATGCCAAGCGTGCTTGCACGGGCGGTGTTGAAATCACCATTGTTCGTGCGGTTGGTCACGTAGTTGGGCCGGATCGCCGGGTCGCGGTCCACAAGGCCGACGCCTATCTCGCGGATGTCGTCGGCGATCGGCCGGGTCTCGTACCCCAGGAAGCCCTCGTCCAGCCGCATCTGCGTCTGGGAGCGCAGGTTGTTGTGTAGGCCTGCCAGCACGATAATGATCTTGTAGCCTGCGTCAGCCGCCTTACAGATCAGTCCGGTGTAGTTTCCCGTCTTTCCAGACTGGACATGGCCCACCACCAGGCCACGCCTGTCCCACGGACCATCACGAAGCGGGTCCTCTAGCATTCCGAGAATCGTGTCGGTTGACCGGTCAACGCCGTCTACCGCGGCGACCGACATGCGCCCCTCGAGGTATTCGCGATAGCGCTGCCAGTAACGCCAGTCCTTCTTGCGCGCCGCTTCCAGCCATGGTCTGTGGCCTTCATCGTTGCGGATGGTTGCATCAGTGCCCACCCAGACACTGAAGCGTCTCACCAGTTCCGCAACTGCCGCGTCGCGGTCGAGGCCCTCCTGCCAGGCGGGCTGGAAGGCAAGCACCTGATCGATCTTGGCGCTGATCATCGCCGGACTGATGGTGCCGGGCGGTTCGTTGACCAGCAACTCCTGGGCAAACTTGATGACGCTCTGGTGACTCAACTGTCTGCCTCCCGGGAAGAAAGTGTCAGTGTCTCGACATAGCTGGTCCAGCTGTCGAAGGGTTCTGTTGCTGCCAGCTGGCGCCTTGCCTGCTCTTCCGTCAGACCTTTGCGGTTCACAAGGTTGCTGAACACAGTCTGCATGACGGACTTTACCTCATCGGGCGGTACGCCCTGGAAACCGGTGCGTGGGGTCTCTCTCGCCTCTGCCGTGTCGAGCCAGATCTGCTGGACCGGAACCGTTTCCTCGATCACCCTCAGCATCGCCACGACGTCGTCACGAAGCGGCCCCGCACTGTCGAGCACTGCAGCAACCGCCGGATGGTTCCGGTCGACCCTATAGCGGAGGCCGCCGGCAAGCTGTGTGGCATTCCAGGCCGGCGCGACGGGCGCTGCACCGGGCCCTCTTTCCGACCTGCCCCTGAATGCAAAGACCCTGCGGGCCCGCTGGCGTACGTCCTCGGCAAAAAGCGAGAGACGGCCTCTCACCTCCAGCGGCGGACGCGCCGTCGACTTCCTGACGTCGATCTTCCAGTCCTCGTCAGCGCTGTTCGGTATGTCCAGCCGGATCCGTGCTAGCCTGAAGGGCTCCTCCTTGGTCCACGACCTGCCCTGTCCGAGGCCCAGCCAGTGTCCGGCCACCAGCAGACGCTCGTTGCGATAGACGTAGAAGCCTTGCTGCGCGGTCCATCCGTCGGGCCCGGCAGCTTCCTCGTAGATCTTCGGGGGCAGCCTGTCACGGTGCGGAAGCACAAAGCCCTCGATCGTGATCTCGTGTTTGCCGGCCCGGAACGATTCCGCTCCGGAGCACCATGTATCAGTCCGGCCGCGCAGGAAGGGATCCCATGGACGCACCGGCGTGCCATTGATCCGGATCGTGAGGCGGCGGCCCTCGATGAAGCGGTGAAAGATCATGGCAAGATGCCGCTCGATCCTGTCTATGGCCGCCAGAAAGTCACCGTCTGACGACCCGGGCGGGACGATGCGGTCCATCTTTTCCCACAACACCACGGTGCCGTGATCCATCGGATCCAGCTGCGTGAGCAGATGCTCCGATCCAGGTGCGGGACCTTCCAGAAGGGACCAGTTTCCGGCCGGGTCATCGCGAAGGACGTCGAGATCCCAGCGCAGGACCGAAATGAGGCCCTTACGCTTCGAGGCCACGGTAAGCCGCCGCGCCTGCGAGAACGAGGCCGTCTTCAGTCCGAGCCCAAACCGGCCGAGGTCATTTTTGCCCCGCACCTCGAGCGGACTTCTTTCGCCAAGCCGCATCGCGGAATCCAGCATCGGCTCGTCCATGCCGGATCCGTTGTCGGTGATGGAGATGCTGCTCTGCGTTCCGTTCCAGACGAAGGCGACATCGATCTCCGAGGCGCCAGCGGCTATGCTGTTGTCGATGATGTCTGCAATCGCGGTAGCTGGTGAATAGCCGAGGCCACGCAGTGCCTCCACCATGGCGCTGGCGCGTGGCGGTGCGTTTCGTGGAGGACGGACAGCCTCTGTCACAGGAATGCCTGCAGGTCTTTCGAGCGGTTCGGATGCTGCAGGAACTTAATCGCCTTAGCCTCGATCTGCCTGATCCGTTCCCGCGTGACGTCGTAGAGGTCTCCTGCCTCCTCGAGCGTGTGCTCGTCTACACCTCCAAGTCCAAAACGCAGGCGCAGGATCCGCTCGCTCCGGGCCGGCAGCTCGCTGATTGAACCCGCAATCAGCCGGTGGAGACACGCCGCATCGTAGCGATGATCAGGCGCAGGGCCTTCATCGGCAACGTCCTCAGGAACTCTCCAGCTACCGGCGACAGGCAGCTGGAGAAGGCGCTTCGCAAACCCTACCGGCTTCTCGAGTGCTGCGGCAATCTCCTCGACAGTCGGCTCCCTGTTGAACACCGCCCGGATGCGCTGCTGCAGGCGCGCGAACTTCCTCAGAACTACCGAGACGTGCACCGGGATGCGGATGCCCCGCGAGTGGTCATCAACCGCCCGTGATATGCTCTGGCGGATCCAGTAGGACGCGTATGCGCCAAATCGCACGCCCTTTGATAGGTCGAACTTCTCGACAGCGCGGATCAGACCGATGTTCCCCTCCTGGACAAGATCCTCGAAAGGTAGACCGCTCCTGCGGTATTTTCCGGCGATCCACGGCACGAGCTTCATAGCGCCTTCCATTGCCCGGTTGCGCGCCGTTTCATACTGCCGAAGTGCCTTCGCAAGCACGGCCAGCGAAGGGTCATCGCGACACGAACCTGCTCTCTCCAGCGCTTTGTGAAGGGCCTCAAACGGGAGACCCGCAGAAACAGCATCTGCCTCGGAAACGCCTGCTTCATCTGAAGAGTTATCTTCGTCGGATCCGGCCTCCTCGCTGTCCACGCTTTCATCAAGACGTCCTTCCGTGGTCTGCTGTACCTCCAGACCTGCAAGCAAACCGCGGCACTCCTCCGCAGCCTCAAGGGCGGCCTGGCGGGCCTCCGCCAGCCTTGCAAAAATCCGCTGCTCCCTGTCGGGACTGAACGTCGAAAAGGACGCTATCTCAGCGAGGTACCTTTCACCTGTCCTGTCACTGCCCAGCTCATCACCAAGCCCGCAGATGATTTCGCCGGCGAGCTCCCGGTCCGCGCGGCCTGGCACCGTGGCACCGCGGCCGAGCAGGGTCGCCGCAATCCGGACGGGAACAATGCGCAGTCCGGCCTCTTCGACAGCCGCCCTGAGCATGCGACGCTGGTCGGATGTAGCGCCCGGCCATATCTGGTGCAGGCCGCGAGCGGATATCCATCCGTTCGCCACCGCATGTGCAAGAATGATCCCGGCCTCTTCCGGCAAGACCGGAGCCCGGAGGGATGACGCCTGGGGCAGAGAAATCTCGGCTGCCGACCAGTCGTCTTCTTCGACCGTTACCCTGTGTGCGGAAATGGCTTCCTGCAGGGACAGCACACCTTCATCAGGCGCCTGTCTCGGGTCAGGCGGGCGGAAGTCTTGCTCGGGCTCCCACCCCTCCAGACCGGCGTCGATGCCGTCATCCCCCTGATCGGCGGGCATGACCTGGGCTGGGGCCACCGACGCCTGCAGAAGATGCCGGCCGACTTCGTGATGGCCTGCCCTGGCCGCAATATCCGACGCAGTCAGGCCATTTGCGTCCTGAAGCTGTGGGTCCGCTCCCTCGACGAGAAGAAGAACACAGATGTCCATGCGTCCGAGAGCGGCGGCTATCATCAGGGGGGTGCGGCCCGAGGCGTCGCGCGAATTGAGGCCTGCACCGCGTCTCAGATGCAGGACAACGGAGCTTTCCGTTCCCTTTGCAAGGGCCAGACGAAACAGAGGCGACACCGGTGCTACCACTGCCGCGTCAAGCACGGATGCCTATCCCGGCTGTCGGCATTCCCATTTCTACAGATTCCCCCCCGCGAGACTCCCCGCAAATGATCTAACGCAATAAAAGCCACCAGGAAAGGGTAGTGTCTATTTCATCGCAACTTGTGCTGCTTTTCCCTTAACGGCAGTGCTAGCGAGTTTGCATTAGCTATGGCTGATAGAACGGCCGACATGCTGCGGTTCCGCGTCGGACCTGCGGCGGCGCCATGCTTACGCTCCCTCGGCAGCCTGTTGCCCAGTCTCGAGCTCACGAACTGAATCCGGCGACAGAATGGATCCCGTCTGCTTGACAGACATTCTGCCGTCTCCGTTTTGTGCGCTCTCTCTGTGGCTCGTGAGCGGGGCGCTGTGAGCGCCGAACACTCTCCCTTCGCCACGTAGACGGTGGCGAAAACAATTGTGCAAACGCTTCATGGCGCACGAACAAAATGAGAACATGTTTATTGCCCGCAAGGACATCCAGTGCCAGACTGTCAAAAAGTGACACAGCAGTGATTCGGAGCATCCATGCGCGCCAGACGGACAGAATTCACGAGACTTCGCGATCAGGCGGGCCTGACGCTGGAGGATGCGGCTGCCCTGCTGGAGGTGACGCTCCGGACAGTCTACCGCTACGAGGAAGGCATGAGCAGGCCGAGCAGGCTTGCGATGCGCACACTCAGGGAAGCAGCACGCCGCCGCCTCGAACCTGCTGAAAGGTCGACGACTGGCTTCCGGTTCATCGACCTTTTTGCGGGCATTGGCGGACTTCGCATGGGATTCGAGAGCATCGGTGGCCGCTGCGTCTTCACGTCCGAATGGGACGCTGGCTGCCGCGAGACCTATGCGCTGAATTTTCCTGACAACCACCCGATCGGCGGCGATGTGAGGGAATATTCGAATAATCCCGGGAAGGTGCCGGACCATGACGTGCTGCTCGCAGGGTTCCCCTGCCAGCCGTTCTCCATAGCAGGGGTATCGAAGAAGAATGCGCTCGGCCGGCCGCACGGCTTCCTCTGCGACACCCAAGGCACTCTCTTTTTCGACACTGCCCAGATCATTGCCCATCATCGGCCGGCCGCGTTCGTGCTGGAGAATGTGAAGAATCTCGAAAGCCACGATCAGGGCCGCACCTTCGCAACCATCATGAACGTGCTGCAGAACGAGCTCGGATACCACGTCCAGCACCGTGTGATCAGTTCCGAGCCCTGGGTGCCGCAGAAGAGGGAGAGGATCTTCATTGTCGGTTTCCGCGAGCAGACGGAATTCGATTTCGACGCGCTCGTGCTGCCGAAGCCAGGTACCGGCCCGAAGCTCGGCAGCATCCTGCAGGACCATGACGAGATCGACCCGAAATATACGCTTACACCCCGTCTGTGGGCATATCTGCAAGCCTACAGGGAAAAACACCGTGCCGCGGGCAACGGCTTTGGCTACAGCCTGTTTGGCCCGGGAGATGTCGCAAGAACGCTTTCGGCGCGCTACTACAAGGACGGTTCCGAAGTGCTGATCGACCAGCCAGGCAAACGGCCGCGGCGTCTGACGCCGCTCGAGTGCGCAAGGCTGATGGGATTCGAACGTCCAGGCCGCCCGTTCCGGATCACTGTTTCCGATACGCAAGCCTACCGGCAGTTTGGCAACGCGGTGGTCGTGCCGGTCGTCGAGTTTGTGGCGCAGGCCATCCGGCCACATCTCGAGGCCGCGCTCGGCCGCGCACCGACCGCCGGACCATCGCCCCTTGTCCGCCGGGTCACGCGGCCTGATGCGGAGAGGCCGCTCGCCGCCAATGGCTGACATTGTTCCGACGGAGGTGCGCAGCCGGATGATGGCTGGCATACGGAGTACCAATACCAAGCCAGAAATGATGCTGCGGCTTGCGCTTCACGCAGCCGGATTCCGCTATAGGCTTCACGACCGACGGCTGCCAGGCCGTCCCGATATGGTCTTTCCACGCAGGCGGGCCGTGCTTTTTGCCCACGGCTGTTTCTGGCATGGGCACGACTGCCACCTCTTCAGGCTGCCTGGGACGAGACCCGAATTCTGGCGCGAAAAGATTGACCGCAACCGCGAGCGCGACATGGTGGCAGAGAGCGCACTCTCCGCCTTGGGATGGCGCTGCGGTGTCGTGTGGGAGTGTGCCCTTCGTGGCCGCACGGCGATACCCATCAGCGACGTCATTTTCCAGTGCGTCGCCTGGCTTCAGTCCGACGTTCCCCGGCTGATTATCAGGGGGAGAGGATGAGCGGGCGGGGTCTGCTTTCCGACTATTTCGAGGGCGTCGCCGTCAAGCGGCTAAGCATGGTGGAAACATCGGCGGCCGGCTCAAACCAGCACGAGTTCAACAGCTCCCGCGCTCTCAGGAACCTTCTCGGCGATGCCGACCGCAGGAGAATCCCGACGCGATTCATATGGCTTGGCGCGGAGCAGGAGGGCATTGCGGCCGACGGGCTGCTGAGCTGGTACGACGCGCGCAGGAAGCATCCGACTCGCACCGAATACCATCTTTACTACTATGCGAACGACGTCACCGATCTCATGCGCGAAGGCGACACGCTCTTTGTAGCGGTACGGCGCGACGGGACAGCGATGGCCATCGTCACGCCCGGCGGAAGCACATTCCAGAGCCAGCTGCTGTGGCTCTTTGGTCTGGAGCATCAGCCCGAACTCGAATTCGCCGGCCGCGAGATCACCGTAGATCGGTCGGGAGGCATCGATTTTGCGGTCCGCTACATTCTGGACGAGCTCGGGATCGAGCCTGAGGAGCCCGAGGCTGATGAACTGGATGCGGTTATCGAGCGGTTCGGCATGAAGTTCCCTGGCACGCGCGAATTCTCGCAGCTCGCGCGGACCTCCCTTCCCGCCATCTCCCCGCTGGACAGCCCCGACATGGTCCTTATGGCGTGGCTGGAAAGGGAAGAGCTGCTGTTCCGCCGGCTGGAGCGCCGCATCGTGGCTGAAAGACTTGGCAGCGGATTCGCCGCAGGCGACGGGAGCGCGGACGTGGACGGTTTTCTTGCATTTTCCCTTAGTGTCCAGAACCGCAGGAAGTCCCGTGCAGGCCAGTCGCTGGAACATCATCTGGAAGCGCTCTTTGCGGCACGGTCGATCCGGTTTTCCCGAGGCGCCGAGACCGAGAACCGTAACCGGCCGGATTTCCTGTTCCCCGGTCATGCGGAGTACCATGATCCAGGTTTCTCCCCTGCCCGTCTGACAATGCTTGCTTCCAAGTCAACGCTCAAAGACCGCTGGCGCCAAGTCCTGCCGGAAGCGGCACGGATCCCGTCAAAGCATCTCCTGACGCTTGAGCCGGCAATATCGGAAAACCAGACCAGCCAGATGAGGGCAGAACAGCTTCAACTGGTGCTTCCAGTGAAACTGCATCAAACTTACAGTCCCGTCCAGCGCGCCTGGCTGATGACGCTGACCGATTTCGTAGAGGTTGTTGCGGATCGACAGCGTTCCCGGGGTCAAGCCGGGGGCTGATTTTCGAAATCCGACCAAGCGGTCCCACAGTGTGAAGTTAGTCTTTCACACCAAGCCTGCCCTCCTCGCGAAATTGATCTAACGCAATCGAACTCGGGCGCGGCAAGGCCGCTGCCTCAAACCTGCGCGCTGCGATTGGTGGCCCAAGATATGATGCGAGCGCTCAACAGCGCTTCGACAGCGGAGATTACCGCGCCCGACGGAGAAGGAGCCGTTCCGACGCGCACGCATGCGGTTCGTGAGCGAGAAGTCTGGCTATTATGTGCTCGCCACCTTTGAGGAGGACATCCTTTATGTTGGGCTGGCCAGCAATCTCCGTCGGGTTTGGCCAGCATCTTGATACACCTGGGTCGCCACCACCCTCAACGGGCGCGCCATGTGGTTCTTGTGGTTGGAGTGCACGGATCTGGAAAAGGTGGAGCGCACCTGGATGAACAGCTATGCCCTCCGCCATGGTGTGTGGCCTGTTCTGAACAAGGTGTATTCGCCAACCGCGGTCTGAGCGTTACTGGTAGTCGGCCTTGTCGTCCTCAGTGTACTCGACAGCCGTCCACATAAAGCTCTGGACGTCGATCATGTCCTGTGGGCCGAGATCGGAGATCCTTTCCTTCGTCGTTCGCACCAGGTCCAGCAAAGTCTCATAGACCGTCGGATCGAGTTCCGGCTTGTAGGTGTGGGCGAAGGAATGGCCGACGCGTTCGGCGAAGGCGGTGATCATCGTCGGCTTGAGGAATACATGCTCCTCCGGCCTCCACAGGAACGGTAGATAGGTGACGACCGTCCACTTCGCGTTGTCGTACCCCTTCAGAATCGAACCCATGGAATGCAGACCGCGTTTAGTATCACCGGTCGCGAAGGCGGCCGCCGCCTGAATGAAGTCGTCGGCGTTCGGACCCCTCAGCAGCGGCTGAAGTCGCGTCTTCTCGAAAGGCGACAGGAGGTTGGTAGCACGGTAGGCGGAAAGGGCCACTTCTCCGAAACCGCCTCCATTGGCGGCATCTGCAAGCGGGGCGCCTTCGTCGAGTTTGGCCTTAGCTTTCAATTTATAAGCGCGCTCATGCCCGCTATAGTCGGCCCCCTCGAATCCTTGCGGAAAGAAGTGCAGGAAGCGAGCCCGCGCTCCGTCGTAGCCGAAGAAGTGCGGATTAGACCGCACTGCAGCGTCGTGAATTCGACGCCAGACGTCGTCCGCGTCGTCACCTTCCTCGAGCGCCTTGCGCTTGCCGCCGAGAAAAACGACCCCGCTGTAGCCCTTTTGCGTCTGGACAAGGCGAAGCGTGGCCTTGCCGACAGTCGCCTCGCGGATTGTTTTCAATGGTCTCGTCCCAAGCCCTCGCTGATCGTATCGGCAAACGCTCATTTGTAAACTGCAAGTTGTTGTCGCGGGCGACATGCGGTGGAGGACACAAACCGTGCTCAAATGAGCGAGTGCCAATATTGATCGAGTACCTTACGCCTCTTCCCTGCTCCCTTGTCCTCGATTTAGGTGCGCGTGACCTGGAGGTGGGGCGCAAAACTTGGGTAGTCGAGAAGAATTTGGCCGAATCGGTGAAACGCGGTTCCCCTGACTAAGGGAAAGATGAAACCGGGAGGCGCTTAGCTACCAAAGCTAAGAAATGCTATCCTACAATCCTGTTGCTCTCTGCAAACACGGCCCACTGCGACATTATCTACAATCGCAAGTTCGGAACTCAGTGTGAGGTGAGCCGGGAACAGGATGGCTGGACGGGCGCCGATATAGGGGGAACTATGAGGAACACAACTGATTCTGAATGCCGCACGCTAACTGAGGCCTACGCTCGACAAGGGGCGACGGTCCGCAATCCCCGGCGCACCTGGTCAGCCATTACGGACGACGGAAAGGCTGTGGTCGTCACCCTGTGGACCGACCGATTTCTCGATGTCGAACAGACCCGCTATAGCACTTTTGGACTTTCTGGCAAGGGTTGGATCGATCGCCCAGAAAACCGTCGACGCACCGAGCATCTTCAGAACGCATTGTCAAAACACGGGGGCCTATTTCGTTCTATAATCGTCACTCCCAGCGACGGTCTGCACAGCAGCATAGTCGCACGCAGGGTTGGACCCGAGATGCGGGTTACCAAGGTTGACGAACTAACGGGACGCTTCGAGGCTGAGCGAGCGTGACGTCTATCGGCGACGAAGAATGCGCGTCGAATGGCCAGACAAGCCTCGGACCCGCCGTTGGTGATGCGTAGTTGGGGACGAGTGGATCCTCAAAATCCGGTCCAAACACCGGTTGCGCAGATCATCGAGTTTGCAATAAAAGACGGCATCGCGATAATCAGGAGCTAAATCTTGACTGAACAACAGGACGTCCAAACTTCCGACCTGATCGGGCTGACGGCGGACATTGTATCTGCTTACGTTAGCAAGAACCCCCTCCCCGTTGCAGGATTGCCGGACCTAATCGCGTCCATCCATTTGTCGCTCTCAGGCGTTGGCCAATCAAAAGCCGTCGAGCAACCAAGGCAAGAGCCGGCGGTCAATCCGAAGCGTTCGGTGTTGCCCGACTACATCATCTGTCTGGAAGATGGAAAGAAGTTCAAATCTCTGAAGCGCCATCTTGCCGTTCACTATGGGCTGACGCCCGATGAGTACCGCGAGAAGTGGGGATTGAAGTCGGATTATCCTATGGTGGCGCCGAACTATGCGGCGCAGCGGTCGGCACTGGCAAAGGCAGCCGGGCTGGGAAAAAAGACGTCGGCAAAGCCTGTGAAAAAAGCAGCCGCAAAGCGAAAAGCATAAGCGACGAGGCGTAGGTCAGGTCACTCTCACCGAGGGCCCGCCGATGCCATTGCTCTCGCTGCACAGAACTGGTCTATTTTACTCCAAAAACATCGATGACCATTTTGCTACCATCCTCCGCTATCGCGCAGCTGAACTTCGCGGTACCCACCGCCGCTGACTCATCGCCGCTGCAAGATCGGTCAGAGTCAGCGGTTTTCAAGCTTGGCTGGTCCTTGATGGATATCGGTATTGACAAGGACAGCCTTCGTCCCGAACGGGCTAGAATCTCGCCAACATTGTTGCCGATGGTTTTCCACTGGTCTGTGTCCCACTTCTGATCGCCTAGGTCTGTAGCGATTCTAGCGACCGATCGTTTGATGACGTCTGCCTGAACCTCCTGACTGATGGGATACGCCGCTCGAATAGTTTCTCGATCCTTCAATGATATCTTAGTTGGCTGAGAAATAAAACACCTAGACTTCGTACCTTGTTTAAACATCCACGCTGGCAACGCATAGTGCATAATCGATTTGCGATCGTAAGGAGTTGCTCTCAGACGCGGTGATGCTACCATCTCCTTGAAGTTTGACAATATTTCATCTTCGCTCCATCCCCATTCTTTTTCGATCTTAGGAATAACAGTATCCCACGCGAACTCATCGTCGCAATGAGCTTCTGGACTCTGATGCTCGTGCTCCAGGCCTAACGCATGCCCGACCTCATGGAGGATTGTTTCCTCAAGCCACGCCTTGTCGAGCGAGTTAAATGCCGCTCCGTTAGTCTGAACGTTTAGAGATGCTCCCGCCTTCACGACGTCTGGGAGTAGGCTGTCCGTGCCAACGAATGACCAACTTCCTTCTTGCTTGAAGGAGATCCTGATATCTTCTACCGAATCGTTGGTACAATCATTAAATTTAGGCGGGTCGCCAAAATTGATTTTTATAGATGTACCATCAAGCCATTTCTTTGAAGTTCTCACAAAAAATTTTTTGAGCAACTCCCCTCCATCTAAGAAACAAGCCGATATGGTACTATCAGATGCCCATATTTTCAAACTATCATATACACCTTTTGTTTGAGTAGCAGCACTGCCAATAGTGTCTGTTAATCCAGAAATTTCTTCTGCATCTCTTACCATCACCGGATTTACCGGTCCCAGAGTGTGTGCGAACACGTTTTCCGAAAAACATGACAGCGTGATTGCGACTGCCCCCCAAGCAATCACTCCTTTCAGCGTACCGAAATCGGATGGACTCTTCATTTGCTCCCTCCCTATATATGCTATCACTTATTGGAATTCGCCACTTGCCGTACGGCTAGGACATCAAGGCGTGTTCGATCCTCATATCTCGCCCATTCTGCTGCTCGCTAAGCAACTACGCAAGCTGGCGTTGCCATCAGTCATTGTTTTGGCTCAAATGGCTCCGCCTACGTTCACTGTTGAAATCAACCCAACCCGGTTTGAGGGTGGTCAACGTGCCGATCGCTCAGCACCCAAGTCGTGACCGAACTCCGGAGTCGGATCTTTCGCGACCGCCGGAAGCATCGGGTCGTTTTAAGTACAGAGCCTTTATAAGCTATTCCTCCTCGGATCGGGAGGCCGCTGAGAAGCTGCAGAGGGCACTGGAGTCATACAAAATACCCAAACCACTACGCGGACGGTCCGAGAATTATCAAAGCAAACGATTGTCCCCAATCTTCAGAGATCGCTCCGACCTGAAGGCGGCCGCCGATCTTGGGCATACAATTCGTGACGCGCTAAAGAACTCTGAATATCTGATCGTTCTGTGCAGCCCATCGGCAGCCGCTTCTCTATGGGTCGAACGGGAAATTTCCTTCTTTAAAGGTCTCGGGCGGCCCGACAATATCATCGCGGTGATCGTGAGGGGCGCCCCTATTGCTCACCATCCGCTGGATGAGCCTCAGGGGGCGTTTCCAAAGGGATTGCTTCGTAGCGACGACGGCTCTCTCGTGGAGCCCCTAGCGGCCGACATGCGGGAGCAAGCCGCGGACGACCGCGGCGGCGATGGATTCAACTTAGCCAAGTTGAAGATTGTTGCCACATTACTCGGTGTTTCGCTCGCCGAACTCACTCAGAGGCAGGCCGAAGCGGATCGGCGCCAGCGCAGGGTTGCACAGATCATTGCAGCCGGAATGCTTTTCCTCTCTGCGATCGCAAGCGGAGCAGCATGGATCGCATGGAACCAGAGTCGCAAGGCCGAACAACGCCTTCAGGCTGCCGTTGACATTGCGGCCAGACAAATAAGTGCCACGACAAAATACCGAGACCGCTATGGTGTCCCAACGGCCGTGATCAAGGAATTACTGACTTCCGCGGAACGAGACTTCGCAGGGTTGATCTCTGGGGACGAGACCTCACCCATGCTTGTCCTGCAACGGACCCGCCTAAATCTCGAATTCGCTGATCTATTCAACCTCGTCGGCGACAAGCAGTCCCAGCGGAAGCCCATTTCCCTGATTGCGAAGTCAGCGGCGGACCTGGATTGGTTGGAACAACGGTCTACTTCCGCGCTGGAATGGATCGGGCTGTCTTCAGTGCCAGATTCCGCCGCGGTCGCGATGATGCGCTTGAAATTGTATGATGCTCAGGCACAAGAAAGCAGTTATGCGGGCAAATACAAGGAAGGCATCGCATTCGCGCAGTCGAGAATCGCCTTGTCGGAACGATGGCTGTCAAAGACCGGCGAGTTGCGCTGGCTGCGGGAACTGGCTCAAGGGCATTGCAGAATTGGGTCGTTCAATTACCAAAGTGGGAACCTTTCAGCTTCTGCCGATGAGTATCAAAAATGTCTAGAGACAACGAGATCGCTAATCCAGAAGCGGAAAGACGGCGCAGATCGCGCCGACCTCATGACTGCAGTCTCCGAACTGGCGACGACGCTCGTCGAAATGGACCGCCGTTCCGAGGCTCTAGCGCTCCAAAGGGAGGCCGCTGACACGGTAAAGCTACTCGTTTCGACGGAGCAGGCAAACACCGAATACAACCGCACCGAACTGATCACGCTCACTCGGCTTGGCGATATGGTGATGTCGGTGGACATGGATGTGGGCGAGTCCTTGAAACTGTATGAGGAGGCGTTGCCCATTTCCGACAAACTCACCCGCTCGGATCCCTCAAGGCTGGATTGGCAAAGAGATCGCTCCATCTTGTTAGAGAGACTGGCTAGCGCGCATTTGCGAGAGGCGGACCAGGAAGACGCGGCGGCGTCGCTTCGGAGCTTAGGCCAGGCAGACTCGAACCTTCAGGATGCGCTACAGACCGTCGACCGCCTTTTGAACAACGATCCTCGGAATCAGGAGTGGCGTCGGGACCAAAGCGTGGTTGAGGAAAGGATGGGCCAAGTAGCGTTTGCTACCTACAAACGGGGTGGAGATACACTGAAATTGGAGGAATCAGAGCGCTGGTACGACAAAGCCATCGGAGATCGGCGCGTTGTTCTCAAGGAAGATCCTGGGAGTTCGATTCACAAACTCGACCTAGCGGTTGGTTTGATACAACTCGGCGAAGTCGCAACGGAGATACCCAGTCGGAACGGCAACGCTGAGAGTTCGCTGAAGGAAGCATTGAACCTCCTCAAGGAATTGGTGGGTGCCAAAGACGCGTTGACGATTTGGCGACGAGAAATAGCGAAAGCACACTATGCTCTCGCAAACCTTTACCAGCGCAGGGGCAGTGCTAGCGCCGCCTTGTCGGAGATCCAATCTGCATTGGAGGTCATCCGTGACCTACGAAAGTTGTACCCCGACCTTGCCCAGTACAAGCAGGACGAAGCTGACCTTGTCGCCAAGACAGAGGAACTGGCGAAGCAATGAGGCATCTTATCTGATCAAGAAGCAAGCACCGTCAGAAGGCGACTCTGACTCCTGCGGTAACCCCGACATCGTCGATCAGCTCGTTTGCCAAGGTTGCCCTACCATCGACAAAAGCTACCCCACCTTCAAAGATTTCGGCGACCACACCACCGCGAAGCTCAAGGAAGTTTCGGTCCGGTGGGTTTGTTTTGAAACTGAAACCAAAGGGATCAGGTCGATTGTCCTCGACGAAGGTCGCGCTGACGGTGCGCTGGTCGTTGGCGAATTCGTGGACATAGTCCAGTTGCGCGAATGGAACTACCGTCTTCTGGGCCAAAACCAAGGGCGTCGAAATTGCAAAGCCGATGCGTGTCTGGATGGACGAGATGTTCTGGTCATCATAGCGAAGGCCGGCTCCAGTCGGCACCCATTTGGTGCCGCGCTCTTCGGTTTCCGAATAGCTGTCGATGCCGTTCCATAAGGCATCGAATGACAGTCGGGGGCCGAAGAGCGCGCCGCTATACTCCCAATCATATCCCGCTCTCAGGTCGGCGGACACTCCATACACTGTAGGAGTTCCACTAATAATGCCGGCCATCTTCATTTTTGCAAATGGGATCGAATTACCCAGCAACGTTACATCCACATTGCAAAGGCTGTTACTATAGTGAGTTCGACTCTTACTGACGCCAACCTCCGCAGAGATGAATGCACTCCCCATCCATCGTCTTTGGTAAAGTATGGATCCACGGAACTCATCCGTGTCGACCGCACCGTCACTCGGGACGCCGCAGAGATCTTCAAAATTGGCATTGAAAATCGCTCCCGGCACAGTTGTTTCTATAGATACATTCTTCGGTCCGGGAGAAACGCCACTTCCCGTTGAGTAAGTTCCTGTGATCCCGATCAAGCTTTCATCGGAGAGGTTCCACAGTGCGCCAAACTGCGTTGTGAAGGTATCAATGTCGCTCGCCCGTTGATAGCGGGTGCGCGATTGGCGATAGTTCTCATATTCGACTTTACCGAACACACTGAACCCGTCGAACGGGATAAGTGTGTTTGCATTCAGCACGCCATCGTGACCATTGAGATGGAAGAAAGCATTGGCGGATTGCGGCAGCGGCTCTTGGTAGAAATAGTTTGAAACCGTTTCGCTTTCGTCATCCTTGCAGTCCGGATCCTTGGAAGGATCACATTGTTCCAATGCGCGGCCGCTGAGATCGAATTGTGATACGGTTCGGGTGGACTGCAGCGATGACATGCCACCGCCCAAGGCCGATCCACCGAACAACTGTAGGTTTTCCGTGTTAGGAAAGCAATGCCGAGATAGGTTCGGTCCGATTAGGCCTGTTCCTCGTGTTGTATCAATAACCGAAAGGCTTCCGGAGAAATTGCCCTCGTAATACGTGAGGTCGGGATCATGGAACTGCTCGGCAAATTTACAATTTTGGGACGGGCCGTTCCCTAGCAGATGGTTCAACGCATCACTGTAAGTATCGAAATTGTGAATAACTGGAGGCTGGATGGCCTGAGCGCTTACCCCGCTCGAAACCACAAGGCATGCACACTGGATCACAATTGCCCGCGCAATTCGCACCGATCACTCCCCCGAACGGCATTTGGTCTGGCTTTGGTTCCAACTCCTTTAGATGCCGCTTATAGATGGTCGCACATTTTCCATGAATCGCAAGGTGCAGCATTTTGCTACGTTTCGTTTTTACGTTTGGATGCAGAAAAAGCACACAAGTTGATCGCTCCCGTCCCTATTGCCGGGAGCACTGAATTGCCAAGTGGCGTTGCGATTTATTACTAGATCTACCGCCGAAGGTGAGAGTCTGCTAGGAGTTTATCGCCTCGGACCGTTTGCCGACCATGGGCAACCTGTCGCGCGCAATTCCACTGGATTTTCTGAATGAGTTTTGAGCCGATAGCAGATGGAATTGCGCTCTGTGCCGGCGCTACTTTGCGCAATGTTGCGCAATATCCTCGACGGATCAGGCGCACTGTCCTCTCACAAGCCGACGGCAATGGCGCCGCGGCTGGTAGCAAAGAGAGGAACCTAAAATGAATATAACCCTTGCAAAGACCGCCTTCACCCGCACCGCTTCTGCCTTGGTTGTCGCGGCGGGCCTGCTCTCCGCCGGCGTGGCGTCGGCTCACGAACGCTGGGTCAACATCAACAACGCCGGATCGAGCGAGATAGTCGGTGTTTACATCAAGAACATCGACACCCCCTGGTGGGGGCGTGACCTTCTCGGATCCTACTACATCGACGCCGGCTACGAGATGACGGTCGATCCGCGTCGTCCGGAGGGCTACTGCCGATTCGATGTCCTGATGCAATTCGCCGACGGCTCCGAAACCGTAGCCTGGGATCAGAACCTCTGTGTGCTCACCGACCTCATCGTCGACGAATCCGGCTATTACACGATCTGACCAGAAACGTTCGAAGGCACGTTTGAACAAGCCCGAACAGGCCGGCTGATCAGGACTACTCCTTCGCTCGAATCCGTCGCCAGCTTACCGGCGACGGATTTGTTGTTCCAACGCACAATTACTTGGCATTCATCGTCGCGTCGATCCAGCTCTTGAACGAAGAGACTCTTGCATAAATACCGGGGAAGACTGGGTGGCCGCATTGATAGCCCCAACTGACCACACCGAGTTCAACATAGCCTTTTCCATCGGGCGCAGCGGCGAAAAGCGGGCCTCCACTATCGCCATAGCAGGAATCACGTCCGGTGCCAGGCGCACCAGCGCAGAGTTCGGTGTCGCTGACGGCAAAGTTCGGATTTTCAAGCAGCCCGTAATTGGCCTTGCACTTGTCGTGATCGATAATATCGATCTCAACCTGACGCAATTCATTCGGGATCTTGACATTTTCGGGGGACAACACTTCTCGGAGGTTTTCGGGATTGGCTTGATTGTAAAGCGCTAGGATCGTCGGATCGAGCTTATTGTCGAAAGTAGCGCCCCAACCGGTCACCATCACTTTGGCGTTAGTCTTGTTGAGCAGTGCGTCTGCTTTCGCGTCTGCGACCCCGATAGTTTCGATATCGTTTATGGGTTCGGTGAGGCGGATCAGCGCGACATCATTCTTGGTCGGATTGCGCGTGTAGTCCGGATGCACGATAAGCTCCACCGCTGCCATTTTCTTTAGCTTGGCCAGTTCGGAGCTTCCGTAGCCGATAGCCAGCGTCCGCTTGCCCTTGACACAGTGCGCCGCCGTTAGCACCCAACTGGCAGCTACGAGGGCGCCTCCGCAATAGCCGCTCCCGTCAGTGACATTACTGAGGATGCGCACCTGCCAAGGCCAGTCGCCAGCCTTTGCTGTCTCGCCGCCCCTGATAAAGTCGTCGCTGTATTTCGGGGTGTCTTCCTGGCAAAGCGCCTGGACAACCGATGCCAGCGTCAGGATGCAGAGAGCAGCCCACCGCGTGACGCCCGCATTTTCCATAGCAGTCTGACCTTCACTCCACGGGAACTCGTTCAGTCGGCCAGCGGGCGACCCGCGGAGAGTCAGCGCAGGCTCGCGTTCGGGGCATCCATTCACATTACCAGCTTTGGCAAAAATGCGATAACTTTGTGAGCATGGTGGGCACCGCTGAAGAAAAACTCGGCGTACTGGAGAAGGGCATCTCCGACAACGTTGAACCACGTAGCCTTTCCAGGCTGATGGACGATGTCGAACTGGGCTCAGATCCTGACCGGTCGCAGGTTGTTCGCTACCTGCTTGTCCAGGCCGCAATCCACAATCGTCTCGGCTCCGGCGAATCTGCCCTCGCATCGCTGCTCGAGGCCAGGCACCTCGCCGCAGATGATCGGCTCGCCCCGTTCAGACCGGCAATCTCGCGCCTCTTCGCTACAGTTTATTCTTGGCGTGGGCGAGGCGAAATGGCGGCCTTCGAGCTGCTGCGCGCAATGGCCGAGGCGTCCGGCGACGGAGGCGAGACGGCAAAGAATTTTGCCGAAGGTGGCCGGCTGAACAAGGAGCTCGGGCGTTTTGACGCCGCAGTGCTGCAGTTCGATGCCGCCCTGAAGTCGGATCAGCTTGCCGAGACCGAACGCGCTCGCGCCATGCTCGGAAAAATGCAAATGCTTGGGGCCTTGTCGCGACATGCAGAGTGTCTTGCGCTCGGCGAGGAGGCTGGGCCACTGATCGCCGTAGAGAACGATCGCCTACGCCTTCTGCATGGGCTTGAAGTCAGCCGTGCAGCCGCAGCCTTGGGAGAGTTCGACCGTGCCCGCAGAGTGCTCGAAGATTCGAAGCGCTTCCTGCCCGAGGAGACGTCAAGCTGGTCCTGGATCGACTGGACTGAGGCTGGCATCGACATCGAGATCCGCTCACAGACGGCGGCCGACGAGGAGAAACTGCAATCAATCATAGAACGCTTCAATGAGGACGGCCTCCCTATCCGGGAAGCTTCGGCCCGCCTGTTGCTAGCCGACGCAGCGCGCCGCAACGGAAATCTCGAAAGGGCCATGGAGGAGGCGAGCATAGCCCTCAGGATTGCGACTGCGCAGCGGAACGGATCCCTGACCGAAAGGGCTCGCGGCGCGATGTTGTCCTGTGACAAGGCGCGAAACTCCTCCCAAGCCGAAACGCCCGGGTCGCCTATTGTGCCCGAGCGCTATCTCCTATGCGAAGTGCTCGGTCGTGGTGGCTACGGTGTTGTGCGCCGAGCTTATGATCTAGAAACCGGGGCGGAGCGCGCTATTAAGATGGTCGACTTCTTGTCGATTAGTGACGTCGAGAAGCGGCAAATGACGGTGCGCGATGCTCAGGCCGAAGTCGAAGCAGCGCGCCGCGTCCGCCATCCCGGATTGGTGGTGATCCACAATGCTTTTGTTGAGGACTCGGTCGTCGTCATCGTCCAGGATTTAGTCAGGGGCAAGAACCTGGGTCTGTTGATGAACGAAGTCCTTGGCCGTGTCGCCGTGCTCGATCTATTCACGCGAATTGCTCACGCGCTCGCGGCTTTGCATGGGGCGGGCATCGTTCATCGCGACCTGAAGCCAGAAAACATAATCATCAATGAACGGGGCCGCCCGGTTATCATCGATTTTGGCTTGGCTGCTTATGAACATGGTAGCAGTTTCGAAGGACGGGCAAGGGGTACGCACCTATACATCGCGCCAGAAGTTATTGGCGGACGCTCTGACGCTGCCGATCCGAAGCAAGACATCTATTCTTTCGGGGTAATGCTTGCGCAATTCCTGACGATCCGCCCACTGGGCATTTTCAGTTGGTTGCATCCGGACCCAGTCGCTCGCCTGACCCGCCGGATGACGGCCACCGATCCGGCCCGCCGCCCCTATTCGATGCATGCTGTCGCCGCGATACTCGATCGGGAACTCCGCGCCGCCTCCACGTGATCCGCCTTGTAGAGCGTGAGCCGGTAGTCTCGGTTCTGTGCAGTATTGGAAAAGACGATGACCTTCGCCTCTTCAGTTTTGTCGGCGGTAAACACAAAGCCCGGCCAACGTCCTGTCTTATCACAATCGGGATGACCCGGTCGCCGCAGAATTACCTCCATTGGCTCGACACCGTTGATGTAAGTAAGTACCGCATAGCTCTTGCCCTCTTCGAGATCGATCAAGGTCTGGTCGGCTGGGAGATCAGCTGACAGCACTTTCGAGAATTCGGCTTCGATCGAAAGTAAGCTGTCCAGTTTGCCTGTGGCCTCGGCTAGGAACTGCCTGGCGACATAGTTCTCATGATCGGCGAATTTCTTAGCCTCTCCGTCCCAAAACTTCTTTTCAGCGGCCATATCGAACGTACCCCCGGGCAGCATATCGCGAACGAGGTCGGCACGCTGCGCATAGTTGACCAGCGCTGCGCTCGGATGATCCTTACTGACGCCGCCGGTGTTAGCGTCGGCAATGATGCTTCCCGAACTCACCACCGCCACCACTTTCCCGCTGCGATCCACGACCGGCCCGCCGGAGGCGCCCCCCGTGATTGGGATGGAGTTGTGGATGAGTTGAGCGTGCGCGATATCCGTGTCGGAAGCTAACATGAAGAAATTGGTGAGCGAACTGATCGTGCCAAAATGCAGCTCTGGCGTCGGCTCGCGCTGGGCCGTTTCGTTCCCTGCGATGTCACGCAGTAGGTATCCAGCAAAAGCCACCTCATCGCCCTCCTTTAGTGCTGTCAGCGTTGCGGGTGCGGCGATATCGAGAACGGTGTCCGGGTCAACGGGAACGTCGAGCCGGAGCAGTGCGACGTCATACGCGCCCGGCCGCGTCGCGGCTTGGAATTCGCCGTCCAAACCGACATTACCCAATGCGCCGAGATGTTTGGGGAAGGCGGCGTAGGCCGGATGGGCCTGCCAGCTGTTTGCGCAATAGGTCCTTGGCCTATCGCCGGGGCTGCGTACGCATAGCCTTTCGCCGGCTTTCAGTGTATCTAACAGGCGCCCGACATGTGCATTGGTTACCATCGTCGCTGGTTCTACTGGCCAGGCTGTGGCAAAACCTTCTTCCGCTGTGCCATCGCAGACGCTGGCAGCATTCACCCGGCATTTGATGACGATATATGCCGCGTTTCTTAGCTTCCTGATCGTCGCTGCCGGAAACTGTCCGCTGACCTGGCGAGACGCCTGCTCACGTTCGACCAGCTTGTCCTGCATCTCCGCTAGAAGACCGATCTGCTCACGATAGTGTATGTACTGTAAGCCATAAGCCCCTGCGGTTGCGAAAAATGCCGCCACGAAGCCAGCGGTTACCCACCGCATTTGCCTGCGAGAAACCTCGTGCCACCCACTAACGATCTCCTGAGTGCGCGTGCGGAGCGTATCGGGCGCACCGCCAGCTGCCCGCATGACGATATCGAAGCGAAGTTTTGGGCCGTCCCGACGCCCCAGCGTGAGCGTGTCCCCAGAACAAATCGATGCCGCCGTTTCGACCGGGCTGCCGTTGACCTCGACATATTTCTGGCCCTGTCGCACTGCAATCCAGTCGCCGCCGGCCTGTCGCTCAAGAACCAGATGCGTCCTAGATACCCGCCGATCGTCAAGCGGCCATACGAAATCAGCCCATCCCACGTCGCGACCAATCTTGAGATTGTCGATACCCGCAGGATAGTCGCACGTGAAACCGCTTGCATCGAGCATCGTCAGACGCAGGCCTGCTTCCAAATCCCTCGTCCCGCGATAACCCCGCTTATTACCCGAACCGCCTAACAACCTCATCGACAATAGCACCAATGACCTCGGACATGTTGTAGCGACGACCGAGTCGCCTTCACGTTTCCCGAACCTTGTAGATTTGTTTAGCGCCGCGCAGGACCCTTCTCTGCCCATCTTCATGAGGCTCGATGGAAATATTCGCTACTGAATAACGGTCGGGCTTCCCACCCCCAGCAACTTCGCGCATGACGAATGCGCTGGTGGCAAAGACATTGCCGATGGCGACGGCGGACAGGTCGGCGGCGGCGTCAAGCTTCAATATGTCTTCGAGAATCGGCGCCCCATCCCTGCCCCGGATTGGGCCAAAATCGCAAATGACTCGCGGCGAAGACTTCGCCGCGGTGCCCAACGTCGCCAGGCGCGAGGCGATGAAATGTGCCTCCTCGAATCCGGATGGCATGTAATGTCCGGCGATCCGGCGATCTTTCAGTACCCGGATGGCAAAGCCCGCTTCGTCAAGCAAACGTCGAATTTCAGCATTGTCCTGTTGACAACGCGCGAAGGCGAATACCATAGGAGCAAACGGATCAGCGCCGCGCGCGCCATCAGGGGTTTCCTTGCGGCGAAGCTTTGCGTCTATGACATCCGCGTTGAATCCGCGCGCCACGAATTCTGCCAGCGCGTTCCTAGCGCCCGCAATGCTAGCGACTGTGTTCGGGTGGACAACAGCAAGCATACGCGGTTGCGCCATCAAGGCAGCGGCAGCGAAAATCGTTTCGCCGATAAGATGCAGGTTGGTGGCTAGATAATGATAATCGATCTCAGCCTTCCGAATCTCATGTTTCCACAATTCCGTCACGGAGGCGGCCTCATCAAGACATGCAAAATATCGCCCCACCCAGTCGGTTTCGATATTGGAAGCGTTTCCGATCGCTACCGAAAGGTCGCAGAACCGGCCGACAGTGAATGGCAATGTTACATTGAGTGGAATACCAGCCTCCAACACCAATTCTGCAAAGACGATGTCTGCACCGCAAGCAAGCGACATGAACACAGCTGGAACCTTGCGGCCCGCGAGCCAGCGTCTCATTTCAGTCGCCAGGAGATTCTCCGCCTTCACCAGCTCGCCTGGTGTGCCATCGCTTGGCCTCATGATATGGCCGCTAAAAACGATTGGGTCGCCCGTGTCGAGAGCGGCCAATTCGGCCGTCGTGTCTAGCCCCCCAACAGCGGAAATCAGGGCGAGTTGGTGACGCGTTGACGTAATCTTAGCGAGATCAGCGTCGGCAGCGGCCGCAGCGGCGGCAAAATGACCGATCGCCGACTGCCGTTCGCTAAGCACTAGACTTGCTTCGCCAAGCGACGCTAAGGCCCAATAATTGGTTGACTCGCGGGCAGCAAGCCGTCTCGCAACCAGCGCCAAGGCCCGGGCGTCATCCTCTAGCCCGCCGAGCATAGACAAAGTCGCACCATTGACAGCACAGTAATGATTTGGGCTAGCCTCATGGACCTCCCGGTAAAGTCGCGCCGCCTCTAGCGCTTGCTGGCGCAGCTGCAATCCAGGCTGGTGCGCAACTAACGTCTCTTTGCAGAGCCGAGCATGCAACCCGCCTATGTCAACAGCAAGCGTTGGGAGTCGAGCCTCAAGGAGATTATCCAAGGCTTGTTCTGCGACTTCGTCGTAACCCGGGAAGTCACCATTTCGCAGTGAGAGCGATTCCTTCCAGGCGGCCCGCAACCGCGCTTTTAGATCACTCATTGAAGTCCACGCGAACATCGGTGCGGCGAGGATGTCCTTTGCCTGCTTTATTGCTCCGAGCCTCACACTTATTAATGCAAGTTGGTAAGCTACTACCGGGTTATCCGAAAAGACACTGAGAACGTCCGCGGCAGTCTGGCTTGCCTTGGCCAGCAGACCACGAGCGGTCTGGTCCTCAATATTTTCGATTACCGCACGCAGATTCCGAGCGACATTTGGTGGGCTGAGGCCTGCGATGCGTTCGACGCGCGCAACATCCGGCAGCGTGATCGGTACTGTCTCCAGCAGTCCGCGAGCCGACCAATCTGAAAATCGAAGTGACAGCAGCCGAAGTGAAATGCCAAGATTGTCGGCAAGATCCCGCTGTCTTAACCTATGATCGAATACACCTTTGTTGCCGGCTATATGTCCGAAATCATCGAGTAAAGATAGTAGACTCGTAGCGAAGCGCACCTCGGGATGCATGGTTTTGCGCTCGGCATGGACGGATGCGATTTCGGTCAGCCGCTGGGCCGCATGCCGTACGATCCGGCGCCGAAAATCGGTTTCGGTCTGAGCGATTCTGGCTAACACAGCGGCTGGAATAGTCAGCACCGCAGCATTCCGCAGAATCCGAGCCGAAGAGATGCGCGGCGGCAGCCTTTCTGAAAGCCCCCCGAGCAGGAATTCCACATCTCCCGCTATATCGCCTTCGGTCAAACGGAAGCCAACTGGCGATTGAGGGGTGACCGGCGCTCCGAAGCTGACCTGTAAGACCGGACCTTCTTGGCCAGAGGTTGTTGGCACAATCAGGAAAACAGCCGACGCCGGTTCGCCATAACGGAATAAATGCGCATCAGTTGTTGTTTCGATCCGGCGAAATTCCGCAGCATCAGCAATCGACTGGCATTGCGTCTGCTCCAGCATCCGAAATACCGGTGAACCGGCCACGATCGAGAATTTGTCCACCGCGTCTTCTCACTAACGCCAGCCTAACGTGACGCCCTTGGATCGCAAGGGGATTAGCTCACGATGATTGCGGCCCAAAATAAGCAACAGAAATACTGCGGGCGATGCGCCGTTGCCGCCCAGATCCGGCCGAAGGAAACTCCCACCGGAGCGAACGATGCCCTCATGAGCCTACCATCGGGCGCCGCACTGATTAGCCTCGTGCCGGGCAGCGCGGCACCAATGCCCCAGCCACACCATTTCCATCCTTCTCTCCGAAGTTGTCAACTGAGTGACAGTTTCGACAGTGCAGATGCCAGAGTCTTGCTGGCCAGGAACTGACTGGGTCAGCTTTATTGTTGCGAGATTGGTGATGGCACGCATATCTCTGAGCCACTCGAGTGAAAACAATGCCGAGGCACTGGCGCTGCGCGATCGGCTTGTCGGCGAAGGCTGGGATGATCTCTTTCTCGACTTGGACCCGCAGCGCGGGATCGTTGCCGGTGAGCGCTGGGAGCGGGCATCGAACGAGGCAGCCTTCCGTTGCGAAGCTGTTCTTTCCCTGGTCAGTCGGGCTTGGCTTAGATCGCCTTAGTGCGAGCGGGAGCTTCGGTCGTTGTTGACCGGCACGTTCGAACCTAAGTTCTCTTTGCTTGCCTTGAAAAAAATGACCGCCCGGGTATTTTCCCGGGCGGCTCACTGTGAGGCCACATTACGTTAGGACGAATAGATTTCGGCGCCGTATTCGTTGACGACGAGGTCGGTGGCCTCGCAGAGATTGACACCCCAGATGAACTGCTGTTCACCGTCGGCAAAGTCAAGGCGGATGTCGAAGCGACAGTAGCCTTGGGTGCGGCGTGGATCGATGCGGAACTGGTCGCCAACGTCGATGACGGAGGACCCGAGCAGGTCACGGCCCCAGATATCGGTGTCGATATGGCTTGCATAGACTGCCACGATCTCGCTGTGGCCGGTGTTAGTGATGTCGAGCCAGCGCTCATAGGCATATGCGGCGTTTGCCGCAAACAGGCTGCCGATGACAACGAGGGCCGAAAGCATGCTGCGGATGGTGTTGTTCATGAGTCTTCTCCCTATCAATTGAGCCTGACGTGATTGCCTGGGCTCATGGGAGGAACCGTGACTTGTCCTCAACCTCGGTTTTGCGCAGTGTTGCGCAATTTGATGATAGGTTACATCGAGGGTGGATAACGTGAGATCCTTGTTCCAAGCGCGGCGCGCATCGACAAGAGCGTCTCCGGGATGCATCGTGATACAATTGCCTACCTACCAAACTGACTGATAAATAGGCCTGGGTGGACCACGCGAGCAGGCTGCGATGCCATTCATAGTAGAACCGTGTCTAGCTGATGTGTTCATCAGCTATTGCCACGGTGACGTGCGCGGCACTGGCGATACCAACTTCAAACGATGGTCCAAGTGTTTTTGGCGCGGCGTCGCAACCAAGGCGCGCTCGGAACGCTGGTAGCGCTCGAACAGCTCGGTGGAGAAGCGACCAGCCCGGTCCTGCGGAACCCGCAGTTCGAGCTTGCCGACACGGGTGATAAGCGTGCGGCCGTAGTGGCCTGAGCGGTAACCGAGACGCTCCGGGGTGCGCTCGCTCTTCGAAGCACCCAGCGCCTCGTCCATCTCGGCCTCGAGAACTTCCTGCAGCACGGTGCGGATCACTTCACCCAGCTCGTCGGGATTCGAAAGAAGAATGTCTTTGACGGCGGCGCTGGCGGTCTTACCTTCACTCTTGGTCATGGTGGCGCTCCTCGCGAGGGAATCGGTGACGTTGAACATCACCAGCCTGCCATGACCGCCCGCTCTCAGCGAATTTGCAGAACTCTCAGCACACTACCCCTGACTTGGATCTGACTTGGGGGCTTTCCCCTCTTTATCAGAGTTAATATGTCACTGCCGCGCCTGCTCCGGATGCTCCCGGCTGACCTGGCCCGCCTGTGACTCTCCTCTAAGGGAGAGGCAATTGCTTGCGGGTCATCACCACGATAGCGGTTCGCCAGCCGGCCCTGATGCCAAGTCGACTCGAAGCAAGGAGAACCAGCCATGATCGTCTCGACATTTGCGCCTTGATTTACGTTAACGTCATGTTCGCGGACCACTCCGTGTCGCACCGCTCCCCTGACAATCATGCATACCCTCTTCCCGATCTTGCGGAGGCGAAGCGGAGCGGTGTAATCGCATCCCCGACTTTTTAAGGATTCGTGATGGCCATCCTTTTCAGTTCCGATGTGCTGCTCAGCGTCGCTGAGCTTCAGAAGCGCCTGAAGGACCGCCAAGAATTGCGCGCCCAGATTGCCGTCTTGCAGAAGCAGCTGGCCGAAACGGAGGAATGGGTCAACCTCGTCGCCAAGGTGATTGGCCCTGAACGAGCCAGTCAGCTAATAGATGACGCTCCGCTGCTAAGCCAGGTGGAGACATCAGATGGGACAACCCCGCTAAAAATCAGGCAAAGGCCGGGAGGTGTTACGTGGACTGGCTTCATCGAGGACTACGTCAATTCCACAAATCGCCCGGTAAACTACGCCGAGCTGCGGGAGGCGATCTCCAAGAGCGTGCTAGGTTCGAAGCTGGAGAAGAGCGAAAAGAGCTTCTTTGGCGCGATAATCAAACTAGCCGACAGCGGTCGCGTCATTAAGGAGGATCGGTGGATTTTCTCGGTTGCCGCATTTGACGAATACAAACGTAAGGTCGCCATTGGAGAGGTTCAGCCACTACCCAGCTCCTCCGAACAGCATGCCCGAAAGCTTCGGGTAGGAGACGTGGGTAGGAGGTCCTTGAAGACTAGCGCCTCCTATCACCCACCTAAGGCTCCTCCAAATGACAGTAGCGGCACCGAAGAGGAGACCGTGATCTCATCGGAATCGAGTGAAGCACGTCTCATCCCGCCAGCGGGTGATGATGCAGAACCCAGAAGCACGGAGGTCGGCAAGGACCAGTATGCCTCTGGCGGGGGTCCGATGACCCCCAGGGTCTATGTCGGAACTGAATCAGCCGGAGTTCCATTTGAGGTTCCTCCAAACAACTCGCGCAATCCGCCCGCTCCCGTCGAAGCTCAGCCAAAAACTCAAACTCCGCAAATGGACTTCGGACGCCCACTCGAACTTCCTCCGCCGACCAAGTCGCTGTTTCCAGCAGACCAAGCCGCAGCCACACCGGAACCTTCTCCTGCAGTCAAGTCGCTTTTTGAGGCTCTATCTGCGGCGCCACGGGATCTTCCTTGAGGCTAATCCCGCATCCAGGGGCGACCAAAAGCCCACATCAAGAACGGGCGAGATAAGAGTTGCCAAGTTCGAGTTGATGAACAAGCCCACTTTTGCATGGCAGGGAAATTGGGATTATTGAAGATAATCGTTTTGCGATTATCTCCCTATTTGCGAAACCACTGCCAGATAATCCAAGCTATATTTCTTTGGATATCGCTCGATGTTCCTTGGCTCGACGGCACCGCGAGCCAGGATGCCCCTCCCCGCATCAGGCTCCGCTCCGGATGCTCCTTAGCTCACTTGGAGGTCTCTCTAGAGAGGCGGTCTCCTCCCGCATCATTAAGAACTGGAGAATTGAGAGATTGTATTGGCTTCCTGCCCCCGGCTCCCACGACATATCACACACCTTGCCGATCACCGAGACTGAGCCAGTTGAGCTCGTCCCCCACTGACTCCAGAGGACGATCTCTTCCGGCATTATCAACTTAATGCCCCGGCATTATCAATTTGATATTTCCTAGAAAATGAGCAGGCTCGATCGGCTTCGACATCCTAGACATCTTGACTCCCGTACGTGCCTTGCTGCCTTACCGAGCGCTTCGCAGGCAGAGACGCCGAAGGGTAGCCACCTCTCTGCAAGACCTGCGGAGTCCATATCGTGGCACTCCACGGAGGATGGAACCATGTAAGCTCATCTCGTTGGTCCGACAAAGGAGACGCCGAACTGGATTGATGGCTTCTCTGAGAGCACCTGTCGCAAGTAGCTACCTCCCCTGTCACGTGTGGACTGCAGCGAACTCGTATACCCTCACCGTGGCGATAAAGCTGCACAAAGAATGGCAGTCCGCAGAACTCGAGATCGACGCAGTGACTCTCCTGGGTTCATGGCTGGTTCGAGATCGACACCACGGTAGGATTCGGCGTGCGCCCCGCATTCATCGAAGTTGCAAATGCATCGAATATTTTTCCGCCCCCTCTTGCCAACACCCCTCTTTCCGAGTTAAAGGGCACTGCCCTTTACGGAACGCCGCAAGCCTACCTCTGCATTTCTCCCGCGAATATTCTTCTAAGAAGAATATATAAGAGAGAGATACGGACGGGCGAAGCCGTAGGTTAGTTTAATAAACTAACCGGTTCGAGCTGGAGGGACTCAAATCAAACATAATCAACAGAGCATTATTAAGTTAATGTTACCGGATAATATTATCGCGGTATTTTGAAAACCCTTATATAAAAATCCCTCGCTCTTTTCTCTGGTTCATATTTCCACAGTCCCCGTTCTATTTTCTGGTTCATTTGTAAAGTTAATATTATTTTTGTTTTCTGGCCATTTTCTCCAATATGCTCGCCGGGATGCCCCTACCGCATTTCCCTGCGCTGCTCGCTCGGCTGCGCCTCGCTGCGCTGCTCGGGATGCTCACGGCGCACCTGGCTCGCTTGGGACCTCTGCCGACTGGCTCGGGAAGGATGAGGCTTCTGCGAATTGCGTGAGTCCCAGTCGCCTGTGTTCGGCTAGAGCTGCTCGTTAAAGCGATTGATGTCGAACTTGTCGCGAATAAGTCCCTTGGCCAATAGAGCGGAGCTCTGTTGGCCAAGCGGGCGCGCCACAGGATGTGCTCGACGCTATCAGTCCACTGGCTCGCACGCGACTTCGGTGCGGAGGCTTCTTTCCATGGCTCCAGAAGGGGGAGGTTCCCCCGCATTAATCGCATTACCAAATTCCACATAGCTAGGTTTGACGCCATATCACACCAGGGGACCACACCCCTGGTTCAAACTACCCCCCCCGGGTGTCTCTGGTCACACCATCACACCTCCCCCGTCTTGTTTCTGGTTCCTGAGTTCGGTTCGTTCCCCTGGTTCCGGCGCTTCGCGCCCTTCGGGCGTCTTGAGGTCAAGATGACCGTCAACCAATGGAGCCATCATCATGGCTGCAATCGCGGAGAACGCCGAGACCACGAACCAGAGAGACAAGCCAACACAGCGGCGGCAAAGATTGCCGCCGGTTCGTGACAGCGGTATGGCTAGATAGTCCCCTGGAAGGCCTTTAATTGCCTGGATAGTCTATGCCAGAGCGCCTGGCCGCCTTGGAAGGCACCAAGATTGATCCGGCATCGTCCGTTCCTTACAGATCGATCTACGTGCACCTGCATGTCTGGTGGTCGGCTTGGCAGACGAATAAGTGCCTGTCAGAGCCGCAAAGACCAAGGAGATCCACCTTCCTGCTTCGAGACGAGGTGTTCATCCAGCCTGGCTCTCAGGCACCGGCATCGATGATCAAGGAAGCCGGCCACGAGTTACTCGGTCCGGTGGACGCTTCCCTTGTCGGAAAAGGTTCTGGCCTCTCGACACTACCCAGCAAACTGCCCAGAATTGCACATCAGGTTCTGGTTCCATCCATCGATCATTGACCCCGGTTTGCTTGGTTCGCTTGGCTGACATCGCGGGCTCAGGAAGCGTTGAATTCACAGCACGTGATTTCGTGGCGCCGTGTCCAGGGTCTAACCCAACCAGACATGGACCCGGAGCGGAAATCAGGCGAATCGACTCCTCCTCGGGATGCAAATACAATTTGCCGCGGTGAGAGCACCCCTACGATGTCCGAACGCGTTCAACGCCGCCTTGCTGCCATTCTGGCCATCGACGTGGTCGGCTATAGCCGCCTCACGGAGCGCGACGAGGTAGGTACATTGGCGACGCTCAAATCTCGCCGTCGAGAGATCGTTCAGCCAATGATTTCCAAACATCACGGTCGCATCATCAAACTTATCGGGGATGGCGCGCTGATAGAGTTCGGAAGCGCAGTCGACGCCGTAGACTGCGCTGTTGAATTGCAGAAAGCTATGGATACCGCGAATGCCGATGTGGCTGAGGACCGACGCATTGTATTACGTGCAGGAATTAATCTCGGCGATGTGATGGTGGAGGGTGGCGATCTCTACGGCGATGGAGTCAACGTCGCGGCTCGGCTCGAGAGTTTGTCGGAGCCCGGGGGATTGTGCATCTCAGGAAGTGTCTTCGAGCAGATCAACGGCAAGCTGCCACATTCATTCGTGTCTTTGGGCCCTCAGTCTCTGAAAAACATCGATCGCCCGATCCAAACCTATAAGCTCGTGGGCCACGATGGAGCCGCTGCGGTGGTGTCGGCCATTGAACTCTCTCTTCCCGTCAAGCCGTCAATAGTCGTTCTTCCCTTCGTGAATATGAGTGCTGACGCCGAGCAGGCTTATTTCGTCGATGGATTGACCGAGGATCTAATTACCGACCTCTCAAAAGTGCCTGAGCTCTTCGTCATCGCCCGGAACTCGTCCTTTGCTTATAAGGGCAGATCGGTAGACACCCGCCAGATCGCTCGCCAACTGGGCGTGAAATATGTGTTGGAAGGAAGCGCCCGACGGGTGGCGGACCGCGTGCGGATCAATGCCCAGCTTATCGATGCACCTGCCGGTGGACACATCTGGGCGGATCGCTTTGACCGGGACCTTGCCGATATCTTCGCGGCGCAAGACGAGGTTGTCGGAAAAATCGTGGAGGGGCTCGCCGGCAAGTTGGCCGCGGCAAACCTGAGGGAGCGTTATCGGCCTACCAACCTGGAGGCCTATGATCTTTATCTACGAGGCAGGGCCGAATGGTCACACTCCACGCAGGCGGGCGTTGCGGCCATTCCCTTGTTCGAGCGGGCAATTGCACTCGATCCTAAATATGCGGACGCCTATCGTTGGTTGGCGATCAGTCAATGCGAGGCCTGGCTCTTCAGAAACTATCCGATGAACCCCCTTCGTCAACAGTCTATGGCGTCGGCAAGGAAGGCGGTTGAACTTGATCCCGATAACTCTGGTACACATTGGGTCCTCGCGTTCATACTCCTGCTGGAGCGCCAATGGGATGAATCTGCCAAGGAGTACGAGATTTCGCTGCGCCTCAATCCGAACGATGCCGATGCTTGGGCAAACTTCGGAGATCTGAAAACCTATGAAGGTCGCGGCGTAGAGGCCATTGCATGCCTCGAGAAGGCATTGCGCCTGAATCCGCGCCCACCGAGCTGGTATTTCTGGTTGCTGGGAGAAGCCCAATCCGCTGCCGGTAAGCATGAGGAAGCAGTGAAGACTCTGAGGAGTGACGCAACATATCGAACCGAATCCAGGGTCAATTTGGCCTCGATCCTCGCGGTGCTCGGCAGGCTAGAGGAAGCGCGTGAAGAGGCTAAGCTCTATATCGCAACAAACCCCCATTTCAAGATTAGCCATTGGGTCGAATCCCAGCCTTATCGTGACCTGGCCCTACGAGACATGTACCTCGAGGGCCTTCGCAAGGCTGGCTTTCCGGAATGACCAGCTTGCAACACATTGAGAAGCCGCTTGTCAGGCCTCACGGGTGCCGTAGAAGCGATCCAAGCCTCAGACTGTGGAAGCAAGGTCACTGACGTGCACTCCTCTGAGAGCGCCCTGTGGCGGCTTTTTGACAATCTGCGGTACACGACGTAGACATCCGGCGGTGAAGTTGGTCTCACCCTCTGGGTCCAATGACCTGGATTCGTGTCCGCGCAGAGCCAAAGAACTCAAAGCTCAGCGCAAGCCCAGAACAACCTGTGATCCAGAGGGCAACCGTTGGCAGACCATCTCGATCTGCGCACCAACATTTTAGTGTGGGGCGGAATATTTCATCTTGCCAGATCATTGACACACCGCTAAAAAATCCTCAATCCCTTCACCGCCCCCGCCTTTCCGCTTCCAAAACCAAAAATCCGTTCCTATACGTCCCCAATTTATGATATTAATATAATAATCCGCCGATCATTATTTTAATAATCCTCCGATATTATCTAAATAATAATTTCATTTATAATCTACGATCATAACTTTTATAATAATCCGATGATAATCTTTATAATTCTCCGATCTTTAACTTAACAACCCACTCCTATTATAACATATAATACGCGAGATAACCCGACGCATTCGTTAGTCGTTGGGGAAACGAGTGCGAGCCAGCTTCGCGCAGGTCCCGAGCGAGCGCAGCGAGCGACGGGTAACGCGGATGCGAAGCTGGGGAGCATTATTGAGATAATGGTAAGAGGGATTTTGTAGATAATCCTTCAGGGACATCCATCGGTTGCTCGGGCGGAATCTGGGGTCTGGGTTTCTCGAAGCTATGGCTCGCACCCGGCCCGAGAATGGCAATTCAGCTCCAGGATCCACCCAAATGTCCATTGACATCGAATCCCTTGGCTTTCCTGTTTTCCTTGGCTCCTTGGCTCCTTGTCTGACCAGGCGAACCATTGGGTCGTGCCTCGGAGCTTGAGGGCACCTCAGTCAACTTGACTCGGCTCCTGCCCACACGACACTATCGGGCGTACCTTCAAATTCCCAGCTGACCTGTAACCCACCCGGATTGTCTACCCATCTAAACCCAGCCTAAAGCATATCGGATCTGCCCTGCCCTCTCTCGAAAGTTGGGCCAAGACATTGTCAGCACGCTCCATCCGCAACACGACCAGTGGCCCGTTGCAATAATGACGGCTGGGCAGCCGCACCGATTCGACGGCAGCGGAAATACGCGGACCACTGGTGCCGCCTCGACGGCGCGAACGGAGGCGGCGGCGAGATGGGCACCACTGAAAGCGTCGTCCGCGCCGTCGTGTCGCGGGGCTCTGCGGGATGCACCGCTAGCACCAAGCCATCGACGACATGATATCGCGACTTAACGCGGGCCACCCCATCGATGGGCGGGGGCCACTCCGTTATCCGGAACGTCATACACTATCGTCCCGAGTACCTGATCGTGCACCGGAGCTATTATTTGGATAATTGTTACGCCAACCAAATCGTCTCGCGGATTGTTGCCAGGTTCGATTTCCCTGCCTCCGGCCAAGTCGATGTCGGAGTAACTCGGCATATACGCAGCGAAGGTTTCTGAAACGCCAACTGCTACATAGAACGCCAAGCCGTAGCCAAGCCCAACACGAGTTCGCTTGATCATGAACTCCTCCCATTGTCTGGTAGCGCGTCGTGGGCATCACGGCCGGATCATCGGCGTTCGACGGCTTCCGGTCCTGAAAGTTTTCCCGAACAATTCCGAAATCTTCGGAAACACGCTATGATTGGATATGCCGGTTCAGCTCGTCACGTTTGGTTCGTTCGCATTCGATTGCGGAAGTGGAACCTTGTTGCGACATGGGTTGTCGGTTGCCATCGGAACCAGAGGCCGGGCGCTACTCAAGGCCCTGTTGGAAGCAAATGGCGAGGTCGTGACGAAGTCAGCATTAATGGATGCGGCGTGGCCGTGCACGAATGTCGAGGAGAGCAATCTTACCGTTCAGATCGCCGCGCTTCGCAAGGTTCTCGGCCGGGCGGCTGACGGCGAAGAATGGATAGCTACTGTTCCGCGCGTGGGGTACCGGCTGGTCCATTCCACGCCGCTAAGAAATCGAGAAATCGACACGTCGGTCGATGCGACGGTACCGCGAGCGACTGGGTCAACGCCTTCGATTGCCGTAATGCCGTTCACCAACATGAGCAGCGATCCAGAGCAAGAGTATTTCGGCGACGGATTGGCCGAGGATTTGATCACGGACCTTTCGAAGGTCGCCGGTCTCCTAGTGATCGCACGCCATTCCTCTTTCGTTTACAAAGGCAAGCAGGCCGATATCCGATCAATCGCCACGGATCTCAGCGTGCGGTACGTGATCGAAGGAAGTGTCCGCCGTGCTGCGGATCGGGTGAGGATCAGCGCCCAGATCATCGATGCGCTCGACAATCGCCCACTGTGGGCCGAACGGTTCGATCGGGATCTCGCAGATATCTTTGCGCTGCAGGATGAGATAGTGGCAAGAATCGTGAACAGCCTTTCTGGTCTGCTGCCGCCGATGCCTTCAAGAGCAGGTCAAAGGCCAGTGAATTTTCAAGCCTATGACCTCTTCATGCGCGAACAGGCGCTGGCCAACCAGTCGGTCAAAGGGTATCGGCCCGCTCGTTTGCTGATCGAGAGATCTATCGAACTGGATCCAGGTTTTGCAGACAACTTGCGGCTTCGGGCCACGGAACAAGCCGGCCATCGAGCCAAGGCAACTATCCGGACCATCCGGCGCGAGGTGGAAGTGTGGCTGGTGAAACGGCGGCTGCTCGGGGCTGACGACAGCATGTTCAAGGATGTGGGTGTTTCGTCCGGGAACGTCGATTGGCTTGTTCGAAACGGTCGTGGCGATCGGTGCGGATAGTCGGCGGGGAGTCCTGGGGCCGATTCCCCAGCGACAACCTTCTGACCGGGTCCGGTGCTCGCGCCGATAACTGCTCACCTTTATGCAGCGCTTGGCGGATAAAGGAGCGCACGCAAACCTCTGAGCGTAAGCGAGCTGGCCTCGCCGCTCACAAGCAGCGCGGGACGAAGCTGGGCAATCTCGGAACGCTCCCGATGCGGCTGCGGCATATGTGCCCGCGCCGAGCTCTAGGCCGTGGCGTGAGAAGCTCTCTTACGTTGCATCCAGGTCCACGGCTTTCTTTCATTCGGCTGCGAATGACCGATGCTCCCCGCTGGGAAGGCTGCGGCCTGACGAGCGGTTGAAACTCCATTGCTTTTTTTGGCTTGGGATCGCCCAGGCGCAGAACAAAATCAGCAACAATCACCTAATCCATCGGAGTCTAAAGCGTGAGAATCCTCGCACGTTCCCCATTCATCGAACCTGGTTCTAGTGTCAGCCGTCCGCGGATCACATCTCGGTGCCTGCTGTTCAGCAGACAACCGCCCGAACGCATACCGGAAGCGGGCGTCGAGAGTTCCCAACACTCATCAGTCCGGCCACCCTTTGACTCTTTGAGTCACCCAGGGAGTGGGAGGTCGGCTCTTCGACCGGACAACGGCGGAGCCAGTAGTCGGCGAGTTCTGTGCCGCATCAGGATCTCGATCCGAGACTTTAGCAGCTCTCAGAAGCGGACCTACAGTCTGCGGCGCAACCTTGCGCCACGTCACCGACCGGTAGGGTATCAGCGGATACGGACTGGGCTTCGTAACAGCACTGCGTTGCCTCTTCTGCATCTGTAGAGGTCCGTAGAAGTGTGACCGTATCGGATCCTTGGCCAACGCCGAAGGCCAGGGGTCCAAACGAAGGTACAACCTCTGCTCAGGCCTTTTTCCGCTCACGCCGGACTGCGCTAAGCAGCCGGCGGGCACTTCGATTTGGAGAGTGGACAAGTTGAACTGGATCCAACTTTCTAAATCCTGTTCCAACATTTTCCAACGAAGTCGGCGAAAGGGTGTCTAAAGGGCAACGAGCTACATCTACGGGCGGCACGGATGCTTTGCCCCGATGATCGAAGGCATCTGAACCGACACTTGCGGTTTATGCCATCGTCCGTCGGCACCCTATTCGTGCAACAATGCCCCTCCTCCTTGGTCAAAGCAGCCTATTTTGCACTGAACCGAGCTCTTAATTTGCGAGTGGCTCGTGCCCAAATCTGAGCCATGGGCACCCCGGTTGCGACCGGCTACGGTCGGGCATCCCTCTGAATGGCACGGCCCAGATTATCTGTGACGACGGCCTTCGCGACAGCCTTCGTTCGAAACCTCACCTTCCCCAATCTTGAAGGCATCCCTAATCGTCCCCGCGGAGAACGGGGGATGCGCCCCAACCACGTGGCAGCAAGCAGAACTTGGCGTCGCCGAATATCCAATCCAAACTTTGGAGAACCTCCATGCTGGTCAATCTAGAATACCTGATCGTCCGTAAGAACTCCGACGGCACCCTTCGCTACTATTTCCGGCGCCGCGGCCAACCCTTGAAGCGCATCTATGGCGAGCCGTTGTCCGACCACTTCTTGAATCAGTACCGCGCTTGCATGGCGTCGGTGGCGCCAGACGATGCAAATTCAGGAGACGGTTGCAGTTAGGTCTGCATAGTTGGAACCGTCGACACCAACTCCAAAACCATAGCCGGCGGACGGCACTAGCGGCGCCAATTGCGTCGTTACCAAGCTGACTGCTCTACCCGGCAACCGCGTCCCTCTTCCACTCAAGTCCGATGGAGTCGGCGTATATCTTCCACAGCGCAACGCCGAAGCGTGAGTTGGAAGTGAAGGCGGGCGAGGACCCTTACCTCGCCCGCCTTCTCCTTAGACTGTTCGCGTCGGGACTGCGAAAGTAGTATCCAGAGGGAGCGACACCCGCTCCGGAGAGACATTTAATTACTGGATAATATATTTGAAAAATTTTATCACGATTATCGCTAATAATAAGCGTGTTAATTGGATTAAAATCGCGTATTAAGCGAATAACTGTCCACGACAAGAGCCTTGCCTGCTTTCTTATCCATCAATACAGTCTTCTTCTGAATCAAGGTACTCCAGTTTACCGAAGAAGCCTGATTATAGCTATGAAAGCGTGGAAGGACTGCCTCATGACCGCTAACAATCGGCCCCCGACCGTGATGACCCCCGCTATGCTCGCTGAGCGGTGGGCCTGTTCGGAGCGTCACATCCGCAATATCATCGCATTGGGGAAGCTTCGCGCATTTAGAATAGGCGGGACGCTGTTGCGCATCAGGGGCCAAGACGTGGAGAGTTTCGAAGGTCAGGATCAGATCAGTGGAGAGTCACCAAGTTTGAACGAGGGCTTGGCATTCCCTGTCGCTAAGGATCCTGTCGCCGCCGTTCTTCCCTTGGAACCAACGATACGGAAGAGACGGCCCCCTGTGCGCCGCCTCGACAGGCGATGACCAGGGCTTGGAGCTGCAGTCTGGCTCCTGCGCGACAAGGCAACCCGCTTGTTGGACCGACGATGTGGGCGCAGGCACGTCCCCTTTTGGTGCTAGTCCGCAAGGCGACTTGGTTCGCAAGACCTCATCAACCTGCAGCACGAGGGCTACCACAAGCACACCGCTTTCCCGAGGCTGCGTAGTTACTTGGTAATCGTCGAAGGATTATCCCATGACCGATTCCAGTCGGCCCCCAGCCGTTATGAACCCTGCTACGCTCGCCGAGCGGTGGGGATGTTCCGGGCAACATATTCGGAACTTGATTGCATCGGGCGAGCTTCCGTCCTTTAAATTAGGCGGGAAGCTTCTGAGGATCAGAGGCGAGGACGTGGAGAGGTTCGAATGTCAGGGTCGGAGCAACAGTGGTCAATCACCAGATACCGCGGAGAGCTCGCCGCCCTCTGGTGCGAAGGAACCAGCCGCCGACGCTTTATCCTCGGCACCAACGATCAAGAAGAGGCGACCTGCTGTGGCTCGTCTCGATAGGCGCAGATGACCAGCTCGTAGTGGCGTCAAGCATCTCTGGCGCCCCGCATCATGCCGCCGCTGCGTAGTCTGCACAAACCACCAGCCGCACATCTCTCCGGATTGCTGAAAGCGACGAGCCGCCGAGCCACGCAACGGGCTGGACTCGGCATCCGTGGTCACACACGGACCGAAAAGCCGCCCCGAGCCAAGCGAGATGAACCGAGCGTCGAAGCCGAGCGATCCCCTTAGCACGCCCCCGTAAGGCCGGAACATTTTATAATCATTAGATATTGTCTGATTTTCAGACCGATTATCAAAGATAACAGCCCGCATTATTAAGATAATAGCCTACAATATAATGTGGATTTTGACAGTACTAATTCCTTGATCACCAAATACATCCTGCCTACGATTACAATTCGAAGCCTCGCCAAGCTGCGCACCAGCAACAGCGACCAAACCCTCCAGGCAGCCACCGAGCTGCAATTTACCAATCGATCTAGCGCGGAGGTCGTCAAAACCTTCGCAGCCAGGCCGACCATTTGGATGAACGAAGATGACACGCTCCCTCGCCATCTCGCAGCGCCAAGCGCAGACCCTAATTCGAGCTGCTGACGCAGAACAGGCCATTGTGGAAGTCAAGGTCGGGGACGCAATCTTTCGACTCATCCCAAAGTCTCGCGCCGAAGATGTGACCTCGACTCTTGACGAGAGTCCAAAGCCAGAAACCTTTAGGACGCTGGACGAGTACAAGGCCTGGAGGGATAACCGTGGGCGTCGTGGTTAAGATCAAAGGGATTCACAGGGTCAAGCGCAAGCAGGCGAATGGATCCATCAAGGTCCATTACTACGCCTGGCGTGGTGGCCCGGCCATGCTCTCGCAGCCGGGCACCGAGGCCTTCATGGCGGAACACGTCCGGCTAAAGGAGAAGGCGGGCGAGTTCGTCAGGACGGTCGCCACGCTGGAGACCTTGATCGCCGAGTTCACCGGACCCGAGGATGATCGCAACGCTGACTTCCTGGCTCTCGCCGAGTCCACACGGGTCGATCACCTCTATGCCCACACGCTGATTCTGAAGGAATGGCCCAATCTGCCGATCAAGCTGACTCAGATGCGTGGCTTCAAGGGCGAGATCAAGAAATGGCACAGGAGCATGCGCGCCAACCCGCGCAAGGCCGACAAGGCGCTGTTCTCGCTGTCCAAGCTATTCTCCTACGCGCTCGGCAATGAGCGGGCGGAGATCGACAAAAACCCCTGCACCGGCATCGAACGTCTCTACCAAGGATCCAGAAAGGAATATCTCTGGTCGGCCGAGCAGATAGCCTTGGTTCGCGAAAAGCTCGAGCCGCATCTGCTGCTACCTTTCGAGATCGCACTCGCCACGGGCCAGCGTCAGGGAGATATCCTCTCCCTGACCTGGCAGCAGTGGGACGGCATCTACCTGATGTTCGACCAGTCGAAAACCGGCAGGAAGCTGAAGGTCAAGGCCAACTCGCGGTTGAAGGCGATGCTCGACGAGCTGCTGCCCAAAAACAAGGACAAGCTGCGGGTCTGCCTCAATTCCCGCAGCCGGCCATGGACCAAGGACGGCTTCAAGACGTCATGGGGCAAAGAGGTTAAGACCGCCCTCAAGATTGGCGTCACCTTTCACGATCTGCGGGGCACGTTCATCTGCGAGCGCGCTCGTGAAGGCTCCTCGATCGAGGACATCGCACGTATCTCCGGTCACTCAATGGCCGAGGTCAAGTCGGTCCTCGAAAAGCACTATCTGGCGACGGATCAGGGGCTCTCCGACGCGGTTATCGCGCGCATGGAAAAGAACCTCTCGGGAACAAAAACTGTAAACCGGCTGTAAACGGGGTCTAAAAATGAGCTACTACAAACCTGAAAATCCCTTGGAAAGCTTGGCGATCCCGGCAGGATTCGAACCTGCGACCATCGGCTTAGAAGGCCGGTGCTCTATCCAGCTGAGCTACGGGACCGCTGGCCGGCCGGGGCCGGCTGATGCCTTTACGCCGAGTGACGCTCGACCACTGGGTCAGTGCGTCCAGGGCGTCCTGCGGTCATAGCGGAAATTGTCCGAATAGGAAATCTGCCGGCGCTTGGTTTCCTTCGGCTCCTCGACGCGGAAGGCGATGCCCTGCTTCTCGGCGTAGGCGACCGCCTCTTCCTTGGTGTCGAAGGTGAGCCGCACCTGGCTCAGCATGTCGCCCGAGGTGGTGTAGCCCATCAGCGGGTCGATCTTCTTGCGCTGGGCGGGATCGAACTCCAGCACCCAGTGGCCGGTCTTGGCCTTGCCGGACTGCATCGCGGTTTTGGCTGGGCTGAAAATGCGCGCGGACATGACCACCTCTTTGCCGCCCGACGACCGGGCACCCCTGTTCACGGCGCACGTCCGAAAGGCCGGATCGGAGCCTCCGGGCCGCGCGCCAACCCGTCAATACTGTGCAACGGCGCCGCCCGCAAGCGGCCATGGCTTGCCGAGCGGTCGCTGCCGGCAAGCGATCATGGCCGATAAGGGGAACCAGGCGCAGGCCCGGACATTAACGGAAAGTCAGGTGACCAGACCGGCCGCTCCGGCCATCGGTCTCGCCCCGCGGTGCGGGCCGAGCGCCGCGAAGCGTCGCCATCCTCGTCAACAAGTCCGGGACAGCGCCATGACCATGACAACCGAACATCCCGTCCTGCAGCTGGCCGTGCTTGTCGGCAGCCTGCGCGCCCAATCCTTCAGCCGCAAGATCGCCAAGGCGCTGGCGGTGCGCGCGCCGGACTCGCTGCGTTGCCGCTTCATCGAGATCGGCGAACTGCCCCTCTACAACGAGGATCTGGACGGCGACACGCCGCCCGCCGCATGGTCGGCGTTCCGCGCCGCCATCAGGGAGTGCGACGCGGTGCTGTTCGTGACGCCCGAATACAACCGTTCGATCCCCGGCGGCCTGAAGAACGCGCTCGATGTCGGCTCGCGTCCCTACGGCAAGAACGTCTTCAAGGGCCTGCCTGCCGGCGTCGTCAGCGTCAGCCCGAGCAAGATCGGCGCCCTCGGTTCCAACCAGGCGCTCAGACAGACCTTCGTCTTCCTCGACATGCCGGTGATGCAGCAGCCGGAAGCCTATATCGGCAATGTCGCGGAGCTCCTCGACGATAACGGCTCGGTGAAGAACGGCGACACCGCCGCCTTCCTGGAAGATTTCATGGGCGCGCTGGAGACATGGATCCGAACCGTGCGGCCGGGCGGCTCGTCCTTCGACACCTTCATGAAGCAGCGCGAGAAGATCGCCGAGGATTATGTCAACGGCAATGCCACGTCGCTGAAGGCGATCGTCACCCATAGCGAGCCGGCCACCTTCTTTTCGCCGCGCGGCGACCATCTCGAAGGCGCCGACGCCGTCGCCGGGCGCTACGAGCGCGACGCCGCGAGCTTCCACGAAGGCGGCAGCACCGACCTCGAGGTGCTGCAGGCCTCCGCGAGCGGCGAGCTGGCGTTCTGGACCGGACTGCAGCACGCGAAGGCGCGCATGGGCAAGAACGGCCAACCCGCCGAGATGACGTTACGGGTGACGGAAGTCTTCCGGCTGGAGGACGGCGCCTTCAAGCTGGTGCATCGCCACGCCGATCCGGCGAACGGCCGAAACGGCTGAAGCGCGTCGCGATCTTTACAGATTCGCTCTGTGCGCTTTAGGTTCTTGATTTTGCGCATGTCTTTATCCCGAAACCGGTTCCCACTTTCGGGAGACATGCTTTAACCTCCCTATCCGCGACACAATGCCGGGGGCTCTTTGCAACCACGGTCTATTTCCATTGCCTTGTCGGCGGCATATGTCGGATACATGGCCGTGGCACCTGAGGGCCATGACGACGACAAAGACAAGAATGGGCATGGAAGCGGAAATCTCGTCGGATTGGACGGGCGAGCCGGCGATCCTCGAAGGCGCGATCGTGATCGGCGCCGGCGCGGCGGGATTGGCGGTGGCGCATGCGTTGATCGAGGCCGGGATCGCCACCGAAATCCTCGAGCGCGAGGGACGGCTGGCCGAGCCCTGGCACCATCGCCATGAGAACCTGCATCTCAACACGCACCGCGACCTCTCGACCCTGCCCGGCGTTTCCTTTCCGAAAGGCACCCCCGCCTTTCCGCACCGCAGCGCGGTGATCCGCCTCTTCAACGACTTCGCCACGACGCACCGGCTGCCGATCGCCTTCGGCGTCATCGTCGATGAAATCGAATTCCGCGGCGACTACTGGCTGGTGAAGACCAGCACGGGACCGCGTGCGGCCCGCCACGTGGTGATCGCCACCGGGCGAGACCGGCAGCCCTTCATCCCGTCCTGGAAAGGCATGAAGGATTTTTCGGGCAAGATCGTCCATTCGGCGCGTTTCGGCCGGGCGACAGACTATGCCGGGAAAAAAGTGCTGGTGGTCGGCGCCGGCAATTCCGGCTTCGACGCGCTCAACCATCTTTCCGGCGTCGAGACCGGGCAGATGTGGCTCTCGGCGCGCAATGGGCCGTCGCTCTTGCCCAAGCGCATCGGCAAGATCGCCGTGCACCGCTTCTCGCCCGTCATGGCGCGCCTGCCCGCCAGGCTGGCGGACGCGGTGATGGCGGCGACGCAGCGGCTGGTCTTCGGCGACCTCAAGAAATTCGGCCTGCCTCCCGCCCCGTCGGGCGGCGCCAGCCGCCTCGGCTCGGATTATACGGCGATCGCCGCCGACGACGGCGCGGTCGATGCGATCAAGTCCGGCCGCATCATCGTCGTGCCGCAAGTCAAGGAATTCAGGCGTGACGGCGTCGTTCTCGAGAACGGCCAGGCGATCGCGCCCGATATCGTCATTGCCGCCACCGGCTATCGCACCGGTCTGGAGACGATGGTCGGCAGGCTCGGCGTGCTCGATGCCAAGGGTGTGCCGCTGTTCAACGGCGGCGCCAGCGACCCGAAGCTGCCTGGTCTCTGGTTCACCGGCATGCGGCCGAGCATTCGCGGCTGCTTCGCCAATGCCCGCATCCAGGGCGCGGCGATCGCGGCCAGAGTAGCCAAGCTCAAGCGTTGAAGCGCCATCTCCTCACAGGAAGCTTCCGTTTTTGGGTTGCCTTCCGGGCCACGGAACCCTATACGCCGCGAGCGTCGGAGTGTAGCGCAGCCTGGTAGCGCACCTGATTTGGGATCAGGGGGTCGCGTGTTCGAATCACGCCACTCCGACCAGTTTCCTGGCCCGGCTGCCCGGCAGCCTGTGCTGCGTCGGGTGGCCACAACAACGCAGTCCAGCTCAGATTGGCTTCAGCCGTGACGGCGGTGGTGGTTGCTATCCTAGACAGGGACAACTGGACAGCCAACACCGATATCATCGCGGTGGTCGATGTCGGCAGACGCCGCCTGACCTGGGTGCCGCGCGACCTGTGGTCACCCCTTGTCCACGACCGTGTCAACGCAGCCTTCGGCAAGGGCGGCGGCGCATTGTTGCTCGAGGCGCTTGCAGAGCTTGGCTTTACCGCCGATGGCGTGCTTTGTCTGAGGCGAGCGGCGAGCGAGGCGGCGCTCGAAGGCGCAAGCGTGACGGTACCGATCGATGAGCCTCTCGATTTCTGGTACCCGCTCAGCCCCACCAGTCGCCTCGAAGACGGCCGCAGACAGGTGTCGTTCCGGCCGCCGGGCGAGACGCTTTCCGGCGAGCGGCTGCATCAGTGGGTCGGCGCCCGCACTACCGTCGACGGCCAGGGCACCGACTTCCACCGCATGCGGCGCCAGATCGTGTTCCTGCGCGCGCTCATCTCCCAGGGTTTCGATTTCCGCGGCGCGCTGAAGGATCCGGAGATGGTGCGGATCACCGGCGCGGATCCCCTCCCGCTGCTCGCCAAGGTCAGGGCGAACTGGCGCATGCAGCTTCACGACTGGGTGGATGACGCCGTCATCGACGGCAAGATGGTGCTGGTGCCGCGCAAGCCGAAACCGTGGTGGCGGCGGCAATTGCGCCGGCTGAAGGCGAGACAGCGCCGATGAGGTTGGCTCTTCAGAGCGCGCTTTCGATGTCGGTCTTCGAAAAATCGTTGCCGACGTAGAGCAGCCGGCAGCCGCGGTCTTTCGCCACCTCATAGGCGAAGCAGTCACCCAAGTTGAGCGCCGCTGCGTGAATGCCTTTGCCCCATTGCGCATAGGCCTCGGCAATGCGGCGCGCGGCACCTTCCGTCACCGGCGCGATCTCGAAGCCGAGCCCGTCGATCAAGGCCGACGCTTCCTCGGCTACCCCTCGCCTCGCCGCAACGATCAGCAGTTCGGCCACGGTTCCCGCCGATATCAGAAGCTCGTCTTCCGCCTCGAGCGCCGCCGCGCAGGCACCAGCCTCCGGCTCGTCGAGGACAATGGCCATCAACGCGGACGTATCGACCGCGATCATTCCGGCAGGCCGTCGTCGCCGTAGAGGAAATCCTGACTACGCGCGGCAGAAGGGCCGGCACTGGACTTGGCCGCGCCTGCCGTGCGGGCGGCCTCCAGCAACGCCCGCCGCGCCTTGCGGTCCGGTGCGGGTCGTACTGGAACCAGGCGCACGGCCGCGTGGCCGTGACGGGTCAGGATGATTTCGTCTCCCGCTTCGGCACGGCGCACAAGATCGGTCAGTTGGCCCTTGGCGTCTGTCACGGATATTCGCATGATCGCCCCTGCTGGACCATTATCTGGTCCATTTCAAATAGACCATTTTCTGGTCCACTTCAATTGAAGAGCGAGAACGACCGTAAACCCGCCGGGCGAGTCCCCAACAACCTCGAGCCCGGCGAGCCTACAACCCGATCTGGAACGCGACCGGGGCCGGGATCAACCGGCGTCGTTGGCGTTGCAAGATGGATGCCAGCGGGATCGTCCCGGAATGGGACAGATGCGAACTCTTCCTTCTCCCCTTGTGGGAGAAGGTGGATCGGCGCGCAGCGCCGAGACGGTTGAGG
>SUGL01000350.1 GCA_004963905.1 Mesorhizobium sp.
GATTGGCACGGTCGTCGAGGCCATATTCCAGGCTCACTCCTATGAGGAGCCGGTGATCCGCATCCAGCCGTTGTTGACCAGCCGTTCCAAGGGCCTCGACGACCGTGCCAATCCGAACCGTTGGTGGAACACAATTGGCGACTGGAAGAAGGCCGAATCGTTGATCCGGCAGGACGCCTGATCCGTCGGAAGCTCTCCCCGGACAGCCCCCAGCAGCCTCCCCAG
>SUGL01000351.1 GCA_004963905.1 Mesorhizobium sp.
GTCCCGGCGAATCCGAAGTCATGAACATCATCGGCGCCGTCGCCGGCAAGGACTGCCTCCTGATCGACGACATCGTCGATTCCGGCGGCACGCTCTGCAACGCGGCCGATGCGCTGCTTGCCAACGGCGCGACCAGCGTCACCGCCTACATCACCCATGGCGTGCTCTCGGGCGGCGCCGTTGCCCGCATCGCCGGCTCGAAGCTGCAGGAACTGGTGATCACC
>SUGL01000352.1 GCA_004963905.1 Mesorhizobium sp.
TCCTTAACCATAGCGGTTCAGGATCGTTCTCTGGTCAGTGGGGACACCCTATTGAAAAAGCCGGCGCGCCCTCTTCGCCGCCTGGCGCTTCTCGCTGCGGCGGTTGCGCTGGGCACGGCGGCAAAAGCCTCGGATTTCTCCGAACCGTGGAAGAACGCCGACCGCGCGCTGGTGATCGACGCCTACGAATACAACTCCATCGACTGGGCTGAGCTTGCCACCGA
>SUGL01000353.1 GCA_004963905.1 Mesorhizobium sp.
ACGCTGACATTGCTGCATTTGAGGACGGTGCTCATCGCCACGGTGGCCGCGACAATCGTCGCCGTCGCGCTCGCCATCCTGGTCACCCGGCCCGCCGGCGCCGAATTCCTGCCGCTGTCGCGCAGCCTGGTCAATATCGGCCAGACCTTCCCGCCGGTCGCGGTGCTGGCGCTCGCCGTGCCGGCTGTCGGTTTCGGCGAGAAGCCGACGCTGATCGCGCTTTT
>SUGL01000354.1 GCA_004963905.1 Mesorhizobium sp.
GCATCTCGATGGTGCGCGCCGGCGCGTCGCTCCTGTGGTTCAGGCTGCAGGACGCCTTTGTCGTCGGCGTGCTTGCCTGCCTGGTGTGGCCGGGCCTGCATCCGGCGCTCAGGGCAGCCGGCATCGCGGGGCTGATTGCCGTCGCCTGGTACCTTCCGCGCTGGGCGCGCGCGCCGCATGACTGGGCCCATCGCGGCAGCATCGTCTCAAAGCTCGGCCAGCT
>SUGL01000355.1 GCA_004963905.1 Mesorhizobium sp.
GTGCTTCTGCAGCGCGGCGAAGGCGGCGGCCGAGAACCAGTAATTGTCCATCTCGACGCCGATGGTGAGTTTGTCCCAGCCGCGTTCGGCAAGCACGCTGGCGAGATAGTCCATCGGGTGCCGCTCGGTCGACTGCACGTAGTGGTCGGCGTAGCCGATGATGTTGTCATGGGCGAGATAGGCGGTGCGCTTGGCGCCGTTGGCATCTTGGCCACGGCCATAC
>SUGL01000356.1 GCA_004963905.1 Mesorhizobium sp.
GCATGGGCTCGGACGTGCAGGACACGCTGATCACCGTGCTGTCGGAAAAGATGATGCCGGTGCCCGAGCTGAACACTTCGATCTACGCCCAGCGCGGCTTCAACATCATCGCCACCGCCAACAATCGCGACAAGGGCGTCAACGAACTCTCGTCGGCGCTGAAGCGGCGTTTCAATGTCGTGGTGCTGCCGCTGCCGGAGGATATGGCGGAAGAGGTCTCCAT
>SUGL01000357.1 GCA_004963905.1 Mesorhizobium sp.
GTCTTCGAGGTCTGCTGGCTGGCCTGGTTGGCGCCAACTGGGATCGTCGTTGTCATATCCACGGTCATCGGTCTCTATGCTCCCATAGCCAGCGCTCGGGGCGCCTCCGGAATGTCGTCGCCGCCGCCAAGCGCCTGGCGCTCGAGCGGATAGATCGCGCGGATCGCCTTCAGCGCCTCATAGATGTGACCCTCGCCGACCATGCGGTCGATCTGCTTCAGAG
>SUGL01000358.1 GCA_004963905.1 Mesorhizobium sp.
TCGTGCAGCAGATGCACGACGACCTTTATGACGGACTGAAGGAAGAGATCGAGGAAGGCACCAACATCCTTCTTGAGCGCGGCTGGCAGCCCTACACGGTGCTGACCGAAGCGCTGGTCGAAGGTATGCGCATCGTCGGCGAGGATTTCCGCGACGGCATTCTGTTCGTGCCGGAAGTGCTGCTCTCGGCTAACGCCATGAAGGCCGGCATGGCCATCCTGC
>SUGL01000359.1 GCA_004963905.1 Mesorhizobium sp.
ATCCAGGAGATGACCGCAATCACGTGGATTGCCTTTGCCCACGGATAGAAGCTGTCGGGCGCCACGAAATAGAGGAGCGCGGTCAACACGACGAGAACGACAATCCCGATCACCATGCGCTTCATCGCCTGGCCGGTGCTGTTCTCAACGCTCGTGTCGGTCATCTTCTGCTCCTCACCATTTTCACCATGGCCTCGACATGCGCCACCGGCGTTTCCGGCG
>SUGL01000035.1 GCA_004963905.1 Mesorhizobium sp.
CCCGAACGGTTCCGACTCGACCCGGTCCATCAAATGCCGGGACTAAACACCTAGGGTCTGCGCGCGTCGCTTCGCTCCTTGCTCCGCCCTAGGATGACGAACTCGGCGTTGAGCCGTCTCTTGCGCTCACCCCGTAAACCGCGGCGCGAGCGCCTCGATGCGGGCGATCATCTGCTGGAACTCCGCCAGGATGCGGTCGTGCAACTGCACCGCCAGCTCGGGATATTCCTCCAGGATGCGGCGGAACATCCTGCGGCTCAAGCGGATCACTTCCGAATCGACAGCGGCGGAGGCGCTGGTCAGCCGGTTGGTGTCGGCGATCAGCGCCAGTTCGCTCAGCATGGCGCCGGGGCCTGCCGTGCCGATCGGCACGCGCTCGCCGCCTTGTTCACGATAGAGCACGATGCGCCCGCTGACCACGACATATGCCGAGTCAGCCACGTCATCTTCGCGGTAGAGCTTATGGTCGGCCTGCAGGAAGGTGTTCTCCGCGCCGAAGGCGAGCAGGCGCAACTGTTCCTGCGTAAAGCCCTGAAAGAGCTTCACGGCGGACAGGATGCGGATGTCGTCATCCAGCGCCATCCTAGCTGTGTCCCCGAGCGGTCAGTCCAGTCCCTCCTTTGGAGCGCCGCGTCCTCCCGGACGCACAAGCGAATGCTCCAACCTTCCAATCGCGCATCGTACGATGCGTCCAGCGAGCCGATCCATCACCCTCCAGCACCAGGATCGTACCCGAAGCAGTCCCGCCCGACCGCTCTCTTTGCCTTGACGCAATTCCGAACGGAAAACCCGTTTCACACTTTTCCTGGAATTGCTCTAGATCATGAAATGTTTAAGGAACCAGCTTGTAGCCGCCGCTTTCTGTCACAAGAATTTCGGCATTGGAAGGATCACGCTCAATCTTCTGGCGTAGCCGATAGACATGGGTTTCCAGCGTATGCGTGGTGACGCCGGAATTGTAGCCCCATACCTCTTCCAGGAGCACGTCGCGCGTCACCACTTTCTGGTCGGCGCGGTAGAGATATTTGATGATCGAGGCCTCCTTTTCGGTCAGCCGCACCTTGGCGCCGCGCGGATCGATCAGAAGCTTCTGGCTGGGCTTGAACGTGTAGGGGCCGACCGAGAAGGTGGCGTCCTCGCTCTGCTCGTGCTGGCGCAATTGCGCACGAATGCGCGCCAGGAGCACGGCGAAGCGGAAGGGCTTGGTCACATAGTCGTTGGCGCCGGCCTCGAGGCCCAGGATCGTGTCGGAATCGGTGTCGTGGCCGGTCAGCATGATGATCGGCGCCTTGTAGCCGCCCTTGCGCAGGATCTTCACCGCCTCGCGGCCGTCCATGTCGGGCAGGCCGACATCCATGATGAGCAGATCGACGAGACCGCCGCGCGCCGCGGCGACGCCTTTCGCGGCGGTGGATTCCTGCTGGACGTCGAATTCTTCGTAAAGCGCCAGTTGCTCGACGAGGGTGGCTCGCAGGTCGTCGTCGTCGTCAACGATCAGAATGGTGCGTGATGTCATGGATCAATCCGTTGTTTTAAAAAGAATATTCAGTTGACCTCCCCCCATTTATGCGGAAGCTCACCGGCGCAACAGCCGATCACAGTGATTTGTTCCGTGAGACAATCATACAAGAAAAAACGCGCGCGCAATGAGGCGGGTGCATTTTTGCCGAAAGGCCTGCGTGTCCTGGTCGTGCGGGCAAGACCCGGCAACCCGGCACAGGGGTTCCTGCAGGCCGGTAAAACCGTGTTCCCCTGCGCGCTGGGACGCGGCGGCATCTCCGCCAACAAACGTGAGGGCGACGGCGCGACGCCGCTGGCCGCGATGCGGATATTGTCGGGGTATTTTCGCCACGACCAGTTTGCCGGCGGGCGCAGGACGAGGCTGGCAATGGCGCCGATCGGCCCGGATCTCGGCTGGTGCGAAGTGCCGGACGACCGCAACTACAATCGGCCGGTGAAGATCCCCTATGGCGCGAGCCATGAGCGGATGCGGCGCGCCGACAATCTCTACGACGTGTGCCTGGTGCTCGACTGGAACGTCGCGCCGCGCCGGCGCGGGCGCGGCAGCGCGATCTTCTTCCACCTCGCCCGCCCAGGCTTCACGCCGACGCAAGGCTGCGTGGCGGTGACCGTGCGCACCATGGCGAGGCTCTTGCCGCTGCTGTCGGACAGTACGGTGGTGAAGGTGGTGAGGTAGGGAACAGGGATTAGGCAGTAGGGATTGGGCAGTAGGAAGAGAGCAAATTGCCCTACTGCCCACTGCCTATTCCCTACTGCCTCTCTCACCTCCTCGGTTGCTGCCAACCTGCGTCCAGCAACCCAATCCGGCCAAGTTCCCGGTCCATTGCCTTTGCGATGTCGCGTCGCTTGGCGCCGATGTCGCGCAGCTGGCTGTCGGAGAGGTCCTCGACGGATTCGTTGGGAAGCCGGGCGGCGATCCGCGCCTGACGCAGCCAGTCGATCGCGGCGCGCAGCCAAAGCGTGGTGCCGGAGCGGGATTTCGGGGCGGTGTTGGACTTCAGGGCGATCTCGGTCATGGCTCTATCCGTGTTCTCCGGACATCAAATCCGGTTTGATGTTGTTTCGATGAAGCCATCTTGCCGGATTGAAAAATAAACGGGAAACGAGTAGTTCTTGTCTGATCATCAAGTTTTATTTGGAGATCAGATGTCCCGCCTGCTGCCCGGAACGCGTGCGTTGAGGACGTTCGAGGCGGCGGCCAGGCATCTCAATTTCACCCGCGCCGCGGACGAGCTCGGCCTGACGCCGGCGGCGGTCAGCCACCAGATCAAGGAAATCGAGGATCAGCTCGACCTAGTGCTGTTCACGCGCACCAGCCGCACCATCCGGCTCACCGAAGCGGGCAACGTTCTGTTCGAGGCCTCGGTCGATGCGCTCGACCTGCTTGGCCGCGCCGTCAGCCGCGCGCGCAAGATGAGCAGAGGCACGGCACTGCTGAAGGTGACGATCGACGCGCAGTTCGCGACGAAGTGGCTGATGCGGCGCGTGGACGGTTTCCGCCGGCAGAAGCCAGGCATCGAGTTGCGCTTCGATATCACCTATGAGGTCAGGGACTTCGAACGGGACGACGTCGATATCGGCATCCGTTTCGGCGCCGGCAAATATCCGGGACTCTGCGCCCACCGGCTGTTCGAAAACATCATCATCCCCGTCTGCAGCCCGGCGCTGCTCGCCTCGGGCCCGCCGCTGAAGGAGCCGCGCGACCTCTTCCACCACACGCTGGCGCATATCGAATGGTCGCGGCAGGGCGTGACATGGCCGAACTGGCGGATGTGGATGCAGGCGGCCGGCGTCGACGATTTCGACGACAGCCGCACGCTCGTCTTCGGATCGGCGACCGATGCCACGCAGGCGGCGCTCGACGGCCATGCCGTGGCGCTGGCCGACTTCGCCATGGTGGCCAACGACCTTTCGCAAGGGCGGCTCATCAGGCCCTTCGAGCTCGGCATCAAGGTCGCGCCGGAATTCGCCTATTTCGTCGTCTATCCGGAAGCCATGAAGGATGACGCGCGCATCGTCGCCTTCCGCGATTGGCTTCTCGAGGAGGTCGCGAAAGACGCGGACGCTGGTTAGTTTCGCACTTTTCTCGGAATTAGCCCGCCGGCGCCGCCGGCGCGCCGAACCAACCGACGATCGCACCCATGATGAGCAGCACGCCGAGCCAATGGCCGGCGTCGATCAGGGTGAGGTCCCAGCCGAAGCCCTCATAGCGGTGGTTGACCGAAAGCGTGGTGGCGACGAAGCCCAGCCAGAGCACGAAACCGAACAGCAATCCTGCGACCGGGCTCGGCTCGCCGCCGGTAATCGCGCCGACCACCAACGTCAGGATCAGGGCCATCACCAGCTCGGCGATGAAGCTGACGACGAACGGGACGGGCGAGCGCTTCATCGTCACCGGGTCGAGTTTCGCCGCTTTCAGCCACGGCTTGCTCAAGCCCATGTACCAGACGGCGCCGAAGAGCCACGCCACGACAGCGGCAGCGATCACCGCGACCCAGTTCACGACCGAAAAATCCATGAAATCCCTCCCCAAATGCATGCCGCCCCAGGCGCAGAGCGATCCCGGGACAACGGCATGCCGTCCGCCGGGCGATGGAATCCCTGTTCGCCAGCCGCGTCAAGCCGGAGCAGCGGCAGCCCATCGCCAGATAGTGGTGCGCTTCACCTCCGCATCCTCCAGCACGCGCGTCACCGGCACCTGGTAGACGGCGAGCGATTGCAGCCCCTTCTTCGGCAGATAGGCGCGGCCCGGATCGCCGACGAGGATCTCGGCGCCGCGCGCCTTCAGGGCCGTGAACCATGGCGTCAGTCTGTCCGCCAACGGCTTGTCGTAGAAGACGTCGCCGGCGAGCACGACATCCCAGCCGTCATCCGTGCCGATGCAGTCCGCATCGAGGAATTCGGCCTTCACGCCATTGGCCTCCAGGTTGAGCGTGATCACCGCCTCGCAAAACGGGTCGATATCGGCGGCAATCACTTGGCTCGCGCCGGCCTTCAAGGCGGCGATGGCGACCATGCCGGAGCCGGAAGCGAAATCGAGCACGCGTTTTCCCCGCACCGTCGCGGGATGATCGAGCACATAGCGGGCAAGGCCCTGGCCGCCGGCCCAGGCGAAGGCCCAGAAGGGCGGCGGCAGACCGATCTCGGCCAGCTCCTCCTCGGTGCGCAGCCACAGGTCGTGCGCTTCGTCGGCCAGATGCAGCAGCACTTCCGGCACATGCGGCGGCGCCATCAGCGCCGTATTGTCGAGGATGAATGTCTTCGCGCTTTTCGGCGTGAGCCTGGTCACGGCGCCGGGTTGAGATCGGCCATGCGGCAGACCTCTTTCCACTCCGCCGGCGTCACCGGCTGCACGGAAAGCCGGCCAAGCCGAACCAGCGCCATGTCGGCCAGCTTCGGATTGGCCTTGACCTGTTCCAGCGTCACCGGCTTCGGCACGTCCTTCCAGGCGCGGATGTCGACGCATTCCCAGCGCGGATCGTCGGTGGTGGTGTCGGGATGGGCGAGCGCGCAGACCTCGGCGATGCCGACGATGTCGAGGCCCTCATTGGAATGATAGAAGAAGCCGAGATCGCCGATCCGCATGGCCTTCATGTTGTTGCGGGCGGCGTAGTTGCGCACGCCATCCCACTGCGTGCCCGCCTTGCCTTTGGCCTTCAGCGCCTCGAAGGAAAAGACCGAGGGTTCGGACTTGAACAGCCAGTAGTTCATCTCAGTTGTCCCATTGCCATTGTCGGTGAGCCATTATTCAGCGCTGGCGCTGCCCCTCACCCTACCCTCTCCCCGTAAGAACGGGGAGAGGGGGTCGCCAGCGTTGGAGCTTCTTCCTTCTCCCCGTTCTTACGGGGAGAAGGTGCCGGCAGGCGGATGAGGGGCCGCGCAAACGAACCTCATTCGGTCGCAGGCTTCTGGAAGACCCAGTTCCATGCACGGATCTCGACGCTTTCGAACAGGCCTGCCTTGGCATAGGGGTCGGCGGCCGCCAAGGCTTGCGCGGCCGCCATATCCGCCGCTTCGATCATGACCAGGCTGCCTTCGGGCTTGCCGTCGGCATCGAGGAAGGGGCCGGCAAAGGCAAGTTTGCCTTCGTCGATCAGGCCTTCGAGGAACGCCGCATGCGCCGGCCGCGTGTCGGCGCGCAGCTGCAGGCTGCCGGGCTTATCCTTGCAAATCAACGCAAACAGCATCTCTTCAAGCTCCGATGGTTCAGATGTCGGTTTCGGTTTTGAGCGGCCGCGTCATCAGCGCCGTCACGGCCTGGCCGATGGTCACCTTGCCGTCGAGGATGGCGGCGACGGCGGAAATGATCGGCGCATCGATGCCGCGCTCGGCGGCGATGCGGGCGGCGATGCCCGCCGTCGGCACCCCTTCGGCGAGCGGCAGGCCGGCAAGCGGCTTGCCTTTGCCCAGCGCCAGGCCATAGGCGAAATTGCGCGATTGCGCCGAGGAACAGGTGAGCAGCAGGTCGCCGAGGCCGGAAAGTCCCATCAATGTCTCCGGCTTGGCACCGAAGGCGGCGCCGATGCGGCGCAACTCGACGAAGCCGCGCGTCACCATGGCCGCCTGCGCGCTGGCGCCGAGCCCGGCGCCGGTGACCGCACCGGCGGCAATGGCAAAGACGTTCTTCAGCGCGCCGCCGATCTCGACGCCGATCAGGTCGTCGCTGGAATAGCAGCGCAGGTTCTCGGCCGAGAAGCGGGCGGCAAGGTCGGCCGCCAGTTCTCCGTTGCGGGCTGCCACCACCACCGCCGTCGGCAGGCCGCGCGCGACGTCGCCGGCGAAGCTCGGACCGGAAAGTGCGGCGACCGGATTGTTCGGCAGGCTTTCCTCGACGATCGCCGACAGCAACGCGCCGGTGTCGCGCTCGATGCCCTTGGCGCAGAGGACCAGCGGCACGCCGGCCGGCACATGGCCGGCGGCGGTGGCCAGCACCGCGCGCAGCGACTGCGCAGGCGTCACCGCCAGCACGCAGTCGGCGCCGCTGAGCGCGGCGCCGATGTCACTCGTAGCGACGATGCCGGGTTCGATCGCGATGCCGGGCAGGTAGCGCGGATTCTCGCCGCGGTCGATCGCGGCCACGGTCTCGTTGTCGCGCGCGTAAAGTCGCACGAAATGGCCGGCACGCAGCATCGCCAGCGCCAGCGCCGTGCCCCAGGCGCCGCCGCCCAGCACCGCGACGCGCCAACCGGTGGCAGGCGCCTTGCCGGTCGTGGCTTTCTTGGCCGTGTCTTTCGTCATGCCTTTTTTGATCATGCCTTGGCACCGCGCCGGCCGGAGCCGACCAAGGGGGCGGAAACGCTGTCCAGCGGCCAGCGCGAGCGCGGCGCGAAATCGGCGGCGTTCACGCCGGCCATGCCGGCGCGCAGCCGCTCGATGCCGGCCCAGGCGATCATTGCGGCATTGTCGGTGCAGAGCTTCTGCGGGGGCGCCACGAATGCAAAGCCGGCTTCAAAACAGAGCGCCTCGAGCGTCGCCTTGATCGTGCGATTTGCGGCAACGCCGCCGGCTACGACCAGGGCGGGGTTCGTCTTGTCGGGAAATTCCTTGCGGAAACGGGCGAGCGCTCGGGCGACACGGTCGCCCAGCGCATCGGCCACCGCCGCCTGGAAGGAGGCGCAGATGTCGGCGACGTCCTGGTCGCTGAGCGGCGCGATCGCGCTCGCCGCCTGGCGCACGGCCGTCTTCAGGCCGGAGAAGGAGAAATCCGGCTGCGCCGAGCCTTTCATCGGGCGCGGGAAGGCAAAGCGGCTCGCATCGCCGCTTGCCGCCGCCTTCTCGACATTCGGTCCGCCCGGATAGGGCAGACCGAGCATCTTGGCCGTCTTGTCGAAGGCCTCGCCCAGCGCGTCGTCGATGGTGGTTGCCCAGCGCTGGTAGTCGCCGACGCCGCGCACCGCGACGATCTGGGTGTGGCCGCCGGATACGAGCAGAAGCAGGTAGGGGAAATCGAGGCCGTCGGTCAGCCTTGCCGTCAGCGCATGGCCTTCGAGGTGGTTGATGGCGATCAGCGGCTTGTCGGCGGCGGCCGCGATCGCCTTGGCGGTCATCAGGCCGACGATCAGTCCGCCGACCAGACCCGGCCCGGCCGTCGCGGCTATCGCATCGACCTGGTCGAGCGAAGCATCCGAATCGGCAAGCGCTGCCTCGATGATCCCGTCCAGCGCCTCGACATGGGCGCGCGCGGCGATCTCCGGCACGACGCCGCCGAAAGCTGCATGCTCCTCGATCTGGCTCAATACGACATTGGAGAGGATTTCGGGCGCGGAGACGCCGTCCAGCGCTACCACGCTGGCCGCCGTCTCGTCGCAGCTCGTCTCAATGCCCAGAACGCGGATCAATTCGTCGCTGTCCTCGAAGATTGTGCTGCTGACCTTTCCTATATAGGACAGGGCCAGCCAGGCTTCGCCTGCCGGGGGTTATCACGGACCGCGCGCCATGCAAACAACCTTGAAAATCGGAACCCGCGGCAGCCCGCTGGCGCTCGCCCAGGCGCATGAGACGCGGGCACGGCTGATGAGGGCGCACGGCCTTCCCGAACAGGCGTTCGAAGTGGTGCCGATCTCGACCAGCGGCGACCGCATCCAGGACCGGCCGCTCTCGGAGGCGGGCGGCAAGGGCCTATTCACCAAGGAGATCGAGGAAGCGCTGCTCGACGGCCGCATCGACATCGCCGTGCATTCCTCGAAGGACATGCCGACGGTGCTGCCCGCCGGGCTGGAGCTTTCCACCTTCCTGCCGCGCGAGGACGCGCGCGACGCCTTCATCGGCAAGACGGCGAAGCGGATTGCCGATCTGCCGCACGGCGCCAGGGTCGGCTCGTCGTCGCTCCGGCGCCAGGCGCTGATCCGCCGGATGCGGCCGGATCTCGACGTGGTGGTGTTCCGCGGCAATGTGCAGACGAGACTGCGCAAGCTGGACGAGGGCGTCGCCGAAGGCACCATCCTCGCCTATGCCGGGCTGAAGCGGCTCGGGCTCGAAAGCGTCATCACCGACCTGATGCCGCTGGACGTCTTCCCGCCGGCGCCGGGACAGGGCGCGATCGGCATCGAAAGCCGGATCGGCGACGGCACGGTAGAAAAATTGCTGGCGGCCATCCGCGATGTGCCGACCGGCCAGGCATTGGCCTGCGAACGCGCCTTCCTCGCCGCGCTCGACGGCTCCTGCCGCACGCCGATCGCCGGCCATGCGACGATATCGGGCGAAAAACTCAATTTCGCCGGGCTGATCATCTCGCCCGACGGCACCGAGTCGCACGAGGTCAGACTGGACGGCCCGGCCCGCGACGCGGCGGAGATAGGCGCGGAAGCCGCGCGGACGGTGCGCGGCAAGGCCGGCGCAAAATTCTTCGACGGCTGGGCCTGACATGGTCCGCGTCCTGGTGACGAGGCCGGAACCGGGCGCCTCGCGCACAGCCCGGCGGCTCGAAGCCCAGGGATTCCAGCCTATCCTGCTGCCGCTGACCGAAACGGCGGCGCTGCCGATCGAGGCAAGTGACTTCCCTGCGGCTGCCGCGGTCGCCATCACCAGCGCCAATGCCGTCCGTCACGCGCCCAGGGAATTGGTCGCGGCGCTTGCCGCCTTGCCTTGCCATGCGGTCGGGAAAAGGACGGCCGAAGCCTGCCGCGCGGCTGGATTTACATCCGTCTCCGAAGGTTCGGGCGATGCCGAGGCGCTGGCTGCCGCGATAGCCGGCGAACTCGCAGGCAAGGAGATGGTCTATCTTTGCGGGCGCGTGCGCTTTCCGCTGTTCGAGGAACGGCTGACGGCAGCCGGAGTGCGTGTACGGCCCGTCGAGACCTACGACACGGTCGAGCTGGACTACGGCGATGACGACGTCATTGCCCGGTTGTCGGGCACGGCGGTCGAGGCGGTGCTGCTCTATTCGGCCAAGGCGGCCGCGGCGATGATTGGCTTGGCCAGGCGCCCAGCGCTGCATCGTCTCTTTGAAAGGACGGAGTTTCTCATCCTTTCAGCCCGTGTCGCCAAGGCATTGGACGGGATCGGCGGGCAGAACGTCCGTATCGCCTCGCAACCCGACGAGGATGCGCTGCTGGCGCTTTTGTCGCTGCCGGGCTGAGCCGCGTCATCACACCGCCCCTTTTCACCGCTTGGTGATGTGCTAGAGCATCCCCTAGACCCTTTGAACCATCCTCAAGCCAATTCGCGGAGCCCAAGCATGGTCAAGACGCCTAAGGTGCGGCATTCGAAGAGCCGCCGCGAGCCGGTAACGATCGAGCTCGAGCCAGGCGCCGTCTCGCGAATCGCCGACGAGGATGCCGCCAAGGCCGAGACCAGTACCGGGCAGACCGACGAGGCGAAGGCGGAGGAAGCCGCCGCCGCTTCTCAGCCGGAGGCTCCGGAAGAGCCGATCCATGCCGAGCAGGCCGATATCGAGCCGTGGGAGCACGCCGATTCGGCGCGTGCCGGGACCGGCGGGTCCGAAGCGAAGCGCAAGGACGAGGCGGAAGCGCCTTATCCGGGTGGTGAAGAGGCTCCGAAAAGCGAGCCAAAGGGTTTCGGCTACGATTTCGAGGATGCGTCGGCTGCCGGCGCCAGCGCTGCCGCAGCGGCACCAAGGCCGAGCGCGGCTAGCAGCAACGATCGTGTTGCGGCGGCATCCGGGCGTGCCGGAGTGCGCACCATCGCCGCCGGCGTCATCGGCGGCGTGATCGCTCTTGCCGGCGCCGGTCTCCTGCAGGCGGTCGGCCTGCTTGGCTCCCCGGCCTCCGGTGGATCATCGCTCGATGGCGTCAACGGCGAGATCGCATCGCTCAAGGGTGAAATCGCGGTGCTGAAGCAAGCGGGCGACACCGGCGCTTCGGCCAAGGTGGACGGCCTGTCCTCGGCGCTCGACCAGGTGAAGTCCGATGTCGCGGCGCTGAAATCCTCGGCCGGACAGAGCGGCGATGGCACCGCGATCAAGGCGCTCAACGACAAGGTCGGCCAGATCGAGACGGCCGTCGCCGACCTGCAGAAGGCGGGTGGCGCGGCGCCTGTGGATCTTGGACCGCTCAACGAGAAACTCGCCGGGCTCGACGCGCTGGTCAAATCGGCCGGCGACGCGGCCAAGGCCGAGGACGGCCGGATCGCGGCGCTGGAACAGTCGGTGCAGCAGCTCTCCGGCAAGGTCGAGGCACAGGCCTCGCAGCCGAAGATCGCGCTGGCGATTGCCGCTTCGGCGCTGAAGGCGGCCCTCGATCGCGGCGCGCCGTTCGCGACCGAGCTCGATACTTTCGCGGCGATCGCGCCGGACGCACCGGAGATCGCGGTGCTGCGGTCCTATGCCGAGAAGGGCGTGCCGACCCGCGCCACGATCGCCTCGGAGGTCGAGGCCGCCGCCAATGCCATGGTCGAGGCCACGACGCCGGTCGACCAGAATGCCGGCTTCTTCCAGAGCCTGGTGTCGAGCGCCGAATCGCTGGTCAAGGTGCGGCCGGTCGGCACCGTCGAGGGCAAGGGCGCGCCGGAGACCGTGGCGCGCCTGGAGGTCGCGGTCAACCAGGGCGACTACGCCAAGGCGCTCGGCGAATACGACACGCTGCCCGATGCGGCGAAGTCGGCGGGCGCCGATTTTGCCGGCAAACTGAAGGCGCGGCTGGAGGTCGAGAAGCAGATCGACGCGCTGATTGCCGGCGCGACGAAGGCGTGAGGGCCGTCATATGATCCGCATCCTCATCTTCCTCGCCGTCGTCTTCGCGCTCGGGCTAGGCTTCGCCTGGCTGGCCGACCGCCCTGGCGAGATGCTCGTCACCTTCAACGGCTACCAGTACCAGGTCACGCTGATGGTGGCGGCGGTGGCGATCGTCGCCGTGGTCGCCGCGGTGATGATCCTGTGGTGGCTGGTCAAGTCGCTGTGGAACAGCCCCTACACGATCTCGCGCTATTTCCGGGTGCGCCGCCGCGACCGCGGCTACCAGGCGCTGTCGACGGGCATGATAGCGGCCGGCGCCGGCGACGGCGCGCTGGCGCGCAAGAAGACGAAGGAAGCGGCCAAGCTGATCAGCTCCGACCAGGAGCCGCTGATCAACCTGCTCGACGCGCAGGCCTCGCTGCTCGAAGGCGACCATGAGGGCGCGCGCGAGAAGTTCGAGCGCATGCTCGACGATCCGGAGATGCGGCTGCTCGGCCTGCGCGGGCTCTATCTCGAGGCCGAGCGGCTGGGCGACCGCAATGCCGCGCGCCATTATGCCGGCCGCGCGGCAGCGGTGGCGCCGCAGCTTGCCTGGGCGGCGGAATCGACGCTGGAAGAACTGACCGAGCGCGGCGACTGGGACGGCGCGCTGAAGCTGGTCGAGGCGCAGAAATCGACGCGGCAGATCGAGCGCGATGCAGCCAACCGCCGCCGCGCCGTGCTGCTCACGGCCAAGGCGCAGGCGCTGGTCGACAGCGATCCGAACGCTGCCAGGACCGCGGCGCTCGAGGCCAACAAGTTGGCGCCCGACTTCGCGCCGGCGGCGGTCATCGCCGCCAATATGGTCTTCCGGCAAAACGACGTGCGCAAGGGTTCCAAGATCCTCGAAACCGCCTGGAGGGCCGAGCCGCATCCGGACATCGCCGAGCTCTACACCCATGCGAGGCCGGGCGATGCCGTGCTCGACCGCCTCAACCGGGCGAAAAAGCTGCAGGAGATGAAGAAGAACCACGCCGAATCGTCGATGGCCGTGGCGCGCGCCGCGCTCGACGCGCAGGATTTCGCCACCGCGCGGCGCGAGGCGGAGGCCGCGATCCGCATGGATCGCCGCGAGGGCGCCTATCTGCTTCTGGCCGACATCGAGGAGGCCGAAACCGGCGACCAGGGCAAGGTGCGGCAGTTGCTGTCGAAAGCCGTGCGTGCGCCGCGCGATCCGGCCTGGGTCGCCGACGGCGTCGTCTCCGAACGCTGGGCGCCGGTGTCGCCGATCACCGGCAAGCTCGATGCCTTCGCCTGGCGCGCGCCGATGGAGCGGCTTGGCCAGTTGATCGACAGCGACGCGGACGTCGCGGCAGTGCCGGCAATTCCTGCGGCACCGTCCGCCGTACCGAGCGAGAAAGCGATTGAAATCGTCCCCGATCGCCCAACCGACAAGCCGGCGGTCTCGAACGGTGGCGAGAAGGGCGCTGCCGAGGCCGCGACCGATGCCGAAACCATCGGGCAGGCCAAGGAGTTGCAACGGTTGCCGGACGATCCGGGCGTCGCGCCGGAAGACGAGGCGGAAAAATCGCCGCGCCGGTTTCGTTTGTTCTGAGGCCGGTCTTGGCGGACAGGGAAAAGATGTCGATGTTCGAGCGCGTATTGTCCTTCCTGAGGGATTTGCCGGCCGGCGAGGCCAAGCCGAGCGCCGACGATCCGCGCGTCGCGGCCTCGGCCCTGCTCTATCATGTCATGAACGCCGACGGCGTGCGCCAGGATGTCGAGTGGGAGCGCTTCAAGGAGATTCTCTCCGAGACCTATTCGATCAGCGGCGACGAGCTCGACGCGCTGGCGGCGGCCGGCGAGCGCGCCGACAACGAGGCGATCGACCTCTACGCCTTCACCAGCGTGCTCAAGCGCCATCTCGACGCCGAGGCGCGCAAGGCCTTCATCGGCCTGATGTGGGAGATCGTCTACGCCGATGGCGAGCTGCACGAGCTTGAGGACAACACCGTCTGGCGCGTCGCCGAACTGATCGGCGTCGAGCGGCATGACCGCATCGAGGCGCGCCGCAAGGCGGCGGCCGAAGCGCCCGGCGCGCGCGGAACGTCGAGCGACGAATAGAGGAAGCTTCTCCTTCCATGCCACCCAGACCGAGGCCGAGACCCAAGATTCTGATCGTGCTGCATCAGGAGACTTCGAGCCCCGGCCGCGTCGGCCATATGCTTCTGGAGGAAGGTTTCGATCTCGATATCCGCCGGCCGCCGCTCGGCGACGAATTGCCCCGCACGCTGGACGGCCATGCCGGCGCGGTGATCTTCGGCGGACCGATGAGCGCCAATGACGAGGACGAATTCGTCCGCCGCGAGACCGACTGGCTGGAGATACCGCTCAAGGAAAACCGGCCCTTTCTCGGCATCTGCCTGGGCGCGCAGATGCTTGCCAATCATCTCGGCGGCAGGGTCGACGGCCACGACGAGGGACTGGTCGAGATCGGCTGGTATCCGCTGAAGGCGACGGATGCCGGCAAGAAGCTGCTGCACTGGCCGGAGATGGTCTATCAGTTCCACCGCGAGGGCTTTTCGCTGCCGAAGGAGGCAACGCTGCTCGCGACCGCCGAGACTTACCCCAACCAGGCGTTCCGCTATGGCGAGAACGCCTGGGGCATCCAGTTTCATGGCGAGCTGACCAGGGCGATGATGCAGCGCTGGGTGGTGCGCGGCGCGCATCGCTTCGAATTGCCCGGCGCCCAGCCCGGCCGCGATCACCTCGGCGGCCGGCTGATCTGGGACATGCACTTGAAACGCTGGCTGGGGGAGTTTTTGACGCTGATCTTTGGCAAGCCGGCGCTGCGGTAGGCGGGATCAAGGCGGCCGAAGCGAGATCGCATCCAGGTCGAGTTGCGTTCCTTCGCGCCCCCCTCTGTCCTGCCGGACATCTCCCCCACGAGGGGGGAGATTGGCAGCTTCGCTGCCTCGCTTCTCCTGCGACGTTGGCCGTTGGCGAAATCCGACATGGTGGTCGATCTCCCCCCTTGTGGGGGAGATGTCCGGCAGGACAGAGGGGGGCGCGCCGTAGAGCGGCTGCGTAAACATGCCAGGGGTTCAGTGAATAGAGAGGAACTACGTTCTGCTGTTCAGATGCCGCACCTGCCTGAGCGCCGGGAACAGATAGGCCCACAACCCGGCAACCGCGACGGCGCCGATGCCGCCGACCACCACGGCAGGAACCGTGCCGATCAGGGCCGCCATGGTGCCGGCGCGAAACTCGCCGACCTCGTTGGAGGCGCCGACGAAGACCTGGTTGACGGCGTTGACGCGGCCGCGCACCTCGTCCGGCGTCCAAAGCTGGATCAGCGTTTCGCGGATATAGACGCTGAACATGTCCGTGGCGCCGAGCAGGGCGAGCGCCGCGATCGACAGCCAGGTGATGGTCGAAACGCCGAACAGCACCGTGAAGGCACCGAACAGGGCGACGAAGCCCAGCATGACCTTGCCGGCATGGTCGTTGATCGGGTGGCCGGCGAGCCAGACCGCCACGGCGATGGCGCCGATGCCGGGCGCAGAGCGTAAGAGGCCGAGGCCCCACGGGCCAAGCTCCAGAATGTCGCGCGCATAGACCGGCAGCAGCGCCGAGGCGCCGGACAGAAGCACGGCGAAAAGGTCGAGCGAGATCGCGCCGAGTACGATCTTCTCGCTCCAGATATAGCCGAATCCGGCAAACAGCGTCTGCATCGTCGGCTTGTCGGTTGCCGTCTGCTGGGCGGGCTTGGGAATGGTGAAGACGAGCAGCGCGGCGACGAGCATCAGGATCGCCGCGGTGGCGTAAGCGACCTCCGCCGAAAGGCCGTAGAGCAGGCCGCCGGCGACCGGGCCGACGATGGTCGCCGTCTGCCAGGCGGACGAGTTCCAGGCGATCGCATTGGCGAAATGCTCAGGCGGCACGAGATTGGCGACCAGCGAGGACGAGGCCGGCCCGTAGAAGGCGCGGGCGATGCCGAACAGGGCGAGCACGACGAAGATCGGCAGCGGGCCGCCAAGGCCGCGCAGCGTCAGCAATAATAGCGTGAGCGCGCAGCCGGCCTCGACGAGCGACGACAATGTCATGATCAGGCGGCGGCCGAAGCGGTCCGCGACGACGCCGGTGACGAGCACCAGCAGCAGCGACGGCAGGAACTGGACGATGCCGACGATGCCGAGATCGAAGGGATTGCGCGTCAGATCGTAGATCTGCCAGCCGACGGCCACAGAGACGATCTGGGTGGCGAAAGTCGTGAGGAAGCGCGCCGTCCAGTAACTGAGGTACGGTCGGTGCCGGAAAGCGGCGTATCGCTGTTCGGGTGAAGTTGCTTCGATGGTCATGATTCAAGGGCCCCGTTGCGGCATTGGCCGGCGGGGCACTTCCACGGCGGGCGCTGGTCCGGTCAGAGACCCTTAGAGCAATTCCAGGAAAAGTGGAAACGGTTTTCCGTCCGGAATTGCGTGAAAACAAAGAGATAGAGCGGGTTACCGTTTCCGTGAAACGGTGAAACACTCTAGCCCAGTTCGTCCTGCCGCGCGCGCAAAAAATCCGCGCTCGCTGAAAGAAATCTGGAATTATCGTTCGCGATGGAAAGAGGCTTAAAGCGCGTCGCGATCCTTCGGATTCGCTCCATGCGCTTTAGGCTTTTGATTTTGCGCATGTCTTTGTCCCGAAACCGGTTTCCACTTTCGGGAGACATGCTTAGCCTCTCAACGCGACCGAGATGGCCTCCAGTCCGCCGCGCAGCTCCGCTTCCTTCGGCCAGCCGAAGCCGACGCGGAAGAAGCGCTTCGGCATCTCGAACCAGTGGCCGGGGCCGACATAGGTACCGTGATCTTCGAGGAGCCTGGCGTAGAAGCGGTCGAGGTCGAAGCCGGCGTCGACGTTCAGCCGCGGGAAGCCGACGACACCGCCTTTCGGCCGCACCCAGTCGACCAGCGGCTCACCATCGATCCAGGCCTGGACGATGTCGCGCCGTTTCGCCATGTCCGGCAGCAGCGACTTGAGGAAGGCGTCGCGGCGTTCCAGCACGGTGCGTGCGATCGCCTCGTCGATGACGCTGCCGCAGATGCCGATCTGCTCCTTGGCGGCGAGGAAAGTCTCCTGCAGCGCCTTGTCCCTGGTGACCAGCCAGCCGATGCGGATGCCCGGGATGCCAAAGGCCTTGGACAGGGAGGAAACGCTGATGGCGGCGGGACTGAACGATGCCGCCGAGGGCAGCCGCTCGCCATAGGAAAGGTCGCGATAGGTCTCGTCGACCAGCAGCCGGCAGCGCCGGCTTTCGGCAAGCGCGATCAGCGCGTCGAGGTCGGCTTGGCGCATCATCGTGCCGGTCGGGTTGTGCGGGCAGGTGACGCTGATCAGCCTGGTGTTCGGCCGCACGGCCGCCGCGACGCGTTCGACGTCGATCGCGAAGCCGCTGTCGAAATCGAGATCGACATAGCCGATGGCGCAGCCGATCGCCTTGGGCGTCTCGATGTTGGTGGCGTAGTTCGGCCGCACGACGACGAGATGGTCGTCGGCCGAAAGCAGCGAGGTCGCGATGATGAACAGCGCGCCGGCGGCGCCCGCAGTCACCAGCACGTCGTCGGGGGAGAGCCCTTCGTCCTGGCCGGCTATCAGCGCGCGCAGTTCCTTGTCGCCGCGATGCTCACCGTAGAACAGAGTGAGATCGGGCAGCGTGAGACCGATGTCGGAGAGCTTCCGGTCGGCGATCGAGCTTTCGGAGAGATTGTAGCGGATCCGGTCGTAGCCGTACTCCTCCGGCGCTTCCTTCTCGATCACCATCCTTGCGTAGTTCATGACCTGCTCCCCCAATCCAGCGTATCCAAGCCATAAAAGCAGGAAGCCTGCCAAGGCGGATTCGCCGGCAGGCTTCGCAAACTAATGCATGTCGCCCAAAAATGCGTAGCGGTTTTGGGAGAACGACATGCATCAAAACAAAGACTTGAAGCGCGTCGCCTGAATGCGTTTCGTCGCGACGCGCTTTATTGGTGCAGGCAGTGGCGGCTCAGGCTGGCGTCTTGGCCTTCCGTCCTCTGGCTGGCTTCACCGGCTCGGTTTCCGCCTTGCGGCCGAGGCCGATCGACTTGGCAAGCTCCGAGCGCGAGGCCGCATAGTTGGGGGCGACCATCGGGTAGTCTGCCGGCAACCCCCATTTGGTGCGGTAGGCTTCCGGCGTCAGCCCGAAATGAACGCCGATGTGGCGTTTCAGCGATTTGAACTTCTTCCCGTCCTCGAGGCAGATGATGTAGTCGGGTGTCACCGAGCGCCTGGGATTGACCGCGGGAGTGGGCGGCGGCGCGGCAGGTGCCTGCGGCTGAGCAAGTCCGCCGATCGATGCGGCGACGCTGGCAATGAGCTCGCTCAGACCTGCTACGGGCAGGCTGTTCTTCGCGACATAGGCCGATACGATATGAGCGGTCAGCTCGAGCAGGTCGGCTGCCTTCGGTGTGTTGGTGTCCTCGTCCACGTCATTCCTCCGTTATGCCGCATGGTTCCGAAAATCGGGATATATATCGAAGCGTTGCCGCATCCTTTTCTGCGTCCAGGCGACGCAACATGCGGCAGGCCGGCGAATTCCTAGTCGGCAAATCTGACCAGCGCAACGATCAGTCGCGCGGTTACACGTTATTTTGAACAACTATACTGGAATGAGATAATATCAGACGATCAGCGCCTTGTCGCGCCACAGTCGAAATCCGCCTTCGAAGGCGCGCGTGTTGTCGCCACGCCTGGATTTCTCCGGCAATTCATCGAGTTTGTCGACGTTGCCGCCGCCGATAACCACATAGTCCGGCTGCAAGGCGGCGCGAAGCCTGTCCACGACGTCGAAAACGTATTTGCGCCATTTTTTCTTGCCGTGCTTCACCAGTCCGCGTTCGCCGACATAGTCCTCGAAGCTGCAACCTTTCTTGTAGGGAAGATGGGCAAGCTCCATCGGCTGGCCGACATGGTCGAGGATCATTGCCGCGCCCAGGCCCGTGCCCAGGCCAAGGAACAGCATGCGGCCGCCCTCGTAGCTGCCGATCGCCTGCAGCAGCGCGTCATTGACGACCTTGACCGGCTTGCCGAAAGCGGCGGCGAAATCGTAGCCGTTCCAGCCCTTGCCGAGATTGAAGGGATCGAGCGAAGGCTTGTTGTCCTTGACCGGGCCGGGATAGCCCATCGAAATGACGTCGTAGTCCAGTCCCTCGGCCAATTTCTTCACCGACGCGACGACCTGCTCGGGAGTCAGGCCCGGCCCTGACTCGGTGCGGCGCACCTCGCCGCCGGCGCTGGTGAGGATCTTCACGCGAGAGCCGCCGACGTCGATGGTGAGCACGATCTGCTCGCTTGCTGCCGCTGCCGGTTTTGTTGCTTTCGCCATCCGTTGCCTCCGAATTATTTCGTCGGGTTGATCCAGCCATTGGGTGGGCCGAAGCCGTTCATGGCGTCAGCCGGTCCCCAGCTCTTCGGCGCGTAGATCTGCGGCGGCGTGGTGTCGCCGAGCACGGGGCCGACGATGCGCCAGGCGAGCTCGGCCGCGTCCTGGCGCGTGAAGAGCTGGCCGTTGCCGTTCATCGCGTCGCCGATCAGCCGCTCGTAGGGAGGCATGTCGCCCTTGGTATCGTCGAGCGCGGTGAGCTCGACCTGCTCGCCGATCATGTCGTCGCCGGCGATCTTGCGCTGCGCGCCGATCGAGATCGCCACCTGCGGGTCGATGCGGAAACGGACATAGTTGGCATCGCCCGGCTTGATCGGGTCGAAGACGTCGAGGGGCGGCCGCTTCAGCCGCACGATCACTTCGGTGGCGTGCACCGGCATGTTCTTGCCGGCGCGGATGAAGAAGGGAACGTCCCGCCAGCGCCAGGTGTCGACGAAGAAGCGCACCGCTGCGAAGGTCTCGACGGGCGAATTCGGCCGCACGCCCGGCTCGGCAAGATAGCCGTCGAACTGGCCGCGCACGACATCGTCCTTGTTGAGCGTGCGGATAGCGCGCAGCACCTGCACCTTCTCGTCGATGAGATCGTCGGCCGAGCGGCCGACCGGCGGCTCCATGGCTAAAAGCAAAAGGATGTTGAGCAGATGGTTCTCGATGACGTCGCGGATGCAGCCGACATCGTCGTAGAATTTGCCGCGCCCTTCGATGCCGAAATCCTCGGCCATGGTGATCTGCACGCTCTCGACGAAATTGCGGTTCCAGATCGGCTCGAGGAAGGAATTGGCGAAGCGGAAATAGAGCAGGTTCTGGATCGCCTCCTTGCCGAGATAATGGTCGATGCGGAAGATCGACTGCTCGTCGAACACCAGATGCAGCACGCGGTTCAGCCAGCGCGCCGACTGCAGGTCGTGGCCGAACGGCTTTTCCACCATCAGCCGCGCGCCGCGCGCGGTGCCGGACTGCTCCAGGCCCTGGACGACGGTCTCGAACATGGTCGGCGGGACCGCCATGTAGTGCAGCGGATGCTGCGCTGCGCCGAGCGCGGTCTTCAGCCTGTCGAAGGTGGCCGGGTCGCGGTAGTCGCCGCTGACATAGCGCAGCAGCGAGGCGAGCTTGCCGAACACCTTGTCGTCGACGGCGCCCAGCGTATTGACGATGCCGTCGCGGGCACGGTCCACCAGCTTGCCGACGTCCCAGGGGTCGAAGGCAACGCCGATCACCGGCTCGGCCAACGTCCCCTTGGCGACCATATGATACAGCGCCGGAAATATCTTCTTGTGCGCAAGGTCGCCGGTCGCCCCGAAAAGCACCAGCGTGTCGGACCTCTCCTGGCTCATGCCGCCTCTCCCCTCACGCGCCGGTCTTCGGCTTTTCGACATGGCCGCCGAAGGCATAGCGCATGGCGGACAAAAGCTTGTCGGCAAAAGCGGATTCACCCTGCGAGGAGAAGCGGTCGAACAGCGCCGAGGAGAGCACCGGCGCCGGAACGCCGGTGTCGATCGCCGCCTTGAGCGTCCAGCGGCCCTCGCCGGAATCGGAGACGCGACCGCCGAATTGGGCGAGCGTCGGATCGTTCTTGAGCGCGCCGGCAGTGAGATCGAGCAGCCAGGAGCCGATCACGCTGCCATGCCGCCAGACCTCGGCTACGGCGGGCAGATCGATGTCGAACTGGTAATATTGCGGATTTTCGAGCGGACTGGTTTCCGCGTCCGCGGTCCTGCCGCGCTTGCCGGCATTGGCCGATTTCAGGATGTTGATGCCTTCGGCATAAGCGGCCATGACGCCGTATTCGATGCCGTTGTGCACCATCTTGACGAAATGGCCGGCGCCGCTCGGACCGCAATGCAGATAGCCGTAAGGCGCCGTGCCGGCGTCCTTCGGCGGATTGGAGCCCGGGTCGGCGCCCGGCGCCAGCGTGGCGAAGGCCGTATCGAGGTGCTGCACGGCTTCATCGGGGCCGCCGATCATCAGGCAGTAGCCGCGCTCCAGCCCCCACACGCCGCCGCTGGTGCCGACGTCGACGAAGCTGATGCCTTTGGTCGCCAGCTTCGCGGCCTGGTCGACGGCGTCATGATAATAGGAATTGCCGCCATCGATGATGATGTCGCCAGGCTCCATGAGCGCCGCCACCTGGTCGACGATCCTGCCGGTGATCGCCGCCGGCAGCATCAGCCAGGCGCAGCGCGGCTTGGCAAGCTTGGCGACGAACTCCTCCAGCGAGGCGGCGCCGACGGCGCCGTCCTTGACCATGCCGGCGACGCTTGCCGAATTGATGTCGTAGACCACGCATTCATGGCCGTCGCGCATCAGGCGCCGCACCATGTTGGCGCCCATCCTGCCCAGTCCCATCATTCCGATCTGCATGGTGTCATCCTAATAGCTCGAGGAAAGAATCTTACTGGCTATCCAAAAGATCGATGCCGACGGTGAAGTCGACATTCTCCCAGCGGCTGGCTTCGGGCCAGAAAAAAGTGAAGACGATCGTCGATCCCGGCTGCAAACCGGCGACGGCCAGGTCGACCAGGTGGACGCCGAAGGCGTTTTCGGCCGTCTTGTCGTCATGCACCGTCAGCCATTTGTCGCTGCTCCAGTGGACCACGCCGCGGGCGGCGAGCTCGACGCGCAGCACCTTGCCGACGGGGATGGAGCGGATCTTGTTGTTGAAGCACCAGATCCTGAAGGGCGACACTGTCTTACCCTTGATGTAGCGCTCGACGCCTTGCGGCGGCAGGTCGAAGACCGCGCCGTCACGCAGCGAGCGCAACAGCTTGATGTGCTCGGCATGCGCCCAGACCAGCGGCATGGCGCTGCCGGAAGGCGCGCCGAGCCGCAATTCGCGTTCGGCCATGTCGGGCTTGTCCCAGACCTGCTCCGGCAGAAGGCCGCCCACACCCGCCGAGCGCTCGAAGGTTTCGAGCAGTTCGGCCGCTTTGCCGGGCCGTCCCGCGGCCAGCTCGTAATGGGCGCGCTCGCCGGCGAGCAGCGGCCATGGCCGGCCTTGGCCGGTGCCGTCGAAAGGCCAGCCGTCCTCGTGCTCGCCATAGCCGTCGCCGGTGTAGCGGTACCAGAGCGGACCTTGCGGCAGGTCGCAGCGCAGCGTGGCGTCGATCGCTTTGACGGTGTTCACGATGCGCGGATCGTCGGCGGCTCTCAGGCCGAAGCGGACCAGCGCCAGCGCGTCGGGGCTTATGATGGCCTCGGCCGGCCTGTCGCCGTCGCCGGGCGGCCGGTTCTTGATCGGCACGAAGCCGTCCTTGGGCGAAGCGGCGCCGGCAGCGTCGGGCGGCGCGATGCGGACATAGTAGCCCGCGATGCCTTCCCTGGCGGCGGTTTCAGTGCCGGTGACATAGGTCCAGCGCTCGATCTGGTCGTTCCAGCAGTCGGCGGTTTCGCGCAGATAATTTGCCGGCTCAGTTTTATCGCAGGCGTCGAGCATGTCGGCCGCGGCAAGTAGTGCCGCGATCTCCACGGCCAGTGTGAACGGGCTGTAGCCGGCGTCCTCCTCCCAGCGGTCTTCGCCGGTCACCGGGCCGTTCCGCGCGACATAGGAGGCCGCGCTCTCGATCATGGCCAGGAACTCGCCGAGCTTGGCGCGCGGCAGATGACCGGCGCGGCGGAGCGCGTCGGCAAGCAGCAGCGGAAATGCGCATTCATCCATCTGGATGCCTGGCCAATAGGGCGTTCCGCTCGACCAGCAATTTTGCGGCCAATGACCGTCCGGCTGCTGGATCGAGCGGAGATAGGTCAGGATCTCGAGCGCCTGCCCGGCGTCGCCCGCGGCGAGGAAGCCGCCCGCCGTCTCGACCAGATCGCGCGGCCAGACCAGATGGTAGCCGCCGAGATCGTCGTCGCCCTTGTTGAAGCCCCAGGGGATCGAAAGACTGGCGACGGCCGCTCCCGGCCTGGCGATCGACAGGTGCGAGGCGAGCACCGCGGTGCCGACACGGTAGGTGTTGAGGCCAGAGGCAGCCTGCCGGTCGAGCTTCTCCAGCCCGGCCTGGAATTTCCGCCAGTTGGCGGCATAGGTTTCTGCGGCAGCCTCGAAGCCGTCCTCCAAACTTGCCAGCGCGATCTCCGCCGCCTCTTCCGGCCAGGCGCCGAAACCGAGCGCCAGCAAGGCCGTGCCGGTGCCTGCCGAGAAGCCGATCTCGCCGGTCAGTGCCACATTGCCGTCCTCCGCGCGCTGGCAGGCCGGGTCGAGCGCACCGCCGCTGCGGAGCTGCTGCCAGCCGTCGGAGACGCCGACATAACCGGCCGAGCAGACGCCCCAGGACAGCGAAGAAGCGAGCGCGACCGAGACACCGCGGCCTGACGCAAAGAGCATGCGCTCTCCCTTATGCTCGCCGACCCAGGCGGTGTTGCCCATGCCGGCATTGACGAGATGCGGGGCGAGCAGCGTGTAGACGCGGTAGTCCGAAGCCGAGCCTTTGAGCGCCGCGAAGGTGATTTCCTGTAGCAGTACGGGGCGTTTCGGATCCGTAACGATGCGCTTTTCCAGCCGGTAGGAACCATCGGCCGCCGTGTTGGCCAGGCGGTAGGCCGGCACGCCGTCCTCGAAGGGCTCGATCAAGTGCAGCGTATCGCGCTTCTCTTCCGAGAAGGAGCCACCGGGACCGGTGACCATCAGCCCCATGTCGCGCGTGCAGGCGCTGTCGAGGCGCGGATAATAGATCTCGTTCAATATGCCGTGGCTTATGGTGAACCAGAGCGGGCTTCTCGCCGAAAGCGCTGTGCCGACGCCGGCCTTGGCGCTCGACGTCCAGCGCGCGGGTATTCCTGGGGCGCCCTGAGCAACGGTCGGCGTCACTGCCATCAACTGGCCTCCTGTCATCGTTCCTAGACCAGGAGCCGGCGGCTTTTCAATCGCCGCACCTGAAGTTGATCTCCCCACCGTCGCGTCAGCCGTCGTTGACAGGGGCACCGTCAAGCGCTCACTATTTTGCAAGCAGGGAGGAATGCGGGCAGGGAGGAATGCGGGAAACAAGGCTTGCAGCCGCGCCGTATGGGCATGGCGTGCCTTTCCGCGGCATTCACCCGGCGGCAAGGGAGGAGACATGTCGGAGGTATCTCCCCAGCTGATCGACCGGCTGCTCGCGATCTCGCGGGCTTTGGCCGGGCATATCGATCCGGGCTCGGCGTTCCGGGCGACGGCGATCGAAATCGGCACGCTCATCCCGCACGATCATATCGATCTGGCGGTGCTGTCGCTGGATGGGCGCATGCATGCCTGCTACGAGGCCGGTTTCCATACCAGCTGGAGCGATCTGGCGCAGCATCCGGTCGAGGGCAGCCCGATTCGTCGCGTGCTGCGGGGCGAGACACCTTACCTGTTGTCCGACAATGCGCTTGTCGACGACCGCTTCCACTTCGAGGGCGCGTTCGACGGGCCGATCTTCGCCGCCAAGCTGCGCAGCCGCATCATCGTGCCGCTCAGGGCACGCGGCACCGTGGTCGGTGCGCTCAATATCAGCCGGCACGAGGCCGGCTGCTTCACGCAGGCGGACGTCGACGTCGCCCAGCAATGCGCCGACCTCATCGCGCCCTATATCTTTGCGCTGATCCAGACCGAGGAAGCGCGCCGCGCCATGCTCGCCGAAAGCGAGGCGCGCAACCGGGCGGAGCTGCTCAGGGTCGGCGCCTCGCAACTGACCGCCGGCATGGAGCGCGAGCGCCGCCGCATGGCGATGGACCTGCACGACCAGACGCTCGCCGACCTCGCCCGCATCGCCCGCCAGGTCTCGGCCTTCCGCAGCCGGGGCGTGGCGCGCACGGCCCAGCTTGCCGATCTGGAGCAGGAAGTCGCGGGCTGCCTGGCGGAGCTGCGCCACATCGTCGACGACATGCGGCCGAGCGTGCTGGAACTGTTCGGCCTGCGCGATGCCGTCGAGGCGCATCTCAACCGCAGCGTCGCCAGGGCCAAACCGCCGATCGCCGTGCGCATCGCCGACACGAGCGACGGCAGCGCCGACAACCTGTCGGAAACGCTGCGCACGGCGCTCTACCGGATCGTGCAGGAAGCCATCAACAACGCGGTGCGCCATGCCGGACCGAGCCGCATCGAGGTGCAGCTGGCTTCGACAGCAACCACGTTCAGCGTGACCGTCGCCGATGACGGGCATGGCTGCGGCGCGGTCGATCCTGCCGCCCAAGGCGGCATCGGCCACATGCATACGCGGGCGGCACTTGTCGGGGCGCGGCTGCGTTTCGAGCCGGCCAGCCGCAAGGGCGGCACGCGGGTCGTCATCGAGATCGACCGCGAGCCCGCGGCGAGCAAGGTTTCAGCGCGCGGCGCCGCGGTGAACGAGGGTAAGCCGGTGGCGGAGGCGTTCTGATGTTGGTGATGATCGCGGAAAACGACGGCCTGCACCGCACCTTCGCGCGGCGCACCGTCGAGCAATTGTGGCCGGGCGACGTCGAGGTGATCGAAGCCGGCGACGGCGAGGACGCCATCAACCTGGCGGCCGAGCGGCAGCCGCCGCACGTCGTACTCGACCTGCAGCTGCCCAAGGCGACAGGCATCGAGGTCGCCCGCGCGATCTGGAGCCGGCGGGCCGGCACGCATATCCTGTTCTGGTCGAATTTCGCCGACGAGGCCTATGTGCGGGGCGTGGCGCGGATCGTGCCGCCGGGATCGGTCTATGGCTATGTGCTGAAATCGGCTACCGAAGAAGGCATGCGCTCGGCGCTGCGCGGCGTGTTCCGCGAGGGGCATTGCATCATCGATCGCGAGATCCGCGGCATCCAGCACCGCGTCCAGGACCGGTTCGAAGGCATCACCGACGGCGAGTATGAAAGCCTGATCGACATCGCGCTCGGCCTCACCGACAGGGCGATCGCGGCCCGGCGCGGCTTGTCGATCCGCGGCGCGCAGAGCCGCATCAAGCATGTCTACGACAAGCTCGGCATCGTGCCGCTGGAAGAGGGCGCGGGCGAAGCGTCGGTCTTCAATTCGCGCACCCGCGCCATCTATCTCGCCATGGCGCGCGGCCTGATCAACATCGACGCGCTGCGCCGCGAGCAGGAGCAGCTCGACGTCTGGCTCGCGCAGGCGACACCGTCACAGGAGCACTGATCGCGCCGAGTCCGGAAAGCGCCCGAAGCGACCGACTGTGCAAAACCACAGTCGGCGATGCGCTTAGACCGCTATCGCCCCGCCCACGTCCCGACTAGGCTTTTGTCTGACAAGAACAAGAAGACAGGAATTTCGGGGAAGCGCCATGCCGTTCGTCAGCATACGGATACTCGAGGGCCATTCGCAAACGCGCAAGAACGAGATCTCGCGCCGCGTCACCGAGGCGATCAGCGAGGTCGCCGAGCTGCCCAAGGAAGCGATTTGGGTGGTGATCGAGGATGTGCCGGGCAGCGACTGGTTCGTCGCCGGCAAGCCGGTGCGGGAACCCAAGAGCCCGTGATGTCGATCCAGGCGCGCGCCCGCCATTCCGGCTTTGACGACGTCGTCGGCAACGCGGCGATGGAGCGGCTGGCCACCGGTTACGGCTTCATCGAGGGGCCGGTATGGCATCCCTACGAGAAATGGCTGGTCTTTTCCGACATTCCGCAAAGCCGCATGTACCGGCGCAGCCCTTCGGGCGAGATCGAGCTGTTCCGTAATCCGAGCCACATGGCCAACGGCAACACGCTCGACCGGCAGGGGCGGCTGGTGACCTGCGAGCACGCGACCAGCCGTGTCACCCGCGCCGAACCGAACGGCGCGACGACGGTACTCGCCACCCATTACCGGGACAAGCAGCTCAACAGCCCGAACGACATTGTGGTGGCCACCGGGGGCTCGATCTATTTCACCGATCCGACTTACGGCCGGGCGGAGTTCTATGGCGTGCCGAGGCCGCAGGATTTGGCCCACCAGGGTGTCTACCGCATCGACGGCGACGGTGCGCGCCTGACGCTCGTCGCCGACGATTTCGCGCAGCCCAACGGGCTCTGCTTCTCGCTCGATGAATCGCGGCTCTTCGTCAACGACACCGAGCGCGGCCACATCAGGGTGTTCGGCGTGGAAGCCAATGGCGACCTCAATGGCGGCGCGGTGTGGGCGGTGACGGAAGGCGACGGGCCGGGCGCGCCGGACGGGATGAAGATCGACAGCCGGGGTAATCTCTATTGCACCGGGCCTGGCGGCATCCATGTCTTCGATGCGTCGGGCGAGCTTCTCGGCGTCATTCCAACGCCGGAAGACTGTGCCAACTTCACCTTCGGTGACGACGACCTGAGGAGCCTCTACATCACCGCTTCGACGTCGCTCTACCGGCTGAGGGTGCGGGTGCCGGGACTGAGGCTGTTTTGAGCCGGGGGCGCGGGATCGAATCGGGCGCTCGGATCGTATTGGAGTGAAGCCGGCTCGGAGGAGCCGATGGACGTGCAGCAGTCAACATCTGGGAGGAAATGACATGAAGAAACTACTGGTCTTGAGCGCCCTTGCAGCCATGCTCGCCTCGGGCACGGCGCTTGCCGACACGAGCGGCAAGAAGATCGCGTTCTCCAACAACTACGCCGGCAATTCGTGGCGCCAAGCGATGCTCGACAGCTACGGCATCGTCACCAAGAAGGCGGTCGACGACAAGGTGGTGGCGGCGGCGGACGTCTTCACCACCGCCGACAAGGAAGTGCCGACCCAGGCCGCCCAGGTGCAGAACCTGATCCTGCAGGGCTATGACGCCATCGTCATCAACGCCGCTTCGCCCGATGCGCTCAACGGCGCCATCAAGCAGGCCTGCGACGCCGGCATCGTCGTCGTCTCCTTCGACGGCATCGTCACCGAGCCTTGCGCCTATCGCGTCGTCGTCGACTTCAAGGACATGGGCAAGCAGGAAGTCGAGCAGATGGCCAAGTTCCAGCCCAAGGGCGGCAATCTGCTGGAGATCCGCGGCCTTGCCGGCACCTCGATCGACGATGCCATCCATGCCGGCATCCTCGAAGGCGTCGCCGCCCATCCCGAGTTCAAGATCGTCGGCTCGGTGACCGGCGACTGGGACCAGACCACGGCGCAGAAGGCGGTGGCGACCATCCTGCCGTCGCTCCCCGACGTCGTCGGCATCGTCGACCAGGGCGGCGACGGTTATGGCGCGGCGCAAGCCTTCGCCGCCGCCAACAAGCCGCGCCCGACCATCATCATGGGCAACCGCCAGGACGAGCTGAAGTGGTGGAAGGAGCAGAAGGAGAAGGACGGCTACAAGACCTGGTCGGCCTCGATCGCGCCCGGCGTGTCGACGCTCGCCTTCTGGGTGGCGCAGCAGGTGCTCGACGGTCGCAAGGACATTCCGCACGATCTCCTGGTGCCTTATCTCGCCTTCACCCAGGACGATTTCGAGGCTGCGCTGCCGAAGATCAAGGAAGGCGGCGTCGCCACCCACGAATACACGCAGGAAGAGGCTATGGCGGCCATCAAGGCCAACATCAAGCAATAGAGAATGATCCCGAAAAGTGTGAGCGGTTTTCGGAAAAGATCATGCTCAACCAAGAAGATAAAGTGGGATGACGATTCGAAGAAACGTCGTCCCAGTTTAGCGGTGCAAGCGTTGCCAGCCGCATCGCCAACCGGATAAAAGTTGAGGATGCTTCAGGCTATTGCAGACATCGTCAGGCTGGACGGCGCCGAAAAACATTTCGGCGCCGTCCGGGCGCTCAACGGCGTCGACTTCCATGTCGGCGCCGGCGAATGCGTCGGGCTCGTCGGGCATAACGGCGCCGGCAAGTCGACGCTGATGCATATGGTGGCGGGCACGCTGCGGCCGGACGGCGGGCAAATCGCCGTTCGCGGCAATCAGGAAACGAGCTATTCCGTGGCTCGCGCGCTCGAGCTCGGCATACGCTGCGTCTTCCAGGAGCTGTCGCTCTGCCCCAATCTCAGCGTCGCCGAGAACACGCGTATCAACCATCCCTCACTCGCCGGCCTCGGCTGGCGGCGCAAGGCCGCCGCTCTCATCCAGGCCAAGCTCGACGAGATCTTTCCGGACCACGGCATCTCGGCGGACGACATTGCCGGCGACCTCTCGATCGGGCGGCGGCAGATGGTCGAGGTGGCGCGCGCCTTCACGCTGACCCGCGAGCCGCTGCACCTCGTCATTCTCGACGAGCCGACCTCGTCGCTCGATGCGCATACAGCCGGCCAGCTGCTCGCCTTCGTGCGCCGCTTCGTCGCCGCCGGCGGCAGCTGCATCCTCATCTCGCATGTGCTGGGCGAAGTGCTGCAGAACGCCGACCGCATCGTCGTGATGCGCGACGGCAAGGTGGTCGCCGCCGATGCCGCAAGCGCGTTCGACCGCGACAAGCTGGTCGCCGCCATGGGCGGCGCCGAGGGACATCAGAAGGCCGCCGCCGAGACCCGCAAGACCGAGGCCGGCGCGCTCAGGGTGCGGGCGCGCCCGGCGCGGCAGCAGGACGGCAAGGAACTTGTCGCCCGCGCGGGCGAGATCATCGGCCTTGCCGGTCTAGCCGGCCATGGCCAGACCGACCTGCTGCTCGCGATCTTCGCGGCCGCCTCCCGCGCCAGGGCCGGCATCGAGGTGACCGCGCCGGTGGCGCTGGTCGCCGGCGACCGCCAGTCGGACGGCATCTTCGCGCAATGGTCGATCGCGCAGAACATCGGCATCCGTTCGCTTCAGCGCCTGCGCAACGGCTTGCTGATCTCGCCGCAGCGCGAGGCCGAGCTCGCCGAATTCTGGAAGCAGAAGATCGGCATCCGCACGCCCGACATGAACAACAACATCTATTCGCTGTCGGGCGGCAACCAGCAGAAGGCGCTGTTTGCCCGCGCGCTCGGCTCCGATGCCGAGATCGTGCTGATGGACGACCCGATGCGCGGCGTCGATATCGGCACCAAGCTCGAAGTCTACGGTCTCGTGCGCGAGGAGGCCGGCAAGGGCCGCACCTTCCTCTGGTACACGACCGAAACCGAAGAGCTCGACAATTGCGACCACGTCTATGTGTTCAAGAACGGGCGGATCGTGGCCGATCTCGGCCGCGACGAGCTGACGGAGGAAAAGATCATCCAGTCCTCGTTCGGTGATGCGGCCTGAGATGACGGCGATCGCTCCCGGCACGCTCCCGAAAGCCCCGCCACGCGGCAGCGCAGCCAGGGCGCGCCTGCTGCGCGGCCTGTTGCCGGCGCTGTCATTGGCGCTGGTATTGATGGCGATTGCCTGGCTCAACCCGCGCGCCATCAGCTATTTCGGCTTCAACCTGATGCTGAACCTGGCGATCCCGATCGCGCTGGCGACGACCGCGCAGATGTTCGTCATCGCCGGCAACGAGCTCGACCTGTCGATCGGCACCTTTGTCGGCTTCGTCGGCTGCGTCACCGCAACCTGGCTCAGGGACGCGCCGCTCATCGGCATCGCGGTGCTTCTCGGCTCGATCGCCGTCTATGCGCTGCTCGGCGCGCTGATCCATCTGCGCAACCTGCCCTCGATCGTGGTGACGCTCGGCATGAGCTTCGTCTGGCAAGGGCTCGCCATCCTCATCCTGCCGAAGCCCGGCGGCAAGGCACCGGACTGGCTGCTGGCGGTCATGTCGTTCAAGCCGCCTTACATCCCCTTCCCGATCCTGGCGGCGCTGATCATCGCCGCGGTCGTGCATTTCGGCCTGATGCGCACGTCCTATGGCGTCATCCTGCGCGGCTCCGGCGGCAACGCCGCAGCGCTCAGGCGCGCCGGCTGGTCGCTGCTCAGAACCAAGATCGTGCTGTTCGCACTGACCGGCCTGTTCGGCGTGCTTTCAGGCATGGCGCTGATCGGCATCACCACCTCGGCCGACGCCAACATCGGCAACGGCTACACGCTGCTGTCGATCGCCGGCGTCATTCTGGGCGGCGGCGAGTTCGTCGGCGGCCGCGTGTCGCCGATCGGCGCGGTCATCGGCGCGCTGACGCTGGCGCTGGCCGCCTCGCCGCTTCTGACCTTCATGCATATCCCGCCCGACTGGCAGGTCGCCGCCAATGGCGCCATTCTGATCATCGTGCTGGCGGCGCGGGTGCTGATCAGCCGCAGGGAGAGGTAAGAGATGACCTCTGTGCGGACATTGCTCGAAAAACCCTGGCTGTGGTCGTTCGTCGGCGCTTTGGTGGTGTGGGTGGCGACGGTTGCCTTCACCGGCGGCTACGGCGCAGGAGGCATGGTCACAGCGGCACTCTCGCTTGCCGTCTTCACCGTCATCGTCGGCGTCGGCCAGATGTTCGTCATCACGCTCGGACCCGGCAATGTCGACCTGTCGCTGCCGGCCAATATCGGGCTGGCAAGCGCGGTGGCGATGAAGGTGATGGGCGGCAGCGATTCCATGATCGTCGTCGGGCTGCTCGCCGCGCTCGCCTGCGGCGCGGCCATCGGCGCCGTCAACTATTTGCTGATCTGGGCGCTGCGCATTCCGCCGATCATCGCGACCCTGTCGGCAAGCTTCATCATCCAGTCGGTCGATATCAGCTACGGCCGCGGCCTGCAGATCAAGCCGCCGCCGGGTTTTGCCGACTTCACCAACTGGCAGGTGCTGGGAATTCCAGTGTTGGCGATGCTGACGGTACTGTTCACCATAGGCGCGGCCCTGGCGCTGCAGCGCATGATCTATGGCCGCTCGGTGCTGGCGATCGGCCAGAACATCCGCGCCGCCTGGCTGGCCGGCGTCGATGTCGGCCGCATCCGCTTCCTCACCTACACGCTGTGCGGCGGCCTGGGCGGCATCGACGGGGCGCTGCTCGCCGGCTATTTCCGCGGCGCCAATGTCGATATCGGCAACGAATACCTGCTTGCCTCGATCGCGGTCGTCGTCATCGGCGGCACCTCGGTCGCCGGCGGCAAGGCCAACGTGCCGGGTGTGTGGGGTGCCGGCCTGTTTCTGGTGCTGCTGCTCACCATGCTCAACACCTTCGGCGTCAGCGCCGGCGTGCGGCTGGTGCTGACCGGACTGATCATCGTCGGCGTGATAACGGCGGCGGGCGGGGAGAAGGCAACCCGCTGAGAACGACTACCCTCGTCAGCCATCCCCGGCCTCCAGATGCCTGTTCAGCATCAGCCGCAGCTCGTCCAGCACGCCGTCGCGCAGGCCCTTCTCGCCGGTCAGCGCCAGCGGGATGCGCATCAGCTGCGGCACGATCACCGCCAGCCGCTCCGCCTGTCCCGCCGGCAGGGGCGGATAGGCTTGTGCAAACAAGGCAGCGACCTGCCCGCGCCGGCGGGCGCGCATGGCACGGCGCCATTGATCGTCACCCGGCAGGTCGAGCAGCGCCGAATAGACCGGATGCGTGGCCATGAAGGTGCCCAGCAGCCCGAACAGCTGGTCGGCGATGGTCGCCGCGTGCATGCCTTCGCTTTGTTCGCGCAACGCATCGAGGTGGCCCGAAAGCTCTTCCGCCTGCGCCACCAGGATCGCCTGCGCCATCGCCTGCTTGGTCGGGAAGAATAGGTAGAGCGTGCCGATGGCGGCACCCGCCCTGGCGGCGATCTCGGTCATCGTCGTGGCGTCGAAGCCTTTCTCGACGAACAGCTCCGCCGCGCTCGCCATCAGGGCGGCAACACGATCATGGCCTCTTCTTTGCTGCGGCGCGCGTGGTTGCGGCACCGTCGCAACTGCCGTTCTCGAAGCTGTCCTCATGTTTTGAACCTGAGGCTGTCTTCATATTGGACCTGAGACTATCCTCATATATCCTGCTGTTGCATGCTGTGCCAGCAGACATTGCGATTTAGGCATAGCGATTTAGGTCGCGCGCCAGGGCTAAAGCGCGTCGCGATCTTTCAGATTCGCTCGGTGCGCTTTAGCTTTTTGATTTTACGCATGTCTTTGCCCCGAAACCGATTCCCACTTTCGGGAGACATGCTTTAGTTTCCGATCTGCTGGGCCAAGGGCGGTTCGTGTACCCATTTCATGGCGCGGCCGAGTAAAACCCTTGCGTATCGCAGCCGGTCTTGGGAGGTTCCGTTTGTCCAATTTTGTCAGCGTTGCAAACGAGAACGGCGTCGCCGTGGTGACGATCGACAATCCGCCGGTCAATGCGCTGAGTTTTAACGTCCGCAAGCCGCTTTATGAGGCGCTCATCGCGCTGCGCGACGACCCCGCCGCCAAGGCCATCGTCATCGCCTGTGCCGGACGCACCTTTGTCGCCGGGGCCGACATCACCGAATTCGGCAAGCCGGTCGAGCAGCCGGAGCTGCGCGCCATCATCGCCTTGCTGGAGACGATCGCCAAGCCGACGATCGCCGCCATCCACGGCACGGCGCTGGGCGGCGGGCTGGAACTGGCGCTCGGCTGCCACTTCCGCAACGCCGACCGAGGCGCCAGGCTCGGCCTGCCGGAAGTGAAGCTCGGCCTGCTGCCGGGTGGCGGCGGCACCGTGCGCCTGCCGCGCCTGGTGGGTGCCAAAAAAGCGCTCGACATGATCGTTTCGGGTACGCCGATTTCGGCCGGCGAAGCAGAGGCGGTGGGTCTCGTCGACGCCGTTTTCGACGATGATCTGCTGGCGCAGACAGTTCGTTTCGCCAGCGAAATGGCTGATCGAAGTGAACCGCTGGTACCGGTTCGCGACCGCAATGGCCGCCTTGCCGAAACCGATCTTGCTTTCTTCGACGCGCAGGCGGCGGGCCTCGCCAAAAAGGCGCGCGGGCTGGACGCGCCGCTCGCCTGCGCCGAGGCGGTGCGCAACGCGATCACCTTGCCTTTCGACGAAGCGCTGGCCGCAGAGCGGCAGCTCTTTGTAAAACTCGTTTCGGGCGACCAGTCGCGGGCGCAGCGGCATCTGTTCTTCGCCGAGCGCGAGGCGGCGAAGGTGCCCGGCAAGGATCTGCAGAAGCGCCGGATTGCCCGCGTCGGCATCATCGGCGCCGGCACGATGGGCGGCGGCATCGCCATGGCCTTCGCCAATGGCGGCTTGCCGGTGACCTTGCTGGAGACGAGCGCGGAGGCGCTGCAGCGCGGGCTGGCGACGATCGAAAAGAATTACGCAGTCTCGGTCGGCCGCGGTTCGCTGAGCGAAGAAGCGAAGCAGCAGCGGCTCGACCTGTTCAGCGGCAGCACCGACTATGCCGACCTTGGCGACTGTGATCTGATCATCGAGGCGGTGTTCGAGGACATGGCGGTGAAGAAGGAGGTGTTCGGCAGGCTCGATGCCGTCGCCAAGCCCGGCGCCATCCTTGCCACCAACACCTCTTATCTCGACGTCAACGCAATCGCCGCCTCGACCGCGCGGCCGCAAGACGTGCTCGGCATGCATTTCTTCTCGCCGGCCAACGTCATGAAGCTGCTGGAGATCGTGCGGGCCGAAAAGACGGCGCCCGACGCGCTGGCAACCGTTGCCGATCTGGCGCGACGCATCGGCAAGGTGGCGGTGATCGTCGGCGTCTGCCACGGCTTCGTCGGCAATCGCATGCTGGCCGCGCGTGGCGCCGAGAACGAGTTCCTGCTGCTCGAAGGCGCGACGCCCGGCCAGGTCGACAAGGCCTTCACCGATTTCGGCTGGCCGATGGGACCGTTCCAGATGGGCGACCTTGCCGGCCTCGACATCGGTTGGCGCAACCGCAAGGCGCTCGGCCAGACGGCGGCGATCGCCGATACGCTGTGCGAGCAGGGCCGCTTCGGCCAGAAGACCGGGCGCGGCTGGTACCGCTATGGCGGCGGCTCGCGGGAGCCGATTGGGGATCCGGACGTCGAGGCGCTGATCCGCGCCAAGGCAGCAGAGCAGGGCATCACGCCTCGTGCGATCGGCGCGGAGGAGATCGTTGAGCGCACACTCTATCCGCTGGTCAACGAGGGGGCGAAAATCCTCGAGGAAGGCATTGCCGCACGGGCGTCCGACATCGATGTCGTCTGGGTCAATGGCTACGGCTTTCCGGTGGGCAAGGGTGGACCGATGTTCTGGGCCGGGCTCGAAGGGGCGGCAGAGATCGTCGAGCGGCTGGAGCATTGGCGTGCAAAGACAGGCCGGGCGATTTTCGAGCCGGCGCCGGTGTTGAGGCGGTTTGCGCAGACGGGGACGTGGGAGGTTGCGGGCGGCGCCCAGTAACTTCGTCATTCCAGGGCGAAGCGAAGCGTAGACCCTGGAATCCATGCCGTTCCATCAAACGAAGAATGCAGCGGTCCAGAACAAACGCTGGCACAGCCGTCGATCATTCTGCACCGTTGCGGCGCTCGGCAGTTACGGCATGGATCCTCGGGTCTTCGCCGCGTCGCTACGCTCCTTGCTCCGCCCGTGGATGACGATCGCGAAGGCGGCAAAGTCAAATTTGACCATGTGGACAAAACTCAGGCGCCGTTCCATAGTCCCTGGCGTCTGACATTCTTTTGAACGGCCGGCTCGACACGGCCGTCGAGCAGAGGGGAACTTCAATGGAAAACGATCATGATAAAATGCAGCGCGCCGGCCTGTCGCGGCGCAACGTGCTGGAACTCGGCGCGCTTGGCCTCGCGGCGGCCGTCCTGCCAACTACTGCCTTCGCCAAGGACAAGAAGCTGAAGGTGGCGGCGATCTTCGCCACGCCGATCGAGGAGCCGTGGGACAACCAGATCCATGTTGCCTTGCAGAAGGCCGAAAAGGAGCTGGGCATCGAATACAAATGGTCGGAGAAAGTGCAGACTGCCGACTTCAGCCGCGTGATGCGCGAATATGCGCAGGGCGGCTATCAGCTGGTGCTGGGCGACGCTTTCGCCGCCGAGCGCGAATCGCGCCGCACCGCCAAACAGTTCCCGAAGACCGCCTGGCTGTTCGGCTCCGGCGCCGGCCCGGCCGAACCCAATTTCGGCGTCTTCGACAACTGGATCCACGAGCCCGCCTATCTCTCCGGCATGATCGCCGGCAAGATGTCGAAGTCGGGCACCGTCGGCGCAGTCGCCGCGATGGGCATTCCGGAAGTCAACCGGCTGGTCAACGCCTTCTTTGCCGGCGCCAAGGAGGTCAACCCGAACGTCAAGAAGAAGGTCGCCTTCATCGGCTCCTTCTTCGATCCGCCGAAGGCCAAGGAAGCCGCGGTGGCGCAGATCGATGCCGGCGTCGATGTCATCTATGCCGAACGCTTCGGCGTCATCGAGGCGGCGGTGGAGAAGAAGATCTACGCCATCTCCAACATGTCCGACCAGTCGAGCCTCGGTCCCGACACGGTCATCACCGGCCCGGTGTGGGACATGTATCCAACGGTCGAGCAGGCGATCAAGCTGGTCAAGGCCGGCGTCTTCACCGCGCAGGACTATGGCGACTTCTCGCGCATGGCCAAGGGCGGCTCCTATCTCGCGCCCTACCACAAGTTCGACAAGACGCTGCCGGCGGAGGTCAAGGAACTGGTCGAGAAGAAGAAGGCCGAGATCCTGGAAGGCAATTTCCGCGTCGACGTCGACGAGAACACGCCGGTTTCGGATTGAGCCAGCGTTCCCCTCCCCCTTGAGGGGAGGGTGGCCCGCAGGGCCGGGAGGGGTCGCCCGCGACACGCTCCATCTTCACTATCAACGTCGAGGCGGTTGAGGCGACCCCTCCCGCCTCGCTTCGCTCGGCACCCTCCCCTCGAGGGGGAGGGTTATCTGCGCAGGAGCACCCTTGTCCGCCCCACTCATCGAAATGCGCGGCATCACCAAGAGCTTCGGCGCCGTCAAGGCGAACGAGGCGGTCGATCTCAGCGTGGCGCCCGGCGAGATCCTCGGCCTGCTCGGCGAGAACGGCGCCGGCAAGACGACGCTGATGAACGTGCTGTTCGGCGCCTATGCACCGGATGCCGGCGATATCCTGGTCGAGGGTCGGCCGGTCGCCATCCACAATTCGGCCGATGCCTTGGCCGTCGGCATTGGCATGGTGCACCAGCATTTCCATCTGGCGCCGCGGCTGACGGTGCTGGAGAACCTTTTGATCGGCATCCCGGGCAAGTCCGGCCGCATCGATCGCGCCGGCGGGTTGGCGCGACTGAAGGAGATCGGCAGCCGGCATGGCTTGAGCCTCGATCCCGACCTGCCGGTCTCGGCGCTGTCGGTCGGCGAGCAGCAGCGGCTCGAGATCATCAAGGCGCTGTTTCGCGGCGCCAAGCTCCTGATCCTCGATGAGCCGACGGCGGTGCTGGCGCCGAGCGAGGTCGACGGCCTGTTCGCCGCCTTGCGCTCGATGGCGGCGCAAGGGCTCGGCATCATCTTCATCTCGCACAAGCTCAACGAAGTGCGCGCTCTCACGCATCGCTGTGTCGTTCTTCGCCACGGCAAGGTCGCCGGCCGTGTCGACCGTCCGGCAGAAACGACCTCGGCCGAAATGGCGAAGCTGATGTGCGGCCACGAGATCGTGCCGCCGACCAAAGAGGCTTCGACGCCTGGCGCCTCCGTGCTGACGCTGGACGGCATTTCGACGTCGGGCCATGCCGGCACGCCGCTGCGCGATGTCTCGCTTTCCGTCCGCGCCGGGGAGATCCTGGGCATTGCCGGCGTCTCCGGCAACGGCCAGCGGGCGCTCGCCGACGTCATTTCCGGCATGCTGCAGCCCAACGCCGGCACGATGACCATAGCCGGCAAAGCGGTTGCGCGGTTTTCGCCGCGCGAGCTGCAGGCGCTCGGTCTCGGCCGTATCCCGGAGGACCGGATGACGACCGGGCTGGTCACCAACCTGCCGCTTGCCGATTCCATGGTGCTGCCGCGCATCGGCACCGAAGCCTTCAGCCGCAAGGGCCTGCTCAATCCCGCCGCGATCCGCGCCTTCGCCGAAGCGCAGATCAAGGCCTACGACATACGCTGTCCCGGGCCGACGGTGCGCGCCGGGGCGCTTTCGGGCGGCAATCTGCAGAAGGCGCTGCTGGCGCGCGAGCTCGCTTTCGACCCTAAAGTGCTGATCGTCTCGCAGCCGACGCGCGGCCTCGACATCGGCGCTGCCCGCTTCATCCACGAGAAGTTCCTGGCGATGCGCGGCAAGGGCTGCGGCATCGTCGTGATCGGCGAGGATCTCGAGGAGTTGCTGATGCTCTCGGACCGCATCGCCGTGATGTATGAGGGCCGCATCGCCGGCACGCTTTCCGGCGCAGATGCGACTGTTGCAAGGCTAGGACTGCTGATGACCGGCGCGGAGGGGCACGCCTGATGTTTCGCCTGGAAGCCCGCGCCTCCACACCCGCCTGGTTCAATCTCGCGCTGCCGCTGCTCGCCATCGCCGTCGCACTGGTGCTGTGCAGCGGCCTCATCGCGGTCGCTGGGGCCGGCGTGATCGATGCCTATGGCGTGATGTTCTCGGCCTCGCTCGGCGACAGCTACGCCATCACCGAAACGCTGGTGCGCGCAGCACCCATGATCTTCACCGGACTTGCGGTGGCGATCGCCTTCCGGGCCAAGTTCTGGAACATCGGCGCCGAAGGCCAACTGCTGGCGGGCGCGGTGGCGAGCTGCTTCGTCGGCGCGATCCCGATGCCCGGCACCCTCGCCATGCTTTTGATGGCGCTGGCCGGGGCTGCTGCCGGCGCTCTTGTTGCGCTGGTGCCGGCGACGCTGCGCGTGAAATTCAAGGTCGACGACGTGGTGAGCTCGCTGCTGCTCAATTCGGTCATCTATTACGCGCTGATGGCGCTGATCGAGGGACCATGGAAGGATACGTTCAGCGGTTATCCGATCTCGCCGCCGATCGAGGATTCGGCCAATTTCCCGGTGCTGATCGAAGGCACAAGGCTGCATATCGGCGTCGTCGTGGCGCTGATCGCAGCACCACTTTGCTGGTTCCTGATCGCGCGCACCACGCTCGGCTTCCGCATCCGCGTCACCGGCGAGAATCCGGAAGCGGCGCGCTATGGCGGCATCAGCGTCCAGCGCGTGCTGCTTTCCACCGCGCTGCTCTCTGGCGCGCTGGCCGGGCTCGCCGGCGCCGGCGAGGTCGGCGGCGTGCATTTCCAGGTGATGAGCGACATCTCGCCGGGCTATGGCTATTCCGGCATCGTCGTGGCTATGCTTGCCCGGCTCAATCCGCTCGGCGTGGTGCCGGCGGCGATCTTCCTGGCCGCGGTCATGACCGGCGCCGAGGCGATGTCGCGCGCGACGGGCGTGCCGGCTTTCTTAAGCGACGTCATCCAGGGCACGGCGCTGCTCGCCATGCTGGTGGCGCTGCTCTTCACCGCCTATCGCATACGCCGCGTCGGAGCTCCATCATGAGCGCGGTGTTCGAGCAGATCTTCCAGGTCGGCTTCCTCGCCGCCATCATCCGCATCGCCACGCCGCTCGCTTTCGCCACGATCGGCGAAATGTTTTCCGAGCGCGCCGGCGTGCTCAATCTCGGCATCGAAGGCATCATGCTCTTGTCGGCCATGGCCGGTTTCACCGCAGCCAGCCTCAGCGGCAGCCTGTGGCTGGGCGTATTGGTTGCGGTGCTTGTCGGCGCGGCGATGGGCGCGCTGCACGCGCTGTTCACGGTCGCGTTGGGCCTCAGCCAGCATGTCTGCGGCATCGGCGTGACGCTGTTCTCGTCCGGTCTTGCCTATTTCCTCTACCGGCTGATCTTCGGCCAGCAATCGGTGCCGCCGAGCATCGACGGCTTCAAGCCGGTGCCGATCCCGCTGCTGTCGGACATCCCGATCCTGGGGCCGGCGGTGTTCAACCAGTTCACGCTGGTCTATCTCGCGATCCTCGCCATCCCGCTCGCCGCCTTCGTGCTCTACCGCACGCCCTGGGGGCTGTCGGTGCGCATGGTGGGCGAAAATCCGCGCGCCGCGGATTCCGCCGGCGTCAGCGTGATGGCCGCGCGCTTCCAGGCGGTGATCCTCGGCGGCGCGCTGATGGGGCTTGCCGGCGCGTTCCTCACCATGGCGCAGTTCAACGCCTTCACTTTCGGTGTGGTGTCGGGCCGCGGCTGGGTGGCGATCGCGCTGGTGGTGTTCGGCCGCTGGGATCCCTGGCGCTCGGCGGGCGCTGCGCTGCTCTTCGCCTTCGTCGACGCGCTGCAGCTCAGGATGCAGGCCAGCGGGCTCGGACACATTCCCTACGAAGCGTTCCTGATGCTGCCCTTCATCTTCACCATCATCGCCATGGCCTTCATGTCGCGCAACGCGGTGGCACCCTCGGCGCTGCTGAAGCCGTTCAGAAGGGAAGAGCGGTAGTGAACCTAGGTTCCTCGCCCCCGCCAACGGCGGGGGCGAGGTGGCCGCGAAGCGGCCGGAGAGGGGCCTGCGGCGCTGGTGGGTTTCAGCGACGCAGCCGAAGGCCGAGCCATTCCCCCTCTCCGTCTCGGCTTCGCCGAGCCACCTCTCCCCCACTACCGTGGGGGCGAGGAACTGGAGCCTGGGCAAGCCTCACATCGCGGTGAAGCCATTATCCACAAACAGATGCGCGCCGTTGACGAAGCTGGATTCGTCGCTGGCGAGGAACAGGGCGGCCTTCGCCACTTCCTCCGGCTCGCCGATGCGGCCCTGCTGCGCGGCCATGGCGGCGTCAGAGACGTCGACGCCAAGTTTGCCGAGATCGGCGACCTCGCGCATTCCGTGCGGCGTGCGGATGAAGCCGGGGCAGACGGCGTTGCAGCGGATGTTGCGGTCGCGGAATTCCACCGCGATGGCGCGCGCGAACATGTGGCAGGCGCCTTTGGTGGTGTCGTAGAGCACTTCGTTCGGTGTTGCCGCCACGGCCGAGATCGACGAAGTGCAGACGATCGAGCCGCCGCCGGCGGCGATCATGCCGGGCAGCACCGCGCGCGTCATCAAAAACATCGAGCGCACATTGACGGCGTGCAGCCAGTCCCATTCCGTGAGCGTCGTCTCCAGGAAGGGCTTTATCACGATGGTGCCGGCGTGGTTGAACAGCACGGTGACCGGGCCGAGTTTGGCCGTTGCCGCCTTGACCGCGGCTTCGACCTGCGTTTCGTCCGAGACATCGGCTACGAAATGTTCGGCGACATGGCCACGGGCGCGGATCGCCGCGGCGGTCTTGCCGGCCGCCTCGCCGTTGCGGTCGATGATCGCCACCTTGGCGCCTTCGGCGGCGAACAGCTCGGAAGCCGCTCCGCCCATGCCCGTCGCGCCGCCCGAAATGATGGCGACCTTGCCCGCCAGCCTTCCACCCATGTCGTTTCTCCATTGTGTTCTGAGGGTCTTTGTTTGCTCGGAGTTGATGCTATCCCTGACATTCGGGATGGCCAAGCTCTGTCGAACAAAGCGCTTTTTGGCCTCGGAGGGTCGCTCCGATCGACCGACTCAAGGTCGGGCCAGAGGCTGGCGTTGCACGCACCGAGGGGTCGGCCCCTTTTTTCGAGGGTAAGAAAAACCACCTTAAGCCGGAATCTGAGGACGCTGTTTCAAAAACTTCCAGAAAATAGCAATCGACAAAGTCTACTAACTTTATAGATTAATGGCCGAGACGGAGGCTCGACCATGACCTACATGCAGAACGCTCAGCGCAAGGGCCAGAGGCTGACCGCCGGTGAGAGCTGGAGGCCCGCCTATGGCGGCACCTTCGCCTATCTCGTCTTCGCGCTGGCATTCGTGTTCACCGGCGCGGTGGTGCTGGGTCTCATTCCCTGAGCGAAAGCGGGCTGAAGCTCGCCGTCAAGACAATCTGAGTTCGAGTAGTCGGAGCAAGAACTGGCCAAGCGCCGGAGCGTTTTCGCACGCCTGCGTCTTGGATGGAGCGGGGCAACCCAACGTGATGGAGGCGATGGCAATGCCGATCGAGTTCACGCATGTTCCCGGTAAGCCTGCCAATGGCGGCTTCTTCTATGATTTCGCCGAGACGGCGACCAAGCTGTCGCTGATCGAGGACGCCGGCTTTCGCAAGCTGGTGGTCGACGATCCGGCCGGCCTGCTCACCAATATGGACATCGCCGCGCAGACGCTTCAGCGCACGGCGTCGCTGGAAGTCGTGCTGACGCACTGGGCCGGCGTGATCGAGCCGACCGTAGCGGCAAGGCAGCTCGCAGCGCTCGACGCCAAGAGCGGCGGCCGCCTGTCGCTCAGGATGCTGAGCGAGCCGCTCGAAGACAGCGACGCCGAGGCGCGTCCTGTCGGCCACAGCGTGGTCTGGCAGCGCATCGACGAATATCTGGTGCTGTTGAAGCGCCTGTGGTCGAACGACAAGCCTTTCGACCATGAGGGCGCATTCTACAGCGTCAAGGGCGGTTACGTGCCGCGCAAGGGTCCGCATGGCGCCGACCTGACCATCCGTCTCGGCGGCCAGTCCGGCACCGCGCTGAAGGTTGCCGGCCGGCACGCCGATGTCTTCGAGCTGGCCGCTGGCTCGCCGGACGAGGTTGCGCAGCTGATGCAGCGCGTGCGCAGCGCCGCCGCTGAACACGGACGGGCTGGAAAACTGCGCTTTGCGCTGCCGGTGCGCATTCGCTCGGAGGGTCGGTCGGAAGCAACCGATCACAAGGCGGTCGAGGTCGTGGGGCCGCCGGCGCGGCTGGCGCTTTCGCTGCTGCCCTACGCAGCGCTTGGCATCGAGGAATTCATGATCGGCGGCATCGACCGCCCGAGCGAGATTGCCCGGGTCGGGCGCGAGACGGTCACGCTGATTTCGAATTCGCTGGCGCGGCGCGAAGCCGACACGCCGCCGCCAGGAACCTTTGCGTCGCGCTCCTTCACCGAGACGCATGTCCGCTGAGATTGTGATCGCTGGTGAGACCGGCTGGCCAGGCCGCCGGTCTCACCAGAGCGGCTCACCGTTTCACGCTTTTCCTGGGTTGCTCTAAGGATCGACGGACGGCGGTGGTTGCGGAACGCAGTCGGCGCCATCCATGACATAGTCCGCGAAGAGGAAATCGCGGATGCCGGCGATCCTGCCATTCTCCCAATCGATGAGGATGAAATAGCGCGGCGGCCCATCCGGACGATCCGGGCTGGTGACCAGGATGGCGGGCCGGCCTTCGACGAGGCCGGTGGTGAAATGCCAATGCGTCTCTTCGGAATAGCGGCCGAAGTAATTGCCGACATAGTCCTTACCTTCGGCGCGCAGCCGATTGACCAGTTCCAGCTTGACGTCGTCGGCGAGCAGGCCGCGCAAGGTGTCGAAATCCCGCGCGTTGAAGGCCGCGACATAGTCGCCGAGGCGCCGCATGTCCTTCCGGTCGAGCGCCGGGCGCGGCGATGCCGTCCGTGGCGCGGCCGCCAGCTTGCGCAGGCTCTCGCGGCCGCGCTGCAGCGCGCCCTTGATCGCCGTTTCGGTGGTTTCGAGGATCTCGCCGATTTCTTCCAGGCTGTGGCCGAGCACGTCCCTCAGCACGATCGCGCATCTTTGCGCCGGCGGCAATTGCATGAGCTCGGCGAGGCTCGCCTCGGCGGCGATCCGCGCGTCGATGGGCGAGTCTTCGTCGGCGATCGTGTCGAGCTCGGCCTCGCTCTCCCTCATTCGTGAGCGGGCCTGCTTGCGCAGGAAATCAAGCGCCGAATTGTGCGCGATGCGAAACAGCCAGGGCTCGGTCTTTTCGGGCATGTCGCCATTCCTGATCGCCACGAAAGCCTTGGCCAAGGCTTCCTGGACGATGTCCTCGCCATCGATGACCGATCCCACCATGCGTGAGCAGTAGCGATGCAGCTTGGCTCTCAGGCCGGCGGCTTCGCGCTCGAAGGTGCGAAGCCTGGCTTCGGTCGCCGCGACGAGATGGTCATGCGATCCGGTCACGCAGCCTCCTAGTTTTCCACGCCGCCCGTGTGGGAATAGCTGGTATGACCCATCACGCTCTCGCCGGTTCCATGCTCCATGATGGTCTTCATATATTCGGCGAAGCGGGGGTCGCTGCGGAAGGCGGCGATGTCTTCGGCCGAGCGCCATTGCGAGATGTTGACCACCTTGCTGCCGTCGCCGCCGACGACCACGGACGAGGACAGCGAGCCCGGCTGCCTGCTGAAGAAATTGCGCGTCCCCTCGGCAAGCACCTTTGCCAGGTCCTGCTGCTTGCCGGGCTTGGCGGTAAAGACGTTGATCAAGGTCACTGCGGTCGACATCTTCTTACTCCGTTGTCCTGGTGGCGGAGGCCGTGTTGGCCTCTGCATTCGTCACATCAACCAGGACGAACGCGACGCCGGGAACGGAACGGTGCATGCTAAAAAATTTTCGGCTGATGGATTCTTGCGATCCCGGCCTCAATGCTTTTCTTCTGCGAGCCGCGACAGCGCGGTGACGACGGCTTCCGAATCCGCCAGCGCGCCGAAGACGCCGTCCTCGACCGTCACCATGTGGAGCGCGGCCTCGTGCGCACTTTGGTCGCCGCTGGCGCAGGCGTCCGCAATCGTCAGGCACTGGAAATTGCGGTCGCAGGCCTCGCGCAAGGTGGTGTGCACGCAGACGTCGGTCGTGCAGCCGGTGAACAGGAGATGTGTGATGCCCCGCGCCCTCAGGATCATTTCCAGATCCGTATAGGTGAAGGCGCCGTTGCAGGTCTTGTCGACGACGATGTCTTGCGGTTCGACCTCGATGTCGGCGACGATCTGGAAGCCGGGGCTGGAGCGCAGCAGGATGTCGGTGCCGTCCAGTCCCGCCCGCTTGCGGCGCCATTTCTCGTAAGGCGTCATGTCGGCCATGTCGGCGCGGTAGCCTTGCCTGGTGTGGACGATGGTCAGGCCGGCGGCGCGGGCGGCCGCAATCAGCCGGTTCACGGCGGGCAGGATGGCCCTCAGCGGCGACGGATCATAGCCTTTCCTGGCGAAGTAACCTGTCGGCGACAGGAAATCCTCCTGCAGGTCGATCACGAGCAAGGCGGTGTTTTGCGGCATCAGCCGGCCGTCATAAGGGAAGTCGAATGGTGTTGCCTTGATCATCGCCGATGCCTTGTTTGCCGTCCGCATCGTGGCTCAGCGCCGGCGGGGCCGTCCAGACCTCACAATGCCGAACTCATCACGCCAGGGCGATGGCGCGATTTGTTGATGAATAAAATCACCTTTATAGTTGACTAGGTAACTCATGTTTTCTAGTCAACCGACGTTGGCCGCCCGGCGATAGCCCAGGCAACGGCGGCTTGGAGACGGATGTTGACCGGAACCGGTGCCCAAACAGCCTTTCATGTCGACGCGGTACGCTTTGCCGTCGGCGAGCGCACGCTGCTTGGGCCGGTCTCGTTCCAATTGCAGGGCGGGCGCGTCTACGGGCTGATCGGCCACAACGGCTCCGGCAAGTCGACGCTGATCAAGCTTCTGGCACGGCAGCAGGCGACAAGCTCCGGCGACATCCGCTTCGCCGAACGTCCTTTAGCCGGCTGGGGCGCGCGCGAGCTGGCGCGAGCGCTGGCCTATCTGCCGCAGACGACGCCAGCGGCAACCGGCCTTACCGTGCGCGAGCTGGCGGCGCTCGGGCGTTATCCCTGGCATGGCGCGCTCGGCCGGTTCGGACCGGAAGACAAAGCCCACGTCGAGGAGGCGCTGACGCTGACCGACATGAGCGCTTTCGCCGACCGGCTCGTGGACGAGCTTTCCGGCGGCGAGCGGCAGCGTGCGTGGCTCGCCATGCTGGTGGCGCAGAATGCCGGCGTCATGCTGCTGGACGAACCGATCTCGGCGCTCGATATCGCGCATCAGGTCGAGGTGCTGGCGCTGGTCAAGGACCTCAGCCGCAGGCGCGACCTTTGCGTCGTCGTGGTGCTGCACGACCCCAACATGGCGGCGCGCTATTGCGACGAGCTGATCGCGCTGAAGAAAGGCCGGCTCTTAAGGCGCGGCACGCCGGGCGAGATCATGCGGGGCGACGTGCTCAAGGACATTTTCGGCGTCGAGATGGGCGTGCTCGAGCATCCCGTCACCGGCCAGCCCATCGGTTACGTGCAATGATGAAGCGAGGACGAGCCTTGTCCCGGAACATTCTTCTCGCGGCGTTGGCCGCATTGGTCATTCTTTCGACAGGCGCGGCCACGGCGCAGCAACCGCCGGCGACGGCCGCGCAGGTACCGGCGATGCAACCGCCGGCGGCCGCCTCGAGCGCCGCACCGACCGCAACGCAGCCGGCGGGGCCGGGCATCCAGCCCGGCCAGAGCGCGGCGGTCGGCGGGGAGGCGCCTTCCGCCATCTCGCTCGCGCTGCCGCATGATCTGTCGCCCTGGGGCATGTTCATGGCGGCCGACGTCGTCGTCAAAGCCGTCATGGTCGGGCTTGCCTTCGCCTCGCTGGTCACCTGGACCATCTGGCTCGTCAAATCGCTCGAGATCCTCGGCGGCAAGCTCGGCGCTCGCCGCGCGGCCGCTGCCATCGGCAATGCCGCGACGCTGATGCAGGCCGGCCGCGCGCTCGGACACGGCAACGGCCCTGGAGCGCTGCTGGTGCGCGCGGCGGAGGAAGAGCGCGCGCTGTCGGCCGGCGCGCTGGATCATGCCTCGGGCGACGGCCTCAAGGAGCGCGTCACCTCCAGGCTGTCGCGCATCGAGGCGGCAGCTTCGCGGCGCATGTCGCGCGGCACAGGCCTGCTCGCGACCATCGGTTCGACGGCGCCTTTCGTCGGGCTGTTCGGCACCGTCTGGGGCATCATGAACGCCTTCATCGGTATCTCGCAGGCGCAGACCACGAATCTGGCGGTGGTCGCGCCGGGCATCGCCGAAGCGCTGCTCGCCACGGCGATGGGCCTGGTGGCCGCAATCCCGGCGGTGGTGATCTACAATGTCTTCGCGCGATCGATAGCCGGCTACAGGCAGATCCTCGCCGACGCCTCGGCTGGGGTCGAGCGGCTGGTCAGCCGCGACCTGGATTTTCGCACCGTGCCGCCGGCAACGGCGATGGCGGCGGCGTAAACGGCCATGGCGGCGCGGATCCGTGAGACGGCTGGTGATCTCGAGGAGAGCCACGAGATCAACGTCACGCCGTTCATCGACGTCATCCTGGTGCTCTTGATCATCTTCATGGTCGCCGCACCGCTGGCGACCGTCGACGTCAATGTCGACCTGCCGGGCTCGACGGCAACGCCGGCACCCAGACCCGAGACACCGCTGTTCCTGACGCTGAAGAGCGACCTGACTTTAGCCATAGGCAATGACAGCGTGCCGCGTCCCGCCTTTGCCGAGGTGCTCGACAGCCGCGCCAAGGGCGACAAGCAGACGCGCATCTTCCTGCGCGCCGACAGAAATGTCGGCTATGGCGAGCTGATGGACGTGATGAACCTGCTGCGCGCCGCCGGCTACCTGAAGGTCGCGCTGGTCGGGCTGGAGACGGCATCGGGCGCCGACGGCACGGCTCCGGCCGCGGGCGGAAGCCCTGCGCCAGCGGCAAGCGGGAGCCCGGTCCCATGACCCAAGCGATCGCCACCTTGTCCTCCCAGCCGCGCCTCGGCATACGCGAAGCCGGTCTGTGGACAAGCGCGGCCGCGATCATTCTCGCCGCGCATGTCGCGGTCGCCTATGCGGTGCAGAACCTCAGCTTCGCCGAGGCGCCGGGTGGCGGCTCGCCACCGGCGCTGGAGGTCGAAATGGCGCCGCTCCCGACCACACCGGCTGTGCCGGAGGAAGTGGTGGATAAGGTCACGCCGGACCAGCCTGACGCGGCGGAGGAGACGGAAACGCCCGCTGAAGTAAAACCGGCGACCGATCCGGTACCGGCGCCGGTCGTCGAAGAAGCCAAGCCGGTCACGGATCAACCGGTGGAAGCCGACAAGGCGGAAGAGACCGAACCGGCGGAGCAAACGATAGCGACGCTCAGCGAGCAGCAACCGTTGGAAGAGGTCGTTCCCGATCCCGTCGAAGCGATCGCGCCCGAGGTGGCCGTTCGCCTGCCGCAGCCCAACCCGGTCGGGACGGAAATCAAGGCGAACAAGCCGGTCGAAGCCAAGAAGAAGGCGGAAAGGAAACTGGTCGAAAAGCCGAAGCGGCGGTCACGAAAGGAAAAGGCCGAGCCGCCCAAGGCGGTGACGACGGCCAGCATCGACGCCAGGGCAGGAGCGAAGGCCGTGGCGCCGCAATCCTCCGACGCGGCGCCGCGGTCAAGCGTCGGCCCGTCGCGATGGAACGCCAGCCTGCAGGCATGGATCAGGCGTCACACGCGCTATCCGAGCGCGGCGAAATCCAGGCGGGCCGAGGGCACGCCCAACGTGACTTTCACCGTGGATGCATCGGGCCGGGTGGTTTCCGCCAGGCTGGCAAGGTCATCGGGCGACGCGGATCTCGATCGCGCGGCGCTGGGAGCCCTGCAGGGCGCGTCGGTGCCGGCGCCGCCGGCGGAGCTCGGCCAGCGCGTCACCCGCACGGCGCCGTTCGTCTTCAGTTTGCAGGACTAGGCCAGGGAGACGGATGGTGATAGGCGCCTGAGGAACTCAACCCTATTGTAAACTACCCCGGGATACTGCCCACTGGGAAGCTAGATGACGGTACTCACGAGACGCAATCTTCTCAGAGCCACTGCTGCCACCGGTCTCGCCGGCATCGGTGCTTCGATTGTCGGCAAGCTGTCCGGGTTCGCGGCGGCGAAGCCCGAGCCGCTGATCCTGAAGACCGCAAGCATCGAGGCGAAGCTGACGGACGGCGCGCCGACGAAGAATGTCCTGACCTATGGCGAGGCAGGCCCGCCGCCGGTCGTCAGGATGAAGAAGGGTGAGCCGTTCGCCGCGCGGCTCGTCAACGGCATCGACGACCCGACCACGATCCACTGGCACGGCGTCCGCGTTCCGAACAAGATGGACGGCGTGCCGTTCCTGATCCAGCCCCATGTCTATCAAGGCGACCATTTCGACTACGCCTTCACGCCGCCCGACGCCGGCACTTTCTGGTACCACCCGCATTGCGACACGCTGATACAGACGGGTCACGGGCTGACCGGCGTGATCGTGGTGGAGAACCCGAACGATCCGAAGTTCGATTCCGAAATGGTGATCAATCTGCGCGACTGGCGCCTCGGCGACGACGGCCAGTTCATCGAGCAGTTCCGGCCGCGCGACGCGGCGAGAAGCGGCACCTTCGGCACGGTTCGCACCGCCAACTGGCTCAACCAGCCGCAATATGACGCGCCCGCCGGCGGCCTGGTGCGGCTGAGGGCCGCCATCACCGACGTCACCCGCATCTATGCCTTCCGCGTCGAAGGAGCCGAGGCGGTGGTGATCGCGCTCGACGGCAACCCCGTGCCGCAACGCTTTACACCCGACGCCCTGCAGCTTGGTCCCGGCCAGCGGCTGGAACTCGCCATCCGCATGCCGGACGAGGAGGGGGCGATCGTCAGCCTGCGCGACGTCAGGGGGACCAAGCCGAAGATCCTGGCGACGTTGCGCGCGGTTGGAAAATCCCTCAAGCGCGACATGCGCGATCTTGGGCCTCTGGAGGTCAATCCGGTTGCCGAGGTGGATGTCGCCGACGCCAAGCATATTTCGTTGGCGCTCAGCGCCACGGCGGAGAACCTGCCCAGCGACGGCATCTGCGGCTCGCTCGGCTACAGCTTCTGGGCGATCAACAAGGTGCCGTGGTCGGGCGACACGCCCGATCCGACGGCGCCCCTGGCGGAGCTGAAGCTCGGCAAGAGCTATGTCATCGACATGGAAAACCTCACGCCGCATTTGCACCCCATCCATCTGCACGGCATGAGCTTCAAGGTGCTGTCGTCCTCGACGCGGCAAGTCCAGCCGTTCGTCTCCGACACCTATCTCATCCAGCCGAATGAGAAGGTTCAGTTGGGCCTCGTCGCCGACAACCCCGGCGACTGGCTGCTCCACTGCCACATCATCGAGCACCAGAAGACCGGGATGACGAGCTACTTTCGGGTGGTGTGAAGATGGCCTGGCAATGAGTCTTGCCGCGCTCTGAAGTTTCGTGAGCGCCGTCCGGTTGACTCGATTCTTTGACTACCTAGCTGTGCAGGAGGCGTCAGGGGCGCACGAAATCCGACAGCCGGCATGACATCTTTGCGTATTCGAAAGCTCGCCCTTCTTCTGCCCGCGGGCATCTCAATCCTGTCTTCCTGCGTCATTCCCGACGATACGTCGCGGGTCGCGCAAGAGGACGTCACCACCGCCGCCGCCCGCAGGGAGATGGTCGGCCTCAGCGAGGCCGACATTCGCATGTGCGCCGGCTTTCCGACCGCGACGGCCGACGTGGGGCCCGCCGGCCAGATCTGGACCTATCAGCGCACCGTGCAGCGCGGCAATCTCAGCATCGCCGTGCCGACCATGGCCGTGGGCGCGATTCCCGCGGTTGGCGGTTCCGTCAACGTCGCGCCGGGCGGCTATTGCAACACGCAGATACGCATGCTCAACGGCCACGTCGCCGAAGTCGCCTATGCCGGCGACAACAACCTGCCGAACAGTCGCGACGCGCTCTGCGTCAGCACGGTGGACGCCTGCGTGGCCTATGCGCGCCAACGCAACCGCAAGGCGACGGCCGTGTCGAGGTGAGCCAGGTGGGTCACGCGGGGGCGCCTCAACGCCCGCCGGGATGGGTGGCACCGGACCTGTTCTCGGTGGCATGCGGCGAAGTCTGCCGGCGCGCGTCATTCCTGACATCGGGCGCTGACGCGTCCATCAGATTCCTGACCTTGGCGTTGTTGTGAGCGTGGATGACCGCGCGGCTGAAATGGAGCAGGGTTGCGAGCACTGACATTGGCAGTTCCTCCATTGAAATGGCTGACAAGTCGGTGGCGGGACGCCCGACAATTGCACCCGGTCTGTTTCGCGGGAATCGCACGGAGAAGGGCCTACCGTTTCCAATTCGTGAGTTTGGAAACACCCGTGCTCGAAGTGCCTCCAAGCGTGAGGCCCTCGGCGGAGACCCGACCGGACCCGCGGGAGCAGCCCAAACCTATTTGTCGGGCGACGTTGAGCGGTGCCAAGGACACCGGCCGATCCTCACGAGGCGGCTTTCGGCATGCCGCCAGGAAACATGATCTAACGCTCATATGTGCGGCGGAAAACCAAAGTGATCGCCGGCCGCCCCAAATCGTCCCGAATCCGCAGGTCTTTCGGCCCAATTCGAGACGAAGGAGAGGTCGAATGAAATTGTCCATTTTTGCCCTTGCCGGCGCCATGCTGGCGCCGATGGCCGCGGTGCAGGCGGCACCAATGATCGCGGTTCCGGACAGCAGCCTGGTTCAAGAGGCGCATGTGACATGCGCGTACCTGACCGAGGACGGCTACTGCGTGCGGGCGCACAAGAAGCACCATTACTGGAAGCCGAAGCACCACTACCGGCAGATCTACCGCACCTATGAGCCGCAGGTGCCGGACGAGTATTACTGGCGCTATCAGCGTCCGCGGGCCGTCATCCGGGTCGTTCCCAACTATCCGCGGCAGGATGAAGATGACTGGGACGACTGGGACAATTGAGGCTCTCTGAGGCCGAAAAGCTGTCCTGCGTTTTGCTGGGCGCGCTCGCAGGCCTCGCGGGCTGTAACCGATCATCGGTTGCGGATGCATGGCCGGACAGGCGTCCATGCATCCGCGACCCGCGGTTTCTCGCCTACCAGCCGAAGAGCAGGGCCGCGCCGCTCTGCCTGTCGCCGGCCTGCGCGACGTTGGCGTCGGTGTTTCTGCCGAACTGGAAAATGCCGTAGGAATTGTCGTTGCCATCCTGCCGCAGGACAGCGGAATGTCCGCTGCCCTCCTGTCGAATTATGCCGAGGTTGCCGGCACCATCCTGACCCACGCCGGCGCGGTTGTTCCGCCCGAATTGCCTGATGTGGGCACCGCTGCGCAGCCCGTCGTAGAGCGAATAGGCGCGCAGGCCGAGATCGAGCGCCCGCGCGTCGCGGGTCGTTCGGGGCGAGTAGTAGAACCCGATCGAACCGCCTGCCATTGCCGGAGCGGAAGCAAGGGGCAGGCCGATGGCCGCGGCGAGCGCGGTGGCTTGGATGAGCGTTGCGATCTGGCGGTTCATGATGCCTCTCCTTGTGGCTTCGATCGTTTGATGAGCCACAGTCGCACAACGAAGCTGAACCGTGACGGAAGGCTGCGTTCAGCAGCCGTTCAAGACCTGGAGCGGCGTGGCCTTCGACAGGATCACCGACGCTCCAAGCATCTTTTGCGGAACTCAGGACGGAAAGACGCCACCCGCTTCCCGCTCCGGCTTGCTGCAAATGGCGGAAGGCTCCGGTCGCCCGGAGCCCTCCTTTCGATCTGCGAAGAAAGCGGCGCTCAAGTTGCGCCAGGCACCTGCTTGACGCAGCTGACGCTCGTGCCGCCCGCGGTCACTTTCAGCTTGACCTCGTAGGCGGCGCCATTCGCTCCCAGGCTCATCCGGCCGAGCGAGGCGGGGTTGCCCGCACGGGCCTCGAAGGCGCCGCCCTGCCGGATATTGGCGGAGCCGGACGTGCCGCCGCCCGAGACGCTGACCGTGTAGGTGCCGCTGATGCTCCTGTCGGCATAAGCCAGGGGTTCCAGGAGGATGGCGTCGCCTTGGAGCGTGTCTCGTATCTCGCATCGCAGCGGCCCGGAATTCGCGCCATCCTTGCCGGCCGTCGCGCCGGCTGCGCCGGCGGCGATCGCGGCTAGAAGCGTGGCCGATGCCACTGCCTTTCGCTTGTCCAATTTGGTCATGGTTGATCTCCTCGCCATGTCAGGACGATGGCCGGCAACTCCATTGCCGGCCATCGGGGCTCAGGGGCAGTCCTGGACGAAGGCGGCGACGTTGCCGCTGCCGCCCTGGCTGACGTCGGCATTGCAGCCGTGGCCGACCTGGACACCGGCGGCGATGTTGCCGTTGCCGTCCTGGGTCAGGATCGCGGTGTGGTTCGAGCCGAACTGGGCAATGCCCGCGGCGTTCCGGCTGCCGTACTGATAGGTCGCGCCGTAGTTGTTGACGCCCTGCTGCCCGATCACCGACCGGTTGCGATGACCATATTGCTGGCCGATGGCGGTGTTGAAGCGGCCATCCTGGTAGACGTGGATACGGTTGCGGTAGCCGTGCTGGACGCCGCCGGCGGAATTGCGCCAGCCATATTGTTCGATGTTGACGTCGTTGGCCATGGCGGGCGCGACAGCGGTGAACCCGACGACGGCGGCAAAGGCTGCTGCGATGATCGATATGCGGGTCATGGGACTTCTCCTTCGATGCGGCAGGGGACCGCGGGTTGAACGGCCCCTTTGTAGGAGGTTGGCCCGGAACGGAGGCTGAAGGCTCCATTCAGCGAAAATTCATGACAGTTCGTTCGGACGCTTCAGAGTCCCAGCGGCCTTCGCCATCCGATCCGGTGAGATTCAGGACGTCTCGCTGCCGAGGCGTCCGACCGAAAATCAGCGCTGGAGAGATGGCGCCGCCGGCGCATCGAACCTCATGCGGCGGAAACAAAAGTGGTTCCGGGCCGATCTAAAATTGGGAGGTTGTTCGCTCTGGGGTTTGCGGTACAGGGCCGGCACCGCGGCTCGCAGGATTCGGCTGGTGGAGCTGAGGGGGATCGAACCCCTGACCTCATCATTGCGAACGATGCGCTCTCCCAGCTGAGCTACAGCCCCGTTCCAGCGGATCGGCTTGTATCGGTCGCGGCGGTTTGATGTCAAGGCGAAACGGTTGCTCCGACGCGATGCGCCGTGGTTGGCGGGCCTTGCCGGTTCGCCAAGCAATGGCTACATGTCGGCGACAATTTGGAGACCGGCATGATCGCCCTCATTCAAACCATCGTCATGGCGCTCGACCTCTACTGGTGGGTCATCATCGCCTCGGCGATCTTTTCCTGGCTCTATGCCTTCAATGTCGTCAACTCGCGCAATCAGTTCGTCGACACCATCGCCAACATGCTCTACCGGCTGACCGAGCCGGCTCTCAGGCCAATTCGCCGCTTCATGCCCGATCTCGGCGGCATCGACATTTCGCCGATCATCCTTCTTCTGATCATCTTCTTCATCCGGCAGTTCCTGCTCACGACCGTGCTGTCGCTGGTCGTCTGAGGACCGGTCGGTCGATGAGCGCGCCGTTTCGCCAGCGCGGGGATGGCATCGACCTTCACGTGCGGCTGACGCCGAAGGCGGCGCTCGACCGGATCGAGGGCGTCGAGACGGCCGCGGACGGACGCAGCCATCTCAAGGCCCGCGTGCGCGCCGTGCCTGAGAACGGCGCGGCCAACAAGGCGCTGGAAAGGATGATCGCAAAGGCGCTTGGCGTGCCGGGGTCGGCGGTTTCGGTGGTTGCGGGCGGCACGTCGCGGCTGAAGACGGTGCGGGTCCTGGGCGATGCGGGCGCGCTGGCGAAAAGCGTCGAGGCACTGATCGGATAGTCCGAAAACTTGAGATGCAGGCGGGACAGCGCCCCCCTCTGTCCTGCCGGACATCTCCCCCACAAGGGGGGAGATCAGCCGTCACACCGGTTTTCGCCAATATCCGGCGTTGCAGAAAGTGCGGGGCGCTGAAGCTGCCAATCTCCCCCCTCGTGGGCCCTCGTGGGGGAGATGGCCGGCAGGCCAGAGGGGGCGCGAAGGAACGCCAAGTCGGCCTGTTGGCTGCGTCGTGACGCAGCCGATTGGCGCTTCAATCCCCCAGCGGCAGCTTTGGGTCGTCGACCTTCAGCGTGTTCACGCTCTGCTTGATGCGGCGCAGGTTCTCCAGCACCTTCGGCCCGCGCGATTCCGCCACCGTGGTGGCGATCATGTCGACGATGGCGAGCAGCGCGTAGCGCGACGAGGTCGGCTTGTAGATGTTGCCGTCCTCGAAAGGCTGCAGGAAGATCACCGTGTCGGCGACCTTGGCCAAGGCGGAATCCGGCGCGGTGACGGCGACGGTGGCGGCGCCATATTGCTGGGCGACCTCGACCGCCTCGATCACGGAGCGCGCATAGCCCGAGACCGAGAAGGCGACCAATGTCGTCTCCGGCGTCGCGACCGCCGCATACATGCGCTGCAACTGGCCGTCGATCTGCGCCAGCGCCGACAGTCCCAGCCGGAACAGACGGTTCTGCATCTCCGTCGCCATCATCGAGGAAATGCCGCCGGAGCCGATGCAAAGCACGTTGCCGGAGCCGGCGATACGGGCGGCCACGGCCATCAGCGTCGTCATGTCGAGGTTCTCGCTGGCGCGCTGGATCGCGGCGATCGCCGCTTCGGTGATCGCGGAGGCGATGCGCTGCTCGCGGGCGTCGCGGCTCAGCGGCTCCGGCGACAGATACTGGCCGCCGATGGCGATCGCCTGCGCCAGATAGAATTTGAAGTCGCGCAGGCCCTCGCAGCCGAGATTGCGGCAGAAGCGGGTCACTGTCGGCTCGCTGACGCTGACCCTCGCGGCAATCTCCGAGATCGCCGCCTTGGAGGCGAAATCGAGATCGGAAAGCACGAGACCGGCTAGCCGGCGGTCCGACTTTGTGCCGTCCTGCGCGATCAATTGCAGGCGTGTGATGATGTCGGCGGGGGTCTTCATCTTGCCATCGTCATGTCCGCATTCTCACAGGGGCAGGCCAGTCGCCTTGTCGAAGAGGTGGATGTTGCGCGGGTCGACGCTCACCGGCAGCCTGTCGCCGGGCTTGACCTGCAGCCTGTCGCGGAACACGGCGCGCACCGTATCGTCGCCGACCGAGCCATAGACATGGGTTTCCGAGCCGGTCGGCTCGACGACGTCGACGTCGATCGCGATGGCGTCTTCGGCGGCGCCGATGACGAAATGCTCGGGGCGGATGCCGGCCTCGACCGTGTCGCTGCCGGATGCTGCCTTGCCGGCGAGCGCCAGCCGGCCGCCGCCTTTGGTCTCGAACCAGGACTTGCTGTCGGCGGTCTTCAGCGCGCCGGACACAAAGCTCATCGAAGGCGAGCCGATGAAGCCGGCGACGAACTTGTTGGCCGGCCGGTCATAGAGCTCGAGCGGCTGCCCGACCTGCTGGATGCGGCCGCGATCCATCACCACGATGCGGTCGGCCATGGTCATGGCCTCGATCTGGTCGTGGGTGACGTAGACGATGGTCGATTTCAGCCGCTGATGCAGCGCCTTGATCTCGGTGCGCATCTGCACGCGCAACTGCGCGTCGAGGTTGGAGAGCGGCTCGTCGAAGAGGAAGACCGAAGGCTCGCGCACGATGGCGCGGCCCATGGCGACGCGCTGGCGCTGGCCGCCCGACAACTGCCTCGGATAGCGGTCGAGATAGGAAAAGAGGTTCAGCACACCTGAAGCCTTCTTGACCTTGTCGTCGATCGCCGCGCGGCTTTCACCCCGAATTTTAGGCCCGAAACCGATATTGTCGGCGGCCTTCAGGTGCGGGAACAGCGCGTAGGACTGGAAGACCATGGCGATGTTGCGCTTCTGCGGTGGCAGGTCGTTGGCGCGCGTGCCGCCGATCACCAGATCGCCCGAGGTGATCGTCTCCAGCCCGGCCAGCATGCGCAGCAGGGTGGACTTGCCGCAGCCGGACGGTCCGACCAGCACCACGAACTCGCCGCTCTTGATGTCGAGGTCGATGTCCTCGAGGATTTTGTGCTGGCCGAAGGATTTCGACAGGTTGCGAAACTGGACGTCGGTCATGGTCACGCTCCCAAAATATCGTCGATGAAAGGCAGGTAGCCGGCTGTCAGTCCGGCGTCCACCGGCACCACCGCGCCAGTTATGCCGGATGCCCGGTCGGAGGCAAGGAAGGCCACGGCTTCCGCCACTTCCGACGCGTTGACGATGCGGCCGAGCGGATAGAGCCGCTTCAGCCGGCCAAGGATTTCGGGGTCCTTGGCCAGGCGATGGTCCCAGGCGGCGGTGCGGATCGAGCCCGGGCAGACGACATTGGCGCGAACGCCGCTGCGGCCAAGCTCGACGGCGACCGACTTGGCGTAGGCGTTGATGCCGGCCTTGGCGGCGGCGTAGGCGGGGTTGCCGAAATGCGAAATCGCGTTGACCGATGAGATGAAGACGACGCTGCCCGAACCGCGCGCGGCCATCGCCTTGATCAGCGGGTCGGCGAAGGTCATCACGCCGGTGAGATTGAGGTCGAGCTCCTGCTCTATTCTGTCCGCCGTCAGCGCCTTCAAGGTCTCGGCGCGCGTCCAGCCGGCATTGTTGATCAGGATGTCCGGCACACCGTCGCTGTCGAGCAGCGCCGGGATCGCCGCCTCGATCGCGGCGCGGTCGAGCAGGTCGAAGACGTGGCGCGAGGCGATATGCGGGCTGGCGAGCGCTTCGGCCGACTGGTCGCAGCCGACGATGCGGGCGCCACGTTCGGCCATCAGCGCCACAATCGCCGAGCCGAGGCCGCCGCCGGCGCCGGTGACGACAACGGTCTTGCCCTCGAAATCGGCCTTCGACATCACGATACGCGCTCCTCCGCCACGTCAAACAGCGCTGGAACGCTATCCAACGAAATGTAATTAAGCAACATGATAAACCGCTTGCATCGCCGAGAACGGCAGATAATGTAGGAAAGTCACATAAATCCTGAGCCCATCAGGGCCAGGCGCGAATGCGCATCAATGGGAGAAATCAGATGAGCCTTGCGAAATGGACTGTCGGCCTGTTGGCCGGAATGAGCATGGTGGCGTTTGCCGCGCCGGCCGATGCGGGCGAGGTGCGCGTCACCGTCGCCGAATACAGCGCCAAGACCGGTCCTTATTTCGAAGCGGTGAAGAAGGAATTCGAGGCGGCCAATCCGGGCATCACCATCAAGTATGAAGTGGTGCCGTGGGATGTGCTGCTGCAAAAGCTCACCACCGACATCACCGCCGGCACCAATGCCGATCTGTCGATCATCGGCACGCGCTGGCTGATCGACTTCGTGCAGCAGGATGTCGCCGAGCCGCTCGACGGCTACATCACGCCCGAGTTCAAGGACCGCTTCATCGATACCTTCCTGCAGCCCTCGATCATGAACGGCCACACCTACGGCCTGCCGATCGCCGCCTCGGCGCGCGCCATGTATTACAACAAGGAGTTGTTCGAGAAGGCCGGCATCGCCAAGCCGCCGGCGACCTGGACCGAGCTGCAGGAGGACGCGCGCAAGATCAAGGGCGTCGGCGCCTTCGGTTTCGGCCTGCAGGGCAAGGAGATCGAGACCGACGTCTATTACTATTACGCGATGTGGTCGCAAGGCACCGAGATCCTCAACAAGGACGGCACGTCCGGCTTGAGCACGCCGGGCGCGCTCGAGGCCGCCAAGCTCTACAAGTCGATGATCGACGAGGGGCTGACCGAGCCGGGCGTGACCTCCAACAACCGCGAGGACGTGCAGAACCTGTTCAAGCAGGGCAAGGTCGGCATGATGATCACCGCGCCCTTCCTGTCCAACCAGATCAAGGAAGAAGCGCCGAGCCTGAAATATGGCGTCGCCGCCATTCCGGCCGGTCCGACCGGCGCGCGCGGCACCTATGGCGTCACCGATAGCATCATCATGTTCAAGAACTCCAAGAACAAGGACGAAGCCTGGAAGCTGCTCGACTTCCTGTTCACCAAGGAGCAGCGCGCCAAGTTCACGCAGGGCGAAGGCTTCCTGCCGGTGAACAAGGAAGAGGCGAAGATGGACTACTACGTCAACAACGCCGATCTCGCCGCCTTCACCGCGCTGCTGCCCGACGCTCGCTTCGCGCCGGTCATTCCGGGCTGGGAGGAGATCGCGCAGATCACCTCGGACGCGATGCAGAAGATCTATCTCGGCAGCGCCGAGCCGGAGGCTGCACTGAAGGAGGCGGCGGCTAAGGCCAATGGCGTGCTGAAGAAATAGGGCGTCACTCCCTGCGCCCCGTGGCGCGCCCCACCCCGTCGGGGCGCGCCACATCTTTCCGGCCTTCAGCAGAAAGAGAGAATCGTCGATGTCAGCGACGCACCAGCCAGCCCCCTTCCTCTCCCTCCGGAGGGGGGAGAGGTGGCTCGGCGAAGCCGAGACGGAGTGGGGGAACCACCTGGCAACCGCCGCGAACGGACGTGCGAAGGGCACCAGGCGCAAGCATCGCCTCGCCTTGCGCCCAAGGGTCGACCCCCACTCCGTCGAGCTTCGCTCGACACCTCTCCCCCGATCGACGGGGGAGAGGAAGGGCCCTCTTCCGCAACCGCTGCGGAGGACGGGCAAGCAGGTGAGGGGCAGCACCAACGCTGGCCGGGAATTCAGATGCGGGGACGTACCTTGAGCACCAATGCCGCTGCCACTGCCGTCTACCCGCAACATGGTGCCAGTCAGCCGATGCAAAGCCGTATCCTGCCCTACCTGCTGACGCTCCCCAGCCTGCTCTTGGCGGCGGTGGTGATCTTCTGGCCGGTCTGGGATCTGGTGCAGATCTCGACGCATGACGTGAATCGCTTCGGCCAGTTGCGCGACTTCAGCGGCCTGGCCAATTTCTGGGCGCTCGCCGCCGATCCCGACTTTGTCGCAGCACTCTGGCGCACCGGCTTATGGACCGTGCTGGTGGTCGGCGGCGCGCTGCTCTTGTCGATCCCGGTGGCAATCATCCTCAACAGCGATTTCTATGGCCGCGGGCTGGCGCGCGTCATCATCATGCTGCCCTGGGCGGTGTCGCTTACCATGACGGCGGTGGTCTGGCGCTGGGCGCTCAACGGCGAAAGCGGCATGCTGAACTCGGCGCTGATGAAGCTTGGTATCATCAGCCAGAATATCCAGTGGCTGGCGAGCGCCGAGACGGCTTTCCCGATGCAGGTGCTGATCGGCATACTGGTAACGGTGCCGTTCACCACCACCATCTTCCTCGGCGGCCTGTCCTCGATCCCCGACGATCTCTACGAGGCGGCGGCGCTCGAAGGCGCAACGCCCTTCCAGCAGTTCCGCGAGATCACCTTCCCGCTCTTGAAGCCCTTCATCAACATCGCGATCGTGCTCAACACCATCTATGTCTTCAACTCCTTCCCGATCATCTGGGTGATGACGCAGGGCGGGCCGGCGAACTCGACCGACATTCTGGTCACGCATCTCTACAAGCTCGCCTTCCGCATCGGCAAGCTGGGCGAGGCGTCCGCCGTGTCGCTGGTGATGTTCGTGATCCTGCTCATCTTCACCATGATCTATGTACGCCTCGCCATGCGGGAGCAGCGCGCATGAGGAACGGCAAGCTGAGACGCACGATCATCGCCTGGCTGCTGCTTGCGCCATTGATCGTGGTGACGATCTTTCCCTTCGCGGTGATGTTCCTCACCGCGGTCAAGCCGCGGCCGGAGGTGCTCTCGCCCACCTGGTGGCCAAGCGAGTTCCGCTGGTCGAACTTTGCCGACATGTGGGTGGCGACCGGCTTCGGCCAGGCGCTCGTCAACTCGCTCTATGTCTCGGCGCTGGCGACGATCGGCGCCATACTGATCTCGGTGCCGGCGGCTTACGCCATGTCGCGCTTCCGCTTTGCCGGCTACGGCGCCTTCCGCCAGTTCCTGCTGATCTCGCAGATGATCTCGCCGATCGTGCTGGTGCTCGGCCTGTTCCGGCTGATGGCGGCCTGGGGGCTGGTCGAGAGCACGACGGCGCTGGGCTTCATCTACATGGCCTTCAACGTCGCCTTCACGGTGTGGATGCTGCAGAGCTATTTCGACACCATCCCGCGCGATCTCGAGGAGGCGGCCTGGATGGAGGGCGCCGGACGATGGCTGACGCTGCGAAAAGTGTTCCTGCCGCTCTGTCTGCCGGCGATCGCGGTGACAGCGATCTTCACCTTCATCAATGCCTGGAACGAGTTCGTCGTGGCGCTCACCATGCTTCGCAGCCAGGAAAGCTACACGCTGCCGATCCAGGTTTTCTCGCTGGTGGCCGGCCGCTATACGATCGAATGGCACCATGTCATGGCGGCCACGCTGCTCGCGACCTTGCCGGTGGCGATCCTGTTCATCTGGCTGCAGCGCTACCTCGTCCGGGGCCTCGCGCTCGGGGCGGTCAAATAGCAATCCCAGCAATTCCAGGAAAAGCGTGCAGCGGTTTCGGCCCGGAATTGCGAAAAAGAAGAGTCCTTACGGAGTTTTGATGCGCATCTTCACCGCCTCGCTGGCGACGGAAACCAACACCTTCTCGCCGGTGCCGACCGACCGGGCCTCGTTCGAAATGGCCTTCTATGCCGGTCCCGGCAAGCATCCGGAAACACCGACGCTATGCTCCTCGCCGATCGTGGCGTTGCGCAAGCGCGCGGCCAGTGAAGGGCTGACCGTCATCGAAGGCACCGCCACCTGGGCGGAGCCGGGTGGCCTGGTGCAGCGGCAGACCTATGAGGCGCTGCGCGACGAAATCCTCGATCAGCTCAAATCCGCGCTGCCGGTCGATGCGGTGATCCTCGGCCTGCATGGCGCCATGGTCGCGCAAGGCTATGACGACTGCGAAGGCGATCTGCTGGAGCGCGTGCGCGCCATCGTCGGGCCGAAAGTGGTGATCGCTTCGGAGTTCGATCCGCACAGCCATTTGACGCCGAAGCGCGTCGCGGCTTGCGATGTCATGGCCTATTTCCTCGAATTCCCGCACACCGATTTCTACGAGCGCGGCGAGCATGTCGTCGAGCTCGGCCTTGCGGCGGCGCGCGGCGAGATCAAGCCGGTGATCTCCACCTTCGACTGCCGCATGATCCAGGTGCTGCCGACCAGCCGCGAGCCGATGCGCTCCTTCGTCGACAAAATAAAAGCCCTGCACGGCAAGGACGGCGTGCTGTCGGTCTCGGTCGTCCACGGTTTCATGGCCGCCGACGTGCCGGAGATGGGCACACGCATCCTGGTCGTCACCGACAATGACAAGGCAAAGGGCGATCGGCTCGCCGAGACGCTGGGGCGGGAACTCTACGCCTTGCGCGAAAAGACGGCGATGACGACGCTTTCCGCCACCGCGGGCATAGAGCGGGCGCTTGCCGTGCGCGCAGAGCATCAGGACAAGCCGGCGGTGATCGCCGACATCTGGGACAATCCAGGCGGCGGCGTGCCGGGCGACGGCACCATCGTGCTGCGCGAGCTTCTGGCGCGCGGCGTCGGCAAGGTCGGCGTCGCGACCATCTGGGACCCGATCGCGGTGACCTTCTGCCAAGCTGCCGGAGAGGGTGCCGTCATCGATCTGCGCTTCGGCGGCAAGGCCGGCCCCCAGGCCGGCGAGCCGATCGATGCGCGCGTCACGGTGCTGAAAGCGGTCAGCGAAGGCTGGCAGAGTTTCGGGCCGAGCCGGGTGACGCTGGGGCCGGCCGCGGTGGTGCGCATCGAAGGCACCGAGGTCGACGTCATCCTCAACACCAACCGCACCCAGACCTTCGAGCCGGACATCTTTTCCAATATCGGCATCGATCCGATGGGCAAGGACGTGCTGCTGGTCAAGTCGACCAACCATTTCTACGCCGGCTTCGCGCCGATCGCCGCCGAAATCATCTATGTCGCGGCGCCGAGTTCTTATCCGAGCAATCCGGCGGTGACGGACTATAAGAAGCTGAAGCGGCCGATCTGGCCGAGGGTGGCCGATCCGTGGAGCTGATAATCTCCCCCCTTGAGGGGGAGATGTCGCCGAAGGCGACAGAAGGGGTCGGTTAGACTGGGCTCGGCCTTGCTGCAAAACGGAGGTTGGCGCTTCACGCGCGGCGACCCCCTCTGGCCGCTTCGCGGCCATCTCCCCCTCAAGGGGGGAGATTATCGGCGCTACACCAGCCCGCGCTTCACCATCATCGCCTCCGGCGACGGCATCTTGCCGCGGAAGGCTGTGTAGAGTTCCTCCGGATCCTTCGACCCGCCGGCGGCGTAGATATTCTTCTTCAGCCGTTCGGCCAGCTCCGGATTGAAGGGATCGCCGGTCTCCTCGAAAGCCGAGAAGGCGTCTGCGTCGAGCACTTCCGACCACATGTAGGAATAATAGCCGGCTGAGTATCCGTCGCCGGCGAAGACGTGGCCGAAATGCGGAGTGCGGTGGCGCATCGCGATGGTGTCGGGCATGTGCAGCTTTTCCAGCGTTTCGGCTTCGAAACGAAGCGGCTCGCCCGGCGCGTCCGGACGCGCGTGATAGGCCATGTCGATCAGCGCCGAGGCGGTGAACTCGACGGTGGCGAAGCCGGCGCCGAAGGTGCGGGCGGCGAGCATCTTGTCGAGCAGGTCCTTCGGCATCGGCTTGCCGGTCCTGACGTGCAGCGCGTGCTTTTCCAGCACCGCCGGAACCGTCAGCCAATGCTCGTAGAGCTGCGAGGGCAGTTCGACGAAATCGCGGCTGACCGAAGTGCCCGAGACCGACGGCCAGGTGACGTCGGTCAGCATGCCATGCAGCGCATGGCCGAATTCGTGGAACAAAGTCTTCGCCTCATCGACCGACAGGAGTGCGGCCTCGCCGGCCGGCGGCTTGGCGAAATTCATGATGTTGTAGATGACGGGCTTGGCGCCGTCGCCCAGTTTGTAGCCGGATTTCAAGGCGCTCATCCAGGCGCCGGAGCGTTTTGACGGCCGTGCGAAATAGTCGGCGAGGAAGAGGCCGCGCTCGCTGCCGTCGACGTTCTTGACCACGAAAACGCGTGCGTCGGGATGCCAGGCGGCAATGCCCTTCTTTTCCTCGAAGCTGATGCCGAAGAGTTTTGTCGCGACGTCGAAGCAGGCCTCGATGACGCGTTCGAGCTGCAAGTAGGGTTTCAGCTCAGCCTCGTCGAAAGCGAATTTCTCGGCACGCAGCTTCTCCTGGTAGAAGCGCCAGTCCCAGGCGGCGAATTTCTCATTGCTGCCGGCTTCGGCCGCCAGGCGCTCGAGCTCCTTCTGGTCGGCGGCCGCCTTCTCCAGCGCCTTTTCCCAAACGGGATCGAGCAGATCATGCACGGCCTTCGGAGTCTTTGCCATGGTGTCGTCGAGCTTCAGCGCGGCGTAGGATTCATAGCCAAGCAGCTTCGCCTTTTCGGCGCGCAGCTTCAGCATGTCGCGCACCACATCCGAGTTGTCGCTGGCGCCGCCATTCTGGCCGCGCATGGTGAAGGCGCGGTAGGCTGCCTCGCGCAGGTCGCGACGCTCCGAGAAGGTCGAGAACGGCTCGTAGATCGAGCGCGACAGCGTCACAGCATAGCGGCCCTTCTGGCCGCGCATCTCGGCCGCCTCGGCCATGGCGCTCTTCAAAAAATCCGGCAGGCCGGCAAGGTCCGCCTCGTCGAGGAACAGCGCCCAGTCACGCTCGTCGGCAAGCACGTTCTGGCCGAATTTGGTGCCGAGCGAGGAGAGTTCCTCGTTGATCGCCGCGAGCCGCTTCTTGCCATCCGCGTCCAGTTTCGCGCCCGACCGGACAAAGCCTTTCCAGGTCTTTTCCAGCACACGCAGCGTCTCGGGATCGAGCCCCAGGCTGTCGCGGCGCTGGTAGAGGTCGTCGATGCGGGCGAACAATTTCTCGTTCATCGAGATCGCCGAGAAATGCCGCGACATCTTTGGCGAGATGTCGCGCTCCATCGCCTGGATGGTGTCGTTGGTGTGGGCGCCGGCCCGGCACCAGAAGATCGACGAGACATGGTCGAGCGGCTGGCCGGCGAGCTCGAGCGCTGCCAGCGTGTTCTCGACGGTCGGCGTCTCGCCGTTGCCGGCGATGGCGTCGATCTCCGCCTGATGCGCCTGCAGCGCCGCGTCGAAGACCGGGCCGAAATCATTGTCGCCGATGCGCGAGAAATCCGGCAGGCCGAGCGGCCCCTGCCAAAAGGTCAGCGGATGGGCGGCGAGGTCGACGGCTTTTGCAGATGACATGAGCGATTCCGGTGGGCTGGATGAGGCGGGGTGCCCCGGATGTAGGGCGATGCCGCGCATCGCGCAACTCAACTTAGTAAGCGCTGCAGTCCTGCGCGACCGCCGTCTGCGTGCTGGCGGTGATGCGGCCGCCGACGACGGTGAAGGTTTCGCGCATCAGCGTGTCGTTCTCGGGGAAGTCGTAGCAGGCAAGCACCGTCGTCTTACCGTTCTCGCTCTTCTCGATGCGGTGGCGGATCGCGGCGCCCGCGACCGCGTCCTGCCATTGGTCGATCGAATCGATGAACTCCTGCTTGTCCTGGACGACGCCAAGGTCCTCGAGCGTCATACGCGCGTCGTCGGCAAGAAGGGCCGACAATTCGGTGCGGTCGGCCGCCAGCAGCGCCGAATACCAGCGATCGATGATCGCGCTGTCGTCGGCGCGAGCGGCAAGGAGCGAGAACAGCAGCGCGACGGCGGCAAGGACGGCGTGGCGAAAATGACGATGCATCCTCTACCTCATTCCATTTCCAGCCGTTCGAAATCGCCGGTCTCCCTGTTCATCACCCAGAGCTCGCCGGTCGAGATGTCGAACCAGGCGCCGTGCAGGGTGAGCCTGCCCTTGCCTTCGAGGATCGAGACGCAGGGAAAGGTCCTGAGATTGGCGATCGAATAGCGGATCGAGATGCGCTCCAGCGCGGTCTGCCGCTCCGTCGCGGTCATGTAGGTGCTGGAGGAGACGGTCTCGGCCGCCGGCGCGATCAGGCTCATCCATTTGCCGATGAAATCGCCAGGCGAGAGCGGCGCGGAGTTGGTGTCGAGCGCGGCGCGGATACCGCCGCAGCGGCCATGACCCATCACCACGATGTTCTTCACCTTCAGGCTCTGCACGGCGAATTCGAGCGCGGCCGAGGTCGAATGATACTCGCCGTCCGGCTCATAGGGCGGCACCAGATTGCCGACATTGCGCAGCACGAAGAGCTCGCCGGGCCCAGCATCGAAGATCGCTTCCGGCGCCGAGCGCGAATCGCAGCAGGCGACGATCATCGTCTCGGGCGCCTGGCCGTCGCGGGCCAGCGAGCGATAGCGATCGCTTTCGGTCGGATAGCGGCCGCTCATGAAGTTGCGATAGCCGGTCAGCAGATGTTCGGGGAGGTGAGGCATGGGCGCCTTTCCGGGGTTGGGGGGCGGCAGCTCGTTGCGATCGAAAAAGCCTCTAGAGCGTTTCACCGTTTCATGGAAACGGCGAACCGCTCTATCTCTCTGTTTTGACGCAATTCCGGACGGAAAACCGTTACACACTTTTCCTAGAATTGCTCTAACGGCAAAAGCCCATCGCGGGCAATGCCGAATTGCGCATGGCCGCGTCGCAAACGCATGCCTCAGGCACGGCCCGGCTAGGCCCAGATGGCGACCTGAATGCCAAAACGGTCGGTCAGTGGCGGATCGGGCGAGGGCCGCGCCTCGCCGCCGGCGATCCGTCCGGCGATCAGCATCATGGCCGCCGCGTCGAGGAAATCGTCGCTTGCCGCGCCTTTCGGCGGCGCCCGATCGAGGAAGGCCTTGTCGTAGCCATGCCGGCAAAGCAGTGCCTTGCGCTCCTCCATGCCGGCCGGGTTGACGGCGCCCTTGATCTTCTTGGGCAGCGTCATCGCCGCGCCGCCGTTCAGCCGGCAGAAGGCCACCTCGGGATGCGATTCGAAGACGCGGCCGCGCAAATCCGGCCGCGCGATCAGCAAGGCATCGATCTCGCGGATTTTGGCAAAGATGCCGAAGGCCTGGATGGAGACGCCACGCGGCGGATCGGAGGTCGCCATCGCCACCTCGCTTGCCCGCCGGTGCGCGGCATACCAGGCCTCGACGGTGGTGAAGTCGCTGGTGTCGGCATAGAGCGCCGCGCGCGAGGGGATGGCAAAGACGCTCGATTGCCTTGCCCCGAGCAGCCGCCGCACCAAGGCTTCCGGCCCGCGACCGCCGCGGCTGGAAAAGTCCGGCAGGCCGATCGGCATGTCGACGGCGATCGTGGCATCGGGCAAGGCGTCGAGCAGCAGCTGGAACGTCGGGAACACCGAAACCGATGGCGCGGCGCCATCCCTGCTGTGGACTGCGACCCAGCCGGCCTTGCAGCCATCGACGCCGGCCAGAGCGCCTAACGTCACGCCCGCTTGTCCCGCCCGGGATGGAGGAGATGGCGAAGCTGCACCATGGCCATCGGATGCGACAGACTCTGCGCGTCGGTCTCGAGCTGAAGCTCGTCGCCGCCGCGTTTTGCCGTGCGCGCCAGGATCTCGTAAACGGCGGCCGTGGTCGACTGCAGCGCCTTGACCGGCGGCTGGCCGGAAAGGATGCGGGCGAGATAGACGGCGGCCGTCAGGTCGCCCAGACCGTTCGGCGGCTTCTCGATCACGCGGTGCTCTGCAAGCAGGGCCTGGCTGCCGTCGAGCAGGAAATTGCCGGTGCCGCCCGCCATCATCGAAGGCGCCGAGGTGACAAGCATGGTGGAAGGCCCGGCGTGAAGGGCAGCCGCCATCACCGACTTGATGTCGGGCAGCGGCGCGCCGGCCATCCATTCGAGCTCATAGCGGTTGGGCGTGGCGATGTCGGCGATCGGCATCAGTTTGTCACGCAGCGCCACGGCCGTCGGCTCCGGCACGTAGAGCCCGCCGGAATCGCCCATGACAGGATCGCAGACATAGAGGGCGCCGGGGGTTTTGGCCTTGATGGCGGCGACCAGCGAGGCGACGGCCTCGGCCTGGCCGGCCTCGCCGAGATAGCCTGACAGCACCGCTCTCACCTCGCCAAGCCACGGCGCGCGCTCGAGATCGGCCATCAGCGCCTTGAACTGGTCGAGCGGCGGCACGATGCGCGTGGCGCGGCTGTGGCCAGGGTGCCAGGGCAGGATGACGGTCGGCACCGCCCAGACCGGAAAGCCCAGCGTCTCCAACGCAAAGACCGCGGCGCGGTTGCCGACCGAGCCGCGGGCGACATGGCTGGAGATGACGATGACCGCGCGCGGCGCGTCGGTTTTTTCAGCATTCATGGAGTTTGATTCCTAGCCACCTTGCGTGGCGGCATACACCAGCCAGGCCAACAGCCCAATGGCGATGATGAGGCCGAGCGTTCGGCCAATGCGGGTGCCCCAAACTTCGATCGGATCGGAACGGTCGGCGTCCGCCGCGGTCACGTGGTCGTGCGCGTCCTTCGCGGCGCGGGCGACGAAGGATGCGCCGCCCGGCGTCGTCTCGCGTGCCACGCGTTCGAGGATGCGGCGCGATTCGGTCTCGTCGTCCCGGCGCTCGGCCATGGCAAATGTCCTTTCCGGCCCGAAGCTTAGCCTGTTCGGGCCCGTATTCACAGGGGGCCGCGGCCGGACCAGGGCGACATCATGACCCAAGTCATTTTCTTGCGCGCAGATTGTGGTAATGCTTCGCGTGCAACTTCGACCCGAGGGGACCAATCATGTTCGCCGAGCGCCTTTCCCTGCCCTCCGCTTTCCGCAATTTGCCGGCCTTGCTGATGATGGCTTTCGTGCTGCCGCTGCTTGCCGGCTGCGGCTACAACACCATCCCGACGGCCGAGGAAAACGCCAAGGCGGCCTGGAGCGAGGTGCTGAACCAGTACCAGCGCCGCGCCGACCTGATCCCAAACCTGGTCGAGACGGTGAAGGGCTATGCCTCGCATGAGAAGGACACGCTCGACGCGGTGGTGGAGGCGCGCGCCAAGGCAACGCAGATCACGGTGACGCCGGACACGCTGAAGGATCCGGAAGCCTTCAAGAAGTTCCAGGACGCGCAAGCCGGGCTGACGGGCGCGCTGTCGCGGCTGATCGCGGTGTCGGAAAACTATCCCGACCTCAAGGCCAACCAGAATTTCCTGGCGCTGCAGGCGCAGCTCGAAGGCACCGAGAACCGCATCGCGGTGGCGCGGCGCGACTACATCCAGGCGGTCAGGGACTATAATCTGACGCTGAGGACCTTCCCGTCGGTGCTGTGGGCGACCTTCTGGTTCCGCGGCAACGAGCCTTTCGCGAACTTCACCGTCGAGGAAGACAAGATGCAGGTGCCGAAGGTGGATTTCGGCACGAGCACGAAGCAGGGCGGGTGAGCGCCTTCGGGTGAATTGATCGAGCTTTCAACGTTGCGTTCCTTCGCGCCCCCCTCTGTCCTGCCGGACATCTCCCCCACTTGGGGGAAGATTGGCAGCTCGACCGTCGGCTCTCCCCATCAAACGTTGGAGAATGGCGAAGGCGGACGCGACGTCCGATCTCCCCCAAAGTGGGGGAGATGGCCGGCAGGCCAGAGGGGGGCGCGACAGAACGCTTTCGTCGGCGTTTTGCTGAGCATCTTCCTTCTCCTCCCCCTCGCCGCCCTCGCCGCCGAGCTCCCGCCACTCACCGGGCGCGTGGTCGACAATGCCGGCATCATCGATGCCGGCACACGCGCGGCGCTGACGCAAAAGCTCGCCGATTTCGAGAAGAAGGGTTCCGACCAGATCGTCGTCGCCACCATCCCCAGCCTCGGCGGCGAGGAGATCGAGCCTTACGCCAACCGGCTGTTCCGCTTCTGGAAGCTCGGCCAGGCCAAGGAGAACAACGGCGTTCTGCTGCTGGTCGCACCGAACGACCGCAAGATGCGCATCGAGGTCGGCTATGGGCTCGAAGGCACGCTGACCGACCTGCACACCAAGCTGATCATCGAAAACGACATGGTGCCGGCCTTCCGCGCCGGCGATTTCTCCGGCGGCATCACCAAGGCCGTCGACGACATGATTATGGTGCTCGAGGGCAACCCGGAGGAGCTTGAAGCGCGCGGCAAGCGCAACGAGCAGGCGCCATTCAACTCCGACGACCTGTTCTTCGCCGTGTTCATCACCATCTGGGTGCTGATCTTCTTCGGCAGCATCGCGCTGACGGTGCTGCCGCCGATCTTCGGCCAGAAGATCGGCCCGGGCCGCTACCGCTGGCTCGGCATGACCTTCGAGCCGGGACGACGGTCGTCCTCCGGCGGCGGCTGGTCGTCGGGCGGCGCGGATCGCATTGGCGATGCGGTCATGGTCCTGCGGGTCGATCGGTCGC
>SUGL01000360.1 GCA_004963905.1 Mesorhizobium sp.
CGCGAAATCGCGCGGATCGTGGCCGCGCGACACCGACACCATGCGGATGGCGCCCGCCATCTTCATGTTGCCGAGCCGCAAGACAGCACCCGCCGCCTCGACGCCGGAAAGGCCGGTCCGCTTGCCTATCCTGTCCTCGAAGATCGAGGTCACGCGCTCGACGGTCACCGGATTGTCGACCGCCAGCAGCTTCTTCGGTGCCAGCCGGCCGAGCACCAGATT
>SUGL01000361.1 GCA_004963905.1 Mesorhizobium sp.
GCGCCTGCCCGCTCGATGCCGGCGCGCTGGAAATCTCGCAGTCCAAATATACGTTCTTCCTCAATGAGGCGGCCGGCATCATCGACGACCTGATCGTGACGAGGCTCGGCGACAGCCGCTTCATGGTGGTCGCCAATGCCGGCAACGCGGTCGAGGACGAAAAGCACCTGCGCGCGCTGGCTGCCGATTTCGATGCCGGCCCTCGCGAGCACGGCCCAGGCG
>SUGL01000362.1 GCA_004963905.1 Mesorhizobium sp.
AGCATGATGCGGTCGTAGTTCACGCGCGGCTCGGCGTTAAAGATGGTGACGCTGTAGCGGTCAGGCGCTGCTTCCAGCAGGTGCTCCAGCATCCTGCCCGGAGCCATGCCGTTGCCGATTATGACGAGTTTTTCGCTCATATCCGGTCTGCTCCGATCTATTCGGCGGCGTAAGAAAGGGCTGGGGTCTGGATCGCGGCCGCGCGCTCCATTCGGCGGATA
>SUGL01000363.1 GCA_004963905.1 Mesorhizobium sp.
GGACATCTGGAACGACATCCGGGTCACCTTCGATCCACGGGAGATGCTTGGCCTCTAGGTCGAGTGTCTGAACCATCAAAGAAGAGAAGCGAGAAGACATGAGATCTTTCCTCAAGCCGCTCCTGACGATTGCAGCCTTGGCGCTGGGCATGACGACCGGCGCCACCTTGCCGGCCTGGGCGCTCGTCGAGCTCAACGTCAACAAGGGCAATGTCGAGCCG
>SUGL01000364.1 GCA_004963905.1 Mesorhizobium sp.
GGCCGATCTGCTGTTCAAGCAAAACGATGTGCGCAAGGGTTCCAAGATCCTGGAGACGGCCTGGCGGGCGGAGCCGCATCCGGACATTGCCGAGCTCTACACCCATGCCAGGCCGGGCGATGCTGTGCTCGATCGGCTCAACCGGGCGAAAAAGCTGCAGGAAATGAAGAAGAACCACGCGGAATCGTCGATGGCCGTGGCGCGCGCCGCGCTCGACGCGC
>SUGL01000365.1 GCA_004963905.1 Mesorhizobium sp.
GTCACTGTGCCGCTGTCCGGCCGCGTCACGCCGCCGAGGATCTTCATCAGGGTCGATTTGCCGGCGCCGTTTTCGCCGACGAGGCCGATCACCTCGCCCGGCCCGACCTCCATGGAGAACCCGTCCAGCGCCACGACGCCGGGATAGGTCTTGCGGACGGCCTCGAGGCTCAGGAACGGAGCGGTCGTCGATGGAGCGAAGGATGTCTCGGAATAATTCAT
>SUGL01000366.1 GCA_004963905.1 Mesorhizobium sp.
CGCCGGGCGTGCGCGAGAATGGCGGCCAGTACACCCATGCGGCGACCTGGTTCGTGATCGCTCTGGCCGAGATGGGCCGCACCGACGAGGCCTATCGCTGCTTCTCGATGCTGAACCCGGTCAACCACGCCTCGGACGAGAAGGCCGCGGAGCACTACCGCGTCGAGCCTTACGTGGTCGCGGCCGACATCTACGCCGGCGAGGGCAAGGGCGGTCGCGGT
>SUGL01000367.1 GCA_004963905.1 Mesorhizobium sp.
GCCATGCTCGTCATCGGCGACGAGATCCTTTCCGGCCGCACCAAGGACAAGAACATCGGCCATCTCGCCGACATCATGACGGCGATCGGCATCGACCTGAAGGAAGTGCGCATCGTTCCCGACGAGGAGGAGGAAATCGTCGCCGCCGTGAATGCGCTGCGCACCCGCTACAGCTATGTCTTCACGACCGGTGGCATCGGCCCTACGCATGATGACATCAC
>SUGL01000368.1 GCA_004963905.1 Mesorhizobium sp.
CGTAGAACATCTGGCCGGGCACGACCTCGAACAGGTCGCCGCGCTTGAAGCTTTCCATAGCCCGGCGAACCAGGTTCGCGTATTCGCCCGGCTCATGGTCGCCGCGCGGCGGAATGCGGTCGGCGGTCTTGAACGGCTCGGCATGGGCGTCGCGCGCCAGGCCTTCGGTGGAAAAACCGTCGCCGGAATAGTCGTAGCGGTCGGTCCAGGCCTTGGTCGAA
>SUGL01000369.1 GCA_004963905.1 Mesorhizobium sp.
CGCCGAAGCTCGAACCTTCGTTAACCGGCTTCACCACATAGGGCGGCTTTATCGGATGCTTGTTCTGGATGGCAAAGCGGTTGACCACCTTCGATTCCGCGACCGGAATGCCGGACGCCTTGGCGACCTTCTTGGCCTGCTCCTTGTTCATGGCCAGCGCCGAAGCGAGCACACCCGAATGGGTGTAAGGAATTGCGAGATATTCGAGAATTCCCTGGAT
>SUGL01000036.1 GCA_004963905.1 Mesorhizobium sp.
GCGCCCTACGAAGGCCCCCTCTCCGTCCGCTTCGCGGACACCTCTCCCCCGCCTCTGGCGGGGGCGAGGAACCCCAGCCTTGATACGCTTGGCGCAATCCAAACCGGTTCGTGCTGGCATCCCCCTGTGCTAACAGAGGCGCTTTCAATTCCCCGGGCGGGTTCCGCCCCTAACAGCCAGGATGGACAGCGACATGACGATAGAAAAAGTAGCTCTGGTGACGGCGGGCGGCAGCGGCATGGGCGCGGCGGCGGCGAAGCGGCTGGCGGCGGACGGCTTCAAGGTCGGCGTGCTGTCCTCCTCCGGCAAGGGCGAGGCGCTGGGCAACGAACTCGGTGGCTTCGGCGTCACCGGCTCCAACCAGTCGAACGAGGATTTGAAGCGTCTCACCGATGGCGCGCTCGAACGCTGGGGCCGCATCGACGTCCTGGTCAACAGCGCCGGCCACGGCCCGCGCGCGCAGATCATCGAGATCAGCGACGAGGACTGGCACAAGGGCATCGACACATATTTCCTCAACGTCGTGCGCCCGACCCGGCTGGTGACGCCGGTGATGCAAAAACAGAAATCGGGCGCCATCATCAACATCTCGACCGCCTGGGCGTTCGAGCCGAGCGTCGCCTTCCCGACCTCGGCGGTGGCGCGCGCCGGGCTCGCCGCCTTCACCAAGATCTTCGCCGACACCTATGCCGGCGACAACATCCGCATCAACAACGTGCTGCCCGGCTGGATCGACAGCCTGCCCGCGGTGGAAGAGCGCCGCCAGAGCGTGCCGATGAAGCGCTACGGCACATCTGAGGAAGTGGCGGCGACGATTTCCTTCCTCGCTTCCGACGGCGCGGCCTATATCACCGGCGAGAACATCCGCGTCGATGGCGGATTGATGCGGGGCTACTGAGCGCTTGAAAGCTTACGCCACCTCGTCCACCGTGAGGCCGTCGACGAGGACGCTGGAGATTGGCGAAAGCGACGGCGACGTCCGATCTCCCCCCTTGTGGGGGAGATGGTCGGCAGACCAGAGGGGGCGCTGTCCCGCCGACCTATCGGTGATTATCCGCCGCTCTGCGATTGGCGGGAGAGGAAACTCAAGCTGGAACAGCGCCGCGTTCCTTCGCGCCCCCCTCGCTCGGATGAGACCGCCGAGCCGCAATAAATGCATTCATCCGCGCCGGCCTGCCCAATCTTTCGGCAGGGGTTTCTTGCAATATTGAGTAAAGTTTGCCGAGCCTCGCGTTTAAATTGTATTAGAACTCCCTTATTCTATCGACCTTAAAGAATTGATCGCTGAAATGTATTTTTTGTCTGTACTATAGGACGAATCCTTGGAACGATAACCTGAATTACAAGTTGATCCGCAGCGATCGGTCGAAACGCGCATCGGCCGGTTCAGGCGAGGTCACGCTCCACGGAGGGTTCGGGTTATGACCACCATCGTCAACGCGGTAGGCGTTCCTCTTGCCTATAGCGGCACGTCCACCCATTGGTTCTCGGCATCGGGGTCTGGGCCGGACTTGTGGGGCACCTCCGGCAACGACACCTTCTATGGAGCCTCAGGTGTCAACGTCACCATGCACGGCAGCTACGGCGATGACATCTATTACCTCTATGCCGCGGGCAACAAGGTGGCCGAGGGTTATGGGGCAGGCATCGACACGATCAGCACATGGATGAGCTACAAGCTCCCCGCCAACGTCGAGAACCTCATCGTCACCAACGCCAAGAACTTCGCCTTCGGAAACGACCTGGACAACATCATCACCGCCAAGGCCGGCCATCAGACGCTGGACGGCGGCAAGGGCAATGACGTGCTGATCGACGGCGGCGGCGGTTACGACACGTTCATCATCGCAAAGGGCAACGGAAGCGATCTGATCGCCAATTTTGCCGCGACCGACACCGTCCGTCTCGACGGCTATGGGTTCACTTCCTTCGATGCCATTCACTCGAACATGATCCAGGCGGGATCGAACGTGATCCTGAATCTCGGATCCGGCGAGATCCTCGCGTTCAAGGACACGACCATCGACAAGCTGCAGCCGAGCCAGTTCGAGCTGCCGATCGACAAGTCCGGCATGACACTGTCCTTCAGCGACGAGTTCAACACGCTGAACCTGCACAACAGCCAAGGCGGCACCTGGGACACCAATTTCTGGTGGGGCGCGCCGAACGGCAGCACGCTCACCCGGAACGGCGAGCTGCAGTGGTATATCGACGCCAATTACGCGCCGACGAGCTCGGTCCATCCGTTCAGCGTCAACAACGGCGTGCTGACCATCACCGCGGCGCAGGCGCCGGCGGACATCAAGCCGCTGATCAACAATTACGAATACACCTCCGGCATCCTGACCACGCACGACACCTTCTCGCAGACCTACGGCTATTTCGAAATGCGGGCCGACATGCCGGAGAACGCCGGCGCCTGGCCGGCATTCTGGCTGCTGCCCGAGGACGGCTCGTGGCCGCCGGAGCTGGACGTCGTGGAGATGTACGGCCAGAGCCCGAATTCGCTGCTGATGACCGCGCACACGCTTGAGACCGGGACGCACACCACGGTCGGGTCCACGGTGAATGTCATGGATACCGCAGGCTTCCACACCTATGGCCTGTTGTGGACGCCGGAGAAGCTGGTGTGGACCTATGACGGTGTGCAGGTCGCGGAGGCGGCGACGCCGTCCGACATGAACAAGCCGATGTACATGCTGGTCGATCTCGCGGTCGGCGGTCAGGCCGGCGCACCGCCGGATCATCTGGCGACTCCGGCCCAGATGAAGATCGACTACATCCACGCCTACACGCTGGACAGCGCGCCGGCGACCGCGCTGAGCCTCGCCAGCAGCAGCACAACCACCCAGACCACCCAAAGCATAGCCACGCATAGTTTCGCCAACAGCGCGCTGCACGGCGGTTCCGAGTTCGGGGGCCACTCATAAGGTCCCGGGATCGTGCAGCGGCGAGGAATGGGCGAATGACTGGACCGTCGAGCCTGCGGCCGGTCTTCCTGCGCGCCATCGCCGATGTCGGCGTCTTCTCGGTGCTGATCAACATCCTGTTGCTGGTGATCCCGCTCTACCTGCTGCAGATCTATGACCGCGTGCTGCCGTCCTCGAGCATCGAGACGCTGCTTTACCTCTCGCTCATCGCGGTGCTGGCGCTCGCCTTCCTCGGCTTCCTCGACGCAGTGCGCGCCGTCTACACGCAGCGCGTCGCCGCGACCGTCGACCGTAAGCTAGGCGCCAAAACGTTCGCCCTTTCGCTTGCCGCCAAACAAGCCGGTGGCCTGTCGCCGCTGCACGACCTCGCCTCGGTCTGCGCCTTCATCCGCTCGCGCGGCGTGGCGGTGCTGTTCGACCTGCCCTTCGCGCCCGTCTTCCTCGCTCTGCTCTACCTCATCCATCCGGTCCTGTTCTGGGTGACGCTCGCCGGCACGGTGCTGCTCGTTCTCCTGGTGGTGGCGAACCAGCTTGCCATCGGCAGGAACGACGCCCTGTCCGCGGAACGATCGGCTTTGGCTGCCCAAGCGGAACAGGTATTTGCCCGCAATGCCGAAACGCTGCGCGCCATGGGCATGGTCGGGAACGCCGCGCGGGTCTGGGGACGGCATGTCGGCGATGCGCTTACCCTGCACGACCGCTCCGCGAGCGCCAATGCGATCTTCAGCGGCACTTCCAGGGCGCTGCGCATGATGCTGCAGCTCGCGATCCTCGGCGCCGGCGCGTGGCTGGTGCTCGAGGGGCAGATGACGGCCGGAATGATCTTCGCCTCCTCGCTGGTGTCGTCGCGCGCGCTGCAGCCGCTCGACCAGCTGATCGGCGCCTGGCGGCAGATCGTCGAGGCCAGGCGAGCCTGGAAGCGGCTGGAGACGGCGCTTGCGGCGCATCCGGCTGAAGCGCGGAAACTGACCCTGCCCGATCCGTCCGGCGCGATCTCAGTGCAGGACGTCTTCTTCATGGCGCCGAATGCTCGGCCCGGCACCGAGCCGATCCTCAAGCGGCTGAACTTCCAGATCGGCGCCGGCGAGGCGGTGGCGATCGTCGGCCCAAGCGGCGCCGGCAAATCCACTTTGGCGCGGCTGCTTGTCGGCGCTGCCCTACCGACCGGCGGCGCGGTCAGGATCGATGGCGCCGATCTCCGGACCTGGGACGAAGACCAGCTCGGAAAACACATCGGCTATCTCGCGCAGGAGGTGGAGCTTTTCCCCGGATCGATCGGCGAAAATGTCGCTCGCTTCGATGCGAGCGCCGCGGACGCCGCGATCATCGAGGCGGCACGGCGTGCCCAGGCGCATGAGGTGATCCCGGCGCTGCGCGACGGCTACCAGACCAAGGTTGGACTGTCGGACAGGACGCTGTCGGGCGGCGAGCGCCAGCGGATCGGGCTGGCGCGCGCCTTCTACGGCAATCCGCGCATCCTGGTGCTCGACGAGCCCAGCACCCATCTCGACGGCAGCGGCGAAGCGGCGCTCGAAACGGTGCTAGCCGCCGCGCGGGCCGCAGGCGTCACGACCATCGTCATCACGCATCGCCCTTCGATCGCCGCCGCCTGCGACCGCGTGATGCTTTTGCGCGGCGGCGTCATCGAAGCCTTCGGCCCGAGCGGCGAGGTGCTGCGGCAGCCAATTGCCGACAAGGGCGCCGGCAAGACCGCCGCGCAGCAGGGCACGGTGGTGACGGGCTCGTTCGCCCCGACGATCCGCGCGCACGGCGTCCGGCTGGGATCGTAGACGATGACGGTCGAGAACCTCGCCTGGGACAATCGGCCACGCACCGACTTCCGGCGCGTGGCCTTCGCCGGATATGCCGCAATCGCGCTCTTCGTCGGCTGCTTCGGCTATTGGGGAGCAAGCGCGCCACTGTCCGGCGCGGTGATCACGCAAGGCACGATCTCGGCGACCGGCGGCAATATCCTCATCCAGCAGCCCGAGGGCGGCATCATCCAGCAGCTGCTCGTCCATGAAGGCGACCGCGTGGAGCAAGGCCAGGACCTGATCCTCCTCGACCGGACGGCGGCGCAAGCGGACCTCAATCGGCTGACCAGGCAGTCGATCGCGCTCAAGGCGAGCGCGGCGCGGCTGGAGGCCGAGCGCGACGGGCTGGACAGGCTGGCGCCGATCACCGACGCGGCGCCGGCGCCGTTCCAGCAGGACTTCCAGAACCTCATCCGCGAACAGCAGAAGGAGTTCGACGCCAGGCTGGCCCGCTTCCGCTCCGAGCAGTCGATCATGGCGCAGCGGGTCGCCATGCATCGCGAGTCGGTCGTCGGCCTGAACGCCCAGAAACTCGCCATCGAGCAGCAGTCGGAAGTGGTGAAGAAGGAGCTCGGCATCAAGACCGGCCTCTTGGACAAGGGGCTCACCAACCGCACCGAATACTCCCAGTTGCTGCGCTCGGAGGCCGATCTCGTCGGTCAGGCCGGCATGCTGGAGGCCAATCTTGCCGCGGCCAACTCCCAAATCGTCGAAGCGCAGGTGCAGGTCGAGCGCCTGACCACGCAGCGCGTGGAAGAGGCGCTGAGCAAGCTCGACGAGGTCCGCACCAACCTCGCTGACATCGAGGAACAGATGCGGGCGGCCGAGGCGGTGCTTCGGCGCACGACGATCAAGGCGCCGGCGGCAGGCATCGTGGTATCGTCGACTTATAATTCGAGAGGCAGCGTGATCGCCCCTGGCGAGAAGATCATGGAGATCCTGCCCACCGCATCCGGCCTCAACGTCGATGCCAAGCTGCGGCCGAAGGACGTCGACCAGGTGCGCGTCGGCCAGCCGGCGAAACTCAGGCTGTCGGCGCTGAACATGCGCCTGACGCCCGAGGTGTCAGCCACGGTCACGCAGATCTCCGCCGACCGGCTGGTCGACCAGGTCACGCACGAACCCTATTTCCGCGCCAAGCTGAAGATCGCCGACGCCCTGCCGCCCGGCGTGAAGGCCGAGCAGCTTTATCCGGGGACGCCGGTCGAGGCCTTCATCAACACCGGCGACCGGACCTTCTTCCAATATCTCGCCCGGCCGATGATGGATTCCTTCGCGCGGGCGTTCGCGGAGCGGTAGAAGACAAGCGTACCCCGTGGCTCGCGAGCCCTGGAACCAAAGACGTGCGAGACTGTTCAGCTATAGCTTTGACGCCGACGTGCCCGTCGGTTGGGCAAGCGGCGCTCTCGAGGAGTCCTCATCATGTCCAGATTTCGTTCAGTCGCGGTTGCGGTCATCGCGGCCGCGGGAATTACCTTTGCCAGCGCAGCACACGCCGACAGCGGTTCGATCCGCTTTTCCGTCTACAAGGCTGCCTTCTTCATCGGCGGCGCCGGCGGCGAAGGCACGCTGACCTTCCATGGCCGCCGCTATCCCATCTCGATCGGCGGCATCTCGGGCGGCCTCGCCTTCGGCGCCTCCAAGACCTATTTCCAAGGCACCGTGCGCCATATTCGCCGCGCCCGGGACGTAACGGGGGTGTACGGCGCGGCGGGCGGCGGCGGCGCGCTGGGCAGAGGAGCCCAGGTCATCGTCATGACCAACGACAAGGGCGCCGAACTCCAACTCACGGGCCGGCAGGTGGGCCTGCAGGTCAACGCCGATCTCAGCGGCATGAGCATCGCGCTGAAAAAATAGCGGCCGCCGCTGCGTCGCAGGTCTCTGGATGGGCGCGATTTGCTGAATTTGGCGATTGCGCCCTTCCAGGAAAGCCACCCAGCGGTTCGGGAGAACCGCACATCTGAGCGTTGTCGTCGGCTCGCGAACCCGCATGCAGAATTGCGCTCTTCCGCTCGTCATGAGCTTAGGGCAACGACTTTCAGCCGCGCGCAAACCGGACGGACCGGAGGCCGGCGGAGGCACCAAAAACTTATGCGCCAATTCGCATAAATCTGCTTTATGACCCATCTCCGATAAATCCGTCTTATGAACCAAACCGATGCCGGCGCAATTGCGGACGGAGAGCCCTTTCGCGCTTTTCCAGAAATTGCTCTAGGTATCGGCGGCGCGCGGGGCTAGCATGGGGCCGTTGGGGATGCGCGATGACTGGGGTCTCGATACGCCGCGCGGACTTCATGATGGTCCTTGCCTATGCCTCGGACCTCGCCACCGGCCATTCCCGCGATTTCGCGCTGAAGTCCTGCGTGGTCGCGATGCGGATCGCCGAGCTTGCCGGCGTTTCGGAACCGGTTCGGCGCAATGCCTATCATCTGTCCATGCTGCGCTATGTCGGCTGCAACGCCGATACCGATCTTTTGTCGGCGACCTTCGGCGACGAGATCGCGCTGCGCCGGGATCTCGTCGGTCTCGACATGGGCAACCGCGCGGAGCTGGGCAGGGTCTTCGCGCAGGCCTTCAAGCGATACTATTACGATCTCGAGCCTGACGCGCAGGCCAAGGCGATCGAGGCCGCGATGGCCCAGGCGGTCCCGGTGGCCCGCCCTGTGCTCACCGCGCACTGCGAGGTCGCGCAGCGGATCGGCGAGCGGCTCGGCCTGTCCGAGGACGTCCGGCGCAATCTCGGGCAGATCTACGAGCGCTGGGACGGCAAGGGCCTGCCGCGCGGCTTGAGCGGCGAGGACGTTCTGCCGGCCGTGCGCCTGATCACGCTGGCGCAGGATGCGATCGCGCTCAGCGAGGCAACCGGTGTCGACGGGATGGCCGAGACCATCGCCGGCCGCGCCGATGGCCCGTACGAAGCGGACCTGGCCCGGCTCGTCGCGGCCAATGCGGCGGTGCTGATGGAAGGCATCGGCGCGACGGTGGATCGCGAGACGATCCTGGCGCTGGAGCCCGATCCGCCGGTGACGCTGGACGAGGCGGCATGTGACGAGGCCTTCCTCGCCATCGCCGACATGATCGACATGCGCATGCCGTTCACGCAGGGCCATTCGCGGATGGTGTCGGAACTGGCCGCTGGCGCGGGGAGAAGGATCGGGCTGCCCGATGCCGACGTGCGCGCGCTGCGCTGGTCGGGCTGCATCCACGACATCGGCGAGCTCGTGGTGCCGGTGGCGACCTGGATGCGCAACGGTCCATTGTCGGTGCGCGAGCGCGACGCGGCGCAGCTGCACGCCTATTACGGCGAGCGGGCGCTGGCGTCCTTCGGCCGCGACGGCGAGGCGATGGGCGCCCTGGTGCTGCGCCATCACGAGCGCCTGGACGGCTCGGGATATCACCGCAAGGTCGGCGGCGCCGACCTTTCTCCGGCGGCCAGGATCCTGGCCGCCGCCGAAGCCTTCCAGACGTCGCGCGAGGAACGCCCGCACCGCAAGGCGCTGTCCAGCGAGGCGGCGGCGGCACAGTTACGCGCGGCGGTTCGTGACGGCTGCATCTGCCCCGAGGCCGCCGAGGCCGTGTTGTCCGTCGCGGGGCAGCCGTCGCGCCGGGCCCTGCCGCGGGCGTTGGCCGGCATGACGCCGCGCGAGATCGAGGTGCTGCGCCTGATCGCCGCCGGGCTTACTGCGAAGGAAGCGGCCCGGGCGCTGGATATCTCGCCCAAGACCGCCGACCATCATATCCAGAGCGTCTACGCCAAGATCGGCGTGACTACCCGCGCCGCCGCGGCGCTCTACGCGGTCGAGCATGGCCTGGTCCGGCCGGGTGAGACGCAGACATAGGGAATCCACCCCATGCGCGCGGTCTCCGGGGCGCGCATCGTGATCCTGTCGACGGACCAATGGTGGCCGCGACCGACAGGAGGAACTTCAATGCTTCTCGCAACGACAAAGGTGGCGGACGTCGACCGCTTCATCCGTATCTTTTCGACCAAGGGCGCCGACAAGCGCCGGCTGCACGGCTCGAACGGCGCGACCGTGTTCCGCGACCCGAGCGAACCCGACCGCGTCTGGGCGATCTTCGACTGGGACGCCGAGGGCTGGAAGAACTTCGTCTCGGATCCGGAGGTGCCGGCGATCCTGCAGGAAGCCGGCCATGTCGGCAAGCCGCAGGCCGCGCTGCTGCTCGGGCATTTCGAGGCCTGACGTCCACGCGGCGCCTGCCGGACGGCGGGGGCGCGCCCGAAGCCGGGCGCCACAACTCAAACGCACGGAAAATAGGAGAAAAAAGATGGATCCGAAACCAATCAAGATCGGCCTCATTGCCGAACTGACCGGCCCATTGTCTTTTGCCGGCATCGCCAATGCGAACCTTACGACCATGCTCGTCGACGACATCAACGCCAAAGGCGGCCTCCTCGGCCGGCCGGTGGCGCTCATCGTCGAGGACGGCGAAACCGTCGAAAGCGTCGCCAAGGCGAAGGCCGCGAAGCTGATCGACGTCGACAACGTCGACGTCGTCATCGGCGGCATCTACAGCTCGACCCGCCAGGCCATCAAGAGCGAGGCGGTCACGCGGGGGCGCACGCTCTACATCTATCCAGAGCAGTATGAGGGGCAGGAAAGCGATCCCCTGATCTTCTGCTCGGGCCCGGTGCCCGCGCAGCAGGTCGAGCCGCTGATCCCGTGGCTCATCAAGAGCACAGGGGCGAAGAGGTTCTATCTGCCGTCGGCCGACTACATCTGGCCGCACCTATTGAACAAGGCCGCGAGCCGGATGGTGCGCGCCAATGGCGGCGAGATCGTCGGCGAGGAGTATTTCCCGCTCGACACCGTCGATTTCCGGCGGACGGTGCGGCAGATCATGGCGAGCGGCACCGAGGTGGTTTTCAACACCATCGTTCCGCCGGGACTGAGCCCGTTCCTCGAAGAACTGCACAAGGCCGGCTTCGGCAAACGCGGCGGCAAGATCGTCTGCACCTATTTCGACGAGAATTTCTTCAACCTGGTGCCGCCCGAGCAGATCGAGGGCCTCTACAGCTGCCTCGACTACTACCAGGAACTCGAGGACCCGTTCGGCCGCGCACTGCTGCGCCGCTACGGCGAACGCTTCCCCGGCAGCGCCATGCTCACCGCCGGCAGCGGGTGCACCGGCCACTACCGGGCGATCAAGATGTGGGAAGCGGCGGTGAACGAGGCGGGCACGGTCGAGCGGGGCGCCGTCATCCGAGCGCTCGACCACGCTCGCATCGGTGAAGGACCGGGCGGGCCGGCCGAAATGATCCCCGGCCAGCATCATGTGCGAATGAACATGTATATCGCGCAGGCGCAGGGCGGCCGCTTCCGGGTCGTGAAGAACCTCGGTCCGATCGATCCCGACGAGCGCGTGATTGGCGACGAATTGCTGGTAGCCAAGGCCGGGTGAGCTGGCGGTGGCCTCTAAGTGGCGGGGGCGGCTGGATCGTCGCCCTCCGCCCTTCACCAAGAGCGGCGCCGCCAGCACTCACGACGGCTTGTCGGCTCTCGCCTCTCTCTGCATGGCATTTCACGACGCAATCGCAACAGCCTGATCGCTTCTGGCTCAATCGCCGCCTGTAGACATCGCGCTCCCAATCACCCAATCTGATGCACGGGAACAAGAAGCGCTTCGAAGAAAGCGCGGACCTTCGGGTGCGCATGAAAAATCGATGGACCTTGTATGATCCACGGCTGGCCTGGATGCTGATCGCGCCGGTGCTGTTGCTGCTGATCTTCTTCCTGGTGCTGCCGATCGCCGTGATGGCGGCCTACACCTTCTTCACCTTCGTCACCGCCGGCGTGGAGACCAGCCAGCTCACGAGCGCCAACTGGCACGAATTCCTCACCGACAGCTACTATCACGGCTTCCTCTTGAAGACGCTGAGGGTCGGCGCCATCACCGCCCTGCTCTGCGGCGTGCTCGGCTATTTCCCGGCCTATTTCATCTGGGCCACCAGCTTCAAGCACAAGTGGCTGCTTTTGCTTCTGCTGATCGTGCCGTTCTGGATCAGCTTCACCATCCGCACCTTTTCCTGGATCAACATCCTCGGCGAACAGGGCGTCATCAACGTTGCGCTCATGAAGATGGGCATCATCAGCGAACCGCTGCCGATGCTCTATACCGAGGGCGCGGTGATCATGGGGCTGCTGCACTTCCTGCTGCCCTACATGATCCTCAACGTCTATGTGAGCCTCGAGAGCATCGACCGCACGCTGATCTCGGCGGCGCGCTCGATGGGCTGCACCAGCGCGCAGGCGTTCCGCGAGGTCACGCTGCCGCTCTCCCTGCCAGGCCTTGCGGCAGGCCTGCTGCTCTGCTTCGTGCTGGCCGCCGGCAGCTATGTGACGCCGCAGTTGCTGGGCTCGGGCCGCGACGCGCTGTTCGGCAATCTGATCTACGACACCATCATGGGCGAGCTGAACTGGCCGATGGGCGCCACGCTTTCGATCGTGCTGTTCGTCGTGCTCGGTTTCTTCGCGGCCATCTACACCCGCTACATGGGCATGTCGCAGATCGTGAAAGGCCTTGGAGGATGACGGGGATTGGGCGGATGAAAGCGGGACGGCCGAACAAGGAAGGCAAATGGGCCTGGCGGCTGACCGGTTTCGTCACCTTGTGCGTCTACATCTTCATGTTCGCGCCGATCGCGGCGACCGTGATCCTCTCATTCAACGCCTCGATGTTCGGCGGCTTCCCGATGACCGGTTTTTCCCTGCAATGGTACGGCAAGCTGATGGCCAACGAGGCGGTGCTGGCCGCGTTCCGCACGTCGCTGTGGATCGCCCTGGTCACGGCGGTCGCCACCACGGCGATCGGCGTCGTCACGTCATTCGCGCTGGTGCGCTTCGACTTCCCCGGCAAGCAGACGCTGAGCACGCTGGTGATCCTGCCGGCGCTGGTGCCGGAAACCATTTTCGGCGTCGGCCTCTTGGTGCTGATCAAGGCGGTCGACCAGCCGCGGACGCTGCTGCTCCTGGTGCTCGGCCACATCCTGCTTGCCGTGCCCTATGTGGTGCTGATCACCCAGGCGCGCATGGTCGGCATCCGGCGCGTCTATGAGGAGGCCGCACTTTCGCTCGGCGCCTCGCGCTTCTCGTCCTTCCGCGAGATCACGCTGCCGCTGCTCATCCCGGCGGTCGTGGCGGGCGCGCTGCTCGCCTTCACCATCTCGTTCGACAACACCTCGGCCAGCCTGTTCTGGCGGCCGGCCGGGGTAGAGACGATGCCGACGCAGATCCTTTCGATGCTGAAAATCTCGATCAGCCCCGAGATCAACGCGCTCGGCACCGTCATGATCCTGGTGACCGTCGGCATCCCGCTGATCGGCGGCGTGCTCATGCAGAGCCTGACCAGATTGAAAAGACGCGGCGAACCAAAGGAGGAAGCACGATGAAACTATCCACCACCAAGCGGCTGGAACGGCTGCACGATAGATATGTCAACGGCGATCTCAGCCGCCGCACTTTCCTGAGCCTGACCGCCGCCGCCGCGGCCTCGGCGGGCCTCTCCATGCCGTGGATGAGCCGTGCGCTCGCCGCGGTCGAACAGGTCCGCTTCGACGGCTGGGGCGGGACGGTGCAGGACGCGATCGACAAATACGCCTTCCAGCCCTACACGGCCAAGACCAAGATCAAGGTGGTCCAGGGCACGTTCGGCGACGAGAACGAGATCATCACCAAGATCAAGACGGCGAAGCCCGGCGACTTCCAGATCGTGCATTCGTCCGGCGTCAACTACTACATCAAATACATCAACGCCGGCATGAACTCGGAGATCAACGAGGCCAACATTCCCAACATGGCGAATGTGCTGCAGCCGATGATCGAGCCGTTCCGCAAGCTGACGCCAAAACTCTCGGCCGTGCCTTACGACTACGGCACCACCGGCATCGCCTACAACACCAAGGTGATCTCGCCGGAGGAGGCGAAGGAGAAGGGCGCCGGCCTGCTGCTCGACAAGAAATATGCCGGCAAGGTCGGCGGCTATGCCGACATGACGACGCGCGTCTGGTACGCGGCCCTGGCCACCGGGCAGGACCCGAACAACATCAAGGACATGGACACGATCTGGGCCAAGGTGCGCGAGACGCGCGACCTCGCCAAGAAGTTCTGGAGCTCCGGCGCGGAGCTGATGGACCTGCTCTCCAAGGGCGAGATCGTGGTGACCGACGCCTGGTCGGGCCGCGTCGCCGCGCTGCAGGACCAGGGCCATCCGATCGGCTATCTCGATCCGGCCGGCTCCTACGCCTGGATGGAGGACATGCTGATCCTGAAAGGCTCGCCTATGGCCGAGTGCGAGGAGCTGATCAACTTCATGCTCGATCCGGCGACCTCGATCGCTGTCGCCGAGGGCCAGAGCTATCCGCCCTCGCTCGACCCGACCAAGGTCAAGCTCACCGAGAAGATCGAGAAGCTGCCGGCCTTCGACAAGACCGGCTCGATGAAGGCGCTGACCTTCGCCGATCCGGTCTATTGGGCGACCAACGAGGACGCCTGGACCAAGCAGTGGGACAGGATCGCGAAAGGTGCCTGACCGACGCGAAGCCTCACTCAGCCCCCGGCCGGTCTCGGCCGGGGCACCACCCTCCCCCGGCGCGGCCTCCGGCACGAGCGCGGACAAGCCCGCGGTCGAGTTCCGCGACATCGACATCGCCTATGGCAAGTTCGTCGCGGTGCGCGACTTCTCGCTGTCGATCCGCAAGGGCAGCTTCGTCACGCTGCTCGGGCCATCGGGCTGCGGCAAGACGACGATCCTGCGCTCCATCGCCGGGCTGGTCGACATTTCGGGCGGCCAGATCATGATCGATGGGCGACGGGTCGACGACGTGCCGATCTACAAGCGCAATATCGGGCTGGTGTTCCAGAGCTACGCGCTGTTCCCGCACAAGACCGTGTTCGACAACGTCGCCTTCGGCCTGAAATACCGCAACGTGCCAAAGCCGGAGATCGTGCGCAAGGTGGGCCAGGCGCTCGACATGGTGCGGCTGCCGGGCAGCGAGAAGAAACTGCCCTCGCAACTGTCGGGCGGGCAGCAGCAGCGCATCGCGCTGGCCCGGGCCATCGTCTTCGAGCCGCAGGTGCTCTTGCTCGACGAGCCGCTGTCGGCGCTCGACGCCAACATGCGCGAGGAGATGCGCGTCGAGATCAAGAAGATCCAGAAGGCGACCGGCATCACCGCCATCTTCGTCACGCACGACCAGGAAGAAGCGCTCTCCATGTCGGACCGAATCGTGGTGATGAACGCCGGTTCGGTGGAGCAGATCGGTACGCCGGAGGAGGTCTACGAGACGCCCGCCACCGCCTTCGTCGCCGATTTCCTCGGCAAGGCCAACATGCTTGCCGGCACCGTCAGCAAATCCGGCGTCACCACGTCGGGGGGGCCGACGGCTGTCGCGCTTGCCGCCGGCCAGACGGTCGACGTGACGCCGCCCAGGCCGCTGGTGCCCGGCAGCAAGGTCACCGTCGTGGTCCGGCCGCAGAAGCTGTCGGTCGGCGCAGGCGCCAACCGGCTGTCCGGCCGCGTCGTCTCGACCTCCTATCTCGGCGGCAGCGCCATCTACGAGATCGACATCGGCGGCAAGACCACCGTGCGGGCCAACGCGGCGATCAATGGCCGCGTCGTCCGCGAGGGCGAGACCATCGAGGTCGGCTTCGATCCGGGCGGCTGCGTTCTGCTGGACGAGAGCGGGCAGCGGATTTCGTAGGGGATGTTGATATTCAGGTGACGCCGGCCTGACCTCAATCTCGGCACACCTGGGGCACCGCGCCCCGCATCCGAGCTGCTCCACGATCGACGGAGTCACTATTTCGCCGCTTGAGCAGCCAAGCGGTTGGGATGCCTGAGATGGGTCGGCGTGATGCCGGTGTGCTGGCGGAACACCCGGCTGAAATGCCCGGCATTTTCGAAGCCGCACCTGTAGGCGATGTCCCCGACTGCCAAGTCGCTGCCTTCCAGCAGCGACTTGGCATAATGCACCCGCAGCGCCAGATAGGCGGCCATCGGGCTGGTGCCCAGCTCGGTCGCGAAAAGACGCTCGAGCTGGCGCCGCGAGCAATTCAGGCGGCTGGCGATCTCGGTGACCGACACCTTCTCCTGGAGGTTGCTTTCCATCAAGAGCAAGGCCCGCTTGACCGCGCGGCTCGCGGCTTCGGGAAACAGGTCGCCCACGGGCTGCACGTCCCTGATGTTGCGGATGCGATCCAGCACCAGGATCTTGGCGGCCTTCTCCGCCGCCTTCTGGCCGATGAATTGCGACACGAAATAACCGGCGAGGTCCGCCGCGCCGGTGCCCCCGGCGCATGTCGCGCGGCCGCGGTCGACGGAAAACAAACTGTCCGCATGCGCGTTCACGTCGGGGAACTGGGCGCGAAAATCCTTGATGTGGAACCAGCTGACGGCAGCGCTGTAGCCGTCCAGCAAGCCGTAGCGGGCCAGCACGAAGCTTCCCGTGCACAGCGCGGTTATGGGCACGCCTTTTTCGGCGGCCCGCAAAAGGAAGGCCTCCTTTTCGGCGCTCAGATTGCGGTTGGTGTCGAGCAGGCCGCCGACCACGACGACGTTGTCGAAATCCTCCGGATTGCCGACCGCCCTGGTCGGCAGCAATTCGACGCCGCAGCTCGCCCTGATCGGCAGGCCGCGCTCACCGACGATCTGCCAGTCGAACTCCACCCTGCGGCTGCGATCGCCCTCGTCGCCAGCCAGGCGCAGCGTGTCGATGAAAAGCGACAGCGGCGACAAGGTGAAGTCGCGCACCAGGAGAAACGCAAACTTCTTGGCCATTCTCTTCCGGGACCGTCACACGTGTTATCAGGCGCTCATTCCGCGAGGACACTATCCTGGAGCGCTGGTCGACGCGTTTATCAAAAGCGGCACTGGATTTCTCCGAATATTTTGATCGTCGTTGCCGGTCCTCGCGATCGAGCGCTACGCGTTCGCCGCGGACAAGGTCGGCACCGCCGAGGTGTTCAAGCTGCCGATGCGGGCCTCGCCGAGGTTCGTCAATGATGCGTTCGTCGATCGGGTTCGGAACGCTGGGCTACGGGCGGTGTCGTTCAAGCCCAGATGGATATCGGACGGAAGCGCGGCAAATTGAAAAAGCCCGCCGGCCTGGCGCCCAGGTTCACGGCAGCGGAACCGGCGCGTCGGAGAGCGTTCTAAGATAAGCGATCACGTTCAGCCGGTCGGCTTCGTCGGGCACGCCGCGGATGTCCATGTTCACGCCGGGCGTGGTGAGTGTCGGGCCGGCGAGGAAGGTGTTGAGGTCCTCATATGTCCAGGGACCTTCCCAGGCCAGCAACGCCTTGGAGTAGCGGTCGAAATTCGTCGATGCCTTGTCGCGTCCGACGACGTTCCACAGGTTCGGCCCTATGGAGGGGTTATCCAGCGCCCGCACGACATGGCAGCGGGCGCAAATGGACGCGAAGAAGGCCGCACCCTTTGCCGGATCGCCATTCGCCAGCTTGGCGGCAATCGGCTGCGGCTTCAGTATGACGACGCCATGGGCCAGCAGGTAGGCGGCGATGTCGGGATGGTCGTCGTGTTTGGCAAGATGGTAGGGCGTGATGATGCCCGGTCGATCGGGGTCGCCCTGGACCCAGATGGCGTTGACGTCGGCGCCGGCCTCGACCAGCACCTTGACGCAGTCGAGGCAGCCATCGGCGACCGCAAGGTGCAGCATCGGCTCGCCCCTGGTCGTGGCGTTGGCGTTGGCGCCATGCGCCAACAGCAGCCGGATGAGGTCGGCTGAGCTCTTGAGCACCGCAACGGTGATCGGCAGGCCGAGCGCCGATTCCTTGTTCACGTCGGCGCCGCGCTTGATCAGCAGTTCGGCCGCTTCCGGGTGGCCGCTCCGGATCGCGAGAAAGAGAGGCGTCGCCCCCTTCTCCTGCTCCTCGATGTCGGCGCCGGCATCGAGAGCTGCGGTGAGAGCATTAAGATCGCCGCTCTTGGCCGCCGCGTGAAGCGGACCGGCCTCAGCGTTTGTCAGAGCCCCCAGACTGATGAGCACGCCTGCGATCAGACCACGCATCCGGCTGTCCCTCCACGCCGACATGGTGACTGGACAAGGTATACCCGATTAGGCGCCTCGACCAATGCCGGATTCGCATGGCTTCAGCTCTGCGCGACGGAAACCGGCTTGGCCTTCAGCATCGTGGCCAGCACGATGCCCGCGACAATGAAGGCGGCGCCGACGAGATCGTAGTCGTGCAGGCTCTCGCCGAGCAGCAGATAGGCGAGGATGGCGACGAACAGCGTCTGCAGATAGAGCAGCATGCTCGCCCGGCTGGCGCCGAGCGTTTCGACGCTGCGGTTGTAGAGATAGTACATCAAGGCGCCGCCGGGACCGGCCAGATAGGCGAGCGCGAGCCAGCCATGAAAATTCAAGGCCGAGCGTTCGTCGTTGAACAGTTCCCAGAGATGGAAAGGCAGCGCGACCAGCGCGCCGGCGCCGAGCAGGAGCACGACCAGCGGCAGCAATTCGATGCCGAATTTGGAACGGCGCACGAGCACGGTGTAGAGCGCCCAGCAGAAGGCGCTGCCGACGATCCACAATTCGCCGAGATTGAATTTGAGCTGCACCAGCGCCGTCAGGTCGCCATGCGCGACGATAACCAGCATGCCGGCCAGCGCCGCCAGCGCGCCGAGCCCCTGCCAGAGCCCGAGCGGCTCGCCAAGCACGAAGCGCGCGAGCACCATCGTCATGACCGGAGACAGCGCCATGATGATGCCTGCCGTGGTCGCGTCGGTGTCGGCGAGGCCGCGATAGATCATGCCCTGGCAGAGCGTGAGCCCGATCGCGCCGACGGCGACGATCTCCAGCGGCCGGGATTTGAGCAGCGCTATCATCGCGCCGTGATGGCGGTGCACGATCGGCAGCAGGATGGCGCAGGCGAGCGCAAGCCGCCAGAAGCAGAGCCCCCAGGGCGGCATTTCCGGCGCCACCCACTTGGCCGCGATATAGACGCCAGCCGACAGAAGCCAGCACAGCACGGCGGCCGGATAGCCGGAGAGCGAAGGTGTCGACGCGACCGCGGGTAGTTCCGCCGGATGAGCGATCGGCACTGCCTGCATGTCATCCCCCGTCGATGAATGTCCGCCCAAGGACCCGGCCGAAGTATAGCATCAGGCGTGACGGCTTAATACGTCTCCGATCGCCGGATGCTCTCCCGCACGCGTTGTTGTGTCCCAACTCAATTGTGGATCAGCCGACATGAGCTTGTGACCGGAAGCAACAACGACAATTGTCCGCGTTGCGCGATTGCCGCGATTTGATTGAGCGGGTCTGGTCCGGATCAGTGCGACGTGCCGTCGGACAAATGCAGCAGCTCCCAGGTCAAGCCGACGCGACCGCGGAACCGCGATGCGAATTGTTCGGCCTCGCCGTTCTCCAGGCCGTCATCGACCAGAGCCTCGATGCTTCGTTCCATCAAGGCGAGCTGCATCGCCCTGGCATGCGCCGCGTCGGTCTCTCTCATGATCGCGGTGACGTGGTAGGCAACGACGGGCTGGCCGAGGCAAGACACAAGCGCGCCGGCCTCGGCCGTGGCTTGAGTGACTGCTTCTTCGATCTGCATTTGGCGCTCCTCATCAAAGCCGATGACGGCGCCTCCCCGGGGACGACGGTGGTCCGTCGCTTCTTTTTAATGTCGGCCGCGCTGACGACTCGCGGCCTGGTCCACTATCCTCCAGAACCTTATTGAAGGCCACCGGATAGTTAACTGATGGTTAATACGAAGGCTCGCATCTTAAGTGTCGGCGCAGCAGGCCCAGCGCGCGTCCGGCGCACCAGACGCGTCCGTCAGTTGACAGCGATGTTGCGCCCCGCCGACGGCAGCAGGCTCTCCGTGCCGGGCGCGGAAACCGGGGCGCCGTGAAGAACCCAGTCGGCCGCGATCTGCCCGATCACCGGGGCCAGCTGGATGCCGTAGCCACCGGCGCCCGCGGCGGTCACCAGGCTTGGCTCGGACGCATCGATCGGGCCGACGAAAGGGCGATGGTCGGCGGTCACCGGGTAAAGCCCCGCCCAGCCGCGGCCAAGCCGCGCGCCGGGCAGATCGGGCAGCCGCTCGAGCAGGAGTTCCGCTAGTCTGACCTTCGACCGTTCCTCGCACTGGTCGTTGTAATTGTCGGGGTCCTCCGGCGCGGCCGAGTCCACCTTGTGGATCTCGGCGATCAGCTCGGTGCGCTTCTCGTGGCGGAAATTGAGCCCGCTTCCCTCGCCGTTCACGAGATCCATGACCATCGGCATCGTGTAATCGAGCGGCTCGTCGAGATGGACCACGACCGCCTCATGTCGCTCGGGCCAAATGTGCAGGCGCTGGCCGAAGAGTTCGGCGACCTGAGGCGCCCAGGCGCCGCCCGCATTGATCACGACATCGCAATCGATCGGATCGCCGCCGGTCTCCAGCGTGTAGCCGCCTGACCGCCGCTTTATCCCGAGCAGCTTGCGATACTGGCGGATCTCGCCGCCCTGGGCGCGGACCATCCGCGCCAGGAAATCGCACATCTCGTGAGGATCGAGAAAGCCATTGTCGGGTCCGAACAGCCCGCCCTCCAGCCCGTCCGGGTTGATATGAGGAACGAGTTGCTTGAGTTCGTTCGCACGATAGAGGCGCGACCGCAGGCCGGCCTCTGCCTGGATTTCCGCCGACTTCGCAAACAGCTCCATCTGCTTTTGCGTCCTTGCCAGCCGCAGATAGCCGATATGGTTGAAGCCAAGCCCCTGGCTCTCCCATTGGCGGAAGCGGCGCAGCGAATGAACGCGAAGCATGATCTCGAACGGATCGGTGAATTGCGATCCTACCACGCCGACCGCCCTGCCGCTCGATCCGGAAGCGATCGACTGGCCTTCGAGCACCGTCACGCGCGCGCCCTGTTCGACCAGGTGGAGCGCCGAGCACAAGCCCAACGTGCCGGCGCCCACCACCACGACATGAGGAGAAGCTGTCATCCATGGTCCTCCTGGCGGTTCGTCTCAGAACTGCCGGGCGATGTCGCCCAGCGTATCGTCGATCGCCCGCAGAATGGCTCGAGCGTCCTCCTCGGTCATGGGCGTCGACAGCGCGAACAGGCCATAGCTGGCGGACAGCACGCCGCGGCCGAGCAGGCCCTTGTGGAAGGCATCGAGCTTGCGACGCTCGGACTGGCCGGGATAGACGGACCTGTAATCCGTGACGGGATGGGCCGTGAAATGGACCTTGAACAGCGAGCCCAGGCCGACGCATTGGCCGGCAAGACCATGCTTGTCGAATGAGGCGGCGACGCCGTCGCGCAGCAGCGTCCCGAGACGATCGAGATGGACAAAGCTTTCCCTGGTCAGCGCCCGCATGGCGGCAAGCCCGGCGCGCATCGTCACCGGGTTGGCGGTGAATGTGCCGCCACGGGAAGAGCGGGCTTGCCCCGGGTCGGGTCGAACACCGCCATGATGTCGGCCCGGCCGCCGACGGCGCCTACCGGGAATCCCCCGCCGATGATCTTGCCGAGCGCGGTCAGGTCGGGCGTGATGTCCCACAAGCCTTGCGCGCCCGACCAGCCGAGGCGGAACGAGATCACCTCGTCGAAGATGACAAGGGCGCCCGCCGCATGGGCGATCTCGACCATGGCGCGGAGGTAATCCTGCCGCGCCGGGATTAGCCCGGCGCGGTTCGGCATGGGATCGATCAGCACGCCGGCAATCGTATCGCGCTCAGCGGCGAAGACCACGCGCAGCGCTTCGACGTCGTTGAAGGGCACGGCGATCACGTCGTCCAGCACCCCGCGCGGCGTGCCCCTCGCATAGGGCGTCGAATTCGGCAGGTCGCCCCAGTTGGCGGGAGAACTGTCCAGGCTGACTTCGGCGAAATCATAGGAGCCGTGATAGGCGCCCTCGATCTTGACGATCTTGGGTCGCCCAGTGAAGGCGCGCGCGGCCTTGATGGCCATCATCACGCCCTCGGTTCCCGAGTTGGCGAAGCGGATCTGGTCGACCGAGGGCAACCGCTCGACCAAGAGTTCGGCAAGCTCGATCTCGCTGACCGTCGGCGCGCCGAAGGCCGTGCCGAACGGCAGTTGATCAACCACCGCCGCCGCGACATCCGGCTGCGTGTAGCCATGGATCATGGCCGTGAAATTGTTGATGCAGTCGTAGTAGACGTTGCCGTCCACGTCCCAGACCCTGCAGCCCTCGCCTCGCGCGGCATAGATCGGAAAAGGATCGACGAAGACCGTGGTGCGCGTGTTGCCGCCCGGCATCACCTTTTTGGCGCGCTCGAACAGGCTCTTCGATACGGGCATGTCGTCTGGATAGTGCGGCATGGCTCGATCGTATGGCTTCGTTGGCGCTGTGTGCAATCGGCCACGGAAGACATGCAACGTGACCACCTGTCTTCGCAAGATCGGGCACTAAGGCGCGACATGACTTCCATGCCTATCATTTTAGTAAATTATGATATAAAGCTTCCCGACGTAGAGTGGAGAGTAAAGCGTATGGGTGAGAAGTCAGGGTTCACAGACAAGGAAGTCGAAGCGTATCTTAGAACACGCCGCCAGGTGGCCTTTCACCGTGATGGCGGTTCCATTTCCAAGGTCGAATGCATTCGTTGCGGACAGCCCTTCGACCCTATACTCGCAACCGCAAGCCATCTTGGCCTTTGCAACTATTGTTTCGACAAAGACTAGTTCTGTCGCGTCGCAGCTTGACGTCCACCAAGCCGGCCTCGGGGGATGAAGCCAAGCAGGCTGGCACAGGCGCGCCCATGGACTATTTGAATTGATCGGCGTGGCACGGCACGGGCAAAACCCTATTGTGTTGGTTTGAGCTGCAATTCAAACGGAGCGCCAAACCCATGACCCTGACCAACCGAGATCTCGTCGAGCTGACGGAATGGCGCCGCAAGCTGCACCAGCAGCCGGAGATCTCCAACGAGGAGGAGAAGACCGCGAAAGAGGTCGTCGATTTCCTCGCCGATACCGGGCCGGACAAGGTGCTGACCGGGCTGGGCGGCCACGGCGTGGCGGCGGTCTATGACAGCGGTGAAGCCGGGCCGACGGTGCTGTTCCGCTCGGAGCTCGACGCGTTGCCGATCCACGAGCTTTCGGGCGTGGCGCATTCATCGCAGGTGCCGGGCAAGTCGCATATGTGCGGCCATGACGGACACACGGCGATCCTTGCCGCGCTCGGCCGCCAGCTTGGGCGCCAGAGGCCGGCGCGCGGCCGGGTCGTTTTGATGTTCCAGCCGGCGGAGGAGACCGGCAATGGTGCTGCCGGTGTCGTCGCCGATCCGCGCTTTTCCGAGATCCAGCCCGATTTCGCCTTCTCGCTGCACAATCTGCCGGGCGTGCCGTTCGGCGAGGTGCGGCTCAAAGCCGGCGTGGTCAACTGCGCCTCGCGCGGGATGCGGATCGTGCTCGAGGGCAAGACCGCGCATTCCTCCATGCCGGAAACCGGCGTGTCGCCGATGCGGGCGGTGAGCGAGTTGATGCCGCAGCTTCCGGCGCTCGGGCGCGGCACCTTCGCCGACGACGATTTCGGCATGGTCACCGTCACCCATTGCACGATGGGCGAAGCGGTGTTCGGCATCGCGCCCGGCCATGCCGAGGTGTGGGCGACGCTGCGCACCCGCCGCGACGAGCGCATGGCGTATCTTTGCACCGCCGCGGAGGCGCTGGCGGCAAAGATCGCCGCCCAGCACGGCCTTTCCGCCCGCCACGACTATCACGAGATTTTCGTCGCCAGCGTCAACGCGCCGGACGCGGTGGAGCATCTGAACCGGGCGCTGGACGAGGAAGGCGTGACACGCGGCGAGGAAGCGCTGCCGATGCGCGCGTCGGAGGATTTCGGCATCTTCGGCCACAACGCCAAGTCGGCGATGTTCTTCCTCGGCGCCGGCGAGCGCCACCCTTCGCTCCACAATCCCGACTACGATTTTCCGGACGACCTGATCCCGATCGGCTCAAGGATATTCATGCGCACGGCGCGCAATCTGCTGGGCTGATCGTCTCGAAGGAAATGTGTGTCAGTTTACGGAAACGCTGAACCGGTCCGACTGTTCGTCGCCAGCTTGGAGCGCGTCCGGCGCAAGGATGCCTTGAGCCAGGGCGAAGGCTTCGAAGGCAAGGCGCGCCGATTCCACATCGGTTTTGCCAGCCAGGGCGGACCGGCAGGCAGCGGATGTGGCTGCATGGATCGAGGTGCGGCTGCCCGACCACTCGTCCAGGACCTGACAGGCTTCCATCACGGACGATATCTCGTATGGGAAGCCAAGCCCGACAAACACGTGAATTGGATGGGAAAAGGATCCGACCTTCATCGCTAACCCTGCCGTCGTGGACGCGAGACTTGTCTTGGCAAGCCAAAGCGTGTCGCGCGGAAACGGATTCACGCGCCGCGCTTCAAGCTTTGTTCGATGCATGTCGTTCTCCCAAAACCGCTGCGCACTTTTGGGCGGCATGCATTGGTCACCGGGAGGCCCGACTGCCTGGAAGCCAGAAACAAAGCCGAGCAGTCGGGCCGAGGACCATTGCTGGCCCTCAGAAAATGCCTCACGTCAAATCTACTCTTCAAGTCAGCCAATCGGCGGTCGGACATAACCGAACGAGGTGTGAGCCACGCTTGCGCCTCAACCGCGGGAGAGATTGCGCAATGAAAATGCCCGCCGGCCGGAGCCGGCGGGCATTGCCCCCTACCCCAAGAATAGGTCGCCTTGTACCAGGCTTCCGCCGGATGGTCCGCCCAATGGATGATCCAGCATTCCTACGCCATGAAGACTACGCCTGTTGGGGGAAAAGCGCTGTAACCCCGCGGCAACAGCACAGGGGATTCGCAGGCTCCGCGTTGCTTTCAGCGCGTCACGCGCCGCCCCCTCGCGCACATATATTGTTATGTCGGCTTACCGCCTGTATGAGCGGGGATGATTTCGATCTCCCGCCTTGCCGCGCTCGTCCTGCTCGCGGCGATCACGTTCGCCACGCTTTCGCCTATCCAGATGCGGCCGCACCTGGGCGACGCGAACGTTGAACGCGCCCTGGCCTATATCCTGTTCGGCCTTGCCCTGACCTTCGGCTTCCCCGCCCGCCTCATGCAGACGATGCTGTTCGTCTGCGCTGTGGCAGGCGTGCTGGAGCTGCTTCAGGTGATCGATCCCGGCCGGCATGCCCGGCTGCAAGATGGCCTCCTGAAAGCAGCGGCCGGTCTCATTGGGATAGCGATGGGAAGGCTCATCCTTGCAGCCGCGAAGAGGGCCGCCGCACGCCGCAATCCAGGCAACCGCGATCGCCCTCTAAGCCCTACTTGATCGGCACTTGATCGAGATGATTGTCGGCCGTGTTCAGTGTTTCCGGCGAGTGGGCGATCGACCGGTGCCGCGGGGTGATCGTGGCCTGTCCGACCAGCGTTGATCGCCATGCCGCCTAGAGCCGGTTCCGATGCGCTACGCGACTTCTTTGCCCGCGATGCCGTTGTGGTGGCGCGCGATTTGATCGGCGCGCGGCTCGGGCTTGCCGGCGTCGGCGGCATCATCGTCGAGACCGAGGCCTATCGGCCCGACGATCCGGCCTCGCACAGTTATCGCGGCCGCACGCCGCGCAACGCGCCGATGTATGGCGCTCCCGGCAGCGCCTATGTCTACCGCTCCTACGGCCTGCACTGGTGCCTGAATGCGGTGTGCCTGCCCGGCAGCGCGGTGCTGATCCGCGCGATCCAGCCGCAATCCGGCATCGCAGCCATGCGCGACAGGCGAGGAACCGACGACGACCGGCTGCTTTGCTCCGGTCCGGGCAAGCTCTGCCAGGCGCTCGGCATCGACGGCTCGCATAACGGGCTGTTGCTCACTGCACCGCCTTTCGAACTTGCCCGCTCCGAGACCACAGCGGCGGCGATCCTGACCGGACGCAGGATCGGTCTCACCAAGGGCGTGGAGGCCGAGTGGCGCTTCGGCCTCGGGGGATCGCCTTATCTCAGCCGCAGGTTCTGAGCCGTTTCGTGACACGTCCCATTCAGCCAACCGCGGCGGCGATCTCGAAGCCCTCGACGAGATGATCGCTGTCTTCCGGCCTTTCGAATTCGATACTCGTGCGCAAGTGGCTTGCCGGCGAGAAGCCAGGGTCGGATCTGCGAACGTGTTCGACGCATTCACGCGCCCCTGCCCTGTCGCCCGCGCGCGCCAGCGCAGCCGCAAGCAGCGACCACCGTCGAGGCCCATAAGGCAGGCGCCGTATCGCCGTCGCGGCGCCGGCATAGTCGCCGGCGGCGTAGAGCGCGAGGGCGCGATCGCAATGATACCATTCGGCATGAAGAGGATTTGCGGCTACCGCCCTGTCCATCAGCTCCAGCCCGTCGCGCGGCCGCCCGCGCAAGGACAGCAGGTGCCCCATCTGCATCATCGTGTCGGCATCGTAGGGGTTGATGTCGAGCGCACGCCGCATGTGGTGCTCGGCCGCCGCATGATCGCGCGCCGCAAGCCGCGCCTGTGCCAGGATACGATGGCAGCGGGGCTCGTCCGGCGCCAGCGCCACGGCGAGCGAGGCACGCTCGGTACAGCTTGCGATGACATCCTCCGGCGCGCTTCCGTAGTCGGCAATCGCCAGCTCCACCAGCGCCATGTAGGCATGGGCAAGCCCATAGTCCGGGTCGCGTGAAATCGCTGCCTTGAGCAGGCTCAAGGCTTCGCTATTGTCGTCGGGCCGATAGCCGCGGAAGCGCACGATCGCTCGCGTCACCAGTTCGTAGGCCGCAAGGTCCCGCGTCGGCTTGCCGGCGGTTCGCCGCAACGCGGCCGCCTCGAGGTTTGAAACCAGCCGGTTCACGACACGATAGGCAATGTCATCCTGAACGGCGAACAGGTCCGGCCCGGCCGCGGTGTAGCTCTCGCCCCAGACCAGCGTTCCGGCTCGAGCGTCGACCAGCTTGGCGCTGATCTTCAACTGGCCGCCGCCGCGAACGACGGCCCCTCGCACGAAGTAGTCCGGCCGCACCGTGACCGGCGGTCCGTTGCCCTGGGCCTGCCGGAATGCGGCGAGCGCCGTTTCCCGGTTCAGGATCGTCAACGTGCGGAAGCGAGCGAGCCTGTCCGCCACGTCCTCCGCGAAGGCGCTGCTTATGGGATCCGACGTCCCGCCGAGCGTCTGGCCATCCTCGAACGGCACGACCGCGACGACCGGCTGTGATGCCGGCGAAGGCTTGTGGCAGGGAGCCGAAAGCACATAGCCGCGCTTGGGCACGGCCTTCAGGATAGTCTGGTCGCCGTCGTCGAGCGCCTTCCTTATGTCCCGCACCGCCTGGGTAAGGGAATCCTCGGTGACGGCTATGTTCCCCCAGACCGCGGAAATCAGGTCCGACTTGGTGACGACCTTGCCGTCGTTTCGGGCCAGATATGAAAGCAGGCTGAACGCCTTCGAGCGCAGCGGCACCGCAGTCCCATCCCGCAGCAGCAGGCCGCGCTCCAGATCAAGCTGGCAGTCGCCGAGTTGCAAGACCCCCTGCGAAGCGGATTCCGCCATGGAACAGCGCCCTGCCCTTGCGCAACATCCAGTAGCCTATTCGCCTACCATTCCGTGCCGGGGTCAAGATGTCCATTGGACCGGGGGCGCGGTCGGCCTTCAGGTCCATCGCCGCGATCTCGAGCATTTCGATGAGCGCGCCGGGCGGCGCATAGCCGGGATTGACCATTCCGCCGACGACGATCTCGAAGAGCTCCTGGCGTGCAAGGGCGCGGGCTTGATCGTCGAGCATGGCTGCCTCCATCTATTGGAGCAGCATGCCCGAGATCGCCCGCGCCGTACCGACGGAGTTCTGAAATTCTGCTGAAATGCGAACGATCCGCATCGCAATCGGCGCGTATTGCGGCGGGCCCGGCAACAAGGCGCGTCGATCGGGGCCGTGCCACCTGTTCGCCTTCGGCCATCGCCGCCTGACGCAAACCGAGATGGCCAAGGGGCTGGAATCCTTCAGAGCTATTTTCCGAGAACGGCAAGTGGACCGTTACGAAAGATAGAGGATTTAGACCGCGATGTTGCATGGTTATCGACTGACCAGCGGTAAGAAGTCCCGCAACGGGAGGAAAATAAAAGCAGGCTGAAGTCTTGTTTAACCGGCAATTCGGGTCTAGATGTAAAACTCGTTGATTTGGCCGATTTGGCTTTAGCGGTGTCAGAGACCCGCCATTTTACTCCGAATTTTCGATGAGAGCGCGTTGCCGGCCGGCACAACCGCTCGCACGTCTCGGCCTCGGAACAATCACTGCTGACCACGGATGTACTGGCAGCAGATATGTCGCTCCGAAGGTCGGGGCGGAACAATTCGGCGCACTTTCCGGCTTTTCGGAAGGATCATGCGCACGAACATCCGCACCGCACAGAGGCTGGCCCACGGCGCCAGAGACGCCGCTATTTCGGGGCGTTGCTGCCTCGGCAAGAACGCCTCGTCGATTGCGACCAGCCGGGCGAATTGGCTCAAGGCCGGTTGACCGATCGATCCGCCTTCTCGAAGGCCCAGTGCAGCAGGAGGAGCAAACAATCATGATCTCTATACGTTCTGAAAGGCTCAATAGCCGTCCGAGCCGACACGAGGCCGCGACCCATCGCTATTCCTTGGGGCAAAGCGTGCGGCTGAAGCGCAGCTTCAACACGATCCAGGAATCTCGCGAAATCTATCAGATCACCGCGAGGCTGCCGCCCCGGGGAGATTCCCTTCAGTATCGCATCCGAAGCGAGGCCGAGCGCCATGAGCGCATGGCGACAGAGGACAGCCTCGAACCCGTGCGCGCATCGCGGGACGATGAAAATGCGGTTCTTCTCGAAAGGACATTCGGCCATGGCCAAGGGACAAAAGCATAGCAATCGCGAAATCCGAAAACCGACCGGTATGCCGATTGCCACGCGCCGTGTGTCGTCCGGCAATCGTCGCAACGAAAGGCCGCGGGCGAAAGCGGGCTGCACGACTATTATCCAGCCGAGCGCCGAAGCCGGTGGGGAATGACCATGCCGCTCGAATTTCCCAATCCAAGTCGAAGTTTCGACGAAGCGCGCAACGCGGTCCGTTTCATCGGTCACGACGGCATGTTCGAGGTGGCGTTCCTCATCGAGGCCGATGCATTGGCTGCAACCAGCCGCAAGGGGCCGGAAACGGCGGAAGCCGCATGCCTGGCGGCCTTCGACGCGGCGCGGCATTCCATCCACATCAGTGCGCGAAAACTCTACTCGGCCGGGAAGCGGACCATCTACACCATAACGGCCGCCGATATGCGCTGACGATGGACCCGCGCACATGCGGCACGCCACATGTACGGGGGGCGGACAGTTTCCCGGTTGCATCTTGTTTGAAGTGACGGGAGCTGGGCAAGCCGGTCCCGGATAACGGCCACAGCCCTGGAGGCGAATGGCAGCTGAGGAGATGAATTGCGGGTTGACGTACGGAACAATGACATCGATCAGGCCCTGCGGACGCTGAAAAGGAAGCTGCAGCGCGAGGGTCTTCTTCGCGAACTGAAGCGGCGCCGAGCCTACGAGAAACCCTCGGAACGACGTATCCGGGAAAGGGACGATGCCATTCGGAGGGCGCGTAAGCTCGCTCGCAAGCAGGCGCAACGCGAAGGACTGCTCCCGGCTCCGAAGAAAAAGCTCCCGTCTGTGGCCCGTCATGGGCGGAACGGTCCTGCCCGATCCGGCTGAAATCGGTGTCCGGTCAATCTGTCGGGCAGTTCGGTTTCGTCTATCCGAAAGCGAAAAAACGGCGCACAGTGAAATCTCGCTGGTGCGGCGAGGACAGTCCGGCTTTGAGCCCTTGCTAGCGGGTCGGGCTGTCCGGGGGTTGCCTCAAACTGAGATTTCCGACCAGCTCTAAAAATCCCTTGAAAGCATCTTGCTAAACCTCCGAGGTCCGTCCTCTGCCGGTGGCGATCCTGCGGAAGTTTCTGCTTTCGACATCGATAATGGCCCCGCAGCCATGGCATTCCACCTGCGTATGCGCGCGCAGCCAACCGACGTTCTTGCGCGTCTCATAGGCGCAGTCCGTGCAAACGACGCCTATCTCGTCGTCTTCGAGCGATCTGTCGGTCTCCACGGATTTGTTCGCCTAGATCAACCGGTGACGTTGTGCCGTCTCGCGGTCGCGCCGTCGCATTCCGCTTGTGTCGTTGTCGATCCAGCGCCGCGCCTCGGTTCGCGGCTCTGTTCCGACCCTGCAACCCTCGTCTTCCCACTGAGCGAGCGCGTCCCGATGCGAGTCCAGGCGCTCTACGTATGCGCTGAGGATCGTGCGCAAATGCGTATCCGATTCTCCATCGAAGCGTTCGGCAAGAAAGCGTGCGGCGGCCGTTCGACGGCGGCTGCCGTCAATCAAAACCGGACGAACTTCGGCGAGAATTTTCTCGATCGCCCTCATTTGCTCGGATGTCGGGTAGGTGGAAGACACAGCGCCCTCTTTCCTGTTGGGGCTGGGGCACTCTGGCCGCCCTCAATCGGCATCGCCCGTTGCAGAAGCTGCCGACGAACGACGATACGCCCGTTGCGGATGAATAGCGATGGCCAATCGGAAATAGATGGCGGCGCGGCTCGCTGGTTCCAGCCGCCTCCTTGCCCGAAGAAGCGTTCTGTGTTTTCTCCCCCGCACATTAGGAAAGGCTTGCGGATGCGAATCGCAATGGTCGTCGCGTTGAGCGCGGCGGTGGCTGGATGCGTGACGACTCCGGTCGACTACGAAGCGAAGCTTTCGCAGCAGGACCCGAAATGGGCGTCGCCGGAATGCCAGCAGGCCCGCATGGCGGCCGCGGACTATGCCCGGCGCGAGAAGGACCACCCCGGCTGGGGGTTTGGCGTGCTGCTCGGGCCCTACAGCATGGGGATGGTGGCGGCGGTGAAGCAGCATGAGCAGCAGCAGCGAAGGCTTCTCGCCCGCCAGGTGCATCTGCAATGCTCCAGCCAGCCGCTGCCGAAGGAGCTGGATTTCGACCCGGCGATCTACGCACCGAAGAAGGCGCGGTATCCGTAGAGGGAACGGCCCGATGCCGTTTTCAGATCAGCGCGCGGCTGTTTCCTGAACGTCGAACCCATAGGTGAGGATAGCCACGCCTGTTGCGGTCACGACATGGCTCGACAGGTTCAGCCTTGAAGGCGCCTGCCCAGTTTCGAAAAGGCGAATGCCTTCGCCCAGCACCAGCGGATGGATCATCAACATCAGTTCGTCGACAAGCCCGTGCTGCATCAGCGTGCGCAACAACGCACCGCTGCCGAACATGATCAGCGACTTGTCGTGATCTTGCTTGAGCTCGCGCACGGTCGCCGCCGCCTCGCCGGAGAGCAACGTCGAATTCTCCCAGAGGAGCGCGTAACGCGCGTCATGGGAAACGACGAACTTGCGCACGTCGGTCAGCGCTGTTGTCATCGGACTGGCAGGCTGGCGGACCGCCCAGCCTTCGTAGAGATCCTCATAGGTCGTTCGGCCAGCGAGCAGCGACCATCCGCCGGCCATGGCTCGGCCAATGGCCTCCTGCATCTTCAGGTCGCTGCCAGGATTGCCCCAGCCGCCATGCTCGAAACCATTGCGCGTGTCTTCGTCGGCACGCGCCGGCGCCTGGAAAACACCGTCGAGGGTCAGATGCTCGATGGCGACGATCCGTGCCACTCCCGTCAGCCTTCGCTCCATGCGCTGAGCAGCGGGCCTTCGCTGCCATAGACCGGGTCCTTCTCCGGACGGCCGACATTGGGAATCGTGCGCAGCGCCTCGGCATGCTGCTCGGCGCGCGTGCACAGATCATAGGTGCCGAAGGGCGGATAGGCGCCGACAACGAGCAAATCGGCTGACGAGGACAGGCGGTGGTGGCCGGTGCCTGCCGGCAGGATCGCCACGTCGCCGGCCTTGACCGTCAGCACCTCACCCCTCTCGCCGCCGAAGCGTACCTTGGCGTTGCCGCGCGCGATGCCCAGAACTTCGTGGATGCGCGAATGGTAGTGGACGTAGTCATAGATGCCGTTCCGCCAGCCGTCGCCCCAGCCATTCGTGCTGAAGAGATCCTCGAAGACCGCCGCCGGATTGACATCGTCCGGCAGCGTCACGGCTCCAGGGTAGACGATCATCGGCCAGCGCGGGTGGTTGGGCACGAGGCCGTCGTCCTCGAAGCGGAGGGTGAGCGGTTCCCGCCGCTCGACGAGTTCCGCAAGTTTCGCTGCTCCTGGCATGGCATGACCTTTCCGCCGCGTTCCAAGGCAGCCGAAGCCTTGGTGGGACCTGCAAGGCGCGGCTGCCGCTCGATTGCCGACCGTTCTCAACCAGCGGCGGCGTGCTTTGTTCCCGGACTTGTCGCTTGCGCCTTGCGGCAGATTGGCGAAGGTGAACGCGACATCCAATCTCCCCCCTTGTGGGGGAGATGGTCGGCAGACCAGAGGGGGGCGCTGTCCCGCCAGTGTCTCAAAATAAGTTTCCCCACGAAGGTTCCCGGAGAGGATCGGTTGAACGTTGAAACCACCGACGTAGCGTTCCTTCGCGCCCCCCTCTGTCCTGCCGGACATCTCCCCCACAAGGGGGGAGATCGGCGCTCCGGCGCCTCGCGTTCCTCGACAGACCTTACACCTCAAGCATGACCTTGATGGCGCGGCGCTCGTCCATGGCGCGGTAGCCTTCGGCGACCTCCGCCAGCGGCAGCTTGAGGTCGAAGACCTTGCCCGGCTTGATCCTGCCCTTCAGCACGCGGTCCATCAGGTCGGGCAGGAAGCGGCGCACCGGCGCCGGGCCGCCCAGCATGCGCTTCTGGCCGAAGAACAGGCGCTGGCCGTCGAAGCTCACGCCATGCGGCACGCCGACATAGCCGATGGTGCCGCCCGGCCGCGAACAGGCCAGCGCCTGGTCGAAGGACTCGGCCGTGCCGACGCATTCCAGCACCGAATCCGCGCCGACGCCCTTGGTGAGCTCCCTGATGCGGGCAATGCCCTCCTCGCCGCGCTCGGCCACGATGTCGGTCGCGCCGAACTCGCGGGCGAGTTTCTGCCGGCTGTCGTGCCGGCTCATGGCGATGATGCGCTCGGCGCCCATCTCCTTCGCCGCGAGCACGCCCATCAGGCCGACCGCGCCGTCGCCGACGACGACAACCGTCGATCCTTCGCGCACCTCGGCAGCATCCGCCGCAAACCAGCCGGTGCCGAGCACGTCCGAGACGGCCAGCAGATCGGGCACCAGTTCGGCGGGCGGGACTTCGGAGGTGGCGACCAGGGTGCCGTCGGCCAGTGGCACGCGGGCATAGGGAGCCTGGGCGCCCGACATGAACTCGCGCTGCTCGCAGGAAGACTGGAAGCCGAAGCGGCAATGCGGGCAGGTATTGTCGGAAAGGCAGAACGAGCCGACGACGAACTGGCCGGGACGCACGTTGCGCACCTCCGCGCCGACCTCGACAACGACGCCGCAATATTCGTGACCCATATGCATCGGGCCTTCGACCGGCTGCAGCCCGCGATAGGGCCACAGGTCGGAGCCGCAGATGCAGCTAGCCGACAGCTTGATGATGGCGTCCGTCGGCCGCAGGATCTTCGGGTCCTCGATTTCCTCGCAGCGGATGTCGCCGGGCTTGTGAAGAACGGTCGCGAGCATTCTTTCTTCCTTTCGTTTCGATCGGCTCAGGCGCCGTAGTCGGCGTGGGAGACATGTTCCAGCCAGTCCACGACCTTGCCGTCCTTGACCTCCTGGACGGCAATGTGGGTCATGGCGGTCTCGGGCGACGCGCCGTGCCAGTGCTTCTCGCCGGGCGCGAACCAGACGACGTCGCCCGGCCGGATCTCCTCGACCGGGCCGCCCTCGCGCTGGACGCGGCCGCGGCCGGAGACGACGATCAGCGTCTGCCCGAGCGGATGCGTGTGCCAGGCGGTGCGGGCGCCCGGCTCGAAGGTGACCTGCGCGCTCTGCACGCGGGCGGCGTCGAAGGGGTTGAAGAGCGGATCGATCCGCACCGTGCCGGTGAACCAGTCCGAGGGTCCCTTGCCGGACGGCCTCGTACCCGCGCGAAGAATGTCCATTGTGATCTCCTGTCAGATGCGTTCGATGCGAAGCGGAAACTCGCCGCGCTGCCGTCTTGATCCTCATCGAGGGGGCCGAGCCTGACGAGGCGCGAACTGGCCCGCACCGACTTGCCCGGAACATATTGCAGCGAAGCCCGTCGGATTAGATGAGATAATCCGCATGGACTTATCGGCCTGTGATATAAATCTGGGACAGGAGAAGCCTTCCCGATGCAGCGCGACGACATGAAGGATCTGCTGTGGTTCGTGGCGGTGGCCCGGGAGCGCAGCTTCACGAAGGCGGCGGCGGAGCTCGGCACCTCGCAATCGACGCTCAGCCACACCATCAAGCAGCTCGAAGCCCGCCTCGGCGTGCGGCTTTTGACCCGCACGACGCGAAGCGTGGCGCCGACGGAAGCCGGCGAACGGCTCTACCAGTCGCTCGTCCCGCGCTTCGAGGAGATCGAGGCAGACCTCGCGGGCCTGGTCGCCTTCCGCGACAAGCCTTCGGGAACGGTGCGCATCACGCTATCGGACCATGCGCTGCAGACGACCGTCTGGCCGAAGCTCGAGCCGGTGCTTCGCGACTATCCGGACCTCAGCGTGGAGCTCTACAGCGACAACGGCATGCGCAACATCGTGGAGGAGCGCTTCGACGCCGGCGTGCGGCTCGGCGAGAGCGTCGACAAGGACATGATCGCGGTGCGGATCGGCCCGGACTGGCGGCTGGTGGCCGTCGCCTCGCCGGACTATTTTTCCCGCCGCCCCGTCCCGAAGATACCTCAGGATCTTGTCGGCCACGACTGCATCGGCCTGCGACAGGCGACGTTTGGCGGGCTCTATGCCTGGGAGTTCGAGAAGAAGGGGCGCGAACTGCGCGTCCGGGTGGACGGGCAGCTGACCTTCAACTCGACCTTGCCGATGATCGACGCGGCGCTAAGCGGCTACGGCATCGCCTATGTCCCGGAAAACCTCGTCGGCCACTATGTCGCTGAGGGCCGGCTGACGCTCGTGCTCGACGACTGGAGCCTGCCCTTCCCGGGCTACCACCTCTATTACCCGAGCCGCCGGCAGCTTTCCCCGGCGCTGACGGTCATCGTCGATGCGCTGCGGCATCGGAGTTGAGGTTGGACACAGATCAAGGTCGGCGCCGTAGCGCGTCGACGCGCTGACGCATGTCGGTCTCGGTCGCGACCGTCACCTCCTCGCCGGACCTCGAGAAGGCGTAGAGCGAGTCCTGGTAGCCCGGCAGGGAGAAAGCCACGGAGTCGCGGTCGGCGAGGCCCATGACAACCCGCTGCGGATCGCCTCCACCCTTCGGCGCGAAGGTGGCGGTGACCTCCAGGAGGTCACCTTCGACGGGGACGTAATAGACCACCATGTCGAGGCGTCCCTCGTGCAGGCCGCCTGCTTCGATGGGGTGTCCGATGTTGGTTTCCTCGGCAAGGGCCGGCGTCGCCACCAACAGCGTGGCCAGGAGCGATGCGCCCAGAGTTCTGCGGATCATCTTCGTATCTCCTCTTGATAGATTTCGATCGAACTCTATACCATATAGATGTCAACTGCAATCTAAAAGAGAGAGGCATTCGATCCGCGGTGAGCAGCCGCACCGGTCACATGGCGAGCCGCCTATGTCGCACCTCCTCCTGATAGATTGCGTTCGGTTTCTAATTGAGATATAGATTTTGTACGCAATCTAAAAATGGAGATCGACGATGCGCGTGAGTCGCATTCAGGCTGAGCAGAACCGGCAAACCGTGATCGATGTGGCCAGCCGGCTTTTTCGGGAGCACGGCTTCGACGGCATCGGCCTCAAGGATCTGATGAAGGGTGCCGGGCTGACCCAAGGCGCCTTTTACAAGCAGTTTGCGTCGAAGGAGGACTTGGCCGCCCAGGCGTCCAAGCGGGCGATGGAGAGCGCTGCCCAGCGATGGGCGGCGGCGACCGCGGAGAATCCAAATGATCCGCTTGGGGCGGTGATCGCGTTCTACCTCAGCATGGACCATCGCGAGGAAAGGATGGACGGCTGCCCGGTCGTGGCGCTCGGCTCGGATGCCGCCAGACAGAGCAGCGACGTGAAGGCGTCGTTCGAAGCCGGCATCAAGGGGTATCTCGAAATCATCGGCCGTTTGATTGGCGAAACCGGCGGCGAGAAGCCCAATGGCAAGGCCATGGCCGTTCTCTCGACGATGATCGGTGCGCTGATGTTGTCGCGCGTCGTCAACGACGCCGACCTCGCTCAGGCCTTTCTGGATGCGGCGACCGAACATGTTCGCGACACCGTCGCCGCTTGAACGGCGCCGGGCCGGGCGTCTCGGATTGATAGGAGCATAGATGCGACGGATAGTCGTTACAGGCATGGGCGCGGTCACCCCGCTGGCCGCAAATGTCGAGACTTCGTGGTCGCGCCTCCTGGCCGGCCGCTCCGGCATCCGCAGGCTTGCGGACGATGTGGTGGCAGATTTGCCCGCCAAGATCGGCGGCGTGGTTCCCTCCCTGGAGGACGACCCTGAAGCCGGCTTCGATCCGAATGCGTTCCTGGCTCCGAAGGATCAGCGCAAGATCGACCGCTTCATTCTCTTCGCGCTGGCGGCGGCGGAAGAGGCGCTTGCCCAGGCGAAGTGGAAGCCGGCCTCGGAAAATGAACAGATCCGTACCGCAACGATCATCGCTTCAGGTATCGGAGGGTTTCCCGCCATAACCGAGGCGGTGCGGACGGTCGACCAGCGCGGCGTTCGGCGTCTTTCGCCGTTCACGGTGCCGTCTTTCCTGGTGAACCTCGCGGCGGGCCACATCTCGATCCGCTACGGCTTCAAAGGCCACATCGGCGCGCCGGTGACGGCGTGCGCCGCCGGCATACAGGCAATCGGTGATGCGGCACGCATCATCCGCGCCGATGAAGCCGACGTCGCCGTGTGCGGCGGCACGGAAGCCTGCATGAACACCGTCAGTCTGGGTGGCTTTGCGGCGGCACGCTCGCTTTCAACCTCTTACAATCACCGCCCCGATCAGGCCTCTCGTCCGTTCGACATATCGCGCGACGGCTTCGTCATGGGCGAAGGCGCCGGCATCCTGGTCATCGAGGAGTTGAACCATGCGCTGGCGCGCGGCGCCAAACCGCTCGCCGAGGTCGTCGGCTACGGCACGACGGCGGATGCGCATCATGTCACTTCCGGTCCCGAGGACGGCGATGGCGCGCGCCGTGCCATGGAGATCGCGATTGCCCAGGCCGGCATCTCACCGCGCGAGATTCGCCATCTCAATGCCCACGCGACCTCCACTCCGGTGGGCGACCTGGGAGAAATCGAGGCGATCAAAAGCGTCTTCGGTACGGATTGCTCGATCGCCGTCAGCGGAACGAAATCGGCGACCGGACACCTGCTCGGGGCCGCGGGCGGGCTTGGCGCGATCTTCACCATCCTGGCGCTCAGGGATCAGGTGGCACCGCCCACGCTCAATTTGAGCACCCCTGATCCAGCCGGCGAAGGGATAGACTTCGTCGCCAACCGGGCTCGGCCGATGGAGATGGACTACGCGATCGCCAACGGTTTCGGCTTCGGAGGCGTCAACGCCAGCGCCCTGTTCCGGCGCTGGGACGGGCACGGCGTGAACGGCCGAGCCGCTCCCGACTGACGCTCTTCGCTTCGGCATTCCTGTTTCCCAATCCAATTCAACCCAAAGAAAGTGATCCCATGAACAAGATCAGTCCCGGCGTCGCCATCGTCACAGGGGCATCCTCCGGCATCGGGCTCGCAACGGCCAAGGCCCTGCAGAATGCAGGCTTTCGCGTGCTCGGAACCAGCCGTCGCGCGGTTTCCAAGAATTCCGGCGGCATTACCATGCTGACCTGCGACGTGACCGACGACGCGTCCGTGGCGAAGCTGGTCGACGAGGTGCTGGCCGAGGCCGGGCGCATCGACCTGCTCGTCAACAATGCCGGCTTGGGCCTGCTTGGCGGCGCCGAGGAATCCTCGACCGCGCAGGCTCAGGCTTTGTTCAACGTGAATGTCTTCGGTGTCATCCGAATGATCAACGCGGTGCTGCCGACCATGCGACGGCAAGGAAAAGGCCGAATCGTCAACTTGAGCTCGGTGCAGGGTTTCATCCCGGCTCCCTATTTCGCGCTCTATTCGTCGACCAAACACGCCGTTGAAGGCTATTCGGAATCGCTTGATCACGAACTGCGGACGTTCGGAATTCGCGTCGCCTTGGTCGAGCCGGCCTACACCCGCACCTCCTTCGAAGACAATCTCGCCAGGCCGGACCAGTTGCTTGATATTTATGACGCCGCGCGCGCCGGCATGACTATGGCCGTGCGGAAGGCGATGGAAAAAGGCGACACGCCCGAAGTGGTCGCCAATACTATTTTGGCGGCCGCGACCGATCCCAGACCGAAAACGCGCTATGCGGCGGGAAAAATGGCGCGCCAGGTCAGTTTGCTGCGCCGCTTCGTCCCCGCATCCGCGTTCGACCAGAGCTTGCGAAAGCAACTCGGCCTACCGGTCTGACATCCACCGCGCACCTTTTGGCGACGTCCACGCTCAGGCAGCGCTGCCGGTTCGGCGCAACCCTTTTGGGTCAAGGGCGGCGTGAGCGGCGCCGGCGTCGTCGAAACGCTTTGCTTCGAAGGCAAGCGCATCATGCATGGGAAGCGCTGCCGAGAAGAGGAAGCCCTGTACGATCGTGCAATCGAGCGAGCGCAGGATCAGGCGATCGGCGTCGGTTTCCACGCCCTCCGCCATCACCTCTATGCCCAGCGTTCGGCCGAGATCGATGACCGCCTTGACGAGAGCCTGGTCCTCCACGGACTTGGCCAGATCGCGAACGAAGTCCTTGTCGATCTTGATCTTGCGGATGCGGCTGTCCTTCAGCGAAACCAGGGTCGAGAAGCCGGTGCCGAAATCGTCGAGCACGATCGAAATGCCCGCGTCCGCCAGGCGCTCCAGCTTTTCGTCGACCCTGTCGCGATCCACGGGTGCCTCTTCCGTGATCTCCAGCTCGAGCATCGCCGCGGGAACATTCTTTGCCTGGAGGCCGTCGAGTATCATATCGTCGACATTGCCGGCCTCGAGCTCGCGCGGCGAAAGATTCATCGCGACGCGCACATCCCGGCGCCCGCTCCTCGCCAGCTCCTCGACCATGGAGCAGCAATTGAGAAACACCGTCTCCGTCAGCAGGGAAAGCAGGCCGGTTTCGCGCGCCGCGGTGACGATCTCGGGCGGGGCAATGGCCCCATGAAGCGGGTGCCGCCACCGCAGCAGCGCTTCGAAACCGACCACTGCGTGGGTATCCAGCCGCACGATGGGCTGGAACCATGAGCAAAGCGTGCCCGCTTCGATGGCTCCGCGCAGGTCGCGCTCGATGCACTGCTTGCGTTCGAGCCCGCGGTCGAGCTCGGCATCGAAGAGGCAGTATTCGTTCCTGCCGCCGCGCTTGGCCGCATAGAGCGCGAAATCCGCGCGCAGCAGCATCTCCGTCAATTGCGGTTTCTCCGACACGTAGATGCCGATCGACGCGCCGACGCGCACCGAATTCAACACCGGATCCGGATCGGCGATGGCCGCGATGATCGCCGATGCAAGTGCGTCGGCCGAATGCCGGGACATCGAGGCGGGAAAGAGCAGCACGAACTCGTCGCCGCCGATGCGCGCAATCGTCGCCTCAGGCGGGGCATGGTTCTCGATCCTGCGAGCGACCCTGACCAAAAGGTCGTCGCCGATATTGTGACCATAGGTGTCGTTGACCGATTTGAAGCCGTCGAGGTCGATCAGCATGGCGACGAACGGACCGTCGGAACGCCCCAGTTGGGAGATAGCCTGCTCCAGCCCATACCTGTTGAGCAAATTCGTCAGCGGATCCCGCCTGGAGTTTTGTTCCATCCGGGCGGCGAACGCCCTCGCCTCGTATTTGAGGCGGCTCGTCTCCCGGAAGCGGGCCTGCCCGAGCAGCGAGCTTCTGATCATTCCCGCGAGAAAAAGCAGGATGGTGAAACCGAGGACGTAATTCTCGATATTGCCTTTCGCCAGCACGCACGCAGCGCTGACCAGCAGCGGCAGCGTCATGAAGTTGATCGAAGCCGGCGCGTATGATGCCCCGTAGGTGACCGAACCGGCCGACAGACCCGCAAGAACGATCAGATAGAGCGGCGCCTGGGACGTGCTGTACCCGTCCGACAGCACGGCCAGAAAAGACCACGCGATGCCGGATGCCAGAGCCAACAGCCCGTAAAGCGAAAGCCGGGCGGCGACCGGCTTCAGCCCGCCATCGGGCCTACTACTAGGCCCAGTGCCGGGAACGTCCGCCTGGGCGAGGGCAAGCCCTATGCGGGCGGCGTTGATGACGCTGACGGTCGCGAACCACAGCAGTGCCGCAAGGCCGGCGCCCGAGAGCATCAGCACGGCCAGGATCAGGGCCGAGAGCACCGTGCCGGTGGGCATCGAAATGAAGAGCCCCGTCCTGAGATCGGCGAGTTGGTCCCGCAGGATTCCCGCTTCCACGGTTTCGCTTTGCCCCGCAGGGGCGGAACCTGGGCCAGGCTGCTCGGAATTGCTCATATGCCAACTGGCTAAACCAGTGGCATGAAAATCGCGTTAAGGATTTCAGCAGCTTACGGGCACACTTTTCCTGGAATTGCTCTAGCCTGACGGGGCCGGCGCGAACGGCAAAATTGGGTCACAAGCGAACCTCGAACGCGATCTCCTGCCTGCTCGGTCCGATCGGTCCACGGTCGTTCCAAATCCGGGCGCACCCCATCGCTGCCGTGAGCCAAAACAGGCCGGCCCTGGCGCCAGTTCCGGTTCTTCGGTTGACTGCGGCTGCTGTCGGCAATATTGATCTACCGGGGACTTAATGCGGGTGGTGTCAAAGCAAATGCTTGTGGGGGCGGATCGTGCCGTTTTTTGGCGCGATGCAATACAGTTTTTCGATTTGGCGAAGGTTGCGGCGTTTTTCGTGCGCCTCCCCTCGCATCGACTGTCGGACTATCGCTCATTCATTTGGCAGCGCATAAAGGGTTGCAGTCGCGCGCGGTGGAAAGCCGATGCACGTGTGGCTTGGGGCATTGACGAAACATTTGTCGAGTGGGGCGCGCAGGATGCGAACTTCCGTCTTCCGCCTGCATGACAGGGATATCATCCGGCGACCCGGCGCCAGAGCGGCGGAGGTGCTGCCCCTTTGGCACAAACCTGCCGATCGCAGCCGCACCGCCGCGAATGAGAGGATCGTGCTTGGCAAAATAGCGGCCGCTCACACCCGCAAAAGCGCAGGTCAGACGGCGATCATTGTCCCATGAATATACCCAGGAATCTCGGTCACATCTGGATTGGGCCCAAGGTCGCTCCGACAGAGTGGATGCGGACGTGGATCGACAGGCATCCCGGCTGGAACTACACGCTTTACGACAATGATTTCCTGAACGGCGGAGAGTTCAGGACCGGGCCTCAGATCAGCGAGTACATGAAGCGGGGATGGTATGCCGGCGCCGCCGATTTGCTGCGCTATGAAATACTGTACAAGCATGGCGGCTACATCGCCGGAGCAGACAGTATCTGCGTCAACCCCATCGATGATCTGTTCGACGACGGAGGCGAGCTCTACACCGTCTATGAGAACGAGTTTCTCAGGGGGCAACTTGTTGCCCCCATCGTGGCGTCAGCGCCAAACCATCCTTTCCTGAAGGAAATCATCGACCGGCTGTCGAAAATACCGCCGCAGCAGCTCGATCATCCTTGGCGTCAAACGGGCAATCTTTTTGTTGCCGAGCTCATAGAAGAACTCCGCCCCGAGATTGTCATCTGGCCGTCTCACACCCTTATCCCGGAGCACTTCCTCGGCCGGAAATATACCGGGCCGGGAAAAATCTATGCCCATCAGAAATTCGGCGAGACAACAGACGCGTACAAATTCGGATCGCTGCTTGACAAAATTCGCGAAATTCCCCGCTCGCTCTATGCCTCTTCCGCGAGGAAAAGGCTGAGGGCACTGAAGGCGTCGGCGGCCAAAGACCATGGATAGCTCTTCCTCTCGAGCAATCGAATTTCCGAAGCTGGGCGTATTCGTCCTGACCGTGGAGCCGACGGGCGGAGCCCGCAGGATGCACGCTGCCAACGAACTAGGCCGCGTCGGCCTTTCCTTCGATTTCGTGCAGGGCGTCGATCAAAACAGCGCCGAGATCGATCGTGCATACTCACGCCTGCTGAATTGGACCCTTCACAAGCGCTCGCTTACGAGGGGCGAGATTTCCGTCTATCTCGGGCACCGGAAGATCTGGCAAGAAGTGATGCGCAAAGGGATGGATTTTGCGTTGGTCTTTGAGGACGATTTCAAAATCCGCGATGACGAGCAATTCGTCCAGGCGATAAACGATGCCATTTCTCACCGAGGCATTTGGAGCATCGTAAAGTTCTTCGATTTCAATCATAAGAAAGTTGTCGAGTCGATTAAAATCGGGGCCACGCATCTGGTCGGATACAAGTACCCGGCCTCGGGCGCGGTAGCCTATCTGATCAGCAGGCAGGCGGCTCAATCGCTTCTGCGTCGTCGTCATTTGTTCAGGCCTATCGACGAGGACTTTTCCCATCCGTGGGAGTTTTCCATCCGCGTGTGGTCGACTTCTCCCAATCTGGTCGACGAAGTGAGCCTCAAGCTCGGCGGGTCCATTCTGGAAAGTGAACGGAGCGACCTGAGAAGCAAGAGGATCGTGGTTCGGTCCGTATGGGGGAATTTCCTGCAGGCGAGGAAATTCCTGCGGTCGCTTTGGTATCGCCGAGCGCGTGCGGCCAACGCGCCGGAGACTGTAAGAACGCGGGCGGCCGTGGATGACAGGGCAACCTGTAAAGACGCCTGATTACGGCGGGCTCACACTCGGAACAGCCTGAAAGGCGCGGCGACCAGACGCCTGATCTTTTCCCTGCGCCGACGGCGTTTCTCACGACGCCGAATTCGCCCATGTTCGTGGAAGGGGTGGCTATAGAGACCGCAACTTACACAGCCGATGGTGAAACCGCATCGCTTTTCCCAGCATTTGACATCGCTGGTCCAGGCAAGCGCAACTCTCTCCAGATGCAGGCTGCTCGAACTTTTCAAAAGGATGAGGTCGCCTTCGACAGCCGTTTTCTTTAAGTGGGCGTAGACATCGTAGACGTCGCGGAATCGGTGGAACCGTCCCGACGCGATGTCCTCTTCCGTGGCGCGAACCTTATGTGCATTGTCTCCCACCGCGATGACCTCGTCGGCAACCGCCCTCGCCCGTTGATAGGCCTTCGTGTACTTGGAATAAGGATTTCCCGCATAGTCGGAGATCTGCCCGATGACGACTTTGCGGCGTCTGTCGGTGGCGTCGCTCATAACATCGAAGGCAAGGTCTATCGTCCCGAAGGGCGCCTTGGCTGCATCGACGATGAAGGTGGGGCCGTGAGGCACCTCCATGATCTGGCAGCGATTGGGAACGCCGCCAAAGCCGGCTATCCGTTCCTTGATCTGTTCGGGCGAAACCCCGAGTTCGACGGCCGCCGCAAAAGCAGCCGTGACCGCGAGCCAGAAGTGCTTCCCCGGAAGGGGAGAAACGAGGGTCTCCTCATTGCCCTTCCAGGCGATGCGAACGCGCAACGGACCTGGGAAGGAGAACTCGGCTGACAGGACGCGGAAGTCGGCCCCCTCGTCCCGGCCATAGGTGACGATGCGCTCGCGCGTGCGGCGACGCATGGCGAGCACGTGTTCGTCATCCGCGTTGAGAAGCGCAAAGCCTCCGGGTCTGACTGCATTCACCAGCCAGCCCTTTTCATCGGCCACCGCTTCGAGGCTGCGAAACACACTATAGTGTTCCAGATCGACGATGGTGACGATCGCGACATCGGGCTCAATCAAACGAGCGGATCGAGCCACCGATCCCTTTTTCGAAGCGCCGATTTCCAGAACGACGAACTCGCTGTTTCGAGATGCGGATGCCACCGCCGGCGCGATGTCAACCGCGGTGTTGTAGATCGCCTGGGTGGTGGTTGGCGCATGTGCCTCGAGCACGTGTCCCAGCAGGCTGGCGGTGGTTGTCTTGCCCGAACTTCCCGTGATGCCGATGAACGTCGCCGGATGGCCACGTCGATTGGAGCGCGCTCTCGATGCCGCAAGTTTTCGCCGAATGGCGTTTGGCAACTCGCGCCGGAGCGGCCGCGACACGGAGCGCAGCCAACCTTCTCTTGCAAATGGATTTAAGGAAATCATGACCGCCCGCCCCCGGGCATAATGGCGAAACAGGGCCATATCTGCAATGAGGGCCGTGCTGGACGCCTGCCGGGTCCGCATGGCTCGATCGCCAGCCGGGAAGACTGGTCAAATGGACTTTCCGCGCAAGCTGCCGCCTTGCTCGGCGACCCGTGGGCAGCGACCCGGGGGCAGCAAGCCACGCGTGCGGGTTCGCCGCGGTCGCGCACGCCTTGCCGATCCCGGATCTTGCTGCGACGCAGCGGTATCCTCTCAACGCGGGAGCAGTCGAGAAATCTCGACCTTCGGCGCGAAAAAGCAGCGCAAATAGGGCTGGTTGGTTATGACGTAGTTGTTCTCGCAGATATGGTATTGGCCGTCCGGCGATTCCTGCACCCGGTCTCGCGGGATGTTGAAACCATCGGGCAGATAGACGTAGCCCCCGTCGACCCTGGACTGAACCGAAGACTGCGGTATGGCGCGGCAGTCATGACCGCCGCAGCATTTGAACTTCGTTACCGGGTCAACCTTGTTTTCGTACCAGTCATGGGCATTGGCGCCTGTGGCGGCGGCAATGCACATGGCCGTGAAGACGAACCTTCGCATGGCATTCCTCGTATCCGGAGGCACTGCTCATCGAACGTCATGTATATGGCGTTCCGCTGAAAATGCCATTGGTCCGGATGCCCGGCAAGGCCCAGGCAGGCTCGCTCAGACCAGCCGCTGCCCGCCGTCGATGTGGATGGTCTCGCCGGTCATGAACGCGTTCTGCATCAGATAAAGATAGGCCGGCGCGACGTCGGCCGGCGTCGCGATCCTGCCCGCCGGAATGCGGGCGCCCATCTGGTCGAAGTAGCCGGTTTTGGCTTCGCCGACGATCTCGTCCCACATCTCTGTATCCACCCAGCCGGGCGAGACGATGTTGACGCGCGTCGGCGCCAGCTCCAGCGCCAGCGCGCGGGCGAAATAGCTGAAGGAGCCGGCGATCGCCGAGACGACCGAGCCGCCGGGGACCGGCGGGCGGTCCTTGTTGATGCCGGAGGTGAAGGTCATGGAGCCGCCCTTCCTCAGCGTGCGCACCGCGTGCTTGGCGAGCATCACCGCGCCGATCAGCTTGCCGTCGACGAACTGGCGCACGAACGCCATGTCGGCTTCGCCGATCGGATAGTTGGGCGGCGGCGTGCCGGCGGTCGCCACCAGATGATCGAAGGCGCCGACTTCGTCGAACAGGCGGGCGACGTCCGCCTCGTTGGCCATGTCGGCGGCAACGCCCGTCACGCGCCCTGCCCCGGCGAGCCTTTTCTCGGCCGCCTTCAGCTTGTTGGCCGAGCGGCCGACTATCGCCACCTCCGCGCCGCTTTCCAGCGCGGCCGCCGCCACGCCGAAGCCGATGCCGGAGCTGCCTCCGACGACAATGATTTTCTTTCCATCGAGTGAAGTCATGGGGAGCGCAGCCATGGGGGCCTCCGTGTTTCAGCCATGAGGTTTTGGACTAGGCGCGGCCGGCGTGGGCCGCTTCGATATCGGCGAGGATGATCTTGCTCATCTTGTACATCGCTTGCCGCGCCCGGTCGGCCTTCTCGCGGTCCGGGTCGCTCATCAGCCGCAGCGCCGGTTCCGGGATGACCTGCCAGTAGACGCCGAACTTGTCCTGCAGCCAGCCGCAGGGCTTTTCCGACCCGCCCCCCGCCGTCAGGGCGTTCCAATAATAGTCGGTCTCGGCCTGGTCCCCAGTCTCGATGTAGAGCGAGATCCTTTCGTTGAAGGGCGGCACCCCGCCGGCATTGAGCGCGGTGAAGCGCTGGCCTTCGAGCTCGAAGTCGAAGATCGCGTGCGGCACGGTCCTGTTGGTGCCGCCGACGAAGTCGGTGAACTCGATCGCATCCAGCGCCCGGCCGTTCCGGAAGACCGACAGGTAGAAGTCGCGTGCCTCTTCGGCGTTGAGGTTGAACCAGAGGAAGGGGTGAACGGTAGCCATGGTGTCCTCATGACGTTTGCTGACTTGGTGAGCTTTGATCACAAATTATGTGAGGATTTCTGGCTGGAAAATGCGCGATAGACAAACCAAAATTTGGCAAGTATTTGTTACCAACGCTCACAGATAGATTTTCGCGCCATGGCTCGCGGACTGCCGCCGCTGAATGCATTGCCGGCCTTCGAGGCCGCCGCCCGCCACCTGAATTTCTCCAGGGCGGCGGACGAGCTCAACCTCACGCACGGCGCCATCAGCCGCGCGGTAAAACATCTGGAGGACCAGCTCGGCGTGCAGCTCTTCGAGCGCGCGACGCGCTCGGTGCGGCTGACCGCCGTCGGCGAACCCTATGCGCGGTCGGTGCGCGAGGCGCTCGACCAGCTATCGGTCGCAACCGAGACAGTGACCTCGCGCCATTCGGGTTCGACCTTGAATGTCAGCACCTCCGACGGCTTTGCCGGAAAATGGCTGGTGCCCAGGCTCTACCGCTTCCACCGCGCGCATGGAGATATCGACGTGCGGGTTTCGACCACGGGCAGGCTCACCAATTTCCGCGGCGACGGCATCGATGTCGCCATCCGCTACGGCAGAGGCGAGTATCCGGGACTGACCTCGGAATTCCTCACCGGCGAGGAGGTGTTTCCGGTCTGCAGCCCGAGGCTCTTGGAGGGGCCGCATCCGCTCAGGTCTCCGCAAGACCTCAAGCACCACACGCTGATCCGCGACGGCTACCGGATCGACTGGGCGGCGTGGCTGGCCAGCGCCGGCGTCGAGGGCGTCGACCCGAACAGCGGGATCACCTTCGATTCAGCCACCTTCGCGGTGGAATCCGCCGTGCAGGGCGAAGGCGTGGTGCTCGGCCGCACCATGCTCGTTTCGGCCGACCTCGCCACCGGCAGGCTGGTCCGGCCTTTCGACCATGCGCTGAAGGCCGTCTCCAGCTTCTATCTCGTCTACCCTCCGGAAGCGATCCGCCAGCGCAAGGTGAAGGCGTTTCGGGATTGGCTGTTTTCGGAGATCGAACCGTTTTGAAGCAGGAAGTTTGTCGAAACCTTCCTCCGCTTGCGCAGGTATGCAGATTGGGCGATGCTGCGCATTATGGTCGGCATGGTCGGCGAATATCTGAATCACAAATTGGAATGCCCGTTTTGCGGGGTCATCCGTTTGCAGATTCCGGCCGATGCTCAGCCCACAACTCCAATCCGTTGCGCCGAGTGCGGCAAATATCTTGGCACTTGGGATGAGCTTCAGACGGATTTCGAGAGCCAGGGCGGCACGGATGGGGTGTTCCGTTTGGATAAGGGACGTATCCGGAAGCTCAATTCCAGTCGATGAAGCCTCCGTTAGGGCGAGGCCATGGTCCGGGCCGGTGGATTGCGGAACAAATTTCGCTATTGAACGTTGCGCCGCCGACAGGGGACTGCCCATGGCGCTCAAATCTGAAAACCAGTCACAGGAAACCATTGTTCAACGGCTTGTCCGAGAGATCGGCATTACCGAAGCGCAGGCTTTGGAGCTCATTTCCTTCCTAGGCTTGAACTGGGGTTCGCTCGTTCGCGAAGCGAAGGCGCTCTCGAGTAAGTCGCCGTCCTAAGTGGAGCCTGTCGGTCCAACTTCGTTGTTGATCGCGAGCTGCCGCGCGCCCTGATCTTGACGGCCAAAAACCATAAACCCATATCGCAATCGGGCGCGGATCGCTGTCGGTCCGGGCCTATCCCAAACTCAAATTGTTCGTTCGACTTGGAGGATCCTATGAACGATCGGATGTTTGACGGCCCTGTCTTCGTGAAGAGCGGGAACGGCCTCATCCAGGAGGTCGCGTGCGTCGAGGACGCGCTGGAATTTCTTTACGAATGGCCCAGGAACAGACGCGGCACCATCTATGAGACGGCCTTGCGTGCCTGCCAGCGGGCATTCGACGGCAGCTATCCGCTGACAGCCGCCAGAGACGCGTTTTGCGGCTTCGCAAAGTCGGTCAAAATCCACGAGGATGTGAGCGTGACCTTGCCTTGGATGACCGGCAGAGGCGATCGCGGCGGCGGGGTCGTCGCGTAGGATGTCGCGGAACGAGGCGGTTTCGCAATGCTCGTCGAACCATTCGAAAAGCCCATCTGCGTCTGGGTCGGACTGGGGTTCCCGCGTCAATTGAACACCGTCGTGGACGCCTATCAATTTGTCATCGACTGGTGTGGCGACAGCCCCGAGCAGAAGGCGGCGATCCGCGCTTGCAAGGCCGCGCTGGCCGGAGACATCGATGCAGAAACGGCCAGAGGTGTCTTCGTCGCCTTTGCCCGCAGGAAGGACATCCTTATCGAGGATGGAGCAGTTCCTCCCGCAACAGGACAAGCCCGGTCGAAGCATCCTTGATGTGACTGAGGCGGCGACCCGCCGCCTCGTCCAACTGGCGGGTTGGCCGACTGGCTTTGCAGGCCCTGGGCCACGAATGGGCAACCGACGGCATGGGCGGGGGGCGTTGGGGAGCCGTCGGTCACCAGGACAGGGGGCCATAGAATCAGAAAATGCATAGGCCCTTATATAAGCATGCCAGCAATTTGCGTTCTTGGGAACTGCTTCCAGCTTAAAATTCAACCGCATATGGCCAAGAGTGCACGTTCGCGATGATCTTCGCGCGAGCCGACAGGAACCAGACCGGCCGTCCCGCGTCATAGAGACGGGTACTTGGCGCGATTCCGGAGTGACGTCGATGGTCAGGCTCCTTCCAGTCGTCGCGGTAGCGCTTGCGCTTGCATGCGGCGGGGCGCTGGCGGCCAGGCTGGACCTCGACGCGGTCAATCAAGCGCAATTCAGCGACAGCGAGCCGAAAGACGTCGACCCTATGCTGGTCAAGGCGCAGATCCTTCTCGATCGCGCCCGCTTCTCGCCCGGCCTGATCGACGGCCGCCTATCCGACAATTTCGCCAAGGCCGTCGCGGCCTTCCAGGCGGCGAATGGACTGCCCTCCGACGGCAAGCTGACGCGGGAAACCTGGGACCAGCTCGCGGCGACCTCCGCCGAGCCCGTGCTGGTGACCTATGAGGTCAAGGCCAAGGATGTGCGCGGGCCTTTCACCCGGCGCATCCCCGCCCGCATGGAGAGGATGGCGCATCTCAGGCGGCTCGGCTACCGCAGCGCGCGCGAGAGGCTGGCGGAACGTTTCCATGTCAGCGAACAGTTGCTGCGGATACTCAATCCCGGCAGCGGTTTCACGAAAGCAGGCAAAGCGCTCGTCGTGCCGGATGTCGGCCGCGCCCCTCCCCCTGCGGCCATTGCGAGCGTCGAGGTCGACAAGGCGTCCCGCCAGGTGCGCGCGCTCGATCCGTCGGGTAAACCGCTCGCGGTCTACCCCGCCTCGATCGGCAGCGAGGAGAAGCCGGCGCCGAGCGGCGCGGCGGAGGTCAGGCGCGTGGTGCACGATCCGACCTATCGCTACGATCCGAAATTCGCCTTCAAGGGCGTCAGAACAAAGCGGCCCTTCACCATCGCCAAGGGGCCGAACAATCCGGTCGGATCTGTATGGATCGACCTCTCGATCGAAAGCTACGGCATCCACGGCTCGCCCGATCCCGGCAAGATCGGCACGACCTACTCGCATGGCTGCATCCGGCTGACCAATTGGGACGCCGAAGACCTCGCCGCCATGGTCAAGCCAGGCACGAAGGTGGAGTTCAAGGACGAGACGGCGCAGGACGGGCAAGCGCAGTGAGAATACGGGCCAATTTGCCGGCCCGCCCAGGCGGACCGCTGCATAAGCCAAATTTATCACAACCCCCAGTTTTTCAAGACGTTACACGGCCCTGCGCCGCCTGTAGCTTCGGCGGCGCGCTTTTGAAAACGGTCTGGAATTGGTGGTTCGATGCAAGCACATGCGAGAGTGGTGATCGTCGGCGGCGGCTGCGTCGGCGCCGGCATCCTCTATGGCCTGGCAAAGCGCGGCTGGACCGACGTGGCGCTGCTCGAGCGCACCCAGCTGACGGCCGGCTCGACCTGGCATGCCGCGGGCCTGATCCCATCCTATGCCCGCAACATCAATGTCGGGCGGATGATCAAGAAGACCATCGAGATCTATGAAGGGCTGGAGGCCGAGACAGGGCAGCCGGTCGGCTGGCACAAATGCGGCCAGCTGCGCATCGCCAATTCCAGGGACCGGCTCGACGAATTCAAGAGCTACATGAGCGTCGCCGACGTCCAGGGCATGCGGGCGCAGTTGCTGACGCCGGCCGAGGCCAGGAAGCTCTGCCCGCTGCTTCACAACGACCACATGCTCGGCGCGCTCTATCATCCCGATGACGGCCATATCGCCCCGGCCGACGTGACGCATGCCATGGCCAAAGGCGCGCGGGATCTGGGTGCCAAGGTCTACTTGAATACCGAGGTGACCGGCTTCAAGCGGATGCCCAGCGGCGAGTGGCTGGTTGAGACCAACCAGGGCGACATTACCTGCGAGCACGTCATCTCAGCCACCGGCAACTATGCGCGCCAGACCGGCGCGCTGCTCGGCCTCGAAATCCCGGCGATCCCGATCCTGCATCAGTACTGGATCACCGAAGCCGTGCCGGAGGTCGTGGAGCGGAAAAGGCAGGGGCGGCCGGAGATGCCGATCCTGCGCGACGAAGGTTTCGAGGGCTATATGCGCGAAGAAGGCGACGGGCTGATGTTCGGGCCTTACGAGCGCACCGCGAACCTGAAACTCTTCGCCGAGGACGGTGTGCCCGCCTGGTTCGGCGCCGACTTGGTCGAAGAGGATTTCGAGGCGGTGTCGTGGAACTGGGAGCAGGCTTTGCAGCTCGTCCCGGCGCTCGGACGGGTAGGCATCAAGGCCAATGTGCGCGGCCCGTTCCAGATGACGGCGGACGAGCTGCCACTGATGGGGCCGGCCTGGGGCCTGCCCAATGTCTGGCTGGCCGAAGGCGTGCCAGGCGGCATCCTGTGGGGCGGCACGATCGGCTATTACCTTTCGGAACGGATCGTCGAGGGCGGCAACAGCCTCGACACGTCCGATCTCGACCCGCGCCGCTTCGGCGACTACGCCAACAAGGCCTGGACGCGCGAGAAGGTTCGCGAGGCCTGGGGCACGCATGCCGAGCAGAAATATCCGGGGCAGGACATGCCCGCTTCCCGTCCGCAGAAGACCGCGCCGTCCTATGACCGGCTGACCGAGCTCGGCGCCGTCTGGGGCGTGCTCAACGGCTGGGAGATGCCCAATTGGTTCGCGCGCGACGGCGTCGAGGCCAAGGACCAGTATAGCTGGCGCTGGACGCCCAAAGGGAACCTCGTCGCCGAGGAAGTGCTGGCGGTGCGCAACGCCGTCGGCCTGGTCGAGATGACGCCGATGACCAAGTTCGAGGTGTCTGGGCCGAACGCCGCCGCCTGGCTGGACAGGATCCTGGCCAACCGGCTGCCCGCGGTCGGCAAGGTGACGCTGGCGCATCACCTCACCGCCGGCGGCGGCGTGCAGGCGGAATACATGGTCGCGCGCCTCGGCGAAGAGAGCTTCTACCTGATCTCGACGCCGCGCGCGGAGCGCTGGAATTTCGACGATCTCTCGAGGCTGCTGCCCGCCGACGGCAGCGTATCCTTGAGGAACGTCACCAACGATCGCGGCTGCTTCACCGTGGTCGGGCCGAACGCGCGAGACGTGCTGCAGCCGCTGACCGAGATCGATCTTTCGAACGAAAAGTTCCCGTGGTTCGGCGTCAGGACCGGCAGCGTCGCCCTGGCCAGCGACGTGCGGCTGCTGCGCGTGAATTACGAAGGCGAGCTGGGATGGGAACTCTACCATCCGCTGCCCTACCAGCGGCAGTTGCTGGATACGATTCTGAAGCAGGGCGAGAAGCACGGCATGCGCCTCGTCGGGCTGCATGCGCTGGAGTCGCTGAGGCTCGAAAAATCCTACCGTGCGATGTACCGCGACATGAACCCTGAGCTCAATGCACTGGAGAGCGGACTCGAGCGCTTCATCCGCCTCGACAAGGGCGATTTCGTCGGGCGCGACGCGGTCAAGAAATATAAGGAGCGCAATGACCAGCGCCGCTCGGTGACACTCAAGATCGAAACCGACGGCGCGAGCGCGCTCGCCTCCGAGGGTCTCTACATCGACGGCGAGCTGGTCGGGCGCATCACGTCGGGCGGATACGGCTATGCGCTCGGGCATGATGTGGCACTAGCCCTCTTGCCGGAGCGTTTTTCCAAACCCGGCACGAAGCTCGACGTCGCGATCCTGGGAGAATGGAAGATCGCCGAGGTGATCGCGGATTCGCCTTACGATCCGACGTCGGCCAGGGCGCGGATGTAACAGACGGGGCCGCTTGAGGCCCCGTACAGGTGCATTTCTTTGAGGGTAGCCGACCATGCGCATCGACCGGATCAACGTCTATACGGCGCAGCTGCCGGTCAAAGGCGGCGCCTACCGGATGGCCAGCGCCGATGTCGAGGCGCTGGACTCGACGCTTGTCGAGATCGTGACGGATGACGGGCTGGTCGGTTGGGGCGAGACCTGCCCGGTTGGCCCGGTCTACCAGCCGCACCATGCGCTGGGCGCTCGCGCGGCGATCGCCGAAATCGCTCCGGGGCTGATCGGCGCGGAGATCGCCTCGATCAGGCTGCTGGCCAAACAGATGGACGAGCGGCTCAACGGGCACGGCTATGCCAAGGCGGCCTTCGACATGGCCTTTCTCGACCTGCTTGGTCAGAAGCTCGGCGTGCCGGTGTCGACGCTGCTCGGCGGCGCGCTGACCGACCGGGTGCCGGCCTATTATTCACTGATCGTCGGCCCGCCGGAGGAGACGGCCAGGATCGCGGCCGACAAGGTGAAGGCCGGCTATCCGCGCCTGCAGGTCAAGATCGGCGGGCGCGACCTGGAAGAGGATGTCGCCGTCGTCCACAAGGTGTGGGAGACGGTCGGCTACAAGGCGCGGCTGGCGGTCGACGGCAACCGGGGCCTGACGGTCGCCGCCGCGATCCATCTCGACCGGCTCTGCCAGGCGATCCCCTTCGTGTTCGAGCAGCCCTGCAACACCATGGACGAGGTCGCGACGCTCAAGGGTCGCGTCACGCATCCGGTCTATCTCGATGAAAGCACCGAGGACCAGAACGCGGTGCTGCGGGCGATCTCGCTCGGCATCGCCGATGGCTTCGGCTTCAAGGTGACGCGCCTCGGCGGGCTGACCAAGATGACGACGGTGCGCGACCTTTGCGCCATCCGCTCGTTGCCGCACAGCTGCGACGACGCCTGGGGCGGCGACATCATCGCGGCCGCCTGCGTGCATCTGGCCGCGACCGTGGAGCCGCGGCGCATGGAAGGCGCCTGGATCGCCCAGGAATATATCGACGGACACTTCGACACGAAGAACCCGGTCGTCATCCGCAACGGGCACATCGCCGTACCGCAACGGCCGGGACTGGGCGTGAAACCGGAACCCGGCATGTTCGGCGATCCGGTGGCGAGATACGGGGCCTGACCGATACGCCGGCCAACCCGGTCCCAAGCCGTGCCGCCGATCACTTCTCGAAAAACGCGGATCGTTCCGCCTCGCCCTGCGTTGAGGACGAGGCACGGAGGAAAAGGCGATGGACGACGATCGGACCGAGAAGATCAGGCAGCGTGCCTATGAGATCTGGCAGCGCGAAGGCAGCCTCGATGGCGACCACGAGCGGCACTGGCATCAGGCCGAGATGGAGATCGACCGCGAGGCCGCCCTGCCGCTCACGGCGGACGATGCGCTGCCTGAAACGCGCGAGGTCGACAGCTCGGATGTGCTGACGGTCGAGTCGCTTGCGATGCGTACCGGAATCAGCAGCGGAGAGGCGCAGGAATTGCTCGACAGGCTGGGCAACGACCGCGCCGCGATCGAACAGGCGGCGCGGGCCATCCAGGCGCGGAAACGCTGAGCCGATGCAATAGGCCCAACGCGACGCCGCCGGCGCAATGCGAGTTGGCGGCGGACAGTTCTGCCGGCCGCTCAGAATGTCTCGAACCGGCGCTGCACCTTGAGCGCGAAAGCTTTCCTTTTTTCGGCGGAAATGCCCTCGACGGAGTATCTCGTCAGGTAGAGATGCTTCACGTTGCGGCCGCACATCGTCTTCAGGCCCCGCAACAGCACCTTCTTTCCCGGATTTTGCATATAGATTTCCGTGTACCACCATGGCGATCCGCACGTGGTCACCACGCCCATACGGCCGATGTTCAAAAGCATGGGCTTGATCGTACCGCCATCCGCCGGCACGTCATAGGCGATGCCCGGTCGCCAGACGCGATCGAAATAGCCCTTCAGCATCGCCGGCATGCCAGACCACCATGTGGGGAAGCAGAACACGCAAGCTTCAGCCCACTTCAACGCATCGATATAGACCTGCAGATCCTTGGGCACCCGGGCGGGATCGAAGTGGCCGCGTCTCTCTTCGGCCTGCATGACGGGATTGAAGTTCATGGCATGGAGATCGAAATCGACGACGTCGTCTCCCCTGGCCTTGAGGGTCTGGACGATGCGATCGTGAAGCGAGGCCTGGTAGCTGTCCGCCAATGGGTGCGCATAGACGACATTGACCTTCATTACTCGCGCCTTCTGAAATCAAGGCATATTAGCTTTTACGCAATAAATGGGAAGCAGCCGCAAGCCACGGTGCGAAGTCCACTCCGGTGTTTCACATGCCATTCGTGACGCGCAAATCCGCTTGTTTGTGACACCCGCCTCCGCTGTACTTCCAGAACGGAACCTTGTTCGAGGAGGCAGGGCGATGAACTGGAAAGCGGCGGCGGTTTCCTGTCTGGCTAGCTTGACGATGTGCGGGCAGGCGCTGGCCTGGGGCCAGGAAGGCCATGCGGTGATCGCCGAGATTGCGCAGCACAGGCTGAGCCAAGGCGCCTATGACGTGATCGAGCAGCTCTTGCGTTCGCATCTCAAGCTCGAGCCGCCGGCGACCGCGTCGCTGGCCTCGGTCGCGAGCTGGCCCGACGACTATCGCGCCGAGAACCACAAGGAGACGTCGAACTGGCATTTCGTCGACATCCCGCTGGCGTCGAAGCCGGGCGACGCGAGCGCCGGCACCACAGCCTACGACCCGGCGCGCGACTGCAAGGACGACGCGACCTTCGGCTTCTGCCTGATGAAGGCCCTGCCGGCGCAGGAGAAAATCCTCGCCGATCCGAAGAAGAGCGACGAGGAGCGCTGGAAAGCGCTCGCCTTCGTCATCCATCTGGTCGGCGACCTGTCGCAGCCGCTGCATTGCGTCGAGCGCCTGGACGGCAACCAGGGCGATCAGGGCGGCAACACGCTGACGGTGACCTTCAACGTCTCGCGGCCGAAGCCGGACGGCTCGACCTATCGCGACCTCACCACCTTCCACGCGGTGTGGGATTCGAGCCTGATCCTGTTCAAATACTATGACTGGGGCAAGGTGGCGCTCGACCTCGAGGCCGACGTCATCCCAAATCTCGCGCCATTGCCGGCAGCCGACCAGACGCCGGAGAAATGGCTGGGCGCGTGCCACGGCATTGCCGAGGACGCCTATCGCGCGCTGCCCAAGGGCACGTCGATCAAGTCGGACAACCCGCATGCGGTGATCCTCGACCACGCCTATTTCGACAAATTCTCGCCGATTGCGGTCCAGCAGCTCGCGCTCGGCGGCCTGCATCTGGCCGCCGTGCTTAACGAGACGCTGGCGGTGGACAAGTAGGCCGCGGTCATCGGCGCACGACCTTAACGAGGCCGAAGCAGAGAACCACATTGAGCGTTGCGGCGAGCGCGAGCGTCATCAGAACGAGATTCCCGCCGCCCGCGCCCAAGAGGAGCGCCCCGACCGAGGGCGCCGCCGCCTGGACGATCAGGCTGGGCGTTGCGAGCCTGCCCATGAGTGCTGCGTATTGTTGCGGGTCGAACAGCACCAGCGGCAGGGCGCCGCGAGCGATCGTATGGATGCCATTGCCGGCGCCGTAGAGGATCAACGCCAGCGCGATGAAGGTTTGGCTGGTAAAGAGCAACCAGACCCCGGCGGCCAGCAGCGACACCGATGTCAGCATCGTCCAGATCGGATGGTGCCGATTGCGGCCGATCAGCATTTCAGCGACACGCGCGCCGACCTGAGACGGGCCGACCAGGGCGCCCAGGCCAACGGCAACCGCCAGGCTGACGCCGCGAAGCTGCAGAAGGGTGAGAAGGTGGACGGAGAGCATCGACGCGATCAGCGCCGATACCGTCTGGATCGAGGCAAGGAGGATGAAGCGTGTTCTCGCCCGACCCGCGGCATGCGCCTGTCCGCGTTCGCTCCTTGCCGGCGCGGACGCCGCGCCCGGAGGCGGCGGTATCACCCGGAGGTGAAGCGGCAGGCAGATCAACAGGTGGATCGCCGCATAGCAAAGGCAGGCGATGCGCCACCCTTCATGCTCGACGAGGAAGGCGCTGAGCGGCCAGCAAACCGTGCTGGCGAAGCCGCCGAAAAGCGTCAGGTTGGTGATCGCGCCACGCGCCCCTTGTCCATAGAGGCGGCCGAGCGTGGCGAAGCCGGCATCGTAAAGGCCGCTCGACAAGCCTAGTCCCATAAGCAGCCAGGCAAGCAGGTAGAGCGGATAGGCGGTGGCCGCCGCCATCAGCAGGTGAGCGGCGGCCAAAAGCATCGAACTCGCGGCGAGCACCGGCCGGCCGCCGTGACGCTGGATCAGCCGCCCGGTGACAGGCGACACCAGCCCGGCAAGCAAGAGCCCGCAGGAGAGTCCGGCAACGACCGAGGCCAGCGACCAGCCGGTGTCGGCGGCGATCGGCGCGGCGAGCACGGCGGGCAGATAGTAGGACGATCCCCACGCGAGGATCTGTGTGATGCCGAGCGCCGAGACGAGGACGTGGCGGCTGCGGGCGCCCGGCGCTGCGACTTCCGCCTTCACGAAACGCTCAAAGCCCATTAATTGTCGTGCCTGAAAGGGGCAGCGCATGCGCATCGCGGTGATCGACGAGACCGAGGCAACGGCTCAACTCGGCGCTCTTGCCGAGATCTTGATGCAGACCATCGAGGACGGCGCGCTGGTCGGCTTCGTCCTGCCGTTCGACGCCGAGCAGGCGCAGGCTTATTGGCAGGGCCTCTTCGGCTCCCTGGCGGACGGAGACCGCCTGCTCATCTGCGCCTATGTCGATGACAAGCTGGTCGGCACGGTCCAGCTCTATCTGTCGCCGGAACCGAACGCCCTGCACCGGGCGGAAGTCTACAAGCTTCTCGTGCACCGGAGCTTCCAGCGGCAAGGGATCGGTTCGGCGCTGATGGCATTCATCGAAGACGAGGCAAGAAAGAGAAAGCGCTCCCTGCTCCTTCTCGACACCGCCGAGGGCGGAGCAAGCGAGCGGCTCTATCGGCGCATGAACTGGCGGGAAGTCGGTGTCGTGCCGCATCACTTCGTCGATCCGTTCGGCAAACCACGAGCCTCGATCTACTTCATGAAGCATCTGCAGCTCTAGGCATATAGGCGACCTTCTCGCCATCTTCCTTGACGAATTCGCGCACGGGATTGTCGAGCAGCGGCAGCACCGCCTCCGACGGCCGGCAGAGCCTTGTGCCCTTCGGCGTTTCGACTATGGGCCGGTTGATCAGGATCGGATGGGAGAGCATGAAATCGATCAATTGGTCGTCGCTCCATTTCGGATCGGCAAGGCCAAGTTCCGCGTAAGGCGTTCCCTTCTCCCTCAGCAACTCGCGCGGGGTGATCCCCATCGCCGCGATCAGGTCCAGCAACCGTTCGCGGCTCGGCGGCGTCTTCAGATATTCGATCACCACCGGCTCCTCGCCGCTGGCGCGGATCATGGCGAGCGTGTTGCGCGAGGTGCCGCAGGCGGGATTGTGATAGATCGTGACCGTCATTACTTACCGTTGAATGGTTGGGCTTTCAGTGGCTCTGATTGCTGAACGATTTCAGGCCTCAGCAGCCAGCCCATCAGTGCCGATGCGATCAAGGCGCCGAGCAGCTCGGCAACGATGAAGCCCGGCAGATCGGCCGGCCTGATGCCGGAAAAGGTGTCGGTGAGCGAGCGCGCCAGCGCGACCGCCGGATTGGCGAAAGAAGTGGAGGCGGTGAACCAATAGGCGGCGGTGATGTAGAGGCCAACCAGCCATGGCACGGCGCGTTGCTCGAACCGGAGGCCGGACAGAATGACCGCGACCAGCCCGAAGGTCGCGACCGCTTCGGAGAACCACTGCGCGGGTCCGGCACGGAGCTTCGTCGCGACTTCCAGAACCGGCTGGGAAAACATGAGATGCGCCGCGACGGTGCCGGCGATGCCGCCGACGACCTGCGCGGCCAGATAGGCGGCGAAATCGCGGGCCGGCAGCGACCGGTTGAGGCAGAACACCAGCGAGACCGCCGGATTGAAATGCGCGCCGGAGATCGGCCCGAGAATGGTGATCAAGACCACCAGCATGGCGCCGGTCGCGAGCGTGTTGCCGAGCAGCGCCAGCGCCACATCATGCGTGAGCGTCTCGGCCATGATGCCGGAGCCGACCACGGTCGCCACCAGAAGACCGGTGCCCAGCGCTTCGGCAGCAACCCGGCGCGGAAGATCGAAGGATATCATTGCCGGGTCCCCTCCTCCGGCCGGCAGCAAGGCGCGGCAAGCGCCGGCGCGCAGATTTCCGGCCGGCCGGAGCAGCAATCCTCCATCAGGAAGCGGATCAGGCCGGACAGCGCATCGTATTCGGCGCTGTAGACGATCGAGCGCGCGTCACGCCGCGCGCTCACCAGGCCGGCGCGCTCCAGTTCCTTGAGATGGAAGCTGACATTGGACGGCGAGACCGCGACCTGCTCGGCGAGCGAGCCGGCGGCGATGCCTTCCGGCCCTGCGACGACCAGCAATCGCAGCAGCCGCAGCCGGGTCTCCTGCGACAGCGCGCCAAAGGCGGTCAGGGCTTGACGTTCATCCATATTTCAATAATCCTTGAAATGTTGAAATGAGGAATAGCCGACATGCTCTCTCCTGACAACCGTAAAATCGCCCCTCCCCTCGCCATGGACTCATCGGATCTCACCATCGGCGATCTGCTCGACGCGCTGGCCGACCACAAGGAAAAACCGCTGGTGTTCCGCTATGACGGCCGGCCGGTAAGGTCGGGCTATCACGTGACCGAGGTCAAGGCGGGCCAGTTCTCGGCGCTCGATTGCGGCGCCAACCCGGAAGCCTGGTCGGAGATTTTCGTGCAGCTGTGGGATGTCGACGAAGGCGGGCCGGTCCATATGGCGGCCGGCAAGTTCGTTGCCATCATCCGCAAGGTGGCCGACCATGTGGCCCTCGACCCGTCGGCCAGGTTGACCTTCGAAGTCAGCGACGGCATCCGGCCGATGGAACTTCACCGGGCGACCCAACCGGCATTGGTTGGCGATACCGTCGAGGTCGAGCTGTCACCACGGCCGGCAAGCTGCAAGCCGCGCGACCGCTGGCTGGAAGAACAGAAAGCCGCCGGCGCGTCGTGCTGCGGCGCAAGCGCCTGTTGTTAGCGGCGCGTACCGGATGCAGCAGGCACGCCTCCAACATGCCCGCGCGATCCAAAAAAGCCGGTTGGCGAAGCCGATTGTCGGCGCGTAGCCGACATCGGCCAATACAACCTGGGCCCGCTTGAACGCGTGGCCGGTTTGCGCGATTGTCGTTCGTTCCCCGTCAACACAGGTGAACGATGAATCGCAGGGACAAGGCGCCCCCTTTCGTGCCGACCGAAATCCATGTCGGCACAGTCAAGGACGAGAAGGGGCACATAGGCATCCTCTCGATCCGGACAACGGAAGGCCTGTTGGACATTGCGTTGGATCTGCAAGCCGCCGAGGCCATCGAAAAAGCCATCGGCTCCATACGATCCAAGCTGGAGACGGCTGACAGCTAGAAAAAAGCCCGGTCGAAACCGGGCAGGAGGTCTTCTGGGAGCCGATCGGATCATCGTATTCGGCATCGCTAATATGCGGCACGAACATGACGACCGAATGAAGCTTCGTGAACCTCCGACGAAGCTCCAAATTTAGGTTCGGACCGGCGGAAATGGCGATGAACGGCGAGAAGGACAATCCCGGCGTAGCGGTGTTCCCGCCGCTGCTGTTCCTCGTGGCGCTGATCCTGATGCTGGCGCTGCGCCATGTCTGGCCGCTCGCGATCGGCGGCAGGCCGCTGACCATGGTGCTGGGCGTCGTGCTGGCGGCCCTTGCGATCGCCGTCGTTGCCTGGGGGCGCATGACGATGCAGCGCGGCGGCACCAATATCGATCCGACGAAACCGACGCTGGCGATCGTCACCGGCGGCCCGTTCGGCTTCAGCCGCAACCCGCTCTATGTCGGCCTGATGGGCCTGCTCCTAGGGATCAGCCTCATCTTCGACACCTGGTGGGGCGTGCTCGCTCTCGTCCCCGTCTTCCTCATCCTGCATTCCGGCGTGGTGCTGCGCGAGGAGGCCTATCTGGAGCGCAAATTCGGCGAGCCCTACCGCGCCTACAAGGCGAGCGTGCGCCGCTATCTGTGAGGCGATGCCACTCGCCTGCCCCCGTGATCGGGAGCCCGCGGCAAGTTGGACTCAGCCCTTCATCGAATTGCTATAGACCTGCACGCCGACGCGCTCGTTGCGCCGCCAGCGCACAACGGCGCGATAGACGGCATCGTCGTCGGGAACAATGAGCGTGAAGCGGTCCGGCAGCTCCACCTGCGCGCCGACGCGCAGCTCGGCGCCATGCTCGTGCTGGTTGCGGATGGAGCACCTGATGCTGGCGTCGCCGGTGACGATGGTCGCCTCCTTCAGCACGAACTCTCGCGCATAAAGGCGACGCTCGACGTGGGGAAAAGTGGCCATGGTATACTCGTCCCGAAGTTCCTCGGCGGGCTCGGCCTCCCAACCGCAACGCAGCATCATAGCAGCGAGGCCTTTCCGATCCGTTAGCGAATGCTAATCGCGACTGCACCGGCCGGTCTCATTTCCGCACAAGTGCGTCATCGGCGCTTAGAGCAATTCCAGGAAAAGTGTGTAACGGTTTTCCGTCCGGAATTGCGTGAAAA
>SUGL01000370.1 GCA_004963905.1 Mesorhizobium sp.
GATCTCAACGCGGTCTGCCAGGCCGATCTCGCCTTCCACAAGGGCGTGATTGCCGCCAGCCACAATGTGGTGCTCAAGGGGCTGGTCGGCATGCTGGAAGCAGCGCTGCGCGCCACGTTCCTCGTCACCAATCCGCTGATGGAAGCGCAGTCACGGGCTCTGTCGGCGCATGTCGCGGTGCTGGAGGCGATCCGCATCCGCGACACGGCCGGCGCCCGCG
>SUGL01000371.1 GCA_004963905.1 Mesorhizobium sp.
GCGCAGCGGATCGACCTGCTCGGCGCCGCTGCCCTTGGGCGTGATCTCGTAGATCGCCGTCACCGAATGGCCGGAGCCGATGTCGCCGGCGTCGACACGGTCGTTGTTGAAATCCTCGCGCTTCAAGGCGCGGGTCTCGTAGCCGACAAGACGATATTCCGAGACCGCGGCTGGATTGAACTCGACCTGGATTTTCACGTCTTTGGCGATGGTGAACAGC
>SUGL01000372.1 GCA_004963905.1 Mesorhizobium sp.
GGCGGCAATGGCGCGATCTATTACGGTCTCGGCGTCACCGAGCACAGCCAGGGCTCGACCACGGTGATGGCGATCGCCAACCTTGCCATGGCCACCGGCAATATCGGCCGCCCCGGCGTCGGCGTGAACCCGCTGCGCGGCCAGAACAATGTGCAGGGCTCGTGCGACATGGGTTCCTTCCCGCATGAGCTGCCCGGCTATCGCCACATCTCGGGCGAGG
>SUGL01000373.1 GCA_004963905.1 Mesorhizobium sp.
TGCCACAGCCCGGTGAGACCCGGACGCGACTTCAGATAGTAGACAGCTGCACTGCCGTAGATCTCGAGTTCGTCACGCACCACGGGGCGCGGTCCGACGAGGCTCATGTCGCCCTGCAGGATGTTGATGATCTGCGGCAGTTCGTCGAGGCTGAGCTTCCTCAGCACCTGGCCGACGCGCGTGACACGCGGATCGTTCTTCAGCTTGCGCGTCGCCGCCC
>SUGL01000374.1 GCA_004963905.1 Mesorhizobium sp.
ATCGTCAACAGCGCGAAGTTCAGCATCGCAAGGACGACATAGGGGATCTGCTTGCCGACCAGGAACTCGAGCCGGGTCACGGGCGTGACGTAGAAATTGATGATGGAGCCGAGCTCTTTCTCGCGTACGACGCTCAGCACGGCCAGCATCGCCGGGATCAGCAGGAGAAGCATCGGGATAACGGCCGGAACGATGGCGTCGAGGCTTCGTACGTCGGGGT
>SUGL01000375.1 GCA_004963905.1 Mesorhizobium sp.
CTCGATAACATAGTCGTGGTCGGCGGCGACCTCATCGGCGGGGTTGGCGGGATCGATGATCAGCGCGCCATAGAGACCGAGCGCCTGGGTGCGGTCGGGCTTGGCGTGCGGATGGTAGAAATAAGTGCCGTGCTGGGTGGCGCTGAACTCGTAGGAATAGGTCTGTCCGGGCTCGATCGGCGCCTGGGTGATCTCGGCCGGCCCGTCCATCTGGTTGGG
>SUGL01000376.1 GCA_004963905.1 Mesorhizobium sp.
CCTTGATGCCGGCGTTGATTTTTTCCTTGAGCGCGGTGTCTTCCTTGCGCACACCGGCGCCGATGCCCGGCCCGAGCACTTCGTCGTCCGGAGCCACCATGCCCTTGAGGTCGCAGCAGGCCTTGCCCTGGTCGCTCTTGAGGTATTCGACGAGCGCGATGGAATCGGCCTGCACAGCATCGATGCGACCGGCGGCGAGATCCTGGTTGGCTTCGTCCT
>SUGL01000377.1 GCA_004963905.1 Mesorhizobium sp.
CGAGGTGGATACGCCGGCGTCGCTTCTCACCATCGCCATCGTTCACGCCGCAGGCGGCCACAAATTCCACCGGCTGCAGCTCTGTGTCGACGTGCTGCAGGGGGTGCGCGCGCTGCAGTCGCCGGAGTCGGAAACGCGGCTGCTCGAGGCCGCGCGCATGACCGGCATCGAGCTCGAACTGGCGACCGTTCTCAACGTGACCGGGCGATTGTTCGGCGA
>SUGL01000378.1 GCA_004963905.1 Mesorhizobium sp.
GTCAATGTCAGCGGCGTGTTCCTGTCCTGTCAGGCCGAGGCGCGGGTGATGCTGCCGCGCCGCAAAGGCTCGATCGTCAACATCGCCTCGATGTCCGGCTCGATCATCAACCGCGGCCTGACGCAGGCGCACTACAATTCGTCGAAGGCGGCGGTGATCCACATGTCGAAGAGCCTCGCCATGGAATGGGCCGACCGCGGCCTGCGTGTCAATGTGGTG
>SUGL01000379.1 GCA_004963905.1 Mesorhizobium sp.
CCGTCATGTTGACGACGCCGCGCGAGGTCACCGAAGGCGTCAGGATATGAGCGGGCTTGTCGGTGCCGAGCAGGATCGGTCCGACATGCAGCGCATCCATCATGGCGCCCAACGCCGTCAGCGTGATGTTGGCCGAATCCAGGTTCGGGAACACCAGCAGATTGGCTTCGCCCTTCAGCCGCGAATGCGGATAGACGCGCTGGCGCAGATGTTCCGAC
>SUGL01000037.1 GCA_004963905.1 Mesorhizobium sp.
GAAGCAGCGACGGATTGGGGGAACCACGTGGCAATCAAGCCTCAGGTCGATCAGTCACGCCAGTCACAGAAGATGTGTGCATAGCATAACTGGATGGGGGAAATCAGCAGCTCGTCAGTTCTCGGTCGGCTCCGTCGGCACCAGGCTGGACGCCGGCGTCGAGATCGAGGTCGGGTGCAACTTCGGCGTCTGGCTCTCGCCTGGGCACTCGTCCTTGACCTTCGTCCAAGACGTGTTGTTGAGAACCATGTCGCAGCGCGCGAGGTGACTTTCGCCGGCAACGGTCAGGCAGGCCGTCTCACCGACCTTGAAGGATTTGCCGTTGGCAAGGCATGCCTGCGCGGCCGCCACCGACGCCGGCGCGGCAAACGCCAGCGCAAGGCCGGTCAGGCAAAGGACAAATCGGACAGCCATCGAACCCCCGCAACAATACGCATCAAACGCGCAATTTGTGGCGATATCAGGGTCTTACGAAAGTCGCCTGCAGCTGGTGCTTTCAGGCCGGCTGCAAGTCGAGATCGATCGCCACCGGCACATGGTCGGAGGGTTTTTCCCAGGCGCGCACATGCTTTTCGACCGAGGCCGAGGAAAAGCGGTTGGCGGCTTCGGGCGACAGCAAGAGGTGGTCGATGCGGATGCCGTTGTTCTTCTGCCAGGCACCGGCCTGATAGTCCCAGAAGGTGTAGACATCGGACGAGTCGGTCACGGCGCGCACGGCCTCGGTGAAGCCGAGATTCTTCAGGCGGCGGAAGGCCTGCCTCGTCTGCGGCTGGAACAGCGCGTCGTTGCGCCAGTTTTCGGGGAACCTGGCGTCGGCGGGCTCGGGGATGACATTGTAGTCGCCGGCCAGCACCAGCGCTTCCTCGAACCTCAGCCGCTCTTCCGCCCAGCGCTCCAGCCGCGCCATCCATGACAGCTTGTAGGAGAACTTCCGCTCGTCATCGATCGGATTGCCGTTCGGCAGATAGAGCGAGGCGACGCGCAAGGCGCCTTTGTCGGTCGAGAAGACGCCTTCGATGAAGCGCGCGTGGTCGTCGGCATCGTCGCCGGGCAGCCCGCGATTGACCTCGTCGAAGGGGAGCTTCGACAGGATGGCGACGCCGTTGAAGCTCTTCTGGCCGTTGGTCTCGACATTGTAGCCCAGCGCCTCGATCTCGGCGCGCGGGAACTGATCGTCGAGGGTCTTGATCTCCTGCAGGCAGACGATGTCCGGCGCGCTCTCGGTCAGCCAGTGGGTGAGGTTGCCGATGCGGGCGCGGACGCCGTTGATGTTCCAGGTGACGATCTTCATGGCGACCTCAATCTTGCTCCGGCGCAAGGCGCTCGACGAGGCCGATCGTATTGCCTGCGGGGTCCTTTAGAAAGGCCATCCATTCGCTTTCCCCCACCGGACCGAAGCGGCCTTCGGTGTCGCGATGGACGAGCGCGGGCGGCGCGGTGAAAGGAATACCGGCGGCTTTCGCCTCGGCATGGAAGGCCTCGAGACCGGCAATGTCGAGATAGACGGTACCCGGCGGAATACCGTCGGTGAAGAGCAGCCGCACATCGCCGGCCATGATGAAAGCGATGCCCGGCGGATCGTAGCGCGCATGCACGCTCATGCCGAGCACGTCCTGCCAGAAGGCCAGCGTCGCATCGAGATCGCGCCCGGCCGACAGCGCGACCTGGCGGACCGCGCCGATCGCTGGCATCGGAGTTCGTCAGACGGAGAAGCTGGTGCCGCAGCCGCAGGAGGCGACGGCGTTGGGGTTCCTGATCTGGAAGGACTGGCCCATCAGGTCGTCGATGAAGTCGATCACCGAGCCGCCCATATAGACCAGCGAGAGGTCGTCGATCAGGATCGTCGCGCCATCCTTCTCGATGGCGACGTCGTCGTCGTTGCGACTGTCGACGAGATCGAACTTGTAGGAAAAGCCGGAGCAGCCGCCGCCTTCGACGGAAACGCGCAGCGCCGTCTTACCCGGCTCGCCGGACAGAATCCTGGCGATCCGCTTCGCGGCCGCTTCGGTCATCTCGACCTTCATGGCAGTCTTGGCATCTGCGCCCATCGGCGTCACCTTGCTTTCGGTTTCCCATGATAGGTATGAAGCGGGCGCGGGCAAGTCAACCGGTGGGTGACACAGTCAACTGGTGGGTGAATGGGCAAGGATGCTCTCGGCGATATCGGATTCGGCGACCGGCCGCGCGCCGTCTATGCGAGCGATCCGGCCTGCTCGCGCGGCCGGCTGTTCGACGAACCGGAAAGCCCGACCCGCACGCCGTTCCAGCGCGACCGCGACCGCATCATCCACTCCACCGCCTTCCGCCGGCTGAAGCACAAGACGCAGGTGTTCGTCGCGCATGAGGGCGACCACTATCGCACCAGGCTGACGCATTCGATCGAGGTGGCGCAGATCGCTAGAGCCCTGGCGCGGGCGCTGCGTGGCGACGAGGATCTCGCCGAAGCCGTCGCGCTGGTGCACGATTTCGGCCACACGCCGTTCGGCCATACGGGCGAGGAGGCGCTGAACGAGAAGATGGCCGCCTGGGGCGGCTTCGACCACAATGCGCAGTCGCTGCGCATCGTCACCAGGCTCGAGCGGCGCTATGCCGATTTCGACGGGCTGAACCTTACCTGGGAGACGCTGGAGGGGTTGGTCAAGCACAACGGGCCGCTCACCGACGCAAGCGGGAAGGGACTGAAAGGCCCGGTGCCGCAGGCGATCCGCGACTATTCCGAACTGCACGACCTCGAGCTCGATCGCTTCGCCGGCATCGAGGCGCAGTGCGCCGCGATCGCCGACGACATCGCCTACAACACGCATGACATAGACGACGGCCTGCGCTCCGGCTTCCTGACGCTGAAGATGCTCGATGACGTCGGCCTGCCGGGCTCGATCCTGAAGAGCGTGCGCGCCCGCTATCCGCAGCTAGACGACGTTCGCACCGGCCACGAGCTGATGCGCCGGCAGATCACGTTGATGGTGGAGGATGTCATTGCTTCCACCGCAGCCAATATAGAGCGCCTCAAGCCGGACAGCGCCGATGCGGTGCGGGCGGCGGGCGAGACGATGGTGACCTTCTCGGCCGATATGGCCGCGGCCGAAAAGGAACTGAAGGCCTTCCTCTACAAGCATCTCTACCGGCATTCCGAAGTGATGCGCGTGCGGACGGACGCCGAACAGATCGTCCGCGATCTGTTCGATGCCTATTTCGCCGACCCGCGCGCCATGCCCGACGGATGGCGCGAAGGGCTCGACAGGGCGCAGGATCGCATCAAGGCACGCAGCGTCGCCGATTTCCTGGCCGGCATGACCGACACCTATGCGCTCAAGGAGCATAGGCGTCTGTTTGACCACACGCCCGATTTGAGCTAGGGCGAGCCACGATTTTTGCCGGCCAAGCAGCCGGTCGCCTCTTAAAGCCCAGAGCACACCCGATGAATATCTTCGCCGATTTCAACGCGCGGATCGTAAAAGCTGTCGAAGCCCTTGATCTGAAAGACAAGGATGGCGTGTCGCCGGATCTGTCGCGCATCGCGGTCGAGCCGCCGCGCGATGCGAGCCATGGCGATCTCGCCACCAATGCGGCGATGGTGCTAGCAAAGCCCACCGGACAGAACCCGCGCGTGCTGGCCGAGAAGCTGGCCGAGGCCCTGCGGGCCGACGCCGACATCGCGGCGGCCGACGTCGCGGGGCCGGGCTTCGTCAATCTCAGGCTGAAGGACGGGTTCTGGCAGGCGCATCTCGCGGTGCTGCTCGGCGAGGGCCGCAACTATGGACGCTCGAAGATCGGTGGCGGCCGCAAGGCCAATGTCGAATATGTCTCGGCGAACCCGACCGGCCCGATGCATGTCGGCCATTGCCGCGGCGCCGTCGTCGGCGACACTTTGGCCAACCTGATGGCCTTCGCCGGCTACGACGTGACCAAGGAATACGTCATCAACGACGCTGGCTCGCAGATCGACGTGCTTGGACGCTCGGCCATGCTGCGCTACCGCGAGGCGCTCGGCGAAAACATCGGCGAGATCCCGGCCGGTCTCTATCCGGGCGACTATCTGGTCCCTGTCGGCCAGGCGCTGGCCGAGGAGTTCGGCCTCGGCCTGCTGGAGATGCCGGAAGAGGAAGCGCTGGCGATCGTCAAGGACCGCACGGTCGACGCGATGATGGCGATGATCCGCGAGGACCTGGCGCTGCTCAACGTGCATCACGACGTGTTCTTCTCCGAGCGCACGCTGCATGCCGACAATGCCAAGAAGATCCGGGCGGCGATCGCCGACCTGACGCTCAAAGGGCATATCTACAAGGGCAAGCTGCCGCCGCCCAAGGGCGAGAAGCCGGACGATTGGGAAGACCGCGAGCAGACGCTGTTCCGCTCGACCGCGGTCGGCGACGACATGGACCGGGCTCTGGTGAAGTCGGACGGCTCGTTCACCTATTTCGCGGCCGACGTCGCCTATCTCAAGGACAAGGTCGAGCGCGGCTTCGTCGATCTGATCTATGTGCTCGGCGCCGACCATGGCGGCTACGTCAAGCGGCTGGAAGCGCTGGCGCGCGCGGTCGCCGGCGACACGGTGAAGCTCACGGTGCTGCTCTGCCAGCTGGTGAAGCTGTTCCGCGACGGCGAACCGGTCAGGATGTCGAAACGGTCGGGCGATTTCGTCACGCTGCGCGACGTGGTGGAAGAGGTCGGCCGCGACCCGATCCGCTTCATGATGCTCTACCGGAAGAACGATGCGCCGCTCGATTTCGACTTCGCCAAGGTCACCGAGCAGTCCAAGGACAATCCGGTGTTCTACGTGCAGTACGCCTCGGCGCGCTGCCACTCGGTGTTCCGGCAGGCGAGCGAGCAACTGGGCGAGGCGAATTTCGACCGAAACCGGCTCGTGGCCTCCGTCGCGTCGCTGACGGATGAGGGCGAAATCGGCCTGATCCGGAAGCTGGCTGAATATCCACGGCTAATCGAATCCGCGGCACTTGCATTGGAGCCGCACCGGCTGGCATTCTACCTTTACGATCTGGCTTCCAGCTTCCACGCACACTGGAATCGAGGCACCGACAACCCAGACTTACGTTTTGTTAAGGTTAACGACCCACAATTGACGTATGCCAGACTAGGGCTGGTGCAGGCTGTTTCGGATGTTTTGACCTCCGGCCTGACGCTGATAGGAGCTGATGCGCCTACCGAAATGCGTTAGGTTTGACTAAAAAACCTGTCACCTTTTGCCCACATTGCGCTGGTAAGGGCCAACCCTGCGCGACGTCCATGGCGTCCGACTGTGTGCGAGTTTGGGAACAATAATGGCAGACAGAACCCAGCTGAAAGCAGCCGAAAACAACCACATCGCTGACGACGATCCGTTCGCGGAACTGACCCGGATCATGGGTTTCGACCCGCGTCAGCCGGTCAGGCCGCAGACGCCGGCGGTCGCGAAGGCTGCGCCGGCAAACCAGGCTGCGGAAGACACGGATTTCGACATCGACCTCGAAAAGGAGTTGATGGGCGAATTCGACGTTGCCGAGGAAAGCGCGCCGGTCGCGCAGCAGGCGGCCCAGCACGAGCCGGCTTACGACGCCGCCACCGCCGCTCTCACCGACGACGAGCTTGCCGCTTCTTTCGAGCAGGACTTCGTCTTTGACGACGCGGCCGATCACGCCCACTTTGCCGCGCCCCGCGCGCCGGAGCCTGCCGCCGACATTGACTTCGACGATGATTTCGACAAGGCGGTCGCAGGCTCCTTGGAAGTCTCGCCTCTTGAGGACGAGGTTTCGCCTCTTGAGGACGAGGTTTCGCCTCTTGAGGACGAGGTTTCGCCTCTTGAGGACGACCTTTCCATCGACCAGGAAATGGCAGCCTCGCTGGATGACGGCTTTCGGTCCGGCCATCGCGAGGCCGATGCCGGCCACGGCGCCGTCGCGGCAGTCGAGCCTGCGGCCGAGGCGGCATTCGATGCCGATTTCGACGACGCGGTCCAGATGTCGCTCGAGGACGAGCTGGCGTTCGATGACCGTCAGATCGAGCAGACCGGGTCCGCTGACGTTCAACCGGTCGAAGCTCACGCCGCCGACCAGTCGATCGCCACCGAGGATTTCGACAGCCAATTCGATCAGGCGCAGTTTGATCAGGAAATGGCCGATGTCGACATGGATTTCGATCAGCCGCACGACCTGACCCTGGAACGAGAACTGTCGGTCGATGACGAGCAGCCGCAGGCTGTCGAGAACGAGCAGCCGCAGGCCGTCGAAGCACCTGTGGAGACAGCGCGTTTCGCCGCCGATCCCGAGCCCGTTGCCGATCACGAAGCCGCGGCGGAACAGGTCATCGAAGACGATTTCGAGCTCAGCTTTCGTGACGCCCTTGCCGAGGAGCCAGAAGTTCCCGCCGCCAGTCCTGAACCGGTCGCCGATCACCAGACCGCAACCGATCAGGCCTTCGAAGACGATTTCGAACTCAACTTCGGTGACGCTCTTGCCGAGGAGCCGGAAGTTTCCGCAGCCGGGCCCGTCGCGGCCGAGCCGTCATTGGAGGATCCTGCTCCGGCCGCCTCGGCCCCGGTTGCGCCGGTCGCCGCAGTCGAACCGGCCAAGCCGGTTGCAACCTCTGCCGAGCGAAGCCTGGAAGACGAGCTCAACGCGCTGCTCGGCGCCATGACCGCGCGGCCTATCCCGGTTGCGCCTGTTCCGGCCGCCCCCGCTCCAGTCGTCAAGGAACCGGCACCGGCATCGCAACCGGCCAGCCACGCCGGCCCGCAGGCCGCCGTCGCCGACGATCTCGACTGGGACCTCGATGAGCACGAGCCGGCGCGCGACGAGCAGACCGCCCGGCCTGCCGATCTCGATGGGCTGCTCGCCGGCGAACTCGACCAGCAGGGCTTCGAAGACAAGGCGGCCGAACAGAATGCCGAGCCGAGCATCGATTTCGACGACGAGGCATTCGATGCTGCCTTCGCCAAGGGCATAGAGCAGGACGCGCCGGTCGCGCCCGCCGAGCCCGACCGGTCGTGGAGTCGCGTGACGCCGGTCGCCGCGCCGCCGCAAGCGTCGTTCGCGCCGCAGCCGGCCTCGGCGCCGCAGATGGCGGCTCCCGTCTCTCGCGACGAGCCGGCGAAGGACTATTCCGCCTATGCCAAACCGGCCTCTGCGCCGCAGGCCGCAGCGCCCGCCTATCATGACGAGCCTGCGCAGGACTATTCCAGTTACGCCAAGTCAGCCTCCGCGCCGCAGCCTCGCCATCAGGAGGAGATGCCCGATGTCGAGACGGTCGACGTGCCGGAGCGCGTCGTGGCGCTGGCCGACGATCTCGATATCCCGGAACTCAGCTTCGAGGAAGATCAGCCGGCGGCACCCGCCTATGACGATCTCGATGCCGAGTTTGCGGGCCTGCTCAACGAGATGAACGCGACCGAGATCGCAGCGGCTCCGGTGCAGAGTCGGGGTTATGACGACGATTCCTACAATACCGGATTCAAGACCGGCTACGATCGTCGCGAGTTGCGTGCGGAGACGCCCGCCGCGCCGACGGCTGCGTCCCATGCCGCGGCCGCGAGCGAGTTCGATGCCGACGATTTGCCCGGCAGCCGTCCGGTCTCGCAGGCTGACGACTTTGCAGTCGACGAGCTCGACTACGATCCCGAACTCGATGAGGCGATGACCGTGCCGGGCCTTGCCGAGCGCGAAGCCGCAAAGCCGCGCAGCCGCGGCTTCATGGTCGCCGCGCTCGTCGGTGCCGCAGTGATTGCCGGCGGTCTCGGTGCTCTTGCCTTCTCCTTCGGCGGCAAGGGCGGCGGCGAGGCGCCGGTGATCGTCAAGGCCGACAATTCGCCGATCAAGGTCAAGCCGGAAAATCCGGGTGGCGCCGTGGTGCCGAACCAGGACAACAAGGTCTATGACGCGGTGGCCAAGGGTGGTGCGGCCAAGCCCGCCGAGCCGGTGCAGCAGAAACTGGTGACAAACGTCGAGGAGCCGATCGACGTGGCGTCCAAGGAGCCGCCGCAGAGCCGGATCGTCGACCTTTCGCCGGACGACACCGACGCAGCGCCGGGCACCGACGCAGCCGGCAATGCGGACACAGCAGCGCCGGGTCTGAAGGCAGCCGCACCGGCTCCGGACGCAGTTGCGCCGGCTCCGGACGCAGTGGCGCCAGTTGGTGAGCAAGCGAATGCGCCCAAGAGCGCGCAGCCGGCCGCTCCGGCGCCGAAGTCGGAGGACCGCATCGCCCAGGTGCTGCAGGAGGCCGACAAAGGGACCAACAACGATGTCGTCGCCGTTGCGCCGCGCAAGGTCAAGACCATGATGGTGAAGCCTGACGGCTCGCTGGTTCCGCACGAGGATCCGGCTCCCGTCGCGCCGAAAGTCGCGGCGACCGAACCAGCCGATCCGGTGCCGCAGCACGTGGCTCCGGCAGGGCAGGGCGACGCCCAGCCGACGGGAACCGTCACGCCGGCGACCGATCAGGCAGCCGATCAGGTCGATTCCGGTCAGGACGAGACCGCCAAGCCGGCGAAACCCGCTGCCGCGCCGAAGGCCGAGGCCAAGGCTCAGTCGACCAACACGCCGGCGAAGGTGCCGGTGGCGCCGCCGCGCCCGTCCGACCAGCCGGTCGACATCGTCGGCGAGGTCAAGCCCGACAAGGTCGCATCCATCGATCCTGCTGCTGCAGGCGGCGGCTCGTGGTCGATGCAGGTCGCCTCGCAGCCGACGGTTGAAAGCGCCCAGTCGACCTATCAGGACCTGCAGCGCCGCTACGGCAGCGTGCTTTCCGGGCGCAAGGCCAACATCGTCAAGGCTGAGATCGCCGGCAAGGGCACGTTCTACCGCGTCCGCGTTCCGGCGCAGTCACGCAATGACGCGATCAACCTGTGCACCAGCTACAAGGCGGCCGGCGGTACCTGCTTCGTCTCACGCTGACCGTTTCGAACATCTCAAAGCCGGCGCCGCCGCAAGGTCGCGCCGGCTTTTCGCTGTGGACGGCTCACGGCTTGCGGGCGCCGTCAGGTTGGGGTGATTCCCTTTGCCTGGCCAAAGCTTTAAGGTTTCATTCATGACCGAATCAAAATCCATGATCCTCGGCTGCGCCGGGAAATCCCTCACTGAAGAGGAAATCCGCTTCTATCGCGATGAACGGCCATGGGGCTTCATCCTGTTCGCCCGCAACATCGGTGAGACCGGGCAGATTCGCGACCTGGTCGCCTCGATGCGCGACTGCGTAGGGCGTCCGGATGCTCCGGTCTTCATCGATCAGGAAGGCGGCCGGGTGCAGAGGCTGCGGCCGCCGCTGGCGCCCAATTATCCCGCCGGCGGCGCGCTCGGCGCCCTTTGGCGCGACGACCGCGAGGCCGGCCGCCGCGCCGCTTGGCTCTTGGCGCGGCTGCATGCCTTCGATCTGCTGCGCCACGGGATCACCGCCGATTGCCTGCCGGTGCTCGATGTGCCGGTCGAAGGCGCCTCCGACGTCATCGGCGCGCGCGCCTACGGCAAGGAGCCCGAGGCCGTGATCGAGCTTGGCCGGGCTTCGGCCGAAGGCTTGATGTCGGGCGGCGTCCTGCCGGTCATGAAGCATATTCCCGGCCACGGCCGTGCCTTCGCCGATACGCATTTCGCGCTGCCGACGGTCGACACGCCGCTTGCCGAATTGCGGGGACATGATTTCGCCCCGTTCAAGGCGCTCAACCATCTGCCGATGGCGATGACGGCGCATGTCGTCTACAGCGCCGTCGACCCGGACAATCCGGCAACGACCTCGGCGAAGGTCGTCGACGAGGTGATCCGCGGCGAGATCGGCTTCGACGGGCTCTTGATGAGCGACGACACGTCGATGAAGGCACTTTCTGGGGATTTCCCGACAAAGGCGGCCGCGATCCTTGCGGCCGGCGTCGATCTCGTCCTTCACTGCAACGGCGTTTTCGAGGAAATGTCGGAGATCGCGTCGCGCACGACGGCGCTCGAGGGCAAGTCCCTGGCGAGAGCGGAGCGGGCGCTGACCTACATCAAGAGCCGCGACGTCGCCGACGAAACCGCGATACGCGCGGAATTCGCCACCTATTTCGAAGCGGTGGCCTGAACCGAAGGAAAGAAAGGCAAGTGGCGGAGACATTGGACAGCAAGGCCGCGAAGGCCGCACCGATGGACTGTCTGTGGGCCGAGAACGACGATTCACGTCTGACCGGTGATCCTTCTTTGGTGGTCGACGTGGCAGGCTTCGAGGGCCCACTCGATCTTCTGCTGCATCTTGCCCGCAACCAGAAGGTCGATCTGGCACGCATTTCCATCCTGGCTTTGGCCGAGCAGTATCTGGCCTTCATCGAGAAGGTGAGGGTGCTCAGACTGGAGCTCGCCGCCGACTACCTGGTGATGGCGGCATGGCTCGCCTTCCTCAAGTCGAAGCTCTTGATCCCGAAACAGCCGGGCGAAGAGGGCGAGAGCGGCGAGGAACTGGCGGCGGTGCTGCAATTCCGGCTGAAGCGGCTGGAAGCGATGCGTGATGCCGCCGCGAGGCTGGTCAACCGAAACCGGCTCGGCCGCGATGTCTTCGCGCGCGGCATGCCGGAAATGGTGATCGTCGAGAAGCGTAATGCCTATTCAGCCTCGCTCTACGATCTTCTGACCGCCTATGCGCAGCAGCGCCAGCGGCAGGCGATCAACAACGTGACGATCGCCCGGCGCGCGGTCTGGTCCTTGAAGGACGCGCGCGAAGTTCTGGCGCGGCTGGTCGGGGCGGTCGGCGACTGGACGGCGCTCGACAGCTTCCTGATCCAATATCTGGCGGCGCCGGAGGAGAAGCGAACGGCGGTCGCCAGTTCCTTCGCCGCGACGCTCGAAATGGTGCGCGAAGGCAAGCTGGAAGTGCGGCAGGATCAGGTTTTCGCGCCGATCTATCTGCGCGGCCGCGCACACGGGGTCAAGGCAGTCGAGGTGGCATCATGAGCGAACGCGCCAACGCTTCGGTCATTCCGTTCAAGGTCGAGGACGAGCCGGAAGACGAGATGGCCGAACAGGGTTCTATCGAGAACCCCGCCGAGCGGCTGCAGTTGTCGGAAGCCGTCCGCATGGCCGAGGCGATCATCTTCGCCAGCGCCGAGCCGGTCAGCGAAAGGCAATTGGCGGCGCGTCTGCCGGAGGGCGTCAACATAGCGGCGGCAATGGCCGATCTCCAGGAAATCTATGCCAAGCGCGGGGTCAACCTGGTGCGGGTCGGCGATGCCTGGGCATTCCGGACCGCCGGCGATCTCGCCTTCCTGATGAGCAGGGACTCGGTCCAGCAGAGAAGGCTTTCGCGCGCGGCGCTCGAAGTGCTGGCGATCATCGCCTACCACCAGCCGGTCACCCGCGCCGAGATCGAGGACATCAGGGGCGTCGAGACCTCCAAGGGCACGCTGGACACGCTGCTGGAAACGGAATGGGTCAGGATGCGTGGCCGTCGCCGCACGCCCGGCCGCCCTGTTACCTATGGCACCACGGATGCCTTCCTCGACCATTTCGCGCTGGAGGAAATCCGCGACCTGCCCGGCATGGAAGAGTTGAAGGGCGCCGGGCTCCTGTCGACGCGCATGCCCTCCAATTTCTCGATCCCGGTGCCGCCGGCCGATCCGGAGGCGCTTGCCGAGGACGAGGATGCCCTGACAGATATCGACCTCGAGGAGCTTGGGCTGCTCACGCCGCGCGTCACCGAAGAGTGAGCGCAAAACCGGCCGCGAATGGTCTATGGGGAAAGCCTGCGCGGATTCGTAGCAAGGCGCTCACGCCGAAAATGCGTGACATCGGCTAGCCATTTTATCAACTTCATTGCGGTTGTGTTTGAATCCCTGAGCGAAAACGCATAGATCATCGCCGAGGGAAAACATTCGAGAGAGATTGTTATGGGTTCACTATCGATATGGCACTGGCTGATCGTTCTGGTCATCGTGCTGCTGCTGTTCGGCCGCGGCAAGCTGCCGGAGCTGATGGGCGACATGGCCAAGGGCATCAAGAGCTTCAAGAAGGGCATGGCCGACGACGATACCGACGACAAGCGTACCGTCGAGCACCGTGCCGACGAGACCGTTTCGCCGGGCAAGGAAAAGGTCAGCAAGAGCTGAGCCCCAGGCTCTCGTTGGAACAGCTCTCGTTGGAATAGATCGCCATGTTCGAAGTCGGTTGGAGCGAACTGCTGGTGATCGCGGTCGTCATGATCGTGGTCGTCGGGCCGAAGGATTTGCCCAACATGCTGCGCACGTTCGGCCGCACGGCGGCCAAATTGCGCGCCATGGCGGCCGATTTCCAGAAGCAGTTCAACGACGCCTTGAAGGAAGCCGAGCTCGACGACGTCAAGAGTTCGGTCGACAGCCTTCGCGGCCTCAACCCGATGACCGAGATCCGCAAGCAGCTCAATCCGTTCGAGCAGGCGGCGGCTGATGTGCGGGCCGGCGTCGATACGATGATGAAGCCCAAGACGGCCGACGCGGCGGCAGCGACGCTGCAAGCGGCCGAGCCGCTCAAGAACGGCGCGACGGAAATGCCCGGCGTCAATGGGACCGAAGCTGTTGCGGCCGCGCCGATCTTCCCGGCGATGACAGATGCGTCCGTAACCGCGCCTGCCGAGATTGCAACGCCTGCCGAGCCGATGAAAAAGGCGGCGGCATCGAAGGCGAAGAGCGTCGGTGGTGCCGCGAAGACCGCATCGGTCAAGGCTCCGGCGGCGAAGGCCCCGACGAAGTCCGCGGCAGCGCCGGCAAAGGCGACGCCCGCCAAGAAGGCCGCGCCCAAGACCGAGGCGAAGCCCGCGGCGACGACAAAGCCGGCCACGAAAAAGGTCGCCGACACCAAGAAGACGGCGGGAGCCGCCAAGTGAGCGTTTCGGATCAGGAAAGAGACGAGATCGAGAAATCGTCGGCGCCGCTGATCGAGCATCTCATCGAGCTGCGCCGGCGGCTGATCTGGTCGCTGGGCGGCTTCTTCATCGCGTTTCTCGTCTGCTTCTTCTTCGCCAAGCGCCTGTTCAACCTTCTGGTCGTCCCGTTCAAATGGGCGACGCAATGGGCCGGGCTCGACCCGCACAAGGTCGAGCTGATCTACACGGCGCCGCAGGAGTTCTTCTTCACGCAGGTGAAGCTTGCCATGTTCGGCGGCATGGTCATCGCCTTCCCGCTGATCGCCACCCAGATCTACAAGTTCATCGCGCCGGGCCTCTACAAGAACGAGCGCAGCGCCTTCCTGCCGTTCCTGATTGCATCGCCCATCCTGTTTCTGATGGGCGCCTCGCTGGTCTATTTCTTCTTCACCCCGATGGTGATGTGGTTCTTCCTCGCCATGCAGCAGGTCGGCACCAACGATCAGGTGCAGATCTCCCTGCTGCCGAAGGTGTCGGAATATCTCAGCCTGATCATGACGCTGATCTTCTCCTTCGGCTTGGTGTTCCAGTTGCCGGTGGTGACCAGCCTTTTGACGCGCGTCGGCCTGTTGTCGTCGCAGGCGCTGGCCGAGAAGCGCAAATGGGCGATCGTTATCGCCTTCGTCGTCGCCGCGGTGCTGACGCCGCCCGATCCGATGAGCCAGATCGGCCTCGCCCTTCCGACCATCGTGCTCTACGAGGTCGCCATCTTCTCCTCGCGCATGATCGAGCGCAGCCAGGAGCGCGACCGACTGGCACGCGAGCGGCGGGAGAACGGCGGCACGGTCGCCGACAAGGCGCCGGACACCTCGTCAAGCTGAAACGAGAGTCGCGCCGCGGCCGGAAAATAGCGGCCTCTTCGGCGTGCCAGCTTGCATCGATGACGGATGCGGTTTACGCCCTCGAACCTTAGTTTGAGGACGGATCAACCATGCTTGACATCAAATGGATTCGCGACAACCCGAAGGCCCTTGTCGATGCGCTGGTGAAGCGCTCGTGGTCGGCTGACGACGCGCAGTCCACCGTCGACGAGCTGATCGCCAGGGATGAGGCGCGGCGCGCGCATCTCAGCGAACTGCAGGTCAAGCAGGAGCGCCGCAACGCCGCCTCGAAGGAGATCGGCAACGCCATGCGTTCGGGCGACGCTGCGTTGGCGGAAAAGCTCAAGGGCGAAGTCAGCGACATCAAGGCCTTCATCCAGAACGGCGAAGCGCGCGAGCGCGAGCTCGACAAGGCGCTGAACGACGCTCTGGCGGTGTTGCCCAATGTTCCGCTCGACGGCGTGCCGGTCGGCAAGGACGAGCACGACAATGTCGTCAAGCGCATCGTCGGCGAGGTGCCGACGCGCCCGAACTGGGTGAAGGAGCATTTCGAGATCGGCGAAGCCCTCGGCATGATGGATTTCGAGCGGGCGGCGAAACTGTCGGGATCGCGCTTCACGGTGCTGAAGAGCCAGCTCGCGCGCATGGAGCGGGCGATCGGCCAGTTCATGCTTGATCTCCACACGACCGAACATGGCTATGAAGAGATCCAGCCGCCGCTGATGGTGCGCGACGAGGTGCTGTTCGGCACCAACCAATTGCCAAAATTCGAGCTCGATCTGTTCTTCACGCCGCATGGCGACGGACGCCTTGGCCTGATCCCAACCGCCGAAGTGCCGCTCACCAACCTCGTGCGCGAGGAGATCACGCCGCATGAGAAGCTGCCGCTGCGTTACACGGCGCTGACGCCGTGCTTCCGCTCGGAAGCGGGCTCGGCCGGCCGCGACACGCGCGGCATGCTGCGCCAGCACCAGTTCTACAAGGTCGAACTGGTCTCGATCACCGACCAGGACAGCTCGCTCGCCGAGCACGAGCGCATGACGCAATGCGCCGAGGAAGTGCTGAAGCGGCTCGGCCTGCCGTTCCGCACGGTGACGCTCTGCACCGGCGACATGGGTTTCGGCGCGCGCAAGACTTACGACATCGAGGTCTGGCTGCCTGGCCAGAACGCCTATCGCGAAATCTCGTCCTGCTCGGTCTGCGGCGACTTCCAGGCGCGCCGCATGGACGCCCGCTACAAGGACAAGGACGGCAAGGGCAACCGCTTCGTCCACACGCTCAACGGTTCCGGTACCGCCGTGGGCCGCGCTCTTATTGCCGTCATGGAAAACTACCAGAATGAGGATGGCAGCGTAACCATTCCTGAAGTGCTGCGGCCTTACATGGGTGGCCTCGCCAAGATCGAATCGAAATGAGTCCATGCGCATCCTGCTGACCAACGATGACGGCATCCATGCCGAGGGACTGGCGTCGCTCGAACGCATCGCCCGCTCGCTCTCGGATGACGTCTGGGTGGTGGCGCCCGAGCAGGACCAGTCGGGCTATGCGCATTCGCTGTCGATCTCGGAGCCGCTGCGACTGAGGACGGTCGGCGAGAAGCATTATGCCGTGCGCGGCACGCCGACCGACTGCGTCATCATGGGCACGAAAAAGATCCTGCCCGGACCGCCCGACCTCATCCTGTCGGGCGTCAACTCCGGGGCCAATATCGCCGACGACGTCACCTATTCCGGCACCGTCGCCGGTGCCATGGAAGGCGCGCTGCTCGGCGTGCGCTCGATCGCGGTGAGCCAGGCCTATTCCTATGTCGGCGAGGACCGCGTCGTTCCCTACGAGACGACTGAGGCGCTGGCGCCGGCGCTGCTGAAGAAGCTGATCGCGACGCCGCTGCCGGACGGGGTGCTGCTCAATGTCAATTTCCCGAACTGCGCGCCCGACGAAATCGAGGGCACGGTCGTCACCTCGCAGGGCAAGCTGGTGCACAGCCTCTGGGTGGACGAGCGCCGCGACGGTCGCGGCCTGCCTTACTATTGGCTGCGCTTCGGCCGCGAGCCGGTCGAAGGCAAGAAAGGCACCGACCTCCATGCGTTGCGCAACCGGCTGGTGTCGGTGACGCCGCTGCAGCTCGACCTCACCGCCCATGAACTCCGCGACCAGCTGACCAAGGCCCTGTCATGACCATGGACGACCGCGAAGGTTTTGCCGCTTTCCTGCTCCGCCTGCGCGGCCGGGGCACGGCGCCGAAGGCGTTGATCGCCGCCTTCGAGGCGACGCCGCGGCGCGGTTTCCTGTCCGCGCAATTTCATTCGATCGCCTGGTCGGAGGGCATGCTGCCGATCGAATGCGGCGAAGCGATCGAGGGGGCGGACCTGCAGGCGGCGGTGATCGCGGCTTTAGCCATCGAGCCGGGCAACCGCGTGCTCGAGATCGGCACCGGGTCGGGATATACGGCTGCGGTGATGTCCAGGCTTGCCGCGCGCGTCGTCACCGTCGACCGCTACAAGACCTTGACCGAACAGGCAAAGCAGCGCTTCGAGGCGCTTGGCATCGGCAATGTCATCGCGCGCCAGGCGGACGCCTCCAATGGCTTGCCCAACGAAGGGCCGTTCGACCGCATCGTCGCCTGGGCGGCCTTCGACAGCCTGCCGCGCTTCCTGCTCGACCAATTGTCGAGCGGCGGCATCGTCATCGCGCCGATCGGCCCGGAGGAGGGCGAGCAGGTGCTGGCCAAGCTCACCAAGGTCGGCAGCCGTTTCGAGCGCGAGGACATCGGCATGGTCAGGCTGCAGCCGATCCTGCGCAGCGTCGCCGCGGTCATCTAGCGGGGTTGGATTCAGGTGAGGCCGGCCTGCAAATGGCGGCTTCCTGCGCTTCCGGCCTCGCCGGCCGAAGCACTCATGAGTGGCGTGGCAGTCAAGGCTACGGCAGACGTAGGCCGGTTCTCGGAAACTGCCATTTGCGGCGCGGCCTGACCCGAATCCCAACTCGGCTTCTGCACCCCTCGAAAAGTTTTAAGAAAATTTTCGCCGGATTCTAATGGGTTAACCGGCCAGTAACATTAACGCGCTTTAATCAAGACCAGTTTGTACCGGGTCTGTGCGGGTTACTGCGATGCAATTCAATAGTTTGAAGGCAAACGGACGCAATCTGGCGCGCGGCTGCGCCGTCCTCATGATCGCCGGCGCGGCGGCCGGGTGCAGCTCGCAGGCCATGCGCTTCAACGGTGTCGACGACGTGTTCACCTCGTCCACCAACAACCAGCGCGCCATCATCAACAAGCAGGGTGTCGACCAGCCCTATCCGGGCGATACGGTCGCGCCGGTAGATGGCAGTCATACCCAGTCGGTGAGCCGCTCCAGCCTCGAGCCGGTGACCTCACAGCAGCTGCCGCCGCCCTCGGCGCCGGCAGCGGCCGCCAAGCCGATGCGCACCGCTTCAGCCCCGGCGCTGGCGCCAGCTCCCGCCGCGCCGCATCTCGACAAGGCGACTACCGGCACCATCGCGCCGGCCGCGAAGCCATTCAAGACGGCCGAGCCGGATGCAGTGCGCAACGCAAGTGCCGCGCCGCACGCCACCGAGATCGTGGTGAGGGAAGGCGAGACGATTTCCGGTCTCGCGCGGCAATATCATGTGCCGGCCGATGCGATCATCAAAGTCAACGGTCTCGATGCCAACAAAGGCATCAGAACCGGCCAGAAGATCGTCATCCCCGCCTATGCCTATTCGAGCAAGGGCGAGCCGAAGGTTGCCGACAACGCCAAGCCCGCCAATACGCCGAAGCAGCCTGCCGGCGCGCCGGAGAAGGTTGCCGTGCTGCCGCAGCAGCCGAAGCTCAAGGACGGCAAGTCGGCCGCGCAGGTCGATGCTTCCGCTGCCGCCAGCGGCTCGAAGAACGCCAAGCCCACGCCGCAGATGGCCGAGGCAAAGCCGGCGGGCGCCGGCGGCACCTACACCGTCCAGCAGGGCGATTCCCTGTCTTCCATCGCCCGGAAGACCGGCGTCAGCGCCACAGCGCTCAAGCAGGCCAACGGTATGAAGGACGGCCTCTTGAAGATCGGCCAGACGCTCAAGGTCCCGGCCGGCGGCAATGTCGCTGTCGCCTCTGCCAAGCCGGCAGCCGCGGCCAAGCCGACCGTCGATCCGGTGACGACGGCGACCACGCAGCCGTCGGCAAAGGCCACGCCCTCGGAGACGCTCGCTTCCTACACGCCGCCGAAGAAGGACGCCAAGGTCATCCAGCAGGCCGAGGATGACGAAGCGGTGGCGCCGGATGCAACCGGCATCGGCAAGATGCGCTGGCCGGTGCGCGGCCGCGTCATCTCCGGCTTCGGCTCCGGCAAGGACGGCGTCGACATCGCGGTGCCGGAGGGAACGCCGATCAAGGCGGCCGAGAACGGCGTCGTCATCTACGCCGGCGATGGCCTCAAGGAGTTCGGCAACACGGTGCTGGTGCGCCATGAGAACGGCCTGGTCACTGTCTACGGCCATGCCAGCTCGATCGAGGTGCAGCGCGGCCAGAAGGTCAAGCGCGGCCAGGAGATCGCGCTGTCCGGAATGAGCGGCACGACGGACTCGCCGAAGCTGCACTTCGAGGTGCGCAAGAACTCCGCCCCGGTCGATCCGAGCGGCTATCTCGAATAGAACAAGAACAATTGCGGGCCGCCTGACCTCCAGTCCGGCCCGCCGTCTTCAGCCCGCTCCGCCAGGGGCGGGCTTTTTCGGTTGTTGGTTTGACCATGATCTTGTCCGAAAACCGGCCTCCACTTTTTGCTTCGCTGACCCTCCGGTTCGGGATCATGGTTGCCGTCAGTCTTTCAGCGACTTGCCAAGCCGACCGGCCAGGTCCTGGGTGAACTGCCAGGCGACGCGGCCGGAGCGGCTGCCGCGCGTCGTCGCCCATTCCAGCGCCTCGGCGCGCAGCTGGTCGGGGTCGATCGTCAGGCCATGGTAACGGACATAGCCGTCGATCATATCGAGATACTCGTCCTGCGAGCATTTGTGGAAGCCGAGCCACAGGCCGAACCGGTCAGACAGCGAAACCTTTTCCTCCACAGCCTCGGAAGGGTTGATGGCGGTCGAGCGCTCGTTGTCGATCATGTCGCGCGGCAAGAGATGCCGCCGGTTCGAGGTGGCGTAGAAGATCACATTGGCCGGCCTACCTTCGACGCCGCCTTCGAGCGCCGCCTTCAGCGACTTGTAGGAGGTGTCGTCATGGTCGAAGGAAAGGTCGTCGCAAAACAGGATGAAGCGATAGGGGGCCGCCTTCAGCAGTCCCATCAGCTTGGGCAGCGTGTCGATGTCCTCGCGATGGATCTCGATCAGCTTCAGCGGCCGGTCGAGCTTGTCCGAGACATTGACCTTGGCGTGCACGGCCTTGACCAGCGACGACTTGCCCATGCCGCGCGCGCCCCAGAGCAGTACATTGTTGGCGGCAAAGCCGGACGCGAAGCGCTCGGTGTTGTCGAGCAGGATATCGCGGACCCGGTCGACGCCGCGGATCAGGCCGATGTCGACGCGGTTGACCTTGTGCACCGGCTCCAGATAGCCGGGATCGGCCTGCCAGACGAAGCAGTCGGCCACGCCGAGGTCAGTCTCCGGAACAGGGGGCGGGGCAAGGCGGGAGACCGCCTCGATAAGGCGGTCGAGCTTTTTGTTCAGGGCATCCAGGCTATCGGTCATTTCCGGTCTTTTTCGTTCTGGCATGTCGTAACGTGAAGCGGCTTCATGGCTGCGCACCAAGGACCAACCGCAAGCTTCTGTTGGAGCACGATCTTTTTCGGCCAGCTCCAGATGGCTTCCGGCTGCGACGCTCTAGCACGCGCCAAACGGCTGGAAAAGCAACGGATTCGGCGGCGCGCGCAGTTGCATTGGCAACTTTACCGACTATATTCCGCCCAAATTTTCGCGGGGCCGTCCCGGCGTATTTCACCATCCAGGAGTTTCTTGATGTTCGTCACACCGGCATACGCCCAAGGCGTCGGCACCTCGCCCGATATGTTCATCAGCATTTTGCCGTTTGTCCTGATTTTCGTGATCATGTATTTTCTGATCATCAGGCCGCAGCGCACGCAGCTGAAGAAGCGCCAGGAAATGCTGGCCGCGGTGCGCCGCGGCGATACGGTGGTGACCGGCGGCGGCTTCGTCGGCAAGGTGACCAAGGTGATCGACGACAATGAGCTGGAGATCGACCTTGGCGGCGGAACCAAGGTGACGGCGCTGCGCTCGACGATCTCCGACGTGCGCGTCAAGGGCGAGCCGGTGGCGAACCAGAACGCCAAGAAGTAATCATCACCTCGATGGCGGAACGCTGCCGCTTGTACGCCTGAACGGATAAGAACGAATGCTGTATTTCTCGCGCCTGAAGATGATCCTGATCTGGCTGGCCGTGGCCGTCACAGTGATCCTCGCCGCGCCCAACCTGTTCCCGGCGAGCACGCTGGCGCAACTGCCGAGCTGGGTGCCGAAGCGGCAGATGACGCTCGGCCTCGACCTTCAGGGCGGCTCGCACATCCTGCTCGAAATGAATCAGAACGACCTGATCAAGGACCGGATGGAGACCACCCGCGATGAGATCAGGACGCTGCTGCGCGACGCCAACCCCAAGATCAACTACACCGGCCTTTCCGGCTCCGGCCGCACCGTGCAGGTCCGCATCACGGACCCGGCACAACTCGACCAGGCCAAGAAGGTTCTGAAGCCGCTGACCGATCCGGTGGCCGCCGGGCTGTTCAGCGGCGGTTCCATCCAGGAGATGTCGCTGGATGACTCCGAGCCCGGCCTGCTCAAGTTCACCGTGACCGACGCCGGCCTGAAATACCGCACCTCGACGGCGCTTTCGCAATCGATCGAAGTGGTCGAGCGGCGCGTCAACGAGCTCGGCACCACAGAGCCGATCGTGCAGCGGCAAGGCGACGACCGCATCCTGGTGCAGGTGCCGGGCCTGCAGGATCCGCAGCGGCTGAAGGAAATCCTCGGCCAGACCGCCAAGCTGACCTTCCAGATGGTCGATCAGTCGATGCCCGTGCAGGATGCGCTGAAGGGCCGTCCGCCCGCGGGCTCTTCCGTCCTCTATTCGCAGGATGATCCGCCGGTTCCCTATCTCATTGAGAACCGCGTCATCGTGTCGGGCGAGAACCTGGTCGACGCGCAAGCGACCTACAATTCCCAGACCAACGAGCCGGTCGTTTCCTTCCGCTTCGATTCCAAGGGCGCGACCCGCTTTGGCCAGGCGACGTCTCAGAATGTCGGCAAGCTGTTCGCCATCGTTCTCGACAACCAGGTGATTTCGGCGCCGCAGATCCGCGAGCCGATCCTGGGCGGCACCGGCCAGATTTCGGGCAATTTCACGCCGCAGAGCGCCAACGACCTCGCCGTGCTGCTGCGCGCCGGCGCGCTGCCGGCAACGCTGACGGTCATCGAAGAGCGTACCGTGGGTCCGGGTCTCGGGCAGGACTCCATCCACGCCGGCAAGGTCGCGGGCGTCATCGGCTCGATCCTCGTCGTCGCCTTCATGTTCGTCGCCTACGGCTTCCTTGGCTTCCTTGCCAATGTCGCGCTGGCCGTCCACGTGGCGATGATCGTGGCGCTGCTGTCGCTGCTGGGCGCGACGCTAACCTTGCCGGGCATCGCCGGTATCGTGCTCACCATCGGCATGGCGGTGGACTCCAACGTGCTGATCTATGAACGCATCCGCGAGGAGCGGAGAAACGGCCGCTCGGTGATCCAGGCGATCGACACCGGCTTCTCCAAGGCGCTGGCGACCATCGTCGACTCCAACGTCACGTCACTGATAGCGACGGTGGTGCTGTTCTGGCTGGGCACCGGCCCGGTGAAGGGCTTCGCCATCACCTACGCCATCGGCATTCTGACGACAGTCTTCACCGCCTTCACCTTCACGCGCATGCTGGTGTCGATCTGGCTGCGCCGCGCCCGTCCGAAGGAATTGCCGCGGGCGCCGGTCACCTTCATTCCGCCGGGCACCAAAATCCCGTTCATGGGCATCCGCCGCTGGACCTTCGCTTTGTCCAGCCTTCTGTCGATCTTGTCGGTCGTTGGGTTCCTGACCATCGACATCAACTACGGCATCGACTTCAAGGGCGGCTCGATAATTGAAGTGCAATCGAAGCAGGGCGACGCCGATCTCGGCGACATCCGCAGCAGGCTCTCCGAGCTCAACATCGGCCAGGTCCAGGTGCAGCAGTTCGGCGCGCCGAACGACGTCTTGATCCGCGTCGGCACGCAGGGCGCCGGCGAAAATGCCGAACAGACCGTCATCGACAAGGTGAGGGGCGAACTCCAGGATCAGTATGACTTCCGCCGCGTCGAGGTGGTGGGCCCCACGGTTTCCGGGGAACTCGCCAAGCAGGGCACGATCGCGATGCTGATCGCGCTGGTCGGGATACTGCTCTATGTCTGGTTCCGCTTCGAATGGCAGTTCGCGGTCGGCGCCATCGTCGCCACCGTCCACGACGTGGTGATGACCATCGGCTTCTTCGTCATATCGGGGCTGGAATTCAACCAGTCTTCGCTGGCGGCGATCCTGACGATCATCGGCTATTCGCTGAACGATACGATCGTCGTCTACGACCGCGTCCGCGAGGATCTTAGAAAATACAAGAAGATGCCGCTGCCGCAGCTTCTCAACAACGCCATCAACGAGACGCTGTCCAGAACCACGCTGACCTCGGTGACGACGGCCCTGGCGCTGCTGGCGCTGGTTATGTTCGGCGGCGAGGTGATCCGTTCCTTCACTCTGGCAATGTTGTTCGGCGTGGTGTTCGGCACCTATTCGTCGATCTTCATCGCCGCGCCGCTGCTGATCCTCTTCAAGCTCAGGCCGCAGGCCGCGACCGCCGAAGAGACGAAGCCGGCGAACGGCAAGGCCGTGGCGACCTGACGCCGCCAGATCAGGATGGCGTTTCGTTGAACCGTCATCCTGACCTGGTCTTTTGTTGGAGAGCATGATCTTTTCCGAAAACCGGTTCCCACTTCGGGATCATGCTCTGGTGCCGGATGATTTCAGGTCGAGTCGACCTGAAATCTGAATCCGGCTCTAAATCAAAGAGATGGAGCATGATGTCGTTCGAAAACCGCTCCACACTTTTCGGCATCGTGCTTTAGACCGATGGCCAAAGGCATCATCATCCGCGAGGCGCATTTCCCGGGCAGGGCGCCGATCGAGGCCTATGGCAATGGCGGATTTCGCTTTGCCGACATGTCGCATCGTGGCTCGCTGCTCTGCCTGCCGTCCGGCATCCATGGCTGGGAGCCGGCCGATCCGTCGGCGCTGAAGGCCTCCGACTTCGACAAGCTGTTCGCCCAGGCCGACAAGGTCGAGATCCTGCTGGTCGGTACCGGCAAGGATCTGCGGCCGCTGCCGGCAGCGTTGCGCACCGCGTTCAAGGAGGCCGGCATCTCGGCAGATCCGATGTCGACGGGAGCGGCCGTGCGCACCTACAACGTGCTTCTGGCCGAGGACCGCGCCGTGGCCGCGGCCCTCGTTGCCGTCGATTGAATGGCCGGCACGTCCAACATCGTCATGGACGCGGTGCGTGCCGCCGACCAAGACCGCTATCTGTCGGCACTCTATGCGCCGGCCAACAAGCGCGACGCTTTGCTTGCGCTCTATGCCTTCAATGCCGAGATCGCCGGCGTGCGCGACCGCATCCATGAGCCGCTGCCGGGCGAGGTCAGGCTGCAGTGGTGGCGTGATGTCATCTTGGCCGAGGGCGAGGCGGAGACCGGCCATCCGACCGCCGATGCGCTGAGGGCGGCGATTACCGCCCATCACCTGCCGAAGGCAGCTTTCGAGAACATGCTCGAAGCGCGCGTCTTCGATCTCTACGATGATCCGATGCCATCGCGGACCGACCTCGAGGGTTATTGCGGCGAGACGGCCGCGGCGCTCATCCAACTTGCGGCAATGGTGCTCGATGCGACTGCCGCGCCAGGCTTTGCCGAATTGGCGGGCAGGGCCGGCTGTGCGCAGGCGATCACCGGTCTGCTGCTCCTGTTGCCGCTGCACCGCCGGCGCGGTCAATGCTACGTGCCCGCCGACATCCTGGCGGCCGCTGGCACGACGCCGGAAGAGTTCGTCAAGGGCGATGGTGGGGCCGGCGCCGAGCGAGCAGTAGCGGCGACGATTGCGCTGGCGCGAGAACATCTCGGCGCTTTCGAGAAGGGCGCATCGGCTCTCCCCGCGTCACTGCGCCCGGCCTTCCTGCCGCTCGCCCTGACCCGCGCCTATCTCGACAAAATGGAAAAGGGAGCGCCGTCGCCGTTGAGGGGCGCCGCGGCGCTCTCAGCATTGCGCCGGCACTGGCTGCTCTTGCGTCATGCCACGCGGGGCTGGGCACCCCTTTGACGTAAACGTCAATCGTGCTAGGTGTTCCGCCTGCTGGACTCGCCGCCGAAGAAGAGCGGGCCGCCGGAGGAGACGCCTTCACATGAGCCTGCCTGTCCTGGTCATCCTTGTGGTGGTCGGCATCGCGCTGTCGGTCGCAGCCGTGCACTTTACCGGCGGCACAATTACCGCCACCCTCGCCAATGCTGATCAGGCGCTCGCGCGTTTCGCCGAGGATTTTCCAGACGAGAAGCCTGGCACGGTCAGGCTGACCGCGGACAGGCATGCCGCGTTTCTCGATCTCGGTCCGCAACGCTGTGGCATCGTCCAGAGTATCGGCGACTGCTTCCTGACCCGCATCGTCACACCGCAGGACACTCTGTCGCTCACGAGGGAAGGGAATGTGGTGTCGCTAGGGCTAAATGACTTCACCTGGAAAGGCGGCAAGTTTGCCTTCGCCAACGAAGCTGACGCGCGGGCGGTGGCAGCGGCGCTGCAGAACCATGATCAGATCCGAAAGGCTGCGTGATGGACGACTACAACTTCCCGCAGGTCACTCAGCTTGCCATCCCGTTCTTCGTCACGGCGATCCTGATCGAGCTCTGGCTGGTGCGCACTGGCCGCGCCAAGGGATCGTTCGAGACGCGCCACACGCTGACCAGCCTGATGATGGGGACCGGCAACGTCGTTGCCGGGCTGCTGCTCGGCGTCGTGTCCTACTGGGCGCTGCTATGGCTTTGGCAGTTCCGCTTCTTCAATCTCGGCCTGTCGATCTGGGTGTTCGTCGCCGCCTTCCTGCTCGATGACTTGCGCTATTACGTCTATCACCGCATCGCGCATCGGGTGCGCTGGGTGTGGGCCGAGCACGTCAACCACCATTCCAGCCAGCATTACAATCTCTCGACGGCGCTGAGGCAGAGCTGGACCGGCCTGTTCACCTTCACCTTCATCCTGCAGGCGCCGCTGGTGCTGCTCGGCTTCCATCCCGCCGTGATCGCCTTCGTCTTCGGCTTCAACCTGGTCTGGCAGTTCTGGATCCACACCGAGACGATCGGCAGGATGTGGGGCTGGTTCGAGTTCATCTTCAACACGCCCTCGCACCACCGCGTCCACCACGCCACCAACCCGCGCTATCTCGACGCCAATTTTGCCGGCACGCTGATCATCTGGGATCGCATGTTCGGCACTTTCGTCGAGGAGTTGGAGGAGGACCGGCCGCGCTACGGCATCGTCAAGAACATCGGCACCTTCAACCCGCTGAAGGTGGCCTTCCACGAGTGGATCGGCATGTTCAAGGATGCGCTGATGCCAGGGCTGACGCTTCGCGAGCGTCTCAACTATCTGGTCCAGCCGCCGGGCTGGAGCCATGACGGCTCACGCGATACGTCGGAGACGCTGAAGGCGGCTTATGTGAGGAGAAATCCGGGTGAGGCGGGGAAGCCGGGATTGCCGGCGGTGGGTGCGGAGCCGGCGGAATAGCTATCCATTACGGTTCTTGTTCAGATCGCTGGCCTTGGCGAGTTCGGCAAGGTTGTTCTTGATCCTGGCAATTGCCTCATCAGACGAGATAGCCGGCCTCGTGTCCGCAAGCGAGGCTTTCACCCGCGCCCTGATCGACGCGATGCGCTCGGCATGCTCTTCCTCCTCGCGTTGGAGCGCGCGAAGCGCCGCATGAATGACCTCGCTTACCGACCCGAAGGAGCCATTTTCGACCTTTTCGCGGATCATGCGTGCCATGGCAGGCGTGACCGTGATGGAGAGTTTCTCGGCGGGTTCCATGCACCTAGTCTCCGACCTTGAGCTGCACCATCGAGCCGTCAGGCAATTTGCTCAATTGGCGATGAATGTCAGCCATGCCAATGAACTGCTCGCGGACTGGAACTACGAACATGTTGTCAATGTCGAATTTGCCTTCGGCAAAGACGGGTAAGATAGTGAAACCGTAGCATTCTCCCGCCTTCGGCTTCTTGTCTACGGCGCGAAGGCGTTTCACAAGCGGCGGAAGGAACCACTCGTCGACGAGATCAGTATGAAGCCTGATCATCTCCTGAAATTCCGCCCGATTGTGAGCCACCTGCTCGACCAAGCCCGTTCCGGTATCGAGCCAATGAATCCCGTTGTTCGGCCGCTCGATAAACACGCCGCCCACCATCGAGCAAACGACCGGGTTCCAAGGCTCAGGTAAAAGCCACGACCACGCTTTTGTCACCGCCTGCGCTACGTCCGGTTCAAGTTGGAAAGCGATCTCTGGCCAGGTGACGCTCATTGGGACCTCCGCCATGAAGGTAGAGCCAGACGGAGAATTTCTGCAACTAGTCCGTGAAGAAACTCTACCTGATGACTGCCGAGACGGGATAGATTGGAGAAGGCGGTTATAGACTACTCTGCCGCCTCGGCCTGCGCCGGCAGCCCCAGCCACTGCCTGCAATCACCCAATGCACGCGCCGTGATCGCTCTGCGCTTGGCGACGGTCTTGTCCTTGCCGCGCAGGCGCTTGCCCTCGGACTTGGGCGCTTCCACCGGCGGGAACAGGCCGAAATTGACATTCATCGGCTGGAACGAGCGTTTGCCGGGCTCGTCGTCCGAGACGATATGGCCGCCGGTGATGTGGTTGAGCAGCGCGCCGAAGGCGGTGGTCGGCGGCGGCAGCGAGGGCGCCTGGCCGAGACGCTCGGCGGCGGCGAAGCGGCCGGCGAGCAGGCCGATCGCGGCGCTTTCGACATAGCCTTCGCAGCCGGTGATCTGGCCGGCGAAGCGCAGGCCCGGCCGCGATTTCAGCTGCAGCGACGGATCGAGCAGTGTCGGCGAATTGATGTAGGTGTTGCGGTGCAGGCCGCCGAGACGGGCGAACTCGGCATTTTCGAGCCCGGGGATGGTGCGGAAGATGCGCACCTGCTCGGCATGCTTCAGCTTGGTCTGGAAACCGACCATGTTGTAGAGCGTGCCCAGCGCATTGTCCTGGCGAAGCTGCACCACCGCATAGGCTTTGACAGACGGATTGTGGACGTTGGTCAAGCCCATCGGCTTCATCGGGCCGTAGCGCAGCGTCTCGACGCCGCGCTCGGCCATCACCTCGATCGGCAGGCAGCCGTCGAAATAGGGCGTGCCTTCCCACTGCTTGAACTCGGTTTTTTGTCCCTCCAGCAACGCCGCAACGAAGGCGAGATACTGCTCCTTGTCCATCGGGCAGTTGATGTAGTCCTTGCCGGTGCCGCCGGGGCCGACCTTGTCGTAGCGCGACTGGTACCAGCAGACATTCATGTCGATCGTGTCGAAATGCACGATCGGCGCGATGGCGTCGAAGAAGGCGAGCGCATCGGCACCGGTTGCGTCAGCGATCGACTGGGCAAGCGACGGCGCGGTCAGCGGGCCGGTGGCGATGATCGCCTGGTCCCAGTCCGCCGGCGGCAGTCCGGGCACTTCCTCGCGTTGGATGGTGATCAGCGGATGCGCTTTGATCTTCGCGGTGACCGCGTCTGAAAAGCCGTCGCGGTCGACGGCGAGCGCGCCGCCGGCCGGTACCTGGTGCGCGTCGCCGGCGCTCATGATCAGCGAGCCGGCGAGCCGCATTTCGGCATGCAGCAGGCCAACCGCATTGGTCTCGGCATCGTCGGAGCGGAAGGAATTGGAGCAGACGAGCTCGGCCAGCCCCTCGGTCTTGTGGGCGTCGGTGCCGCGCACAGGGCGCATTTCATGCAGCACGACCGGGACGCCGGCCTCGGCGATCTGCCAGGCGGCTTCGGAGCCGGCGAGGCCGCCGCCGATGACGTGAACGGGTTTTTTGCTCATGAGCGCCGAAATAATCTCTCGGCGCGGCGAAAGCAATTGCCGGCTTCACAAGCCGATGCGGCAAGCCTGCTTCCAAAAACAACAACACCCGCCGGGGGAGGAGGTCCGGCGGGTGTCGTTTTGGGGGTCGATCCTCGGGAGGAGGTGAAGATCGACCGTATTCGTCATCGCCGGGGAGGAGGTCGGCTTTGACGAAATTCCTTTCGCCTTTTTAGAAGGGCGAAACCTTCGAAGACGAACTAGGTTCGCTTGGAAGACGAACTAGGTTCGCTTCTGGAAGACGAACTTTCCTTCGCTTCTGAACAACGCCCGCCGGGGGAGGAGGTCCGGCGGGCGCCGTTTCGGTGGTCAACCCTTGGGAGGAGGTAAGGGTTGGCCGTATCCGTCAGGGTCGGGGAGGAGGTCGACCCTGGCGAAATTCCTTATCAAACCGCCTTGCGGGCGATCATCTTGATCTCGTCGCGAACGATGCCGAGATCATGGAGCTGGCGGTTCGAAAGCCGACCCAGCTCGGAAACCGTCTCGCGATAAACGCGCCAGTTACGGTAGCTACGGATCAGGTTCATTGTCTTAGTCTTTCAAAACTGGTTCGGACCATTCGCGGTCCGAAGCGGATTAGACCGCCTTGCGGGCGACGTAGTGGATGTCGCTGCGGCTGATGCCGAGGTCGGTCAGTTCACGGTTCGACAGGCGGCTCAGCTCGGAAACGGTTTCCCGGTAGCGGCGCCAGTTGCGGTAGTTGCGGATCAGGTTCATGGTAGTTCTCGTTTCGTCTTTAGTTCGGATCATTCCGTTTGTGTACGAACAGAAAATAGGTGGGATCATATCGGTTTAAAAGTGCCATTGGCGCATGGCAGCAATGCAAATTGTGCAATGCAACATTAACGGCCATTCACGCTTGCGACACAAAGAAGGCCGAATCGGAAAATGCCGCTGCGTCAACGGTTTGGCTGTTCCGGCTAAGAGAATGACCAAGCTTGGGGGAACGCATGGCGAGCTATGCGACGAAGGTGAGGGTCGATATCGCCCGCTGGCGGGAAGCGGGCCTGATCGATGCGGCGACCGCCGAGGCCTTGGCGCGCGACGTAACCGCCAACGAACGAGCGTCGCTGAGCTTCGGCTCGATCCTGGCGATGATGGCGGCGCTGCTGTTCGGCGCGGCGATCCTGATCTTCGTCGCGGCCAACTGGGAAGCCATTCCGCGGCTGGCGCGGGTGGCGGCGCTGTTTGCGGTCATCCTCGGCGGCTATGTCGGCGGCGCCGCTCTGAAGACACGCGACCATGCGGCGATCGGCGAGGCGCTATGGATCGTCGCCGCCGCGGCCTTTGGCGGGTCGATCGCGCTGATCGGCCAGATGTACCATTTGTCTGGCGACGAGGCTTCGGCGTTGCTGACATGGTGCGCCGGCACGGCGCTGGCGGCGGTCGCCCTGCGCTCCAGCCCGCTCACCGTGGCCGCGGTTGGGATTGCCGATGGATGGCTGTTCTTCAAGGGGTTCGGCTATTACTGGCACGCCGGGTTTCCGCATTTCTTCGTCGCCATGGCGATCGTTCTGTTCGCCATCTCGTTCTGGACGCGCAGCCTGGCGGCGCGTCATTGCATCATCCTTTCGCTGATCTTCTATCTTGTCCTTCTGGCCCTGGATCACAACACGCTGCGGGTCGCCATCCCGGTGGTCGCGGGTTCAGCGGCACTGTTTGCCGCCGGCGTCTTTGCCGCCGGACCAGTCGACAGGATCCTGCAGCTCGGCGGCCGCTTGCCGTTGCATGCGCTGCTTGGATTCCTGACGGGCCTTGCAATCATCCAATTCGAGCTCGCGGATGAAAGCACCTACAACAGCGGCTTTGCCGTTGCCTCGATTATCGCGTTGGCCGGCATCGTCGCGGCAATCATGCTTGCGGGGCGCGAGAGCCGCGGGCTGCGCTGGCTGGCCTATGCCGGCTTCGCTTTCGAGCTGGCCATCATCTACAGCGTCACCCTGCAGTCGATGCTGGATACGGCCGGCTTCTTCCTCGCAGCGGCCGTGCTGCTCGGCATCCTGGCGCTGGTCATCATCCGCATCGAAAAACGCATGAGGGCGCCCGCGGGAGGAGCAGCGGCATGACCGGGAACAGACTGATCATCTCGGCGCTGGTGCTGGCGCTCGTCCAGATCGGCTTCCTCAGCTGGATCATCGCCGGGCGCGCGGCGATCCTGCGCCACGGCAAGGAAGTTCTGCTCAGGGTCGAGCCCGTGGATCCGCGCGATCTCCTGCGCGGCGACTATATTTCGGTCAACAACAGCATATCGCGGATCCCGGTGAAGCTGATCGCCAACATCCCGCAAGGCAAGTTCTCCAGCGACGACACCTCGATCGTGGTGCGGCTCAAAAAGGGCGCCGACGGCTACTGGCAGCCGACGGCGGCGTGGTTCGGCAAGGCGCCGGCATCGGCAGGTCCGGACGAGGCAGACATTGCCGGCCATCTCGCCGAGGGCTGGGGCCTTCGTGATCCGGAAGCGACGATCGCGCCTGAGTACGGGATCGACCGCTTCTATGTGCCGGAAGGCGAGGGCATGGCGATCCAAGCCGACATGCGCGTGCGGCCATTCGGCATCAAGCTCGCGCTTTCGGCCAATGGGACGCCACAGATCAAGGCGCTGATGGACGGCGACAAGACGCTGTTCGAGGAGCCGCTCTACTAAGGAGTCGCAGGGCCCTTGGCATTAGCCCAGCAAGCTCGCGTTCACGATGGCCCCGGCTATTGCTGAACATCGCCCGTCTCGGCGACAATTTTGGGATAGGGACCGATCAATATCGTATAGCTGAAGTTTGCCGCGCCTTTTTCCTGTTTGTGGATCGAGGGGCTGCGCACAACCCAGTCATAGACGCCTGAAACCATGCAGCGGTCGTTGGCGCAAGCGACCGTAATGCTGTCATTGCGCACGTTGTATCCGCGTTCAGGCCATCGGCGGTAATAGGTCCTCTTGTCCTGAATGATCGAGCTGAGGTTCGTCAACTTGCCATAATAATCGACCGTCGGAGCGTAGGACGCTTGAGCTTGGGCAAGAGCGAAATCGTCGTTGTCGCCATGATGCTCGATGAGGTCCTTGACGAAGGCAATTGCAACGCTCTCCGGCTGTTGCCTGGCGTCGGGTGCAGGCGCAGGCACGGGCCTCGGTGACGCCTGAAATGTATCCGCGGGCGATTGGTTCGCTGCGGCATTGGTCACGCGCAGATCTGCCATTTCGCTGGCCGATAGGTATCTAATGTCATGCTTGTCATAGCTCGAAGCCAATTCTATCAGCTTCGGATCCACTCCCATCTCGATCACATAGGATATGATTGCGGCCGTTCCGAGCTGGACACGGGTCTCCGCTTCCTGGGTGGACATCCCGTCAGCCGGTTTGAGAAATGCCCGATGAACGCCGATAGAACCTGGTTCGGCAATACGGTGGACGCCACCCAAGAAGGCCAGCGAGCAGGCTGAAGCGCACTGCAATTGGCGAAGCTGCAGCGTATCCATCCCCGCCGCGCGGATCATACGCCCCAACCTGATCGCACTGCCGACGTTGCCGCCGGGGGAGTTGAATAGGATCACCCTGGCCCCGCTGCTCGCAACAGCGTCGCTAAAGGCGTTCACGGGTTCATTGGCGCCAAATTCACCGGAGACGACAAGCATGGGCTGCTGGCCCGGCGAGGAAGCCGCACTGTACTCCAAAGCCTCAACCTGACATGTCGCTGCCGCGACAACTGATCCGACCCCCAGAACCAGAGAAACTACGCGCACAACCTGACAGAGCCCCAACCCGCCCGTTGCAAGTAAGAACCTGTCAACGGGTTAATTCAAGTGCGCGTCGGATACGCAAAAAGCGGGATTGTCTGCGCGAGCATAGGCCCTTTGCTTGCGCCGCCGGGAGTTGATGGCTCCGGTCCTTCCTTGCCAGGCTTCGGAGGCGGCCCCGTTATCCACTGGCCTTCATGTGGGTCGCCATCCGTAGCTCGTCAGAGCGAAGGATGGTGCGGATGAAGGGACTCGAACCCCCACGCCTTTCGGCACTGGAACCTAAATCCAGGGCGTCTACCAATTCCGCCACATCCGCGTATCCTGGCAATCCCATGTAGCCATCATTCTGTCAATGTCGGGGTCCAAATCACCGTCATTCGCTAATCGCGAAGATGGTTGAAAATTAGCCTAGCCTGTGACAAAAGGCGTGTCGAATGTGACGGGACGCGACTATCCGCTTCTGCAAAATGTAAGAAGAAGTAGGAAAAACAAAGACTTCTTCACATTTTGGAAGCGCAGTTCAGGAGAGTTTGAGCCGCATTAGCGGTCAAATCGCCAGGTTCCGTACCAAAAGCCATTTCCGGCAAGATTATACCGGCAGGCTGTGAACGGCTAAGAACCGTTTGGCAGTCTCATTGGTGAAAACAAAGGTTTTAGGATGCAGGTCACCGAAACGCTCAACTCCGGTCTCAAGCGCGAGATCAAGATCACCGTGCCGGCCGGTGACATGGAAGCCAAGCTGATGGCGCGGCTGAACGATGCCCGCGACAAGGTGCGGATCAATGGCTTCCGTCCGGGCAAGGTCCCGGTGCAGCACCTGCGCAAGATGTACGGCAAGTCGTTCATGGCCGAGGTCGTCAACGAGATACTCAACGACTCGACCCGTTCGATCATCTCGGGCCGCGGCGAGAAGGCCGCCATGCAGCCCGAAGTCATCATGACCGAGGACGAGAAGGAAGCCGAGAAGATCTTGGCCGGCGGCGCCGACTTCGAGTTCCGCCTCAACTACGAGGTCATTCCGGCGATCGAGATCAAGGATTTCTCCGACATCAAGGTGAAGCGTCAGGTTTACGACGTGCCGGAGTCCGAGATTGAAGACCAGGTGAAGCGGGTCGCCGAATCCGCGCGCAGCTACGAGCCCAAGGACGGCAAGGCCGCGGAGGGCGACCGCGTGAGCATCGACTATGTCGGCAAGATCGGCGGCGAAGTCTTCGCCGGTGGCGCCGGCACCGACCAGCCGCTGGTGCTCGGCTCCAAGGAATTCATTCCGGGCTTCGAGGACCAGCTGATCGGCACCAAGGCGGGCGACGAGAAGCTCGTCACCGTCACCTTCCCGGAGAACTACCAGGCGGCACATCTGGCTGGCAAGGAAGCCACCTTCGACGTCACCGTCAAGGAAGTGGCCAAGCCGGGCGAGCTCGAGATCAATGACGAAACCGCCAAGAATCTTGGCCTGGAATCGCTGGAGCGCCTGCGCGAGATCGTGCGCGGCCAGATCGAGAACCAGTTCGGTTCGATGACCCGCCAGAAGGTGAAGCGCCAGCTGCTGGATCAGCTCGACGCCGCCTATTCCTTCGAGGCGCCGTCGAAGCTCGTCGAGGCCGAGTTCAACAACATCTGGGCGCAGGTCAACCGCGACCTCGAGGCCGCCGGCCGCACCTTCGCCGACGAGGAGACGACGGAGGAAGAGGCGCGCGCCGAATATATGCGCCTGGCCGAGCGCCGCGTGCGTCTCGGCCTGGTTCTTGCCGAGATCGGCGAGAAGGCCGGCGTCACCGTATCGGACGAAGAGCTGCAGCGCGGCCTGTTCGAGCAGGTCCGCCGCTTCCCGGCCAACCAGCAGCAGGAAGCCTTCGAGTTCTATCGCAGCAACCCCGAGGCGATCAATTCGCTGCGCGCACCGATGTTCGAGGAGAAGGTCGTCGACTACCTGCTCGGCCAAATCTCGGTTGATGACGTCAAGGTCAGCAAGGAAGAATTGATGGCCGACGACGAGGAGGCCGAAACCGCGACCAAGGCGAAGCCGGCGAAGAAGGCTTCCTCGAAGAAGGCCGAGGCCAAGGCAAGTGAAGCAAAGTCGGGCGAGGCCGCCGGCGAGGCGGAAGAGCCCAAGAAGAAGGCCGCGCCGAAGAAGAAAGCCGCCAAGGACGCCGAGTAAAAAACGGCTCGATACGTGATTTGGAAAGGCCGCCCTCGAGGCGGCCTTTTTCGTTGTTGCCGCGCAGCAACACAATCGGCTTCGGATGAATGCCGGCTGCTGGCGATACCGAACGTTGATGATTATCTGCGCGGTATCGCATTTGGCGGGGTTGTTTGGAGGCGCGGGTGATCATGGCATTCAAGATGAGGGGCGTGGTTGTTGCCGCGGCGCTCTTGCTTGCCTCGGCTTGTGTTGCTCAAGCCGGACCCGACCTCGGCAACTGGCGCGTCGATGCCGCCGGCGGCCAGGTGACCGCATCGCTTTACGCTACCAACAAGCTGATCACGGGCGGCGGCGCGCTGGGCTACAGTCCGGTGCTGACGCTGGCCTGCCGGTCCGACGGTGAACCGCGCTGGAGCGAATGGCTGCAGCTCAACGACGCTGTTTCGGCCAGCCGCAAGATCACCATGTCGGTCATGGTCGACGGCGGCGGCAAATTCGACGAAAGCTGGTCCGTCGGCCCACGCGGCAAATTGCTGGTCAGGGAAGGGGATGACGGCATCAAGCGGCTGGTTTCCGCGAACCGGCTGTTGCTGTCATGGCGCTTCGGCCTGCTGTCGGGACGCGGCGAGGCCGATTTCGATCTCGCCGGACTGTCGGAGGCAATCGGCCAGATCGCTGCGAGCTGCAAGACCGACCCGCCCTGATCGTGCCGTCCAGAACAGGCTTGCACGGACGACGACACCGAAAATGGGAGCCGGCGAAACCCGCCCCCGTTTCTGCTGCTTTTGCCGTTTCGGGCGGCTACCCCTCGCGGCCTAAACCTTCGCAAAAACTGGCTTTTTCTACCCATTGAGATGATTCTGTGGTATGTAGATGCCGCAATTCCACTGAAGAGACACGGACATTCCGCTCTACCGTACAGGGTACGCCAGCGGCTGGTGTGGCGCGGATCGTCCGACGTAAACGACGATCAGGGAGGAAGTGCCATGCGCGCAACCGCGCTTTTCATCGTCTTGTCCGCCATGACCTTGTTTGCAAGCCCATCGCAGGCGCAGGACGCCGCCGCAGGTGAGAAGGTCTTCACCAAATGCAAGGTCTGCCACATCGCGGATCAGGACAAGAATAAGGTCGGGCCGTCCCTGCATGGCGTCATCGGGCGCACGGCGGGCACGCATCCCGATTTCACCTATTCCGCGGCCATGATCGCGGCCGGAAAGTCCGGCGTCAAATGGGACGAGCCCACATTGACGACCTATCTTCACGATCCCAAGGCCATGGTCAAAGGAACGAAGATGGCGTTTCCAGGCATCAAGAGCGATCAGGACATAGCCAACGTCATCGCCTACCTGAAGCAGTTTTCCAAGTAAGCGCGGCCCTCCCAGGCCCATTTGGTGGTCGCCTGCTTGTTCCGAAGGAAGACGGTCGGCAGTTGCGCAGTTGAATATCGCGCCCGGCGCCGTCACGCCGGCAGCGCAAAAAATCCCAACAGCAGCAGAATAACTATGCCAAGGCCGAGTATGAGAAGCGTCCGCGTGTCCATGACGTTCACCTTCGCATCTTGAGAATAGCGAAAAAGCGGCCCTGGAGCCAGCGCGCCGAACATCAGTCGGCGCCGTCCGGAGGGCGACAAATCGGGCGCAAAGGAGTATGTTGGTACCGGGTGCAGGTCGCGGTTTTGCGTGGCCAGCGACGCAGAGCGGTAGCACCGTAAAGATCCGCGACCCTGCCGGACTTGGTCTGGAGGATTGGTCATGGCAAGCTTTCACGTGATTGCAGGGGCCAGCGAGACGCTGGAGCATACCAGAGTCAGAAAGATCGGCGTTTCCGACCTCTTCGACGCGCTTCGGCGCGGTGTCGAAGACTTCATGGTCAAACCCTCGCACATCGTCTTTCTGTGCATGATCTACCCGCTCGTCGGCGTGGTGCTTGCCACTTGGACGTCGGGAGCAAACGCGCTGCCGCTGCTCTTTCCGCTGGTGTCCGGATTTGCGCTGATCGGCCCATTCGCGGCGATCGGCCTCTACGAGATCAGCCGCAGACGGGAAGCCGGGCTCGATGCGTCCTGGCGACACGCGTTCGAGGTCAGGAACTCCCCGGCGCTGCCGGCCATCGCCGCGGTCGGGATCATGCTGTTTGCGATCTTCATCGCTTGGCTTTTGACCGCCAAGATTTTCTATGAGCAACTGTTCGGCCCCGAACCGCCGGCGTCACTGTCGAGCTTCATCAATGAGATATTCGCCACCGGACGCGGCTGGACTTTGATCGTGCTGGGTCACGCCATCGGGTTCGTATTCGCTGTGGTCGTGTTGTGCACCACCGTGGTCGCTTTCCCGTTGCTGCTCGATCGCGATGTCGGGGCCTATGAGGCCATCCACACTTCAGTGCGCGTGGTCCTGGCCAACCCCATTGTGATGGCCGTCTGGGGACTTATCGTCGCCGTTGGGCTTATCGTCGGCTCGCTGCCCGTGTTCGCGGGACTGGCGGTGGTGCTGCCGATTCTCGGCCATGCCACCTGGCATGTGTACCGCAAGGTCGTGGAGCCGCCGGCCGCCCGCAGACCGGCGAATTGACGAACCGAACCCTGTCATGGCGCACCGACGAAAGTGCCGGTGCGCTTAAAGCGCGTCGCGATCTTTCAGATTCGCTCCGTGCGCTTTAGGTTTTGATTTTACGCATGTCTTTGTCCCGAAACCGGCTCCCACTTTCGGGAGACATGCTTCAGAAGGCCCGGTGGCTGAACCGCGCCTGACGCGCACCCGTGGTCAGGTTGCGGAAATCCTTGCCGCTGACATGCACAAGCGTCTTGTGATCGCCGCCCTCGAAATAGACCTCGGCGGCATCACCGAGGCTTTCGTCCAGGATGACCGGCACGTCATAAGCCGCGCCGATCGGCGGTATGGCACCGATGTCGCAATCATCGAAGAGCGATACCACTTCGTCTTCGGAAGCGAGGCCAAGGCGCCTGTCCATAACGTCCTGAAGCTTGTTGAGCTCGATCCTGTGGGTGCTTGGGACCACGGCCAGCGCATAGCCGAGTTCGTGGTGAACGACCACGGACTTCGCCATGATGCTGCCGGGCACGTGGGCGGCAATGGCGGCCTGCCGGCTGGTGGCAGTTCGATGATGCCCGACGGTGTCGTAGGTGATTCCCTTGCCGTCGATAAAGTCTCTCAGTTTGTTTGCTATCGTCATTGTCCGCGTCCTTTGCTCGAGTTCACGGCGCATACGCCAAACCAAAATGGGCCGGCAGCCTGTTGTTTCAAGGCACCGGAACCGGCCGTTCCCGGCTGGTTGTGCTGCGGATGAACCCCGTACCGGGTGTCAGGGGCCGGGCCCGAAAAACGCGATACGGGTCAGCAGCGTATAGTCGGCCTCGAAGACCATCATCGTCACGAAAACCAGCACCAGTATCGGCGGCAGGATGATCGCATACATCATCGCCAGCCGCTCCCAGGCCATATGCATGAAGACGGCGACGATCAGTCCTGCCTTGAGCATCATGAAGATCAGGATCAGCGACCATCTGAGATAGCCGTGGATGCCGAAATAGTCGACCAGATAGGAGCAGGTGCTGAGAATGAACAGCCACGCCCAGACCACCAGATAAAGCTTGATCGGGTGCTCCTGATGCGTCTCCGACTTGGCGACGATCGCCGCGTCATGGGGATGCAGTGCGTGCTGTCCAAGACCGTTTGCGGTTGCTTCAGCCATGTCTGCCTCTCAACAAGTCTGCCTCTCACCAAAGATAGAAGAAGGCGAAAATGAACACCCAGACCAGGTCGACGAAGTGCCAGTAGAGTCCCATGATCTCGACATTCTCGTAGCGGCCGCGGCGGCTCGTGAAAAACCCGGGTCGTCCGATGTCGAAATCGCCGCGCCAGACTTTTCGCGCCACGATGATCAGGAAGATCACGCCGATGGTCACGTGGGTGCCGTGGAAGCCGGTGATCATGAAAAAGCACGAGCCGAATTGCGCGGCTCCCCAGGGATTGCCCCAGGGACGAACCCCTTCGGTGATCAGCTTGGTCCATTCGAAGGCCTGCATGCCGACGAAGGTCGCGCCGAGCGCGGCGGTCAGAAGCATCAGGATCGCGGTTTTGCGGCGATCGCGGCGGTAGCCGAAATTGACCGCCATGGCCATGGTCCCGCTGCTCGATATCAGCACGAAAGTCATGATGGCGATCAGGATCAGCGGGATTTCCGAGCCGCCGATGCGCAGGGCGAAGACCTCGCTCGGATTCGGCCACGGCACGCGCGTGGACATGCGCGCCGTCATGTAGGAAAGCAGGAAGCAACCGAAGATGAAGGTGTCGCTGAGCAGGAAGATCCACATCATGGCCTTGCCCCAGGACACGTTCTTGAACGCGCGCTGATCCGAGGCCCAGTCGGCGGCGATCCCGCGCAAGCCCGGGGGGCGATCCAACTGGCTGGTATGCGTCAGTGTCGTCTCGGCCATCGCCAGTCTCCTAGGTCAGCAGCCGTTGGCAAATGCTCACGAACGTCGCCGCCCAGCCGGCCAGAACGGCGAAGATGCAGAGCCAGACGAAAAGCAGGAAATGCCAATACATGGCGCAGAGCTCGACGCTGAGGCTGAGCCGCTCCGGCCGCGCTCCGCTCCAGGCGCCGGCGCTCGTCCTGCCGAGGCCGACCAGTCCGCCCAGTATGTGCAGGCCATGCATTGCGGTGATCAGATAGAAGAAGCTGTTGGCCGGGTTGGAGGCCAGCAGGTAGCCGTCTTCGGTCAGCTGCCGCCAGGCCATCAACTGGCCGGCGAGGAAGGCGAGGGCGGTCAGCCCGGCCGTCGCGAGACCGAGCCTGACCATGTCCACCTGGCCTCTGCGCGCGGCGACCACGGCACATTGCAACGCGACGCTGCTCAGCACCAGCACCCCGGTGTTCAGCCAGAGCAGGCGCGGCAGCGGCAGCGGCCGCCAGTCCGACAGGCCCATGCGCATGAAGTAGGCGCTGGCGAACAGCGAGAATAGGCAGCCGACGACAGCGAGGAAGACACCGAGGCCGATCTTGGCGGTGGGCAGGGCCGACCGGTCGAAGCCGACGAAGTCCCCGGCCACGCCTTGCTCCAGCCACGGCTTCGCCATCAGCCGCTGATGCGAGAGCCACCAACCGGCAAAGCCGGCTATCACCAGCAGAAAGACCAGGATGACGCTCATGCCGGCTCTCTGGAGGGGCCGAAAGAGCCCGGCACGTTCTGCGGGATGAAGTCCTCCTTGGCCCCTGGCACGCTGTAGTCATAGGCCCAGCGATAGACGATCGGCAGTTCCTTGCCGAAATTGCCATGCGCCGGCGGCGTCTCAGGCGTCTGCCATTCGAGCGTCGTTGCCCGCCACGGGTTGCCGCCGGCCTCGCGGCCATGGCGGATGCTCCAGATCAGGTTGAACAGGAACACCATCTGGGCGAAGCCGACGATGAAGGCCATGATGCTGATGAAGGAGTTCAGATGGTGGGCCGATTCCGTCATGATATTCATGTCGGTCAGCTCGGCGTAACGCCGCGGAACGCCCATCAGGCCGAGATAGTGCATGGGGAAGAAGATCAGATAGGCGCCGAGGAAGGTGACCCAGAAATGGAAGCGGCCGAGCGTCTCGTCCAGCATCCGTCCGGTGACCTTCGGATACCAGTGGTAGATCGCGCCGAAGATCACCAGGATCGGCGCGACGCCCATGACCATGTGGAAATGGGCGACGACGAACATCGTGTCCGACAGCGGCACGTCGACGACGACGTTGCCGAGGAACAAGCCTGTCAGGCCGCCGTTGACGAAAGTGACGATGAAGGCGAGCGCGAACAGCATGGGTATGGTGAGGTGGATGTCGCCGCGCCATAGCGTCAGCACCCAGTTGTAGACCTTGATCGCGGTCGGCACGGCAATGATCAGCGTCGTGGTGGCGAAGAAGAAGCCGAAATAGGGATTCATGCCGCTGACATACATGTGGTGCGCCCAGACCACGAAGCTCAGCGCGCCGATGGCGATGATGGCCCAGACCATCATGCGGTAGCCGAAGATGTTCTTGCGCGCATGCGTGCTGATCAGGTCGGACACGATGCCGAAGGCCGGCAGCGCCACGATGTAGACTTCCGGGTGGCCGAAGAACCAGAACAGATGCTGGAACAGGATCGGGCTGCCGCCATTGTGCTGCAACTGCTCGCCCATCTCGACGATCGCCGGCATGAAGAAGGAGGTGCCGAGCAGACGGTCGAGCAGCATCATGACACAGGCAACGAACAGCGCCGGGAAGGCGAGCAGCGCCATGACTGTGGCGGTGAAGATGCCCCAGACGGTGAGCGGCAGGCGCATCAGGGTCATGCCGCGCGTGCGGCCCTGCAGCACCGTCACCACATAGTTCAGGCCGCCCATGGTAAAGCCGATGATGAACAGGATGAGCGAAGTGAGCATCAGGATGATGCCCCAGTCCTGGCCGCCCGGCGTGCCGCTCATGATCGCCTGTGGCGGGTAGAGCGTCCAGCCCGCGCCGGTCGGCCCGCCCGGCGCAAAGAAGCTCGACACCAGGACCAGCACGGCGAGCAGATAGACCCAATAGCTCAGCATGTTGACATAGGGGAAGACCATGTCGCGGGCGCCGACCATCAGCGGGATGAGGTAATTGCCGAAGCCGCCAAGGAAGAGCGCGGTGAGCAGGTAGATCACCATGATCATGCCGTGCATGGTGATGAACTGGTAGTAGGCCTCCGGAGTGATGAAGTCGAACGTGCCGGGGAAGCCGAGCTGCAGGCGCATCAGCCAGGACAGCACCAGCGCGACAAGGCCTATCGCCGTTGCCGTCGCCGAATACTGGACCGCTATGACCTTGGCGTCCTGTGAGAAGACGTATTTCGTCCACCAGCTGTGCGGATGGTAGAGTTCGACCTCCCCGACTTCGGCGGGTGGAACGGCATCTGCGGGTGTGACGTCGACCATGGGAGCACCTCCGTGCCCTGTTCAGCGGGCCTCGAGCGTTTCGAGTTTTGCCGCGACGTCCAAACCGGACGTCTTTCCTGACGCTTGGTTCGCCGAGCCCGTTTGCTTGGGCGCGGACAATTGCGCAAAGGTCTGCTGCTGGCCGAGCCAGGCCAGATAATCCTGCTCGGTGTCGATCACGACCACGCCATGCATCAGCGGATGTCCCTGGCCGCACAGCTCGGCGCACAAGACCTGGAAGGTTCCGGTTCTGGTTGGCGTGAACCAGAAATAGGTGACCGATCCGGGGATCATGTCCATTTTGGCGCGGAATTCCGGGATGTAGAAATCATGCAGCACATCGATCGAACGCAGCAGCACCTTGACCGGCTTGCCGACCGGAAGGTGCAGATCGGCGGCCTCGACCACGACGTCGTCCTGGCCGTTGGGATCTTTGGGGGCGATGCCCAACGGATTGTCAGCGGTCACGTCGCGGGTATCTGAGGTGCCGAGCTTGCCGTCCTTGCCCGGCAAGCGGAAGCTCCATTGCCATTGCTGGCCGATAACCTCGATATCGGCGGCCTGGCTGGGAACGTTGACGAAGCGGCTCCAGACGAAGAGACCGGGAACGAGCAATGCGGTGACGCCGGCCGCGGTGGCGATCATCAGCCACGATTCGAGCCGCTTGTTCTCCGGTTCATATGCCGCGCGATTGCCTTCCCGATGCCGGAAGCGGAAGACGCAATAGGCCATAAAGAGCACGACGGCGGAAAAGACGATGCCGGTGATCCAAAAGCTGATGATGATGGTGTTGTCGATATAGTCCCAGTTCGAGGCGATCGGCGTCCACCACCATGGGCTCAGGAGGTGGAACAACACCGAGCCCACAACGACCAAAACGAGTACAAGCACAACGGCCATGTCCCGTCCTCCCGATATTTCACCGGAGCGCGAAGCATCCTAAGGAAATACCAAGCCCATCATGCTTGATTTCCTGTTGAAATTCCAGAGCCGACTATCTGACGAGGAGACGATGTCGTTCGCCCGGCAATCTCGAATGTCGGGCAAACGCCTCAAATCAGAAGCAGCCCCTTCATCGAGGCGTTGCCCTTGCGGCCGATGATGATGTGGTCGTGCACCGCGATGCCGAGGGGCTTCGCCGTATCGATGATCTGCTTGGTCATCTCGATGTCGGCGCGGGACGGCGTCGGGTCGCCGGACGGATGGTTGTGGACCAGGATGATGGCGCTGGCGGAGAGCTCGAGCGCCCGCTTCACCACCTCGCGCGGATAGACGGGCGTGTGGTCGACGGTGCCGGTCTGCTGCACTTCGTCGGCGATCAGCCCGTTCTTCTTGTCGAGGAAAAGGATGCGAAACTGCTCGCGAGGCTCGAAAGCCATGGCCGAGCGGCAATAGTCGAGAAGCTGCGTCCAGTTCGACAGCACCTCGCGGCCGCGCACTTCGCCGCGCGCCATGCGCTGGGCGGTGGCGGCGATGACCTTGAGATCGGTCGCGACAGTCGGGCCGATGCCTTTGACTTCTTCCAACAGGGATGCCGGCGCGCCGAGCACTTCGGCCAGCGAACCGAAGCGGGCGATCAGCGCCTTGGCGATCGGCTTGGTGTCGACGCGCGGAATCAGCCGGAAAAGCAGCAGCTCGAGCAGCTCGTAGTCGGGCAGGGCGTCGGCACCGCCCGCAACAAAGCGCTCGCGCAGGCGGTCGCGATGGCCATGGTAATGCGGCTTTTCGGCAGGCGCCGCCTTCTTCTTAGGCGGCTCTGTCCAGGCTTCAGAGAAGAATGCCCGCTTGTCCTCGATTTTCGCCATCGCCCGCCCATCCCCTCCAGGCTTTGGCCGAAGACTAGGCTGGCAGACCGGGGCGGTCGAGCTTTTTCGGCGACAGCGTGAAGATCTCGCAGCCGGTGTCGGTGACGCCGATCGTGTGCTCGTACTGGGCCGACAGCGAACGGTCGCGCGTCACCGCCGTCCAACCGTCCGACAGCACCTTCACATGCGGCCGGCCGAGATTGATCATCGGCTCGACGGTGAAGATCATGCCGGGCCGCATCTCGACGCCTTCGTTGGCGGTGCCGTAGTGCAGGATGTTCGGCGCGTCGTGGAAAAGCTGGCCGACGCCGTGGCCGCAGAAGTCGCGCACCACCGAGCAGCGCTCGGCCTCGGCATAGCTCTGGATCGCGGCGCCGATGGCGCCGGTGCGGGCGCCGGGCTTGATGGCCGCGATGCCTCGCATTAGGCATTCATAGGTCACCTCCAGCAGGCGCTCGGCGGCGCGCTTGATCGTGCCCACCGGATACATGCGCGAGGAATCGCCATGCCAGCCGTCGAGGATATAGGTGACGTCGATGTTGACAATGTCGCCGTCCTTCAGCGGCTTGTTGTCGGGAATGCCGTGGCAGACGACATGGTTGATCGAGGTGCAGGAGGACTTGGTGTAGCCGCGATAGTTGAGCGTCGCCGGCAACGCGCCGTGGTCCATGCCGAACTCGAAGACGAAGCGGTCGATGGTCTCGGTAGTGACGCCGGGCTTCACCATCGACACGAGCTCGTCGAGGCAGCGCGCGGTGAGGTCGCAGGCCTTGCGCATGCCGGCAAAGCCTTCTTCGCCATAGAGGCGAATCTGGCCGGTGTTTCTCAAGGGGGCCGTCGCGGCGTCGAGATAGGTAACCATTCTTGTCCGTTCGCGGGTTGGCTCATGACGCGAGCCGATGCGGAAATTTTCTCCAGATTTGGCACCGGAAGCCGCAAGGTTCAAGGACGAAGTGCCTTCAACCGGTGTGCTGCTGGGAATATTCGCTGGCGCAGAGCTGGCGCGTCCAGGTTTGTTGCAAGCTTTCCTTTCGCTGCCCCATGGGCTAGGGCGGTCTGGACACAGGAGATTTAATGCCGTTGACGGCATCGGAACGCGCAAGATCGACGCTGCAGCCATTCAGGACCGCATGCTCGGCCCTGATGGCGCTGCTCGTGCTCGCGCTGCTGGGCTTCGCTCAGGCCGAAGTCTCCGCGTCCGCCGCCTCGGCCGCGGGCGGCCCCGGCCTCAGCGCGACGCGGCAGGGCGAAACGCTTGCATTGCCGAGGGTCACCGGCAAGGCGCAGGCCATCGAGGCCCGCGCCGGCCGGCCGCTGCCTTTGAAGCTCGTCGGCGGCAGTCCCGGCGCGCTCGCCCCCACATCCGATTTCCTCGTCAGCGGCCAGGCCTTGCCGGCGCAGGCGAACATCGCGCCCGTCCCCGTGGCCGCGCCGCTCTCGCATGCCAACCAGCCACGCGCGCCACCAACGGCCTGAACCCGGCGGCCGCTGACCGCAGTTTTCACACCCTAAACATTCCTTCGCGCTGCGATCTGGCGACGGCATCTGCCGCCCGCCGGCTACGTGGCGCGTCCATTGGACATTTCGCGATGCGACGTATCAAGACCTTCAAAACGCTCACACGCGCTGCCTCGGCAGCCTCGTTTCTCACCGTCCAGGCAATCATCTGCGTCGGCACCGTCTACTGGGCCATTGCCGAAACGCTTCGCATGGAGGGGACGGCCGCGATCGTGCTAGGCGTCATCTTCGCCATTCCGTCCGCCTATCTGCTGATCGTGGTCTCGCGCATGGCCTACGAGGCGGAGACGGACCCGGCGAACCAGTAGGCGCAAATGAAATTGGCGGAATACGGGACGGGGCGATGCGGAAGGCATCGCCCCGTCGAACGATCTGACCAGGGTGCCGATCCGCCGCACCCAGGCTCGAGCGGCCGACCGTACTGAGGTCACATTCCTGTCCCAGAAGGCGTCAAAAGAATTTCTTCAGAACGAACGGCGTTGCTCGGGCTTCGCCAGTTCGGGAGACAGGGAATGGACAGACTGCAATTCGAGGTGCCGGTGCGCGTCACGCCCGCGCCCGGCCTGCCGGTCGAGGAAATCTACAGCGTCGAGCAGGCGCTCGACTTCCTGCAGGACTGGCCGAAGCGCCGCCAGGGCAAGGTCTATGATCTCGCCTTCAACGCCTGCTTCGGCGCGACCGTCGATGTCGCGAGCTCGGAGGAAGCCTGCCGTGCCTTCATGGCTTTCTGCCGCGTCAGCGGGTTGCTCGCCCGGGATATGATGTTGCCGGTCAAGCGCGGCGGCAGCGCAAGAGGGTTTCGCGAGGCGAGGACGTAAGGCTTCAGCCGGCGAAAGATACTCCTCTGTAGTGCATTCCCACCTGCACGCCGCGAACGATCAGCCTGGACAGGATCTCCATGTCCAGGGGCATTTCCGGACGCCACACATCGAGCAGCAAGGCAATGCGCGCCTGATCGGCGTTGTTGATCACCTCGTGCTCGAAAGTGTCGTCCCAAAGCATGCACTCGCCGTCGGAGATCCGCCGGTCCTCATGGTTGATCATCATGATCGTCGCCGGCCGGCCATCCGCCTGTTTCGGGATGACCAGACCGAGGTGAAATCTCATGATGCCGCGAAAGGGGCCGCGATGGGGCGGGATGTGCTTGCGCGGCGCCAGGAATGAGACGGCCGCCGATTTAACCTCGGGGCATTCGGACAGCAGCCGGCCGAGGGTGGGCATTCGCGCGAGGTTTTCCGGAATCGTCATGTCGTAGGCCTTGAGCACGAACATGCGCCAATCGAGGCCGTCATTGGCCGAAATCTCGGCCTGCTCCGGCATGATATCGTGGAAGCGCGGCACCCTGTTCAACTGCACCGCCAGGGCTTCGTCGCGAATACTCTGCCAGGCGGCCGCGAACTTCGTCGCGTTGGGAAAATGGGTGCTGATATCAAGAATCGCTGGTGCATCTATGCGCTTTTCATAGATACGACGCACCAGATTGGTTCCAAGATCGTAGACGTTCGACATCGCATTGCCTCGACCAGGTTATAGTATAGTGGATGATTGCTTTCAGCTATTGCTCACGGAGATTTGTTCCGAGGGCTTCAGATAGACGTCCGGCTTCATATCACTGCGTTTCCGATGCCAGCCGCGGACCGGCGCCGACATCGAAGACTTCAGGCTTGGCGCTGTCGATCGTGCCGTCCCAACCGCCGCCGAGCGCCTTGTTGAGTGCGATGTAATCGGTGGCGATCGACACACGGCTCTGCAGCAGGGTGTCCTCGGCCGAGTAGAGCGACCGCTCTGCATCCAGCACGTCGAGAAGGCTTGTCTCACCCGCTTTGTAGAGCGTTCTTTCGAGCCGGGCGGCGTCGCCATAGGATTTTGCGGAAGAGGCGAGCTTGCCGTTCCTGATCCGCTCCTGCGACAGAGAGACGGTGGCGTTTTCCACGTCCTCCAGTGCCGTCAGCACGGCTGCCTTGTAGGCAATGAAATATTGGTCGCGCTGGGCTTTGGCGATCTCGACGGCCGCCTGCAACTGACCGGCGTTGAACAGCGGCACGCTGAGCGTCGGGCCGAAGGACCAGCCGATGGTGGAATTCCTGCCGAGGTCGCCGAGCTTGAGGGCGGTGGTACTGATGTCTCCCGTCAGGCTGACGCTCGGATAGCGCGCCGCCTCTGCCTGGCCGATCTTGGCCGTGTACTGAGCATATTGCCGTTCCGCCATCCGCACGTCGGGGCGGGTCAGCAGGATGTCGGCCGGAATGCCGGTCGGGATCGGCAGGCGCGGCGCCGGGATCGACGTGGGGCGCTTCAGCCGCTCGACCAACGCCGCCGGCGGACGGCCGGTGAGCACAGAAAGGCGGTGCACCGCTTCGGCGTAGTTCGCTTCCAGGGTCGGGACGTCGGCTTCCGTGCTGCTTGCCTGTCCCATGGCCTTGGCGACATCGGCAGCGGTTGCCGTGCCGGCCAAGGCCATGGTGCGGGTGAGCTCGGCGGTCTGCCTTTGCGATGCGGCCGAGCGCCGGGCAAGCGCGATGCGAGTCTGGTAGCCGCGGGCCTGGACGTAGTTGGAGGCAACATCGCCGATCAAGGTCAGCAGGGTCGAACGGAGGCTCTCCTGAGAGGCGTCCAATCCGTAGCGGGCGGCCTCGACACTCCTGTGGTTGGCGCCGAAGAGATCGAGCTCCCAGCTGGCATCGAAGCCCGCCTGATACTGGTCGTAGGTCTCGCTGGCGGTCCCGCCCGAGGTGGTCGCGGCGACCTTGTTGCGCGTGGCGGAGGCCGAACCGTCGGCGGATGGAAACAGCGTCCCCGCGGATTGGCGGTAGGACGCGCGCGCCTCGCGGATCTTGGCCTTGGCCGTCGCCACGTCCAGATTGCCGGCAACCGCTTCCTCGACCAACTGGTTGAGCACGGGATCGCGGAGCTTCCGCCACCATAGCGACAGCTGCGCCGGCTTGGCCGGCTTCGTTGCCTTCCAGTCGCTCCAGGTCGCCGGCACGACCAACAAGGGCGTCCGATAGTCTGGACCGACGACGCATCCGGAGAGCAGAAGGCCGGCAAAAGCGGGCAAAAGCAGTCCTTTCGCGGTCCGCAGACCGCGTTCGAAACCTGTCATGACTGAAACCCTTATCGCTGAGTGGCTGTGGCTGGCGTCCCGCCCGTATCCTGCCCAGAATCCTGCTTGGCGGCCTTGCCCTTGAAGATACTGCGCACCGTGACGAACAGCAGCGGCACCAGGAACACGCCGATCACGGTCGCCGCGATCATGCCGCCCATCACGCCGATGCCGACGGAATTCTGCGCGCCCGAACCCGCGCCGCTGGCGATTGCCAATGGCGTGACACCGAGAATGAAGGCCAGCGACGTCATCAGGATTGGCCGCAGCCGTTGCCGCGCCGCTTCCAGCGTCGCCTCGACCAGCCCCATTCCCGCCGCCTGCCGTTCGATGGCAAATTCGACGATGAGGATGGCGTTCTTGGAGGCGAGACCAATCGTGGTCAGCAGGCCGACCTTGAAATAGACGTCGTTGGTCTGCCCGAACAGGCTCGCCGCCAGCAGCGCGCCGAAGATGCCGATCGGCACCGACAGCATGACCGCGAACGGGATGGACCAGCTCTCGTAAAGCGCGGCGAGGCAAAGGAAGACGACGAGGGCCGAGATCAGATAGAGCGACATCGCCTGGTTGCCGGAAAGCCGCTCCTGATGCGAGAGCCCCGTCCACTCATGCGCGTACCCGGTGGGCAGTTGCGCGACCAGCTTGTCGATCTCGTCCATGGCGGCGCCCGAACTCACGCCCGTCGCCGCCGCGCCTTGGATTTCCACGGCCGCCGAACCGTTGTAGCGCTCGAGCCGGGGCGAGCCGTATGTCCAATGGCTGGAGGCGAAGGCCGAGAATGGCACCATGGCGCTGCCGGAATTGCGGACCTGCCATTTGTCCAGATCTTCCGGCTGCATGCGGAAGTCCGCGTCCGCCTGCAGATAGACCGGCTTCACCCGGCCGCGATCGATGAAGTCGTTGACGTAGTCGCTGCCCCAGGCGGTGGAGAGCGTGTTGTTGATGTCGGAGAGGCCGATGCCGAGGGCGCTTGCCTTTTCCTGATCGATGTCGACCGAGAACTGCGGCTGATCCTCCTGGCCGTTGGGGCGGGTGTTGGCGAGCAGCTTGCTCTGCGCGGCAAGACCGAGAAGCTGGTTGCGCGTCTGGATCAGCGCCTCATGGCCGGCGCCGTTGACGTCCTGCAGATAGAAGTCGAAACCGCTGGTGTTGCCGAAACCCTGGATGGCGGGAGGGGCGAGCGCGAAGACCTGCGCATCCCTGATCTTGGAGAAGGCGCCCATGGCGCGGCCGGCGACCGCCTTCGCCGCCAGGGCCGGCGACGTGCGCTTGTCGAAATCCTTCAGCCGAACGAACGCGATACCGACATTCTGTCCAGCGCCGCCGAAACCGAAGCCGGAAGCGGTGAACACCCCATCGACCGCGTCCTTCTCCTCGTTCAAATAGTGGTCGGTCACCTGGGCGAGCACGCGCTCGGTTCGATCCTGTGTCGCGCCGACCGGCAGTTGCACGCTGGTGATCAGGATGCCCTGGTCCTCGTCAGGCAGGAACGAGCTTGGCAGCCTGGCAAACATCCAGCCCATGGCGATGACGATGGCCAGGAAAACGACGAGGAAGCGCTTGCCCCGGTTGATGATGCCGTGCGAGCCGTCGCGATAGGCCGTCGTGCCGCGGTCGAAGGCGCGGTTGAACCAGCCGAACGGACCTCTCTGCGTCGCGTGGTCCCTGGGCGGCCGCAGGATCGTGGCGCAGAGCGCGGGCGTCAGCACCAGCGCGACCAGCACCGAGAGCACCATCGCCGAGACGATGGTCACCGAGAACTGCCGGTAGATGATGCCGGTGGAGCCGCCGAAGAAAGCCATCGGCACGAACACGGCCGACAGCACGGTGGCGATGCCGATCAGCGCGCCGGTGATCTCGTTCATCGATTTGCGCGTCGCCTCTCTCGGCGGCAGGCCTTCCTCAGCCATGACGCGTTCGACATTTTCGACGACGACGATGGCGTCGTCGACGAGCAGGCCGATGGCGAGCACCATGGCGAACATGGTCAGCGTGTTGATCGAGTAACCGAAGAAGGAGAGCACGCCGAAGGTGCCGAGCAGTACCACCGGAACGGCGATCGTCGGGATGATGGTGGCGCGCAGGTTCTGCAGGAAGAGCAGCATCACCAGGAACACCAGCACGATCGCTTCTGCCAGCGTCTTCACCACCTCTTCGATCGACAGGCGTACGAAGGGCGATGTGTCGTAGGGGTAGACGACCTCGACGCCTTGCGGGAAGGTCGAGCTCAAACGGTCGATGGTCGCGCGCACCGCCTCGGCGGTGCTGATCGCATTGGCGCCGGTCGCCAGATTGACCGCGACGCCGGCCGACGGCTTGCCATTGTAGTGGGCGGCCGTCGTGTAGCTTTCGGCGCCGATCTCGACCCTGGCGACGTCGTTGAGCCGAACCAGCGAGCCGTCGGTGTTGCTCTTCAGGATGATGTTGCGGAATTGCTCGGCGGTCTGCAACCGGCTCTTGGCCGTCACCGTGGCATTGAGCTGCTGTCCCTTGCGCGCCGGCAGGCCGCCGAGCTGTCCGGCGGAGACCTGGGTGTTCTGCGCCTCGATCGCGGTGGCGACATCGCTCGGCATCAGTGCATATTGGGCGAGCTTGTCGGGATCGAGCCAGATGCGCATGGCATAGCCGGAGCCGAAGAGCTGGGTGGAGCCGACGCCTTCGACGCGCTTCAGCGTGTCGTTGACCGTGCTGTCGACATAGTCGGCAAGGTCTGTCGAGTTCATCTTGCCGTCGGTGGAAACGAAGCCGATGACCATCAGGAAGCCGGTCGAGGATTTGGAGACGGTGATGCCGTTGCTCTGGACGACCTGCGGCAGCTGCGACTGCACCAGCTGCAGCTTGTTCTGGGTCTGCACCTGGGCGGTGTCGGGATTGGCGGCGCTGGTGAAGGTCAGCGTGATCGAGGCCTGTCCAGTCGAGGTCGACGTCGCCGTCATGTAGTCGAGATTGTCGATGCCGGTCATGCCTTGCTCGATGACCTTGGTCACCGAATTCTCGACCGTCTGGGCGTCGGCACCGGGATAGCTGGCGCTGATGTTCACCGTGGTGGGCGCGATCTGCGGGTATTGCGAGATCGGCAGCGACCGGAGCGCGAGCAGGCCGCCCAGCATGATCACGATGGCGATCACCCAGGCAAAGATCGGGCGATTGATGAAGAAAGTCGACATCGCCTCAGTTCCCGGTTGCGCCAGACGCTGGTTGCTTGGCGGCGCCGGCAGCCTTGCCGCCAGCCGGTTCCGCCGTGGCGGAGGTCTGCTGGCGATCCTTGATCTCGCCGGTCGCCTCGTCGATCGTCACCTCGACCGGCGTCGCGTCGCCACCTGCGCGCACCAGCTGTACGCCTTCAACGATGACGCGGTCGCCGTCGCCGACGCCGGAGTCCACCAGCCAGTTGTTGCCGACGCTGTTGCGCACACTGAGAGCACGTGACTCGACCTTGCCCAGGGCATTGACCACCATGGCCGTCGCCTGACCTTTCGGGTCGCGGGTGACTGCGCGCTGCGGCACCAGGAAGCTGTTCTGCGCCACACCTTCCTCGACGATGGCGCGCACATACATGCCTGGCAGCAGCAGGCGGTCGGGATTGGGGAACTGGGCTCTGAGCGCGAAAGTGCCGGTGGATTGGTCGACATTGGCGCCGGCGAATTCCAGCTTGCCGGTCCGCGAGTAGATGGCGCCGTTGTCGAGCTTGAGCTTCACGCTGACGTTGGGCCCGCTGACCTTCAGCCGGCCTTCGTTGATCGCTTGGCGCAGGTTGAGCAGATTGGTGCTGGACTGCGTGACATCGACATTGATCGGGTCGAGCGCGCGAATGGTGGTCAGCACCGTCTCCTGGTTGCCGGTGACCAGGGCTCCCGGCGTGAGCGTGGATTTGTCGATCCGGCCGGCGATCGGCGCGGTGATCGAGGTGCGGTTGAGGCTGATGCGCGCCGTCTCGACGCTCGCCTTGGCCGATGCAACGTCGGCCTGGGCCTGCGCCAGCGTCGCGGCGGCATCGTCAAAATCCTGCTTCGAGACGACGTTCTGCTTCAGCAGTCCGGAATAGCGATCGAACTTGGCCTGGGCGGTGGGGAGCGCCGCTTCGGCCTTCTGCTGGGCAGCGACGGCGCTGTCATAGGCTGCCTGGTAGCTCGCCGGATCGATAAGGTAGAGCGGCTGTCCCGGCACCACCTCGGCGCCTTCCTGGAACAGGCGCTGCTGGATGATGCCGTCGACCTGCGGGCGTACCTCGGCGATGAGTGAGGCCGCCGTGCGGCCGGGCAGTTCGGCGGTGATCGCGACCGACTGCGGATGCAAGGTGACAACGCCGACCTCGGGCCGGCCGACGCCGCCCATGCCCGCAGGAACCTCGCTCTTTTCCTGCGAACAGGCCGCCAGAAAGAGTACCGCACACAGCATTCCTGCCCAGGGAGAGAGGCAACGTGGCCTCGTCGGCAAAAGAGAATGACTAGGCTGGATATGCATCGGCTGGATCTTTCGCTGAAGTTGCAGTCGCCGCCTGACCATCGCCGGGCCTTTCGACCAGCAGCTTGCCGAGGTGACGGGCAAGGAAGCTCTGAATGTCGTCCATGAAGGTGTAGACAACCGGCACATAGACGAGGCTGAGCACGGTCGAGGAGAGCAATCCACCGATCACGGCGATCGCCATCGGCGCTCGCGTCTCGGCGTCCGCGCCGATGCCAAGCGCGATCGGCAGCATGCCGACACCCATGGCGATCGATGTCATGACGATGGGCCGAGCCCGCTTGCGGGCAGCGTCGAGCAGTGCCTCGAAGCGGCTCATGCCATGCTCCTTCTCGGCAACCAGTGCATATTCGACGAGCAGGATCGAGTTCTTGGCCGCGATGCCCATCAGCATCAGTATGCCGATCAACGGCGAGATGCCAAGCGCCTTGCCCGTGACGAGAAGGAAGCCGAGCGCGCCGCCGACCGAAAGCGGCAGCGCGACCAGGATGGTCACCGGCTGCACGAAGCTGCGGAAAAGCAGCACCAGCGTCAGGTACATGAGGATGATGCCGGCGGCGATCGCGGTGGCAAAGCCAGAGAACAGCTCCTGCATGCGCTGGGCATCGCCGCGCGCCAGCTCGTGCACGCCGGCCGGCAGGTTCTGCATGACCGGCAGGGCGCGAATGGCGGTGGTCGCCTGGCCGAGGGTCAGGCCAGAGAGGTCGGCCTCAATCGTTGCGCTGCGGCTCCTGTCGACGCGCGTGATGCTGTTCGGTCCGGCATTGAAGCCGATGTCGGCGACAGCGCCGAGCGGCACGGTGCCCTTGCTGCCGGTCAGCGGCAGGACGGCAAGCTTGGCGGGATCGTCGATCGCGCCGTCGGGCAGGGTGACGACGATCGACACCTGACGGTCGCCGAGGTTGAACTTCGCCAGGCTGGTGTCGGTGTCGCCGATGGTGGCGATTTTCACCGTCGCGGCGATCTCGGTCGGCGTGACGCCGAGCTCGGCAGCCTTGGCGCTGTCGGGACGCACGATCAGCTCGGGCTTGGTGGTCGCGGCCGTCGAGGTCGGGTTGATGAGGCCCGGCAGCGATTTCATTTGCTCGATCAGCGCGTTGCTCGCCTTCTCGATGGTCGCGCCGTCGTCGCCGACCAGCGTGATCGACACCTTGGCGCCGGCGAAGCCGTCGGCGCCAAACTGGATGCGGGCGCCTGGAATGTCGTCGAGCTTGGGCGAGGCTTCGGCCTCGAACTGCTGCTGGCTCATCGTCCGCTCGGCGCGCGGCTTGAGATTGACCGTGACGGTCGCGGTGCGCACTTCGGCCGATGACGAGCTTTGGTTCGGCCCTCCGCCTGACGAGGCCGCCGTGCCGATGGTGGCAAACACGCTGTCGACGACCGGCTCCTTTTCGAGCCGTCCGGTGATGTCCTGGACAACGGCCGTGGTTTGCTCGATCGTCGAGCCTGGCGGCAGCTCGACGGAGATCATCGAGCGGCCGCGATCCGCTGCCGCCATGAATTCGGTCGGCAGCCGGGTCGCCAGCGCCATGGAGCCGGCGAAGAAGGCGATGCCGGCGAGGAGCGTGATCCAGCGATGGCTGAGCGCCTTGCGCAAGAGCCAGAGATAGGCCGGAACCCAGGCTGGCTGGTCATCCTCGCCGTGTCCGCCGGCGCGCACCAGATAGGCGCCCATCAGTGGGGTCAGCATGCGCGCCACCAGCAGCGAGAACAGCACCGATACGCAGACGGCGACCGCAAAAGAGAAGAAGAATTTGCCGGGAATGCCGGGCATGAAGGCAACCGGCAGGAACACGGCGACGATGGTCGCGGTCGTTGCCACGACGGCAAGCCCGATCTCGTCCGCCGCCTCGATCGCCGCCTGATAGGCGCTGACGCCGGTCTGGCGCAAGTGGCGCACGATGTTCTCGATCTCGACGATCGCATCGTCGACGAGAATGCCGACCACCAGCGACAGCGCCAGCAAGGTGATGTTGTTGAGCGAGATGTCGAAGGCAGCCATCACCGCGAAGGTCGGGATCAGCGACAGCGGCATTGCCACCGCCGAGACCAATGTCGCCCTGATGTCGCGCAGGAACAGCCAGACGACACCGACGGCGAGCAGGGCGCCGAGCCAGAGCGCTTCGAGGGCCGCATCATAGCTTTCCTGGACGAAGCCGGACGAGGAGGTGACCTCGGTGAATTTTGCCTTGGTGGTCGTGGCGCCCATCTCGGCGATCGCGGCGCGCGCGGCCTTGACCACGTCGATCTCGCTCGAGCCGACCGATCTGTAGACGTTGAAGGCGACGACTTGCCTGCCGTCGAGATAGGCGGCCTGGCGCGGTTTTTCCCAGCTGTCGACGACGGTGCCAAGGTCGGAAAGCTTGACGTCGCCGGCGCCGTTGAGCGCGATGCGGGTATCGGCCAGCGCCTCCACGGTCGTGGCGCTCGCCAGCGTGCGCACCGACTGCTCCTGGCCGCCGATATTGGCGCGGCCGCCCGGCTGATTGACGTTGTTCGAGGCGAGCGTCTGGCTGACATCGCCAGCGCTGATGCCGAGCGCCGCAAGCCGGTCGGGGTCGAGCTCGACGCGGATGACGCGGTCGACGCCGCCGGAGCGGGTGATCTTGGAGACGCCGTCGACGCCGAGCAGGACCTTGGCGACGTCGTTGTCGATGTACCAGCTTAGCGCATCGGGCGCCATGGTCGGCGCCTCGACGACAAAGGTCAGCACCGAATTGCCTGTGGCGTTGACCTTCGCCACGACCGGTGTCTGCGCCGCCGCCGGCAGGCTGGACTGCACGCCGGAGACCGCGTTGCGGACATCGTTGGTGGCGGTCTCGGGATCGGCGCCGAGGGTGAATTCGACCGTGGTGACGGACGAGCCCTCGCTGATCGAGGTCGAGACGTCGTCGACGCCTTCCAGGGTCGCGACCGCGTTCTCGATGACGCGCGCGACCTGCACCTCCATCTCGCTCGGCGCCGCGCCCGGCTGCGCCACCGTAACGGTGACGGTCGGCAGGTCGATGTCGGGCATGTTGTTGGTGCGCAGATGCATGAAGCCGTAGACGCCGGCAATCGCAAGCGACAGGAACAGCACGATGGTCGGAACCGGATTGCGGATCGACCAGGAGGAGATCGCGTTCATCGCGCCGCCTCCGTCGAGCCCGCTGCATTGCCGACCTTCGCGTCATTGGCGGCGACGCGCACGAGGTTGCCATCGCTGAGGAAGCCGGCGCCGGCGACGACGACATGATCGCCTTCCGACAAGCCGCTTGCGATGGCGACGCGGCCGTTCTGGCGCGAGCCGGTCACTACCGGCCTGGCGCCGACCTTGCCTCCATCATCGACGGTGAAGACGGCCGGCTTGCCGTCATGCCAGACCAGGGCCGTCTCGGCGACGGTGAGCTGCCGGGACGCCGCGGTCTCGATCGAGACGCGGGCGAACATGCCGGGCTTCAGTCCCGAGCCTTCGCCGATCCCGACATAGACGGTGGCGAGGCGCGTGGTCGAATTGACCGTCTCGGCGATCGAGGAAACGCTGCCGGAGAAAGTGCGGCCGGCGGCATCGACGATTGTCGCCGCCTGACCGACCGAGATTGCCGCCAGATCCTTTTCGGGGACGAGAACGCCGACCTCCAGCCTGCCGTCGCGGACGATCTTCATCAGCTCGGTGCCGGCCTGGACGATGGAGCCAGCCACCGCCGGCTTGCCGGAGACGATGCCGTCGAAGGGCGCGCGGATGGTCGTCCTGTCGAGCTGGGCCTGCAGCCGCTCGGCGGCGGCCTCGGCCTGCTCGACCCCGGCCTTGCCGGTCTTGACGGCGGTCGCCTTGTCCTCGGCGGTTTCGGCGCTGACGGCGTTGCTGGCGAGCAGCTTGTCGGCGCGGGCCGCGGCCGATAGCGCGGAGTCGAGCGTCGCCTGCGCCTGCGCGACGGCAGCCTTCTGCTCGGCGAGCTGGGCTTTGAGCAACGAGTCGTCCAACCGGGCGACGACGTCGCCGGCCTTCACATGGTCGCCTTCCTTCACTAGAACGTCGGTTAGGCGCAGCCCGCTTTCCTCCGCGCCAATCGTCGCTTCCTGCCATGCGGCGACGGTGCCCGCTGCGCTGACGGAGGCTGTGATCTGGTCGGAGCGAACCATCTCCACGGAAACGGTGAGCGTGGCGGCCTGAGCGGGCGCGGCCTTGTCAACGTCCGGTTCCGGCGTGCCACGGCCATAGGCCTTCAGCATCGCGACGACGCCGGCCGCGACGAGCACGGCGACGAGGAGAAGATGCCTTTTACGCAATTTTCTGGTCATGATTTTCAGTGCTTGAAGACGAGATCGGAAGCGACAGGCGGTAAGCGGCGAAGCTCAGCCGGATCGCCCCTTTTAGCGCCTGCTTCGACAGGATCTGTTGCCTGGCACCGGCGCTGGAGCGGATCGGCAAGGGCGAGCCCAGAGAGGCAAGCAGCCGCAGCATCATCAGGGCTTCCCACATCATCATGCGCTTCATGCTTGACGGCGGTCGCGCGGACGCGTCCGCCAATTCGCAAAAGAACCGGCCGGCCCGTGAACGGGTGGATCAGCGGACCGGCCGGTGCAGACGGTCAGAGTTGCTCGCCATTCCGGGGTAGGGGTGGCTGAAGCTGTCCGTGCGGACCTCCGGGGCCGGCTGCGTCGTCCGGCGGATTGCCCCATGGACCGGGGGGCGGGCCGTGCGGCCGATCCGCCGAAGCGAGGATTTCGAGCTGTTCGGGCGTCAGCTTGGTGCGCAGCACGGCGATCGCATCCTTCAGCTTGGCGGCCGAAGCCGCGCGCTTGGTGACTTCGTCGGCCAGCCGCTCCTGGAAAGCGAAGGGATCGCGTTGCGCCTGGTCGGGGCCGCCGGGCGTGGGCGGCCCGCCTGCTTCAGAGCCACTGCGAGCGCCGGAGCCATGGTCGAACCGCGGCGGCGCCAGCACCGCCTGCAGCGCGCCGGTATAGTCGCGCCAGGCATCGAGCTGCTCGGTGCGAATGCCGATGCGGGTCTCGAGCGCCGAAAGCCGCGCGGCAAGCATCTCCGGCGGCGGCGGTCCCATGCGGCGGAAGCCTTCCGGCCCCTGTGGCATCGGTCCGTGCCGCATCGGCCCATGCGGGCCGGGCCAGGGCATCGGGCCCGGGCCTGCATCGTCCTGCCGCCCGATCGCCGGCGGTTCGTCACCGGGTGCCGCGCCGGGGTCGGGCTGGGCGGCCAGCACGGGATGGATGGCCGCGACCGAGAACAGGCCGAGCGCCAAAAGTCTGCTTCGCATGACGTGATCCTTTCCTGCATGCTTCGGATGGCGGGAGAATAGGAAGCGTCTTTTGCCGCTTTGCTTCGGCGCATTGCCGAAGGTTTCCAGAAAAGGGAGATTTGTTTCCCAATGTTTCCGGTGCCTCCCCGGAAACATTCGGTTGCAAATTTCCATGCCGCTCTTCGGCCGCTGTTCCTATAATCGGTGGCGAACAAGGTGAGATGGGCTGGGAATGCAGGCACAACCCCACATCCTCGTCGTCGATGACGACCGCGAGATCAGGACGCTGCTCGGACGCTATCTCGACGGGCAGGGCTTTCGCGTCTCGGTGGCGGCCGACCGGCGCGAGTGCGAGCAGAAGCTCGGCGCAGGCCAGTTCGACCTCATCGTGCTCGACGTCATGCTGCCCGACGGTTCGGGTCTCGACATCTGCCGCGCCTTGCGCGACCGCAAGCCGCATATCCCGGTCATCCTGCTGACGGCGCTGAAGGAGGATGTGGACCGCATCATCGGGCTGGAGCTCGGCGCCGACGACTATCTCGGCAAACCGTTCAACCCGCGCGAGCTTTCGGCCCGCATCCGCGCGGTGCTCAGGCGCTCGGCGCCGGAGGAAGCCGCTCCGCCCAAGGTTCGCGTCTACCGTTTCGCCGGTTACAGGCTTGAGCCGGACACGCGCAAGGTGATCGACGCCGAAGGTGCCGCGATCGACCTCACCGGCGCCGAGTTCGACCTGCTGCAGGTGTTCCTCGACCGGCCGGGGCGGCTCCTGTCGCGCGATCAGCTGCTCGATCTGACACAGGGGCGCGAGCGCGAGCCGCTCGACCGTTCAGTCGACGTGCTGATGAGCCGGCTGCGCCGGAAGTTTGCCGAAGCGGGCGAGGAGAACCTGTTCAAGACGGTACGCAATGGCGGCTACCAGCTCACCGCCCGCGTCGAGACGGCGGAGACCGAGGCATGACCTCGCTGCGCCGGCGGCTGATCATCCTTTTGGTCGTTTCGATCCTGGGCGTGGTCGGCCTCGCTACCGCCGTCGCCGTCAAGGTGCTCGGCGGGCCATCGCCCGAGCTCATCATGGGCCCGCTCGCCCACCAGATCCAATATATGGTGCAGTTGGTTCCAGGCCATGCACGACAGGCCGGCGACGCGCCGGTCGTCGTAAGGGATCGCCCGGCCGACGGCTTCGAGGACCGCAAGCACACAAGGGTGTTGAACGAGATCCTGCACCACAACGGCCTCGATGTTTCGGCCGTGGTCAGCCGTAATGCCGGCAGGCCGGGAATGGTCGCTTCTGTCGAGCTGCCCGACCATCGCTGGATGATCGTCGATGTCCCCGATTTCGGTCCGCCGCGCGATGTCTGGTACGGGCTGGCAGGCTGGATGGTGCTGATCGTGCTCGGCGCCACGCCGGTGTCGATCTACTTCACCGGCGTGCTGGTGCGGCCGCTGGAAATGCTTGAGGCCGCCGTCAGCAAGATCGGTTCGGACGGGGTGCTGGCGACGGTTCCTGAAGAGGGATCGGCCGAAGTCAGGGCCACCGCGCATGCGCTCAACCAGCTTTCGGCAAGGCTCGAGGCGGCGATGGAAAGCCGCATGCGCCTTGTCGCGGCCGCCGGCCACGACCTCAGGACGCCGATGACCAGGATGCGGCTCCGCGCCGAGTTCCTCGACGAGGATCGCGAGAAGTGGCTGAGCGATCTCGACGAGCTCGACCGCATCGCCGACAGCGCGATCCGCCTGGTGCGCGAGGAGGTCAACCAGGATGCGGTAGAACCGGTGGAACTCGACGGGCTGATCCGCGACATCGAGACCGAGATGACGGCGCTCGGCCACGCGGTGACGATCGACCATCTCGATCATGTGTCGGTCAAGGCCGGCGCGCTCGGCCTGCGCCGCGCGCTGCGCAACCTGATCGTCAACGCCGCGACGCACGGCAAAAGCTGCACCGTCTCGCTGTCGAGGCAAGGCGGCCGGGCGGTTCTGACCATCGCCGACCGCGGCCCCGGCATCCCGCCGGATCTGTTGAACAAAGCCTTCGAGCCGTTCTTCCGGGTCGATCCGGCACGCACGCAGTTCATCCCGGGCGCGGGACTGGGGCTGGCGATCGCGAAGGAAATCATCGAGCGCTACGGCGGGACGATCCGTCTGGAGAACAGGCAGGGCGGGGGACTGGTGCAGACCGTGGTGTTCGCGGCCGTTTCTTAATGGAATCGGCGCTATCGAGGTTGCTTTATTTGACTTGTTCAATCACCGGGGCCGGCGGCTGGTCAGTTGCCGGAGCCAGCGTGCAATCTTGCCCCTTGCATTCCTGGACAGGGTTATCCTTTGGGGGCAAGCAATTTTGCCCCTCGCAGTGTTTTGCCGCCTGTTCTTGCGTTGCATCATTGTTCGACTCGGCAGGCTGATCCTCGGCGCGGAGGGGTTGCAGTCCTGCCAGTACGGTCATGGCCGCGCATAAGAGCGTTATCCGAAGCAAGTTCATTCTCGCCTCCACGGCTGAGAGCGGAGACAACTTTACACTTTCGGGTTGAGGCCGACATACCGTCACCCGCCAACGAAGTTAACGTCGCGTTTTCGCCCACGCTCGATACGTATCTCGCGCACGTGGTTCGGTTTCATCTTCTCAAGGGAAAGACTTGGTACGCCCAAGGGGAATCGAACCCCTGTTACCGCCGTGAAAGGGCGGTGTCCTAACCGCTAGACGATGGGCGCGCTCAGACGAAGCGGCTTATAATTGCGTTGTTCGCAACCGGCAACCCATGCGCGGCCACATGCGACAACTTTTTTCCAAGCGTGGCAAAAAGCGTTCTTTTCAGCGGGCAGGTAACGGTTTGCGGCGCCCAGTTGCCCGTGCGTCCTTGGAGATTGGCTGTACCGCGACTCGAGGTCGTCATTCTATAGCGGAGCAAGGAGCGAAGCGACGCGGCGCAGACCATAGAATCCATTCCGTTACCTAGAAGAGTTGCAGCGGTGCAGAATTCTGGCCGGCTGCATTCTTCGGCCAAGGTAACGGAATGGATCCTCGGGTCTTCGCGTCCGCTTCGCTTCCGCTCCGCCCGTGGAT
>SUGL01000380.1 GCA_004963905.1 Mesorhizobium sp.
GTCGGAGGGGATTATGTCGCCGGCTTCGACCAGCACGACATCTCCGACCTTCAGGCTGGTGCCGGGCACGAGCTTGAACTTCGAGCGATCCTCGCCGTTGATGAGTAGCTTGGCCTGGGTCTCGGTTCGCGCCTTGCGCAACGAGTCGGCCTGTGCCTTGCCGCGGCCTTCGGCCACGGCTTCGGCGAAGTTGGCGAACAGCACGGTGAACCACAGCC
>SUGL01000381.1 GCA_004963905.1 Mesorhizobium sp.
GGCTTCACGCCTGCCCCAGGTTTCACGCCGGCCCCAGGCTTCACACCGGCCAACGATGATCGCCAGAAGGATTACCGGACGCTTCTGCACGGTCTAAACCGGCGCGCGTCGAGCACCGTCTACTGGGTGATCGCGTTCATTTCGCTTGCCTGGATCGCCGGCGCCGGTGGCCTTGCCAATCTTCTCTTTGGCCCGAGTATCTGGAAGATCCGCACCTT
>SUGL01000382.1 GCA_004963905.1 Mesorhizobium sp.
GCAGGGCATAGAGGATCTGGCTAAGCATCAGCGCCACGTCCTGTACCAGCGCTCGACCAGCCGCAGCGCGAAGAGCAGGGCGTAGCCCGTCACCAGATACATCGCCGTCACGACCAGATAGACCTCGACGATGCGGAAGGTGTTGAAGTTGATCCACTGCGCACCATAGGTCAGCTCGGGCACCGAGATGACGGAGGCGACCGAGGTGTCCTTGAAC
>SUGL01000383.1 GCA_004963905.1 Mesorhizobium sp.
GCCGCCCTATATCCTCGGCGCCCTGATCTATTTCGCCGTCAACTACGCGCTTTCATACGCCAGCCGGCGGCTGGAGCAGCGCTTCGCCTTCATCCGGGACTAGCACTATGGCCAACAGCTCAAACAACAGCCCAGCGCTTCTCGATATCGCCGAAGTCTCGAAATCCTTCGGCTCCGTCGAGGTGCTGCGCTCGGTCGGACTGCAGGTGGCGAAGGG
>SUGL01000384.1 GCA_004963905.1 Mesorhizobium sp.
CATCGCCCTGAAGAGCCCGGATGGCCGCACGCCCGAGCAGCAGCTCGAGCAATTGCTGCGCGAGGTCGAGCGCCTGCAGGAGGACCAGCAGAAGAGCCTGTCGGTCCTGATGGAGCTGCTCAACAAGGAAGGCATCGAGAGCATCACCCGCGAAGCGCTCACCAAGGACGAGAAGGCCTGGCTGGAAGAGCATTTCCAGGACCAGGTTTTCCCGGTG
>SUGL01000385.1 GCA_004963905.1 Mesorhizobium sp.
GCTGCAGGGCGTGGAGCCCGAGTGTGACGATGGCCGCGGCGTCCTGCCGGCCGAAAATGCCGAACACGCCGCATTCGTCGTGGAAATGGTCGTCGGCCTCGGCGGAAAGCACGTCGCCTGCGTCTGCCTTCGGGTCTGCCATGGGGGGCTCAAGCTCCGCTAAAATCGCCATATAGGGCGATCGCTCGTCGAAAGCAACGCATTCACAGCACGAGGC
>SUGL01000386.1 GCA_004963905.1 Mesorhizobium sp.
TGGCGGTCCTGATCCTCGACGAGACCGGCAAGGAGCGCGCCACGCACCGCGTCGCCTATGGTTCGCGCATCTTCGTGGACGACGGCGACAAGGTGAAGCGCGGCCAGCGCATCGCCGAGTGGGATCCTTACACCCGCCCGATCCTCACCGAAATCGAGGGCAAGGTGGCGTTCGAGGATTTGGTCGACGGCATCTCCGTCCAGGAGACGGCCGACG
>SUGL01000387.1 GCA_004963905.1 Mesorhizobium sp.
GTATTCCCGCTGCTGCCTCCGGACGGAGGCCCTCTCGACGGATTTGTGACATGAAGCAGGATCAGCCACGTCCGACGCCCCGCGCGGGCATCATGGACATAGAGGCCTACGTGCCGGGCAAGAGCACCGCGCCCGCCGGCGTGACGAAGGTCCATAAGCTGTCGTCCAACGAAAATCCGCTCGGTCCGTCGCCGAAGGCGATCGAGGCGGCGCGCG
>SUGL01000388.1 GCA_004963905.1 Mesorhizobium sp.
TGCAAGGCGCTGTGGAAGCGCTATGCGGTGACGCGCGAGCTGTTCCAGACGCGTAAGGTGGTGGCCAAGGCGCTCGGCCTGAAATGGGGCGCCTATCACCTTGCCCGCCCCGGCAACCCGATCGAGCAGGCCAACAATTTCGTCGATTTCGCTGAGCCGGCGCCGGACGATCTCATCGCCCTCGACATCGAGGGCATCGATCCGACGCAATGGATG
>SUGL01000389.1 GCA_004963905.1 Mesorhizobium sp.
GTCCATACGCTGGAGCGGCTTGCCGAAACGCTGAAATCCTTCGACGTCCAGGCCGATTTCCTGACGCCGAACATTTTCCGCACGTTGCCGCTACCGACCTATCCGGACATCCGGCTGGCGCTGACGACGCCCGGCCATGTCGCGCGCCTGATCGATGCGCGCAAGGCGGACCATATCCACATCGTCACAGAAGGGCCGCTCGGTATCATGGCGCGC
>SUGL01000038.1 GCA_004963905.1 Mesorhizobium sp.
GTGGGCGGGCGGGTAGTAGCTGCTCATCTCGATACGGCCTTCTGAATATTCCTCGGAGTCTGACGGCCTGCCGGTCAGAAATTGCTCTGGAGATCGGTCGGATAACCGAATAGCCCGGCCGAGCCGCCGGTGTGTAGAAAGACGACGGTCTCGCCCTTCTTGAAGAAACCCTTCCCCGCCAGGTCGATCAATCCGGCCATGCCCTTTCCGGAGTAGACCGGGTCCAGCAGAATGGCATCGGTGCGCGCCAATGTGCGGATCGCCGCGACCGTATCGGCGGCCGGCAAGCCGTAGCCGTCGCCGATATAGTCGCAGTTGGCAACGACATCCTCGCGTTTCACAGTACCGGCAAGGCCAAGCTTCTCGGCCGTCCGGCACGCGAGTGAGAAGACGTTTTCCTCCTGCTTTTGCTTCGGCGCGCGCACGCCGATACCGAGCACCGGCACGCCGCTGTTGATGCCGACGAGCCCGGTGACCAGACCGGCCTGGGTTCCGGCGCTGCCGGTCGCATGCACGACATGATCGATCTTCAGGCCGATGGCGTTCGCCTGGTAGATCAGCTCGATGGCCGCGTTCACATAGCCGAGCGCGCCCGTCGGATTCGATCCGCCGCCGGGTATCGTATAGACCTTGCGGCCTTCGGCGCGCAGCCTAGTAGCGGCCTTTTCCATCTCGCCGTTCATGTCGGGATTGGCCGGGCAGCGCTCGATCGTCGCGCCGTGGAGCCGGTCGAGCAGCACATTGCCGTTTTCCTTGTAGTCGAAATCGGTCTTGCCGGTTCGGTCCTCCAGCAGCAGATGACAGGCCATGCCGAGCTTGGCGGCGGCAGCGGCGGTCTGCCGCGCATGATTGGACTGGGTCGCGCCCTGTGTCACGACCGCGTCGGCGCCTTCAGCCAGCGCCTCGGCCATCAGAAACTCGAGCTTGCGCGTCTTGTTGCCGCCGGTCGACAGACCGGTGCAGTCATCGCGCTTGATCCATATCTCCGGGCCGTTCAATTCCCTGGTCAGGTTCTCGAGCCGTTCGAGAGGCGTGGGCAGGTGGCCGAGCGCAACACGAGGATAGCGGGCGAGATTCATCATCGTGTCATCCTCCATGGCAGGGAAATGCCGCACGCGCCGTTTTGGAAAGGCGCCGTCGCGGCTTGAACCGGGCTGCGTGCCCGGCCTTACATGGCCCTCGCAGCGGGAGCGGCAAGAATGCCTGCCGCAGCAGCCGCCTACTGCAGCAGTCCCTTGACGATGGCGCTTGCCTTGGCGAAGTCCATCTGGCCGGCATATTTCTGCTTCAGCGCGCCGATCACCTTGCCCATGTCTTTCTGACTGGCAGCGCCCGTGGCGGCGATCGCCTCGCGCGCGGCAGCCGCGATCGCCGCGTCGTCGAGCTGCGCCGGCAGGAACTCGCGGATGATTTCCATCTCGCCGCGCTCCTGCGCGGCCAGTTCCGGCCGCTTGCCGTCCTCGAAGGCCTTGGCCGATTCCTCGCGCTGCTTCACCATCTTGGAGAGAATCTGCAGGATCTCCTCCTCGCTCGCAGCCGGCTTGCCGGCGCCGCGATTGGCGATGTCGCGGTCATGGATGGCGGCCTGGATCAGCCGTAGCGTCGGCAGGCGGTGCTTGTCCTGCGCCTTCATCGCGCTCTTCATGGATTCGGCGATTTTCTCGCGCATCGTGCTTCTCCTTCGATCGCGGCGGACAATAGCTTTGCTGGCGGGCCAAGGCAAATCCAGGCAAACTATTGATATTGCTTGGCGAAATAAATCAATTCCGTTCAAAGGAAGCGTCATTGACCGCTTTGGCGCCTTCCCCTATGTACTGAGCCTCGCATGAACTGAAAATCTGGTTGCGCGCAGGCTCGCGAATTCGCCGCTGCGCGTTGCTTGCTGCGCGGATTGTCCCGCAAACGGGTGATCTGGAAGCAGCCTCTAGGAGTGCCGCCATGGCCACGACCACTGCCCCCTGGGCCACCGAAAAGCCGACCGCCCTTCTGGTGCTCGCCGACGGCACGGTGATCGAGGGTCGCGGCCTCGGCGCCACCGGATCGGCGGTCGCGGAAGTGTGCTTCAACACCGCGCTCACCGGCTACGAGGAGATCCTGACCGATCCTTCCTATGCCGGTCAGATCGTCACCTTCACCTTCCCGCATATCGGCAATGTCGGCACCAACGACGAGGATATCGAGGACCTGAATCCGGCGGCGCGCGCCGGCGCTGTCGGCGCGATCTTCAAGGCCAATGTCACCGACCCGTCCAGCTACCGGGCAGCCGGGCATCTCGACCAATGGCTGAAGCGGCGCGGCATCGTCGCGCTTTGCGGCATCGATACCCGCGCTCTTACCGTGCTGATCCGGGAGAAAGGCATGCCCAATGCCGTCATCGCCCACGCGCCCGATGGCGTCTTCGACCTCGACGATCTCAAGCAGCGTGCCGCTGCCTGGTCGGGACTGATCGGCCTCGACCTGGCCAAGGAGGTCACCTCGGGCCAGTCGTCGGTCTGGCGCGAGACACCCTGGGCCTGGAACAAGGGTTTTGGCGAGCAGGACGAGCCGTCGATGCATGTCGTGGCCATCGACTATGGCGTCAAGCGTAACATCCTGCGCCTGCTCGCTGGTCTCGGCGCCAAGGTCACAGTCGTTCCGGCCAAGACCGGCGCGGAGGAAATCCTGGCCATGCGGCCGGACGGTATCTTCCTCTCCAACGGTCCCGGCGACCCTGAGGCAACGGGCGAATATGCCGTGCCGGTCATCCAGGATCTGCTGAAGACCGACATCCCGGTGTTCGGCATCTGCCTCGGCCACCAGATGCTGGCGCTGGCGCTCGGCGGCAGGACCCAGAAGATGCACCAGGGCCATCACGGCGCCAACCATCCGGTCAAGGACCACACGACCGGCAAGGTCGAGATCGTCTCGATGAACCATGGTTTCGCGGTCGATGCCGACTCGCTGCCTGAAGGTGTCGAAGAAACGCATGTCTCGCTGTTCGACGGCTCGAATTGCGGCATCGCGCTGACCGGCCGGCCGGTGTTCTCGGTCCAGCACCATCCCGAGGCCTCGCCCGGCCCGCAGGACTCTCACTATCTCTTCCGCCGCTTCGTCAACCTCATCCGCGAGCGGCGCGGCGAGCCGGCGCTGGCCGAGCGTTGACACGCATTTTGCTCGTTAGCTATAATATCGCACTCGAAACCTGAGCGTCGTTGGGTGATATTGCCGGTGTGAAGACGATCATTCTATCGGCAGCTGCGGCTCGCGACCTCGATAACCTGCCGGCCGATGTTCGAGAGCAGGTATCCGAGGGCTTGATCGCCTATGCCCTAAGTGGTCGCGGAGACGTCAAACGCCTCGCCGGTAGAGACGGTTACAGGCTGCGGATTGGCCGCTACCGGGTCATATTTGATGAGGATCGAACCACTATCCTCGCGATCTACATAGGAAAACGGGAAACGACGACTTACAGCAGGCCATAACAGGACAAGATGTCATGAATGCCCCGCAAATCATCAAGACCTCAACCGGCGAGGAACTGGTCGTCATCCCCAAAGCTGACTATGAGGCGTTGCTGCGTGCCGCCGAGGAAGCCCTCGAGGACGCAGCGGACGTCGCGATCTATGATGAGCGCAAAACTGACCTCAAAACCGAAAAGGCCCTGCCAGCAGACGTCACAATGGATGTCTTGCGCGGTTCCAGTCGGCTAAAGGCGCTGCGCAACTGGCGAAAGCTCACTCAGGCTGAACTGGCGGCGACGATCGGAGTTAGCCAGGGTTTCCTGTCGGACCTCGAATCCAATCGCCGTAAACCGTCGGAGCAGACCAGCTCAATGCTGGCGAAGGCGCTTGATGTCCCCAGCGAATGGATCGAACGTTAGGCAGCAATCTTCCATCCTAACTCAGCGGCACAGATGCGCGGGGTAGGATCAACAAGCAGAACCACCAATCATCCTCATGCCGGGTCGGTCACGGCCTCCTGCGCGTGCATGCGCTCGACTTCCTTCGGCGTCGGCTTGGCCACCTTTGTCACGAAGACGACCACCGCCAGCGTGAGAAAAACCGCGCCGAGCACATAGGGCGCCCCGCCGAACTCGACCGGCGCGCGCGGGCCGGTGAACCAGGAAAAGATCGCCGTATAAAGCAGCGGCGTGATGATCGAGGTGATCGAGAAGATCGAGGTCATCGCGCCCTGCAGCTCACCTTGCGCCGAGGGCGGCACCTTGGCGGCCGCGAGGCTCCTCAGCGGTGGATCGGCGAGCGCTTCCAGGCAGCCCGCGACGATCACCGCGTAGATCATCCAGCCCTGCGTTGCGAACGCGTAGCCGAAGGCGCTGAGCGCGGTGAAGGTGAGGCCGATCGCCGCCGTCTTCCATTCGCCGAGCCTGGGGATGACGCGCGGCAGCACCGTCGCCATGACGATCGCGCCGCACAGGCCGAAGGCGCCGAGCGAGAAGCCGATCTGCTGCTGGTTCCAGCCGTAGCGATAGCTGGAGACGAAGGACCAGACCGCCGGATACATCATGTGGCCGAGCGTCATCAGGAAGAAGACGAGCCCGATCCAGCCGATGCCCTGATAATTGCGCATCTGGATGAGCGTGCCGACCGGATTGGCGCGTTTCCACTCGAAGCGGCGGCGATGCTGCTCGTCGAGCGTCTCCGGCAGCAGGAACATCGCGATCAGGAAGTTCACGAAGGCGAGCCCGGCGGCGAAATAGAACGGCACGCGCGGCCCGAACGTGCCGAGCAGGCCGCCGAGCACGGGGCCGATGACGAAGCCGACGCCGAAGGCGATGCCGAGCAGGCCGAAATTCTTGGCCCTGTTCTCGTCGTTCGAAATGTCGGCGATGAAGGCCGATGTCGTCGAGTAGCTGGCGCCGGAGATGCCGGCGAGCACGCGGCCGATGAAGAGCATCGGGAAGGACCAGGCGATGGCGCAGATCAGGTTGTCGATGGAAAAGGTGAGCACCGAGGCGAGCAGGATCGGCCGCCGGCCGAAACGGTCGCTCAAGCCGCCGATGACCGGCGCGAAGAAGAACTGCATCGCCGCATAGACGAAGAACAGCCATCCGCCCTCGATCGCCGCCTCGCTGACGCCGACGCCTGTGAGTTCCTGCAGATAGGCCGGCAGCACCGGCATGATGATGCCGAAGCCGATGACGTCGAGCAAAAGCGTGGTGAAAACAAGCGCAAGGCCCCGCTTGGCGGTCTTGGGGTCGATCATGGTGACAAGCTCCTCGGCCGCCTGGGCGGGAGCCACCTTATAGGCGAGCTTGCCGCCCGGAACAATAAGCGAACGGCGGCAACTGCCTCATCCTGACATCGTTGCCGGCGGCGCCGCTGAAGGAGCGGCGCTAAACCGCCGGTTCAGACCGGATTGTTGAACGTATCGCAGTCCGAAAGCTTGCCGCTCTTGTAGCCGCGCGCCAGCCAGGTCTGCCGTTGCGCGGAAGTGCCATGGTTGAAGCTTTCCGGAACGACATAGCCCTGCATCTTCTTTTGCAGCGTGTCGTCGCCGATCTGCTTGGCGGCATTCAGCGCGCTTTCCATGTCGCCTTGTTCCAAGATGCCCTTCTGCGCGGTGTAGTGCGCCCAGACACCGGCGAAGCAGTCGGCCTGGAGCTCGACCCGCACCGACATCTGATTGGCCTGGGATTCGCTCATGCTCTGCCGCATCTGGTTGAACTTGGACATGATGCCGGTGAGGTTCTGCACGTGGTGGCCGACCTCATGCGCGACCACATAGGCCCGCGCGAATTCGCCCGAGGCGCCGAACTGCTGGTCGAGCTGCTGGAAGAAGGTCATGTCGAGATAGACCTTGTGGTCGCCCGGACAATAGAACGGCCCCGCCGCCGAGGAAGCGAAGCCGCAGGCCGAGCGGATCTGGCCGCTGAACAGCACCAGCTTGGGGTCCTCATAGGTAAGGCCATTGGCCTTGAAGATGCCGGTCCAGGTGTCCTCGGTCTCGGCAAGCACGGTCGCCACGAACTGTTTCATCTCGTCGGAAGCAGGCGCCCCGGTGCTGTCCTGCGAACCGCTGTCGTCGGTGATCTGGCCGCCGCCCGGCACAAGACCGCCGCTCCCGTCACCCAGAATCTGCGATGGGTCGAAGCCGAAATACCATCCGGCGAGAACGACGAGGATGACCAGGATGATGCTCGAGCCGCCGCCGGCCCGTCCGCCGATCGGAATGCGGAACTGACCCGGGCTGCCGCCGAGCCCACCGCCGAGCCCGCCACCGCTGTCGCTGCGCTGGTCCTCGATGTTGTCGCTCTGACGACGGCCTCTCCAAAGCATGGCAACTTCCTCGCAACGCAAATGTCCTGGAAGGTCCGGCCCGCGACCGCCCCCGCCAGATAATTATCGCAACGCCTACGCCAAGTCACAGTATTTTTCGCGCTGCCGGCGCCGCGACGTCGCGCCCTGCAACCCTCCCGTGTCCAAGCGCCATCACGCTCAGCGGGTGGCGGTCATTGCTTTGCGGAAAGCTTCCAGCGTCTCGGCGCTGACATGATGCTCGATGCCCTCGGCATCGATGCGCGCCGTCTCGGCGCTGACGCCCAGCGAGCGCAGGAAGGCTTCCACCGTCTGGTGACGGATGCGGCTCTCCTCCGCCACCTTGCGGCCGGATTCGGTGAGAAACACGCCGCGATAGGGCTTTCTGGAAACCAGCCCGTCGGCGCATAGCCTGGTCAGCATCTTCGCGACCGTCGGCTGGGCGACGCCGAGCCTGGCGGCGATGTCGACCTGACGGGCCTCGTTGCCGTCCTCGATCAGATCGGCGATCAGCTCGACATAATCCTCGACAAGCGCGCTGCGGCGCGCTTCGCGCGTCTGCCGGAATCCTTCCGAGTGGATCTCGGCATCGGGAAGCGGCTTTTCGCGTCGAACCGGTCTGTTCCTCAGCGCCAATATGCGCTCCTTCCTGGCTGGCCGAAGCCTGAATCGGGATCGCATTCATAACACGAACCCTGGTGGTCCGGCCGTTTATTTGCATTCCCGCTCACATGCAACCGGGCCCTCCGCATCGTCAATGCAAAAGCACAAACAATGAAATATAGCCTATTGCATAATGTTGAGCCATGGCATAGATAAGGAGCACGATCGATCCGTTCCAATGGAATCCTCATGTCCGATGCCGAAGTAGCAGCAGTATCGCGTTCCGCATGGCGTTTCGACAGGCCCGACGAAGAGCGGCCCAGCCTGCGCGAGGTCAATGCCACGATCGCGGTGCCGCGGACCGGCATGTGGCTTCGTCGCCTGTTCGCCTTCATGGGCCCGGGCTACATGGTGTCGGTCGGCTATATGGACCCCGGCAACTGGGCGACCGATCTCGCCGGCGGTGCCCAGTTCGGCTACACGCTGCTCTTCGTCATCATGCTGTCGAACCTGATGGCGATCCTTTTGCAGGCCTTGGCCGCCCGCCTCGGCATCGCCACGGGCCGCGACCTCGCGCAGGCCTGCCGCGCCTACTATCCGCGCCCGGTCAATTTCCTGCTCTGGGTCGCCTGCGAGCTGGCGATCATCGCCTGCGATCTGGCCGAGGTGATCGGCACGGCAATCGCGCTGCAGCTGCTGTTCGGCATCCCGCTGATCGGCGGCGCCCTCATCACCGCGCTCGACGCCTTCCTCGTGCTGCTGCTGATGAACAGGGGCTTCCGTTATCTCGAGGCTTTCGTCGTCGCGCTGCTGATCGTCATCTTCGGCTGCTTTGCCGTCCAGATCTTCGTCGCCGCGCCACCTGCCGGCACCATCCTGCATTCGATGTTCGTGCCGTCGTCCGAGATCGTCACCAACCCGGCGATGCTCTACATCGCAATCGGCATCATCGGCGCCACGGTGATGCCGCACAATCTCTACCTGCACTCCTCGATCGTGCAGACCCGAGCCTATGACCGCACCGATGCGGGCAAGCGCGACGCCATCAAGTGGGCGACCACGGATTCGACCATCGCGCTGATCCTGGCGCTGTTCGTCAACGCCTCCATCCTGATCGTTGCGGCCGTGGCCTTCCACGGCACCGGCCACCAGGATGTCGCCGAGATCGGCCAGGCCTTCGAGCTCCTGTCGCCACTGCTGGGCTTGAGCATCGCCTCGATCCTGTTCGCCGTCGCGCTGCTCGCCTCCGGCCTCAACTCGACGGTCACCGCGACGCTCGCGGGCCAGATCGTCATGGAAGGCTTCCTGCGCCTGCGCATCCCGCAGTGGGCGCGTCGCTTGTTGACGCGCGGCGCCGCCATCGTCCCCGTCGTGATCGTGACCGCGCTCTACGGCGAAAAGGGCACGGCCCAACTCCTGGTCTTCAGCCAGGTCATCCTGTCGATGCAGTTGCCCTTCGCCGTGGTGCCTCTGGTGCAGTTCGTGTCGGACAAGAAGAAGATGGGCAATTTCGCCATCCCGCGCAGCGTCGCCGCGCTCGCCTGGGTGGTCGCTGCAATCATCCTGGCGCTCAACTTCAAGCTGCTTTACGACACCATCGCCGGCTGAGATGGAACCGCGACATCCGAGCTGGCCGCGCTATCTTCTGGAAGCATGACCGGATCGGACGACGCCCGAAAATTCTACGCCAAGCTGATGGCCGCGCATGCGCGCTCCGCCGATCCCCGCATCGAGGAGGTGTTCGCCTCGGTGCCGCGCGAGGCCTTTCTCGGGCCTGGACCGTGGACCGTCTTTGCCGGCGACGGCGGGTTCAAAACGCCGACCGCCGATCCAAGCTACATCTACCAGAACGTGCTTGTGGTGCTCGATGCCGACAAGGGCATCAACAACGGCGAGCCGGTCCTGCACGCCATGTGGATCGGCAAGGTCGAACCGAAGCCCGGCGAAGCAGTCACCCATATCGGCGCCGGCACCGGCTATTATACCGCGCTGCTGGCGAAGCTGGTCGAGCCTGGCGGCAGCGTCACCGCCTTCGAGCTCGAGGCCGATCTCGCGGAGCGAGCAAGCCAGAATCTTGCAGCTTACGGCAATGTGAAAGTCATCCACGGCAACGCGGTCACCAGCCTGCTGCCGCCGTCCGACATCATCTATGTCAATGCCGGTGTCGCCGCCCCTCCCGCGGCATGGTTGAGGGTGCTCAAACCCGGCGGCCGCATGATCTTCCCCTGGCGTCCCGCCGAGCGCATCGGCCTGGCGGTGATCATCACGCGCATGGAGAGAGGCTTTGCCTGCCAGCCCTTCATGGGCTCCTGGTTCATCCCCTGCGTCGGCGCCTGGGTCGCCGGACCAGGGGCAAAGGTGCCGACCCGCGAGCGCGCCGCGCGCACGCGCTCGATCTGGCTGAGTGAAGACAAGGCGCCCGACCGCACCGCCACGGCCATCTTCGGCGACGTCTGGTTCTCGTCCCGCGCCATCCGCGCCGGCGGCAAGCGCTAAAAACTTACCGGCGCTTGTCGAAATGGAGGCTCGTCGTTCGTCCTTGGCCCGAAATCCGGCCGCGACGGCGCGGATCATGAAAAGGAGAAAACAGATGCGCAAGATCATCGCCGCCACCTTCGTCAGCCTCGACGGCGTCATGCAGGCGCCAGGCGGGCCGGAAGAGGATCCGGTCGGCGGCTTTCAATTCGGCGGCTGGACGTTCCATTATTTTGACGAGGTTGCGGGCGCGGCAATAGACGAGCTGTTCTCCAAGCCCTTCGCCCTGCTGCTCGGCCGCCGAACCTACGACATCTTCGCCGCGTACTGGCCGTATCAAAAAGATCCGATCGCGGATGCCTTCAACCCTGCGATCAAATATGTGGCGACGCATCGGCCGGAGTCGCTCACCTGGCAGAACACGCAATCGCTTGGACCGGATGTCGTCGCAAGGCTGAGGCAGCTCAAACAGGAAGACGGACCTGACCTGCTCATCCAGGGATCGGGCAATCTGATCCAGACCCTGCTCGCCAACGGGCTGATCGACGAGATCCGGTTAATGATCTTCCCGCTGTTGCTGGGCAAGGGCAAGCGGCTGTTCGGCGAGGACGCGATGCCGGCCGCCTTCAAGCTCGTCAAGTCTCAGACTTCCAGCACCGGCGTCATCATGGCGACCTATGAGCGTGGCGGCGAGATCAAGACCGGATCCTTCGCGCAGGACGAGCCGTCCGACGCCGAGCTCGAACGGCGCAAGAACTGGAAATAGCGCCAACATTTACCAAGCTGGAGCACCCCTCATCCGACCGAGCTTCGCTCGGCCACCTTCTCCCATAAGAGGAGAAGGGGGAGCTTGGCACATGCGGCTCAGCAAATCTCCAGCGTCGACGATTGACTACAACGCCGGCGCGATCTTCCCTTCTCCCCTTGTGGGGTCCGAAGGACGGGGCGAGACCCGTGGCTCGCCCCAGGGTGGTGGATCGGCGCGCAGCGCCGAGACGGATGAGGGGTGCTCCAGCGAGATGCCACCTCACGCCGCCTGACGATAGCGCGACAGCCCCTCGCGGATATGAGCCGCGAACGCCGCTGCCGCCGGCGCGATTCCATGTTTCGGCAGATGCAAGTTGACCGAAAAGTTCGGCAGCGCCGGCAGGTCGGCATCGGACAGGATGTCGAGGTCGGCCGGAACCGTCGAGGCAAGCCAGGTCGTCACCGCCAGGTCGGAGCGCACCGTCGCCGTCGTGGCGTCGATGTTGCCGTTCTCGAACACCGTGCGCCAGTCGAGCCCATGGGCGCCGAGCGCGGCCAGCACCGCCGGCCGGAAGGCGCAGGTGTCGGCGACCATCGAGACCGGCAGCGGCCGCTTCAGGCGCGCCGAGCCGCCTCTCGCGCCGACCCAGACCAGGCGGTCGACAGCCAAGCATTCGCCGGCCGTCGGACCGGCACGCTCCTCGATGACGGCGAGATCGATCGTCCCCGCCGCCAGCGCCGCCGCCAGTTCCGGCGAGGAGGCGCAGACCAGCGAAATCTCCACCTGCGGACAGGCCTCGGCATAGGTTTTCAGCACGGGTTGAAGCAACGTACCGACGAGGTCGTAAGGCACGCCGATCCGCACCCGGCCGGCGACCGCCTTGCCGCCCATCTCGGCGATGATCTCGTCATTGAGCTGCAGCAGACGCCGGCCCTTGTCGAGCAGCCGTTCGCCCGAGCGCGTCAACTTCAGACCGCGCCGGTCGCGTTGGAACAGCGTCTGGCCAAGCACCTCCTCCAGTCGCTTGATCTGCTGGCTGACCGCGCCTTGCGTCAGATTGAGCGCATTTGCAGCGCCAGTCATGCTCGCTTTGTCGGCTGCCGTGACGAAGGTGCGAACAAGGGTGCTATCGAGATCGCGGATCATTTTTCCATTATAACTGCTAATGCTTGTCATATCAAACATTGCATTTACTGATAGAGCAGAGCGCCTAGCATATGGCTCCTTAGACCGGGAAAGCTGTATGTCCGAGACCCTCATCCCCCTTGTCCTGTTCGCGCTGATTTCGACCTCGACGCCCGGCATCGCCACGACGCTGTCGACGGCGTCCGGCGCGCAGTTCGGCTTTCGCCGTTCGGTGCCGCTGATGGCCGGCAGCGCCGCCGGACTCGCTACGGTGGCGGCGGCAGGCGCGGCGGGCCTCGCCGGGCTGCTGGCCGCAGTCCCGTCCTTGCAGCTCGCCATGAAGATCGCGGGCTCGCTCTATCTGATCTGGCTGGCGATCAGGATCGGCCGCAGCGGCCCGCCCAACCTCGACGTGACCATGGCCAAGCCCAACAGCTTCTTCGGCGGCGCCGGCATTCAGTGGATGAACCCGAAGGGCTGGGCCATGGGATTGGGGGCGGCCGCTTCCTTCGCGGCGCTCGCCGACGGCCCGTTGCAGCTCGCGTTACTGTTGGGCGCCGTATTCGGCCTCGCCGCGGCCTTCTCGCTGTCGCTGTGGTGCGTGGCCGGCACGCTGCTGGCGCGCCTGCTCAAGACCGAAGGGCAGTGGCGCGCGCTCAACATCGTGCTTGGCCTGCTGCTGGCCGCCTCGATCCTGCAGATGTGGCGGCCAGCCTGAGAGAGACTATACGGCGTAGCGCGCCGCCGGCTTGCCGGCGAACAGGCTACCGAAGAACTGGTCCCGCGCGCCGAGATAGGTGTCTAATCCGGCCGGATCAGCAAGGCCGGGCGCGGTGACGGTCTCGCCCTGGGCGAAACCGGCCAGCGCAGCATCGACCAGGTCGTCGGCGCTCATCACCCAGTCCTGGTTGATCCTGTCGAGGCTGATCCCGGAGACGTCCCAGAATTCGGTACGGATCGGCCCTGGCAGCACGACCTGCGCCCTCACCTTGGTGCCGGCGACTTCCTTCTGCAGCGCTTCGGTGAAGTTGACGACATAGGCCTTGGTGCCGCTGTAGATGCCGCCGACGGCGATGCCATAGGCGACCACCGAGGCGATGTTGACGATGGCGCCGCGGTTGCGCGCAAGCAGCCCCGGCAGCACCGCGCGCGTCAGCCTGGTCAGCGCCACGACATTGACCTTGATCATGCGCTCGGCCGCATCAGCGTCGGCGTCGGCCACCGTCTCGATACCGCCCATGCCGGCATTGTTGATCAGCAGCGTCACGCTGTCGTCCGCCGACACCGCCTGCTCGACCCGGCGCAGATCGGCATCCACGGAAAGATCGGCGACGATCGTCCTGACCTTGCGGCCATACGCGTAAGCCAGCCGGTCCGCCACCTCCTGCAGCCGGTCGGCGCGCCGTGCCACCAGCACCAGATCGTAGCCCTGACCGGCCAGCCGGTCGGCATAGACCGCGCCGATGCCCGAGGAGGCGCCGGTGATCACTGCCGTGCCCTTGTTTTCGCTCTTGCTCATCGTCCTGCTCCTTTTCGTCCTGTTCGCTCACGTTCGGCGTCGATGGACACCTCAGCGCCGAGCCCATGTCCAGTTAGTGGCATATGCCACCTTTGCCGAAGTAGGTATATGCCACTATCTTGTCAACGGCGGTTGCGAAAACTATTTCTGCGGCAGGCTGGCGCACCTTCGCACCGGCAAGGAGTGGACATGACCGAAGCTCAGCAGCCCGGATTCAGTCGTTGCAACAACGCCACCTTGCGGCGCGCCGCGCGCAGGCTCGGCCGCTTCTACGATGACGCGCTGGCGCCTTCGGGACTGAAGGGAACGCAGTTTGGTCTGCTCTTCCAGATCCATGCCGGCGGCGAGCCGGCGATGGGCGCGATTGCCGAAGAGCTGATCATGGATCTGTCGGCGCTTGGACACACGCTGAAGCCGCTCATCCGCGACGGCTATGTCGAGACTTTTGCCGACAAGGACGACCGCCGCATCAAGCGCGTGCGGCTGACGCCGCAGGGCCAGGCCAAACTCGACGAGGCGATCAAGCTGTGGAGCGCCGCCCAGCGGCAATTCGAGGATATGGTCGGCGCGGAACGGGCCGCGAAGCTGCGTGCGACGCTGGACAAAGTGGCCGCGCTGGATTTCGAAATGGCAGCGGCCGCTCCTTCCATCTGAAGAAGCGGCCCTCAATCCGTCTTTGGCTGTTCAAAAAGATTCAAGCTAGGTCGGCATCACCTGAATATCAGCACGCTTATTCCGCCGGCATGGCGACCGGACGGGCAAAGGCGCGGCCGGCGAGCACCACACCCAGCCCCACGATCGGGAACATCGCCGCGATCAGGCCGAGATCGGCCGGCGCGCCGAAGCGCAGCACCGCGCCGCCGACCACGGCGCCCAGCGCCACGCCGAAATAGAGCGCCGAGGCATTGAGCGAGAGCACGATCGGAGCGGCGTCGGGCGCCATCTTGATGATGCGGCTCGCCTGCGCCGGCGGGAAGGCCCAGCCGACGATACCCCACGGCACCATCATGCCCATCAGCGCCGGCCCGGCGATCGAATGCGGCAGGAAGGTCGGGATCAGCGAGAAGGTGACGAGCATCGCCGCGGAGAGCGCCAGCGACCAGCAGACGGTGCGCGCCGCGCCGAAACGGTCGGCGGCCTGGCCGCCCGCGATGTTGCCGATGACGGCGCCGATGCCGAAGGCGAGCAGCATGCCGGGCAATGCAAGCGGGCTGAGACCGCCGCCCTCGATGGCGAGAGGCGCGATGAAGGCAAAGACGGTGAAGGCGCCGACCAGCGCCAGCACGGTCGTCACCAGGATCGGCAACACGCCGGGACGGACCGCCGCCGCCAGCCGGCGCCTCAGCGGCAGCTTAGTGCCGATGATGCCGCGCGGCAGCCGCCACCACAGGATCGCGCCGGCCAGCGCGCCGAGCCCGGCGATGGCGAAGAACGTGCCCCGCCAACCGGCAATGGCCGCCACTAGCGCGCCAAGCGGCGCGCCGACCGCGACCGCCACCGTGGTGCCGCCGACGACGACGGCAATCGCACGCGCCCGGTGATGGTCGTCGACCAGCGCCACGGCCGTACCTTGCGCGGTCGCCGCGAACAGGCCGGACGAGAGCGCCATGACGATGCGCGCGATCAAAAGCAGTTCGAAGGACGAGCTCACCGCCGCGACCAGATTGCCGATCACGAAGAAGACCAGCGTCCACAGGATGACGCGCCGCCGATCCCACTCGCCGGTCAGCGTCGCCAGGATCGGCGCGCCGATCGCATAAGCGAGCGCGAAGGCGGTGATCAGCGATCCGGCGAGCGGAACGGAGATGCCGGCATCCGCGGCGATGTCGGGAAGAAGGCTGGAGATGACGAAGCCTTCGGTCGAGATCGCGAACGATCCGAGCGCTAGCCAATAGATCCGCTTGTCCATGGGGATGTCCTTAGTTCAAAAGTTATTGAACAATTGGACATAACGGGGCATGATGTCAACCGAGCCAGGGGAAAATAACCGAACCCTGCTGACAGCCCTGTGTCAGGACCGGCAAAAAACCAGGAGGCCGTGTAAACCGGCATAAGGAGGAGACGCGTTGAAGTTGTTTCAGTTTGTGCTTAATTCTGCGGCATGACCTTGCCCCACCCGACCGCCGAACAGATCAGCCTTCCGATCGTGCTTGCCGTGCTCGGCGATCCGACCAGGCTTGCCATCGTACGCTATCTCGCCAGCAAGGAAGGCGTGCCGATGAACTGCGGCAAGTTCCTCGACCTCGCCTCCAAGACCAATCTCAGCTACCACCTCGCCAAGCTGCGCGAGGCGGGCGTGACCCGCACCGAAGCGGTCGGCACCAGCCGGCTGATCACGCTGCGCCGCGACGACCTCGACAGACGCTTCCCCGGCCTGCTCGACAGCGTGATCGCGGCCGCCGGCGAGGACAAGGCACTTCCAGCGGTCGGCGCCGCCGACACCGAGATCGACGCCTGATGCGCATTGCCGTTCTCGCCGACATCCACGGCAACGTGCTGGCCTTGGATGCCGTCCTCGACGATCTTGAGCGGCGCGGCGGCGCCGACCTCATCGTCAACCTCGGCGATTGCGTCTCCGGCCCGCTGTGGCCGCGCGAGACCATGCGGCGGCTGGAAGCGCTCGACCTGCCGACGGTGCGCGGCAATCACGACCGCCGCGTGGCGCAAGATCCGGCCGACGAGGCCATGTGGCCGTCCGACCGCTACGCGCAGGAGCGGCTCACCGCCGCGCAGCGCGAGGCGCTGTTCGCCTTGCCGCTCACGCTCGAGATCGCGCCCGGCGTCGTCGCCTTCCATGCCCGGCCCGACCATGACGAAAAATACCTTGCCGATGCGATCGTCGATGGACAGCTGGTGCGCGCGCCGCTCGGCGCGATCAAACGTCGGCTGAAGGCGCTCGACCTGGCCTGCCGCCTGGCGCTGTGCGGCCACAGCCATCGCAGCGAGCTGATCCGCGTTCCGGGCGGCCCGGTCATCTTCAACCCCGGCAGCGTCGGCTGCCCGGCCTATGAGGATGACACACCGCCCGCGCATGTTTCCGAGCAAGGCAGCCCCCATGCGCGCTACGGCATCGTCGACTTGGACGCGGCTTACCGCCCCGACCGCTTCGAGGCGATCGCCGTGGACTACGACCATGAAGCCGCCGCAAAGCAGGCCGAACAAGCGGGACGCCCGGAATGGGCGCACGCGCTGCGGACGGGTTTTATTAAGGGTTAGCCTCTCGACCTCGTCACCGCCAAGGCATGCGCCCTGCCAAGGCAAGCACAGCCAGGCCGAAGCGTCCATTTTGGAGATGACATGCGACGGCAACCTCCCCTAAAAACGCCGTGGCTTGAGGTGGGCGCGCTGATTCTTGCCGCGCCTGATAATTGCAGTGCATTGCCCGTGGCCGAAGGATGAAGCGCAAAGTCACGCTCCGATCGACATTGCTGATCGCCGCCCCTTTGCTGCTGGCCGCCACGCCGACTTTGGCCGAGGAGGCGCCGGCGGCGATCATTTCGATCGTCGGCGGCCTGGCCCCCGACGATCTTCTCAACATCCGCGCCACCGCTTCGCCGGGCGGAAAGATCGAGGCGCGCCTGCCGAACGGCGCGGCCGTGAAGAATTACGGCTGCAAGCTCGTCAACAACTATCCCTGGTGCAAGGTCGAGGATACGCAGGACGCGCACATCACCGGATGGGCACCCGCCCGCTATCTCAGCCCCAACAACCCGGCGCCGGCGCCGGAAGATGCCGCCGTCCCGGCGACTGAGGCCGCCGCGCCTCAGCCCTCCGAGGAGCGGCCGGACATCGCGTCGCGCCTGGGCGCCAGCGAGCCGGCCGAGCCGCCGTCCGCGGCCGACATCAGCGTGACCGCCATGCAGGACGCCTATCGTCTCGCCTTCGCGGCCTCGGCGTCGTCAGCCGAAGAATCCGACACCCCCGATGCCGCCGGCGGCATTCCCTGCGCGCGCCGCATCGGCCAGCCGATGACCCGTTGCGAGGTGCGCGTCGCGCGTAAGGACGGCGACAGCGCCGTGACCGTGACCTGGCCGGACGGCGGCACGCGCGTCATCAACTTCCATGGCGGCATGCCCGCCGGCTCGGACTCGCCGGATAAATTTCGCTACACGCGCGAAGGCACGCTCAACATGATCCGCGTCGGCGTTTCCGAGCGGTTCGAGATCACGGACGCGCTGGCGCTGGGGGAATAAGGGATTAGGCAGTAGGCAGTAGGCAGTAGGCAATAGACGGTAGCCGCTTGAACCTTCCCTACTGCCCATTCCCTACTGCCTACTGCCTTCCTCCCTATTCCCCTCATTTTCAGGGTTACATCCGCCAAAACTCTTCCCTATAAGGCCCTCCTAGCCTGATACCAGAATCGCAAGCACAACCGGCCGGGTCCTCCCCCGCCCGGTTTTTCGTGCAAGCCGCTCGCCGAACGGAACCAACTGCCTATGCCAAGACGCACCGACATCAAGTCGATCCTGATCATCGGGGCCGGCCCCATCGTTATCGGCCAGGCATGCGAGTTCGACTATTCCGGCACCCAGGCCTGCAAGGCGCTGAAGGAAGAAGGTTTCCACGTCATCCTGGTCAACTCCAATCCGGCCACGATCATGACCGACCCGGAGCTGGCCGACGCGACCTATATCGAGCCGATCACGCCCGAAGTGGTGGCCAAGATCATCGCCAAGGAACGGCCGGATGCGCTGCTGCCCACCATGGGCGGCCAGACGGCGCTTAACACCGCGCTGTCGCTGCGCCGCATGGGCGTGCTCGACCGCTACAATGTCGAGATGATCGGCGCCGACGCGCACGCCATCGACAAGGCCGAGGACCGGGCGCTGTTCCGCCAGGCGATGAGCAAGATCGGCCTGGAGACGCCGCGCTCGATGCTGGCCAACGCCACCGAGGTCAAGGACGCCGACCGCAAGATCCACGAGGCCGAGCGCGCCGCGCTGAAGGCCGAGCACCCAGAGCACCTCGACGCCGCGCTCGATGCGCTGGAGACGCGCTGGAACCTCGGCGAAGGCGACCGCAAGCAGCGCTATATCAGCCATGCGATGGCGGTCGCCGCCCAGGCGCTCGACCATGTCGGCCTGCCGGCGATCATCCGCCCCTCCTTCACCATGGGCGGCACCGGCGGCGGCATCGCCTACAACCGCGCCGAATTCTATGACATCGTCCAGTCCGGCTTGGATGCTTCGCCCACCACCGAGGTGCTGATCGAGGAAAGCGTGCTCGGCTGGAAGGAGTATGAGATGGAGGTCGTCCGCGACAAGGCGGACAACTGCATCATCATCTGCTCGATCGAGAACCTCGATCCGATGGGCGTGCACACCGGCGACAGCATCACCGTCGCGCCGGCGCTGACGCTCACCGACAAAGAATATCAGATGATGCGCAACGCCTCGATCGCGGTGCTGCGCGAGATTGGCGTCGAGACCGGAGGCTCCAACGTGCAGTTCGCCGTCAACCCGGCCGACGGCCGCCTGGTGGTGATCGAGATGAACCCGCGCGTGTCGCGCTCGTCCGCGCTTGCGTCCAAGGCGACAGGCTTCCCGATCGCCAAGGTCGCGGCGAAACTCGCCGTCGGCTACACGCTGGACGAGCTGGAGAACGACATTACCGGCGGCGCGACGCCGGCCTCGTTCGAACCCTCGATCGACTATGTGGTGACGAAGATCCCGCGCTTCGCCTTCGAGAAATTCCCCGGCGCCGAGCCGGTGCTGACCACCGCCATGAAGTCGGTGGGCGAGGTGATGGCCATCGGCCGCAGCTTCCAGGAATCGCTGCAGAAGGCTTTGCGTGGTCTCGAAACCGGCCTGACGGGATTGGACGAGATCGAGATCCCCGGCCTCGGCTCCGCCGACGGCGCCGACGACCGCAACGCCATCCGCGCCGCCCTCGGCACGCCGACGCCCGACCGGCTGCGCATGGTGGCGCAGGCGATCCGCATGGGCACCTCGCTGGAGGACGTGCACGCCATGTGCAAGATCGACCCGTGGTTCCTCGAGCAGATCGCCGGCATCATCGCCATGGAGGAGCGCATCCGCGAGCACGGCTTGCCGCGGGACGCCGCCAATCTGCGCATGCTGAAGGCGATGGGTTTTTCGGACGCCCGCCTCGCGTCGCTGACGAAGACCGACGCGGAAGTGATTCAGAACATTCGCGAAAAGCTCGACGTTCATCCGGTTTATAAGCGCATCGACACCTGCGCCGCCGAGTTCGCCTCGCCGACCGCCTATATGTACTCGACCTACGAGACGCCGTTTGCCGGCGAACTCGCCAACGAGGCGCGCGTGTCGTCGCGCAAGAAGGTCGTCATCCTCGGCGGCGGCCCCAACCGCATCGGCCAGGGCATCGAGTTCGACTATTGCTGCTGCCATGCTGCCTTCGCGCTGCGCGACGCCGGCTTCGAGGCGATCATGGTCAACTGCAACCCGGAGACCGTGTCGACCGACTACGACACCTCCGACCGCCTGTATTTCGAGCCGCTGACGCCGGAGGACGTGCTGGAGATCCTGCGCGCCGAGCAGGCTTCCGGAGAGCTCGTCGGCGTCATCGTCCAGTTCGGCGGCCAGACGCCGCTGAAGCTCGCCGACGCGCTGGAGAAGGCCGGCATTCCGATCCTCGGCACCTCGCCCGACATGATCGATCTCGCCGAGGACCGCGACCGCTTCCAGAAGCTGCTGCACAAGCTCGGCCTCACCCAGCCGAAGAACGGCATCGCCTATTCGGTCGAGCAGGCGCGCCTCGTCGCCGCCGAGCTCGGCTTCCCGCTGGTGGTTCGCCCGTCCTACGTGCTCGGCGGCCGCGCCATGCAGATCATCTACAACGAAGGCATGCTGCAGACCTATCTGCTCGACACCGTGCCCGGCCTGGTGCCGGAGGACATCAAGCAGAAATACCCGAACGACAAGACCGGCCAGATCAACACGCTGCTCGGCAAGAACCCGCTTCTGTTCGACACCTATCTGACCGGCGCCACCGAGGTCGATGTCGACTGCCTGTGCGATGGCAAGGAGACCTTCGTCTCCGGCATCCTGGAGCATATCGAGGAGGCCGGCATCCATTCGGGCGACTCGGCCTGCTCGCTGCCGGTGCACTCGCTCCACCCCGACCTCGTCGACGAACTGGAACGCCAGACCGCGGCGCTCGCCCGCGCGCTCGATGTCGGCGGCCTGATGAACGTGCAATACGCGATCAAGGACGGCACGGTCTATGTGCTGGAGGTCAACCCACGCGCGTCGCGCACCGTGCCCTTCGTCGCCAAGACCATCGGACGACCGATCGCCAAGATCGCGGCCCGCATCATGGCCGGCGAGACGCTGGAGAATGCCTTCGCCCATTACGGCGCGATGCCCGACCCGCGCAGTCCGGGCCACATCGCGGTCAAGGAAGCCGTCTTCCCCTTCGCCCGCTTCCCCGGCGTCGACATCCTGCTCGGGCCGGAAATGCGCTCGACCGGCGAGGTGATGGGCCTCGACCGCGACTTCGCTCTGGCCTTCGCCAAGAGCCAGCTGGGCGCGGGCGTCGATCTCCCCCGCTCCGGCACGCTGTTCGTCTCGGTGCGCGACGAGGACAAGAAGGGCATCCTGCCGGCCGTGAAGCGCCTCGCCGGCCAGGGCTTCAAGGTCCTCGCCACCTCCGGCACCGCCCGCTTCCTCGCCGAGAACGGCGTGGTGGCGGAAAAGATCAACAAGGTGCTCGAAGGCCGCCCCCACATCGAGGACGCCATCCGCAACCGCCAGGTCCAGATCGTCTTCAACACCACCGACGGCCAGAAGGCGGTGTCGGACTCAAAGTCGCTGCGCCGCGCGACGCTGATGCAGAAGGTGCCGTATTACACGACGCTGTCGGGCGCGGCGGCGGTGGCCGAGGCGATCGCGGCGCTGCGGGCGGGGAATCTGGAGGTGCGGCCGCTGCAAGAGTATTTTGGGTGAGACTCCGATTCCTGGTCGGCTAGAGCTACCCAAGCTGGGGAAAATCAAAAGCTTCCGGAAGCCTGCTTTGAAACTGAAACTAGCACTGACCAAAATTCATCGCTTTCCTCTGTAGCCGCTCTGATATTTTCCACCATTTGGCTTCCTTATGGCCTTGCGCTGTGGGAGGATACGGCGCTGCGCGCAATTCATTCTGCGCAGCGATATTAAACGTCCGGAGTTTTGCTCAAGCCGGATGTATTGGAGTGGAATATCAGCAGCAAAATGACCCAAACGTCCGTTACCGCCTTTGTCGATTGGACCGCTCAAATGCATATCGCTGGCGCAAAACACATCAACAACCCCCGAACGCGGGCCGCTAAAACACTGAACAGTGTTTCCAACATAATTTCGAATACATTGACCAAGATTTCAACAAGTTCGAGCCTCCGATTTCGTGTCAGTCTTCGATTGTACCACGGTTGGCATCGTGGGCTAAGCCCAACAGAGAATAGAATAGCGGTGATGGAGGTTGTAAACAATCCAGACTTCTCGTTTTCAATTAATTCACGAAACATCCATATTGAGCCACAAGTTGGATTTAGCGAAACTTTACTTAACGCACTTCCGCACCGATTGGTTAAACAGTCAGGAAGATCTATGCCGAAGATACATCTTCCTGACACGTTTAGACGACCCCTGAACGACAACACCCCAAGAGAGAAAATGGTCGATACCTCGCTTGCTTGCGACGTCCTAACCCACGCCAGATCAGACTCAAGAGACTGGAGGCTAGTGTTAGCAGAAGACGACGATCTCGTTCCCGCGCTCTTCGTAGCAGAAGCTTGGTCCAAGAATCACGGCGGAAGAACGATATTGATTAGAAAAAGAAAAGAAAATCGATGCCTTTCTCTGGACGGCCTTCTTCAGGAACTGGATTGATGGCGCTTAATATCGAAATTCTTAAGGACGAACTATCGGTGTTTGCGGACATCGGCACCGGATCTCCAACACACTAGGAGGACGACGCTTCAATCATATTTCGTTTCGTGAGATTAGGTGAGCAAGTTAAGGTTAAGTTTATTAAATCAAACGGAAAAATCGAGTACAGTAAGGAGGATTACTCAGCCGAAACGTTTATAAACTATAAATCTCTTTTGGCCTCAACAGATTTTTCTAACTTAAAATTATGGGCCACCTCTCAAGCTATAATGCTCAGTGATCTGATAAAAGAGAAAAACATACTTGAGACCGCTGGAAGACTAAGCTTAAGGTCCGAAACCGCACATGCAAAAATAGGTGAAATTGAGAAATTCTTGACCAATGAAAGAGGCAAGGTACAATCTGTTCGTGTTCTATTGATCGATGGCCCTGCGGGCATAGGAAAGACTCACTTTGTTGAGCAGATAGCCTCTCTCCGAGCCAAAGAGTTCGTGAAGACTCAGAACCCATTGATTCTACACGTTAAGAGCAGAGGCAGGATCCTAACTTTCATTCAAGACCTCATGGCTTTCAGTCTCCAGTCTCTTAGGCTGCAAGTGACTTACGACCAGATTCCTATTTTGGTGAGGCATGGACTTGTTCAGTTAGCCATAGATGGCTTTGACGAACTGGGAGACCCAAATGGCTACGAGACGGCCTGGGGGCAAGTGCGAGAGCTCGTCGAAGATATCGAGGGCGAGGGCACCATTATCCTAGCAGGCAGAGAAACATTTATCGGGAGAGAACGTCTACTCAAGGCTGTACCCAGGCTGGATGATGACAGGCACGAGGTTGGCGTTTTTAGCATCCTACCTACCACGCCAAGCGCGGCAAAGAATTGGCTTAAGCATAAAGTTTCCAGCACCCGAGTTGATCAGGCCAGCGAGCTAGGCCTGTTTGACGAAGGCTCTTACGCGCTGCGGCCGTTCTTCCTCTCACAGATCGCCGAACTGCTATCCACTGACATCGACCTTGAGTCGGCCCCACCTTTGGTTTCCTTAACCAAGCTGATGGTTCAACGCGAGGCGACCAAATTCCCCGACAACATCCTCGAATTGATGGGGCCGACCGGCGTGCGCAGTTTTGTACTTGAAGTACTAACTGAGATTGCTCGAGATATGGCCGAGAGCCAAGTCGATTCAATCGACGAGGATTCTCTTCTTTGGATCGCCGAGACCGCTGCCGGGGACAATTTTGACCCGGAGTCACTTAGGATAATAAAAAATCGAGTTCAGGCAATTGCCTTTCTTGAGAACGATGAAAGAAGGGGGCGTCGTCGATTTGCGCATTCCGAGTTCTTCAACTACTTTTTGGGCCAATCCGCCATCGTAGCGGTATCCAAAGGTGAAACTCCGAAGTTTGTTCGAAGAAACATTTTTGGCCCCGATTTCTTGCTTACGTTCGGCTTAGTAGCAAATTCCGCAGACAGCGCTAAAATGGAGAAATTCGCCAAGGCCGCGCTGGATATGATATCTGTACCATCGGAACTAGATCGGTCCGACCGAAACATCGCTGCGCTTTTGTTCACGTGTTTGCCGTTTGCAAGTTCGCTAGGGATCAAAGAAATCAGAGACGTAAATGTCGACGATGCGGTAGTCCGAGGGGTGTCGGATTTTTGCGAGGTATCGAATTCATCTTTTAATCAAATCGACCTACGTGAATGCGATCTGACCAATGTCGTCTTTGAAAACGTCCAAGTTGCCACCGTTATTGCGAACGAAATAACGCGCCTACCGCCGACTTTTCCTGATCCTGGGATGATTCAAATAGAAATCGAGGGCCGGCAGGAGCTGCTGTCTGGAATAGAGGCGACTAAATGGATAAACAGCCACGGGCGCCTATTGGATTCGACTGACGCGGATAAGCTTGTTCCGGAGCGGGTAAGAAGACATGAGCTCTACAAGATTCTTCAAAAGTCCTGTCGCGCAATGCTTCGTCAGCACTGGATCCGCAGTGACGGTGACGATCATGTAACTCGCCTTGTCAGGAACGAGTTATGGGACACCATAGTTGAATTGCTGAAACAGAACGGCTTGCTTGAAGAGCGCCGTGGAAAACCCGCGTCTGGGCCGCCATCCGTCTTTTATCATATTTTACACGCTCGGGAGATACTTCAGGAAGTACGCGTGAACGAGCAAGTTGCGTCTCTTTTCTCTGATCTTGAGCTCAAGATCAGAGAGTTGGGGGACGATTGACCCACCCCTGCCCCGGATACGGCACCCCATCCTTGTGCAAAAACCGTCCATCCGAACTCGGGCTCATCATGTCGATGTCGGAGCAGGTGATGAGGTCGTCCGGGTTGCGTGAGCCGACTTCCAGGTAGCGCGCCGTCACCGACGAGCGGTTGATCATGTGGTGGCCATCGCCGCTGTCCTTGGCGAAAGTCACGCAGTCGCCCGCCTTGAGCAGCGTTTCGCCACCATCCTCGACCAGCGTCAGCTCGCCCTCCAGCACATAGACGAACTCGTCCTCATGGCTGTGCCAGTGGCGCTGGCTCGACCAGCCGCCGGGCGGTAGCGTCATCAGGTTGACGCCGAAATCCTTCAGCCCGCCGGCATCGCCGAGGCGCTGCCGTGTGCGCTCGGCGCAAGGGAGGTCGAAGGGCGGCGGATAGCTGGAGCCTTTGCGGACGGGGACTGATGACAGGTCGATCTTGGGCATGGCTTTTTCCGTTGGTTCGATGCCGGCATTGCGAATGCGCGCTCCCCCTTCTCCCCTTGGGGGAGAAGGTGGCCGAGCGAAGCTCGGTCGGATGAGGGGTGTTCCAGCTTGGCGATGCGCCCGGTCACACGCAACCGTCCTATTGGTGCCGAAAGGCACACGATCCCGCCGTCTCATTTCTTCCAACACCCCTCATCCGTCTCGGCGCTGGCGCGCCGATCCACCTTCTCCCACAAGGGGAGAAGGCAAGGACTGGCCGCTCACCCCTGATGCGCCACGGCCAGCTCCTTGGCGTGCTTCTCATGCATCTTCAGCACCGGCAGCTCCCTCTTGGCGAATTCCTTCATCGCCGGGTCGTCGCCCGACTTCGCATAGGTGCTGAACAAGGCGACGGCGTCCTTGTGCGCGTCGGTCTGCATCTTGATATACTTTTGGTCGAAATCCTTGCCGCTCGCGCTCTTCAATTCACCCAGCATCTGCTGCTCCCTGGGCTGCAGCGCCGGATCGGAGGGCTTGATCGAGGCGGTCGTCTGGCCCTGGCTCAGCGCCGCCTTCAAATCCTCGCCGATCTTGCTGTGGTCGGCGATCATCTGGCCGGCGAAGGCCTTGACGTCGTCCGACGCCGACTTCTCTTGCGCCAGCTTGCCCGACTGGATCTCGAATTGGTTGGCGTTGGGCACGGTGGCGACGAAGGTCTGGGTGTCGACTTTGTCCTCGGTCACCATGGGGCCAACGGCATCCGGGCTGGTGTCGTCTGACTGGGCAAGGGCAGCCGGCGCGCCGGCGAGCAGCGCGATCGCGGCCAGGGGCAGAAGCGTTCTCATCTGAAGTCTCCGATCCGGAACAGCCCCTCTGCCACCTCAAACGCGGCACCAGCGTCGCGGTTGCCTGTGAACGGCCCCAGGGCCATCGGCCTGCCGTCAATGGCAGGATGCTTCGGGCGCCGAATATTGCAGCTGCTCATGCCAATCCGGGCGGCCGTCCGGCGTGAAGTCCATCAGGTTCCACAGTATCTCGCAGGTGCCGATCGCGCGCGGATCCTGGCCGGGCTCGGTCGGCGCGAAGCCAAGCTCCGACGACCAGAAATGACGGATGCCGTCACCGTTGCGGTAAAACACCGAAAGCAGCGGTATCTGCGCGCCGTCGCTGGTCTCGGAATTGTAGTCGCGCTTGAAACTGTTGCCGGCCGAGGAGACGAGCCGCATGTTCTTCCAGCCGCGGTCGCGGCCGAGCGCCGTCAGATTGGCGAGCGCGGTCTTGGCCACCACGGCGAAGTTGAAGCCCGCCGCCTCAAGATGGCCGATCGCGCCGTCGAACTGGTCGAGCAGCGCGGTGCAGGACGGGCATGGCTGGTCTTCTCTGGCGAGCTTCGCCGTCTCGCCGCTCGCCGCCACCGCGCGCGTTTCCTGCGGATGACGCGGGAACATCATCTGGTAGAGGATCAGCGAGTCCTTGCCCGGCTGAAACAGGTCCGAAAGGCTGACCCGCGTCGCCCTGCCCTCGCCGTCCAGCCCGTCGAAGACATAGTCCCGCGGCACCAGCCCGCCCGGCGGCAGCGCGCGTCTGGCCACTGCCACGGCTTCCATGGCGCGGCGCAGCTCGATCTCCTTTTGCAGGAGCTTCTCGCGGGCGGCGCGGTATTTGGCGGATTCGTTGGGAAAGGTGATCATGGCTTTCTCCTTGGCCGTCGCGCCGGCGTCCCGGCGCGGGTTGCACTACGGCCGAAGGACGTGTCGCGCCGGCTGCATCCGACATTTTTGGCGCGCGCCGCTGCCACTTTCTTCCTGTCGCGCCTAACCTTTGACCCCGCCGGCGGTGAGACCGGAAACGATCTTGCGCTGGAAGATGAGCACCAGAACCACCAGCGGCACGGTGACGATCACCGAGGCGGCCATGATGTTGCCCCAGGGGATCTCGAACTGCGAGGTGCCGGAAAGCAGCGCGATCGCCACCGGCACGGTGCGCTGCGCATTGTTGGAAGTGAAGGTCAGCGCGAACAGGAACTCGTTCCAGGCGCCGATGAAGGCGAGCATACCCGTCGTCGCCAAGGCCGGCCACATCAGCGGCAGGAAGACGCGGGTGATGATGATCCAGGGCGTCGCGCCGTCGAGAATCGCCGCTTCCTCGATCTCGACCGGCAGGTCGCGCACGAAGGTGGTGAGCACCCACACGGTGAACGGCAGGGTGAAGATCATGTAGGAGAAGATCAGCGCGATGAGCGAATTGTAGAGGCCGGCCCAGCGGATCATCTCGAACAGGCCGGCCAGCACCGCCACCTGCGGGAACATCGAGACCGACAGGATGCCGAGCATCAGCGCCGAGCGGCCGCGAAAGCGGATGCGCGCCAGCGAATAGGCGGCGGTGACGCCGAGCAGCAGCGAGATCAAAACGACCGCGCCCGACACGACCAGCGAGTTCACGAGATTGCGCAGGAAAGTGCCTTCGGTGAGCACGTTCCTGTAGTTGGCGAGGCTGATCGTATGCGGCCAGAGGCTAGCCTCGAAGAGCTCCGTTCCCGATTTCAGGCTGGTGGCGATGGCGTAGTAGAACGGGAAGACCGCGATGAAGATGATCACCGCCACCAGCAGATAGAAGGCCGCGCGCTTCAGAATTGCCATCAGCGGCCTCCTTCCAGGCTTATCCGGGCTATGCGGATGTAGGAAATGGTGAGCAGCGCGAGGATCAGGAACAGCAGTGTCGAGGCGGCCGAGCCATAGGCGAACTTGTCGAACTCGAACAGGTTCTCGCGCGCGAACACCGACATCGACTTGGTCCGCACGTTGTTGGGCGTCAGCACATAGATCAGGTCGAAAATGCGCAGTGCATCGAGCGCGCGGAAGATCACCGCCACCATCACTGCCGGGCGGATCATCGGCAAGGTCACCCGCCAGAAGATCTGCCACGGATTGGCGCCGTCGAGTTTTGCCACCTCGACGATCTCGCGCGGCAGCATCTGCAGGGCTGCGAGGATCAGCAGCGCCATGAACGGCGTCGTCTTCCAGATATCGACGATCAGCACCGCGACCATCGCCGTGTCGGCGCTGGCGGTCCAGGCGATCTTGGCATGGATCAGGCCGAGATTCAGCAGCACGACATTGATGATGCCGAACTGGTCGTTGAGCATCCATTGCCACATTTTGGCCGAGACGATCGTCGGGATCGCCCAGGGAATGAGGATCGCCGCCCTGACGATGCCGCGTCCACGGAACTCGGCATTGAGCACGAGCGCGACGATCATGCCGAGAATCGTCTCGCAGGTCACCGAGACCGCCGTGAAGCGCACCGTGTTCCAGACGGCGCGCCACCACACCGGATCGACCAGCAGCCCGTCATAGATCGTGCGGCCGCTCGGCATGCTGAGCATCGAGAAATAATTGGCAAAGCCAACCCATTGGCGGGCGTCGAGGTCCGACAGCGAGGCGTCGGTGAAGCTGAAATAGACCGTCCGGATCAGCGGCCAGCCGGCGACGGCGGCAAGCACCGCAAGCATCGGCGTGAGGAACAGCCAGGCCGAGCGCACGCGCTGCGCCATCAGCCGCGAGCGCGTGCGCCGGGTGGCGACTGCTTCCGGCGCCCGTTTCGTCTTGCCGCCGCGGACGCCCGAGCCGGCTTCTGCCGGCGCCGCGGTCACCAGCCGCTGCCTTTCAGCTTGGTCAGCGTCACTTCGAGATCGGCGAGATTGTCGGCGGCGCTGCCTTCGCCGGACAGGGTCTTGTGCACGGCGGTCCAGAACTGGCTCGACGCCTCGTTGTACTTGACCTTGACCGTCGCCGAGGGCCGCGGCGCCGCGTTGAGGAAGACCTCTTTCCAGCGTGGGACGATCGGCTGTTCCTTGGCGATGTCGGCATCGTCATAGAGCGCCTGGATGGTCGGAAGGGTCGATCTCTTCAGTGTCCGGTATTTCTGCATCTCGGGCGAAGCGATGAACTTGACCATGTCGATCGCCGCGTCCGGGTTCTTCGAATATTTGGAGACCGCGAGGTTCCAGCCGCCCAGCGTCGCGACCGGCCGCGCGCCTTCGCCCTCGCCCGCCGGCAGCGGCGCCACGTCGAACTTGCCCTTGATGGGTGAATCTCCGCCATTGCCCAGCGCATAGGTATAGGGCCAGTTGCGCATGAAGACGGCGTTACCGGTCTGCCAGACGCCGCGCGCTTCCTCTTCCTGGTAGGCGAGCACGCCCGGCGGCGAGATGGTGCCGATCCAGCCCTTGACCATGTCGAGCGCGGCCGCGGCTTGTCGGTTGTTGATGGAGACCGTGCCGTCCGGCTCGATGATCTGGCCGCCGCCATTCGACATCACCCATTCGAGCGCGTCGCAGGTCAGCCCCTCATAGGCATTGCCCTGGAAGACGAAGCCCCACATGTCCTTGTTGCCGGCGGCCCGTTCCTTGTCCATCACGAGCTTCGCGGTGTCGGCCATCTCTTTCCAAGTGGTCGGCACCTTGGCGCCGTATTTGTCGAGCAGGTCCTTGCGGTAGTAGAGCGCCGGCGCGTCGGTGAAGATCGGCAGCGCGATCAGCTTGCCGTTGACGGTCTGCGAATGGATGATCGAGGGGAAATGCTTGGCCACGATGTCCTTGGTCGCGTCGGTCAGGTCGACGAGCTGGCTGGCGAGTTGCGGCGCCCAGATCACGTCGGTCTGGTAAACGTCGATGTCGCTGTTTCCGGCGGCTAGCCACAGCTTGTACTGGCCGAACTGGTCGGTCGTCGACGGCGGCATGACGACGATGTTGACCTTGTTGCCGCTCTGCTTCTCGTAGCGGTCGAGTATCTCGCGCAGCACCTTGATGCCGTCGCCGGTGTCGCCCGACACGATCGACAGGTCGACCGCGTGAGCTGGGACCACGGCGAACATCGCGCCGACTGCCAGCGCAAGAAATGCGTGAAGAAGCTTCATGGCGGTGGACCTCCCTTTGGAGGCTGGCGGCCGAGACTGCGCGCGCCGACAGCCATCAGATGCCCACCCAGCACTTGAATGCGGAGCACCGCGTTGGGTTCCAACATCAGCTATTCGGCATGAATCAGCGGTGTGTCGATCACCGACCGAAGCGCAAGGATGCAATCTGGCTGGATGGAAGGGCGGATTTCAAACCAAAGCGGGCGGGCTCCGAAACCCGCCGCCCCGGAGCCCGCCTTGGAGTGGCTGACGCATGCCGGCACAGCCTCCTCCGACGCCTTGCCCGCGTCGATCCGCCGATCGGCCGCCCGGCACGACGACGCATTAGCATGCCCTAACGTCATCCTATGTGAAGCGGTTCACAATGCCGGCGGTTGGTGGAAAATCGTTAACCTTCCCAGCCGACGGGGATCATGCCCAGCCGCTCATAAAGCCTGAAGGCGGCGGCGTGCCTGACCGTGTTGGTCTTGAGGTCGACATGGATCGCGCCCCTGTCCCGAAAGGCGAGGAAGACATGCCGCATCAGCGCCTCGCCGATGCCGCGTTTTCTGGAGCTCGGGTGGACCGCAAGATCCTTGACGAAGCCGGACGTCCAGCAAAGCGCGGCGCCGGCCAGCAAGCCCTTGCCGTCGATGACCAGGAAGCAGAGATCGGGATCGAACTCGGCATCGCCCGAGATGCGCTCCCACCAGTCGTCGAACGGGCCGTCGGCGCCGTCGTCGGAGGCCTCTTCCAGGAGCGCATGCAAGGCCTGCGCATCCCTGTGCTCGAAGGGGCGCATGATGAACCCGTCCGGCCAATGCGGCGCGGTCAGCGCATCGTCGAGAAGCTTGCGAAGGCGGATGTCATTGGGGGCCGGCGGGCGAGGATCTTTGTTCTCATGCATGTCCCTGCCCCAGACAGCTACGCCCCCGAGTTGCGCACTCTTGGCCGACCTGCGCCGGGCAGGACGCTCAGGCGCCTGGCTGCAGGCGGCGGCGGTCGACGCCGAGGCCCGTCTGCTCGAGCAGACCCTTGCGCTTGGCGTCGTAATAATAGCCGGTCTGGTAGAGCGTGTCGGCGCGCTTGGCGTTGCCGCCCGAGACCAGCCAGGCGCCGCGCAGATATTTGACCGCGTATTTGAGATTGGTCTCGGCGTCGAACAGACCGCTCGCCGGCCCGTCATAGCCCATGCCGCGCGCCGTCGCGTGCTTGATCTGCATCAGCCCCCAATGGCCGTGATTGTAGGCTTTCGGGTTGAACGTGCTCTCCCGGTTGACGACATGGCGCACCAGATCGACCGGCACTTCGTAGATCGCCGAATATTTCTCGATCAGCCGCTCGATCTCGGCGCGCGGCCCTGTGGCATGCTGCTCGCTGGCATGCTGTTCGGGCTGGACCGGTTGGGCAAGCAGCGCCGGGTTTTGCGGTACCACATAGGCGGCCTGCTGGACGCCCGGCATGGGAGCCACCTTGGCCGACTGACCGGTGACCGGCATGGCAACGCCGGCGGTCCTGTAGACGGCTGCCTGCTTGAGCGAAGCGGGGCCGGTCGGCGACGCGCCGGCCATCAGCACCGGCGGCGGCGGAAACTGGCCGGCGACAGGTGTCGAACCGGCGAACGCGGTGGGTTGCGCCGGCGGCGGAAGCGCGGCGCCAGGTTGCACCGGCGGCGGCAATGGCGCGCCAGGCGTCGTCGGTGCGCCGGGCGTCGTCGCCCCAGAAGTCGTCGCCAGGGCCACGGCATCGCCGGCTAGCGCCGCCGTCTGCACCTGCGCGAGGCCGGAAGGCTCAGGCAGCACGGCCACCGTCTCAGGCAGCGCGACGGTCGGTGTGTCGTCCTCGACGGCCGGCGTCGAAGCCGCCGCAAGCGCGGGCGTGGCCTTCATCTGCGAGGTCGAGGTACAGCCGCTGAGGCCGGCAGCGGCAACGAGCACGCCGATCGCGGTGAGGATGATTTTCGCTGCCAAGCCCTGCAGGTCCGATTGTCGGTTGTTAAAAAGTCCTTACACCAGCGATTCCAACCGGGCAATCGGGGCCAATATGCAGGTTTCGGGTGGCGAGACTCGGAGCAAACTGCGATATTGTTCCCTATCTGTACTGGAGATGTACCCGTTTTTCGCAGTTTGCGGAAAGGAGCGCACCATGGAAAACGCATCACCGATCACGGCCGGCCACGCAGTGTTAGAAACAGTGATCGGCTTCATGGGCATTGCCTGGAGCGAAAAGGGCCTGATCCGGCTCTGCCTGCCCGAGCGCAGCCGCGAAGCGGTCGAGCGCCGGCTGTTTCGCAACGCCGGGGTTTCGAGAGCCACCGAGCAGCCGAAATGGGTGGTCGAATTGATCGCTTCGATCAAGGCCTATGCGGCCGGGGAGGATGTCGATTTCTCCGGCGTGCCGGTCGATCTCGACGGCGTCGACGATTTCCGCCTCGCCATCTATGACGCCGCGCGCAAGCTCGGCTTCGGCGAGACCACCACCTATGGCGAACTGGCCAAGCGCGCCGGCCATTCCGGCCTCGCGCGCGAAACCGGTGCCGCCCTCGGCGCCAATCCGGTGCCGCTGGTCATTCCCTGCCACCGCATCCTTGCCGCGGGCGGCAAGATCGGCGGCTTCTCCGCGCCTGGCGGCTCCGCCACCAAGGAGAAGATGCTGGCCATGGAAGGCGTTCGCGTCGGTCCGCCGCCGGCCGCGCAGGCTTCGTTCGGGTTCTGAAAAGTTGCCGGGCGCCAGGCCCTAGCGATGAGGAAAGAGCCGCCGGCGGAAATGCCGGTCGAACTCCGGCCGCTTGCACACATAGACCGGGCAGGACCTGGTGTCGGCGCTCGGCACATAGGCCCGCGCCCTCACCTCGCCCATGTTGCAGAAGCGCTCGTCCCGGACGTAGCGGTCATAGAGCGGCAGCCCCGGCACGCGCGTCGACTGGTAACGCAGGATGACGGCGCCCTGCCTGGCGATCGTCGCCTGCACGCGATCGCAGCTCATGCGCGTCGGGTCGTAGCGCGAGGCGGCCTGTGCCTCGGCGGCCACCAGCATCAGGCAGGCGGCAAGCAGAATTCTCCTCATGATCCTCTCCTACAAAAGCGAGCGTGTCTTCCCTCCACAACGCACGCCTTGCCTCAAAGCTTCCACGCGATTGGAGCGCCGTGGCACGCTATCGCGGTGCATGCCGGCAACGCCATCTTGTTTTCGTTCCCGAACCATACTATATGCGCAGCATTGAATTTGGCCGATCGATCGGGCCTCGCGATCTTCGCGTTTGCTGACGTCTCCAAAATTTCGATACCACCGGCCGGGTTTTGGCCCGGTCAAACGAAGCAAATGCGAAGGGCATTTTACATGGCAACTGGTACGGTCAAGTGGTTCAACGCCACCAAGGGCTACGGCTTCATCCAGCCTGACAATGGCGGCGCGGACGTTTTCGTCCACATCTCCGCCGTCGAGCGCGCTGGTATGACCACCCTCGTTGAGGGCCAGAAGATCAACTTCGAGATCGAGCAGGACCGCCGCACCGGCAAGTCCGCTGCTGGATCTCTGAGCAAGGCAGCCTGATTTTTGCGATGGCGCGCGCCGGACGAAGGTTCGGGGCGCGCGGCAAGTCACGGATGTACTGACGGTCGCGCGATAAGCGTGCCGGAGCGGAAGGACCCGACAAGCTGGAACAGCAGATTGCTGCCGGCCCGGCCCTAACGCTCCCGATCAGGCTACCGGCATAGGAAGGCGGGCATTGCCCGCCTTTTTTGTTGCCTATATTGCCGCCATTGGCCTCGTTGGCCCAACTATGGTATTTGCTGGCCATGACCAAGCTCGAACAGATTGAAAAGTCCGTCGCCGAACTGAACCCCGAAGAACTGAAGGCATTTGCCGCATGGTTCGAGGCGCTTCAGGCCGACTTGTGGGACAAGCAGATCGAAGCCGACGCAAAGGCAGGTCGGCTGGACAAGCTTGCCGATCAGGCTCTGGCTGATCATCGTGCAGGCCGGACGCGGCCTCTGTGAATCACTTTGCCGCCCCATCTTTTTGGGACGCCTATGACAAACTACCCAAAACAATCAGGGTGAAGGCGGATAGCAGCTTCGCCAAACTGCGTGCGGACCCGTTTCATCCTTCGCTGCACTTCAAGCGGGTTGGACGTTACTGGTCGGCGCGAGTTGATCTGGACTACCGTGCCGTTGCGGTCCGGAATGAGGACGATGTGATCTGGTTTTGGATCGGCACGCATTCCGAATATGAACGCCTTTTGAAATAGCCGCGTTACGGCCGCAAGCTCGACCGGGCGTCGTTCCGAAGCGGCCGCGACGCGGACAAATTACCCCTGCCACTCGATCGGCACATGCCCCTTGTCCGCCTCCACCCGCTTCAGCCACTCCACCACCGCCGGATAGGCATCGAGCTGGAAGCCGCCCTTCTCGGCGGTGTGGGTGTAGGCATAGAGCGCGATGTCGGCGACGCTGTAAGTGCTGCCGGCGAAAAAGGCGTTCTGCTCCAGATGCTTGTTCATCACGCCGAGCGCCTTGTTGCCGCGCTCCAGGGTCAGCGCCAGCCGTTCCGGCGTCGCGTCCTTCGCCCTTTCCGGGAAGGTGAGCAGCGCCTTGCGCACCGCGATATAGGGCTCGTGGCTGTACTGCTCGAAGAACAGCCACTGATAGGCCAGCGCCCGCTCGTATCTGTCGGCCGGCAGGAAGCGTGTGCCTTCGGCGAGATAGAGCAGGATGGCGTTGGATTCGGCGATGCGCCTGCCGTCGTCGAGCTCGAGCAGCGGCACCATCGCGTTCGGGTTCTTGGCGACATAGTCGGCCTTGCGCGTCTCGCCGGTATGCGAGCTCACCTCGATGCGGGTGAAGGGGATGCCGAGCTTTGCCATCAACAGACGCGGCTTGTAGCAATTGCCGCTGTCGATCATGTCATAAAGTATCATGGCCCCTCGCTTCGCGCGTCGAACGTCGAGAAGCCTCTAACCCGCCTGTGCGCGTTTCATCCAGTGATTTGTTTTTAGGGGAAAGCATCAGCGGCGCTGATGCAATTGCACGACCTTGTTGTCCATGCCGAGCAGCGCATCGATCGACAGCGGCTCGTCGTTGAAGATCGTGCCGGCGAGCGCCGGGCGAGCAAGGTGATATCCCTGCAGAAGGTCGACGCCGCCGTCGAGCGCGACGCGCAGATGCGTGGCCTGCTCGATGCCTTCGACCAGCACCTTGGCGCCGCGGTCGTGCAGCGTCGAGACCAGCGGCCGGAAGAACCGTTCGGCTGCGGCATGACGGCAGAGCTCCGCGAACCAGCCGCCGTCGATCTTGACGATGTCGGGCGACAGAAGGCCGATGCGCGCTTCGGTCGAATGTCCGGTGCCGAAATCGTCGACGGCGATGCGGATGCCGTCGCGCCTCATTTCGCGCACGAGGCTGGCGAGCACCTGATCGTCGGCCGCCTGTTCGGTGATCTCGCAGACGAGCTTGGCCGGCTCGAGGCCGAAATCGCCGAGATGCCTGGTCATAAGGCGGATCTCGGCCAGTGCCCGCCCGAGGTGATCGTTGATCATCGGGTCGTAGTTGAAGAACAGCGTAAGCTCATCGACGCCGATGTTGCGGTAGTTGCCCAGATGCAGCATCCGGCACATCGTCTCGACGAACAGCCGGTCCGATGCCGCGACGCTGTCGAAGAAAACCTGCGGCGCAACGGGCGTTGCGACGCGGCGCGGCTCGATCAGCGCTTCGACGGCGACAGGTTTGAGCGTCCTGCCCTGCGGCGCGAAGATCGGCTGGTATGCGCTCCACAGCCGGAACTCGCCATAGACGCCGAACTGGAGGCCGATCTCGTCGGCGAAGATCGCCTCGGCGACATTGCGCCGCCTTTCTGGGCGCCGCCTGTCGGGCCACATGATCATGGCGTCACCTTGCGTCCAAACGCCTTGGTCGGGCGCGCCGGCGCCACCGGAGCGGGACTGGCGGCAGTGGCCTTGCCCTCCTCGGTCGCGGGCGCCTGCGCACTCTTGCCGAAGACGCGAAAACTGGTGGAAGCCAACTCCGGCCGGGCGAGCACATAGCCTTGCACCATCGAGGCTCCGGACTTCTCGGCGAGCTCCAGCTGCCAGCCTTCTTCGATGCCCTCGAAGACCGTGCGGATACCTTGGCTTTCGAAGCTTTTGACCATCGCGGTCAGCAGTGCGAATCCTGCCCCGGACTCCATCAGCTGCGTGATCCAGTGGGCGTCGAACTTGACGATGTCGGGCCGCAATTCCTTGATGCGGTTGATGTCGGATTGGTCGGCGCCATAGTCGTCGACAGCAATGCGGAAGCCGTTGGCTCGCAGCGCTTCGACAAAGCTGTAGAGCGTTTCCTGCGAGGCCGACTTCTGTTCGGTCACCTCGCAGACGATGCGGCGCGGGTCGATGCCGGCCTCGTGCAGCACAAGGCGCATGTCGCGCAGCGCCTTGTCGACAATGGCGCGTTCGGTGAACACCGACGGATCGAAATTGATGAAGATGGATGCCTCTTCCGGCAGGCATGCGCCGGCGTTGAGCAGATGCAGCGTCCTTGTCAGCGCCTCGATATGCAGCCGGTCGGCCGCCGGGCAGGTGCCGAAGAAGCTCACCGGCGATTGCGGCTCGCCATCGCGGAACGGCCGGATCAGCCCCTCGAAGGCGGCGACCGAAAGCTTGCCTCCATTGAAGGCGAAGATCGGCTGGAAGGCGCTCTGCAGCGTGTAGATGCCCCAGACACCGCTGGAGGTGCCGTCGTCATGACGGATGATATGGGCAAGCCCGATGCTGCGCGACAAAGGTCCCTCGCTCCGCCAGCGCGGCGGAATTCAATCAGCCATCCTGCCAGCCAAGGGTTTACCGGTCGTTGATGAATTTATAATTGCCGCCGCTCACGCCACCTTGACTTCTGGATCAGCCGACAATGCTTGCGCTGGAGCCTGCGATGCGACATGAGAGACGCCGCGGCCGCTCCTGGCCGCGCCCTTCTCTTGGAGACGCTTAGTCATGGCCTTTCTTGCCGACGCCCTTTCCCGCGTGAAGCCTTCCGCGACGATCGCGGTGACGCAGAAAGCGCGCGAGCTGAAAAACGCCGGCCGTGACGTCATCGGCCTCGGCGCCGGCGAGCCGGACTTCGACACGCCGGACAACATCAAGAACGCGGCGATAGATGCGATCCGCCGCGGTGAGACCAAATATCCGCCGGTCTCCGGCATCGCGCCGCTGCGCGAGGCGATCGCGAAAAAGTTCAAGCGCGAGAACAATCTCGACTACCGGCCCGAGCAGACCATCGTCGGCACCGGCGGCAAGCAGATCCTGTTCAACGCCTTCATGGCGACGCTGAACCCCGGCGACGAGGTCATCATCCCCCGTCCCTATTGGGTGAGCTATCCGGAAATGGTAGCGATCTGCGGCGGCACCTCCGTCTTCGCCGACACCTCGATCGACAACGGCTTCAAGCTGACGCCGGACGTGCTCGAAAAGGCCATCACGCCGAGGACCAAGTGGCTGCTGATGAACTCGCCGTCCAACCCGTCGGGCGCAGCCTACACCGAAGCCGAGCTACGCGCGCTGGCCGACGTGCTGCTCAGGCATCCGCATGTCTGGACGCTGACCGACGACATGTACGAGCACCTGACCTATGGCGACTTCGTCTTCAAGACCATCGCCGAGGTCGAGCCGAAGCTCTACGAGCGGACGCTGACGATGAACGGGGTGTCGAAGGCCTATGCCATGACCGGCTGGCGCATCGGCTACGCCGCCGGCCCGATACCACTGATCAAGGCGATGGACATGATCCAGGGCCAGCAGACTTCCGGCGCCTGCACCATCGCGCAATGGGCTTCCGTCGAGGCGCTCAGCGGCCCGCAGGATTTCATCGCCAAGAACAAGGCGATCTTCCAGGGACGGCGCGATCTCGTCGTCTCGATGCTCAACCAGGCGCGCGGTATCTCTTGCCCGTCGCCGGAAGGCGCCTTCTACGTCTATCCGTCCTGCGCCGAGCTGATCGGCAAGAAGACGAAGAGCGGCAAGGTCATCGACAGCGACGAAGCCTTCTGCTCGGAGTTGCTCGACGCCGAGGGTGTCGCCGTGGTGTTCGGCTCGGCCTTCGGCCTCGGCCCGAACTTCCGCATCTCCTACGCAACGTCGGATGCGCTGCTGGAAGAGGCCTGCACCCGCATCCAGCGCTTCACCGCATCGCTGACCTGATCGGCGACCCGGCCAGCCATGAGAAAAGCTCGGCTTCATCAAGCCGGGTTTTTTGTTGGGCTTCTCAGCCGCCATACTGCGCGTCGGAGACCGCCTCGAGCCAATCGGCGTGGCTGCCGTCCAGCGCCTCTTGCATGGCGACATGCGTCATGGTGGTTTTCGGCCCGGCGCCGTGCCAGTGCTTTTCGCCCGGCGCGAAGGAGATGACGTCGCCCGCCCTGATCACCTCGACCGGCCCGCCCCATGTCTGCGCAAGCCCGGCCCCCGCCGTGACATAGAGCGTCTGGCCGAGCGGGTGCGTATGCCAATGGGTGCGGGCACCCGGTTCGAAACTGACCAGCGTCGCCCTCAGCCGCGCCGGCGCCTCCTTCTCGATGATCGGCGTCTGCAGCACCTTGCCGGTGAAATACTTCTCCGGCGCGATGATCGTCGGCACGCTGCCGCACGCAATGATCTTCATCGTTCATATCCTCAATCGTTGACGAAACATGAAGCCGCAAGCGGCGCATCCGGGATGTAGTTTCAACCGGCTATGAGGCTAGTGCAACCGGCGCTTCCGGGTGCAGACGGCGACGGTGTCGAAGCAGCTTGGGGCTGCGTCAAATCTTTTTGTTAGCTGTTTAAAATACTGTCATAAATTGTTGCTTTTTAACCATAAAATTAGGCGAAAGGCCGAGCGCCGGAGAACGGGGCAAGACAGTCGACGCGCTCAATGTCTTTTTAACCGCTCGGCTCTAGCCATGGCCAGTGCTGTGGGGGCGCGGACATGAGCATCTTGGCGACAATCAAGGATCATAGCGGCAGGATTTGCCGCGGTATTCAGGCGCTGCTCGTGGCGAGCATCGCCGCCACGGCGATTGCCGCCTTTGGCCTGACCGAAGATGCCTCGCGCACCGCGGCTCTCGCCTTGTCGGTTGCATCGACCGGCCTTGCGCTCCTGGTGCTGATGTATATGCGCTCGAGCGTCGTCCAGCGCTTGCGGTCGGCGGCGGACGCTGAAGCCGAGAAGCACCGTTTTCTCAGCGTCGACGCAATGACCGGCGCCATGACCCGCCGCTATTTCCTCGAAGCGTTGAGCGACAGGCTGGGCACCTTGCGCAACCGGCGGCAAGCAAGCCTGCTGTTGATCGACCTCGATCATTTCAAGCAGCTCAACGACACCTTTGGCCACCAGTTCGGCGACCTTGCCCTCGCTTATCTGGTCAAGGAGGCGGAGCGCATCTTTACCGACGGCATCATCGGACGGCTGGGCGGTGACGAGTTCGGCGTCATCGTCCCGCATGGCGACACGGCTGCCCTCAACAAGGATGCGCGCCGGCTGCTCGACGCGATGCGGGCCGGAAAGCGGCATGAAGGCAAGATCATTCCACTGTCGATCTCGTTGGGGGTCGCGCTTGCGCCGCTGCACGCTTCCAATCCCACCGAGTTGATGTTGCTTGCCGACCTCGCGCTGTACGAAAGCAAGGCGGCAGGCCGGGGCCGCGTAACGGTCTTCGACGAGGAGATGCTGTCGGACAAGCGCTATCGCCGTCTCGTGGAGCGTGAATTGCGCGCCGCCGTCTATCTTGGCGAGCTGGAGCTCCACTATCAGCCGATCGTGGGCACAGAGGGCTCCATCGACGCGCTCGAGGGCTTGATCCGCTGGCGTCATCCCGTCCGCGGCCTAATCTCGCCCGCCGAGTTCATCCCGATCGCCGAGCGCTCGACCTTGATCGACATGATCGGCGAATGGGTGTTCAAGCGCGCCTGCGCCGACATCGGCCACTTTCAGGGGCGGCGCATCTCGATCAACGTCTCCGGCGAGCAGTTGAAGCGCGACGAGATCGTGACGATGTGCGAGCGCATCCTGCGCGAGACCGGCAGATCGGCGTCCGAGTTCATTATCGAGATCACCGAGACGGTCGCAATGGCCGCCACGCCAGAGGTCCTCAGGCGCCTGGAGGCCCTGCGCGGGCTCGGCTTCCATATCGCGCTCGACGATTTCGGCACCGGCCATTGCGGCTTCAACTATCTGAAGACGCTCCCGATCGACAGCGTCAAGATCGACCGTTCCTACATCCGCAGCCTCGCCCACGACCAGGTGGCGCAGATCTTCGTTTCCGCTCTCGCCCAGATCGCGCGCATCCAGGACATCACCATCGTCGCCGAGGGCGTGGAGACGTCGGAGGAGTTCACCCTTGCCCGCACCGCCGGCTGCAGCCGCTTCCAGGGCTATTTCTTCGGCAAGCCGGCGCCGCGCGACAAGACGAGCGTGCTGTGCGCCACCGATGGCGAGCCGCTCGCGCTCAGCGCCTGACAAACCGGACGCCTGACAAAACCAAAGCCGGCGCATTTCCTATTTTTCTTGCCCTCTCCGCGAACCCGTGTGACGATGGCCTTGGGCAGGTGGTGAGCAACAACCCCGCCCGCGACGGCCGAACAGGCCGGCCGCCGCTCCCAGGGAAACGCCTGAGTGGAGGTCAGCCATGGGTACTCGCGCCGGAGGACGACGCACGGGACCGAAATGCATTGCCATAGTCGGTCCCTTCGCAAGCGGTAAGACGACACTTCTCGAAGCAATCCTAGCCCGCACGGGCGCCATCCCCCGCCAGAATCCCGTTTCATCGGGCAACACAGTTTCCGATCATTCGCCAGAAGCCCGCGCCCACGCCATGAGCGTCGAGGCCACCTTTGCCACCACGGAATTCATGGGCGAGCAGTTCACCTTCGTCGATTGTCCCGGCTCCATCGAATTCGCCTTCGAGGCCGAGCCGGTGCTTGCAGCCTGCGATGTCGCAGTCGTCGTTGCCGAAGCGGACGAAAAGAAGATACCCGCGCTCCAGCTCATCATGCGCAAGCTCGACGATCTCGGCGTGCCGCGCATCCTGTTCCTCAACAAGGTGGACAAGGCGATCGCCGGCGTGCGCGAGACGCTTAAGATGCTGCAGCCGGCGAGCTCGGTGCCGCTGCTGCTTCGCCAGATTCCGCTGCGCAAGGACGGCGTCGTCATCGGCTCGATCGATCTGGCGCTCGAGCGCGCCTATGTCTACCGCGAATATGCCGAGAGCCAGGTCGCCGAGATTCCGGACGACGACAAGGCGCGCGAGCTCGAGGCCCGCTTCTCGATGCTGGAGACGCTGGCGGACCATGACGACCAGCTGATGGAGCAGTTGCTGGAGGAGATCGAACCGCCGAAGGACGCGATTTTCGATGACCTTGCCGCCGACCTTCGTGCCGGCACGGTAACGCCGGTGCTGATCGGCACGGCGGAGAAAGGCAATGGCGTGCTGCGCCTGTTGAAGACGATCCGCCACGATGCGCCCGATATCGAGGCGACCCGCAAGCGCGTAGGCGCGCCGGACGGCAGCCAGACGGTCGTGCAGGTGATGAAGACCATCCACACCGCACATGGCGGCAAGCTGTCCGTGTCGCGCGTGCTTTCGGGGCAATTGGCAGATGCGGCCGAGCTCTTCCTCTCCAACGGCGACGCGACGAAGGTCTCCGGCATCTACAAGATGTTGGGCAAGGACCAGTTGAAGCTGTCATCGGCCATGGCCGGCGACACTGTCGCGCTCGGCAAGCTCGATAACGTCAGGACCGGCCAGACGCTGAGTTCCGCCAAGGGCGGCATCAAGCCTCTTGTCACGCTGGAAGCGCCCCAGCCGGTCTTCGCCTTCGCGCTGCGCCCCAAGGAGCGCAAGGACGAGGTCAAGATGTCGGCGGCAATCCAGAGGCTTGCCGAGGAGGACCCTTCGCTCAGCCTGCACCACAACCAGGACTCCGCGGAGACCGTGTTGTCGGGGCATGGCGAAATGCACTTGCGCGTGGTGCGCGAGCGCCTGGAGGGCAAGAACCAGATCCCGATCGAAGGTCACTCGCCGGCGGTGCCTTATCGCGAAACGATCCGTAAATCGGCGCAGCAGCGCGGCCGCCACAAGAAGCAGTCCGGCGGCCATGGTCAGTTCGGCGACGTCGTGATCGAGATCAAGCCACTGCCGCGCGGCTCGGGCTTCCAGTTCACTGACACCATCACGGGTGGTGTCGTGCCCAAGACCTACATCCAGTCGGTGGAGACGGGCATTCGCGATTATCTGAAGACGGGTCCGCTCGGCTTCCCTGTGGTCGATGTCGCCGTCAACCTGTCCGACGGTTCCTACCATGCGGTCGACTCCTCCGACATGGCCTTCCAGATGGCGGCGAAGCTGGCGATGAAGGAAGGCATGGCGGCCTGTTCGCCGGTTCTGCTGGAGCCGATCATGAAGGTCGAGATCGTGACGCCTTCCGATGCCACCTCGAAGATCATCGCGCTGATCCCGCAGCGGCGCGGCCAGATCCTTGGCTATGACGCACGGCCGGACTGGCCCGGCTGGGACGTGGTCGAGGCGACCATGCCCCAGGCCGAGATCGGCGACCTGATCATTGAGTTGCGCTCTGCGACGGCCGGCGTCGCCAGCTACAAGGCGGCCTTCGACCATATGGCCGAGTTGACCGGCCGCCTGGCCGACGAGGCGATGAACGCCAACGGCAAGGCTGCCTGAACAGGTCGGCCTGCCTGACCGAATTTGGTTGAAGACGCGAAAACGGCGCCCGGATCGCCCGGACGCCGTTTCTTATTGCGGACCGTCTTCCTGGGAGGCAACGGCTGGTCCGCCGCATCAGGAAATGGTTCGGACGCGGTAGCTGCCTGAGCCCCGGCCTGCCCGAGTGATGCCCCCATCTCCCGGACCGACCAACCGCGTCCTATGATCTACTTAGTCGATAGAGTGCGTCCGCGACATGTTACCCGATGTTACATGTCACTGTTACGTGGCCCCAGCGCACGCATTTCCGGTGTCGGCGTGGCCCAGCGCAACAAAAAAGCCGGATCAATAAAGATCCGGCTGAGTTTGATTGGAAGTGCCGATTAGGGCTAACCTCCAGAGGGGAACACTCGAGGGCGCTAATGGGAGGAGAACGCGCCCTGGAGATGAACTATATATGTGCTCATCATGCCCAAGAAACAAGCATCTATTTTGCAACACACGCATGCAAAAAGACGCAGGCTGTGGTCCAACCTATTCCGGGAACCGATAGGACCAGCAAAAATCGCCGATTCCTGGGCCTTTCCGGACCGAAAGCGATCGCTGATATGCAAATCGCTGCCGATTCTGTCCGGAAATACGTGAAATCCGAAATGATACGGATTCGGGCAGGCCGCGTTTATTTTTGCGGCAGGAGGACCTGATGCGGACGTTTTCGGCAGTCGCCGGCAGCGCGCTATTCCTGGTCGCGGCACCCGGCATGGTCGCAGGGCTGATGCCCTGGCTTTTGACCGATCATTATCGTGTGCCGTGGTCCACGGTGCCGGGTTTCGTGCCCCTGGGCTGGATTTTGGTGATCGGGGCGGCCGGGGTCCTGCTTCACGCCTTCGCCCGTTTCGCCCTGGAAGGCCTGGGTACGCCGGCCCCGGTCGCGCCGACCGAGAAACTGGTCGTCGGCGGCATATCGCCACGTGCGCAACCCTATGTATGTCGCGGTGCTGTCGATCATCCTCGGCCAGGTGCTCATCTTCTCGAGCTGGGCGGTGCTGATCTACGGCCTCATCGCCGCGGCGGCGATGATCTCCTTCGTCAAGGTCTATGAGGAGCCGACGCTCGCCCGCCGCTATGGCGCCGAGTACGAAATCTACCGCCGCGCCGTGCCCGGCTGGCTGCCGCGCATCACGCCCTGGCGTGGGTAGCGGCTTATACGCCCGACGGCGTCTCAGGCCGCCTCAGAATGACCAACTACGCGCCTTCGCGATGATGAAATCGCGAAACACATGCAGCTTCGCCTGGTTCTTCATCGCGTCCGGATAGGCGAAATAGGTGTCGAAGGATGGCACCTCGGTCTCGGGCAGCAACTGGACCAGGTTCGAGTCCTTGCTGATGACGTAATCGGGCAGCATGGCGATGCCGGCGCCGCCCTGGACCGCGCGCTTGATCGACAAAATGTCGTTGATCTGCAGCGTCGGCACCCTTTGCCCGCCCTCGAAGTCGCCGACCGTCTCCAGCCAGTTCAACTCCGACAGATGCGCGGGCACCGGCACGCCGAAGGTGACGATCCTGTGGTTCCTGAGCTCGGCGATCGAGGCCGGCTTGCCGAACTTCGCGACATAGGAAGGCGCCGCGTAGAGGTGGAAATGCACCGTGAACAGCCGGCGCTGGATGAGGTCCGGCTGCTGCGGCTGGCGCAGGCGGATGGCGCAGTCGGCCTGGCGCATGGTCAGGTCGAGCTCCTCGTTGGCGAGAATGAGCTGCAGGCTGATCTCGGGATAGAGCTCGATGAATTCCTGCACCCGCTCGGTCAGCCAGCCGGCGCCCAGGCCCACCGTGGTCGTCACCCTCAGCACGCCGGAGGGGCGATCCTTGGTCTCGGTCAGCCGCGACTTGATCGTCTCCAGCTTCATCAGCACGTCATGCGCCGTGCGGAACAGCATCTCGCCCTGCTCGGTCAGCACGAGGCCGCGCGCGTGGCGATGAAACAGCGCCACGCCGACGTCATGCTCCAGCGCGCTGACCTGCCGCGAGATCGCCGATTGCGAAAGATGCAGTGTCTCGGCGGCATGGGTGAACGACCCAGCCTCCGCCGCAGCGTGAAACACGCGTAGCTTGTCCCAGTCCAGCGCCATGATTCCCCTCGTGTTGCCTTTGGCGTCTGAATGAAAAATCAGGCTTTTAAACGGCTTTTTTCAGCCGATCGATTATTCCGCCGCTTCGCGGTGAACCTCGATCCCCGCCAGATATTTCTCCGCTTCGAGCGCCGCCATGCAGCCGAGCCCTGCCGCCGTCACCGCCTGGCGGTAGACATCGTCGGTGACATCGCCGGCGGCAAACACGCCGGGGACATCGGTGCGGGTCGAATCCGGCGCCGTCCACAGATAGCCGTTCGGCTTCTGCTTGAGCTTGCCGACGAAAAGCTCGACCGCCGGCGCATGACCGATCGCGACGAAGACGCCGTCGACCGGCAGCCGCGATATTTCTCCGGTCACCACATTGCGCAGCTTCAAGCCCTCGACCGAAGGCGGCAGCGGCGCCTTGCCCGGCTGTCCGGTGATCTCGTCGACGACCGTATCCCAGATGACGCGGACATTGTCCTTCTGAAACAGCCGCTCGCGCAGGATGCGCTCGGCGCGGAAATCGCCGCGCCGGTGAATGACGGTGACGCTCTTGGCGAGGTTGGCGAGATAGAGCGCCTCCTCGACCGCCGAATTGCCGCCGCCCACCACCGCGACATCCTTGCCGCGATAGAAGAAGCCGTCGCAGGTGGCGCAGGCCGAAACGCCGAAGCCCATGAAGGTCTGCTCCGACGGAATGCCCAGCCATTTGGCCTGCGCGCCGGTGGCGATGATCAAGGCGTCCGCGGTATAGACGGTGCCGGAATCGCCGGTGGCGCGGAACGGCCGCACATTGAGGTCGACCTCGGTGATGATGTCGTTGACGATCTCGGTGCCTACATGCTCGGCCTGCTTGAGCATTTGCTCCATCAGCCACGGACCCTGGATCGGGTCGGCGAAGCCCGGATAGTTTTCGACGTCGGTGGTGATCATCAACTGGCCGCCCTGTTGCAGGCCGGCCACCAGCATCGGCTTCAGCATGGCGCGCGCGGCATAGATCGCCGCGGTGTAACCGGCAGGCCCGGAGCCGATGATGAGAACAGGCGCGTGTTTGATGTTCATTAAAAGTCCCCTGCGGCGCGAGGCCGTGGTTTTGTTGCCGGTAATGTAAGTGCTGCCCGCCAAGCCAGCAAGGCAGCTTGGCCTTCGTCCCCGGAAAGCTTCATGGCAAAGGCATAACCGGCCATGTCCCTTCGAACGCGCAAAAATTATCGGGAAGGGATAGCCTCCCGCGCGAAACCAAATTACAAAATCGCGAAAGATTCTTGCGCGAAAGCCGATCATGCCGCTCAAAGCCGATCTCGACGCCATCGACTGGAAGATCCTGCGCGAGTTGCAGAACGACGGCCGCATGACCAATGTCGAGCTGTCCAACCGGGTCGGCATCTCGGCGCCGCCTTGCCTGCGCCGCGTCAGGCGGCTGGAGGAGGCCGGCATCATCCGCGGCTATCGTGCGCTGCTCAACGCGCCGGCCCTCGGCATGGATGTCGTCGCCTTCTGCCTGATCGGCCTGCATCATCAGGCCGACGCCGAGCTGAAGACTTTCGCCGAGCGCACGCGCGGCTGGCCGATCGTTCGCGATGCCTGGATGGTCTCAGGTGAATCCGATTTCCTGCTGCACTGCGTGGCAAGCGACCTCGGCACGTTCCAGACCTTCGTCATCGAGGAACTGGCCTCGGCGCCCAATGTCGACACGGTGCGCACGGCGCTGACCATCCGCCGCGTGAAAGACGAAGGGCTGGTGGCTTTTCCGGCTTAATGCGCCGGCTTCCGATGAAGCCGATGGAAAAACAGCGGTTTGGCGCTCACTCTTGAATCAATGTGGGATCAGAGCAACCGTATCGCGGCCAGCAGGCCGTTGAGGTCCCCCGCCTCGCGCAGCGGCAAAACTGAAAGCCCGCCCATCGTTGTGGCTTCGCCATCGACAAGCCAGCCCTGTCCAAGGCCGGCGCGCTCGCCTGCTTCCATGTCGGCGGGCTTGTCGCCGACGATCAGCGATCGCTTGAGATCGAGGCCAAGACGGCGTCCCGCCTCGAGCAGCATGCCGGGATTGGGCTTACGCATCGGATGATCGACGATCGCCAGCGGGCCCGAACCGGCTTCGTGATAGGCACAGGCCAGCACCATGTCGACGGCTGCATTCTTCTCGGCAAGCAGGTCGAGCACCCGCTGATTGACGCGGGCGAAGGCAGCCCAGCCAAAATAGCCGCGCGCGATACCGGACTGGTTGGTGATGACGACGACGGGAATGCCGCGCCGGTTCGCGGCTTCTATGGCAGGCGCGATGCCGTCACGCAGCACCATGGCATTCGGATCGTCAGGGTAGCCGGTGTCGACATTGATGGTACCGTCGCGGTCGAGAAACAGCGCCGGCAGACCAGCCGAGAACGATCTGGATCCAATCCGCTCGACCCACAGACCGGGTTCGGCGAGCGGAAAATCCCCTTCGCCGTCAGCCATTGCTGAGACGCGCTTCCACCGCCTCGCACAGATGATGGTAGAGGCAGAGATGCCCCTGCTGGATGATCGGCGTCGAGGTCGATGGCACGTTGAGCAGTATGTCGGTCAGCGGCTTGAGTTTGCCGCCGGTGTCGCCGGTAAGGCTGATCACCGTCATGCCCATGGTCCGCGCCTGCTCGGCGGCGGCAAGGATGCTTGGCGAATTGCCGCTGGTCGAGATGGCGAGCAGCACCGCGCCTTCCGATCCATGCGCCTCGACCTGGCGCGAGAAGACCGTGTCGAAGCCATAGTCGTTGCCCCAGGCGGTCAGCACCGCCGCATTGGCCGGCAGCGCGATGACGTTGTAGGCCTTGCGCTCCTTAAGGAAACGGCCGACCAGTTCGCCGGCTATGTGGATGGCATCGCTCGCCGAGCCGCCATTGCCGCAGATCAGCAGGGCCTTGCCCTGCGACAGCGCCGTCACGACCGTGCTCACCGCGCGCTCCATCTCGCCGGTGAGGTCGCGCTCGACCATCGCCGAGATCGCCGCCGCGGAGCGGACCAGATAGTCGTTCAGTTCGGACATGAAACCCTCAATTCGTGCCGCCGGCGCGCAGCTTGCCGATGGTGCTGGTCGTGCTCTTGCCGGCGACGAGGTCGACCAGCACCACGCGTCCGCCCGCCTTCTGCACCACGTCGGCGCCGACCACGGTCTCGATCGTGTAGTCCGCGCCCTTGACCAGGATATCGGGCTTGAGCGCTTCGATCAGCTTGAGCGGCGTGTCCTCCTCGAAGACGACGACGGCGTCGACCGAGGCAAGCGCCGCGAGCACGCAGGCGCGGTCATGCTGGTCGTTGACCGGACGTCCGGGACCTTTGAGCCGGCGCACGGAGGCATCGCTGTTGAGGCCAAGCACCAGCCGGTCGCACTGGCTGCGCGCGGCATGCAGCAGGCTGACATGGCCGGCATGCAGGATGTCGAAGCAGCCATTGGTAAAACCGACCGTCAGCCCCTCCTCCTTCCACGCCGCCACCATCCTGGCCGCTGCATTGGCGTCGAGAATGGCATCCTGGTGGGCAACCGGCCCGTGCGAGCGGAACAGCGCGCCGGAGAGTTCCTCGACCGTCAGCCGCGCCGTGCCGCGTTTTCCCACCACGACGCCGCCGGCGGCGTTGGCGATCACGGCGGCATGCACCCGGTCGGCGCCCGCGGCCAGCGAAAGCGCGAATGTCGCGATCACCGTGTCGCCGGCGCCGGAGACGTCGAACACTTCGCGCGCCTGCGTGGAGATGTGGCGGGCATCCTCGGCGGTGACGACGCTCATGCCCTTTTCGCTGCGCGTGGCGACGATGAAGTCGAAGTCGTGCGCGGCGATCAGGTCCCGCGCCGCGGCAACGATCTCCTCGTCGCCGAACACCGCGCGCCCGACCGCCTCGCCGAGCTCCTTGCGATTGGGCGTGACCGCCGTCGCTCCGGCATAGCGCGCATAGTCGCGGCCCTTCGGGTCGACCAGCACCGGCTTTCCGGCATCGCGGCAGATGGCGATCAACTCGGCTGCCACGCCGTCGAGCAGGATGCCCTTGCCGTAGTCGGACAGGATGACGATGTCAGCGCGCGCCAGTGCAGCCTGGAAATGCTCTATGAGCGCAGCCCGCTCACCGCGGGCCAGCGGCTTGATCTCCTCCTCGTCGAAACGCAGCACCTGCTGGTTGAGTGCGCTGAAGCGGCTTTTCGACGAGGTCATGCGGCCTTGCCGCTGCGCCATGCCGTCGATGTCGGCGCCGAGGTCGCCGAGCATACGCATGAGATTGTCGCCGGCCTGGTCGGCACCGATAACGGACACCGGGATTGCGGCGCCGCCCAGCGAAACGATGTTGGAGACGACGTTGCCGGCGCCGCCCATGGCCAGCATCTCGCCGCGCCCGTGCAGCACCGGGATCGGCGCTTCCGGCGAGATCCGCTCGATGACGCCGCTGACGAAGCGGTCGAGGATGAAGTCGCCGACCACCAGCACGGTGACCTCGCCGAAACGGGCGACGGTGCGGTGCAAAGGCTCCGGAGAAGGCAGATGGTGCTTGATCATCTCACTGGCGCGCCCGAAAGGCGGTTCTTGATCAGGGTTGCAGCGCCGGAAATCCGGCACACTTCGTTCGTCGCGATGCCGATATACCGCAATTCGGGCCAGCGCAACGGCAGGCCGGCGCGGGCGCGACCAAGGTCGGCGGACGGATTAGCTCTTTTGCAAGGCGACATGGACGCCGAGACCGACGAGCACGGCGCCACCCGCGCGCTGCATCAGGCGCTGCGCACGACTCGAGCGCCGCAGCCGCGCAATCATCGCCCCGGCCAGGAAGACGCAAACGATGTCCGCCGACGAGAACATCAGGTTGACGATGGTTCCCAGCACCACGAACTGCAGCCAAACCGGAAAGGTCGCCGAGGCATCGATGAACTGCGGCAGGAACGCCATGAAGAAGATTGCTGTCTTGGGATTGAGCACCTCGATCGTGATGCTCTCGAAGAAGGCGCGGCGGGCCGATTTCCGCTCTATGGCGGGCAATTCCGTCTCGCCATCAGCACGTTTGCGGAAGAGACAAACGCCGAGCCAGACCAGATAAAGCGCGCCAACGAGCTTGACCGCTAGATAGAGCGGCGGCACCGCATGAAACAGCACCGACAGGCCGGCGGCCGCCGCAAAGACATGGAAATAGCCGCCGAGATGGATGCCCAAAGCTGCCGTCAGCCCGGACCAGCGACCCCGCGCCATCGTCTGCGCAGCGGCGTAGAGCATGGCAGGACCGGGAATGTAGGCGAAGATCGCGGTGGTGGCGAAAAACGCGATGAGCAGTTCGGTCGACGGCATTTTTTGTCCTCTTGTCGGCAAGGCATAGAGATCACGCCGAACAGACGTCTGGCTCAGTTCTTTGCGCTGGCTTGCGTCTCAGGAACTCCCCCAAATTGGAAAATCCGAACGCTGCCACGAGCCGTTCGAAAGTTGGCGTATCCTGCCTTTCGCCGAATGGCCGGATAAGTTGCCAGATGTCCTCGCTATAAAGGAGCAGCATTTCTTCCGTAGCTGCAACGACCTCTATATCCCCCGGAGCCACGTAGAAAGAGATGCCCTGGATACCATCGGGAGAAAGCGGCGCGTAATGGACTCGAAATTCGCCGGTGCCGATTTGAATGCCGTTCGTGGACGTCCCTTCGTAGGGCTCAACAATTCGGCAAATGCGTCCGATAGATGACTGGCGCAGCTCTTCGATCGGCTTTCCGCGGTTTTCGTTCGGCAGAGACGAAACCCTTACGTAGGAGCCGACAAACACCGCAGTGCCTTGCCTATCGGTTGGCGTCGTCTCGGAAGAATCTCCTGTCATTCATCTGCCCTTGCTGCTGGATATCGCCAGACGTCGGCGGCAACCGGTTTAATCACGATCCAACTCGGCAGCGTACTCCTCAAGCATCTCGACATGGTCTGACGGAGCATCCTTGGCAGCGTAAGCGCGGCGGCTGTCGTTGACGAAGCGAGCCTCGTAGGCCTCGATGCTCATCAGGACGTATCTCGGCTTGTTGTGACGAGTGATGGACACAGGCTGCTGGCTCGCAGCCGCGAGCACATCACCGAGATTCTGTTTCAAATCGGTCGAGGGGTACTGTTTCATGCGAGCTCCATTTTGTACATAATAGACAAAACAGACGAAATAGACAAGCATCAAGGCGGGACCGGACCTGCTTTGTCGACAGCCCGGCCAGCCTCCCCTATAAGAGCCGGAATCGCAAGCAAACAGAGGCCTTCATGATCATCGTCACGGGCGGCGCCGGCATGATCGGCTCCAACATCGTCGCCGCGCTCAACGCCGAAGGCCACGACGACATCATCGTCGTCGACGATCTGACCGACGGCCACAAGATCGCCAACCTCGCCGACCTGCGGATCGCCGACTATCTCGACAAGGACGAATTTCTGGCCCGGATCGAGGCCGGCGGGCTCGGCCGCGTCGAGGCCGTCTTCCATCAGGGCGCCTGTTCGACCACCACCGAATGGAACGGCAAGTTCATGATGGACGTGAACTATGCCTATTCGAAGCGCCTGCTGCACGCCTGCCTCGCGCTGCGCGTGCCCTTTCTCTACGCCTCCTCGGCTTCGGTCTATGGCGGCGGCAGCGAGTTCCGCGAGGAGCCCGAGTTCGAGCGGCCGCTCAACGTCTATGCGTATTCGAAGAAGCTGTTCGACGACTATGTCCGCCGCAACGTCTTCGACACCGATCACTCGCAAGTGGCGGGCCTGCGCTACTTCAACGTCTATGGGCCTCGCGAGGCGCATAAGGGCGCCATGGCCTCGGTCGCCTTCCATCTGTTCAACCAGGTCGAGCAAGGCCAGAACCCGAAACTGTTCGGCGCCTATGGCGGGTTCGGGCCGGGCGAGCAAAGCCGCGACTTCATCCATGTCGGCGATGTCGCCGACGTCAATCTGTGGCTTTGGAAACGGGGCGTGAGCGGCATCTTCAACTGCGGCACCGGCCGCGCCCAGCCGTTCCGGGCCATTGCCGAGACGGTGATCGACACGCTGGGCAAAGGTGAGATCGAGTTCATCCCCTTCCCCGACCATCTCAAGGGCAGCTACCAGAGTTTTACGCAGGCGGATATGTCTCGCTTGCGCGCGGCCGGCTACAATGGCCAATTCCGGACCGTGGAAACCGGCGTCAGGGACTATGTCCAATGGCTGAAAGCCCAACGATCCTCGTGATCGGCCCACGCTGGGTGGGCGACATGGTCATGGCGCAGTGCCTGTTTTCGGCGCTGAAGGAAAAGCATCCGAACGCCGCCATCGACGTGCTGGCGCCAGCCTGGGCAGCGCCCCTGGTCAAGCGCATGCCGGAAATTCGCTGCCAGATCGATTTCCCGCTGATGCCCGGGGCGCTCGAATTCCGCAGCCGCAGGCGTTTCGGCCGCCTGCTGCGCGGCCGCTACGACATGGCCTATGTCCTGCCGGGAAGCTGGAAATCGGCGCTGATCCCATTCTTTGCCCGCATTCCGCGCCGCGTCGGCTATTTGCGCGAAATGCGCTACGGCCTGCTGACCGACATCGTTCCAATGCCCGACACCCTCAAGCGGCGCACCGCGCGAGCCTATTTCGGCTTGGCGCGCGGCGGCGCGTTCCGCGCGCCAAAACTCACGGTCGATACGGCCAACCAGACCGATCTCATGGCGCGGTTCGGGCTCGACGCGAAGCAGTTCGTCGCCTTGATGCCGGGCGCCGAGTTCGGCCCGGCGAAACGCTGGCCGAGCGAACACTATGCCGAGCTTGCCCGCGGCATGATGGCGAAGGGCCTGGGCGTCGCCCTGCTCGGCTCGAAGAACGACGCCGAAGTCACCGGCGAGATCGCGAGGCTCGCGCCGGGCGCCATCGACCTTGCCGGCAGGACGAAGCTCGAGGACGCCATCGACCTGATCGCCGCGGCGAAGCTTGCCGTGTCGAACGACAGCGGGCTGATGCATGTCGCGGCCGCCGTCGGCACGCCGATCGTCGCCGTCTACGGCTCGACCTCGCCCGAGAACACGCCACCGCTGACCGATCGCTCGGAGCTGATCTGGCTCCAGCTTTCCTGCTCGCCCTGCCACAGCAAGGTCTGCCCGCTCGGCCATCTCAACTGCCTCAAGACGCTCGACGTCGCGCGGGTCGCGGCAGCGGCCGAGCGGCTGCTCGAGGTTCCGGCAGCCGCATGAAGGTGCTGATCGTCAAGACATCGTCGATGGGCGATGTCATCCATACCTTTCCGGCTGTCGAGGATGCGCTCCGCAATCGCCCGGACATAAGCTTCGACTGGTGCGTGGAAGAGGCCTTCGCCGGCATCGTCGCCTTGCATCCGGCGATAAAATCCATCCATAAGGTGGCGATCCGACGCTGGCGCAGGAAGCCGTTCGATCGTAGCACATGGCGCGAGATGGCCGGTCTGCGCCACGCTCTGCGAACCGCCCACTATGACCTGGTCATCGACGCCCAGGGGCTGTTGAAGTCGGCCGTGGTCGCCAGGCAGGCCGGCGCGCCGATCGCCGGCTTCGACCGCTGCAGCGCCCGCGAGCCGTCGGCGACGCTGTTCTATCAGCGCAAATACGCGGTGCCGCGCGACCTGCACGCCATCGAGCGCACCAGGCGGCTGTTCGGCCATGCCTTGGACTATCAGCCGGACCTTTCGATGCTCGACTCCGGCATAGTGCCGTCGGCAGGCGGGCTTTCCGGGATCGAAGGCAAGACTGCCTTCCTGCTGCACGGCACCAGCCGCGAGGACAAGAAATGGCCGGTCGAGGACTGGATCGAGACCGCGCGCCAATTGGTTGCCGGGCAATTCACGCCGGTCGTTACCTGGTCGAACCAAGCCGAAAAGCGCGTTGCCGAAGCAATCGCCGGCGCCGTGCCGAGAACGGCGCTGATCCCCAAATCACCGCTGAGCGAGATTGCTGCGATCCTTGGACGGTCGACGCTGGTGATTGGCGCCGACACCGGCCTCACCCATCTCGCCAGCGCCTTCGGCCTGCCGACCGTCGCCATATTCCTGGCGACGGAGCCGGGCCTGACCGGCCCGCGCGGGCCGTTCTCGTCGACCTTGCTGGCGCCCGCCGGCGGCAAGGTCACGCCGACTGAGGTGGTGGAGGAGGCGGAACGGCTGCTGGCGCTTAGATCAGAAGCGCCGGCTTAGATCGACTGCGGAGATTGGCCGCTTCGTCATCCTGGGGCGGAGCAAGGAGCGAAGCGACGCGGCGCAGACCCCAGGATCCATGCCGTTACATGGACGTATTGCAACGGTGCAGAATTCTGCTCCGCTGCACTTTTCGCGCGAGGTCACGGCATGGATCCCAGGGTCTTCGCGACGGAGCTTCGCTCCTGCTTCGCCCTGGGATGACGACGTCCGGGAGGCTCAGCCAGTTCCGAACGTTTGCAATGGGTCAACCGTAAGCAATGAAAGCACCGAAATTCACGCTACCCAAGAGCGTTAGATAAACTGCACCTGGACGATCTCATACCCCCGCGCGCCGCCGGGCGCATTGACCTCGATGGCGTCGCCGACTTCCTTGCCGATGAGCGCGCGCGCGATCGGCGAAGAGATCGAGATGCGGCCGGACTTCACATCCGCTTCCTGGTCGCCGACGATCTGATAGGTCTTCTTTTCCTCGGTGTCCTCGTCGACCAGCACGACGGTGGCGCCGAACTTCACCTTGTCGCCGCTGAGCTTCGAGACGTCGATGACCTCGGCCCGCGCGATCAGGTCCTCGAGTTCGTTGACGCGGCCCTCATTGTGGCTCTGAGCCTCTTTCGCGGCGTGGTACTCGGCATTTTCGGACAGGTCGCCATGCGAACGCGCTTCGGAAATCGCCTCGATGATGCGTGGACGCTCTTCCTGCTGGCGCCAGCGCAGTTCTTCCTTCAATGACGCGAACCCCTCGCCTGTCATCGGGACCTTGTTCATATGCCTGACCTTTCCTGCCACCGCCCCCGCTTATCGGGAGCGGCCTTGTCGATGGGTACAAAAAGAAAACGGTCCGGCAGCCTCGGGCTAACGGAACCGTTTCACCACAATTTCCCTGAATATAGCGATCTTCGTGTGATTTTCACGCCCAAAAATGAAGTTTGGCAAATTCACCACCGCTTTCGCGAAACGGTCCGGCCGCGAAATGCGGCAGGCAAAAAAACCGGCCGTGATTGCGCACGGCCGGTTTGGGGAAGCCGGTGGTCGAATCAGCTCCTCAGGAAATGGTCGATCTGCTCGGACAGCATGCCGTATTCGCGCGAGCCTTTGCCGGTCCGCTTCTCGATCTCCATCAACTGCTGCTGCGCGCCGGCAAGATCGCCGATTTGCAGATGCGCCTCACCGAGATATTCGCGCACCAGCGTGTAGTTCGGGTCGATGCGCAGAGCTTCCTCGTAGTAGCCGAGGCCGACGGTCACGCGGCCGGAATGGCGATGCGAATAGCCGAGATAATTGAGGATGCGCGGATCCTGCTTGTTGGCGGCGAGCGTCAGCACAGAGATCGCTTCGTCGTAGCGTCCGGCCATCGCCAGATCGTGGCCAGCCTCGTAGATGCTGTCGTCATCCAGCATGCCATATTGCGGCACGACACATTTCTTCTTCTTCTTGTCCCAGACCTCGCCTTTCTTGCACTGGGTGGTTGTCTGGCCGCCGCTACTGCCAGCGCTACCGCCTTCACCAGCGGTGAAAGCAGGCGCCGCGAACAGCGGCAGGGCAGCAACAGCCATGACCTGGATTAGCAAACGTCTGCGCATTTAAGCCTCCGTGAGCGTGACAATGCCAGATTAACGCCGCTTCGATAGGGTTTCATCCCGAAAAGCTGACGGCTGCCAAACTATTTGGACTTTCCGAGCGCGCCTCCAGCTCCTTGCGAACGGACGTGACGCGGGCCGCAAATCCGCTATCATCAGCTAAGCGCTTACGTGGGAGAAAGGCCCGTGCAGCAACGCCTCGAGAAGGAATGGGAGCTTTCAATCGACCCGGATACGGTGCGCCTGTTCATCCTCAAGGCGAAGGCGCTGAGCGCCGCCGTCAACGAGGATTACGACGACGGCGCCGAGCATGAGGTCGAGTTCGACGGCGGCACGCACGACAGCCACCATCACGACGGCCTCGTCGAGGAAGCTTCGGAAGATCTCACCGAAGAGGAATTCCGCGAGCTGATCAACGACCTCAACGTCGATGAAGCGGCAGAGCTGGTGGCATTGGCCTGGATCGGTCGTGGCGACTACGATGCCTCCGAATGGATCGACGCGGTGGCCGCGGCGCGCGAGCGGGCCAACAAGCGCACCGCAAAATACCTGCTTGGCCTGCCGCAACTCGCCGACTGGCTGGAGGAAGGCCTGGAGGCGATCGGCGCGTAACGGGCCGGTAACCGATTTTGATCGCAACGCCGCCGCCGCCAAGGCAACTTAACCATGCCGGCGCCGTTTCCGGCCGATGGCAACGCTGAGCTTTTCGAGATTTTGCAGACTGGCGCTGCCTTTGGCGGCGGCGACCTTGCTGATCACGCCGGCCGACGCCAAGCATCGCCACAGGCAGCCGCTGACACCGCGTATGGAGCAGCCGTTGACGCAGCGGGCCGATCGGCCTCTGAGGCCGAGGAGCAAGCACCGCGTGAGATCGCGGGGGAAGCGGCATATAGCGCCAAAGCTGACGCAGCGACAAACGCAGGACCAGCCGACCTTGCCCGCCGATGTTGTTCCGGTGCCGGAGCCACGTCCCGCGGAAGCGCAAAACGCCGACGCCGCGACGATGGAAGAGCGACAGGCTGACGGTCCAAAGGACGCTGACGCATCCGACCGGTTCAATCGGGAGAAGTCTCGTCAGGGAAGGCGGCAGCGCCCCGAGCCTTCGGCACCGGAGCCGTCAACCGACATGGACAACGAACCTGAGGCGCCGGCCGCGGTGCCGATTCCGACACCAAGGCCCGACATCGCGGAACCGGAGATCGAGCCGCCCGCCGTCGCGCCGACGCCACCTGAAAAACCGGCTGATACCGGCGACAACAAACCGCTGCCCGATCCGCGCTCGGCCGATCGTCCCGCCGACAAGATGCCGGCCGAGGAAGTTGCCTGCCGTGATCGGCTGAAGGCGCTCGGCGTCGAATTCGAGGAGCACAAGGCCGAGCACGATGCTGCAATCGGCTGCTCGATCCCCTACCCCGTCGTCCTGAAGACGCTTGGAAAATCGATCGGCATCGGTTCCGGCGCCGAGCTCAATTGCCGGATGGCCGAGGCTGCCGCGCACTTTGCCGCCGATGTCATCCAGCCGGCGGCGAAGGCCGAATTCGGTGCCGATCTCAAATCGATCACACAGGCTTCCGCCTTCGTCTGCCGTCCGCGTCACGGTGGCGAAAAGCTGTCGGAGCACGCCTTCGGCAATGCGCTCGACATAGCGTCCTTCACCCTCTCCGACGGCAGGAAGATCGAGGTCGGCCCGGTGCCGCCCGAAAAGGATGCAAACTTCCTGAACACTGTGCGCAAGGCTGCCTGCGGGCCGTTCAAAACGGTGCTTGGCCCGGGCAGCGATCCCGACCACGCGCTGCACTTCCACTTCGACCTCGAGCCGCGCCGCCACGGCGGCGCGTTCTGCCAATAAGATACGTTCTGCCAATAAGAACAGATGCCGCAATTCGGCCCCAGGCGTGAATACGGGCGCTGATCTTTCCTTTACTCTTGCCGACTAGACTTGTGCCATCGGAAGCATGATCCCTGCCGGGATCAGCTCGGGACGGGATGCCTTTCGATGGCCAGGATATTTGGTGCCAACCTCGCCTTGGCGCGACTGAACACTCGTGCGCGCTCCGCGGCCGTCAGGTTGGCCACCGGGCTTGCCATCGCTGCGATATCCGCCTGCACCACCGGCGATGTCTTCTCGCTGCAGCCGGCTGTCGACGTCGGCGGCCAGACCGCCGCTGTGCCCGAGGCGCCGCAATATTCCGGCATGCAGAGGCTTGTCCCGTCCGACCCCTATTTGACCCAAGCCGCCTATCCGCGCATGGATGAGCCGATGTCGTCGCCCGAGCAGATGCCGGCCAGCGAGATCGACTGCCGCAACGAATTGAAACGCATGGGCGTCGTTTACCAAGACGTCCAGCCGATCCATGAAGGCCAGTGCGGCATCGATTTCCCGGTAAAGGTCTCGGCGATTGGCAGCGTCGAGATGAAACCGGCAGCGACGCTGACCTGCAACATGGCCGCGACCTTTGCCGCCTGGACCCGGAACGAGCTGGTGCCGGCAGCTCGCTGGCGCTATTTCTCCGGCGTCAGGGCGATCCACCAGGGCTCGAGCTATTCCTGCCGCAACATCGCCGGCGAAGGTGTCTTGTCCGAGCACGGCAAGGGCAACGCCCTCGACGTCATGAGCATCGAGCTCAACAATGGCGACGACATCGACGTCCGCAAGCCCGGCCTGTTCGCCTTCCGCACCCGCGGCTTCCTGAACAATGTGCGCGCCGACGGCTGCCAGTATTTCAACACGGTGCTCGGCCCGGGCTACAATTACGACCACCGCAACCATTTCCACTTCGACGTCAAGAACCGCAGGAACGGTTATCGCGCCTGCCGCTGACTTGAGGCGATCGCAGGGCAACTTCACTTCGTCATCCTAGGGCGGAGCAAGGAGCGAAGCGACGCGCGCAGACCCTAGGTGT
>SUGL01000390.1 GCA_004963905.1 Mesorhizobium sp.
GTGGTTGAAACCGGCGATGCCGACCGCCTCGAGGTCGGCATCCCTGACACTGACGGCGTGCGCTGGTTCCATATCTGGATCGACGCCGATCGCGGCGATTCCGGCGAGGTCCAGGGCGTCGTCACCACCATGGTCGAGACGACGGAGCAGAAACGCCGCGAACAGACGCTGAAGACGCTGCTGCGCGAGGTCAGCCATCGCTCGAAGAACCTTCTC
>SUGL01000391.1 GCA_004963905.1 Mesorhizobium sp.
CAGCCAGGGTCAGTTGCAGGTGCTGAAGGAGATTTCGCCCCCATTGCTCGCTGACGAAGGTGCCGGCGTGCTGATCATCGACGACCTTACCGACACCGGCAAGACGGCGGGCATCGTGCGCGCGATGATGCCGAAGGCGCATTTCGCGACAGTGTATGCCAAGCCGAAGGGCCGGCCTCTGGTCGATACATTCGTCACCGAGGTCAGCCAGGACA
>SUGL01000392.1 GCA_004963905.1 Mesorhizobium sp.
TTGTGGTGCCGATCATCCACGAGACGCATTTCTTCCTGCTGCACCGGGCGATCCACTGGGGGCCGCTCTACAAATGGGTGCATTCGGTGCACCACAATTCGGTCAACCCATCGCCCTGGTCGTCCCTGTCGATGCATCCGGTCGAGCAGCTCGGCTATCTCGGCGTGGCGTTCTGGCATCTCATCATCCCGTCGAACCCGCTGCTGGCGCTCTAC
>SUGL01000393.1 GCA_004963905.1 Mesorhizobium sp.
GCGTTGCCGATCTCCTTCGAGGCGGCATTGCGGCGCTCCTGCTTGACCTGCAATTCGCTGAGATGCGCGCGGCGCGCCTCGTCGCTGGCGATCAGATCGTCGACCGTGGACTGCGCGTCGCCAGCCGACCACGAGCGCTTCACAAGCGCCTCGACAAGGGCCTTCGGGTTGTCGCGAATCCATTTGATGTCAAGCATGGTCTGAACGCTCCTGGC
>SUGL01000394.1 GCA_004963905.1 Mesorhizobium sp.
ATGCCGATGATGCCGCCGACGGCAAGCGCGATGGCAAGCGACACGGGCACCATCAGCCAGTCCGGATGCAGTTGCAAGCCAAGGCCGATGCCGGTCGAGCAGAACATGATGCCGACCGCCATGGCGCTGAGCGCGGCGACCGATTCGACCGAAAGGTCCATATGGCCGGCAATGATCACCAGCGCCAGGCCGATCGACATCACGCCGAGCACGCT
>SUGL01000395.1 GCA_004963905.1 Mesorhizobium sp.
GTCGACAAGGTGCATCTGGTGCCGTTCGGCGAATATCTGCCTTTTGCGGGGCTGTTCGAGCGTTTCGGCATAGGCCAGCTCGTTGCCGGGCCGATGAACTTCGCCGCCGGCAACGAGCGGCATCCAATCGCGGTGCCGAACGGCCTGCGGGCGGCCCCTTTCATCTGTTATGAGGTCATCTTTCCTGACCTTGTGGCGGTTGATGCGGCATCATC
>SUGL01000396.1 GCA_004963905.1 Mesorhizobium sp.
GACCAGAACTGCCGCCAGTTGGAGGCGCGGTCGACCTCGGCCGCTTCATAGATGTATTCGGGGATGGAGCGCAGGCCCGCGAGGCAGATCAGCATCACGTAAGGCGTCCACATCCAGGTGTCGACGATGATGATCGCCCAAGGCGCCAGCTCGACATTGGACAGCATCTGCACATTCGTCGGCGGGATGCCGGTGACGAAGGAGACGGCATAGG
>SUGL01000397.1 GCA_004963905.1 Mesorhizobium sp.
GGTCGAATGGTCCGGTCCAAGGACCGGCCCGAAGATCCCGACCGGATTGACCACCGCCAGCTCCAATGCTCCGCCTTCGCGTCCGACGAAGTCCCAGGCAGCCCGCTCCGCCAGCGTCTTCGACTTAACATAGGCGCTCACCTTGTCCGCCAGATTGCTCCAGTTGTCCTCGGTGAACGGATGGCCTGGAGTTGGCGTCTGACCATAGCCAATG
>SUGL01000398.1 GCA_004963905.1 Mesorhizobium sp.
GCCTTCGGCCACGTCGTTGAGCGGCGCGGTCAGCGCGTTGGCAAGCTCGTAGATACGCGCGATCGCCCGGTTGAAGCCGAGCTTTTCGATATCCTCGCCGATCGCCTTCAGGATCTTGTGCGCGGCCTTGGAGACGGCGCCCGCCTCGCCTTCCCGCGCCGCCTCGGGCTTGACGCCAGGAAGCGATTCGGCCGCGATCTGCACCAGGCGCCAG
>SUGL01000399.1 GCA_004963905.1 Mesorhizobium sp.
GCACGCTGGAGTATTTCTCCAAGGAGCCGATTTATCGCAAGCACCACCACAACGACATCACCTTCGGCCTGGTCTACGCATTCTCCGAGAATTTCGTCTTGCCGCTCTCCCACGACGAGGTCGTGCACGGCAAGGGCACATTGCTCAACAAGATGGCCGGCGACGACTGGCAGAAATTTGCCACCCTGCGCGCCTACTATGCCTTCATGTGGGG
>SUGL01000039.1 GCA_004963905.1 Mesorhizobium sp.
CCCCAGAGTCCCGCCCCCTGAGTCCCCTCTCCTTGTCGAAGCTACCCGCCTGGCTAACGGCAGTGACGGGCGTTCAGCCGATTGATGCGGCCGCGTTCGCCTTCGCCGCAGCTAACCGAATCTACAGATTTCTCCCATAAGAACCAAGCCATGTCAGGGCAGCCGCGCGGCGGCTCGCCTGGAATTGCAAAGGACTGGGGTGTCGAAAAGCCATTCCCAGCCAGAGCGAAATCGCTCGATGCATTCCGGTATCAGGGCTTGGGCAATGATCATAAGGCGATCAGTTTTCAATCGCCCGTGGGCGATCATCGAGGCGGCGGCGCAGCTCGTCCGCAAGGATTCGGGCCTTTACCTCATAATAGCCGCCTACACCTTGGCCGGCCTGGTCTTTCTTCATGCCGTCGGCGCCGACGACCGCAGCGCGTACTCGATCTATTTTGCTGACTGGATAAAGCTGAACTGTCTGACGTTTCCCATATTCGTCGTCATTTTTGACGCGATCCTCATCTTGCACCGTTTCAGCTCCCGGCGGCTTCTTGTCGTGAAGACGACGTTTTCCAACGGCCGGTTGGCATATTTCCTGTCCGGGTTATGCCTTCTCGTGGCGCTGATGATCTTCCAGGGCACGTTCACGTCGGTAAAAAACGCCATGCCTGTCTGGCAGGGCGGTTTTCGCTTCGATGTCGTGCAGGCCGACATCGATGCCTTTCTGCATTTCGGGATTGATCCGTGGCGCTGGCTCTATGCGGTGGCCAAAAATGATTGGGTGCGCGCCGTGGTGGAGTGGAACTACAACGTCTTGTGGTTCCTGCTCAATTTCAGCGCCCTGTTCTTTGTCGCTACATCGCCCAAGGTGGCATCAATTCGGACGCGCTACGTGGTCTGCTTCATGGCTGTCTGGATCATTGTCGGAAGCGTGCTGGCCGCGCTGTTCCTGTCGGCCGGCCCGGCATTTTACGGCCTCGTCACGGGAGACACCGCGCGGTTTGGCGAACAGCTGGCCTTCCTGACCAAGGGACTCGGATCGTTCTACTCCGCTGTTTCCTATCAAAATTACCTGTGGTCGTTGAACGAAGCCGGGCGGACGGGTTTTGGTTCGGGCATTTCGGCGTTTCCGAGCGTCCATGTCGGCCTGGTAACGCTTAACGCGCTGTTCCTGCGGGAGTACAATCGCCACCTCGGCGCCCTGGCTTTCCTCTATGTGGCCTTTGTCGCGGCCAGTTCTGTCTATCTGGCTTGGCACTATGCGATCGACGGCTATGTTGCCGCCTCCGTGACGTTCCTGATCTATGTCGTGGCTCGCAAGCTGGTCCCGGCGGACAGGCGGTCGCTGGCGATGCGCACGCAGACCGCCGCTCGTCCCGAGGCTGTTCTCGCGATTTCGTGAGCCCAAGGCGGCGCAATCTTCCTGGAATTGCCCGAACCGATCAACGCCTCGGCATGATGGTCAGAGCTTCCGCAGCGCCACTTCCTCGACCAGGTGGTTGGCGCCCTTGCGCAGGATGAGGTCGGCCCGTGCCCGCGTCGGCAGGATGTTCTCGCGCAGGTTCTTCAGGTTGATGTTGCTCCACAGGCCCTCGGCGATGGCGCGCGCGGCATCCTCGGAAAGCTGCGAATAGCGGTGGAAGAAGGAGTCCGGGTTGCGGAAGGCGGTCTCGCGCAGGCGCATGAACCGCTGGATATACCACTGGTGGATCAGCTTCTCGTCTGCATCGATATAGATGGCGAAGTCGAAGAAGTCGGACAGGAACGGCACGATCTTGCCGTCCTTCGGCAGCTTGCCCGGCTGCAAGACGTTGATGCCTTCGAAGATCAATATGTCCGGCCTGTCGATGGTGACGAACTCGCCGGGAATGACGTCGTAGGTCAGATGCGAATAGACCGGCGCGCTGACGCTGCTTTGCGCCGACTTGATGCCGGAAAGGAACCGCAGAAGCGCGCCGACGTCGTAGCTTTCGGGAAAGCCCTTGCGTTCCATCAGATTGTTGCGACGCAGGGTCTCGTTGGGCAGAAGGAAGCCGTCGGTGGTGATGAGATCGACCTTCGGGCTCGATGGCCAGCGCGCCAGCAATTCCTTCAAGACGCGGGCCGTGGTCGATTTGCCGACGGCGACCGAACCGGCGATGCCGATGATGAAGGGCGTCTTGACGACATCTTGCGCCTTGAAGAAGGCCTGGCGCTGCCTGAACAGAAGCTGGCTGGCCTCGACATGCGCCGAAAGCAGGCGGGAAAGCGACAGGTAGATGCGCTTGACCTCTTCGAGGTCGACCGGATCGTTGAGCGAACGCAGCCGGGAGATTTCGTCCTCGGTGAGCGTGAGCGGCGTGTCGGCGCGGAATTGCGACCATTGCTCGGCCGAGAAGAAGCGATAGGGGGAATATTTCTCGGTAGGAGCAAGCTGGTCCATCGAGTCTCCTGCCCTCCTCGCCGTCAGCCCTGGGGCCGGGACGCCTTTTCAGCGGTACCCGAGCGGCCGGTGCGGCCCTCGAGCTCTTTCAGCACGTCGTCCAAAGGAATGCCGGCGATGCCGAGGACGACAAGCCAATGATATATAAGATCGGCGCTTTCCGAAACGAGGGCCTGCCGGTCGCCGCGAATGGCGGCGATCACGGTTTCCACGGCTTCCTCGCCGAGCTTCTGCGCCGCCTTGTCCATGCCCTTGGCGAACAGCTTCGCCGTCCATGAATCCGGATCGCCGGAATGGGCCCGCCGATCGATGATCGTTTCCAGCTCGGCGAGCGAAAATTGAGCCATGGCAGTCATCTATCTGTTTGTTTAAGCATGATCTTTTCCGAAGACCGGTACCGGCTTTTCGGGATCATGCTTTAAGTCCGATGGGCGGCCGAGTCCAGCCGCATCGGCAGGCCGGCCTTGGCCATATGCGCCTTGGCTTCGGCGATGGTATAGGTGCCGAAGTGGAAGATCGAGGCGGCAAGCACCGCACCCGCATGGCCGTCGCGGATGCCTTCGACCATATGGTCGAGCGTGCCGACGCCGCCCGAAGCGATCACCGGCACGCGCACCGCGTCGGCGATGGCGCGGGTGAGCGCGATGTCGTAGCCGGCCTTGGTGCCGTCGCGGTCCATCGAGGTGAGCAGGATTTCGCCGGCGCCGCGATCGACCATCTTTCTGGCGAATTCGACGGCGTCGATGCCGGTCTTCTCGCGCCCGCCATGGGTGAAGATCTCCCAGCGGTCGGCCTCGCCGGCCGCCGACACTTTCTTGGCGTCGATAGCCACCACGATGCACTGGTTGCCGAACTTGTCGGCGGCTTCCGCGACGAAGTCCGGGTTCTTCACCGCCGCCGTGTTGATCGACACCTTGTCTGCGCCGGCCAGAAGCAGCTTTCGGATGTCGGCCACCTGGCGCACGCCGCCGCCGACGGTGAGCGGCATGAAACACTGCTCGGCCGTGCGGGCGACGACGTCGAAGATCGTCTCGCGATTGTCGGACGACGCGGTGATGTCGAGAAAGCAGAGCTCGTCGGCGCCCGCCGCGTCATAGGCCTTGGCGGCCTCGACCGGATCGCCGGCATCGACCAGGTCGACGAAATTGACGCCCTTGACGACACGGCCGTTCTTGACGTCGAGGCAGGGGATGACACGGGCCTTCAGCATCACGCCCCCTCCATTGTCGACAGCAGGTCGACCACAAGTTCGCCGACCAGCGGCGGCACCTCGCCCTTGGCGTCGAAGGCCGGATCGTAAGCCGAGATGGTGAGCCCGACGATGGTCAGCGGGCCGGCGAGGCCGCACATCGCCATGCGCACCTGCTCCGGCGCCGGGCCGCCGGGCGTGGTGTAGCGGTTGGCCTGCAGCTCCTCGGGGTCGTGAACGTCGAGGTCGATATGCATGTGGACCTGGTTTGCGCCATCGGCCTTCAGCCTTTGCGCCGCGGCCGACCAGTCCGGGCACTCGGTGCGGATGATGGGCAGCCTTTCCAGCAGTTCCTTCTCCGCCGGGTCGAGGTCGCGCGCGTTGACCAGGACGCAGCGGGATGGATCGATCGCCTTGAAGCCGGGGATTTGCGTTGCCATCGGCCGCCAGCACAGGCCAAGCACCGTCGCCAGCGCCATGCCGTCGAGAAAGCCGGAGGTCGAGGTTTCGGGCGTGTTGAGGTCGCCATGCTGGTCGGCCCAGATGATGGCGTCCGCGCCTTCGCCGGCCACCGCGCCCGCGCTGGTCAGACAGTTGCCGGCCAGCACGATCGGAAACCGCCCTTTGTCCAGCGCGATGCGGACTTCGCCCGAAACGGCGTTGCAGACGGCAAATCCCGTTGCGATCTCGCGCTCCTGCTCGTCCTCGCTCACCTTGCCGATATCGTGCACGGCGACATCGTGGCCGGCGAGCTTCAGCGCCTCGGCCAGCCCCCCGGCGATCAGCGCGTCGGGACCCTGGCCGCAGCCGCCGTGAAAGTGGCCGCTGTCGTAGGATGCCAGGATGATCGAGATGTTCACTATTCTGCCTCCGCCCCTTCGCCACGCAGGATCGCCAGTGCCTCCGCCGGGTCGATGCGCCCGTCATAGAGCGCCCGGCCCGAGATCGCGCCTTCGAGCCTCTTCGCATCGGGCATGGTCATGCGCACGATGTCGGCGATCGAGGCCAATCCGCCGGAGGCGATCACCGGGATCGAAACCGCTTCGGCGAGGTCGATGGTGGCGTCCCAGTTGATGCCGGAGAGCACGCCGTCACGGTCGATGTCGGTGTAGATGATGGCGGCGACACCCGCGCCCTCGAATTTCTTCGCCAGCTCGACGACGCCGAGCTCCGAGGCTTCGGCCCAGCCCTCGACGGCTACCTTGCCGCCCTTGGCGTCGATGCCGACCGCTATCTTGCCGGGAAAGGCCTTGCAGGCCTCCTTCACCAGTTGGGGCTCGCGCACGGCCACGGTGCCTAGTATGACCCGCGCCAGACCGCGATCCAGCCAGTCCTCGATCTGCGCCAGCGTGCGGATGCCGCCGCCGAGCTGCACCGGGTTTTTCGTCGCCTTGAGAATGGCGCCGACCGCCGCGGAATTGACGCTCTGGCCCTTGAAGGCGCCGTTGAGGTCGACGACGTGCAGCCACTCGAAGCCCTGGTCCTCGAAAGCCCTGGCCTGGGCCGCCGGATCGTCGTTGTAGATCGTGGCGGTCGCCATGTCGCCGTGCTTCAGGCGCACGCATTTGCCGTCCTTGAGGTCTATTGCCGGAAACAGGATCACGGTCAGGCGCCCTCGACGATGACGAAATGGCCGGTCGACGCCGCCAGCCGGAATTTCAAGGCTTCCCGGTACTCCGGCGACTCATAGCAGGCGAGCGCCGTTTCGTAGGACGAAAACTCCACGACCACATGGCGGTTCCCTGTCGGCCCCTCCGGATTTGTGTAACGTCCGGCCCGGACCGGGAACTTGGCGCCGTATTTGGCGAAGGCTTTCGCGTTGGCCTCGATGTAGTTCTTGTAGGCGCCCGGGTCGCGGACGTCGATCATGGCGATCCAATAGCCCTTCTTGCTCATGCTACGGTCTCCACCTCAGGAAATTGGCGATCAGCGCCAGGCCGAGCGCCTGGCTCTTTTCGGGATGGAACTGCGTGCCGGCCAGATTGTCGCGGGCCACGGCCGCCGTCACCGGGCCGCCATAGTCGGCGGTCGCCAGCACCTCGCCGGGGTTCTTCGCATCCAGATGGTAGGAATGGACGAAATAGGCGTGCAGCCCATTCGGGCCGGTCTCGATGCCTGAAAACAGCGGATGCTTGCGTTGAAGCTCGATCGTGTTCCAGCCGATCTGCGGGATCTTCAGCGCCGGATCCTTCGGCGTGATTTCCTTGACGTCGCCGGAAATCCAGCCGAAGCCCCTGGTGATCGTCTTCTCGAGACCGCGTTCCGACATCAACTGCATGCCGACGCAGATGCCGAGGAACGGCCGTCCTTTGCGAAGGGCCGCCTCTTCCACAGCTTCCCACATGCCGGCGACGGCATGCAGGCCGGCGGCGCAGTCGGCATAGGCGCCGACGCCCGGCAAAACGATGCGGTCGGCCGTGCGGACCCGTTCGGCGTCAGCCGTCAGGTCGATTGTAGCGGCGATGCCCGCCTCGTGCGCGGCGCGCTCGAAGGCTTTGGTGGCCGAGCGCAGATTGCCCGAGCCATAGTCGATGATCGCTACCCGCATGTCAGGGCCTTCCAGGCGTATGGGTCAGTCCAAGCGCCATGCCCGTCTGCGCGGGGCGCGCCAGGCTCGTATCGGGAACGATGCGCGGCATGGGCTCCGGCTCGTCGCCGCCTTCACCGGTTTCCAGAGCCTGACGGATCTCGGCGTCACCGAGGTTGCCGGCCTCGACCACGCCCCATTCGCGCCAGCCGCGGCGGCGCAGCGCCGAGACGCGCAGGCCCTGGCCTTCGAGCCCGACATAAAGCGAAACCAGCAGCGAAAGGGCCGATCCGGCCCCTTCCAGCCCCAGTTTTTCGCCGAGCAGCGACAGGATCACCATGACGGCGAAGGTGAGCAGGGCCTCCATCCACAGCCGGTGCCAGGCGAGCCAGACCGGCGAGAACAGGAAACCGAGCCAGGTGAAGCCGTCGCGCACGAAAGTGGTGTCAGCCGCTCCACTGCCCGACGGCGGTTCCATCACGACATAGCTGGCCATAGGGCTATCCTTTCAGGGATCCCTTGGTGGACGGCACCGCGTCCGGCTGGCGCGGGTCGGGCTCCAGCGCCGCGCGCAGCGCCCTGGCCACCGCCTTGAAGCAGGTTTCGGCGATATGATGGTTGTTGGCGCCGTAATGATTGGCCACATGCAGCGTGATGCCGGCATTCTGCGCCAGCGCCTGGAAGAACTCGCGCACCAGCTCGGTGTCGAACGTGCCGATCTTGGGCGACGAGAAAGCGACGTTCCAGACCAGGAACGGCCGGCCGGACACGTCGATCGCCGCTCGGGTCAGAGTCTCGTCCATGGCCAGGTCGATCGAGGCATAGCGCATGATGCCGCGCCGGTCGCCCAGCGCCTTGCTCAGCGCCTGGCCGATCGCGATGCCGGTGTCCTCGACCGTGTGGTGGTCGTCGATGTGCAGGTCGCCCTTGGCCTTGACCGTCATGTCGATCAGCGAATGGCGCGACAGCTGGTCGAGCATATGGTCGAAGAAGCCGACGCCCGTCGAAATGTCGGACTTGCCCTTGCCGTCGACATGGACCGACACCGAAATCTCGGTTTCCTTGGTCTTGCGGCTGATTTCTGCGGAACGGGGCGGCATCAGTCTGTCCTGTTGAGGAGCACGGGGCTTGAAAACGAGAGCCTTCTATCAGCATGATCCGGCGATTGCCAGTTGCCATTCCAGGCGGTATCGGCCTTGCCGAGGGCGGTTTGCAATCACCCGCCCCATGCATACATATGGCAATCGAAAGTCACTCGTACCGCGCCAATCGCCTTTCAAAGGGATAGCGCGAATCGGAGCCGGAAATGTCGAATGAATTGACCATGCACGCCACGACCATCATCAGCGTGCGCAAGGGCAACAAGGTTGTGATCGCCGGCGACGGCCAGGTCAGCCTTGGCCAGACCATCATGAAGGGCAACGCCCGCAAGGTGCGCCGCATCGGTAAGGGCGGCAGCGTCATTGCCGGTTTTGCCGGCGCCACCGCCGATGCCTTCACCCTGCTGGAACGCCTCGAAGCCAAGCTCGAACAATATCCGGACCAGCTGACGCGCGCCTGCGTCGAGCTCGCCAAGGACTGGCGCACCGACCGCTACCTGCGCCGGCTGGAGGCGATGATGCTGGTTGCCGACAAGTCGGTTTCGCTGGCGCTGACCGGAACCGGCGACGTGCTCGAGCCCGAACATGGCGTCATGGCCATCGGCTCCGGCGGCAACTACGCGCTGGCCGCGGCCCGCGCGCTGATGGACACCGACAAGGACGCCGAGGAGATCGCCCGCAGGGCAATGCAGATCGCGGCCGACATCTGCGTCTACACCAACAGCAACTTCGTCGTCGAAACGCTCGATGCCGCTTGAGCGACCATGATCCCGAAAAGTGGCCGCCGGTTTTCGGACAAGATCATAGTCAATCAGGAAAAGGTCCGGCCATGATCCCAAAAAGTGGGAACCGGTTTTTGGAAAAGATCATGGTCGAACGAGAAGATAGCTACGATTTTCGTCCGGTCACCGAAAAGGACCTGCCGATGATCGCCGGCTGGCTGGCCAAGCCGCATCTCGCGCAATGGTGGGGAGATCCGGAGATTGAGATCGCCGAAATCCGCGAGCATATCTCGTCGGTTTCGGTGGAGCCGCTGATCGTCGAGCTGGACGGCAAGCCGATCGCCTACCTGCAGAGCTACGATCCGCATCTCGAGGACGACCATCCTTATGCCGACCAGCCGTTCGGCACGCTGGGCATCGATCTGTCGATCGGCCCGGCGGAGCTGGTCGGCATCGGCCATGGCTCGGCGATTGTCCGCCAGTTCGTCGGGGAACTGTTCGAGGAAGGCGCGCCGCGCGTCGTCATCGATCCGCATCCGGACAATGGCCGCGCCATCCGCGCCTATGAGAAGGCCGGCTTCAGGCCGATCGGCCGCAGGCATTCGGAATATGGGGACGTCGTGCTGATGGCCGTCGACGCGGCCGAAGCCGACACGGGAAGAGGGGGACTGACCAGATGACCGCATCCGGAGAGGACAAAACGCTGTCGGCCTATGAAGACAGCTGGCGCATGGGGCTTCTCATCGTGCTCGCCTTGGTCATCTTCCAGGCCGGCGCCCTCTACGGCATGGGCCACCCGCCGATCTGCACCTGCGGCTACGTCAAGCTCTGGCACGGCGTGGTGAACAGTTCGGAGAATTCCCAGCATATCGCCGACTGGTACACCTTCTCGCACGTCATCCACGGCTTCCTGTTCTATGCGCTGGCATGGGCACTGTTTCCGCGCTCGCCGGTCGGGCTGAGGCTGGCTTTCGCCGTCCTCATCGAGGGTGGATGGGAACTCCTGGAAAACAGCCCTTTCATCATCGACCGCTATCGCGCCGGCACTATCTCTCTCAACTACTACGGCGACTCAATCATCAACTCGGTGTCCGATACGCTGTTCATGGCGCTGGGATTTGTGATGGCGCGAAAGCTCCCTATATGGGTGATCGTGGTCCTGGCGCTCGTTTTCGAGCTCGGCACGGGCTACATCATCCGGGACAATCTGACGCTCAACGTGATCATGCTGCTGCATCCGTTCGAGTCCATCAAGCAGTGGCAAAGTGGAATTTGAGTATTATGAGCACCTTCTCCCCCCGCGAAATCGTTTCGGAACTCGACCGCTTCATCATCGGCCAGAAGGACGCCAAGCGCGCCGTGGCGATCGCCTTGCGCAACCGCTGGCGCCGCCAGCAGCTGGAAGGCCAGATGCGCGAAGAGGTGATGCCGAAGAACATCCTGATGATCGGCCCGACCGGCGTCGGCAAGACCGAAATCTCGCGCCGCCTGGCGCGGCTCGCCAGCGCGCCTTTCGTCAAGGTCGAGGCCACCAAGTTCACCGAGGTCGGCTATGTCGGTCGCGACGTCGAGCAGATCGTGCGCGATCTCGTCGAGGTCGCCATCGGCCTGACGCGCGAGAAGATGCGGGAGGACGTCAAGGCACGCGCCCACATCAACGCCGAAGAGCGGGTGCTCGAAGCGCTGGTCGGCAAGACCGCGAGCCCGGCCACGCGCGACAGCTTCCGCAAGAGGCTGCGCGATGGCGAGCTCGACGACAAGGAGATCGAGATCGAGGTGGCCGACACAGGCACCGGCGGCATGCCGGGCTTCGAGATCCCCGGCATGCCCGGCGCCAATATCGGCGTGCTCAACATCAACGACATGCTGTCGAAGGCGATGGGCGGCCGCAGGACCAAGACCCGCAAGACGACGGTGAAAGAATCCTACGCGCTTCTGATCAACGACGAGTCCGACAAGCTGCTCGATCAGGACGAGGTGGTGCGCCGCGCGCTGGAGTCGGCCGAGAATGACGGCATCGTGTTCCTGGACGAAATCGACAAGATCGCGGCCAGAAGCGACATTTCGGGCGGTCCCTCGCGCGAAGGCGTCCAGCGCGATCTGCTGCCGCTGGTCGAAGGCACCACCGTCGCGACCAAATACGGGCCGATCAAGACGGACCATATCCTGTTCATCGCCTCGGGCGCCTTCCATGTCTCCAAGCCCTCGGACCTTTTGCCGGAGCTGCAGGGCCGCTTGCCGATCCGCGTCGAATTGCGTGCCCTGGAGAAGGAGGACTTCGTCCGCATCCTCACCGAGACGGAAGCCAGCCTCATCAAGCAGTATATCGCGCTGATGAAGACCGAAGGCGTCGAGTTGACGTTCACCGACGACGCCATCGATTCGCTCGCCGGCATTGCCGTCGAGCTCAATGCCAATGTCGAGAACATCGGCGCCAGACGCCTTCAGACGGTGATGGAGCGGGTGCTGGACGAGATTTCCTACGACGCGCCGGATCGCCACGGCACGGCGGTCACCATCGATGCCGACTATGTGCAGAAGCATGTCGGCGACCTGTCGCGGAACACCGATCTGTCGCGGTTCATTCTCTAACTGCTGACTTGGCGATGTGTGGCCAGATGGTACCATCTGGCCACCTTTCGTTCCGGCGGAAGCTTGCCTCGTCTCGACTCTCCCGGCCGCTTTACCTAGGTTGCCGCCGATTCCGAAAGCAATTTCAGGAAAAGTGCGCAGCGGTTTTCCATCCGAAATTGCATAAAAACAAATAGTTGGAGTGGGCCGGTGGCAGCTGGGCCCGCTCCAGGGCGGCGGCGCATGAAGAAACGCGTACTTCTCTTCCTCGGTCTGGCGTTGGCGGCGGCGGTGGCAACGGCCAACGCTGCGACCATGGTGCCGCCGGGCAATCGCAACAGCGTGCAGCCCGACATCCCCGGCGCCTCCAGCCGGCGTACCCAGGCCACCAACACCACCTTCCAGGCCAAGTACCGCAAGGTCTACGCGCTGTTGCAGAACGACGCCGAGCTGCGTGGCAAGATCAAGAAGGCGGCGGCCGCCTATGGCATCGATCCGATGCACATTGTCGGCGCCATCGTCGGCGAGCACACCTACAATGTCGATGCCTACGACCGGCTGCAGACCTATTACGTCAAGGCGATGTCATATCTGTCGAGCAAGCTCACCTTTGCCTATGACGGCGAGGATGTCGGCGATTTCGTCCAGCGGCCGGAATTCAAGAAATGCGCCGGCATGGACGACAGCTACGATCTTTGGGAATGCCGCGAGCAGGTGTGGAACCATTCCTTCCGCGGCAAGACCGTCGGCGGTGAAAGCTTCCCCAACGACCGGTTCGGCGCCACCTTCTTCCAGCCTTACTATGCCGGCCAGACGTTCGGCCTCGGCCAGCTCAACCCGCTGACGGCGCTGCAGATGAGCGACCTGGTGCACAAGGTTTCCGGCTTGCCCAAGCTCGATGTCGAGGATCCCAACTCGGTCTACAAGACCATCATGGATCCGGATCTGACCCTGCCTTACGTCGCCGCAACGATCAGGAAGTCGATCGACGCCTATAAAGGCATCGCCGGCTTCGACATCTCGCACAATCCGGGCCTCACCGCCACGCTCTACAATGTCGGCAATCCCGAGCAGCGCGCCTACGCGCTGAAAGAGGAGAACGAGAAGCGCCGCGCTGCGGGAGAGCCGGAAAAGCTGCCCGAGGAGAATTATTACGGCTGGCTGGTCAACGACAAGCTGGACGAGCTGAAGGCGCTGTTCTAGTCGCCTGAGCCTTGGGACTCAGTAGCCTTCGGACGCTAGGTACGTCTCGAATTTGCGCATTTCCTCGGGATCCGCCTCCACTATGTGGCGCGGCCCCGGATAGGCGCCGGACTGGATATCGTCCGCGTATTCGCGGAAGGCGGCGATGCGCTCGTCCTGGAGGCGCTCGAACTCCGCCGCGAAGTCGCGGTAGCGCTTGGCGTGGCGCGGATAGTGGCCGCGATTGCTGCCGAGCACGTCTTCCGAGAACAGATATTGCGCGTCGCAGCCGGCGCCGGCGCCCATGGAAATCATGATCAGCGAGGTGCGCCGCGAGATGGCGGCGCCGACGCCCGCCGGCACCACCTCGATCTCCGCTGCGAAGGCGCCGGCCGCTTCGAGGTCCTTGACCTGCTTCCACACGAAGGCGGCGCTTTCGGCCGTCTTGCCGACCGCCTTGAAGCCGCCCGTCCAGGTCGCGTGCGCAGGGATCAGGCCGACGTGACCGCAGACCGGAATGTGCTCGTCGCGCAGCCGGCGGATGGTCTGCAGGCTGGCCGAGCAGTACATCGCGTCGGCGCTCGCGGCGCGCAGCTTGACCGCCATGCGCAGGATCTCGTTCGTGGTGGCGCCCAGCTTGATGCGTTCGTCGCCAGGAATGGCGAAGCAGGTGGGCGCCGCGTCGCGAAAGCGCGGGTCGAACATGAGATCATAGGGGACCGAGATGAGGTCGATGCCGGCCCGCTCCGCGGCCTCGGCCTCCTCCAGCGAGAAGACGCGCAGCTTCGAAAGCTGCCGCCTGCCCTTCAACGACCGCAAGTCGGCGACGGTCGGTCTGCTGCGTGCCATGTCCTTGATCCTCGCTCCCTGCAATTTGACCGGACTATGCCGCCAGCAGCGACTTCAGCTTGACCGCTTGCGAGCCGAGCGCTTCCGGCGTCGGCGCCGCTCGCCTGGCGATCAGCATCTCCGCCAGGCGGATGTCGCGCGCCACCGCATTGCCGGGGCCGATGCCGCTCGCGGCGACCAGCCGTCCGTCCTCGGCAAGGTGGAAGAGAATGAAGGCGCCGTCGTCGAGGTCGCGTCGCACGATCGAGCGGCCTTCGTCGGAAAGGCCGGCGATCTGCAGGGTGAGTCCGTACTGATCAGACCAGAACCACGGCACGGCGGCATGCGCCTCGTTGGCGCCGAGCATGTTCTTGGCGGCGAGAGCGCCCTGCTCCTGCGCGTTGCGCCAGGCTTCCAGCCGCACGCGCCGCCCGCCATAGACGGCCAGCGGGAACGAGCAGCAGTCGCCGGCGGCAAAGATATCGGGATCCTCGGTGCGCAACGTTCCATCGACCGCGATGCCGTTGTCGATCGCCAGCCCCGCTTCGGCGGCGAGCGCCGTCACCGGCACGGCGCCGATGCCGATGACGGCGAGATCGGCGACGACTTCCTGCCCATCGGCAAGCATGATGCGAACCTCGGCGCCGTCATCGGCGATCGCCGCGATGCCCTGTCCGGTGAGCACCTTCACGCCTTCGGCCTCATGCGCCTTGTGGATGATTTCGGCGATCTCGGCCGGCACGCCGCGCATCAGGATGCGCTGCTGCGCTTCCAGCACCGTGACGGTCGCGCCGAGCTTGCGCGCCGAAGCGGCAAGCTCGAGGCCGATGAAGCCACCGCCGATGATGGCGACGGGGTTTCCTGCGCTGAGATGGGCGCGGATGGCGAGCGCGTCGTTGAAGGTCCTGAGATAGACGCAGCGCCGCCCAAGGCCCGGCATCGGCAGTTTGCGCGGCACGGATCCGGTCGCGAGCAGCAGCTTGTCATAGGCAAGCGAGGAGCCGTCTGAAAGGCGCACGAGATGCGCGTCGCGGTCGATTGCCACGGCCCGGACGGAATGGATGTGGCGGATCGAGCGGTCGGCCAGAAGCTCGTCGCTGGCGATCGCCTTGATCAGCGGCGCCTCGCTGGTCATCGCTTCCTTCGACAGCGGCGGCCGTTCGTAGGGCAGATGCGGCTCGTCGCCCACCAGGGTCACCAGCCCTTCGTAACCGAGATCGCGCAGGGTAAGCGCGGCGCGCCCGCCGCACTCGCCGGCGCCGATGACGACCATTCCTCCCGCCATCGCCGTCACCCGACCTGAATGAGGACTTTGCCGGCGTCGACCTTGACCGGATAGGTCTTGAGGTTGACGCAGACCGGCGCGCCGCGGGCATCGCCGGTCTTGTAGTTGAAGCGGCCATTGTGCTTCGGGCATTCGATGATGTCGTCCATCACCAGTCCGTCGGCCAGATGCACCTTCTCATGCGAGCACAGGCCGTCGGTCGCGAAATATTCGTCGTCCGGGCTGCGATAGATGGCGTAGGTGCGGCCGGCGTGATCGAACCGCATCACGTCTTCTTCGTCGATGTCTCCGGCCGTGCAGGCCTCGACCCAGTCGCTCATGTCGTCCTCCAGCAAAGATTTGATAGCCGGCTTGCGTCGGGACCGATCACTCGGCCGCGACCGCTGCCGGATTGTCGTTGTGCAGCTCTTCCCGATAGGGCTTTGCCGTCGCCGGCAGCTCGCGCTTGATGAAATAGTCCTCGTTGCGCAGCTGGCGCAGGAAGACGGGGATCATCTCTCGATAGCCGGCCAGGATCGACGGCGTCGGCGCCGGCAAATCGTGCTTGATCAGCTCGTGCAGCTTGGGCAGCGCATGGTAGGGCACCATCGGGAACATGTGGTGCTCAACATGGTAGTTCATGTTCCAGTAGATGAACCGGCTGATCGGGTTCATGTAGACGGTGCGGCTGTTCAAGCGGTGGTCGACGACATTCTCGGCAAGGCCGCCATGCTGCAGCAGCCCGGTCATCACATGGTGCCAGGCGCCATAAAGGCGGGGCAGGCCGACGAGCATCAGCGGCAGCCATGAATGCAGATAGAGCGCCAGCGCGATGGTCGCGATGTAGATGGCGAGCCAGATGCGGGCGGCGCGGATGGCCTTCGGCTGCTCCTGTTCCGGAATGAAGGTCTTTTCCGCGACGCTGATGACGCCGGCGGCGTTGCGCACCATGTCGGTCATCGCGTGCCAGGCGTCGAGGATGCCGAAGAAGTTCAGGACAAGGCGCAGAAGGTCCGGCGGCCGCATGACGGCGATCTCCGGGTCGCGGCCGACGATGATGGTGTCGGTGTGGTGGCGCGTATGGCTCCAGCGCCATGTCACCGGATTGCGCATAATCATGAAGCAGGCGAGCTGATAGACGGCATCGTTCATCCACTGCGTGCGGAAGGCCGTGCCGTGGCCGCATTCGTGCCAGCGGGAATCGGTCGAGGAACCGTAGAGCGTGCCATAGACGAAGAAGAACGGCACGCACCACCAGCTGCCCCAGAACCAGGCGCCGCCGGCGCCGCTTAGGATCAGCGCGCCGAGCCAGATGACGGTGTCGCGGATCGCCGGCTGGTCGGAGCGCTGCATCAGCTCCTTCATCTGCTTGCGCGGGATCTCGGTGTGGTACCACTCGGCCGCCGAAAGCCCGTTCTCGACCGCCAGCCTGGCGTCGCGGCCGGTCAGGCTGTAGTCGCGTCCGGACGCTGCCGGAGACGTGATTGCCGTCATTGCGGGTTCCTCCATCAGCGCTTGGCGAATGGCCCTCGGCTATGCCGCGGCTCGCCTGTGGCTGGCTTCGACTTCACCATAGCGCCAAGCCATGATAGTCTCAACGTCACAAAGATAGATTCTATCATTTCCTATCAGGATGAGCTATCTTGAGTCGAACTGGCGATGGAGCATTCATGGCAAGGCGGCCGACAATCACCGATCTCGCGCGCGTTTCCGGCTTCAGCGTCGCCACCGTCGACAGGGTGCTGAACAACCGTCTGCCGGTGCGCGAGGAAACGGCGCGCCGCGTCTACGAGGCGGCGACCGATATCGGCTATCACGCCGCCGGCCTGATCAAGCAGCGCATGCGCCAGGAATTGCCGGAGTACCGTCTCGGTTTCCTGCTCCTGCGGGGCAACGATGTCTTCTACGGCGATTTCGCGCGGGAACTGGAAACGGCGGTTTCGCAATCGCAACGTTTTCGCGGCACCGCGACGATCGACTTCGCGGCATCGCTGGCGCCCGACGAGATAGCCGCCCAGATGCGCAAGCTGGCGGCGAAATCGAGATCCATCGCCGTCGTCGGCCCGGACCATCCGACGCTGACGGCGGTGGTGGAGGCGCTGAAGGCCAGAGGACAGCCGGTCTTCTCGCTGCTGTCCGACTTCGCGGCCGGCATCCGCGAGGGCTATGTCGGGCTCGACAACCGCAAGGTCGGCCGCACCGCGGCCTGGATGATCGCCAAGGCGGCGAAGAAACCCGGCAAGGTCGCTCTTTTCGTCGGCAGCCACCGCTTCCATGGCCATGAATTGCGCGAGATCGGCTTCCGCTCCTACTTTCGCGAACATGCGCCGGACTTCACGGTGATGGAGACGCTGGTCAATCTGGAAGCCAACCAGGTGACGCATGATGCGATGCTCGATCTCTTGGCCCGGCAGCCGGATCTTGCCGGCTGCTATGTCGCCGGCGGCGGCATGGAAGGCGCGGTCGCGGCGCTGCGGGCGGCAAAGTCGGCGAACATGCCGGTTGTCATCTGCAACGAGATCAACGCCTTCTCGCGCGCGGCGCTTGCCGACAACATCCTCACCATGGTGATCTCGACGCCGCTGGCGGCGCTGTGCCGCGAACTTGTGGCGCTCATGGCGCATGCCATCGAGAGCGGCGCCGCCAACGCGCCCGGCCAGACTTTCCTGCCCTTCGACATCTATCTGCCGGAAAACATCTAGACCTCCAGCACAGGGATTTTGATCGGTCAGCTCTGTTTGCGTTGGTAGGCGGCACGCCTTGGCGATTGGCCGAAACGCCCATCGCGATCGTCATTCTAGGGCGGAGCAGGAGCGAAGCTCCGTCGCGAAGACCCTAGAATCCATGCCGTTACCTTCGCCAAGGCGTGCAACGGAGCAGAATTCTGCACCGTGGCGGCGCTTCCAAGTCACGGCATGGATTCTATGGTCTGCGCCGCGTCGCTTCGCTCCTTGCTCCGCCATAGAATGACGAGGTTGGGGCGGCTTCAACCAATCCCCGGCGTTTGCGCTGATTTTCACGGAAATGAGCGCAAAATCTTGCACCAAGACAAATGGCACCCTTTCAAAGATCCCTGTGTCGCAGAACTGACCCCGTAGCGAAGGGTGAAAGGATCCATCAGCCTGATGGATTCTTTCACGACGGTTTGCTCCGATTCGGGCTCGAGTTTCGATGATCGTGGTCTTCGTCACGCCGATGGTGATCGAAAAACCGGCCGCCCCGTTCCGAATCTCCCTTGACGTCGCCAAGCGAAATGGAATAAATATTTCACCAACTAGGCATTTTGGTTCTTTCGTTCCGGAACATCTGTTTCAAACAGAGGACCAGGCGTTCCATTGTGTGAGGAAAACGCCGCCGGAAGGGCCATAGGGAGAGATTCCCCGGAGAGGTCGGGGATTCCGGTTCAATCGGTGCAGCCGGACACCAAGTGGAGGAGAAATAAAATGAAGAAACTGCTTTTGGGCGTCGCGCTTTCGGCGCTGATGTGTTCATCCGCCTTCGCCGCCAAGATCGGCGTTTCGATGGCTCTTTTCGACGACAACTTCCTGACCGTGCTGCGCAACGGCATGATCGCGCAGGCCAAGGGCATGAGCGGCGTCGAGCTGCAGGTCGAGGACGCGCAGAACGACGTGGCCAAGCAGCTCGATCAGATCAAGAACTTCGCCGCTTCGGGCGTCGACGCCATCATCGTCAATCCGGTCGACACCTCGGCCACCCAGGCGATGTCGGACGCCGCCGCCGCGGCCAAGATCCCGCTGGTCTATGTCAACCGAGAGCCGGTCAATGTCGACAAACTGCCCGACAACCAGGCCTTCGTCGCTTCGAACGAGGCCGAGTCCGGCACGCTCGAGACCAAGGAAGCCTGCCGCCTGCTCAAGGAAGCCGGCAAGAAGGAGGCCAATGTCTATGTGATCATGGGCGAGCTTTCCAACCAGGCCGCCGTGCAGCGCACCAAAGACATCGAGGAAGTTATCGCCACGCCTGACTGCAGCTTCATCAAGATCATCGACAAGCAGACCTCGAACTGGAAGCGCGACGAAGCGCAGAACCTGATGACCAACTGGCTGTCGTCCGGCAAGGCCTTCGACGGCGTCATCGCCAACAACGACGAAAGCGCCATCGGCGCCATCCAGGCGATGAAGGCCGCCAACATCGACATGAAGTCGGTCGTGGTCGGCGGCGTCGACGCCACCCAGGACGCGCTGGCCGCGATGCAGGCGGGCGATCTCGACGTGACGGTCTTCCAGGATGCGGCCGGCCAGGGCGCCGGCGCACTCGACGCGGCGCTGAAGCTCTCCAAGGGCGAGAAGGTGGACCACAAGGTCTACATCCCCTTCCAGCTCGTCACGCCGGCCAACATCGACAAGTTCCTGAAGAAGAACTGAGGCTGCGCCAACGCAATTCCAGCAAAAGCGTACGGAATTGCGTGAAGACAAACCCTGGAGCGGCGCTCCGACGCATCGGACTGGCTGAAACCGGCCGCTGACAGAGCGGCGCCGCTCCCTTCCTTCCCCCGCCCCGCCGGGCGGGAGAGCGGGCGCGGTCATTCGGAGGAAGAAGACGTGTCACAGACATCGCATGGCATTGGCGGCTTGAGTTACGACGCCAAGAAGCGCCCCTGGCCTGCCGAGTTCAACGTTTTCCTGGCGCTCGTGATCCTAGTCGGCGCGTTCGAGCTGATCGGCCGCGTCTTCCTCGGCGACAGCTTCCTGTTCAACACCCGCGAGAATGTCGCCGGCATCTTCAACGAGCAGCGCCTGCAGATCATCATCCTGCAGGTGTCGATCGTCGGCATCATCGCCATCGGCGTCACCCAGGTCATCATCTGTGGCGGCATCGACCTGTCCTCGGGCTCGATCGTCGGCGCCACCGCCATGATCGCCATGAGCTTCGCGCAGGTGGCGACCGTCAACGGCAATCCCAACCCCAAGGCGATGTTCATCGCCTATGGCTGGACCGACCTGCCCGTCATCGTGCCGCTGCTGGTCGCCGTCGGCTGCGGGCTTTTGGCCGGTCTCATCAACGGATCATTGATCGCCTTCACCCGCATTCCGCCCTTCATCGCCACGCTCGGCATGATGGTCACGGCGCGCGGCATCGCCAAATGGTGGTCGAAGGGCCAGCCGATCTCGTTCCCCACCGACAGCTTCGCCGCCATCGGCAAAGGCCTGATGCCGGTCATCATCTTCATTTCGCTGGCGATCCTGTTCCAGCTGATCCTGAGCTACACCAGATACGGCAAGCACTGCTACGCCATCGGCTCCAACGAGGACGCCGCGCGCATGTCCGGCATCAAGATCGCCAACCACAAGGTGCTGGTCTATGTCATCGCCGGCATCCTCGCCTCGATCGCCGCGGTGGTGCTCTCCTCCAAGAACCTCACCGCCCAGGCCGGCATGGGCGTGATGTATGAGCTCGACGCCATCGCCATGGCGGTCATCGGCGGCGTCTCGCTCTCTGGCGGCCGCGGGTCTATCATCGGCACGGTGATCGGCTCGCTGATCTTCGGCGTCATCATCTCCGGCTTCACCTTCCTGCGCCTCGACGCCTACTACCAGGAGATGGTCAAGGGCGTGATCATCGTCGGCGCAGTCGTTCTCGATCAATGGCGCCAGCGCCGCCGGGCGATAGGAGCTTGACCATGTCCGACATCGTTCTGAAGACCGAAAACCTCACCAAGCACTATGGCGGCGTGCACGCGCTGCAGGAGGCTAATTTCGAGCTGCGCAAGGGCGAGCATGTCGCCATCATGGGCGACAACGGCGCCGGCAAGTCGACCTTCGTGCGCCAGATCACCGGCGTCGAGCAGCGCACCGACGGCAAGATCTGGTTCGATGGCAAGGAAGTGAACTTCGCCGGTCCGATCGAGGCGCGCGAAGCGGGTATCGAGACGGTGTTCCAGAATCTCGCTCTGGCCGACGACCTCGACGTGCCGTCGAACCTGTTTCTCGGCCGCGAGAAGGTGCTGTTCAACCTCGGCCCCTTCTCGATCCTCGACCGCAAGGCCATGCGCAAGGCGACCGAGGCGGCGCTGATCCGCACGGCGGTGAAGATCCCGAACCTCTCCAGCACCATCCGCCACATGTCCGGCGGCCAGCGCCAATGCGTGGCGATCGCCCGCACCGCGACCTTCGCCTCGAAGCTGATCATCATGGACGAGCCGACGGCGGCGCTCGGCGTGCAGGAGACGGCGCAGGTCGAAAACATCATCCGCACGCTGAAGGAAAACGGCGAGCCGCTGATCCTGATCAGCCACAATATGCGCCAGGTGTTCGACCTGGTCGACCGCATCGTCGTCTTCAGGCGCGGCCGCATCGTCGCCAATTTGCGCAAGCAGGACACCGACGGCAACGACATCGTCGCCTACATCACCGGCGCCAAGACCGGACAGGCGGAACTTCAGGCCGCCTGACGAGGCGTCACGACGGGATAACTAATCATCCGCGCCGCACTGGCGCGGACAGCTTTCTGAACCACCTCAAAGGACATTCCATGACTCTCCGCTTCGCTCTTCTCGGCGCCGGCCGCATCGGCAAGGTGCATGCCCGCGCCGTTGCCTCCAACCCGCAGGCCAAGCTGGTGGCCGTGGCCGACGCCTTCGAGAAAGCGGCGACGGATCTGGCCTCCGCCTACGGCGCCGAGGTGCGCACGATCGACGCGATCGAAAAGGCCAAGGACATCGACGCCGTCATCATCTGCACTCCGACCGACACCCATGCCGATCTCATCGAGCGCTTCGCCAGGGCCGGCAAGGCGATCTTTTGCGAGAAGCCGATCGATCTCGACGTCAAGCGCGTCGAGCAGTGCCTGGCCGTGGTCGAGAAGGCCGGCGCCACGCTGATGGTCGGCTTCAACCGCCGCTTCGACCCGCATTTCGCCGCGGTTCGCAAGGCGATCGACGACGGCGCCATCGGCGATGTCGAGATGGTCACCATCACGTCCCGCGATCCGGGCGCGCCGCCGCTCGACTACATCGCCCGGTCCGGCGGCATTTTCCGCGATATGACCATTCATGATTTCGACATGGCGCGCTTCCTGCTCGGCGAGGAGCCGGTGGCCGTCAGCGCCCACGCGTCGGTGCTGGTCGACAGACAAATCGGCGAAGCGGGCGATTTCGACTCGGTCAGCGTCATCCTGGAAACCGCCTCGGGCAAGCAGGCCGTCATCTCCAACTCGCGCCGCGCCACCTATGGTTACGACCAGCGCATCGAGGTGCATGGCTCGAAGGGCATGGTCGCGGCCGAGAACCAGCGGCCGGTCTCGATCGAGCTCGCCAACGACAAGGGCTATACGCGCCCGCCGCTGCACGACTTCTTCATGACCCGCTATATCGATGCCTATGCCAACGAGATCGCGGCATTCATCGCCGCTGCGACGGCGGGCAAGAAGGCGGCGCCGAGCGGCAAGGATGGGCTCGTTGCGCTGAAGCTCGCGGATGCAGCCTTGCAGTCGGCCAAGACCGGCAAGACCGTCCGCGTCGATTGACTCGATGAGGCAGGTATTTCGATGGCGGTGGGATGGTCTGTCTCCATCGCTTGGCGATTAGCCGGAACGCTTGTCACCTCGTCATCCACGGGCGAAGCAAGGAGCGAAGCGACGCGGCGCAGACCCGAGGATCCATTCCGTTACATCGGAACGGTGCCAACGGCGCAGAATTCTGCTCCGCCGCGTTCTTCAGCCGGGGTCACGGAATGGATCCTCGGGTCTGCGCCGCGTCGCTTCGCTCCTGCTTCGCCCTAGGATGACGAAGTCGAGGGCTCTTCGACCAAGTTGTCAACATTGCAACAAGACACCGGGAAGCCGATCGGAACGTCAATGAATCTCGAGAAATCATTGGCAATCCAAAACACGGGAGCAAAACGATGAACGCACTAGCCGGTCGCAATTCAGAAACGCGCGCCATCGTCACCGGCGGCGCGCAGGGCATCGGCTTTGCCGTCGCGGAGGCGCTCGCCGACGAAGGCTGCCGCGCGCTGGCGCTCATCGGCCGCTCGCAGGAGAAGGGCGACAAGGCCGTGGCCGCGCTGAAGAAGAACGGCGTCGACGCCATCTTCATCAGCGCCGATGTCGCCAAGGTCGCCGACTGCAAGCGCGCCGTCGCGACTGCGCTTGCTCATTTCGGCACGCTAAACGCGCTGGTCAACGCCGCCGCCACCTCGGCGCGCGGCTCGCTGGTCGAGACATCGGAGGAACTGTTCGACCAGATCTTCGACACCAATGTGCGCGGGCCCTTCTTCCTGATGCAGGGCCTGGTCGCGCATCTTCTGGAGCGCAAGGCGCCGGGCTCGATCGTCAATGTGCTGTCGATGTCGGCGCATGCCGGCCAGTCCTTCCTGACGCCCTATTCGACCAGCAAGGGCGCGCTGATGACGCTGACCAAGAATGTCGCGAGCTCCTATCGGCGGAACCGCATCCGCTGCAACGCGGTTCTTCCCGGCTGGATGGACACCGAGGGTGAGGCGATCGTGCAGAAGAAGTGGCATGATGCGCCGGACGACTGGCTGGCAAAGGCCGAGGCCGCGCAGCCGATGGGCCAGTTGGTCAAGCCGGCGCAGCTTGCCCGGCTGATCACCTATATGCTGAGCCCCCAGGCCGGCGTCATGACCGGCTCGCTGGTCGACTACGACCAGAACATAGCCGGGGTGATAGGCGAGTAAGAGCCGCCGGTGCGGCCAGCCCTTTCTCCCCGTATAGTGACGGGGAGAGGGGCGCCGTCATCGACGGTTTCGCCAACCAGCTGCTAAAACACGGCACGTGACAAGCGCCCCGGCATCGACTATATGAGCCGCATGATCCACCTGACCGCCTCGTTTTGGTACTTTTACTACGACAGCTCGCTGGCGGCGGGAGGATTGCGCTCGATCTGAAGATTGCAGCACCTAAATCCGAAAAGCCGCCAGACCTGGCGGCTTTTTCGTTTCAGCCGGCAGGTCTCCTAACCAGGAGCAGAAAGCCGTGTTGACCACCACAGACGACCTTCGGGTCAAGGAACTCAAAGTCCTGAGCACGCCGGACGAGGTGATGCGCGAGATACCGCGCTCGCTGACGGCGACGCGCACCGTTGCCGCTTCGCGCAACGCCATCCATTCCATCCTGTCCGGGGCCGACGATCGACTGGTAGTCATCGTCGGCCCTTGTTCCATCCACGATCCGGTCGCCGCCGTGGACTACGCCAGCCGTCTGGCGGCGCTGCGCGAGGCCCTGGCCGACCGGCTCGAGATCGTCATGCGCGTCTATTTCGAGAAGCCGCGCACCACGGTCGGCTGGAAGGGTCTGATCAACGATCCCGACCTCGACGGCAGCTTCAACATCGACAAGGGATTGCGCATGGCGCGCAACGTGCTGTCGGCCGTCAACAATCTCGGCCTGCCGGCGGCGACCGAGTTCCTCGACATGACGACGCCGCAATACATCGCCGACCTCGTCGCATGGGGCGCCATCGGCGCGCGCACCACCGAAAGCCAGATCCATCGCGAGCTGGCCTCGGGCCTGTCCTGCCCGGTTGGCTTCAAGAACGGCACCGACGGTAATTTGAGAATCGCCGGCGAAGCGGTGAAGTCGGCCGCCCAGCCGCATCATTTCATGGCGGTGACCAAGGGTGGCCGCAGCGCGATCGCCGCAACGACCGGCAATGAGGACTGCCATGTCATCCTGCGTGGCGGTGTGGTGCCCAACTACGATGCGGCAAGTGTCGATGCGGCCGCCACGGAGCTCGGCCGCATCGGCGTCGCGCCGCGGCTGATGATCGACGTCAGCCACGCCAACAGCGGCAAGAGGCCGGAGAACCAGCCGAAAGTCGCGCATGACGTGGCGGGCCAGGTCGCTGCAGGCGACGAGCGCATCATCGGCGTCATGATCGAGAGCAATCTCGTCGCAGGCCGTCAGGACGTCGTGCCCGGCAAGCCGCTCGTCTACGGCCAGAGCATCACTGATGGCTGCATCGACTGGGCGACCACCGAGACCGTGCTGCACGGCTTGGCCGGCGCCGTCGAATGGCGCCGGTCGGTGAAGCGCGAGATGCTCGCCAGCCGTCAGGGTGCTGCCTGACGCCTCTTCCTTCCCCCCTTGTGGGGGAAGGTGGATTGCCGCGAGGCGGCAAGACGGATGAGGGGTGTTCATAGGGCGCGGCGTGGCTCCTTGGCAGGGATTCACGCCGCCCTCAGCCCTTCCCATGCCGTGAACACCGAGACCGCGAACAACAGCAGCCCGGCTGCCCTGCCGGCGAGAATGGTCGCTCGCGGATTGTCGATCAGCAGCTCCCGGCTGCGGCCGGCGGTAACGGCGAGCCCGCCATAGATTCCTGCCTGGGTGGCGACCGTCAGCAGCCCCATGATTGTCGCCTGCATCCAAATCGGACCGTAGGCCGGCTTGAGGAATTGCGGATAGACGGCAATGATGAACAGATAGGCCTTCGGGTTGATCAGGCAGGTGACCAAGCCTTGCCGAAATGCCTTCCATGCGGACCGGCTGCTCGCCGGCCCGTCATCGCCGACGATGATGGAGCTGCGCATCAGCGAAATGCCGATATAGGCCATGTAGGCGGCGCCGGCGATCAGCAGCGGCTTGAACAGGATCGGCACGAAATGCATGAGCAGGCCGACGCCGACCGCGCCGTTCAGCGTATGCACCGCGCCGCCCAGCATGATGCCGGCGGTCGCGGCAAGGCCCCGATTGCCGCCGCCGGTCAGCGCGTTGGCCAGCACGAACAGCATGTCTATGCCCGGAACGGCGATGATGCCGAACAGCAGGATGAAGAAGAGCCAGAGATTTTCGCTATAACTCATGTCAGTTGCCGGTCGCCGCGCCAACAAGGAGCGAAAGGATTCTGTTGATTTTCAAGCGGGTAGGCGGCCCTATAGGTCATCCCAACTGACGGGGGTGTGTCAGTTGCCTTTCAGCCGGGAGAGGAAATGCGCAAGGCGTCGCGCCTGTTCGAGATCATCCAGATCCTGCGGCTGGCCAGGAAGCCGGTGACCGCGGCGATGATCGCCGAGCAGCTGGAAGTGACGGTGCGCTCGGTCTATCGCGACATCGCCGCGCTGCAGGCGATGCGCGTGCCGATCGAGGGCGGGCGTGGAATCGGCTACATCCTGCGCCCCGGCTTCGACCTCCCGCCGCTGATGTTTTCGACCGAGGAGATGGAGGCGATCGTGCTGTCGCTGGCTCTGCTCGAGCGCACCGGCGACGACGAGCTCAAGCTGGCGGCCAAGCGGGTCAGCGCCAAGATCGCCGGCGCGGTGCCGCCGCCCTTGCGCCAGACGCTCGACGCCAACGCCCTGCATGCCTGGGGTTTTGCGGCGCCTTCGGCCCCGACGGTCGATCTTGCCCTGGTGCGCCGCGCCATCCGCGACGAAGAGAAGCTCGACCTTGCCTATCGCGACGAAGCCGGCCGCGATACAAAGCGGACCATCCGCCCGATCGCGCTGATCTACTATGCAGAGACCGCCAACATCGTCGCCTGGTGCGAGCTGCGCCAGGCGATCCGCAATTTCCGCAGCGACCGCATCGAGGACTGCCGGCTGACCGGCCTGTGGTTCAAGGGCGAGGGCGACCGCCTACGGCAGATCTGGATGGACGGCTGGGAGATCAATGCGGCGGCGGGCAACTGATGAGACGCTGGCTCGCCGGCCGCCTCACCTCACATCCATCCAGCGCTGTTCCTGGAAGGAGCGTGCCATCGCATGCACGGTGCGTTCGATCTCCAGCCCTTCGTCGAAATCGATGACGCGCGCCGGCTTGCCGGCGATCCGCATCAGCAATTCCCGGCATTCGATCATCTTCAGGTCGTTGAAGCCGAGACCGTGGCCGGGCGCCGGCAGGAAGGAATCGTATGGCTTGTGGTGCGGCGCCACCAGGATGGTGCGGTAGCCCTGCTCGGTCGGCCGGTCGGCGGTGAGGTAGAGCTGGAACTCGTTCATCCGCTCCTGGTCGTAGAGGATCGAGCCCTTCGAGCCAAAGATCTGGATGGCGATGCGTCCCTTGCGGCCCCAGGCCGAGCGGTTGACCAAAAGCGTGCCGGCGACGCCGTTTTCGAGATGCATCAGCACGCTGGCGATGTCGTAGGTCTCGACCGCGCGGCGGCCGCCGGAGGCAACCTTCCGGTCGGCATAGGGTTTCACCATGTCGCACATCACGCGAGCAACGCGGCCGAACAACACCTTGATCAGTGACAGCGGATGGACGGCGAAATCGTCGAGCGCGCCATAGCCGGAGGCCGCCTCGTGCTTCCAGAAGAACAGCGCTTCCGGGTCGGCCATGAAATCCTCGTCCATCTCGATGCGCACGAGATTGACGTCGCCGATGATCTTTTCTTCGAGTAGCGCGCCGATATGACGGATGGCCGGATTCTGGATGTAGTTGTAGCCGAGCACGGCGGCCTTGCCGGATTTCGTTGCCGCCTTCGCCATCGCCTCGGCCTCGGCGAAGCTCGGCGCCATCGGCTTCTCGCACCACAGGTGCTTGCCGGCTTCGAGGATGGCGATCGCCATTTCCGGATGGAACTGGTTGGGCGTGGTCAGCGAGACGACATCGACCTCCGGATCGTTGACCACGGCGCGCCAATCGCCGGATCCCTTGGCAAAGCCGAACTCGCCGGCCTTGCGCTTTGCCAGCTCGTCATTGACCTCGCCCAGATGCACCAGCTTCGGCTTCTCCACATCGGGAAAGACGGTGCCGACCGCGTTCCAGGCGATGGCGTGGCACTTGCCCATGAAGCCCGTGCCGATGAGGCCCACTCCGACCATTTAGATTGTCTCCACTGAAGGGGGATTCCGCATGGATGAATTAATCCATTTCACGCGAGAATGGAACGTCCAAATCATTTTTTATGGTGTTCTTGCGCGAACTCGTTATGATGAGGCAGGAGAGAGAACTTTCAATATGGCCGTGGGCGGAGCGACGATGGACGAACGGGTGCCTCGCGATTTCGAGACGTTGCGCACGACCATCCTGGAGCGGCGCGCGAGTCTGCCCAAGCGCATCGCCCAGATCGCCGCCTATGCGCTCGACAATCCCGACGACATCGCCTTCGGCACCGCCGCAAGCATCGCCGCTTCCGCCGGCGTCCAGCCCTCGACGCTGATCCGTTTCGCCCAACAGCTCGGCTTCGACGGCTTCACCAGCCTACAGCAGGTTTTTCGCGAGCGTCTGCGCGAGCGCAATTCCTCTTATGACGAGCGACTGGCGGCGCTGCGCGCCAAGGCCGAGGAAGGCGCCGGGCACCGGGCGATCTTCGACGGCTTCGTCGCCGCCGCCAGCACGTCTCTGAGCGACATTTCGCGCGCGTTGAACGATACGCATTTCGAAGAGGCGATCGCGCTCCTGGCGAAAGCCGAAACCATCTACGTGTTGGCCAAGCGCCGCTCCTATCCGGTCGCCTCCTACATCGCCTATGCGCTGGGCAAGCTCAAGATCCGCAATCAGCTGGTGGAATCGGCCGCGGGCCTGAACGCCGAGATGATCGGCTTCGCCACGCCGCGCGACGCCGTCATCGCCATCAGCTTCTCGCCTTACGCGCCCGCGACCATCGAAGAGACGCGCGCGATCGCCGAGCAGGGCGTGCCGATCGTCGCCATCACCGACTCATCGTTCTCGCCGCTCGCCCAGTTCGCCAAGGTATGGTTCGAAGTTGCCGAGGCCGATTTCGGCGGTTTCCGCTCGATCTCGGCGACGATGGCATTGGCGATGGCGCTGACGGTTGCCGTCGGCGAGAAGCGTCGCGACTCCGGCCGCAAGCGCAAGGGCTGAACGGCCCCGCGCTAGGCGTTTTTCCGTCCGGGAATGCTCATTCCATATTGACTATGGATTGGAATTATTATTTCATATTGACGGCGCCACGATGCCGTTCGCGCGTGCTGCCCAAAACGACGCTCTGCACAACAAGGCCGATGGGAGGTTCGAATGGGCGAAGCCGTGGAAGCGAAATATCCGCCGCTCGACGTCATCACGATCGGCCGCGCGTCGGTCGATCTCTACGGCCAGCAGATCGGCTCGCGGCTGGAGGACATCACCTCTTTCGCCAAGTCGGTTGGCGGTTGCCCGGCCAATATTTCCGTCGGCACCGCACGGCTCGGCCTGCGCTCGGCGCTTCTTACTCGCGTCGGCGACGAGCAGATGGGCCGCTTCATCCGCGAGCAGCTCAGGCGTGAGGGCGTCTCGGTCGACGGCTTGAAGACCGACAGGGAACGGCTGACCGCGCTGGTGCTGCTGTCCGTCGAGGACGAAGGTGTCTCGCCGATGATCTTCTACCGTTCCGATTGCGCCGACATGGCGCTCGCGGAAGAAGACATAGACGAGGCTTTCATCGCGTCGGCCCGGGCCGTCGTCGTCACCGGCACGCATTTCTCCCGCCCCAATACCGATGCCGCCCAGCGCAAGGCGATCCGCCTCATGAAGGCCAAGGGCGGCAAGGTCGTTTTCGACATCGACTACCGCCCGAACCTCTGGGGGCTCGCCGGCCATGCCGAGGGTTTCGAGCGCTACGTCAAATCCGACCGCGTCTCGGCGCAGCTGAAGACGGTGTTGCCCGATTGCGACCTCATCGTCGGAACCGAGGAGGAGATCATGATCGCCTCCGGCGCCGACGACTGCCTGAGCGCGCTGAAGACGATCCGCTCGCTGTCGCCCGCCACCATCGTCTTGAAGCGCGGCGCCAAGGGCTGCATCGTCTATGACGGACCGATCAGCGACAACCTCGAGGACGGCATCGTCGGCAAGGGTTTTCCGATCGAGATCTACAACGTGCTCGGCGCCGGCGACGCCTTCATGTCGGGTTTTCTGCGCGGCTGGCTCGGCGGCGAAAGCTTTGCCACCGCCGCGACCTGGGCCAATGCCTGCGGCGCCTTCGCCGTGTCGCGCCTGCTCTGCGCGCCGGAATATCCGACCTTCGAGGAGCTGCAGTTCTTCTTGAAGCACGGCAGCAAGCATCTGGCGCTGCGCAAGGACGAGGCGATCAACCACATCCATTGGGCGACGACGCGCCGGCGCGACATTCCTTCGCTGATGGCGCTCGCCTGCGATCATCGCGTCCAGCTGGAGGACGTCGCGGCAAAAGTCGGCGCCGACGCCTCGCGCATTCCGGATTTCAAGGTGCTGACCGTCAAGGCGGCGGCGAAGGTCGCCGCCGGTCGCGGCGGCTACGGCATGCTGATCGACGAGAAATATGGTCGCGACGCCATGTTCGAATTCGCCCGCCATCCCTTCGCCTGGCTCGGCCGTCCGGTCGAGCTGCCGGGTTCGCGGCCGCTGCGCTTCGAGTTCTCGCAGGACATCGGCTCGCAGCTCGTCGAATGGCCGGTCGACCACTGCATCAAATGCCTGTGCTTCTATCACCCGGACGATCCGGAGGCGCTGAAAGTTGAGCAACAGCAGAAGCTGCGCGCCCTGTTCGAAGCCGCGCGCAAGGTCGGCCGCGAATTGCTGGTCGAGATCATTGCCGGCAAGCACGGCAGGCTGGACGACACCACCATCCCGCGCGCACTGGAGGAGCTTTACACGCTGGGCATCAAGCCGGATTGGTGGAAGCTCGAGCCGCAGGCCTCGGCCAACGCCTGGGCGAAGATCGAGCAGGTGATCGTCAAGAACGATCCATGGTGTCGCGGCGTCGTGCTGCTTGGTCTCGAGGCGCCGCAGGACGAGCTGGTCGCGGCCTTTGCCGCCACCGCCAATGCGCCGATCGTCAAGGGATTTGCCGTCGGTCGCACCATCTTCATCAATGCCGCTGAACAATGGCTGGCCGGCAGGATGTCGGATGACGAGGCTGTCGCCGACATGGCCTTGCGCTTCGAGCAGCTGACCGAGGCATGGCTTGCCGCGCGCGGCCGTAAAGCAGCATAAGAAGACGGGCCGCATAACAAGACGGCACAAGGAAAGCCGGAGGAAACGACAATGACCGAGACCGTTCGTCTGACGATGGCGCAGGCGCTGACCCGCTTTCTCAGCCGCCAGATGACCGAGATCGATGGCAAAAAACTGCCGATCTTTGGCGGCGTCTGGGCGATCTTCGGCCATGGCAATGTCGCCGGCGTCGGCGAGGCGCTCTACCAGGTGCGCGACGAGTTGCCGACCTTCCGCGCCCATAACGAGCAGGCGATGGCGCATGCGGCGATCGCCTATGGCAAGGCGAATTTCCGCCGCCGCTTCATGGCCGCGACCACCTCGATCGGCCCGGGCGCGCTGAACATGGTGACGGCGGCCGCGCTCGCCCATGTCAACCGGCTGCCGGTGCTTTTGCTGCCCGGCGACGTCTTCGCCAACCGCTTGCCCGACCCGGTGCTGCAACAGGCGGAGGATTTCTCCGACGGCACGGCGAGCGTCAACGACTGCTTCCGCCCCGTCTCGCGCTATTTCGACCGCATCACGCGGCCGGAGCAGATCATCCCGGCGCTGAACCGCGCCATGCAGGTGCTGACCGATCCGGCCGAATGCGGCCCGGTCACCCTTTCGCTCTGCCAGGACGTGCAAGCCGAAGCCTATGACTATCCCGAAAGCCTGTTTGCCGAGCGCGTGTGGACACCGCGCCGGCTGCGGCCGGATCGCAACGAGCTCGCGGCCGCCGTCGCGGCGCTGAAGAATGCCAAGAAGCCGCTGGTGATCGCCGGCGGCGGCGTTCTCTATTCGCAGGCCTCCAGCGAACTGGCCAAGCTGGTGCAGGGCGCCGGCATTCCGGTCTGCGAGACGCAAGGCGGCAAGTCCTCGCTCCCCGATGATCATCCGCTCAACATGGCCGCCGTCGGCGTCACCGGCACCTCGGCCGCCAACCGGCTGGCGGAAGAGGCCGATGTCGTTCTTGCCGTCGGCACCAGGCTGCAGGACTTCACCACTGGCTCCTGGGCGCTGTTCAAGAATGCCGGCCGCACAATCATCGGCCTGAACACGCAAGGTTTCGACGCCGGCAAGCATTGGGCGCTGCCGCTGGTCGCCGACGCCGCCGAAGGGCTCTCCGAGCTTTCCACCGCGCTGAAGGGCTGGAAGGCGCCGAGCGCCTGGACCGACAACGCGCTGAAGGGCAAGATGGAATGGCAGGCAGCGGCCGCCAAGGTGACGGCTTCGACCAATGCCGCCTATCCTTCCGACGCGCAGGTGATCGGCGCCGTGCAGCGCGCGATGGGCTCGGGCGTCACCTTGCTGCATGCGGCAGGCGGGCTGCCGGGCGAACTGCACAAGCTCTGGCAGGCGGGATCGCCGGGCTCCTATCATGCCGAATACGGCTTCTCGACCATGGGCTACGAGATCGCCGGCGGTCTCGGCGTCAAGATGGCAAAGCCCGACCAGGAGGTCGTCGTCATGGTCGGCGATGGGTCCTATCTGATGCTCAACTCCGAGATCGCCACCTCGGTGATGCTCGGCCTGAAGCTCACCATCGTGCTGCTCGACAACCGCGGCTATGGCTGCATCAACCGGCTGCAGATGGCGACCGGCGGCGCCAACTTCAACAATCTGCTGAAGGACGCCCGCCACGAGGTGATGCCCGATGTCGACTTCGCGGCTCATGCCGCAAGCCTCGGCGCCGTCGCCGAGAAGGTGGCGTCGATCGCCGAGCTGGAGACGGCGCTGGCCAAGGCGAAGGGCAACGACAAGACCACCGTGCTGGTCATCGACACCGATCCGCTGGTGTCGACCGAAGCCGGCGGCCACTGGTGGGACGTCGCCGTGCCGGAGGTCTCGTCGCGTCGCGAAGTCAACGCTGCGCGCAAGGCGTATGAGCACAAAAAGCAGATGCAGAGCATCGGTGACTGAAGCCAGCGCCGCCAGCCCTCTACCTCCCCACAAGGGGAGGGTAGGAACGAACCTGACACTGGAGTGACGACTTGAAAGCCAAACTGGGCATGTCCCCCATCGCGTGGTGGAACGACGATCTCGTGGAATTGAGCGATGACGTGTCGCTGGAGGAGTGCTTGGCGCAGTCGCGCTCGGCCGGCTTCACCGGGATGGAGATGGGCCGCCGCTTCCCCAACGATCCGAAAGTGATGCTGCCGATCCTGAAGGAGGCCGACGTCACGCTCTGCGGCGGCTGGTTTTCCGGCACGCTGGTCAATGAGGATCTGGCCAGGAACAAGGATCGCATCCAGCCGATGATCGACCTGTTCAAGGCGGTGAACGCGCCCTGCATCGTCTATGGCGAGGTCGGCCGCTCCATCCAGGGCGACCGCTCCAAGCCTTTGGCCACCAAGCCGAAGCTCTCCGACGACGAGATGAAGGCCTATGGCCGGCGCGTCACTGAGTTCGGCGAATGGTGCGCAGACCAGGGCATGCCGCTCTCCTACCACCATCACATGGCGGCGGTGGTCGAGACCGAGCCGGAGCTCGACGCCTTCATGCGCAATTCTGGCGAAGGCATTCCGCTTTTGCTCGATGCCGGCCATCTCGCCTTTGCTGGCGGCGACGTGCTGCGCGCCATCGACAACCACCACAAGCGCATCAACCATGTGCATGTGAAGGACGTGCGCATGGGCGTGATCGACGGGCTCGATCGCACGAAGCAGTCCTTCCTCGACGCCGTGGCGCTGGGCGCCTTCACGGTGCCGGGCGACGGCTCGCTCGATTTCGGCGCCATCGTGCAGAAGTTCGCCGACTACGGCTACGAAGGCTGGTTCGTGGTCGAGGCCGAGCAGGATCCGAAGAAGAACCCGCCGCTCAGCATGGCTGAGGTCGGCTACAAGGAGCTGATGCGGGTGATGACGTCCGCCGGCTATACGGTGGAGACGCAGGGCTTCCCGGCCTAAACGGTGGATTTGCCACGGCGCGCGGTTTATCCGTTGCGCTTTGGGCAGATCCTGGATTGGCGCGATGAAAGACTATGAGCACCCCTTCTTCCGACCGCTGTGGCGACGCGTCGCCGTCGTCGCCGTATGTCTGGTCTGGTCGGTGATCGAGTTCGCCTCCGGTACGCCGTTCTGGGGCGTCATCGCGCTCGGCTTCGCCGGCTACGCGGTATGGCAGTTCTTCTACCTCTACAAGCCGGTCGAGGAGGGCAAGCCCCCGGCCGAGCCGAAGGAATGACTGGTCCATGGCGCAGACGTTTTTGTTTATCGGATGCTGCCTGCCTGACGGATCGCATGCGTTGGCGATTTGCCGGAACGCCCCTCGCTTCGTCATCCTAGGGCGGAGCAAGGAGCGTAGCGACGCAGCGCAGACCCTAGGATCCATGCCATGACTTCGAAGTGTTGCAACGGTGCAGAATTCTGCTCCGCTGGCATTCCACGTCTGCCGTAACGGCATGGATCCTAGGGTCTCCGCGACGGAGCTTCGCTCCTGCTCCACCCTAGGATGACGAAGTTGATGGCCTGCAATCCAGCAGAGCCAATGTCGAGGAATTAGGAGAGACAAAAATGTCGAAACTGCTCGTCAAGGCCGACAAGGGCCACGGCCACGTCGCTCACGTCACCCCGCAAAGCGCCGGCTGGACTTATGTCGGTTTCGATCTCCATCGGCTGCGGCCGGGCGAGACCACGTCCGGCAAGACGGGCGAGCGCGAAGTCTGCCTGGTATTCGTCACCGGCAAGGGCAAGGCCTCGGCCGGCGGCAAGGAGCTCGGCCTGCTCGGCGAGCGCATGTCGCCGTTCGAAGGCAAGCCCTGGTCGGTCTATGTGCCGCAAGGTTCCGACTGGTCGGTGACCGCCGATACCGAGCTCGAGCTCGCCGTCTGCTCGGCGCCGGGCCTCGGCGGCGGCCTGCCGGCGCGTGTCATTTCGCCCGACGATCTCGGCCAGGAGGTGCGCGGCAAGGGCACCAACACACGCTACGTCACCAACATCCTGCCCGAGGGCAAGCCGGCCGACTCTCTGCTGGTGGTCGAGGTCATCACACCCGGCGGCCACACCTCCAGCTATCCGCCGCACAAGCACGACCGGGACAATCTCCCAGCGGAATCCTATCTGGAGGAGACCTATTACCACCGCCTCAACCCGCCGCAGGGCTTCGCCTTCCAGCGCGTCTACACCGACGCCGACAGGAACGGCGTGCGCGACCTCGACGAGGCGATGGCGATCGAGGACGGCGATGTCGTGCTGGTGCCCAAGGGCTACCACCCCTGCGCGGCCTGCCACGGCTATGATCTCTACTATCTCAACGTCATGGCCGGCCCGAAGCGGACGTGGAAATTCCACAACGCGCCAGAGCACGAATGGCTGATGAAAGCCTGAGTTTTTTCATCGCGCTCAACCTGTTGGTCCAGTTCGGGAAAATCGTCGGCTAAGGACCGTCAGGGGCTGTCTGCCTTCGAAAACCCATGAAAGCTTCGTCAATCCGTCATGGAAATCACCTATGGCGGGGTCTGACGAGGTTCTTTCATGCGCTACGCCATCTATTTCACCCCACGGCAGGACGAGCCGCTGGCGCGCATCGCCGCCAATTGGCTTGGCCGCGACCCCTTCGGCGCCGCGACGCGGCCGGTCGAGGCCGTGGCCGACCTGTCGGCGGCGGAGGTTGCCTTCCACACGGCTTCGGCCAGGCGCTACGGCTTCCATGCGACGCTGAAGGCGCCGTTTCGGCTGGCGCCGAACGAGACCGAAGCCTCGCTGCGCGCTGCGCTCGACGATTTCGCCGAGGCGACGCCGCCGGTCGTCATTCCGCGTCTCGTCGTCGGTCAGATCGACGGCTTTTTTGCCCTGGTGCCGGAAGCGCCGTTCGACCCTCTCAACAGCTTCGCCGGCGAGGTTGTGCGCGCTTTCGACCGTTTCCGCGCGCCGCTGACCGAAGCCGAGATCGAGCGCCGCAGCCCCGACTCGCTGAAGCCGGACGAGTTCCGCAACCTGTGCCAGTGGGGCTATCCTTACGTCTTCGAGACGTTCCGCTTCCATATGACGCTCTCCGGACGCGTCGGGCCACAGGAAAGCCCCCGTCTTCGTGCAGCAATCGACAGCCTGTTCGCGGATGTGCTGCAGCGTCCGGTGCCTGTGGATGCGCTGACCTTGTTCGTCGAAACCGAGCCCGGCGCGCCCTTCATGGTGCTCTCCCATCATGCGCTTGGACGCCGCCCGGCCAGAAAGACCGCCTGATTTGACCGCCCAATACGACCGCCCGATATGATCGTGAGATAGGACTGCCTGAAATGACCGCCGAAACCGTTCTTAACAACGCCCGCATCGTACTGCCCGACGAGATCATCGAGGGCTCGCTGCTGCTGCGCGATGGCTTGATTGCCGCGATCGAGCCCGGCGCTGCCCGCACCGGCGAGGACATGGGCGGCGACTACATCATCCCGGGTCTCGTCGAGCTGCACACCGACCATCTCGAAGGCCACTACGCGCCGCGTCCGAAAGTGCGCTGGAACCCGATCGCCGCCGTGCTCGCCCATGACGCGCAGGTGGCGACCGCCGGCATCACCACCGTGCTCGATGCCTTGCGCGTCGGCATGGACGAGGACGCCGACCTGAAGTCCGACGACGTGCGCAGCCTCGCCGACGCGATCGAGGACAGCGTGCGCCAGGATCGGCTACGGGCCGACCATTTCATCCATCTGCGCTGCGAGGTCTCGGCGCCGGACTGCCTCGAGGCCTTCGCCAATTTCGAGACCGACGACAGGGTCAAGCTCGCCTCGCTGATGGACCATGCGCCGGGCCAGCGGCAGTTCGTCAATCTCGAGACCTATGCCTATTACTACCAGCGCAAGCTGAAGCTGACCGACCGCGACTTCCAGAAATTCTGCGAGAAGCGGATGGCGGAATCGGCCAGGAATTCCGGCCCGAACCGCGTCTTCATCTCGGCCGCCTGCCATGAGCGCGGCATCGTGCTGGCCAGCCATGACGATGCGACGGCCGGCCATGTCGACGAGGCGATTGCGCAGGGCGTGCGCGTCGCCGAGTTCCCGACCACCGAGGAGGCGGCAAGGGCCTCGAAAGCGGCCGGCCTCGGCGTGCTGATGGGTGCCCCCAATGTCATGCGCGGCTCCTCGCATTCCGGCAATGTGTCGGCGCGCGCGCTTGCCGGCGACGGTCTGCTCGACATCCTGTCGTCGGACTACATCCCCTTCAGCCTGATCCAGTCGGCCTTCTTCCTCGGCGATGTCGTCGAGGGCATCTCGCTGCCGCAGGCGGTCGCCATGGTGTCTAAGAATCCGGCCGAGGCGGTCGGCCTCGCCGATCGCGGCGTCATCGAGCCCGGCCGCCGCGCCGACCTGGTGCGCGTGCGCGTCGACGAGCATGTGCCGGTGGTGCGCACCGTGTGGCGCCAGGGCAAGCGTGTCGCATGATGGTTTCGGCGTCGATAGAGCGCGAGCTCACCGAAACGCTTCCCATCCGCAACGGCGTCTTCGTCGCCGTCGTCGGCCCGAGCGGCGCCGGCAAGGACACGGTGATCGGCTACGCCAAGGCGCATTTTGCTGGCGAGACGCGGCTGGAATTCGTGCGCCGCGTCATCACCCGGCCAAGCGATTCGGCGAGCGAGGACCACGACACACTGGCTGATGCCGCCTTCGCCGAGGCGGAGGCCGACGGCGCCTTCGCCATCTGCTGGGACGCGCATGGCCTGCGCTATGGCCTGCCGGCCGATGTCGACTGGGCGGTCGCCAACGGCCACGTGACGGTAGCGAATGTCTCCCGCGCTGTCATCCCGGCGCTGCGCGAGCGCTATGCCAATCTGGCCGTGGTCGAGATCACCGCCTCGCCGGAAATCCTCGCCGAACGGCTGGCGGCGCGCGGCCGTGAATCGCGCGGCGAGGTGCTCGCCCGCCTGGCGCGCAGCACGAGCGTGACGCTGTCCGGCCCGGACGTCACCTCGATCGACAACAGCGGGGCGAAAGAGATCGCCGGCGAGCGCTTCGCCGAGGTGCTGCGCAAGGCAATGGCGTTCTCGGACCTGTCCGACCAGATCTAGCGCCTAACCCTTCTCCCCTTGTGGGGTGAGCAGCCGGTTCGCGAAGCGAATTCATCGTGCCGGTGGCACGATGAAAGGCCAGCGAACGCCGGGACGCTGCGGAGCAGCGGGGACCCGGCCGGGGGTGGATCGGCGCGCAGCGCCGAGACGGATGAGGGGTGTTGCAAGGATCGCTGCCTCGGAGGCTTAAACGCTTCAAATCCTTTGATCTTCCACGTCTCAATCCGTCCAGCACCCCTCATCCGTCGCCTTCGGCGACCCCTTCTCCCACAAGGGGAGAAGGGGAGGCGCTGTTACTCCGCCGGCGCGCCGGCGACGTTCCGACGCGTCGCCTCCAACATGCGGCGCCGGGCGCGGAAGACGCCCCATTGCTGGTCGACCAGCACGCCGATCAGGATCACGCCGCCCATCACCGCGAAGTTGAGCGAGGAAGGGATGCCGAGCAGGTTGACCAGGTTCTGCAATTCCTGCAGCAGCACGGTGCCGAGGATGACGCCAACCAGCGAGCCTTCACCGCCGCGCAGCGAGAAGCCGCCGAGCACCGCGGCGGCAATGGCGTAGAGTTCGTAGAACTGGCCGTGGCTCGCCGGCGAGATCGAGCGCGTGTACATGGCGAAATAGATCGCCGACAGCGCCGTCAGCACGCCGCAGATGACGTAGGCCGCGATCACGATGCGGCCGGTGCGGATGCCCGAATATTTCGCCGCTTCCTCGTTCTTGCCGATGGCGTAGAGATAGCGCCCGAACACCGAGCGGTGCAGCACAACCCACATGACGATGCCGATCACGATCAGCGCGATGAAGGAGTTCGGCAGCCCGCCGGAACGGCCGGCGGTGAGGAATTCCAGATCCGGGAAATTCTGGCCGAAGGCGAAGCCGGCCGTGCCGTCGGCGGTGTAGAAGCGGGCGACGCCGCGGTAGATCAGCAGGCCGCAAAGCGTCACCACGAAAGGCTGCATCTTGAGCCGCGTGATCAGCCAGCCATGCACGAAGCCGATGATGGCGCCGAGCAGGATGATCAGCACGAAGGCCAGCGGCCAGTCCATCTCGCGCACGGCAATGAAGTCGATGAACAGCGTGCCGAGCAGCGCGACCAGCGAACCGACCGAAAGCTCGATGCCGCCGGTGATGATGACGAAGGCCTGGCCGATCGAAAGGATGCCGAACAGCGCGACCAGGTTGGAGGTGTTGGCGAGATTGATCGTCGACAGGAAGCGCGGGTTGATGGCGGTCACCACCGCGCCGACCACCAGGATCAGCACCAGCAGGCCGAGGTCTTTCTTGCTCATTGCGCTCCTCCAGCGGCATGCGCCGGCCTTGGCTTCTTGCCCACGGCCAGCAACAGCACGTTCTCCTGGCTGAAATCGTCCCGGTCGAGAATGCCGGAGATCTGCCCCTCATGCATGACCGCGATGCGATCCGAGACGCCGATCACCTCTTCCATGTCGCTGGAGATCATCAGCACCGCGACGCCGGCGTCCGCGAGCGACCGCATCAGCCCGTAGATCTCGGCCTTGGCGCCGATGTCGATGCCGCGTGTCGGCTCGTCGAGGATCATCACCTTCGGGTTCATCGCCAGCCATTTGGCCAAAACCACTTTCTGCTGGTTGCCGCCCGATAGCGTGCCGGTGCGGGTCAGGACCGACGGCGCCTTGATGCCGAGGTGCTTCTTCTGCTTCTCGGCGGTGGCGAGCTCGGCGCTGGCCGAGACCAGCGAGCGCTTCGCATGCGCCGGCAGATTGGGCAGCGAGATGTTCTGCGCGATCGAGAGGTCGAGCAGGATGCCGGTCAGCTTGCGGTCCTCCGGCACGAGGAAGATGCCGCTCGCCACCGCATCGGCGGCAGATCCGACATTAAGCGCCTTGCCGTCCAGCGCGACGCTGCCGCCGAGCCGCTCGTCGATGCCGAACAGCACGCGCGCGAGCTCGGTGCGGCCGGAGCCGACCAGGCCGGCAAGGCCGAGGATTTCGCCGCGCCTCAGCTCCAGGCTGACCGGGTGGTCCGGATAGGCGCTGGTGCGCACGGCGCTTGCCGAGAGCGCGACGCCGCCCGGAGCGCGCCCCGCTTCCGCGGCCTTCTCGCGCTCCTTCAGCATGCGCCCGATCATCAGCTTGACCATCTGGTCGTGGTTGATCTCGCTCTTGGGCAGCGTGCCGGCCAGCATGCCGTCGCGCAGCACTACGACGCGGTCGGCGACGCGCTCGACCTCGTGCAGGCGGTGCGAGATGAAGATGACGCTGATGCCTTCCGCGCGCAGCCCCTTGATGACGTCGAGCAGCTTTTCGGTCTCGGCGATCGGCAGGCTGGAGGTCGGCTCGTCGAGGATCACCAGCCGCGCCTTGATCGACAGCGCCTTGGCGATCTCTACCATCTGCTGCTGGGCCAGCGACAGCGAGGCGACCGGCGTGTCGGCCGAGAAATTGGCGCCGACGCGCTTCAAGAGCGGCGCCACCATCTCGCGCAGCCTGGCGCGGTCGACCAGCCTCAGCGGCCCGGCCTTCAGCGGCTCGCGGCCGAAGAAGATATTGGCGGCAACGTCGAGGTTTTCGAAGAGGTTGAGCTCCTGATGCACGAAGGCGATGCCGGAGCCAATGCTGGCTTCCACGGTCAAGCCGTCATGCGCGACGCCGTCGACGGTGACGGTGCCGCTGTCAGGCCGCGTCACGCCGCCGAGGATCTTCATCAACGTGGATTTGCCGGCGCCGTTCTCGCCGACGAGGCCGATCACCTCGCCCGGCCTGACTTCCATGGAGAACCCGTCCAGCGCCACGACACCCGGATAGGTCTTGCGCACGGCCTCGAGGCTCAGGAACGGAGCGGACTGAACGATGGATGGGTCGGAATAGTTCATCACGCCATAGTTCATCGAGCTTGGCAGCGGCCGGTGGACAGCAGACTGACGGGCCTTGGCAGGCCCGTCAATACGGACGCCGGCTCAAGACGAACTCGAGCCGGCGCAACTGTGCATCGATTACTTGCCGGCCATCGCCTTCAGGTTGGCGGCATAGGCATCGACATCGTCCTTGCCGATGATCTTCGTCGGCACGATGATCAGGCCATTGGCCGGAATGCCCGACTTGTCGCCCTTGAGGTAGGAGGCCATCAGCTTCATACCCTGATAGGCCCATTCGAAGGGCTGCTGCACCACGGTCGCGGCGACGGTGCCTTCCTTGACGCCGCCCAGCGTGATCGGATCGTCGTCGAAGCCGACGACGGTGATCTGGCCGAGCTTGCCGGCGTCGCGCAGCGCTTCATAGATGCGCGGCGTGTTGTAGGAGTAGAAGCCGACCATGCAGGTGATGTCGGGGCTGGCGACCAGCGCGTCCTCGACATTCTTCTTGGCGCGCGCCTGGTCGATGTCGTCGCCGCGCACGTCGACCAGCTCGATCTTGCTGCCGGCGAGTCCGTCCTTCATGCCCTGGATGCGCTCCTTGGCATTGTCGGCGCCGAGCAGACCGACGAAGCCCAGGCACTTGCCGCCGTCCGGCATCGCCTTCTTGGCGATCTCGGCCGCCTGCTTGCCGGCATCGACGTTGGACGAGCCGATATAGGCGACGCGCTTGGTCTGCGGGGCGTCGCTGTCGGTGGTGAACAGCGCCGTCTCGGACGCGATCTTGTTCAGCCCGTCGGTCGAGGTCTTGGGGTCGACCGCCGACACCATGATGCCCTTGACGCCGGCCGTCACCAGATCGTCCATCAGGCGCTGCTGGATGGCGACAGAGGACTGCTCCGGGTATTTGAGCTCGAGATTGTAGTCGGGCAATTCGCCCTGCGCCTTCTTCACGCCGGCTTCCGCCGCCTTCCAGAAGTCTGACGCGCCGTTGACGACGAAGGCCAGCGTCGGCTTGTCGTCGGCGCGCACGGCTGCGCTCGCCGTCAGGCCGATAGCCAAGGCTGCCGCGGCCACGGATGCGTTACGTATCATGGATTTCATGGTTCAACCTCCCTTTTGAAACTCATCGCTGATGTCTCGGCTGCGGCCTGGACGCCCTCCTCCTCAAGGGGCTTGCCCTAGGTCTGGCAACTTTAGAACGGCGCCTCTCCAGCCGCGACCAAGACACTAGACACAGATTTCGCGTTCGTAAATAGTCCGATTTGTCTGACATTTTCGTGAGAGCAAGGCAGCCCTCTTCCGGCGGCCAGCCGATCATCCGACACGCGCTCCTCCCACTTGCCGCTGCCGGCCGGGAGCCTTCCGGTCCGATCGCGGCGAGTTGACAGTAGAACGCTTACGGCTATTAGTAAAGACTATTACTAATGATATCAAAAGGGCGCCGGCCGTGGAGGAGGTCATCGGCGGATGCGCTCAGGCGAAGAGGGAGAGCGGCGGCGGAAAGTTCCGCCGCCAACGCGGGTATCGCGCGGAAAATAGCCGGGGTATCCAATGTCATGCGCCTGTTTTTCGTTGACAGGCGGCTTGGCTGGCGAAGAAGATATCGCGTCTGATAATAGTTATAAATGATGCGCATTTCCAATAAATGCGCCGACATTGATCATCTTGCCGTTGCCGCAGGCCTCGCTAAAGGGCCGGCAGGGTTTGGGAAACGAACCATGAGCGAACCGACGGAACTGCACGATCCTCCGGAGACGTCCAGGCGACGCACCGCCAAGCCCAAGGGTCGCGTCACCATGACCGACATAGCAAGGGCCGCCGGCTGCTCGCAGGCGACGGTTTCCTTCGTGCTCAACAATTCGCCGGGCATCAGGCTGTCGCAGCAGACGCGCGAGCGTGTGATCGAGGCGGCGAGAGCGCTCGGCTACTCGCCGCCGGTCTTTTCGGCGCTCCGCCCGCCCGTCGCGCCCTTCGAGGGGCTGGACGGCGTCATCGGCTTCGCCGTCGATCAGCTCGCCACCAGCCCCGAGGCGGTGGTCGCCATCGAGGGCGCGCGCCAGGCTTCGTGGAATGCCGGCAATGTGCTCCTGGTGGCGCAGACCATGGGCGATGCGGTGATGGAGCCACGCGCCATACGGGCGCTCACCCGGCGCGGCATCTCGGCCCTAATCTACATGACCATCTTCACCCGCGAGATCACGGCGCCCGAGTTTCTCTACAGCCTCGACATCCCGGTCATCCTGCTCAACTGCTACACCGCCGACTATGCCTTCCCGGCCGTGGTGCCCTCCGAAATCGCCGGCGGCCAGAGCTCTACCCGGCATCTGATCAGCCACGGCCACCGGCGCATCGCCACCATCACCGGCGAGCCCTGGATGCAGGCGGCGCAGGATAGGCTGAAAGGCTATCGCCGCGCTTTGGCCACCGCCGACATCCCTTTCGATCCGGAGCTGGTGGTCGAGGGCGACTGGTCGGCCAGCGCCGGCTATGCCGCGACAGTCAAGCTGCTTGCGCTCGAGGACCGCCCGACCGCCATCTTCTGCCAGAACGATCGCACGGCGATCGGTTGCTACGAAGCGCTGAAGGAAGCCGGCCTCCATATCCCGCAGGACATTTCGGTGGTCGGCTACGACGACGAGGAGATCGCCCGCCATCTCTTCCCGCCGCTGACGACGTCGATCCTGCCGCATCTGGCGATGGGGCAATGGGCGATCGAGCAGCTGGAGACGCCGCCGACGCCCGGCCACGGCCGCTATCCCATCACCAAGCTGGAATGCCCGCTGGTGGAAAGGGAGAGCGTGGGGAGTGTGAAGACAGGATGAGCGGTCCCAGTTTGCTGGCCGAAGCCATGTGTTTTGTATTGACATTGTCGTGACAACAGCTAGATATCCGATCCGGACCTGGAGGATTTTCGATGGCGCAGTCCAGTCATGCGGGCCGCAATCGCGACGCGGCGCGCAAGGATGATGTGATTCAGATCCGCGCTTCGGCGGGGATGAAGGCTATTCTCAGCCGCGCCGCGAGCTTGCGCGGGCAGAAACTGTCGGAATTCATGCTGGACAGCGCTCGCAAGCAGGCCGAGGAGACCATTCTCGACCAGCGCGCCTTCTTTCTCGATGCCAATGCGCATGAGAAATTTCTCGATCTGCTCGACACGCCCAACAAACCGTCCGAGGAACTTCGCGCACGGATGACGCGCAAGCCCGCCTGGGAGCGGTGATGCCCGCTGGGCAATTGCAAGTCCGCCCTCCTGAACGGCTGACCGTCGGTCACGACGTTTCCGAATTTCGCAACGGCAAGCATCCATCCCTCGATGACTGGTTGCGCGATCGCGCCCTGGCCGGCGAGGGCTTGTCAGCCCGAACCTATGTCGTCTTTGAAGCGGTCACGAAAGATCGCGTCGTCGGCTACTATGCGATCTCGACGGCGATGGAGGAGCGGGTTGCGCTGCCAAGCGCGCGGCTGCGGCGCGGCATGCCCGAGCAAATCCCTTTGCTGCTGATCGGCCGCCTGGCGGTCGATCAGGCGTTCCAGGGAATGGGCCTCGGGGGTGACCTGCTTTCGGATGCGCTGCGGCGCTGTCGTGCTGTCTCGGACATTGCCGGGGTTCGCGCCGTGGTGGCGCATGCAATCGACGACGAAGCGATGGGGTTTTATCAACGGCACGGCTTCATTGCGTCTCCGCTGGGCGAGCGGGTCATGCTGATGCCGATCGAGACGGTCGAGGCGTTGTTCTCGAAAACTTGAGGGCGATCGAGCGGCCGGAGACGCCGCCGACGCCCCGGCCTAAAGCGCGTCGCGTTGAAGCGGATCCAGGTGGCCACCCTTCAAAGTCTTTGTTTTCATGCATGTCGTTTTTGCAAAACCGCTGCACACTTTTGCGCGCATCACCCGGCCAGCAGTGATGCCATTCGTTCCCGGTCGACAATGTTGGCATTCGGCGGCAAGGGGCGACCATCCAGTTCGGCCAGTTTTGCAGCGATATGCGGCCTGGCGATGACGTCTTGCGGCAGCGAAACGCACATGGCGATCTCGATCACGCCGCGAAACACGTCGGCGTCCTCGCTTGCGGCGGCGAGAAGCCCGGCCATGACCGGGTTCGGCGCAGGAACAGGGAGGCCAGCCGCCAGGGCGTTCATTTCCGCGATCCGGGCGCGGTCGGCGGCGATCTGGTTGCGATAGAACGGGCCGACCTGCCGTTCGGTCTCGGCATCGTATTCCCGCGAGAATTCAGCCGGGTCGTCGAGGTGCCGGCGAACGACATTCCGAAGCAGCTGCGCGTGCACAAGGCCGACGCTCAAGCCTCGTCCGGCGGACGGATTGGTGCACGCCCAGGCATCGCCCACAGCCGCGAATCCCGTGACGACGGGCTGGCCGTCGACGACAAAACGCCGGTACCGGTCGAGAATGCCGGCCATCAGAAGGACGTGTGTGATCGGCTCGCCGTCGAGCCAATGGGCTTGCATCGGGCATGCCTTGACGACGCGATGGAACGTCGCCGTGTCGCGCAGGGCGCGCATCGCCTTGTTGCTTGACGAGGCGAACAGGGTGACGGACCACGTGTCGTTGTCGCCGTCCAGCGTGAGGATCGAGAACAGCCCCATCGGGGTGAGCAGGCGGCCCATTCTGGACGGCCGCTGCTTGCCCGTGAAATAGCGCGTGAAATACACGAAATTGCTGTCCTCGGCTTCCTCCCTCGGGCTACGGCCTCCCGCCGCGAGGATCCATTCGCAGGCAGGGCTCCGCCGCCCCATCGCGTCGATCACCAGATCGGCGCGAATCTCTTCGCCGGATGTCGTGCGAACGCCCGCAATATGCGGCACGGCGGGAAGGGCCGAGGCGCCGGTGATCAGCTCGCGAACCCTGGTGCCTCGCCGGATCGTCACGTTGGGCGCTGTTTGCGCCAGCGCGGCCACGGCCCACTCTATGACCGGCCGCCGGCCGGTGACGAAGCGCATGGCTTCATCACCCGGGCGCGGGGACCTGTCCGTCATTGTCGGGGGCAACGATCGGGGATCGAAGAAGTCCATCCAGACGCAGCCTGCGCGCAGCAACGTATCCGTCAGCCCCGGCAGCTCCGGATCGGCGACCATCCGAAAGCGCGAGCTGAGATTGTGGGGCTGCCTGAACTGGGCAACGCCGGGGCGCTCCCAGTCCCATCCTTCAATGGAGGTCGAGGGTTGACCTGCCGGGTCGGCCTCGAGGACAGTTACGTCATGGCCGTCGCGGCCAAGCATGGCCGCCGCGCACAACCCGATCACGCCTCCACCGCAAATCAGGATCTTGCTCACCCCATCCCCCTTGTTCGCGAGGGTTCGGCGCCATATTAGCTTTTGCGCAGGTTCCCGGCAACTTGCCGGCCGGCCAGCTCTGGCCTGTTCCAACCGTTTTGCCCGATCCCAGCGTGATCGGCTGCCATCGTCGCTTGGCATAGCTCCCTCGGAGGTCTAGCCTGAAGCCAGCCAAAGGGAGGGCGGGATGACATCAAGCTTCACCGTTCATGCGGCGTCCGGCTATGAGCAGCTCATGGGGCGCTGGAGCCGGAGGCTCGCGCCGCTGTTCATCGACTTCGCGGGCTTGGCCAAAGGCGAAAAGATACTCGACGTCGGCTGCGGCACCGGCAGCCTGACCTTCGAACTGACGAAATCCGCCGATCTCGCCGAAATCCGAGCAATCGACTTCTCGCCGGTCTTCGTCGCGGCGGCCAGGGAGAGGAACACCGATCCACGCGTCACCATCAGTCAAGCCGACGCCACTGCGCTGCCCTTCGCGGACGACACATTCGACCGCGCCCTTGCCCTGCTCGTGCTGCACTTCGTTCCGGAAGCCGGCAAGGCGGTGGCCGAGATGCGCCGCGTGGTGCGGCCGGGCGGCGTGGTCGCTGCCGTGGTCTGGGACCATCTCGGCGGCATGACGGGCATGCGCATGATGATCGACACGGTGGCGGCGCTCAGCGAGGCCGGGCGCCAGATGCGCACTCGCTATTGCTTCCAGCCGATGATGCAGCCCGGCGAGATGAAGCGGACCTTTGTCGAACAGGGCCTCACCGACGTCAGCGAGACCGAGCTGACGATCCGCATGGACTATGAGAATTTCGACGACTACTGGGCGCCGATCGGAGCCGGCGAGGGCCCACTGGGCAGATACATGACCACGCTCGACGGGGCGGAGCGGGCGCGCGTGGAAGCCGCCGTCCGCGATGCCTATGAGGCCGGCCGGCCGGATGGGGCGAGATCGTTCGCGAATATCGCGTGGGCCTGCAGGGGGATTGTGCCCTGATTTCAGCGCGATCGCAGTTGTTGGCGCACCGCGTCGCGAAAACTGCGGAAGCTCGGGAATCCGAGAAGCGCAAGCAGCCTGATGAGTGTGGTGGTGGGAAGGCCGGTCGCCTCCGCCAAGCCGGCCGCCGTCATGAAGGCGGCATCGGCCCAGCGGCTGCGCAGGAAATCGCCGAGCGCTGGATGCTTGGCGACCAGCTTCGGTTCGCAGGCCAGCGCTGCAACCAGGCCAGGCGGCGGCGCCGGCCTTCCGCGTCGATCCGCCTGCATCAAGCCAGATTGATGGCGACGTTGCGCAGCAACGCCACCGATTTGCGCATGCCTTCCATCGGCGACAGCATCATGTCCTCATGCTCGATGGAGAGGACGTCATCGTAGCCGACCTGCTTCAGCGCGACGCAGAATTGCCGCCACCAGGTCTCGCCGTGACCATAGCCCAGCGTGATGTAGTTCCAGGCCCGATCGGCATAGTGGTTCGGCGGACGCGCATCGAGCACGCCGTCGACGGCCGCTGGTATAGGTTCGATGCGCGTATCCTTGGCATGCACATAGTAGATCGCCGAGCCGAGCTTGCGCACGGCGGCGATTGGATCGGCGCCCATCCAGAGCGGGTGGCTCGGATCGTAGTTCGCGCCGATGGTTTCTCCGACGGCGTCGCGAAGCCTAAACAGCGTCTGGACGTTGTAGACGGCCTGATGGCCGTGCAGCTCCAGGCACAATTTGCCTATGCCGAGATTGTTCGCGAAGCTGACGAGATCGCGCCAGTAGGGAATGATACACTCGTCCCACTGGTAGCGCTGGATATCGGCGCATTCGGGCGGCCAGTCGGTGATGATCCAGTTGGGGTTGGCATCGCCCGGGCCGCCGGGCAAGCCGGACATCATCACCACGCGATCGATCCCCATCAGGCTCGCCAGCCGGATCGTGTCCTCTGTCACCTGACGGTGCTTCTTGCCCTGCGGTCCCGGGTGCAGCGGGTTGCCCGAGCAGTTGAGGGCAGCGATCGTCAGCCCGTGGTCGCGGACCTTGGCGACGAATTCGGCGCGGGTGGCAGCACTGTCCAGCATGGCCGCGAGATCGATGTGCGGCGACGACGACCAGTTGCCGCAGGCGAACTCCAGCGTCTCCAGGCCGAGTTCGGCAGAGGCGTCGAGCATCTCGTCGAAGGAAAGGTTGCCCAGGCTGTCGGTGATCATGCCGATCTTCATTTTCGGGACTCCCGAGTTGAGGCCATCCGCTCAGAGCTTCACAGGCTCGAACCTGCCGGATCTGGCGGAGGCAAGCGCCGCCTCGCAAAGGATCATGGCCTTGCGGCCGTCGCCGGCGGTGACGGCGGGCTTCCTGCCGGTTTCGACGCAGGTGATGAAGTGATCGATCTCGGCGGCGTAGGACTCGGCGTAGCGTTCGACGAAGAAGTAGTAGGGCTTGTCGCGCGATATGCCTTTGCCGCCGTACATCTCGACCGAAGTCGGCAGCCGGTTGCCGGCCTGCAGCATGCCCTCGGCGCCATGCACCTCGATGCGCTGGTCGTAGCCGTAGGCGGCCCTGACGCTGTTGTTGATGTGGCACTGGCGGCCGGACGCGGTGCGCAGGATAAACATCGCGGTGTCGTAATCGCCGAGCTTCCTGTATTGCGGCGCCACCAGCGAGGAGCCGGTTGCAAAAAGCTCGGCCGGCTCCTCGCCGAGCAGGTTCCGCGCCATGTCGAAGTCGTGGATGGTCATCTCGCGAAAGACGCCTCCGCCGCCTGCCAGCGCTTCCTCGGTTTCGGGTTCGGGGTCGCGGCTGGTGATGATGACCTGCTCGACGGCGCCGATCTCGCCTGCGGCAAGGCGCTCCTTCAGCGCCCGGAAGCTCGGATCGAAGCGGCGGTTGAAGCCGATCTGGAACGGCACGCCGGCTTTCTCGACCGCGGCAAGGCACTCGTCCGTACGCTTGAGGTCGAGATCGATCGGCTTCTCGCAGAAGATCGCCTTGCCATTGGCCGCCGCGGCCATGGCAAGCTCGGCATGCGTGCGCGTCGCCGAAGCGATGAACACCATCTTCACCGACGGATCGTTCATCACCGTCTCGGTGTCGACGATCTCGGCGCCGGTGGCGGCGGCGACCTTGGCGGCCGCCTCGCGATTGGGATCGACGATGTAGCGCAGCCGCACCCTTGGGTGACGTGCCAGATTGCCGGCGTGCACGCGGCCGATCAGCCCCACTCCGAACAGACAAACATCCGTCATGCGCTTCGACTTTCCTGTCGGGGCCGCCCTGTCGCGGGACGGCCAAGGTTCATGTTTCGCCGGCGCTCACTTGACGGCGCCCATGGTGAGGCCGCGCACCAGATGGCGCTGCACGAGGAGCGCGAAGAAGACGATGGGCAGCGCGCCGATGACGCCGGCCGCCGCCATCGAAGCCCAGTCGGTGTCGATGCGGCCGATCAGCGTCGCCGTGCCGCGCGGCATGGTCATCGCGCGCGGCGTCGCCGTTAGCGCCAGCGCGAACAGGAACTCGTTGAAGGTGACCAGCACGGCGAAGATCGCGGTCGCCGCGAGGCCGGGGGCGGCCAGCGGCAGCGTGATGCGGCGGAAGGCGCCGAAGCGCGAATCGCCGTCGACCATCGCGGCTTCCTCGAGATCGACGGGGATCTCGCGGAAGAAGCTCTCCATCATCCAGACGCAGAAGGTGACGTTGAAGGCGGTGTAGGTGGCGATCAGGCCGAGCCAGGTATCGAGCAGGCCGAGACTCAGCATCAAGAGATAGACCGGGATCAGGATGACAACCGGGGGAATGATGCGCAGCGTCAGAAGGAACAGGCCGATCTTGCGCTCCGTGGCGAAAGGCAGGCGGAACCTGACGATCGCATAGGCGCCCATGGCGCCTACCACCAGCGCGATGGCGACGGAGAAGAAGGTCACCACCAACGAGTTCGTCAGGTAGGAACCGAACTGCTTTTCGGTGAACAGCCGGACGTAGTTGTCGAGCGTCGGCACGTGCGGATAGAGCGTGCCTTCCTGGGTGATCTCGCGGTTGGACTTGAGCGAGGTGGAGACCAGCCAGTAGATCGGCAAAAGCACGACGGCCAGAACGAAGACGGTGGTGAGGACGCGGGCCAGACGGGTGCTCATGACGCGTCGATCCTGCGCAAAAGCCTGATGGCGCTGAAGGCGAGCGCGAGCACGACGAGGCCGATCGTCACGAACAGCGCCGCCGCGTAGCCGGTCTGCTGGAACTTGAACGCGGTGTCGTAGCCGTAGATCGAGATCAGCCTCGTCGCCTCGCCCGGCCCGCCACGCGTCAGCACGAAGACCTGGTCGAAGGTGCCGAAGGCATCGATGGTCCTGAGCACGATGGCGACCGCCAGTACCGGCCGCATCATCGGGAACGTCAGATCGGCAAAGACCCGCCAGGCGCCGGCGCCGTCGACGCGCGCGGCCTCGAACGGCTCGTGCGGCAGCGATTGCAGCCCCGCGAGCAGGATCAGGAACATCAGCGGCGTCCATTCCCAGACATCGAGCACGACAAGTCCGATAAAGGCGTTGAGAGGGTTGCCGAGGATCTGCGCCTCGCCGCCGCCGATCGCCTCCGACAGCGCCGTCAGCATGCCGGCGTCGCTGGCGTAGATCAGGCGAAAGACGATGGCGACGACGACCGGCGTGATCACCATCGGGATGATCAGCACCGTCCTGAGCAGGCGGATGCCGCGAAATTCGCGCAGGCAGAACAGCGCCAGCGCAAAGCCCAGCACCGCCTCGAACGATACCGACAGCGCCACGAACTTCACGGTGATCCAGAGCGCGTTGAGGAACTGCGTGTCGCTCCACAGATGCAAATAATTCTGCAGGCCGACATCGGAGATCGGCGAGCCGTAGCGGTAGGCCCTGGTGCTGGCCCTGAGACCGTCCCAGAGCGGATAGACGAGCACGCCAAGCACGATCATCAGGCCCGGCGCCAGCATGAGATACGGGAGGGCGAGGTCGAGCCCCGCCCCCTGCAGGCGATATTTGCGTGCCTGCGCTGCGCTTCGCATCAGTAGTACCCGGCCGTGGTCAGATAGTCCTTGACCTGCTTGGCGGCCGTGTCGAGCGCCGCGCCGCCGCCGGAACCGGCCTGCAGCGCCTTGTTGAGCTCGATGCCGAGCAGTTCCTCGACCTTCGCCCAGTCGGGCGTGCGCGGCCTCGGCAGCGCGCCGGCGTCGAGCTGCTTGAGGGCGACCGGGATCAGCCGGTTGCCCGGCTTGGCGATGCCGAAGGCGCTGCGCTTGACCGGGATCGAGCCCGCTTCCGAGAGCTTGGCCTGGGTCTCGGCGCTGACATACCACTTCAGGAACTCGATCGCATTCGCCTTGTTGGGTGCCGATTTCGGCACGCCGGCGATGAAGATGCCCATCTGCGCGATCGCCTTTGCCTGGCTAGGCACGACGCCGAAATCGAGCTTGCCCGCCACCTTGGTCTGGGCGGGGTCGTCGGCCTTCAGCGCATTGCCCGAATACTGGATGATGGCGCCGGCCTCGCCGCCGAGGATCGCCGCCCCTTCCTGGTCGGAGTCGAACTCGACCACCCCGCTCGGCGCGTTCTGCTTCATCGTGCCGACGAAGAAGTCGGCGGAGGCCTTGCCTTCGGCCGAATTGAAGATCGGGTTCCACTTGTCGTCGAAGAAGGAGCCGCCGAACGACAGGAAGACCGGATACCAGCTGGTGACGATCGGGTTGCCCGAAACACCGCGGAAGACGACCGGATACTTGATCTTGCCGGCGGCGACGCCTTCCTTGCCCTTGGCGATCAGCTCGTCCCAGGTCTTGGGCGCGCCGTCGGTGAAGACGTCGTTGCGGTAGGTCAGCGTCTGCAGGTCGCCGACGAAGGGCACGCAGATCAGCGTCGGCTTGGCGCTTTCGAAGCCCTTGACGCGCGGCCCCTGCTGCGGCGGCCAGTAGCCCATGTCGATCATCGAGCCGATCCAGTCCTTGTCGGAACCGTCGATGCCGCCGGCGCCGAGATCCTCGAGCACGTTGGCGGCGCCGAACTGCGGCACCCATGGATCGTCGAGCAGATAGAGGTCGTACTGGCCGGCGCCGCTCTGGGCGTCGGCGAACCACTTCTCCAGCGTCACGCCATATTCATCCTCGAGGAACTCGATGTCGAAGCCCTGCTCCTTGGCCAGCGGGATGATCTTCTGCTTGAACGGTGTCAGCCCGCCATCGGCGAAAGCCCCGATGATGACCTTCTTGCCGGCTGCCCTGGCGGGCATGGGCAGACCGAGCGTGGTGAGGGCCGTGGTGGCCAAGGCCAGGCCAAGCCCGCCCTTGATGACGGAGCGGCGAGTAAGTCTGCTGGAATGCATCATTTCACTCTCCCATTGCTGTTGACCCTGTGGACGGCGGTGAGGCCGGCCGAATTGAAGAAACAGGCGTTCGCCGGGTCGAAGGCGACGCCGATGCTTTCGCCGACCGCGCCCCTGAAATCGCGGCCGGCCCGGACCGAGACGTTGCCGCCTTCGAGGCGGACATTGACCAGCGTCTCGTTGCCCATCGGCTCGACGACATAGATCTCGCCGGGCAGCGCGCACGCCTCGCCTGGCTGGGCGACGCTGCAGTCTTCCGGGCGCAGCCCGATCTCGACGATTTCGGCGAGGCGGCATGCGGTCAGCCGCGTCCGCTCCAGCGCAACGATCTTTCCGCCGGCGATCACGCCTTGCTCGCTGAGCGCAGCCGGCAGGATGTTCATCGGCGGGTTGCCGACGAAGGTGGCGACGAAGCGGTTTGCCGGCCGGTCGTAGACCTCGATGGGCGGCGCCATCTGCTGCAGCTCGCCGCCATGCATGACGGCGACCAGGTCGGCCATCGTCAGGGCCTCGACCTGGTCGTGGGTGACGTAGATGGTGGTGGCGCTGAGGCGCTGGCAGAGCCGCTTGATCTCGCCGCGCATGGTGAGCCGCAGCCGCGCGTCGAGATTGGACAGCGGCTCGTCCATGAGGAAGGCAGCCGGGTCGCGCACGATGGCGCGGGCCAGCGCCACGCGCTGGCGCTGGCCGCCGGAAAGCTGGCGCGGCCGTCGGTCGAGCAGATGGCCGATTTCGAGGACGGCGGCGACCTCGCCGATCTTGGCCTTGCGCGCGGCCTCCGGCGTGCCGCGGATCCACAGCGGATAGCCGATGTTTTCGGCGACCGTCATCTGCGGATAGAGCGCGTAGCTCTGGAAGACCATGGCGATGTCGCGGTCGCGCGGCTGCAGCCGGGTGACGTCGCGCTCGCCGATGAAGACCTTGCCGGCGGTCGGCATGTCGAGCCCCGCCAGGATGCGCAGCGCCGTCGTCTTGCCGCAGCCCGACGGGCCGAGCAGCGCGAGGAATTTGTGGTCCGGCACGGCGAGGTCGAGCGATCGCAGCACGTTGAGCGCGCCGAAATTCTTGACCACGTTTCTGAACAGGACCGAACTCATCGCCCCGCTTGTTCCTCAGCCCTTCCGCTCGTCGACGGTGAACCCGGCCTTGCGGGCGAGGTCGCGCAGGTTGCGGTAGCCCATCGTCGCATAGGTCAAGGGATGCGCCTTGGCCGGATCCTGCTCGGCCTCGACCACCAGCCAGCCGCAATAGCCCTTGTCGGCCAGGATCTTCAGCAGGCTCGCATAATCGATCGCGCCGTCGCCGGGCACGGTGAAGATGCCTTCCATCACCGCGCCCATGAAGCTCATGTCGGTGGCGCGCGCCGTCTTTAAGATGGCCGGGCGCACGTCCTTGCAATGGACATGGACGACGCGGCCGACATGCCGGCGCAAAAGCTGCTCAGGGTCGCCGCCGGAGAAGGCGCAGTGTCCGGTGTCGTAGAGCAGCCCGACGGCCTCGCCGGTCACCCTCATCAGCATGTCGATCTCTTCGTCGGTCTCGACGATCGTGCCCATGTGATGATGAAAGGCCATGCCGACGCCGAAATCAGCAAAACGTTCGGCCAGCCGCGTGATCTTTTCGCCGTAGGGCTTCCACTCTTCGGCGATGAGCCTTGGCCGCCGCGAGATCGGATCGTGGATCGCGCCATGGCGGCCGCGCGAGGTGTCGGCATAGACGACATGTTTGGCGCCGAGGTCCCTGAGCAGCGTCAGATGCGGCCGGATCGCCTCGAACTCGTCCTCCACCTCTTTCTCGCAGATGCGGCCGTCATACCAGCCCGAAACCAGCGCCAGCCCGTAACGGCCGAGGATGGGGCCAAGCATGCGGCTGTCGCGCGGAAACTTGCCGCCGAGCTCCGTTCCCGCGTAACCCGCTTGCGCGGTTTCGCTGAGGCAGGTCTCGAGCGGCGTGTCGCCGCCCAATTCCGGCACGTCGTCATTGGTCCAGGTGATCGGGTTGATGCCAAGTCGAACTGTGGTCATTGCTCGCTTTCCACCCACGGCCGAAAAGCCGCGCGGTGTTCATGTCGGGAGGGAATGGCTGCGGGCGGCAGGATGCAAAGCCCTGCCTCGTTCGTTTGGCCAGACGCCCTCCCAGTTGCCTTGCCCGAACCTGTCTTCTCGTCGACGTGTTACCCCAACGTCAGCGATTGGAGTCTACGCCGCTCTGTCTCCATCGCGAGGTCCAGTTTTCCGAAAAATGAAGGAACCAGTTGTGCGCGCCGGCGGCTGTGGCAGGATGGGGAGGAGATGGAAAATCAGCAAAATATCGATGGTCGGCGGGACAGCGCCCCCCTCTGCCCTGCCGGGCATCTCCCCCACGAGGGGGGAGATCGGATGTCTCGGCGGCTTTCGCCAATCACTACCGTTACAGAAAGAGCGGGGCGCCAGAACTGCCAATCTCCCCCCTTGTGGGGGAGATGTCCGGCAGGACAGAGGGGGGCGCGAAGGAACTCGACGTCGGAAGCCAAGCGTGTCTCGGCACGCCAATGCACCTATGGGCGGGCGTAACCCATGCGACCCCTCCACCCCAAGCCCCAGGCCTTCCCGCTCGACATGCTGGCCGTCAACCGCTCGAGCCCCGAGCATCTGTCGCGCCAGCTCTATCACGGCCTCGTCGCCATCATCCGCAACCGCACGCTGGCGCCGGGCTCGGAGCTGCCCTCGACGCGGGCTTTGGCGGCCGAGCTCGGGCTTGGCCGCAACACCATCGTCTCGGCCTATGACCAACTGGTCACCGAAGGCTATCTCGCCAACCGCCGGGGCGCGCGCCCGGTCATCGTCGACCTGCCGGACGGCCCGCGCGAGGCTTTCGCCGAAGCGCCGCCGGTGCCGCTGCGCCAGCCCTCGCGGCGCGGCGAGGAATTGCTCAGCCAGCCCTGCCATCACGGCAGGCCTGGGCACGTCGCCTTCCATCCCGGCATGCCGGACGCGACGAGCTTTCCTTTCGGAGTCTGGGGCCGGCTGGTGGCGCGCCGCGCCAGCCATGGCGGCGAGACCTTGTTCGGCACCTATGACGTGACCGGCCATCCGGCGCTGAAGGAGGCGATCGCCGGCTATCTTTTCTCCGCGCGCGGCGTGCGCTGCCGTCCCGGACAGATCGTCGTCACCACCGGCGCGCAGGCCGCCTTCGATCTGCTCGCCCGCCTTTTGCTCGACCCTGGCGACACGGTGTGGATGGAAGAGCCCGGCTATTACGGCGCCAAGGCCGCCTTCACCGTGGCCGGCGCAAGGATCCTGCCCATCCCGGTCGACCAGGAGCGCGGCTGGCGCTTAGAGCATGATCCCGAGAAGTGGGAACCGGTTCTCGGACAAAGATCATGCTCCAAAAAAGAGTCAGACCAGCCGGATCCGTTGCCCCGCCTCATCTATGTGACGCCGGCCTGCCAGCATCCGCTCGGCATCACCATGCGCATGGAGGAGCGGCTGCGCCTGCTCGACATCGCCGAGACCGCGAACGCCTGGGTGATCGAGGACGATTTCGACGGCGAATACCGCTTTCAAGGGCGTCCCGTGCCGGCGATCCAGAGCATGGACCGCTCCGGCCGCGTCATCTATGTCGGCACCTTCGCCAAGCTCTTGTTCCCGGCGCTGCGCATCGGCTTCATGGTGCTGCCGGTCGAGCTGGCGGGCCGCATCGTCAACGCCATTTCCACCACCGGCCAGTTCGCGCCGCTGCTGTTGCAGGCGGCGCTCGCCGACTTCATCACCGAAGGCCATATGAGCCGGCACCTGAAGCGCATGCGCCGCATCTACGCGCAGCGCCGCCAGCTTTTCCGCGAGATCGTCGCCGAGCGGCTGCGCGACGAGATCACGCTGTCGCCCGCCGAGGCCGGCATCCAGGTGGTGGGCTATCTGAGGGAAGGCATCGACGACATCGAGGTCAGCCAGGCGGCGGCGCGAAGGGCGATCAACGTCTCGCCGCTGTCGAAATATTTTCAGAACACGGCCCCGACGCAGGGGCTGGTTCTGGGCTACGCGGCGTGCGACGCGGCGCAGATGCGGGAAGGGGTGGAAAGGCTGGCGGCGGCGATCCGCGAGACGCTGGGGTGAGGGATTGGCTGCCTTGGGCGATCAATCGCATAGGGCAGATCTGCCCCTTATCCGCCCCCGCTGGGTAGAGCGAAATTCAACTGTCGATCGTCGGCGGGACAGCGCCCCCCTCTGTCCTGCCGGACATCTCCCCCACAAGGGGG
>SUGL01000003.1 GCA_004963905.1 Mesorhizobium sp.
CATTCGATGCCGCAAGGGGCCGTCCACCCATCATTCTAGGGCGGAGCAAGGAGCGAAGCGACGCGGCGCAGACCCTAGAATCCATGCCGTGACATTGATGCTTCGCTACGATTCAGAACAAGCTCCTTCGAAGCCGAGACCGTTCTGCAGCGTTGCATTCTATGGCAGATGTAACGGAATGGATCCTAGGGTCTGCGCTCCGCTTCGCGGAGCTTCGTCCTAGGATGACGACGTCGGTGACACACACCCTACAGCGGAACGACCTTGCCCTCGGCCAATGTCACCCGCCGGTCCATGCGCGAGGCCAGTTCGTGATTGTGCGTGACGATCAGCGCCGCCAGCCCCGACTGCCTGACCAGCGCCTCCAGCGCGTCGAAGACATAGGAGGCGGTCGTCGGATCGAGGTTGCCGGTCGGCTCGTCGGCGAGAAGCACCAGCGGCGCATTGGCGACGGCGCGCGCTATTGCCACGCGCTGCTGCTCGCCGCCCGAGAGCTCGGCCGGACGGTGCTGCGCGCGCTTGCCGATCTGCATGTAATCGAGCAGCTGTGCCGCCCGCTCCGACGCCTCCTTGGGGGGAAGTCCTTTGATCAGCTGCGGCATCATGATGTTCTCGAGCGCCGAGAACTCCGGCAGCAGATGATGGAACTGATAGACGAAGCCGATATCGTTGCGGCGGATCGCGGTGCGTTCCTCATCGGAGAGCCGGCCGCAGGCGCGGCCGCTGAGGATGACGTCGCCGGCGTCCGGGCGCTCGAGCAGTCCCGCCGTATGCAGGAGCGTAGACTTGCCGCTGCCCGATGGCGCCACCAGCGCCACCATCTCGCCGCGCCGCAGCGAGAAATCGGCGCCGTTCAGGATGGTGAGCTTGCGCGGCCCCTGCACATAGTGCCGCTCGACGCCCTTCAGCTCGATAATGGCTTCGGCCATCACTCGTACCTCAGGGCTTCGACCGGATCGAGCCGGGCCGCCCGCCAGGCCGGAAACACCGTCGCGATGAAGGACAGGCCGAGCGCCATGATGACGACATAGGTGGTCTCGCGCGGATCCATTTTCGCCGGCAGCTGGCTGAGGAAATAGAGCTCGGGGTTGAACAGGATCCTGCCCGTCATCCAGGAGAAGAATTGCCGGATCGATTCGATGTTGAGACAGATGACCACGCCGAGCAGCACGCCGGCGATGGTGCCGGTGACGCCGATCGCCGCGCCCGTCATCAGGAAGATGCGCAGGATCGCGCCGCGTGAGGCGCCCATCGTGCGCAGGATGGCGATGTCGTGGCCCTTGTCCTTCACCAGCATGACGAGGCCGGAAATGATGTTGAGCGCCGCCACCAGCACGATCAGCGTCAGGATCATGAACATGACGTTGCGCTCGACCTGCAGCGCCGAGAAGAAGGTCTCGTTGCGTTGGCGCCAGTCGACGAGATCGATCGGCCGTTGCGCCGCCTGTTCCACCTGCGGTTTAAGCGCATCGACATTGTCGGGATTGTCGACATAGATCTCGATCGTCTGCGCCCGCCCGTCCATGTTGAAATAGAGCTGCGCTTCCGAGAACGGCATATAGACGATCGAGCTGTCATACTCCGACATGCCGACCTCGAAGATCGCCGCCACCTTGTAGCCCTTCATGCGCGGCGTCGTGCCGAGCGGCGTGACGTCGCCTTCCGGCGAGATCAGCGTGATCGTGTCCCCGAGCACCAGCCCGAGACTCTCGGCCATGCGCTTGCCGATCGCCACGCCATCGCCGGTGTCGAAACCGTCGAGCGTGCCCTGCTTGATGTTGCTGGAAACGATCGAGATCTTGCCGAGGTCCTCGGCGCGAATGCCGCGCACCAGCGCGCCGGCGCCGCCGCCGACATTGCCTTGCGCCAGCACCTGCCCGTCGATCAGCGGTATGGCATATTTGACGCCGGCAACGCCGTTGATGCGGCTCGCCACCTGCGCATAGTCCTCCAGCGGCGAATCGAGCGGCTGGACGATGAGATGGCCGTTCACGCCGAGGATGCGGGTGAGCAGCTCGGCGCGAAAACCGTTCATCACCGCCATGACGACGATCAGCGTCGCCACACCCAGCATGATGCCGAGGAAGGAGATCGAGGCGATGACCGAGATCACCGTCTCCTTGCGACGCGAGCGCAGGTAGCGCCACGCCACCATGCGCTCGAATCTTGAAAAGGCGCCTGCCGGCGATCGGGCTGCAGCCGCCTCGCTCATCAGGCGATACCCAGGCGTTTCTTGGCTTCCGCGATCGGCAGCGTCTCGCGCTCGCCGCTGCGGCGGTTCTTGATCTCGACCTCGCCGGCGGCAACGCCGCGCGGTCCGACGATCACCTGCCAGGGCAGGCCGATCAGGTCGGCGGTGGCGAACTTGCCGCCCGGCCGCTGGTCGGTGTCGTCATAGAGCACGTCCTTGCCGGCCGAAGCCAGCGCCGCGTAGAGCTCGTCGCAGACGCGGTCGCATTCGGCGTCGCCCGCCTTCATGTTGATCAGGCCTATATCGAACGGCGCCACCGCTTCCGGCCAGATGATGCCGTTCTCGTCATGGCTGGCCTCGATGATCGCCGCGACCAGTCGCGACGGGCCGATGCCGTATGAACCGCCGGAGGCGAAATGATCCTTGCCGTCGGGGCCGGTCACCTTGGCGCCCATCGGCTTCGAATACTTCTCGCCGAAATGGAAGATATGGCCGACCTCGATGCCGCGCGCCGAGAGCCTGTCGCCGTCGGGGACATTCGCCCAGGCCGCTTCGTCATGCATCTCATCAGTGGCGGCGTAAGGCGTCGTCCATTTCTTCACGATGCCGTCGATCTCGGCATCGTCGGAGAAGTTCGTGTCCGCGCCGGGCACGTCGAGCGACAGGTAGGCGCGGTCGCAGAACACCTGGCTCTCGCCGGTCTCGGCCAGGATGATGAACTCGTGGCTGAGGTCGCCGCCGATCGGGCCGGTGTCGGCGCGCATCGGAATGGCCTGCAGTCCCATGCGCGTGAACGTCCTGAGGTAGGACACGAACATGCGGTTGTAGGCGGCCCTCGCGCCTTCGAAATCGAGATCGAAGGAGTAGGCGTCCTTCATCAGGAACTCTCTGCTGCGCATGACGCCGAAACGGGGACGCACCTCGTCGCGGAACTTCCACTGGATGTGGTAGAGGTTGAGCGGCAGGTCCTTGTAGGACTTGACGTAGGCGCGGAAGATCTCGGTGACCATTTCCTCGTTGGTCGGGCCGTAGAGCATGTCGCGGTCCTGGCGATCCTTGATGCGCAGCATCTCCTTGCCGTAGTCGTTGTAACGGCCGCTCTCGCGCCACAGGTCCGCCGACTGGATGGTCGGCATCAGGATTTCCAGCGCGCCCGCCCGGTTCTGCTCCTCGCGGATGATCTGGCAGACCTTGTCGAGCACGCGCTTGCCGAGCGGCAGCCAGGAGAAGCTGCCCTGCCCTTGCTGGCGGATCATGCCGGCGCGCAGCATCAGCCGATGCGAGACGATCTCGGCCTCGCGAGGATTTTCTTTGAGAATGGGCAGGAAATAGCGCGACAAACGCATGGAATGGTCCGTAAGTGAGGATGGCGGCGCTGGAATCGGCGCAACCGAGGCTGCTTGCCCGGGCTTCATAGCCATTTCATGACGGAATGGAAACCCGAGCGCTCCAAAGTGTTGGACCTTCTGCACCTGACCAAAAAGGCTGCTTAATGCATGTCGCCCAAAAGTGCGCAGCGGTTTTGGGAGAACGACATGCATCAAAACAAAGACCTAAGCGGGTCGCCTGAATCTGTTCCGCCGCGACGCGCTTTAGGCCGCAAAATGCCGATTCCTTCAATTTGATCGATTCACAAGCAAGCCCTGCCGCACTATTGTGCAGTGCAGCACGATATTGCCCGTTTGGAGGCAAAATTCTTCGTGACATTTTCACCTGCCTTGGTCTAGTGTGCGCCGATAACCGAGAGGGCGGAGAAAAATCTGCTCTCCTACGCGGTCAAAGTCTTGGGAGGATGCGATCTAGGCGCGGTAACTCGCTGCCGCCGGACACCGGAAACAGATCGGACGCGTTTAAATTGCAAGGCCTCGTGCCTTGCATTTTTTTTGTGCAATCATCTGCTTAGCAGCGCGACCTGCCAAACAGCATTACTCACAGCTAGCCGCCAAAATCGGAAGCCGGCTTCCGATTTCAACCAAAGCGCGTGTCGCTTGATCAATACTTGCGGAAACTGAATAGGACTTTAGCGGCCGGCAGTATGACTAAAGTCCGGCACGATGTGCGGGATATCGTTGAGGCTCAGGCCCAGTCCTCTCGTCAGGCCGTAGAAAATGCCGAGGACGATCGCCGTGACGATCGTCGTTCGGATCGCAGCGCGCAGCATATGAGGCCCGCGCGGCGCGCTCGAAACGGTGCCGAGCGTGACATCATGATCCTCGTCCTGCGTGCGCAGGCTGAACGGCAGCACGGCAAACAGCACCAGCCACCAGGTGACGAAGAACAACGCGACAAACGAAATCCAGTTCATGCCTGCTCCAGTTCGACCAGCGTGCCGAAGAAGTCCTTGGGATGCAGGAACAGCACCGGCTTGCCATGGGCGCCGGTCTTGGGATTGCCGTCGCCGAGCACACGCGCGCCGCTCGCCTTGAGATGATCGCGCGCGGCGAGGATGTCGTCCACCTCGTAGCAGACGTGATGCATGCCGCCCGAGGGATTCTTCTCCAGGAATGCGGCGATGGGCGAAGCATCGCCCAGCGGCTCGAGCAACTCTATCTTGGTGTTGCCGACATCGACGAACACCACCGTCACGCCATGCTCCGGCAACGCCTGCGGTTCGCTGAGCCTGGCGCCCAGCCTATCGCGATACGCGGCTGTCGCCGCGGCCAGGTCCGGCACGGCAAGCGCGACATGGTTCAGGCGTCCGAGCATAAATGCGCTCCGGTTTTAGGGGAGTAAGGGAGTAGGGCAGTAAGGGAGTAGGGAAAAACAAGACTGAAGAAAGCTACTCGTTCTCCCCTATTCCCCTATTCCCCTATTCCCTTATTCGTCACCGCGTCACAAATACCGTCACCAGCGGCTTCTTGCCCCAGGCTTCGTTGGCGGCGCCGCGCACGGCGCGGCGTACCGCTTCCTGCACAAGATCGAGGTCTTTTCGGCGCTGGCGGGGGATGGAGTCCACCGCGCCGATTGCCGCATCGAGCATCAGGTCCTCCAGCGTCTCGCCGCTGGCATCGGCCTCGGCGACGCCGATCGCCACAAGGTCCGGATCGCCCGCGAGCTCGTATTTCTCGTCGAGCACGACATTGACCGCGACATGGCCGGCATAGGACAGCTTGCGCCGGTCGCGTATGCCCATCGCCTGGTCGGAGCCGATCAGGAACCCGTCCTTGTAGAGGCGGCCGAACGGCACCTGGTCGATGATCGTGGCGGGACCGGGCCAGAGTCTGAGCATGTCGCCGTCGCGCACCTGCGCCACCTGGCCGATGCCCGACATCGACATCAACGAGCCCTGCGCGACCAGATGCGCCGCCTCGCCATGCACCGGCACACCGATCTGCGGCCGCACCCATTCATACATCTTGCGCAATTCGCTGCGGCGGGGGTGGCCGGAGACATGCACCAGCGCGTCGCCGTCTTCGATGATCTTCATGCCGAGGTCGATCAGGCGGTTCTTGATCTCGAGGATCCCCTTCTCGTTGCCGGGAATGGTGCGCGAGGAAAACACCACCGTGTCGCCGGCCGTCAGCGCCACCGACTTCATTTCGTCGCGCGACAGCTTTGCCAGCGCCGCCAGCGGCTCGCCCTGGCTGCCGGTGCAAATGATCACCAGGTTCTCGCGCGGGATGTAGCCGTAATCCTCCTCGGCAATGAATTCCGGCAGGCCGTCCATGTAGCCGAGCTCGGTCGCGACATCGATGACGCGCTTCAGCGAGCGACCGAGCACCAGGCATTGCCGGCCGGTGTCGCGCGCCGCCCTGGCGATCGAGATGATGCGCCCCACATTGGAGGAGAACGTGGTGACCGCGACGCGGCCCTTGGCCTTCTCGATGACGCCCTTGAGGCCCTCGCCGACCGCCACTTCCGACGGCGACTCACCTTCCCTCAGCGCGTTGGTGGAATCGCAGATCAGCGCCAGCACGCCCTTGTCGCCATAGGCGCGGAAGCGCGCCTCGTCGGTCTTCGGGCCGATCGTCGGCGCCGGGTCGATCTTCCAGTCGCCGGTGTGGATCACCGTGCCGGCCGGTGTCGTGATCGCCAGCGACATCGGCTCGGGAATAGAGTGCGCCACCGGAATGGCCTCGATCTCGAACGGCCCGATCGTGAACTTCTCGCCGGCCCGGTAGACGGTCGCCGGGATTTTTGGCGCATTCTGCTCGCCCTGCCGTTTTGCTTCCAGCAGGCCGGCGGTGAACGGCGTCATCCAGACAGGCACTTTGAGCTTCGGCCAGATGTCGAGCAGCGCGCCGTAGTGGTCCTCATGCGCGTGCGTGATGACGATGCCGCGCAGGCCGTCGAGATTCTCCTCGATGAAGCGCGTGTCGGGCAGGATGAGATCGACACCCGGATGCGCAGTATCGGGAAAGGTAACCCCGACATCGACGACGATCCACTCGCGCGCGTCGGCCGGCCCGTAGCCATAAAGGGCGAAGTTCATGCCGATCTCGCCGACGCCGCCGAGCGGCGCGAACACGAGTTCGGCGTTTTCTCTATTCGCCATGCATCATTCCTTCCTGGCCGCTCAGGCCAAGCCGTTAGCGCAATTCCAGGAAAAGTGTGTCACGATTTTCCGCCCGGAATTGCGCAAAAACAAAACTATACCCGCGCCGAGGCGACCGCGCCGAAATGCACGTCGCCGGCCGCGATCGTCAGAACAGATCCGTCATCGTCGCGGATCACGAAACGGCAGTCCTCGTCAATGGTCTCGAAGACGCCGCGCACCACATTACCGTCAATTCTGACGGCAACCTCGCCGCCGAGCCCGGCGGCGCGCGCCAGCCAGCGCTTCCTGATCGCGGTGAGGCCGCGCCCGTCGTCCCACAATCTGAAATTCTCGCTCCAGGCGTCCGAAAGCGCCAGGAACAGCATCTCGGCGTCGCAATTGGCGCCCAGCGCCTGCAGCGACGTCGCCGGATAAGGCAAATCCTCCGGATACGCCACGACATTGACGCCGATGCCGACGGCTACCGCAAAGCGGCCGCCTTCGAGCATCGCCGATTCCAGCAGGATGCCGGCGAGCTTGGCGCCGGAGGCGAGCACGTCGTTCGGCCATTTCAGCTCGAAGCGGTTGCGCCCTTCGCTGGCACCGTCGAGGCCGACGGCGATCCGGCCTCGCGGGACGATGGCATCGAGCGCGTCCGCAAGGGCAAGCCCGGCGACGAACCCGAGCGTCGCGGCAAGCCTGAGCTCGCCGCCGGGAACCAGAAGCAGCGTTGCCGCCAGATTGCCTTCGGGCGTCGCCCAGGCGCGGCCACGCCGCCCGCGCCCCCTTTCCTGCTTCTTCGAGACCACCCAAAGCTTGCCAGGATCACCGGCACGCGCATGGTCCAGCGCCAGCGCGTTGGTCGAGCCGACACTGTCATGGGCCTCGAGCCGGAACCCCTCCGACGCCGCCGTTGGAGCCAGCCGAAACGCCATCCTGTCAGAAGAAGGTTTTTGCGGCTGCTTCGGCGTAGCTGCCGATCGGCCCACCGATCAGCACGTAGAACAGCACGAAGGCGCCGCTGACGCCGAGCACGAGGCGCAGCTCGCTCGCCATCGGCACGAAGCCGCCGACAGGCTCGTCGAACCACATGATCTTGATGATGCGCAGGTAATAATAGGCACCCACCACCGAGGCCAGCACGCCGATGATCGCCAGCGCGTAGAGATGAGCGTTGATGGCGGCGAGGAACACGTACCACTTCCCCCAGAACCCGGCCAGCGGCGGAATACCGGCCAGCGAGAACATCAGGATGGTGAGAATGGTGGCCATGATCGGGTTGGTCGAGGCAAGGCCGGCGAGATCGCCGATCTGCTCGACATTGCCCTCCTTGCGCCGCATGGCGAGGATGAAGGCGAAGGTGCCGAGCGTCATCACCAGATAGATCAGCATGTAGATGACGACGCCGCGCACGCCGGCCTGGCTGTTGGCGGCGAGGCCGACCAGCGCGTAGCCCATATGGCCGATCGAGGAATAGGCCATCAGCCGCTTGATGTTGGTCTGGCCGATCGCCGCGAAGGCGCCGAGCGCCATCGAGGCGATCGAGATGAAGACGACGATTTGCTGCCAGTCGGCGGCAATCGGCTTGAAGGCGCCCATGGTGACGCGCACGATCAGCGCCATCGCCGCCATCTTCGGCGCGGCGGCAAGGAAAGCGGTGATCGGGGTCGGCGCACCTTCATAGACGTCCGGCGTCCACATGTGGAACGGCACGGCCGAGATCTTGAAGGCGAGGCCGGCAAGCACGAAAACCAGGCCGAAAACGAGGCCGAGCTGCCGCTCGCCGCCGCCCAGCGCCGTCGCGATCTCGTGGAAGCCGGTGTTGCCGGTATAGCCGTAGACGAGGCTGATGCCGTAGAGCAGCATGCCCGACGACAGCGCGCCGAGGACGAAATACTTCAGGCCTGCCTCGGTTGAGCGGAGATTGTCGCGGTTGATCGCCGCCAGCGCATAGATCGCCAGCGATTGCAGCTCGAGGCCGAGATAGAGCCCGATCATGCCGTTGGCCGAGATCATCAGCATCATGCCGAGCGTGCAGAGCACGATCAGCACCGGATATTCGAACTTGTCGAAATGCTCCTGCCTGGCGAAGCGCATCGACATGACGAGCGTCACCGCCGAGCCGATCAGCGCCAGCATCTTCATGAACCGGCCGAAGGAATCCTGGACGAAGGCGCTGCCATAGGCAGACCCCTCGCCGCCGGAGAAGGCTAGCCACAGGCCGGCGACGACCAGCACCGCGACCGCAAGCCCGGTCACCGTCATCGTGTTGTCGGAGCGCGAATAGGCGCCCACCATCAGAAGCGCCAGCGCGCCGATGGCGAGGATAAGCTCCGGCGTCGAGAGCGAAAGGCTGGAGAGAAGGTCCGGCGTCATGGTATTTCCCCAGTCAGTTCGCCGCCGCTGTCTGCGCGGAATTGATGGATGCGGTGACGTTGGTGACAAGCGCTTTGACGGAAGCCGCCGTCGCGTCGAAGACCGGCGCCGGATAGACGCCGTAGAAGATGACCAGCACCACCAGCGGATAAACGATCGCCTTCTCGCGCGTCGACAGATCCAAGAGGTTCTTCAGACTTTCCTTGGTCAGCGCACCGAAGATCACGCGACGGTAGAGCCAGAGCGCGTAAGCCGCCGAAAGGATGACGCCGGTGGCGGAGAAGAAGGCCACCCAGGTGTTGACCCGGAACACGCCGAGCATGGTCAGGAACTCGCCGATGAAGCCGCTGGTTCCCGGCAGGCCGACATTGGCCAGGGTGAAGATCATGAACACGGTGGCGTATTTCGGCATGTTGTTGACCAAGCCGCCATAGGCGTCGATCTCGCGCGTGTGCATGCGGTCGTAGATGACGCCGACGCACAGGAACAGCGCGCCCGAGACGAGGCCGTGGCTGAGCATCTGGAAGATGGCGCCCTGCACGCCTTCCTGGTTCATCGCGAAGATGCCCATGGTGACGAAGCCCATATGGGCGACCGAGGAATAGGCGATCAGCTTCTTCATGTCCTCCTGCATCAGCGCCACCAGCGAGGTGTAGATGATGGCGACGACGGAGAGCGTGAAGATCAGCGGCGCGAACATCTCCGACGCCTGCGGGAACATCGGCAGCGAGAAGCGCAGGAAGCCGTATCCGCCCATCTTCAACAGGATGGCAGCCAGGATGACCGAGCCGGCCGTCGGCGCCTCGACATGCGCGTCGGGCAGCCAGGTGTGCACCGGCCACATCGGCATCTTCACCGCGAAGGAGGCGAAGAAGGCGAGCCACAGCCAGGTCTGCATGTTGGCCGGGAAGCTGTGCGTCAAGAGCGTGGTGATGTCGGTCGTGCCCGATTGGAAGAACATCGCCATGATGGCGAGCAGCATCAGCACCGAGCCGGCCAGCGTATAGAGGAAGAACTTGAACGAGGCATAGACGCGCCGCTTGCCGCCCCAGACGCCGATGATGATGAACATCGGGATCAGGCCGCCCTCGAAGAAAACGTAGAACAGCACGATGTCGAGCGCGCAGAACACGCCGATCATCAGCGTCTCGAGGATCAGGAAGGCGATCATATAAGCCTTGACCCGCTTCTCGATCGCGTCCCACGAGGCCAGGATGCTGAGCGGCATCAGGAAAGTGGTCAGGATGACGAACAGCATCGAGATGCCGTCGACGCCCATGTGGTAGGAAATGCCTGAATCCAGCCAGGCGTGCTTCTCGACGAACTGGAAGCCGGCCTGCGAGTTGTCGAAGCCCTTCCAGATGAACAGCGAGACCACGAAGGTGAACGCGGTCGTGATGAAGGCGATCGAGCGGATGTTGCGCCGCGCGTTTTCGCTGTCGTCGCTGATCGGCAGAATGAGCAGAACACCAACCAGCGGCAGGAAGGTGACCAGCGAGAGGATTGGCCAGTCGGTCATCAGAGCATCATCCAGGTGACGAGAGCGGCCACGCCGATCAGCATGGCGAATGCATAGTGATAGAGATAACCGGTCTGCAGCTTGACGACCCGGTTGGTGACGTCGACGACGCGCGCCGAGATGCCGTCGGGGCCGAGCCCGTCGATGATGGCGCCGTCACCGGTCTTCCACAGGAACCGGCCGAGGCGCTTCGCCGGCCGCACGAACAGGAAGTCGTAGAGCTCGTCGAAGTACCATTTGTTGAGCAGGAAGCCGTAGAGCAGGCGATGGTTAGCGGCGACGCTTCGCGGCAGTTCCGGTGAGCGGATGTAGAACTTCCAGGCGACCGCCAGGCCGATCAGCATGGCGACGAAGGGCGCCAGTTCCACCCACAGCGGCAGTTCGTGGATCTCGTGCAGGATGTGGTTCTCCGGCAGCGTGAACAGCGACGCCTTCCAGAACTCGGCATAGCCCTCGCCGATGAAGGCGCCGTGGAAGATGATGCCGGCAAACAGCGCGCCGGCGGCCAGCACATAGAGCGGCACCAGCATCACCGGCGGCGATTCATGGACGTGGTGCATGACCTCGTGGCTGGCGCGCGGCTCGCCGTGGAAGGTCATGAAGATCAGCCGCCAGGAATAGAAGCTGGTGAAGCAGGCGGCGATCACGAGCAGCACGAAGGCGAAGCCCGCGACCGCGTTGTGGCTGGCGAAGGACGTCGCGATGATGGCGTCCTTCGAGAAGAAGCCGGCGGTGCCGATCACGGTCGCCGGGATGCCGACGCCGGTCAGCGCCAGCGTGCCGACCACCATCATCCAGTAGGTCTTCGGGATGAGCGTCCTCAAGCCTCCCATCTTGCGCATGTCCTGCTCGTCGGAGACGGCGTGGATGACCGAGCCCGAGCCGAGGAAGAGCAGCGCCTTGAAGAAAGCGTGCGTGAACAGGTGGAAGATCGCCGCGCCATAGGCGCCGACACCGAGCGCCACGAACATGTAGCCGAGCTGCGAGCAGGTCGAATAGGCGATGACGCGTTTGATGTCGTTCTGGACCAAGCCGACGGTCGCCGCGAAGAAGGCCGTGAAGGCGCCGATGAAGGTGACGACGGTGAGCGCCGAATGCGACAGCTCGAACAGCGGCGAAAGCCTCGCAAGCATGAACACGCCGGCCGTCACCATGGTCGCGGCATGGATCAGCGCCGAGACGGGCGTCGGGCCTTCCATGGCGTCGGGCAGCCAGGTGTGCAGCGGCACCTGCGCCGACTTGCCCATGGCGCCCATGAAGAGCAACAGGCAGACCACCGTCAGTGCCGTGTGCTTGTCGAGCGCATGGCCGAGGAAGGTGAGCACGGCGGCCCCTTCCGGCGCGCCTTCGGCCGGAAGGAAGGAGGCCGCATTGGCAAAGACGGTGCCGAGATTGACCGAGCCGAACAGCACGAAAACGCCGAAGATACCGAGCGCGAAGCCGAAGTCGCCGACACGGTTGACGACGAAAGCCTTGATCGCGGCGGCGTTGGCGGACGGCTTCTTGTACCAGAAGCCGATCAGCAGGTAGGAGGCGAGGCCGACACCTTCCCAGCCGAAGAACATCTGCACCAGGTTGTCGGCCGTCACCAGCATCAGCATCGCGAAGGTGAACAGCGACAGGTAGGCGAAGAAGCGCGGCCGGTCGGGATCGTGGTGCATGTAGCCGATCGAATAGATATGGACCAGCGCCGACACCGTGTTGACGACGACCAGCATCACGACCGTGAGCGTATCGATCCTCAGCGCCCAGGCGGCATCGAGACCCCCGGCCTGGATCCAGCGCAGCACCGGCACGGTGAACACCTCGCCATGGCCGAAGCCGACGGTGAAGAAGGCGATCCACGACAGCACCCCCGAGATCACCAGGAAGCCGGAGGTTATGTATTCGGATGCCTTGGCGCCGAGCGAATTGCCGAACAGGCCGACAATCAGGAAGCCGAGCAGCGGAAGGAAGACGATGGCCTGGTACATGGTGGTTCCCGTCAACCCTTCATCTGGTTCACGTCTTCGACCGCGATCGAGCCGCGGTTGCGGAAGAAGACGACAAGGATGGCAAGTCCGATCGCGGCCTCGGCCGCGGCGACCGTCAGCACGAACAGGGCGAAGACCTGTCCGACGAGGTCGTGCAGCGCCGCCGAGAAGGCGACGAAGTTGATGTTGACCGCGAGCAGGATCAGCTCGATCGACATCAGGATGACGATGATGTTGCGGCGGTTCAAGAAGATGCCGAACACGCCGAGCGTGAACAGGATCGCCGATACGGTCAGATAATGCGCGATGCCGACGACCATCTCAGATACCCTCGCCCGACTTGACCTTGCGGATTTCCATGCCCGTGGCCGGCGTGCGGCCGACCTGGGCGGCGATCGACTGCCGCTTGACGCCTTCCTTGTGGCGCAGCGTCAGGACGATGGCGCCGATCATGGCGACCAGGAGCACGAGGCCGGCGATCTGGAAGTAATAGAGGTAGTCCGTATAGAGGATGTCGCCGAGCGCGGCCGTATTCGAGCGTGCGGCGAGATCCGGCGTCTGTTTCGCGACCGTGGAGGCGAGCTGCGGCGCGAAGCTGTAGCCGCCTAGCACGACGATCAGCTCAGCCGCCAGGATAAGCCCGACCAGCGCGCCGATCGGCGCGTATTGCAGCGCGCCCTGCTTCATCTCGGCGAAGTCGACGTCGAGCATCATGACGACGAACAGGAACAGCACCATCACCGCGCCGACATAGACCACGAGCAGGATCAGGGCCAGGAATTCGGCCCCCGTCAGCAGGAACAGCCCGGCAGCGTTGAAGAAGGTGAGGATCAGGAACAGCACCGAATGCACGGGGTTGCGCGACGAAATGACCATGAAGGCCGACGCCACGGCGATAAAGGCGAAGAGGTAGAAAAAGACCGCCTCTAATCCACTCAGCATGGGGTACCCCCGGGTTCCAAATTCCGACTCCGACCCGCCTCCGGTTCGAAACCGCGTGTTCCTTAGACGGACGACGTTGCGCCGTCCACTTTCTTGTTCCTTCTCCCCGTTTACGGGGAGAAGGTGGCCCGAAGGGCCGGATGAGGGGTAACGCCAAGTTTCCAGAAGCTAGCGCCGCCCCTCATCTGCCTGCCGGCATCTTCTCCCCGTAAACGGGGAGAAGCACGCTAATCACCTATACGGCGCGTCCAGCGCGATGTTGCGCGCCAGTTCCCGCTCCCAGCGATCGCCGTTCGCGAGCAGCTTTTCCTTGTTGTAGTAGAGCTCCTCGCGCGTCTCGGTCGCGAATTCGAAATTCGGCCCCTCGACGATGGCGTCGACCGGGCAGGCTTCCTGGCAGAAACCGCAATAGATGCACTTCACCATGTCGATGTCGTAGCGCACCGTGCGGCGCGTGCCGTCGTTGCGGCGCGGGCCGGCCTCGATGGTGATCGCCTGCGCCGGGCAGATCGCTTCGCAGAGCTTGCAGGCGATGCAGCGTTCCTCGCCGTTGGGGTAGCGGCGCAGCGCATGCTCGCCGCGGAAGCGCGGGCTGGTCGGACCCTTCTCGTGCGGATAGTTGATCGTCTCCTTCGGCGCCACGAACTGGCGCATCGACAGGAAGAAGGCGCTGACGAAATCCTTGAGCAGCAGGGCCTTTGCGGCTTGCGTTAGTGCGCCCATTCGCCTCTCCCAAACATTGCCAATGCAACGACCGCGAACATAACGCCCAATATGAGAGGTAACGCCATAAAGTAGCCCTTGAGGAAGTGCTCGTGCATTTGCTTTTCCCCAACAGAGAGGGGAACACCAAACAGATTATTTTGCCTATTCTGGTACCGCGCCAATGGGGACATAGAGCGTGACGCAAGCAACCCCAACAGCACGCCAAAGGCGCCGCCTAGCCCCAAGACTACCAAATCGCCCATCACGCGAACCCCGTGATCTTGAGGAAGGCCGCGGTGGCGACGACCATGAAGAGCGAAATCGGCAGGAAGACCTTCCAGCCCAGCCGCATCAGCTGGTCGTAGCGGTAGCGCGGCACGAACGCCTTCACCATCGAGAACATGAAGAACACCAGGCAGACCTTGAGCACGAACCAGATCAAGCCTGGCACCCAGGTGAAAGGCGCGAAATCGAACGGTGGCAGCCAGCCGCCAAGGAAGAGGATGGTGGCCAACGCGCACATCAGCACGACGGCGACGTACTCGCCCAGGAAGAAGAGCAGGAACGGCGTCGACGAGTATTCAACCATGTGGCCGGCGACCAGTTCCGATTCCGCCTCGACGAGGTCGAAGGGAGGACGGTTCGTCTCCGCCAGCGCCGAGATGAAGAACACGATGAACATCGGGAATAGCGACAGCCAGTGCCAGTCGAGGAAGGTGTTGGGCAGGCCGAGCCTGGTGCCGAGGCCGTCCTGCTGCGAGAGCACGATGTCGGAGAGGTCGAGCGAGCCGACGGTGAGCAGCACGGTGACGATGACGAAGCCGATCGAGACTTCGTAGGACACCATCTGCGCGGCCGAGCGCAGCGCGCCGAGGAACGGATATTTCGAATTGGACGCCCAGCCGCCCATGATCACGCCATAGACCTCGAGCGAGGAGATGGCGAAGACATAGAGGATGCCGACATTGATGTTGGCGATCGCCCAGCCCTGATTGACCGGAATGACGGCCCAGGCCGAGATTGCGAGCACCGCCGAAACCAGCGGCGCCAGCAGGAAGACGCCCTTGTTGGCACCGGACGGGATCACCGGCTCCTTGAACACGAACTTCAACAGGTCGGCGAAGGCCTGCAGCGTGCCCCAGGGGCCGACGACGTTCGGGCCGCGGCGCAGCTGCACCGCCGCCCAAATCTTGCGGTCGGCGTAGAGCACATAAGCCACGAAGATCAGAAGAACGACGATCAGCACCACCGACTTCAACAGGATCAGCAGCGCCGGCAGCACGTAGAAGGAGAAGAAGGTATCCATGCTTATTCCGCCGCCTGCTTGAAGCCGCTCTTGGCTAGCGCCGAGCATTCGGCCATCACGGCCGAGGCCCGCGCGATCGGGTTGGTCAGATAGAAATCCTTCACCGGCGAGGTGAAGGCGCCCTTGTTCAAGCGTCCGCCGAGCTTCGCCGCCCTGGCGATGTCTTCGGCGCTGCCGGCCAGAACCTGGTCGATGCGGGCGAGATGCGGATGTTCGCCATAGAGCTTGGCACGCAGCTGCGCCAGCGAATCGAACGGCAGCTTCTTGCCGAGCACGTCGGAAAGCGCCCTGAGAATCGCCCAGTCCTCGCGCGCCTCGCCAGGGGCGAAGCCGGCGCGGTTGGTCTGCTGCACGCGCCCTTCCGTGTTGACATAGGTGCCGGACTTTTCTGTGTAAGCCGCAGCCGGCAGGATGACGTTGGCGCGATGCGCGCCGGCGTCGCCATGCGTGCCGATATAGACGACGAAGGCGTTGCCGGTCTTGGCCATGTCGATCTCGTCGGCGCCGAGCAGGAACAGCAGGTCCGTCTCGCCGAGCATGCCGGCAACGTTCTTGCCGCCCTCGCCCGGCACGAAGCCGACGTCGAGCCCGCCGACTCGGGCCGCGGCGTTGTGCAGCACCGCAAAGCCGTTCCAATCGGCCGTGACGGCATTGACGGCAACGGCGAGTTTGGCCGCCTGGCCGAGCACCGCCGCGCCGTCCGAGCGCGCCAGGGCGCCCTGGCCGACGATGATCAGCGGATGCGCCGCATTCTTCAGCACTTCGAAGAACTTGCCGTTGCCGTCGGCCAGATCCTTCAAGGATTCAGGGCCGGCGCCGATGAGCTCGTAGTCATAGCGCGTGTCGCCGATCTCGCCGATGACGCCGACCGGCAGGTTGCCGACGCGCCAGCGCTTGCGAATGCGGGCGTTGAGCACCGAGGCCTCGAAGCGCGGGTTGGCGCCGACGATCAGCACCGCATCGGCCTGCTCGATGCCTTCGATGGTCGGATTGAAGATGTAGCTGGCGCGGCCGAGCGACGGGTCGAGTGCTGCGCCGTCCTGGCGGCAGTCGATGTTCTTGGAGCCGAGCGCCGCCATCAGAAGCTTGAGCGCATAGATCTCCTCGACCGCGGCGAGGTCGCCGGCAATGGCGCCGATGCGCTCGGGCGCGGCCTTCGACACCTCGTCCCTGATCGCCGCGAAGGCTTCCGCCCAGCTTGCCGGGACGAGCTTGCCATCTTTACGCACATAGGGGCGATCGAGGCGCTGCGTGCGCAAGCCGTCCCAGATGAAGCGGGTCTTGTCGGAGATCCACTCCTCGTTGACCGCCTCGTTGACGCGCGGCAGGATGCGCATCACCTCGCGGCCCCGCGAGTCGACGCGGATCGCCGAGCCGACGGCGTCCATGACGTCGATCGATTCCGTCTTGGTCAGTTCCCACGGCCGCGCCTGGAAGGCGAACGGCTTGGAGGTCAGCGCGCCGACCGGGCACAGGTCGATGACGTTGCCCTGCAGCTCCGACGTCATCGCCTGTTCGAGATAGGTGGTGATCTCGGCATCCTCGCCGCGGCCGATCAGGCCGAGCTCGGAAATGCCGGCGACCTCGGTGGTGAAGCGGACGCAGCGCGTGCAATGGATGCAGCGGTTCATCACCGTCTTGACCAGCGGGCCGATATACTTGTCTTCGACCGCGCGCTTGTTCTCGTGATAGCGCGAAGAATCGACGCCGAACGCCATCGCCTGATCCTGCAGGTCGCATTCGCCGCCCTGGTCGCAGATCGGGCAATCCAGCGGATGGTTGATCAGCAGGAACTCCATCACGCCTTCGCGGGCCTTCTTGACCATCGGCGTGTTGGTGAAGATCTCAGGCGGCTCGCCATTCGGGCCGGGGCGCAGGTCGCGCACGCCCATGGCGCAGGAGGCCTGCGGCTTGGGCGGGCCGCCCTTCACCTCGATCAGGCACATGCGGCAATTGCCGGCGATCGACAGCCGCTCGTGGAAGCAGAAGCGCGGCACTTCCGCGCCGGCGTCCTCGGCCGCCTGCAGCAGCGTGTAGTGGTCGGGTACCGTGATCTCTTTCCCGTCGACCTTGAGCTTTGCCATTCGCCTCGAACCCTCGCGGATTTCCCGCAATCTGTCTTTCCGGGCGCGACTGGTGCGCCCGGCATTTCATCTCACTGCTTTGCGGCCAGCGCCGCCGCCTGACCGGTCCAGTCGTCGCGGCCGATGCGGCCGGCGAGCGACAGGTAATCCTCGACCCAGGCGATCTCTTCCGACGTCCAGGCAGCGATCTGGCCATAAGTCCAGATGCCAAGACCGTTCAGCACTTTCTCCAGCTTCGGCCCGATGCCAGAGATCGCCTTCAGGTCGGAAGGCTTCCCCGGCTTGTCGATCGCCTTGGGCTGCCTGAAATCCTCCGGCATCAGCCCGGTCGCGGCCGTTCCGGCAACCGTGTCGGCACCTGCCGTGTCGAGCGCCTTCTCGGTGGCGTTGGCCGCGATGTCGGTCATGTCCCTGGCAAAGGTCTGCGCATCAGCGATCAGCGTCTCCGTCGCCTTGCGCGCCTTGGACGAATTGTTGGCGGCTTCGGTCCGCGCCTCGAGATCGTCGAGGAACGGCTGGAGCATGCGCTGCGAAGCTTCGACCGCGCCGGAGAGCGCGCCCATCCAGACGCCCAGGGCCTGATTGGCAAATCCGATGCCCAGCGCCGACATCGCGGCCGCGCCCGCGACGGGATGCGCCATGAGGTTGACGGCGCTGGCCATCTCCCTCGGCATCATCTTGGTCAGGTCCTGGTTCATCTTCTCGAGTTCGTCCCAATAAGGCATCAGCGGGTAGGTTATCGAATACGGCGCCATAGACATCTCCTGGTCGTTTCTTCGTACGCCCCGCCCCAGCTTTTCCGTCCCGGGCAAATGCCCGCCTTCACAAATACTATTCCGCCGCCACCATCACCGGCTCGACCCGGTGCGCGTTGCGCGAAAACTCGTCGATGCGGCGTTCCACCTCGCCGCGGAAGTGCCGCATCAAGCCCTGGATCGGCCAGGCCGCCGCGTCGCCCAGCGCGCAGATCGTGTGGCCTTCGACCTGCTTGGTGACGTCGAGCAGCATGTCGATCTCGCGCTTCTGCGCTTCGCCGCGCACCAGCCGCTCCATCACCCGCCACATCCAGCCGGTGCCTTCGCGGCACGGCGTGCACTGGCCGCAGCTCTCATGCTTGTAGAAGTAGGAAAGCCTGGCGATCGCCTTCACGACATCGGTCGACTTGTCCATGACGATGACTGCCGCCGTGCCGAGGCCGGACTTGAGGTCGCGCAGCGCGTCGAAATCCATCGGCGCGTCCATGATCTGCTCGGCCGGCACCAGCGGCACCGAGGCGCCGCCGGGTATGACCGCCAGCAGATTGTCCCAGCCGCCGCGGATGCCGCCGCAATGCGTCTCGATCAGCTCGCGGAACGGGATCGACATCGCCTCTTCGACGGTGCACGGGTTGTTGACGTGGCCGGAGACGCAAAACAACTTGGTGCCGGCATTGTTCGGCCGGCCGAAGGACGAGAACCACGCAGCGCCCCGGCGCAGGATGGTCGGCGCCACGGCGATCGATTCGACATTGTTGACCGTCGTCGGGCAGCCGTAGAGGCCGACATTGGCCGGGAATGGCGGCTTCAGCCGCGGCTGGCCCTTCTTGCCTTCGAGGCTTTCGAGCAGCGCCGTTTCTTCGCCGCAGATATAGGCGCCGGCGCCATGGTGCATGTAGACGTCGAAGTCGTAGCCGGACGTGTTGTTCTTGCCGATGAGCTTCGCCGCATAGGCCTCGTCGATGGCGCGCTGCAGCGCCTCGCGCTCGCGGATGAACTCGCCGCGCACATAGATGTAGGCGGCAATCGCGCCCATGGCGAAGCCGGCGACCAGCGCGCCCTCGACCAGCGTGTGCGGATCGTTGCGCAGGATATCGCGGTCCTTGCAGGTGCCAGGCTCGGATTCGTCGGCGTTGATGACCAGATAGGCCGGCCTGCCGTCGCTTTGCTTGGGCATGAACGACCATTTCAGGCCGGTCGGGAAACCGGCGCCGCCGCGGCCGCGCAGGCCGCTCGCCTTCATCTCGTTGACGATCCAGTCGCGTCCCTTGGCGATGAGGCCCGGCGTGTCGTCCCAGATGCCGCGCGCCTGCGCTCCGGCCAGCGACTTGTCGAAGAGGCCGTAGATGTTGGTGAAGATGCGGTCTTTGTCCTGGAGCATTTCTCGTCCCTCAGACCGGCTTCTTGCCGAAGACGCGGATGTATTCGGCGACGCCGCCCTTGGCGAGCGCCTTGGCCTGCTTCACCCAGTCGTCGCGCTCGATGCGGCCGCGGAAATTGAGATAGCCGTCGACCCATTCGCGCTCGGCCTTCTTCCACGCGGCGACTTGCGCGAAGGTATAGATGCCAAGCGAATGCAAGGTGGCCTCGATCTTCGGACCGACGCCGGAAATCAGCTTCAGATCGTCGACCGCCGCCGGCCGCTCGATGCCGGCCGGGCGGTTCTTGTCCTCGAGCGAGGGCTTGCCCGTCTTTGAGCTGGCATCTGCCTTGGCGGCGGGCTGCTTGGTCTCCGGCGACTTGAACGCCGCGGCCGGTTCGGCCTTGGTCTTCGGCCCGCTGCGCGGCTTCGAAACCCCTTCGACTTCCGGAGAAGCCTGGTTGGCGTTTGCCGCGGAGTGGCGTGGCGCCCTGACGCTGGCCGCCTTTTCGGTGGCCGGCGAAACCTTGACCGGCGACGGCGTCGTCAGTGCCGGGCTTGTTTCGGGCGCATCCGTCTTCGGCTTGCTGGTTTTCGAAGGTCCGACCGGAGCCGCGGCAGGCGCCTGCGAGACAACGGTGGCCGGAGCCGCGGCAGGCGCAGCAGCGGCGGCGTCCCTGGCCGCCTTCGCGGCAGCCTTGGCTTCCTTGTCGCGAGTCGTCTTCAGGATCGCCTTCTCGCTCTTCAGCGTCGTCAGTCCGGACGCAGGCTCGGAGCCGGTACGGCCGTTCTGCGGACCCGGCTTAACTTCCGCGCCCTTGCCCGCTTCATAGAGATCGATGATCTCGGCGAGGCGTTCCGGCGTCAGATCCTCGAACGTATCCTTGAAGATCATCACCATCGGCGCGTTGACGCAGGCGCCGAGGCATTCGACCTCCTCCCACGACAGTGTGCCCTTTTCGTTGGTGTGGAACTGATCGTGATGGATCTTCGACCGGCAGACATCCATCAGCGCTTCCGAGCCGCGCAGCATGCAAGGCGTAGTGCCGCAGACCTGGATATGGGCGCGGGTGCCGACCGGATTGAGCTGGTACTGCGTGTAGAAGGTCGCGACCTCGAGGCCGCGGATGCGCGGCATGCCGAGCATGTCGGAGATCGCCTCGATCGCCGCCTTCGTCACCCAGCCTTCCTGCTCCTGCGCCAGCATCAGCAAGGGGATGATGGCCGACTGCTCGCGTCCCTTGGGATATTTGGCGATCCACTGCTTGGCCGCCGCCGCATTCGCCTTGTTGAAGGCGAAGGACGCTGGCTGGACGCTGGCTTCTGCGAGACGGCGGACTGACATTTTAGCGATCGACCTCACCAAACACGATGTCGAGGGAGCCAAGCACGGCGGTGACGTCGGCCAGCATGTGGCCGCGGCACAGGAAATCCATGGCCTGCAGATGCGCGAAGCCTGGCGCCCGCAGCTTGCAGCGATAGGGCTTGTTGGTGCCGTCGGAGACCAGATAGACGCCGAACTCGCCTTTCGGCGCCTCGACGGCCGCATAGACCTCACCGGCGGGCACGCGGTAGCCCTCGGTATAGAGCTTGAAGTGATGGATCAGCGCTTCCATCGAGCGCTTCATCGCCGCGCGCTTCGGCGGCACGACCTTGCCGTCGAGGTTCGACACCGGGCCGGCGCTTTCTTTGCCGAGCAGCAGATCGACGCACTGGCGCATGATCTTCGCCGACTGGCGCATCTCTTCCATGCGCACGAGATAGCGGTCGAAGCAGTCGCCGTTCTTGCCGATCGGGATGTCGAAATCCATCTCGGAGTAGCATTCATAGGGCTGCGCCTTGCGCAGGTCCCAGGCAGCGCCCGAGCCGCGCACCATCACGCCCGAGAAACCCCAGGCCCAGGCATCGGCGAGCGAAACCGTACCGATATCGACATTGCGCTGCTTGAAGATGCGGTTGGGCGTGAGCAGCGCGTCGAGATCGTCGATCGACTTCAGGAACGGGTCGATCCACTTGCCGATGTCCTCGATCAGCTTCTGCGGCAGATCCTGGTGCACGCCGCCCGGCCGGAAATAGGCCGCGTGCATGCGCGAGCCGGAAGCGCGCTCATAGAACACCATGAGCTTTTCGCGTTCGACGAAGCCCCAAAGCGGCGGGGTGAGCGCACCGACGTCCATCGCCTGTGTCGTCACGTTGAGGATGTGCGACATGATGCGGCCCATTTCGGAATAGAGCACGCGGATCAGCTGGCCGCGCTTCGGCACTTCGATGCCGAGCAGACGCTCGGCGGCCAGAGCGAAGGCATGCTCCTGATTCATCGGCGCGCAATAATCGAGCCGGTCGAGATAGGGCACGGCCTGCAGATACGTCTTGGCCTCGATCAGCTTCTCCGTGCCGCGGTGAAGCAGGCCGATATGCGGATCGACGCGGTCGACCACTTCGCCGTCGAGCTCAAGCACAAGACGCAAAACGCCATGCGCCGCAGGATGCTGCGGGCCGAAGTTGATGTTGAAGTTGCGGACGGAGGTCTCAGCCATTCTGGCGCCTCAATTCGTCTTGGCTTTCTCGTCTCCCGGCAACACGTAGTCCGTGCCTTCCCAGGGAGAAAGAAAATCGAAATTGCGGAATTCCTGCTTGAGCTCGACCGGCTCGTAGATCACGCGCTTCGCCTCGTCGTCGTAACGCACCTCGACGAAGCCGGTCAGCGGGAAATCCTTGCGCAGCGGATGGCCGTCAAAGCCGTAGTCGGTGAGGATGCGGCGCAGATCCGGATGGCCGGAGAACAGCACGCCGTAAAGATCGTAGGTCTCGCGCTCGTACCAGTCGGCGCCGGGGTAGACTGAGGTCAGCGACGGCACCAGCGTCTCCTCGTCGGCCTGGACCTTGAGGCGGATACGCCCATTCTGCTTCGGCGACAACAAGTGGTATACGACGTCGAAGCGCTTGGCCCGCGACGGATAGTCCGCGCCGCAGATGTCGATGATCGAGATGAACTGGCAGCGCGGATCGTCGCGCAGGAAGGTCGCCACATCGATCAGATTACCCGGCTCGACGGAAACCGTCAGCTCGCCATAGGCAAGCACGGCCTCACCGATACGGCCGGAGAGCTTCTCGCCGAGATAGGTGGAGAGTTCGTTCAACGCCAGGGCCATTGGTTCACCGTTCGATCGTGCCGGTGCGGCGGATCTTCTTCTGCAACAGAAGAATGCCGTAGAGCAGCGCTTCCGCGCTCGGCGGGCAGCCGGGGACATAGATGTCGACCGGCACGATGCGGTCGCAGCCGCGCACCACCGAATAGGAATAATGGTAGTAACCGCCGCCGTTGGCGCAAGAGCCCATCGAGATGACGTAGCGCGGCTCCGGCATCTGGTCGTAGACCTTGCGCAGCGCCGGCGCCATCTTGTTGGTCAGCGTGCCGGCCACGATCATGATGTCGGACTGGCGCGGAGACGCGCGCGGCGCGACGCCGAAACGCTCGCTGTCGTAGCGCGGCATCGAGGTGTGGATCATCTCGACCGCGCAGCAGGCGAGGCCGAAGGTCATGAACATCAGCGAGCCGCTGCGCGCCCAGGTGATCAGCGCTTCGGTCGAGGTGACGAGGAAGCCCTTGTCGGCCAGCTCATTGTTGATTTCGAGGAAGAAGGGATCGTCCTCCCCTACCGGCCTGCCGGTGTTGGGGTCGATGATGCCCTTGGGCTTCGGCGCGACGAGGGTGCCTGAACTGTCGTTCAATCCCATTCCAGCGCTCCTTTTTTCCATTCATAGGCAAAGCCGATGGTCAGCACCGCCAGGAACACCATCATCGACCAGAAGCCGAGCATGCCGACCTTCGAGAAGGACACCGCCCATGGGAACAGGAAGGCGACCTCGAGATCGAAGATGATGAACAGGATCGACACCAGGTAGAAGCGGATGTCGAATTTCATGCGGGCGTCGTCGAACGAGTTGAACCCGCATTCATAGGCGGAAAGCTTTTCCGGGTCGGGATTGCGGTAGGCCACCAGGAACGGCGCGATGATCAGCGCGAGACCGACGACCATCGCCACTGCGATGAAGAGGACGATGGGCAGATACGAACTTAGGAGTGCGCTCATGCGGCGACTTTCCTTTGGCGGGCCAGTTCACTTTGATTACAGCAACGGACTCTAATGCGGAAGCGTGACAGTTTAACCGCTGAACCGTTTTAAAGGGGCCCATGCTGCAACGCGGCGAGGGTTAGCGCAGCGGTTTCGGCGACGCAAGTCAAACCTTGTTCAAAATCCGGCGCTGGACGCCATATCGGAAGAAACTGGTCCGATCCGCTCCTGTTTGATTTCCTTCACTTTTTACTCCACTTTTCTCTCCTGACATATCTCCCGCCATTTGCCTGCTAGCATGGCTGGAATCACCGGCTGGAAATCAGGTAAACGGATCGAGGCAAAGGTACCTGATGAAGGAAAAAATCTCTCTTCGCACGGCAAGGCGCATCGCGCTCGGCGCGCAGGGTTTCACGGACCCTCGTCCGGGCGGCGAGCCCAACCGCCGGCACCTCGCCCGTGTGCTCTCCCGGACCGGCCTGCTGCAGATCGACTCCGTCAGCGCGGTGGTGCGCGCCCATTATATGCCGCTCTATTCGCGCCTCGGCCCCTACCCGCTTGCGCTGCTGGACAACGCGGCCGTGACCCGCAAGCGCGCCGTCTTTGAATATTGGGCGCACGAGGCGTCGTTCCTGCCGGTCGAGACCTATCCGCTCCTGCGCTGGCGCATGCAGCGCGCCGAACGCGGCGAGGAAATGTATCTCGGCCTCGCCAAATGGGGTCGTGAGCGCAAGGCGATGATCGACGAGATTTATAAGGAGGTCGCCGAACGCGGGCCGATCGCCGCCTCCGACATCGAAGGCCACAAGGGCAATGGCGGCTGGTGGGGCTGGAGCGAGGCCAAACACGCCTTCGAATGGCTGTTCTGGGCCGGCCGCATCACCACCGCCTACCGGCGCGGCTTCGAGCGCTACTACGACCTGCCGGAGCGCGTGCTGCCGCAGAGCGTGCTCGACCTGCCGGTGCCCTCGATCGAAGACGCGCACCGCGAGCTTTTGCGCATTTCCGCCCGCGCCCATGGCATCGCCACCTATGGCGACCTGCGCGACTATTTCCGCCTCGCGCCCGGCGACACGAAGGACCGCATCGAGGAACTGGTCGAGGCCGGCGAGCTGCTGCCGGTGAAGGTCGAAGGCTGGGACAAGACCGCCTATCTCCACAAGGACGCCCGTTTTCCGCGCCGGATCGAGGCGCGCGCGCTACTCGCCCCGTTCGACCCCGTCGTCTTCGAGCGCACGCGGACGGAAAAGCTCTTCGACTTCCGCTACCGCATCGAGATCTACACGCCGGCCGAAAAGCGCCAATACGGCTATTACGTGCTGCCCTTCCTGCTCGGCGACCGTATCGTCGCGCGTGTCGACTTGCGGGCCGATCGCCCGGCCAGCGTGCTGCGCGTCCATGCCGCCTATGCCGAAGCCGGCGCTCCGCCCGAAACGGCGGCCCAATTGCTGGAAGAGCTGAAGCAGATGCAATCCTGGCTTGGCCTGGAGGCGATCGAGGTGACCCCGGCCGGCGACCTTGGACCGGCGCTGGCCGACATCCGGGTGTCGTAGCCGCGCGTTGACAGGCGCATGGCCGTAAGCCTAAATCCTGACCCAGACGGTCTTCTCCCGGCAAAGGGAGGAGCCAAGAGGGAATGCGGTGCGGAGTTGAAAAATTCCAAATCCGCGGCTGTCCCCGCAACTGTGAGCGACGAGCCTCGGCCGAAAACCACTGGGATGTTCCCGGGAAGGCGGCATCAAAGGCGATGACCCGCGAGCCAGGAGACCTGCCGTCTGAGACTTTAAGTATCCGAACGCCCGGCGGGTTTTCCGGGCAAGGAGCCTGGTTTTGGATCGCAACGGCAGTTTCCCGGCAAACATCGCGGACGTTTCGTCCAAGCGCGATGACGCGCAGGCCGGCGTGACCGTCATCGTCTGCTCGTCCTGCCGCGACGAGAGCGGTTCGGACGCGCATCCGCGCGCCGGCGCCCTGCTGGCCGAGGACACGCGCCGCGCAGCGTCTGGCCAGGATATTCGCATCCGCACCGTCGAATGCCTTGGCAATTGCAAGCGCCGCCTGAGCGCCGCGCTCCTGCGTGACGGCTGCTGGAGCTATGTCTTTGGCGACCTGGAAACGACCAGCGGCGCCGACCTCGTCGCCGGCGCAAAACTCTTCGCCACGTCGACCGACGGCCTCATCCCGTGGCGCGGCCGGCCCGATTCCCTCAAGCGCGGCCTGATTGCCCGCATCCCGCCTCTCGATCTCCTGAAGGACTGACCATGAACGCTTCCGTTTCCCGTGTTCCCTGCACCGTCGTCACCGGCTTCCTTGGCGCCGGCAAGACGACGCTGATCCGCAACCTGCTCGAGAACGCCAAGGGCAAGCGGCTGGCGATCATCGTCAACGAGTTCGGCGATGTCGGCATCGACGGCGAGATCCTGAAAGGCTGCGGGGTCGAGAGCTGCCCGGAGGAAAACATCGTCGAGCTCGCCAATGGCTGCATCTGCTGCACCGTGGCGGACGATTTCGTGCCGGCGCTCGACCAGATCCTGTCGCGCTCGCCGAAGGTCGACCACATCCTGATCGAAACCTCCGGCCTCGCTTTGCCGAAACCGCTCGTCCAGGCTTTCCAGTGGCCGACGGTGAAGAGCCGCGTCACCGTCGACAGCGTCATTGCCGTGGTCGACGGCCCGGCGCTGGCCGACGGCCGCGTCGCCTCCGACATGGACGCGCTCCAGGCGCAGCGCGCTGCCGACGATTCCCTCGACCATGACGATCCGGTCGAGGAGGTGTTCGAGGACCAGATCGCCTGCGCCGACCTGATCATCCTGTCGAAGAGCGACCTGATGGACGCGGCGGGTTCGGAGCGCGCCAACGCAGTCATCGGCGAGCATGTGGCGCGCGCCGTGAAGGTCGTGCCGACCACGCACGGCAAGGTCGATCCGTCGGTCCTGCTCGGCCTTGGCCTTGCCGTGGAGGACGACATCGAGAACCGCAAGACCCATCATGACGACGAGCTCGACCACGAGCATGACGATTTCGACTCCTTCGTCATCGATATCCCGTCGATCTCGCATCCGGACGAGCTGGCGAAGCGCGTTGCCCTCGCCGCCGAGCAGGAAAACGTGCTGCGCGTCAAAGGCTTCGTCGAGGTCGGCGGCAAGCCGATGCGGCTGCTGCTGCAGGCCGTCGGCCCGCGCGTCAATCACTATTACGACCGTGCCTGGACGGCCGAGGACGACCGCCGCTCGCGGCTCGTCGTCATCGGCCTCAAGGGGCTGAATCGCCCGGCGGTCGAGCGTATCCTCGCAGGCTGAGGCTAACCGACACGCTATGCATATCCTCACCACGACATCCGCCTCGCTCGACGATCTCGCCGAGCCGATCGACCTCAGGCAGACACCTGCGGATGTCGTGGCCCTGTCCTTCACCGACAGCGATCTCGCCGGCCTCGCCGCTGCCTGGAAAGCCGACGCGAAGAGACTGCCCTCAATGCGGCTTGCTGCCCTTCGCGACCTGCGCCACCCGATGTCGGTCGATCTCTGGATCGACAGCGTCGCCCGCCATGCCAAGGTCGTCCTGGTCCGCATTCTCGGCGGTTACGACTGGTGGCGCTACGGCTGCGACCAGCTCGCCGCGGTGGCGCGCGAGCGCGGCATCAAGCTGGCGCTGCTGCCCGGCGAAAGCCATGACGAGGATCAGCGCCTGATAGAAGGCTCGACGCTGCCTCGGGCCGAGCTGAATGCGCTGCTGGGCTATTTCCGCGAGGGTGGGCCGGCCAATATGGCGGCGCTGGTGAAAAGGCTGGCGCGGCTGGCCGGGTGGGATGCTGTGGTGGCCGAGGCAGTGAGCGTGCCGAAGGCGGGGTACTATCAGCCGGGATGCGGCTTGGTCCCCCTCCCCCTTGAGGGGAGGGTCCGGCCGCAGGCCGGGGGTGGGGTCCTCCGCGACGCGCGCCGACATCAAGAGATGCCGAGCACTGCCGAGACGACCCCACCCGGCCCTTCGGGCCACCCTCCCCTCAAGGGGGAGGGGAACGTGGTGCCCATCCTCTTCTACCGTTCCATGCTGCTGGCAGCCGACGTCGCGCCGATCGAGACTCTCGCCGAAGCGTTGAGCCTGCAGGGCCTCACGCCCGCGCCGATCTTCGTCTCCAGCCTCAAGGATCCGGCGTCTCTAACCTTCGTCGAAACCGCTCTCGCCTCGCTGAACCCTGCCGCCATCATCACCGCCACCGCCTTCGCCTCCGGCGCCGAGCCGGGCGCCGAAACACTCTTCGACCGCGCCGGCGTGCCGGTGTTCCAGGTCATCGTCGCCACGACGCGGCGCGAGGTTTGGGAGAAGAACGAGCGCGGCCTGGCGCCCGCCGATCTTGCCATGCATGTCGTGCTGCCCGAGCTCGACGGCCGCATCCTGGCCGGCGCGATCTCCTTCAAGGGCGAGATCGAGACCGACCCAGCGCTCGCCTTCCGCGCTTTCGCCAACCGGCCGGAGGCTGACCGCGTCGCGCAGGTCGCCAAGCGCATCGCGGCCTTCGTTCGCCTGCAGCAGACTGAGCGGGCCAAGCGCAAGCTGGCGATCCTGATCCCCGACTATCCGAGCGCACCCGGGCGTACAGGCTATGCCGTCGGGCTTGACGTGCCCTCGAGCGTGCTTGCCATGCTGCATGACCTGAAGGAACAGGGCTATGCGGTTGAAGGGATTCCGCAATCGCCGCGCGAATTGCTGGATGCGCTGGAGGTGGGTGGACATGGTCTCACCTTGCAGGACTATCTCGCCTTTTCGACTGATCTACCTGAGGCTGCGCTCGGTGCTGTGACTGCAGCGTGGGGCAACGCCAATGACGAAGCTCACGTCAATGCGCCCCCCTCTGTCCTGCCGGACATCTCCCCCACGAGGGGGGAGATTGGCAGCTTTGCCGCCGGCTCTCTTCCTGCAGCGTCGGAGATTGGCGAAGGCGCGGATGAGAGCCTGATCTCCCCCCTTGTGGGGGAGATGTCCGGCAGGACAGAGGGGGGCGCGACAGAACGCCGACCTTCGCCCAAAGCGGACCAAACCCACTTCCCCTTCCGCGCCGCCACCTTCGGCAACATCACCGTGGCGCTGGCCCCAGATCGCGGCCGTTCGGCCGACCGCCGCGCCGACTACCACGACCCGACGCTGCCTCCGCGCCACGAATTGATCGCCTTTGGCCTCTGGCTGCAGAAATCGCTCGGCGTTCACGCAATCGTCCATGTCGGCGCGCACGGCACGCTCGAATGGCTGCCGGGCAAGACGGTCGCGCTCTCCAACACCTGCTTTCCCGAGATCGTCACCGGCTCGCTGCCGGTCGTCTATCCCTTCATCGTCTCCAATCCCGGCGAGGCCGCGCAGGCCAAGCGCCGCATCTCGGCCGTCACGCTCGGCCATCTGCCGCCGCCGCTCACCGGCGCCGGTCTGGACGAAGCACAGCAGCGCCTCGAGCGCCTGGTCGACGAATACGCCCAGGCCGACGGGCTCGACCGCCGCCGCCGTGATCGGCTGGCGAAGCTCATCGTCGAAACCGCGCAGAAAACCGGGCTGGCAGCGGAAGCCGGCGTCGCCGGCACCGACGCGCCGGACGAGGCGCTGCGTCGCATCGACGCTTGGCTTTGCGACCTCAAGGATTTCGCCGTCAAGGACGGGCTGCATGTCTACGGCCGCGCGCCGGAAGGCGAAACCGACCCTCTGCGGAGGCAAAGCGCCGAAGCCGAAAAAGCTGCCCTGCTCGCCGCCCTCGCCGGCCGCCATATCAAGGCAGGGCCGGCCGGCGCCCCGGCACGCGGCCGCTCCGACGTGCTGCCGACAGGCCGCAACCTCTTCACCTCCGACCAGCGCACCATGCCGACGCCGACCGCCTATGATCTTGGCCACGCGGCGGCGGAGGAAGTGATCCGCAGCTATATGCAAAGCCATGGCGACTGGCCGCGCTCGCTGGTCATTGACCTTTGGGGCTCGGCCTCCTTGCGCACCGGCGGCGAGGAGATCGCGCAAGGCCTGGCGCTGATGGGCTGCCGGCCGCAATGGGATGCCGCGACCGGCCGCGTCACCGGCATCGAGGTGCTGCCGCCGGCGGCGCTCGGCCGCCCGCGCGTCGATGTCACCTGGCGCATTTCCGGCCTGTTCCGCGACATGTTCCCGACGCAGATCGCGCTGATCGACGCCGCCGCCAACGCGGTTGCGAGCCGCGACGAGGGCGATACCGAAAATCCCCTCGCTGCAGCGACCCGCGCTCGGGGCAAGGTCGGCCCGCGCATTTTCGGCACCTCGCCGGGAACCTACGGCGCGGGCGTCGAGGACTTGCTGTCGCGCGGCGAATGGGGCGCGCGCGAGGAAATCGGCCGCGCCTATCTCGACGCCACCTCGCACGCCTATGGCGGCGCCGACGGCGAAGCGGTTGCGGCGCCCGGTGCTTTCGAGGGCCGTATCGCCGAGGCTGATCTTCTCGTCCACACCGGCGACGATCCGGGGCGCGACATCCTCGAAGGCTCGGCCGATGTCGCCTTCATCGGCGGATTTTCGGCCGCGCTTGCTGCCCTTGGCAGGAATGCCGACGTCATCGTGCTCGACACGACCGATCCGAAGAAGCCGAAGCCGCGCTCGGTGAGCGAGGCCGTGTCGCGCGTGGTGCGGGCCCGCGCGGTCAATCCGCGCTTCATCGCCGGCCAGATGCGCCACGGCCCGCGCGGCGCCTCCGAATTCGCCGAGACGGTCGACCGTCTCGTCGGCTTCGCCGAGACGACGCACGCCATTTCGGGCGCGCTGATCGAGGCGGTGCACGACGCCTATGTTGGCGACCCTGACGTCCGCGCCTTCCTGCTGCGCGAGAACCCGGCTGCAGCAAAAGTCATCGCCGAGCGGTTCCTGTCGGCGCGGCGGCGCGGACTGTGGCATCCGCTCCGCAACTCCATTGACGACGATCTCGCCGCCTTGATCGCCGAGGCGCAAGGAGTGGCGGCATGAACGCATTCTCACGCCGCGGCGCCTGTCCTGCCCTGAGCGCTCCGATGCAGACCGGCGACGGGCTGCTGGTGCGGCTCAACCCGGTCGCTGGAGGACTTGTCCCCGGATCGGTGATCGGACTCGGCGAATCCGCCTTGCGCCACGGCAACGGCATCATGGAAGTGACCGCGCGCGGCAGCTTGCAGATCCGCGGCCTGACGGCAGAGAGCGCCAGGCTGCTGGCGGCCGAAGTCGATGCGCTGGGCATTGCGGTGCGCACCGGCGTGCCCGTCGAAACTGGGCCGTTGGCGGGCATCGACCCACAGGAGATCGAGGATCCGCGCCCGCTGGCCGAGCGGATCAGGGCGGCGATCGCGGAAGCCGGGCTGACGCTGCGACTGGGGCCGAAAGTGTCGGTGATTGTCGACGGCGGCGGGCAGCTGGGTATGGATGCGCTGATGGCCGATGTGCGGCTGAAGGCGGTGCGGACCGGCGCAGGCGTCCGGTGGAGGGTGTCGGTTACTGGCGACGGCTGGAGCGCTAAGCCGCTAGCAGCAGTCGATGCGGACACCGCTCGGGATGTTACTGTGGCAGCGCTCAGGATGGTAGCCGAGAAAGGTCGCGAGGCCCATGCCAGGGATTTAACAGCGAGACAGTTAGCCTCTCTCACAACCTGGCATTCCTTCGCGCCCCCCTCTGTCCTGCCGGACATCTCCCCCACAAGGGGGGAGATTGGCAGCTTCGCCGCTGTCTCTCGTTCTGGAGCCAACCCTCATTTTGCGACGTCACCAATTGGCGAAACCGGCGGTGACAGTGCAATCTCCCCCCTTGTGGGGGAGATGTCCGGCAGGACAGAGGGGGGCGCCATGGAGCGCCAACGCTCCCCAGTCGGTCTTTTCGACCTAGCCAATGGCCACGCCCTCGGCATCGGCCTGCCCTTCGGCAGCATGCCGGCGCAGAACCTTATCGAGCTTGCCGCAAAGGCCGCAGAACTTGGCTCGGCTGAAATCCGCTTGGCCCCAGGCCGCGCCCTGCTCTTCCTCGGCCTCTCCTCATCAGCCTGCGCTTCGCTCTCCGCCGCGACCCTCGGCTTCGTCACCTCCCCCGCCGATCCCCGCACCCGCATCGCCGCTTGCCCTGGCGCTCCGGCTTGCGCTTCCGGCCGCATTGCCACCCGCGCCATCGCCGAGACGATCGCCACCGAAAGCGCCGACCTCTTCGATACCTCCATCACCTTGCACATCTCCGGCTGCGCCAAGGGCTGCGCGCATCCACGCTCGACAGCGCTGACCGTGGTCGGCGACGAAAACGGAGCCGGACTTGTCGTGGACGGGACGGCAAAGGCTCTTCCTGCCGGATACAGGCCGGGGTATGACGCCGCGCGCGGAGTTGCGGGCATTGCCGCGGCGATCCGCGGCGCACGACATCCCGGCGAGACAGCCGCCGCCTGCCTAACAAGGCTTGGCGCGGCCGGCGTCGCCGAACTCTATCGACGGAACTGAAAATGGCCGCCTACGACTATATCCATGACGGGATGGCGATCTACGAGCGCTCTTTCGCCATCATCCGCGCCGAGGCCGACTTGTCGCGCTTCTCCGAGGCCGAAGCCGATGTCGCGATCCGCATGATCCACGCCTGCGGCCAGGTCGAAGCCGCCAGCCATTTCGTCTTCTCCGGCGATTTCGTTGCCGCCGCCCGGACCGCGCTCGCCGCCGGCGCGCCGATCTTCTGCGACGCCGAAATGGTCGCCCACGGCATCACCCGCGCCCGTCTGCCGGCCGGCAACGAAGTGATCTGCACGCTGCGTGACACGCGCACCGCCGATATCGCCAAGGCAATCGGCAACACGCGCTCGGCCGCGGCCATCGACCTCTGGGGAGAGCGCATGGCCGGCTCGGTCGTCGCGATCGGCAATGCGCCTACCGCGCTCTTCTACCTGCTCGAAAAACTGCGCGACGGCGCGCCTAAGCCTGCGGCGATCATCGGCATGCCGGTTGGCTTCGTCGGCGCCGCCGAATCCAAGGATGCGCTGGCCGAGAATTCCTATGGCGTGCCCTACGCCATCGTGCGCGGCAGACTGGGCGGCAGCGCCATGACCGCCGCCGCACTCAACGCATTGGCGAGGCCGGGCCTGTGAACGCGATTGTAAAAGGCCGGCTTGTCGGCGTCGGCACCGGCCCCGGTGACCCGGAACTTTTGACGCTGAAGGCCGCGCGGGCATTGGCTGAAGCGGATGTCGTCGCCTATTTCGCCAAGCGCGGCAACAACAGCAATGCGCGCGCCATCGTCGAGGCGCGCTTCCGACCGGATATGATCGAGCTGCCGCTGCTCTATCCGGTGACGACGGAGATCGACAAGGATCACGACGACTACCGTTCGCAGATCACCGATTTCTACGAGCAGTCGGCCGAACAGGTCGCGGAGCATCTCGGCGCCGGCAGAACCGTGGCGGTGCTGTCGGAGGGCGATCCGCTCTTCTACGGCTCCTACATGCATCTGCATGTGCGCCTTTCGAATCGCTTCCCGACCGAGGTCATTCCCGGCATCACCGCCATGTCCGGCTGCTGGTCGGCGACTGGCTTGCCGATCGTCCAGGGCGATGACGTGCTTACCGTGCTGCCGGGTACGATGAGCGAGTTCGAGCTGACGCGCCGGCTGGCCGACACCGATGCCGCCGTGATCATGAAGGTCGGCCGCAACCTGCCGAAGATCCGCCGCGCGCTGGAAGCGACGGGCAAGCTGGCAAAGGCCGTCTATGTCGAGCGCGGCACCATGCCGGGCAGCGTCTCGATGCGGCTCACCGAAAAGCCGGACGACAAGGCTCCCTATTTTGCCATCGTGCTGGTCGCCGGCTGGTCCGCTCGCCCCGGAGCCCCCGGAGCAAAGCCATGAGCGGCCGCATCACCGTTATCGGCCTCGGTCCCGGCAATGCCGACCAGGTGACGCCGCAGGCAAGCCGCGCCGTGGCCGAGGCTTCCTTCTTCTATGGCTACAAGCCTTATCTCGACAGGCTCGAGCTGCGAGAGGATCAGACCCGCGTCGCCTCGGACAACCGCGAGGAACTTGTACGTTCCAACGAGGCGCTGGCCAAAGCGGCCGAAGGTCACAAAGTCGCTGTGGTGTCGGGCGGCGATCCCGGCGTCTTCGCCATGGCGGCAGCCGTCTGCGAGGCGATCGAGGCCGGTCCGGCCGAGTGGCGCGAGATCGACCTTGCGGTGGTGCCTGGCGTCACCGCCATGCTTGCGGTCGCCGCCCGCATCGGCGCGCCCCTAGGCCATGATTTCTGCGCCATTTCGCTCTCTGACAATCTGAAGCCGTGGGACCTGATCGAGCTGCGCCTGCTGGCGGCAGCCGGCGCCGGCTTCGTCATTGCCCTTTACAATCCGATCAGCAAGGCGCGGCCCTGGCAACTCGGCCGCGCCTTCGAATGCCTGAAGGCGATCCTGCCAGGGACCACGCCGGTGATCTTCGGCCGCGCGGCCGGCCGGACGGACGAGCGGATCGAGGTGTTTCTGCTGGCGGATGCCGATGCGGCGAAGGCCGACATGGCCACCTGCATCATCATCGGCTCGCCCGAAACCCGCATCATCAGGCGTGGCGAGCGCCCCGCCCTCGTCTACACCCCGCGTTCGGCAACAGGGTCGAAAAAATGATCGACCTTGGCGGCCAGTTGATCGACGCTATCTGCCGAGGGAACGTTCGGCAGAGGCGGCCTGCGCACCATGATCACCTCGATGCCGAGCGCCCGCGCCGCGGCGATCTTGCCGTAGGTCGCTTCACCACCGCTGTTCTTCGAAACGACGGCATCGATGCCGTACCGTTCGAGCAGCGTCTGTTCGTCGGCTTCCACGAACGGCCCGCGCGCCAGCAGATACAGCGCATCGGGAACAGCCAGCTTCGGCTCGACCGGGTCGACGCTGCGGATCAGATAGCGGTGCTGCGGAGCGGTCTCGAAAGCGCCGGCTTCCTGCCGGCCGATCGCCAGGAAGACGCGGCGCGGGACCGTGCCAAGCGCGCTGGCCGCTTCGGCGACGCTGTCGACCTGCGTCCAGCGATCGCCTGCGACAGGTTCCCAACCGGGACGACGCAGGGCGAGGATCGGCACACCGGCTTGCCTGGCCGCTTCAGCGGCATTGGCCGAAATGCGCGCCGCGTAAGGGTGCGTGGCGTCGATCAGCAGCTCGATGTGTTCTTCACGGAGGTAGGCAGCCAGTCCTTCCGCACCGCCGAAACCGCCGGTACGCACGGGCACGCCTTGCGCGACTGGGCTTTCGGTGCGGCCGGCAAGCGACAGCGTGACCGAAAAATCCTCCCGGCGAGCCAGCCTGCCCGCCAGCTGCCGGGCCTCCGTGGTTCCGCCGAGGATCAGAATGCGGTGGGTCATCATGCCTGCTAAAAGTCCGCGCGCTGCCAAGCCGGTCTCGAGATGGCTGACCGTCGTCGGCATCGGCGAGGACGGTGTAGCGGGTCTCGGCGACGAGGCCAAGCAGCGGATTGCCGAGGCCGCAGTCGTCTTTGGCGGCAAGCGGCATCTCGGGCTGGTCTCAAGCCTGGCCAAGGGCGAGGCGCGCCCGTGGCCGTCGCCCTTCGACGCCGAAATGCGCGACGTGCTGGCGCTCGCGGGCAAAAACGTCTGCGTGCTCGCCTCAGGCGATCCTTTCTTCCATGGCGTCGGCGTCGCGCTGGCGCGCAAGATCAAGCCGGATGAGATGATGGTCCTGCCGGCGCCGTCGTCGCTGTCGCTGGCGGCCTCCCGCCTCGGCTGGGCGCTGCAGGATGTCGAGACCATCTCGCTGCACGGCCATGCGATCGACCTGATCCGGCCCCTGCTCCACGCTGGCGCGCGCATCCTTGCGCTCACATCCGACGGCGGCGCACCGGCCGCCATTGCCGGACTGCTGGAAGAACTCGGCTTCGGCCCTTCGCGACTGACGGTCCTCGAAGCGCTCGGCGGTGCGGATGAGAAGCACCGTACCGTCCGCGCCGATGCCTTCGATCTCAAAAACATCAATCCGCTCAACGTGCTGGCGCTCGAAATTGAATCGACGCCGGATGCGCGCATCCTGCCCTTGACCGTCGGCCTTGCCGACCATCTGTTCGAGCATGACGGCCAGATCACCAAGCGCGAGATCCGCGCCATCACGCTGTCGGCGCTGGCGCCGCGGCGCGGCGAGCTGTTGTGGGATATCGGCGCGGGCTCGGGGTCGATCGGCATCGAGTGGATGCTGGCCCATCCTTCGATGCGCGCCATTGCTGTCGAAGCCGACGCGGAGCGCGCCGCACGCATCCACCGCAACGCCGCGCATTGCGGCGTGCCTGGCCTTGTCGTGATCGAAGGCTCGGCGCCCAAGGCGCTCGGCAAACTGGAGACGCCCGACGCCATCTTCATCGGCGGCGGCGGCAGCGATGCGGGCGTGCTGGAGAAGGCGATCAAGGCGCTGCGCGCCGGCGGGCGGCTGGTTGCCAACGCGGTCACGCTGGAGATGGAGGCACTGCTTCTCGGCGAGCACAACAAGCGCGGCGGCGACCTCACCCGCATCGCGCTTTCGCGCGCCTCGCCCGTCGGGTCCATGCAGGCCTGGCGTCCTGCAATGCCCGTCATGCAGTGGAGCTGGGTGAAGCCATGATGGTCGCGGGCATCGGCAGCCGGAAAGGCGTGACGGCGCGTGACGTGCGCGCCGCGATCGAAACCGCGCTCGAAGCGCACGGGCTGGCGATGACCGCGCTTTCTGCGCTGGCGACCGGCGAAATCAAGCGCGACGAGGAAGCGATCTTCCGTGCAGGCCGTGATCTCTCGCTTCCGGTGATCGTGGTCGCTGACGATGCATTGCAGGCCGCGTCCGCAGGCACGATCAGCCGATCCGAAGACTCGCAGGCGCATGCCGGCACGCCTTCGGTTTCGGAAGCGTCGGCCCTGGCTGCGGCCGGCAAGGACGCAAAACTGCTCGGGCCGCGCACCGTGCTCGGCCCGGTGACCTGCGCTATCGCGCTTGGCGGAGGTGCTGAATGACCGTCCACTTCATCGGCGCCGGTCCGGGCGCCGCCGACCTCATCACCTTGCGCGGCAGCCGGCTGCTGGCGTCTTGCCCGGTCTGCCTCCATGCCGGCTCGATCGTCGCGCCGGAACTGCTCGAGCATTGCGCCCCCGGCACAAAACTGATCGATACCGCGCCGATGTCGCTCGACGAGATCGAGGTCGAATATGTCGCGGCCCACAGATCCGGCCAGGATGTCGCGCGGCTGCATTCCGGCGACCTTTCGGTGTGGAGCGCGGTGGCCGAGCAGATCAGGCGGCTGGAGAAACACGGCATCCCCTACACGCTGACGCCCGGCGTGCCGTCCTTCGCCGCCGCTGCGGCAGCACTGCGTCGCGAGCTCACGATCCCTGAGCTCGCGCAAAGCCTGGTGCTGACCCGCGTCTCCGGTCGCGCCTCGAAAATGCCGCCCGGCGAGACGCTTGCCGGCTTCGGCCGTACCGGCGCCACGCTTGCAATCCATCTCGCCATCCATGCCATCGACCGCATCGTGGCGGAGCTCACGCCGCTCTATGGCGCCGAATGTCCCGTCGCGGTCGTCTTCCGCGCCTCCTGGCCGGACGAGCGAATCCTGACCGGCACGCTGGGCACCATCGAAGCGCAGCTGGCGGAAAACCCGATGGAGCGCACGGCGATCATCTTCGTCGGCAGCGCCTTGGGCGCACAGGATTTCGGCGAAAGCTCACTTTACGACGCCCACTACCAGCGGCGTTTTCGCGGACGGGACGGATTGTGAACGCCAGCACCAACAGAAACGGACGGGCAACGGTGGAGCAGGCGCTGGCGCGGCTGAACTTCAAACCGCGCGCGCTGGAGCCAGGTCATGTCTGGCTGGCCGGCGCCGGCCCCGGTGATCCCGGCTGTCTGACGCTCGAGGTCCTCGCAGCGCTCGGGCAATGCGACGCGCTCGTCTATGACGCGCTGGTCTCGCCGGATGTCGTGGCGGTCGCCGAGGGCGCCGAGCTCTTCTATGCGGGCAAACGCGGCGGCAAACCCTCGATGAAGCAGGACGACATCAACGCCCTGCTCGTAAGGCTGGCACGCGAGGGGCGCCGTACCGTGCGTCTCAAGGGCGGTGACCCCTATATTTTCGGCCGCGGCGGCGAAGAGGCGCTGGCGCTGGCGCGCGAAAACATACCATTCCGCGTGCTCTCCGGCCTCACCTCCGGCCTCAGCGCCTTGGCAGCCACCGGCATTCCCGCCACCATGCGCGGCATCAACAAGGCGGTCATTCTCGCCACCGGCCATGCGGCGGGCACGGATGACGATATCGACTGGGCAGCGATCGCGCGCACCGGCCAGCCTGTCGTCGTCTATATGGGCATGGCCAACCTGCCGGTGATAGCGGCAAAGCTGCTGAGCGGCGGCCTTGCGCCCTCGACTCCTGCAGCTGTGATCGTTGCGGCGACCACGCCGCAGGAGCGCATCGTCGTCGCCACGCTCGCTACGATTGCCGACGAGGCCGCCGCCGCAGAGCTCGCCTCGCCGGCGCTGATCGTCGTCGGCGAGATCGTCGCCATGCGCGCGGCCCTGGCAGGTGGATTGTGACCGCCCGCGCGATCATCATCGGCGCGCCGCGCTCCGGCTCGGGCAAGACCAGCGTCACCATCGGCCTGCTGCGCGCGCTCGCTCGCCGCGGCCTTAAGGTGCGCGGCGCGAAGTCCGGACCGGACTATATCGATCCCGGCTTCCATACGGCCGCCACCGGCCTCTCCGGCGTCAATCTCGACAGCTGGGCGATGTCGCCTTCCCTGCTCAACGCGCTGGCCGCACAGGCAGCGGACGACGCCGAATACGTCATCCTCGAAAGCGCGATGGGTCTGTTCGACGGTATCCCCGCTCCTGAAGGCCGCTCGGGCTCGGCCGCCGATCTCGCCCGGCTCTACGGCCTGCCCGTGCTTCTGGTGCTCGACGTTTCGGGGCAGTCGACCACGGCGGCCGCCGTCGCCAAGGGTTTTGCCACTTACGACCCCGAGGTTCGCATGGCCGGCGTCGTGCTCAACCGCTTGGGCAGCGAGCGCCACCGCCGGCTGTCAGGCGATGCCATCGAGGCGATCGGCCTGCCGGTGGTCGGCGCCATCATGCGCGATCCCACGCTCAACCTGCCGGAACGGCATCTCGGCCTCGTCCAGGCCGGCGAGTACGAAAACCTGATGGCGCATCTCGACCGACTGGCCGACATGGTCGAGAAATCGCTCGATATCGACGCAATCCTGAAGCTGACGACACCGCTGGAACCGGCGTCCGGCAATTTCGGCGATGCGTTGCAGCCGCCCGGACAGCGCGTCGCGCTGGCCGAGGACGCCGCCTTCACCTTCCTCTACCCGCATGTCATCACGCACTGGCGCAAGGCCGGTGCCGAGATCGTGCCTTTCTCGCCGCTTGCCGATGAAGCGCCGGCCGAAGACTGCGATGTCTGCTGGCTGCCCGGCGGCTATCCCGAATTGCACGCCGCCAAGCTCGCGGCAGCGATGAACTTCCGCAAGGGAATGGCTCGCTTCGCCGCAAGCAAGCCCGTGCATGGCGAGTGCGGCGGCTTCATGGTGCTGGGCGAGGCGTTGGAGGATGCGGATGGCGAAAGCCACAAGATGCTCGGCCTGCTCGGCCATTCGACCAGCTTTGCCAGGCGCAAGATGAATCTCGGCTACCGCGAGGCCCGCCTTCGCGCCGCCTGCCCGCTCGGCACCGAAGGCACGCTTATCCGCGGCCATGAGTTCCACTACGCGCAAATGACCGCCACCGGCAACGACGAGCCGCTCGCCGACCTCGCCGACGGTCAGGGCAATCCGCTTGGCGCGTCGGGCTACCGGCGCTGCCATGTCAGCGGCACCTTCTTCCACGCCATTGCGAGGGGCGCATGAGCGGCCCTTCCGCACCTCGGCAATTGCTTGACGATATCGGCCTGAGCCTCGTCTTCTTCACCAGGTTGAGGCTTCCGTCGAGCGATTTCGGCGGCCGCAGCCTCGCCGATGCCATCTGGGCCGCACCCTTTGCCGGCCTCGCCGCAGCGATCATCGGCGCGCTCGTCCACGCCGTTGCTGCGGGCCTGAGTCTTGCCCCCAGCCCGGCCGCGGCGCTCACACTTGCCGCGACGATGCTTGCTACCGGCTGCCTGCATGAGGACGGACTTTCCGATATCGCCGATGGCTTCGGCGGCGGCAGGACGCGCGAGAAGAAGCTGGAGATCATGCGCGACAGTCGTATTGGCGCCTATGGCGCCGCGGCGCTCGGCATCTCGCTGCTCATCCGCTGGAGCGCGCTTTCGGAACTGGCCGGACCGGGACATGTCTTCCTGGCGCTGCTGGCCGCGCATGCCGCCTCTCGCGGTCTGTTCGGCGCCTTCATGCATCTTCTGCCGCCCGCCCGCGCCGACGGCCTCTCGGCCGGTGCAGGCGCCGTCAGCGCCGAGACAGCCGTCGTCGGAGCAGCGCTCGGCGCCGTAGCGCTGCTGGCGCTCGGCCTCGGCGGCGCCATTGTCGCGCTCATTCTGCTCGGTCTTTTGTTCGCCGCCTTCCGATCGCTTTGCCTCAGCCAGATCGGCGGCCAGACCGGCGACACGATCGGCGCGCTACAGCAGCTCGCCGAAATCGCGGTGCTGCTCGTTGCCTCGGCTTCCCTATCCCCTTGACCCTCAATTGGAGACATTGCCCCCATGTCGTTCAAATCGCTCGAAGACCTTCACGCCGCGTGCCTCGATCTCCCGGCCGGCAGCGATGCCGCCGCCAATGCGGTCGCCCGCCGCCAGGACACGCTGACCAAGCCGCAGGGCAGCCTCGGCCGGCTTGAAACGATCGCCGCCTGGCTGGCACGCTGGCAGGGCCGTGACATGCCGAAGCTGGATACCGTGAAGGTGTTCGTCTTTGCCGGCAATCATGGCGTCACCGCGCAGGGCGTATCGGCCTACCCTTCGGAAGTCACCGTGCAGATGGTGGCCAACTTCGCCGGCGGGGGTGCCGCCATCAACCAGCTTGCCCGCATCGCCGGCGCCAGGCTCGACGTCATCCCGCTCGATCTCGACCATCCAACCGGCGATTTCACGCAGGTTCCGGCGATGGACGAGCAGGCCTTCCTCGCTGCGGTCTCGGCCGGCTATGACGCCGTGACCAAGGATCTCGACCTCGTCTGCTTCGGCGAGATGGGCATCGGCAACACCACGCCGGCGGCCGCGATCTCGGCCGCCCTATTCGGCGGCGGCGCCGAGAAATGGACCGGACGCGGCACCGGCGTCGACGACGCTGGCCTCATTCGCAAGATCACCGCCATCGAGGCCGGCCTGAAGCGCCATGCCGATTCGCTGTCCGATCCGCTGAAAATCGCCGCAGCTCTGGGCGGACGTGAGCTCGCCGCCATCCTCGGCGCCACGCTCGCCGCGCGCCGCAACAACGTGCCGGTGCTGCTCGACGGCTTCGTCTGCACCGCAGCCGCGGCGCCTCTTGCCAGGCTGCATCCGACCGGCCTCGCTCACACGATCGCCGCCCACGTCTCGGCCGAGGCCGGCCACCGCCGCCTGCTCGAGGCGCTCGGCCTGCCGCCGCTCCTCGACCTCGGCATGCGGCTCGGCGAAGGCTCCGGCGCCTGCCTTGCCGTCAACATTGTGCGCTCGGCGCTTGAGTGCCATGCGAAGATGGCGAGCTTTGCCGAGGCCGGTGTGTCGGAAAAATAAACTTCCTTCAAAATTTCAACACTGTTGAAATACCGAAATAACGTCATCTCGATTATTCCGTGGGACAGAGATGTCTCACAGGAGATCGAACGATGTATTTAAAGAGCCTAATATTTGTTGTGTTTCTTGCTGGGGCGGTATCGCCCGCCCTTGCCCAAGACCAATTCGTCCGACCGCTTCGTCCCGGTGAAGACGGATCAGCGAGAATCCAATCGTCGATTTCGATGACCCTACCGGTCAAGGATGACGAGGACGCCGCCGCACAGCAGCAGGCCGCGCTTCGCTCCTTCTACAAAGTCGCGGCCGGAAGCTGCGCCATGGTGGTCGAGACCGTCGCCGACACATGCGAGATCGCCGGCATGACGACCAACGTCAACGGCCGGAACCGCAATATCGATGGCTATGGCGGGTCGGCGATTACGGTGACCGGCCAGATCACGATGAAGGTCAAGTTCAAGGCAAGCCTCAGCAAAACGGCGCCTTAGGACTGGCACCCGTCTCGGCTGTTTGCTGGCCGCTTTGTGAGAAGATTTTGGTGGGTGTGCACAGGATCGAACTGTGGACCCGCTGATTAAGAGTCAGCTGCTCTACCAACTGAGCTACACACCCACACCGCCGGGAAAACCAGCGTCGGCGGCGCATATAGCCGCCGCTTTCTGTGATGTCCAGCCCTGCCGGATCATTTCCCGACAAATCGCCGAATTGCCGCACCTATCACACAAGAAGCCTGCCTTCGGCCACCCTGATCGCATGGCCGCCGATGCGCGCGGAGGCCAGTTTTGCGCCGTCGACATTGAGCTCGAGCCGGATGCGCGAGGGCCGGCCCATCTCCAGCCCCTGCTCGATCCAAAGCTGCGTGATTCCGTCCGTCGGACCATCGAAATGCATGATCGCGCCGGCAAAGGCGGCCGCCGCCGAGCCGGTCGCCGGGTCTTCGTAGGAGGGCGTCCCGGGCACGATCATGCGGACATGGAAGGCGCTGTCATGATGAACTGTCTCGCGGCAATAGACATAAGGGCTGGCAAAAGCCCATTCGCTCTTGCGCGGCGCGAGCTCCGACCAGGCCTGGTTGTCCAGCCTGATTTTTGCCGCCGCATCGAGGCCAGAGACCGGAATGGCGACATAGGGCACGCCGGCCGACCAGAAGGAGACGCGGTGATTCTCGAAGCCGATCTCGTGCGGCGCAAGGCCGAGCGCTGCGCCGATCATTTCCGGGTCTGCGGCGAGTTCCAGGCGATCCGGCAGTTTCGCCAGATCGAATTCGGCGTAAATGGCGCCGTCATGCTTGCTGACCGCGCAGCGCACCGGGCCGATATTCTCCTCCAAAACGAAGACGCCCGCCGCCTCGCCCGCCAACTCCGCCAGCGCGATCGCCGACCCGACCGTCGGATGGCCGGCGAACGGCATCTCATAATCGGGCGTGAAGATGCGAATCCGATTGCGGTGCTTGGGATTGTCGGGCGGCAGCACGAAAACCGTCTCGGACAGGTTGAATTCGCGCGCGATCGCCTGCATGGCGGCCGTGTCCAGTCCCTGGCTGTCGAGCACCACGGCGAGCGGATTCCCCGCCAGCCGCTCGGTCGTGAATACATCGTAAAGCAAGTAGCTGCGTGCCATCGAGAAAACCTTCCGCCTCGTCTCGAATTTTCCGCCTCAATCCCAACATGAGGGAAATTTAATTTGAAATTCGAACCTTAAGGCATGATTTTTGCACCAATAGGGACAGCAATTTTCGCTATAGGGGTCTGGGGTGGACCAGGTTGTCAATCCGCCAAACGCAGAATCCGACACTTCCATCGAAGCCGCTCTCGGGCTCGACCGCAAAGGCGTGAGTCGCAAGCGCCGGCGCGGCTGGCTCTATGCGCTGCTGGCGCTGGCGGTCGTGGCGGCCGCCATTGGCGTCTACCGGTGGAACGCCGCCGCGCCGCCCCGGATCGAATACACGACCGCTCCGGCGACGGTCGCCGACCTGACCGTGCAGGTGTCGGCGACCGGCACGCTGCAGCCGCTGACGCAGGTCGACATCTCCAGCGAGCTTTCCGGCATCGTCCGCTCCGTCGCGGTCAGCGAGAACCAGCAGGTGAAGAAGGGCGACGTGCTGGCGAAGCTCGACACCGCCAAGCTCGAAGTGCAGATCGAGCGCGCCACCGCCTCGGCCAAGGCGGCGGCAGCTAGCATCGAGAACGCCAAGGTCACGCTGCAGGAAAACGAGAACGCGGTGGTCCGCGCCAGCGCGCTCACCAAGCGCGGCATGGCGACGGATCAGTCGCTCGAGGCGGCGACCGCGACGCGCGATCGCTCCAAGGCGGCGCTCGACAGCGCCGAGGCCAATCTCGCTATCGCCGAGGCGGATCTCAAGGCGCAGCAGACCGATCTTGCCAAGAGCACCATTTACGCGCCGATCGACGGCATCGTGCTGACGCGCTCGGTCGATCCCGGACAGACGGTCGCCTCTTCGCTGCAGGCGCCGGTGCTGTTCGTCATCGCCGCCGACTTGCGGAACATGGAGCTACGGGCAGCGGTGGACGAGGCCGATATCGGCCAGGTCAAGCCCGGCCAGCATGCCCGCTTCACGGTCGATGCTTTCCCGGACCGTCCCTTCGACGCCGAGATCCGCGACATCTCCTACGCCTCGGTCACCACCGATGGCGTCGTCACCTACAACGCGCGGCTCGAAGTCGACAACGGCGAGCTTCTGCTGAGGCCCGGCATGACGGCAACCGTCGCGGTGGTGACAAGGCAGGCCAAGGGCGTGCTCACCGTGCCGGCCACAGCCTTCCGTTACCGCCCGGCGCAACCGGCGGCCCGCGGCTGGAGCCTGAGCGACCTGTTCACCGGCCGCATGGGTCGTCCCAACCGGCAGCGCGAGGTGGCGAAGGCGCCGACCGACGGCTCGCGCTTGCTCTATGTGCTGGAAAACGGACGGCCGCATGCCGTCAACGTCAGGATCGGCTCGACCGATGGCGACCTGACCGAGATCACGTCCGGCCTGCAGGAAGGTGCGGAGGTCATCACCGGCTCGCAGCAACGGGGCTGACGCAATGTCTGCTCCCCTGCTCATCACTTTCGACAAGGTCTGGAAGAGTTATGGCTCGGGCGAGGCGCGCGTGCATGCGCTTGCCGGCGTCGATCTTGCGATCCGCAGAGGTGAATTCGTCGCCATCATGGGTCCGTCCGGCTCGGGCAAGTCGACCGCCATGAACATCGTCGGCTGTCTCGACACGCCGACGGCCGGAACCTACCGCTTCATGGGCATCGATGCCGGCCGGCTCGACCGCAACCGCCGCGCCCTGCTGCGCAACCTCTATGTCGGCTTCGTCTTCCAGGGCTACAATCTGCTGCCCCGCACCACGGCGGCGGAAAATGTCGAGCTGCCGCTGATCTATCGTGGCGTTTCCGCCCGCGAGCGCCGTGATCGCGCAATGCGGGCGCTTGCCCAGGTCGGGCTGGTCGGGCGCGAGCACCACACGCCGGCCGAGCTTTCGGGCGGTCAGCAGCAGCGCGTTGCGATCGCGCGCGCCATCGTCACCAAACCGACGCTGCTCGTCGCCGACGAGCCGACGGGAAATCTGGACACGGCGCGCACGCACGAGATCATGGAATTGCTGACCAGGCTGAACGCCGAGCTCGGCCTCACCATCGTCATGGTCACGCACGAGGCCGATGTCGCGGACTATGCCGAGCGCACCGTACGCTTCCTCGACGGCCACGTCGCCTCGGACACGACGAAAGCCGAGGCCGCATGATCTGGGAGACCGTCCGCCTTTCGCTGATTTCGATCCGCCGGAACGTGCTGCGCTCGTTCCTGACCTTGCTCGGCATCGTCATCGGCGTTGCCGCCGTCATCGCCATGCTCACCATCGGCTCCGGCACCACCGAGAAGGTCAAGGCCGATATCTCGAAGCTCGGCAGCAATCTGCTCGTCGTCCGCGCAGGCCGTCCCGCCGGGCCCGGCGGACCGGGCGGGCTCGACCAGGTCACCCGACCGCTGGCCGCCAAGGATGTTGAAGCGCTGGTCGCCCACCTCAGCGGCGCCCGCGCCATCGCGCCGGCCTCGCAGAAGCAGGTGCGCGTCATCTTCGGCACGGAGAGCCTGACGTCGGGCGTCACCGGCACCGACAGCGCCTATCTCGACGCGCGCGACTGGAAGCTGGTTTCCGGCCGCCCCTTCAGCGATTCCGAGGCGCGCGCCGGCGCCGGCGTGTGCCTGGTCGGCGAGACGGTGCGTCAGCAATTCTTCGGCGCCGGCGATCCGGAGGGCGAGACGATCCGCGTCAACCGCACCTCCTGCAGGATCATCGGTCTGCTGGAGCCGAAGGGCTACACCGGCTTCGGCCAGGACCAGGACAATGTCGTGCTGATGCCTTTAGCCGCCTACCAGCGGCGCATCGCCGGCAACCGCGACATCGACAACATCTACATCGCCGCCGACGACAGGACGCCGACCGCCGAACTGCAGCCGCGCGTCGAGGACATCTTGCGCGACACGCGCCGCATCACGCCGGACCGCGATCCCGATTTCTCGATCCGCGACATGACCCAGATCGCCGACGCCATGGCTAGCGCCACCACCACCATGACCGGCATGCTGGGCGCCGTCGCCGGCGTCAGCCTGCTGGTCGGCGGCATCGGCATCATGAACATCATGCTGGTCTCGGTCACCGAGCGCACGCGCGAGATCGGCATCAGGCTGGCGATCGGCGCGCATGAGAAGCACATCTTGATCCAGTTCCTGGTCGAGGCGACGGTGCTGTCGCTGCTCGGCGGCATCATCGGCATCCTGATCGGACTGGCGCTTGCCGGCCTGGCCTCGGCGACGCTGACGATACCCTTTTCGCCGAGCCCGGCCGTCATCCTGCTCGCCGTCAGCTTCTCGGCGCTGATCGGCATGGTGTTCGGCTTCTTCCCGGCGCTGCGCGGCGCCAGGCTCGACCCGATCGATGCGCTGAGGCATGAATAGGCTGCCCTTTGGGCTCGGCAGGCCGCGATCGGGTCAGTCCTGCTCTCCGGAAAAATGCCACTCGATGAGCGGCTTCATATGCCCCATCAGCCCATCGGGAAGGTCTACGGCATTGCGAATGACCACCGGACCATCGATCTCCGGTTCGCTCTCGGCGGCGACGAAGGCGCTGATCCGCCGCGCAACCTCTACGGCCGACTCGGCGACATGATAGCGGCGGAAGATCACAGTGCCGCTCGGCGTCGATAGCGCGTGGTAGCGCGGTCCGCGCCGAGCCGCCGAAAGGTCGATCCCGGTTTCCTCGCTCACTTCGCGGATCATGTTGAAGTCGACGTCGACGATACCGTCGCGGAAATCGATCGGCTCGAAGGAGCCGGCGGCGAAGTAGACGCGGCCGGCGTTCACCGTGTGCGAGCCCATGCGGATCGCCACCAGCGCGTTGTCGCCGGCCACCAGCACGGCATGCGCATAGGCGTGCTCGGCGCCGCTCAGCTCGCGGTTCTTGCGCCAAAGCATGAAGGTCGAATACCTCACCGCATGGCAGCGGCCGACAAGCCGGTTGTCGCGATAGGCGAGCGCCGAAAGCAGCACCACCGTGCCGTCGTAGAGCGCCGGCTTTGCGTCCATCTCGCGTCGCCAGTTTTCGGCGATCGCCGCCTGGTTGTCGCGCTCGAAAGGATGAGGATTTGGGTCGAGCCGTACGTCGACCTCGTCGACCGGCAGGATGACGTTGCGCGGCAGGTCGAAACTCACGGGCTCAGGCCATGTCCAGATTGATCACCACCGGGCAATGGTCCGAAGCCTTCGGCCTGTCCCACCCGGCGCGCGGGAAACGCTCGACTTCCTGGCCGGGCGGAAAGATGGTGCGCCAGGGCTGGCCGTTGCGGATGATTTCCGGCACCGCGGTGGCGTTCTTCGCCGCCAGCGCCTTCGACAGCAGGATATAGTCCAGCTGGCACAGGTGCCGTTCCTCCGGCCCCCGCGTGTGATAAAAGCTCCAGCGATCCATCTCCGGCCGCCGCTCGACCACATTTTCGCAGAAGCCGCCGGCGGTGAGCACGTTGATCGAGGACTGAACTTCGTCGACCACCTCGAACCGGTAGCCTTCGAAACTGTCGCCTTCGATCTTCACACGCTGCCGGTAATCGTTCATGTCGCCGCAGATCGCCCAGCGCCTGTCGGCCGCATGGTCCTTGCCGAAACGCTCCTCGATGATGCGGCGCACGGCCTGCGCCTCGGCCATGCGCAGCGGCATTGTCGCCTCACGGCCGTCGAGCCCGTTGCGCGGCGAGCCCATCGACTTGAAATGCACCAGATAGAGCGTCAGCGGCACGCCGCCAATCGTCACGTCGATTTCCAGGCAGTCGCGCCGGAAGATGCGCTCGTTGGCCAGGAACCCAAGTGCCGCAAGCTCGGGCGTGAACAGGCCGAATTGCTCGAACGTGACATAGGCATGGCTGGTCATGCGCACGAACTCGATCGGCTGGCCCTGCGCGGTCTCGCTGCGCATCATCACGGCGACATCGATGCCGCGGGCATCATTGCCGGCGGTAGTGTATTTCTGGCGATAGCCCTGCCCGATCATCTTGAAGAGATAGCCATATTCGAAGGCCTTCAGCGCCTCGATATTGTCGACCTCCTGCATGCAGATGATGTCGGCGCGGGTTGCGGCTATGGCGAGCGCGGTAAGCTGGCGGGTGTCGTCTGACTGGGCGATGGTGCGCGCCTGTTCGAGCAGCCTGTATTCAGCCTCGTTCTGGATATCGAACAGCGCCAGCGTCCGGTCCTCGTTGAGCTGGTTGCGGTAGCCCGAGAAATCGAACCTGTTCATCAGGTTCTCGACGTTGAAGGTGGCGAGGCGCAGCGACATGGCCGAGACCTTTGCCCGCAAGCGGGGGTGAAAACAAGAGCCACGCGATACCCGTCATGGTTGACGGAACCTTTCCGTTCATCCTCCGTTCAGACGAAAAGTCCCATCAATAGGCTTCTTCCCGGGGTGTTTCTGGGCGTGGGGCCTTTACTCCTTGGAGAGTGAAATGAAACCGCTCTTGTCTTCTCTCGGCTCTGGGCTGATGGCCCTGAGCCTCATGGCGGGCCTGACCGCGCCGTCGATCGCCGGCCCGATCCTGCAGCCCGATCTGTCGACGGCTACCGGCACGGCGGCGCCTGCGGTCATACCTATCCGCGACAGCTGGGCCGGCGGCAACAACTACTCGCCGCAGATGTATGACTGGCGCTGGCGGCGCGGCGGCGACTTCAGATGGCGCGGCGGTGATTTCCGCGGCCGTCATTTCTCCCGCAACTGGGACGGTGGTGGATGGGATGGCGGCGACTGGCGTTGGCGGCATCGCCATCATCGGCATTTCCGCAGTGGCGACGCGGCCCTTTTGGGACTCGGCCTCGGCTTGGGTTTAGGCGCCCTCGCCTACGACAACTATTATGATCCCTATCCGCGCTACTACCAGCCGCGGCGCATCTACCGGACGGAGCGGCTCTCGAGAGCACATGTCCAATGGTGCTACGACCGCTACCGGTCCTATCGCGCCTGGGACAACACGTTCCAGCCTAATTACGGCCCGCGTCGGCAGTGCATTTCGCCCTATATCTGATCCCGTCTACAGCAAGAATGAAACGGCGCCCCATCGCGGCGCCGTTTCTGTTTCCGGCAAAAAAGAAATCGGCGGTGGAGGCAATAACCCTAAATTTAGCAAGGGCGTCTATCAGTGGTGCCGGTGCCCCCCCCACATGACGATCGCCGTATCGCGATTCGCTAGGATCGTGCCGTCCCATGGCTGAGAACGAGTTGAGAGGCAAGCACAGGCAACGCGTGCTGAAAGGCGCGGCGATCCTGACTGGCATCAATAATTCTGAGGTCAAGTGCACCGTGCGCAACATGCATCCCAGCGGCGCAGAATTGAAGGTGCCGATCGAGGCGCGCGTGCCGGACGAATTCCTGCTCTACGTGCCGACCGACGGCATCGGCTACAAGGCGATCGTCCGCTGGCGCCGCGAGGACCGCATCGGCGTCGAGTTCAACGGCACGGAACCGAAGCCGCATTGGCACTATGGGTGAGGCGCGGAGCGCGCCTTCTCAATCGACGAATTGAACGCCGACCAGTCTCGTCGAGCGCCAGCGCACGAGCGCGGCACGCCTGGCGCCATTGACCACCAGTTCGAAACCGGGCGGTACGCCGGTCGCATCGCCGAAGCGCAGTTGCGCGCCATGTTCGGATTCGTTGCGCACGAATCCTTCCACCGCGCCGAAGCCTCCGTTGAAACGCAACGTCGCGCCCCTGAGCACACGCCTGCGCCGCTCCATCCGGCGTTCGCCAGAAAATGCAGCGCCACTATCCGTCGTTTCCATCGCCAGTCTCCCACAAACTGTTCTGGCTCGTGCGAAGCGAATTGTGTGCCAGCGTGGTCGTATCGGAATGAAACAGTCGGGCGCGAAAAAAGCCGGTGGATCACTCCGCCGGCTTCTCTAACCAACTATCTCGAATTAGTTCTTCGCCTTGTCGACCAGCTTGTTCTTGGCGATCCACGGCATCATCGCGCGCAGCTTCGCGCCGACCTCTTCGATCTGGTGGCTGTCGTTCATGCGGCGGATGCCCTTGAAGCGCGACAGACCGGCGCGGTATTCCTGCATCCATTCCGAGGTGAACTTGCCGGTCTGGATGTCCTTCAGGATGCGCTTCATCTCGGCCTTGGTGTCGGCGGTGATGATGCGCGGACCCGAGACATATTCGCCCCATTCGGCGGTGTTCGAGATCGAGTAGTTCATGTTGGCGATGCCGCCCTCATAGATCAGGTCGACGATCAGCTTGACCTCGTGCAGGCACTCGAAATAGGCCATTTCCGGCGCGTAGCCGGCTTCCACCAGCGTCTCGAAACCGGCGCGGATCAGCTCGACCAGGCCGCCGCACAGCACCACCTGCTCGCCGAACAGGTCGGTTTCGCATTCCTCGCGGAAGTTGGTCTCGATGATGCCCGAGCGGCCGCCGCCGACGCCGCAGGCGTAGGAGAGCGCGAGGTCGAGCGCGTTGCCCGAAGCATCCTGGTTGACGGCGACCAGGCACGGCACGCCGCCGCCCTTCTGGTATTCGCCGCGCACCGTGTGGCCGGGGCCCTTCGGCGCGATCATGACGACGTCGACCGAGGCCTTCGGCTCGATCAGGCCGAAATGCACGTTAAGGCCGTGCGCGAAGGCGATCGCGGCGCCGTCGCGGATGTTCGGCGCGATCTCGTTTTTGTAGATGTCGGCCTGCAATTCGTCGGGCGTCGCCATCATCATCAGGTCGGCCCATTTGGCGGCGTCCGCCACGCTCATCACCTTGAGCCCGTCGGCCTCGACCTTCTTGGCGGTCGCCGAGCCGGCCTTCAGGCCGATGGCGATCTCCTTGACGCCGGAATCCTTGAGGTTGAGCGCATGCGCCCGGCCCTGGCTGCCATAGCCGATGATGGCGACCTTCTTGCCCTTGATCAGATTGAGATCGGCGTCACGATCGTAATAGACACGCATTTCGTCTTCCTTCCCGTTTTGAAGATCAGGGCATGATGCCGAAAACTGTGAAGCGATTTTCGGACGACATCATGCTCAATCTCTTTGATTTGGAGCCGGATTCAGATTTCAGGTCGACTTGACCTGAAATCATCCGGCTCCGGGGCCTTGCGGCCGGTTGTTTGCTCTCCTGGTCTTCGACCCGTGGAGAGCGAGAAACTGCTGTGTCGCGCGGGCGGCGTCGTCGCCGATTGCCGCTTCGGTCAATTGCAGCCGGTCGCCGAGCAGAAGCCGGATCTGCACGTCGCGGGCGACCAGCCCGAAAAAGGTCCGGAACGCCGTCTCTGCATCGTCGAAGTCGAGCAGCCCGGCCTCGCGTCCCGCCTCCAGCACGGGCTTCAGGCGTCTGGCCAGCGCGAAACGCCCATTCTGTAGCACGATCGCGCCAAGGTCATCTTTCCCCGAACCGGCATGACCGACCGCGACGCGATTGAGCGCGACAGACGTATCGCTGGAAATCACCCTCAGCCAGTCGGAGGCGAAGCGTTCGAGACTTGCCGTCAGCGAGGCAAGGTCGAGGCCCTTGCGATCGACAAGCGCCACGCGCACCTTCGAAGCCTGCCATTGCACCGTCGCCGTCAGCAGCCCGTCGCGGTCGCCGAACCATTTGTAGAGCGTTTCCTTGGAGCAACTTGCCCGCCGCGCCACCGCTGTCATGGTCAGGTTGTCGCCCTCCTCGACAAGCAGGCGCAGCGCCGCGTCCAGAACGGCTTGCTGCCGTTCGGTGAGCGCTTCGCTGTTGTCGATGTCTGGCACGCTGTGCAACACGCTTCCCTCGGATCCTCCACCGCCACGTAAGGCGTACCGTACGTTACGGTTCGGCTTCTATGCCGTATTGCCGGCAGCCATGCAAGCGCTATTTTCCGCCGATGGCTTCTCTTGCCGGAGGACAGGATGCTGACCGGTCTGCTTGCCTTGGCCGTGGCTGCCGCCTTCACGGGCGCCGCAATCTATGTCAGCGTCGCTGAGCAGCCGGCGCGACTGGCCTTGGACGACAAGGCGTTGCTGGGGGAATGGCAGCCTTCCTACAAGCGCGGCGCCGCCATGCAGGCCTCCATCGCCGTAGTCGCCTGCGCACTCGGGCTGATTGCCTGGTGGCAAACCGGCGTGGCTGGCTTTCTGGCCGGCGCGGTGGCGATCATCCTGCCCTGGCCATGGACGCTGCTGGTGATGATGCCGACCAACCGCTTGCTGGGAGCGATGAAGGTCGAGGCCGACAATCCGCAGGCAAGATCGATGATCGTCAAATGGGGCAAGATGCATCTGGTCCGCGTCGCGCTTGGCGAGCTGGCGACGATCGCGTTTGTTTGGGCCTCGCATCCGTCCTGAAAGCCCGGTCGGGCGGCGCTGTCATTCCGTGATTGGCGGATCGCGCAGCCGGCCGAGCAAACCAGCCAGCATTGCTAGCTCCTTGGCCGAAAGCTTGTCGCCCATTAGCTCCGATATGGCTTTTCCGTAGACTGTCCAGATGCGGCGGCGCGTCTCGCGCCCCGCCGGCGTGATGCGCACGGTCTGGCCGCGGCCATCGTCCGAGACGCGCAGCTTTTCCACCAGGCCATCCGCTTCCAGCCGGGCGAGCAGCCGCGAGACGTTGTACTGCGCCAGCAAAACCCGATCGATCAGCTCGAAAGGCCGCAAGCCGCCCTCGCCCGCCTCGGCAAGCTCGTGCAGCACGTCGTACCAGGCGAGCGGCGGCAGGCCGCCGGCTTTCAGCGCGTCCTCCGTCTTTTCGACCAACTGACGCGACACGCGCATAAGGCGGCCCCAGGCTTTGATGGCTTCGGGCGCAGGAGATTTTCTCGTCATCGAGAGACTTTATTCGATAGATGCAATTGCATCAAGCTTGACGATCGATGCAGATGCATCCATATAGATGCAATTGCATCGACAAGGAGAACTCCGATGAAACATGAAATCTGTAAAGTGGCCGATGTCCCGCAAACCGGCAGCATAGTCGTGCCCTTCTTCGGCCGTGAGATCCATGTCTGGCGCAGCGGAGAGCGCATCCGCGCCGCGGCCAATGCCTGCCTGCATTTCGGCGGACCGCTCGACTGCAAGGACGGCGCCTTCGTCTGCCAATGGCACGGCGCGAAATTCGACATGGAAAGCGGCGAGCGCCTCGAAGGCCCGGCGCCGAAGGGCTCGCGCCTGATGTTCCTGTCGACCCGCGTCGAGGACGGTGCGCTGAACTATGTCTGGGGAGAGTGAGATGACCGCAAGGCTCACCCTCGTCAGCCATCACCTTTGTCCCTACGTCCAGCGCGCGGCGATTGCGCTCGCCGAGAAAGGCGTGCCGTTCGAACGGATCAATGTCGACCTCTCGAACAAGCCCGACTGGTTCAAGGCCATCTCGCCGCTCGGCAAGGTGCCGCTGCTCCGCGTTCGACACGGCGGCGGGGAAGAGGTTATTTTCGAATCCGCCGTCATCCTCGAATTCCTCGAGGAGACCGAGACCAATCCGCTGCATCCGGCCGATCCGCTCATGCGGGCGCGGCACCGCGCCTGGATCGAATTCGGCTCGGCCATTCTCAATGCGATCGGCCGCTTCTATTCCGCTGCCGATGAGGCCGCTTTTTCCCATGAAAGCAAGGCTCTGGCGCAAATGTTTGCCCGCGTGGAGGCGGAACTGTCGCAAAGGCGGAGCGGTCCGTGGTTCGCCGGCGACCGCTTCTCGCTGGTCGATGCCGTCTACGGGCCGATTTTCCGCTATTTCGACACGTTCGACCGTATCGACGATTTCGGCATTCTCGACGGCAAGCCTCTGATCCACGCCTGGCGCGAGGCCTTGAGCAAGCGGCAATCGGTCAAGGAAGCGGTCGGTGCCGACTATCCGCGGCGGCTGCACGCCTTCCTGCGGGCAAAGGGATCCTATCTGTCCGAGACCATCCTGCTGCAGGCCGTTGAAACCCCGCAAGCCCGGTCGGCCTGAACGGGTCGATAACCGCTGGCGTTTTGACGCCTGTCGCCGATTGCGGATATCTCAGGCGTGCGCGGCATCGAATGCGGCGCGCGCATCGCGCACGGCATCGTGGTTGCGTTCGGCCCATTGGATGAGCATCTCCAACGGCGCGAACATCGAGCGGCCGAGATCGGTGAGGCTGTACTCGACGCTCGGCGGCTTGGTCGGAAACACCTCGCGATGCACATAGCCGTCGCGCTGCAGCTCGTAGAGCGTCTGGGTGAGCATACGCTGTGAGATGTCGGGCACAAGGCGGCGCAGCTCCCCGAACCGGTAAGGCTTCTCGGCCAGGGCCATGACCAGCAGCGAGCTCCATTTGCCGCTGATGCCCTGGATGACGTCGCGGACCGGACAGTCGGCGAAATTGCCGCCGTTCGTCATGGCCTTATAGACCTCGAGCTTGGCTTTCAGATTGAAGATCTTGCTGTCCATCGCGGCATCCATTGGTCGAGGCGGCGGCCGGCCACTGGTTCCCTGGCTGTGCCTACCTCCCGAAAAACTGCCTTCTTTACGGCCCTGGGTCAATTCCTATTTTAGCGCTGGTCTCTTTTTGAGACCATCAACAGCACCCGCCGCTCGGCGCTATTTCAGGAAACCTCCCATGACCGAAACCCTCCTCGTCACCGGCGCTTCGGGCCATCTAGGCCGCGCCGTGATCAATCATCTGCTGGATGCGCAGAAGGTCGCGCCGGCGAACATCATCGCCACCACGCGCAACCCCGAAAACCTCGCCGACCTCGCGGCTCGCGGCGTCACCGTCAGGGCGGCCGATTTCGACGATCCGGCATCGCTCGAGAACGCGTTCAAAGGCGCCGACCGGGTGCTGATCGTCTCGACCGGCGACCTCGACCTGAAGAGCGACCGGCGCCTGAAGCAGCATCAGGCGGCGGTCGCCGCGGCCAAGGCGGCCGGCGTTTCGCACCTGCTCTACACCTCGATGCCAAATCCCGAGCCCGTCTCGCCGGTGCTGTTTGCCGGCGATCATTACGGCACCGAGCAGGCAATCAAGGCGAGCGGGATTCCCTACACTATCTTCCGCAACGGCTGGTATCAGGAGAACCTGTTCCTGGCGCTGCCGCACGCCATTGCGTCCGGCAAGTGGTACACTTCGGCCGCCGATGGCCGCATCGCCCATGGCGCGCGCGACGACATGGCGGCTGCTATCGCCGCCAGTCTCGCCTCCGGCTCGAAGGAGAGCGCCACCTACACGCTGACAGGTCCGCAGGCCCACACGGTCGACGAGATCGCCGCCCTGGTGAGCGAAGTCACCGGCAAGCCGCTCGAAGTCATCCAGGTGCCGGATGAGGCGCTGACCGAAGGTGTCAAGGCGGCGGGCATTCCGGAGGATTTCGCCCGCATCATCGTGTCGTTCGACGCCAATACCCGCTCTGGCCGTATCGGCATGGTGACCGACACGGTCGAGACGCTGTCGGGTCGTAAGTCGCAAACACTGAAGCAGTTCCTGGAAGCGAACAAGGCCGCCCTGCTCGGCTGAAATCGGCGCGCCTTGGACATCCCGCCCAGGGCGCGCTATTTCGCCTTTTTGAGCAGCCCGAGCCGGATCAGGCTTTCGCCGGTAGCGACCAGCGCGTCTTCGCGCGATCGCGGCGCCCAGCCGAGCATACGCATCGCCTTCGTGCCTGTGGCATTCTTCGCCTTGCCGAGTTCCGTCACGATCTGGGCCGCCTGCCCGTCGAATAGCCCGACGAACCTCACCAGCCAGTCGGGCAGCACTCGCGTGGTAACGCGCGCCGCCGCATTGCCCAGCCGCGCTTTCAGCGTCTGCGCGATTTCCAGCGTCGTCATGAAATCGCCACTGATGGCCAGGAACCGCTGGCTCTTGGCAGCAGGATTGGTCATGGCTCGGAGATGCAAATCCGCCACGTCCCGCACATCGACGACGCCGAACACCATGCGCGGCAGACCCGGCATCTCGCCATCCATCAGGCGCCTTATGAAGTCGGTCGAGGTCGAATGGTCCGGGCCCAGGACCGGCCCGAAAATCCCGACCGGATTGACGACGGCCAGCTCCAATGCTCCGCCTTCGCGGCCAACGAAGTCCCAGGCAGCCCGCTCGGCAAGCGTCTTCGACTTCACATAGGCGCTCACCTGCTCCGAAAGATCGGTCCAGTTCTCCTCCGTGAACGGGCGGCCTGGAACTGGCGTCTGGCCATAGCCAATGGCGGCGAAGGACGAGGTTAGCACCACCCGCTTCACCTTCGCGTCGCGCGCGGCCCGCAGCACGCGCAGCGCTCCTTCACGCGCCGGAACGATCAGTTCGCCTTCGTGCTTGGGCACGCCGGGCGGGAAAGGCGAAGCCACGTGAAGGATATGGTCGCAGCCGGCGACCGCTTCCGGCCAGCCTGCGTCGGTTATGAGATCGGCATGGGCGAAGGAAAGCGCGTCACCGGGCTCGGCGCCGCCGACCTTCAGCATCGCGAGAACATCGGCTTCGCGCCTGGCGGAGCGGACGGTGGTGCGAACCCGGTAACCTGCCTGCAAAAGCGCCAGAATGCAGTGAGCGCCGAGGAAGCCGGAACCGCCGGTGACGAGCACCAATTCGCCGCTCATGCCCGCCTCCGGTCACTCTATGCGTTGCAGCCCCTAGAGCAATTCCAGGAAAAGTGTGAGCGGTTTTCCGTCCGGAATTGCGTCAAAACAAGAAGGAAGATAGAGCGGTTCGCCGTTTCCGTGAAACGGTGAAACGCTCTAGATGGCGACCTGCGTGCCGATCTCGACGACGCGTCCCGTGGGAATCTGGAAGTACTCTGTCGCATCCGCCGCCGTCTTCGCAAGACCGATGAACAGCCTGTCCTGCCATATCGGCATGCCGGAATTGGGCGAGGCCTTCAGCGAGCGGCGGGACAGGAAGAAGGACGTCGTCATGATGTCGAACTTCCAGCCCTGCTTGCGGCAGATCGCCAGCGCGCGCGGGATGTTCGGCTGCTCCATGTAGCCGAAGGTCAGTGTCACCCGCATGAACAGCTCGTTGACGGTCTCCATCTTCACCCGCTCGCTGTCCGGCACCACCGGCTGCGGCGCCGTCACCACCGAAAGGATGACGTTCTGTTCGTGCAGCACCTTGTAGTGCTTGAGGCTATGCATCAGCGCGGTCGGCGCGCTCAGCGGATCGCTGGTCAGGAACACGGCCGTGCCTGACACCAGCTGCGGCTTCTTTTTCAAAAGGTTCGCCGCCAGGAAGTCGAGCGGGATCTCGTTGCGGCGGGTCTTGTCGAAGAGGTAACGGCTGCCGCGCACCCAGGTCCACATCCCGAGAATGATGGCAAAGGCAACGGCCAGAGAAGACCAGCCGCCCTCGAAGACCTTGACGATGTTGGAGGCGAAGAAACCGATGTCGATGAGCGCGAACATTGCCGTCAGCGCGACCGCCGGCCAGATGTTCCACTTCCAAATGCGCGTCATCACGACGAAGAGCAGCGTCGTCGTCACCAGCATGTTGCCGGTCACCGAGATGCCGTAGGCCGAGGCAAGTCTGCTGGACGCGCCAAAGCCGACCACCAGCAGCATCACCACGAGCGCCAGCAGCATGTTGACGCGCGGCATGTAGATCTGGCCGGACTGTTTCTCCGACGTATGCAGGATCTCCAGACGCGGCAGCATGTTGAGCTGCACCGCCTGCCTGGTCAGCGAATAGGCGCCGGAAATCACCGCCTGGCTGGCGATCACCGTCGCCGCCGTCGCCAGCGCCACCATGGGGATGAGCGCCCAGCCCTCGTTCATTTCGAAGAACGGATGGCCGACCGTGCCGCCCTTGGCGAGCACAAAGGCTCCCTGCCCGGCATAGTTCAAGAGCAGGCACGGAAACACGATCGCCAGCCACGCCAGCACGATCGGCTTGCGGCCGAAATGGCCAAGATCGGCATAGAGCGCCTCGGCGCCGGTCACCGCCAGAAACACTGCGCCGATGGTCACGAAGGACACATCGGGCGAATTGATGAGGAAGGCGACGATGTAATGCGGGCTGATCGCCCACAGGATCTCGGGGTCGTCGATGATGTGATTGAGGCCGGAAAGCCCGATGGCCAGGAACCATACCGCGGTGACCGGGCCGAACACGAGACCAACGCCACCCGTACCGAAGCGCTGCACGGCAAACAGGATGGCGAGGACGAGCAGTGTCAGCGGCACGACATAAGGCTGGAAGGCCGGCGTCACGACCTCCAGGCCTTCGACCGCCGAAAGCACCGAGATCGCGGGCGTGATCACCGCGTCGCCGAAGAACAGCGACGCCCCGATGATGCCGATGCCGAGGATGATCGCCGAGCGCGTGGGGAAACTGCCGCGCACCAGCGCCATCAGCGACAGCACGCCGCCCTCGCCGCGGTTGTCGGCGCGCAACACGAACATGATGTATTTTATGGTGACCGTGATGGTGAGAGACCAGATGATCAGCGACAGCACGCCGAGAATATCGGCCCTGTTGGCGACGTCGCCACCCGACGAGGCGTGCAACGCCTCACGAAACGCATAGATCGGGCTGGTTCCGATATCGCCGTAGACCACGCCTAGCGCGCCCAGCATCAGCACCTTCGTGCTGTGCTGCTCCATTTCCGGATGTCCCGTTTGGTCGACGGGTTCCGCCTCAGCACCATTGGCAAGGGCCATGGACGATACTCCGATAAAATGCGCGGTGCTCTACGCTTGCTGCAATGCAATATCAAGTGCCCTGGCGTTAGGGCTCCCATGCCGCCAATGCAGGGCTCGACCCGCATCGGTCCATTCAAATCTATTGCACAAAGTGCCGGCTTGAAGGGTCAGATCGCGACCTGGGTGCCGATCTCGACCACGCGCCCGGTGGGGATCTGGAAATACTCCGTCGCATCCGCCGCCGTGCGCGCTAGGCCGATGAACAGTCGGTCCTGCCAGACCGGCATGCCGGAATTGGGCGATGCTTTCAGCGAACGCCGCGACAGGAAGAAGGACGTCGTCATGATGTCGAACTTCCAGCCCTGCTTGCGGCAGATCGCGAGTGCGCGCGGAATATTCGGCTGCTCCATGTAGCCGAAGGTCAGCGACACCCGCATGAACAGATCGTTGACGGTCTCGAGCTTGACACGATCGCTGTCCGGCACCACCGGTTGCGGCGCCGTCACCACGGACAGGATGACGTTCTTCTCATGCAGCACTTTGTAGTGCTTGAGGCTGTGCATCAGCGCCGTCGGCGCGCTGAGCGGATCGCTGGTCAGGAACACGGCGGTTCCCGATACCAGCTGCGGCTTTTTCTTCAGAAGGTTCACCGCCAGGAAATCGAGCGGGATCTCGTTGCGTCGCGTCTTGTCGAAGAGATAGCGGCTGCCGCGTATCCAGGTCCACATGATCAGACCCATGATCGAGGCGACCGTGATCGACACCCAGCCGCCTTCGACGATCTTGACGACATTGGCCGAGAAGAAGCCGAGATCGATGACGCCGAAGAGCAGCGCCAGCGCCGCGGCTGCCGCCAGCTGCCATTTCCAGAGCCAGCGCATCACCACGAACAAGAGGACTGTCGTCATCAGCATCTCGCCGGTCACCGAGATGCCGTAGGCGGAGGCCAGAGCGCTCGAGCTGCCGAAGCCGACGACCAGAAGCATCACGCCGAGCGCGACCAGGAGATTGACCCTCGGCATGTAAATCTGGCCGCTTTGCATCTCGGAGGTGTGCTGCACCTCGATGCGCGGCAGGAGGTTGAGCTGTACAGCCTGCCTAGTCAGCGAGAACGCGCCGGAAATCACCGCCTGGCTGGCGATGACCGTCGCTGCCGTCGCCAGGCCGACCATCGGCATCAGCGCCCATTCGGGAAGCATCTGGAAGAACGGGTTGGTCGGCTTGCCGCCATGCGAGAGCACGAAGGCGCCCTGTCCGAAATAGTTCAGCAATAGGCAAGGGAAAACCACCGAGAACCATGCCAGCACGATCGGCTTGCGGCCGAAATGGCCAAGGTCGACATAGAGCGCCTCGGCACCGGTGACCGCCAGAAAAACCGCGCCGACGGTGACGAAAGCACCCGTCGGGGTCGTGGCTAGGTAATAGACCGCATAATACGGATTGACCGCCAGAAGAACGGAGGGATCGTCCACGATGTGATAGAGGCCGGCAACGCCGATTGCCAGGAACCATGTCGCCGTCACCGGGCCGAAGACGGCGGCCACTTTGCCTGTTCCAAAACGTTGAACGGCAAAAAGGACGGCCAGGATCACCAGCGTGATCGGCACGACATAGGCATCGAGCGCAGGCGTCACGACCTCCAGGCCCTCGACCGCGGAAAGCACGGAAATGGCCGGGGTGATGATCGAATCGCCAAAGAACAGCGCCGCGCCGCAGAGGCCGATCGCCAGGATGAGGCGTGAGCCCTGTGGATAGGCGCTGCGCGCGAGCGACATCAGCGACAGCGTGCCGCTCTCGCCCTTGTTGTCCGCCCTCAGCACGAAGGCGACATATTTGATCGTGACGATGATCGTCAGCGCCCACACGATCAGCGACAGCACGCCAAGCACGTCATGACGGGCAACCGCCCCCGACGAGGCATGAAGCGCCTCCCGAAAGGCATAGATCGGGCTGGTACCGATATCGCCATAGACGACGCCGAGCGCCCCAAGCATCAGTACCTTGGTGCTGTGGTGGCGTTCGGCTTCGGCATGGTGCGAGTGTTCGAGGATTTCCGACTCGCCGCTGGCGTTGGCTAGCACCATTGACCCCACTTTATCGGATTCGCGGTACTCGAAGGCCACGCAACACGCTGGAGCCGCGACAATCGCTGGGACTACGCAAGGCTTCCTCGCCCTACCATCCGCAGGCCTTCAAGAACCGCCCAACCGTGCCGGCCATGCCATACTCCAGCGCATCCGCTGTCAACCCATGTCCGATCGATACTTCGGCCAATGCCGGGATACGCTTGGCGAGTGCCGGCAGGTTGTTAACGGTCAGGTCGTGGCCGGCATTGACCTGCAGCCCCGCCGCATGGGCCGCATCCGCGGTCTTTCCCAGTCTTTCCAACTCTTTGGCCGCCTTGGCGGAATCGGAATGGTACCCGCCATAGGGCCCGGTATAGAGCTCTATCCTGTCGGCGCCGGTGTCGCGCGCGGCATTCACGCCGGCCGGATCGGCATCGGAAAACAGCGACACGCGAAACCCGCCCTTCTTCAGCCGCTTGACGATCGGCGTCAGGAACGCGGCCTGGGAGACGAAATTCCAGCCATGGTCCGACGTCGCCTGCGCCGGGTCGTCCGGCACCAGCGTCACCTGTTCCGGCTGGTTCTTCTCGACAAGCGCCAGGAAATCCTCGGTCGGATAGCCTTCGATGTTGAATTCCGCCTTGGGGAACTCATCGTCGATCAGCGCCCTGATTTCCGGCAGATCGGAATGCCTGGTATGCCGCTCGTCGGGACGCGGATGGACAGTCAGTCCATGCGCGCCGGCGGCAAGCGCGATACGGCCAATTCCGGTAACGCTCGGCCACGGCAGATCGCGACGGTTGCGCAGCATGGCGACGGCGTTGAGGTTGACCGAAAGCTTTGCGGGCATGATCCGGCGTCCAGTTGAACGAATATTCGGAGCGGCTCGGCGATCTTGTCAAACACTGAACCGCTCTGTGTTGGCGCGCATCTATAGCGCCTTTGCAGGGAACAGATAGAGGGTTTCCGGTGTTCCAGAGGACGAGATGGTGGCCAACGCAAGGATTTGCCAGTGAATTCCCTCGATGCTGTGCCGGCGATACGCCGCATCGACACCAACCGAGACGCACTTTTCGCCATCGACGTGGTCGGGGATGTTTCCCCGGCCGACGCAGAGAATTTGTTCGGCCTGCTGGAAGCGGCCTATGCGCTGCATCCGAGGATCGACGTGCTGGTGCGGCTGACCGATCACGGAAACATCGACTGGAAGAGCATATCGCAAGAGACGCTTCGGCAGGGTGCGGCCCACGTGCTTGAACATGTGGTGCGCTGCGCCGTGATCGGCGATCCGGCCTGGGCATCCTATGTCCAGGCCTTCTTCCCGAGGACCTTGCCTTTCGAATTCAGGCACTTCGACAGTGGCGACGAGCCGTCGGCGTGGCAATGGCTCGGCGCCAGGTCGGTGTGACCAGCCACTTCATCGCACGACTGTCAGCCGCTCGGCCGCGCGGGTGATCGCCGTATAGAGCCAGCGCTGCCTTGTCTCCTTGAACGCCCAGCTCTCGTCGAACAGCACGACGTCGTTCCATTGCGAGCCCTGCGCCTTGTGCACCGTCAGCGCATAGCCATAGTCGAAATCGTCGAAGCGCTTCTTCTGCTGCCAGGGGATTTCGGCGTCCGGATCCTCGAAGGCCGCCTTCAAGAGCTTGATCTTGGCGACGCCGCGGTCGGGATCGTCCTCCTCCGGCGAGACCAAGAGGTTGATGCCGGGCTTCACCGTCTCGCGCGACGAGGTCATCACCTTCCACAGCGAGCCGTTGAGCAGCCCCTTGGCCGGATCGTTGCGCAGGCACACCAGCTTGTCGCCGGCCTGCGGATAGTCGGCATTGAAACCCTTCAGCTCGCGCAGCCGCTGGTTATAGCGGCGCCGCGTGCGGTTGGTGCCGACCAGCACCTGGTCCGCCTTGAGCACGAGCTCCTGGTTGACGCCTTCCCTGCCGATCACCTGCGCCGTGCCGTAGTCGCCATGCATGAACTCGCGGCCTTCGCGCACGTCGAGCGCCAGCCGGATGATCGGATTGTCGCGTGCCTGGCGATGAATTTCGGTGAGCAGCACATCCGGTTCGTGCTCGGTGAAGAAGCCGCCGCCCGAGATCGGCGGCAGCTGCGCGGGGTCGCCCAGAACGAGGATCGGCGTCCCAAAGCTCATCAGGTCGCGGCCAAGCTGCTCGTCGACCATCGAGCATTCGTCGATGACGACCAGCTTGGCGCGCGCGATCGGACTTTGCCGGTTGAGCGCGAAGGTCGGCGAGATCGAGGTCTTGCCTGTCACTTCGTCCTCGACCGATTCCTCGCCCCTCGGCCGGTAGATCAGCGAGTGGATGGTGCGCGCGTTGATCGCGCCCTTGGAGCGCAGCACCTGGGCCGCCTTGCCGGTGAAGGCGGCGAATTGCACCTGCCCGTCGACATGTTCCGCAAAATAGCGCGCCAGCGTCGTCTTGCCGGTGCCGGCATAGCCGAACAGGCGGAAGACCTGCGGCCGGCCGTCCTTCAGCCAGCGGGCCACCGCCTTCAAGGCCTCGTCCTGTTGGGGAGAGAATTCCATCAGCGCGACAGACCGGATTCGCGAGCGAAATACAAGATTGGCGTCCCATCACCGGCGTCGTCGGTGACGATCTCGTTTGTTACCAGCTCGGCACGCTATCAGGCGCAAACAAGAACGTAAAGGGAACAAGCCTGCTTGAGTCTAAACTACCGGCTAGACCCCGGATCGTTTTCCAGCAGGATCGGCTTGCCGTGCGGCGTGGCATGCGCGGCACGCTCCCAGGCGGCCGCGAGCGCGTCGACCTCGGTCTTGCCGGCAACACCCTTTGCCGACAGCAGCTTTTCCAGCGCCGCCAGCCAGTGCTCGTAATAGTCGTGGCCGTCGCTTGCGGCGTCGGGCTTCTTCACCTCGGCCGACAGGGCGTCCGCCCATTCGCTCCACGAAAACAGGCCCTTGTCGTGCAGCGCGACCGTCATGGCGAAAGCCTGCGCCTGCCATGGCTCCGCGAACACCGGATCGTCGAAAACCGTCGGCCGTTCGCTCTCAGGCCGGCTCAAGATAGCTCTCCCAGGCATCGATGGAGACGATCAAAGTCGGGTCGGCGCCCTCGCCCCAGATCTCCGCGCCGTCGAAAACCACCGTATAGACCCATTGCGGGTTCTCGCCCTTGCCATGCGCGTTGCTGTCGGGGAACACGAAGCCGTCGCGCACCGCCTCGATCGTCCCGTGCTTGCCGCGCGCATAGCGCGGCAGGCGGGTATGGCCGGTGGGGTTGAAATTCTTCGTCCGCACGCGGTCGCCCGCCCGGAATCGCGCCGGCGTGGCGACCGGCCGGTCGCACGGCCCGCCTTTGGCAAGCGCCGCCGGCACGTCCGCCGCCTTCAGCACACGCTTCGGCGTCGCGGCCGGATCGACCGCTCTGCCGGCCGCAAGGTCGCGCTCCGTAACAAACCCATGGCGCTTCAAAAGCGTCTCCAGCGCCCTGATCCAGATCTGGTAGTAGCTCGAGGCGTAATAGTCGGCCGGATGCAGGGACTCCCGCGCATGCCGGCTCTCGTCGATATTCCAGGCGCCCATGGCGCCGGCGGTGAGCGTCACGCCCAGCGCGCGCTTCTCCCACGCGGCGTGGAAATAGGGCTCGTCCTTTTCGGGCGCGACCGGCCCGAAACCCATCTGCCCGCCGAGATCCTGCGGCCCGTTCATGCCGGTTCTCCGTTCATTCCGGCTCCTTGGCGAGCGCCGTGCCGATCATCGCGTCGCGGCTGACCAGGCCCGCAAGCTGTTCCTCGCTCCAGCCCTCGGTGCCCTTCGGCCGCATCGGCACCACCAGGTAACGAAGCTCGGCGGTCGAATCCCAGACACGGATCTTCTTATCCTTGGGCAGCGTCAGCCCGAACTCTTCCAGCACGCCGCGCGGATCGATGACGGCCCGCGAGCGGTAAGGCGGCGCCTTGTACCAGACCGGCGGCAGGCCGAGCACCGACCATGGATAGCAGGAGCAGAGCGTGCAGACGACGAGGTTGTGCGTCTCCTCGGTGTTGAAGACGGCCTGCATGTGCTCGCCCTGCCGGCCGGTATAGCTCAGCGAGGCGATCGCCGCCGTCGCGTCGCGCTTCAGCCATTCCGCATAGGCCGGATCGCTCCAGGCCTTGGCCACCACCCTGGCGCCGTTGCGCGGGCCGATCTTCGTCTCGTAGGTATCGACGATGACGTCGATGGCCGCCGGGTCGATCAAGCCTTTTTCGGTGAGGATCGTCTCCAGTGCGCGCACGCGCGCGGCGAACGGATCGAGCTCGTTGTCGTGGTCGTGATCATGGGACATGGCGCCAGACTATGATCGCCGACGAGCCGCCGCAAGCACCACGCCTTGGGCCAGAAGCGGTGGCTACTCTGCAGCCACCTTTTTCGGCTCGGCTTCTTCCTCGGAGTCGAACAGCGAACGCTGCTCGACAGGCTCGACCGCGTGCAGCGCCGGCCGGCTCTTCTTCGACGAGAAGCCGAGCAGCCAGCCGGAGAAGTTTTCGAAATAGACGTAGATCACCGGCGTGACGAACAGCGTGAGCGCCTGCGAGGCGAGCAGGCCGCCGACGACGGCGATGCCGAGCGGCTGGCGCAGCTCGGCGCTGGCGCCGGTGCCGAGCGCGATCGGGAACGTGCCCATCAAGGCGGCCAACGTCGTCATCATGATCGGCCGGAAACGCATCAGGCATGCCCTGTGGATGGAATCCCTGGCCGACATGCCTTGCCGTCTGAGTTCCAGCGCCACGTCGACCATCATGATGCCGTTCTTCTTGACGATGCCGATCAGCATCAGGATGCCGATCACCGCGATGACCGACAGGTCCATGCCGGCGAAACGCAGAGCCAGCACCGCGCCAAGCACCGCCGACGGCAGGCCGGTGAGGATGGTAAGCGGGTGGATGAAGCTCTCATAGAGCATGCCGAGCACGATATAGATCGTCAGGATCGCGCCGCCGATCAGCAGGCCCTGATTGGCGAGCGAATCCTGGAAGGTCTTTGCCGTGCCGGCGAAGCTGGTCGAGATCGCCTTCGGCATGCCGATCTGCTCTTTCAGCTGGTCGATGCGGGTCACGGTGTCGCCGAGCGACACGCCCTGCGGCAGGTTGTAGGAGATCGTCACCGCCGGCAACTGACCGAGCTGGTTGACGGTCAGCGCGCCTGCCGTGCGATCGACATGGGCGAAGGCGCCGAGCGGCACCAGGCTGCCGCTCGCCGTCCTCACCTGGATGGCCAGCATGCGCTCGGGCGACCACTCGATCTTCGGATCGAGCTCTGTGATCACCTCATAGCTGTCGGCCGAACCGAAAATGGTTGAGACCTGATCGGTGCCGAAACCGCCATAGAGGGCCGAGCGCAGCGTGCTGGTGTCGACGCCGAGCTGGGCGGCCTTGTCGCGGTCGACCACCAGCGACGCCTGCAGGGCGTTGTTCTGCAAGTCACTGGTGACGTCGGTGAACGTCGTGTGATCCGCCGCCATCGCGTCATTCAGCTTCTGCGCCCAGATATCGGTCTGGCCGGTATCGAGGCCCTGAACCACGAGCTGGTAGGCGCTGGCGGAAGCGCGCGAGCCCAGCCTGAGATTCTGAACCGGCTGCATATAGGTTTCGATGCCGGCGACGCCGGCCAGCTGCCGCCGCAAGTCCGAGAGCACCTTCTCGATATTGGGCCTCTGGTCCTTGTCCTTCAGCTGCACATAGAGCTGGCCCTGGTTCAGCGCGTTGTTGCCGCTGCCGGCCGACCAGGCCACATGCGCGACGTAAGGCGAATGCGCGAAGACATTCGCCACCTGGCCCTGCAGCTTCACCATGGCGTCGAAGGAGATGTCCTGCCGGGCCATCGTCGTCACCGAAATCTGGCCGATATCCTCCTGCGGGAAGAAGCCCTTCGGCGAGGCTTGGATCAGCCAGACCGACGCCGCCGCCGTACCTATGAAGACGAGGAATACGAAGAAGGTGTGCCGCAGGCAGAAGCTTAGCAGCCAGTCGTAGCCGCGCGTGAAGAGGTCATGGCCGTGGCCTTCGCCATGCGCCTCGCGGTCGGCTTTGGTCACCGACAGCAGCCGCGAGCACAGCATCGGCGTCAGCGTCAGCGACACGAACATCGACGCCAGGATGGCGACCGTCACCACGACCGCGAATTCGTTGAAGATACGGCCGATGACGCCGCCCATCAGAAGCACGGGGATGAACACCGCCACCAGCGAGATGGAGATCGAGATGATGGTGAAGCCGATCTCGCGCGCTCCCTTCAGCGAAGCGTCGAAGGCCGACAGCCCATCCTCCTCCATGTGACGGAAGATGTTTTCGAGCATGACGATGGCGTCGTCGACGACGAGGCCGACGGCAAGCGTGAGACCCATCAGCGAGATGTTGTCGATCGAGAAGCCGAACAGGAACATCGCGCCCAGCGTGGCGATCAGCGAGATCGGCACGGCCACGGCCGGGATGATCGTCGCGGTCAGCCGGCGCAGGAAGACGAAGATCACCATCACCACCAGCGCGATGGTCAAAAGCAGCGTGAACTGCACGTCGTCGACGGCCTGTCGGATCGACGTCGAGCGGTCGTTGAGCAGCTTGATGCTGGCGGCGGCCGGCATCTGGTCCTGGAAGGACGGCAGCATCGCCTTGACCTTGTCGACGACGTCGACGGTGTTGGCGTCGGGCTGACGTTGCACGGCCATGATGATCGCGCGGGTACCATCGTACCAGCTTGCGGTGGTCGTGGTCTGCACCGAATCGACGACGCGGGTGACCTCGCCCAGCCGCACCGGGTGGCCGTTCTTGGTGGCGATGATCAGGTCGGAGAACCCGGCGGCGTTGTCGAGCTGGGTATTGGCGGTGATGGTGAGCTGCTGCTTGTTGTTCTGCAGCACGCCGAGCGGTGTGTTGCTGTTCGCCGACGTGATGGCCGCCTGCAGCTGATCGATCGAGATGCCGCGCGCGGCAAGCGCGGTCGGATCGATCTGGATGCGCACCGCATATTTCTGCTGGCCGAAGATCGAGACCTGCGCCACGCCGTCGATGGTCGACAGCGACGGCGAGATGACGTTCTCGGCGAATGCGTCGAGGTCGGTCAGCGGGACCGTGTCGCTGACCAGCGACATCAAAAGGATCGGAGCGTCGGCCGGATTGACCTTGCGATAGCTCGGCGGCGCGGTCATTTCCGGCGGCAGCGATCTTTGCGTGCGCGCGATTGCCGCCTGCACGTCGGCGGCCGCCGTGTCGATGTCGCGGTTGAGCACGAACTGGATGGCGATCGAGGTCTGGCCGAGCGAGTTGGTGGTCGAGATCGAATCGATGCCGGCGATCGTGGAGAACTGCTTGATCAGCGGCGTCGCAACGGACGTCGCCATCGTCTCCGGCGAAGCGCCGGGCAGCTGGGCCGAGACGTTGACCACCGGAAATTCGGCGCTCGGCAGCGCCGCGACCGGCAGGAACTTGTAGGCAAAGATACCGCCCAGCACGAGGGCGAACGACATCAGCAGCGTGGCGACGGGTCTGCGTATGCAGAATTCGGAGATCATGGCCGCGCCCCGCCCGCCTTGTCGGCACCACTCGCCTTGTCGGCTTCCGCGACCTTGCGAGTGGCCTGATCGGCGCCGTTACCGGCGGTCTTGCCTTCGTGCACGGCAGCGCCGTCCTTCAGCCTGGTCTGACCTTCGACGACGACTTTTTCACCGCTCCTCAGCCCGTGGCTGATGGCGCTGTTTTCGCCTTCCGTCAGCGCCACCTGCACCGGCCGCATCTCAACGGTGTTGTCGGGCTTGACCACATAGACGAAGGAGCCCTTCTGGCTGGGCTGTACCGCGACCGTCGGCACCGAGGTCATCTGCGGCATCGTGCCGGCGTCGAGCACGACGTTCACATACTGGCCCGGCCAAAGCGAAAGATCGGAGTTCGGTATGCTCGCCCGCGTGGCGATGGTGCCGGAGGCGGTGTCGACGCTGGAATCGACGAAATCGAGCGTGCCCTTGCCGATCGGCGTCGGATTGCCGTCCTTGGTCAGCGTCACGTCCCCTTGCTGCGGGTTCGCAAGTTCTTTGTGCAGCAGGGCAAGGTCGCTTTCCGGCAGCGTGAAATTCACCTGCAGCGGGTCCATCTGGGTGATGGTGACAAGCGGCGTCGTACTGCTTGAGTTGCCGTTGCTGGTGGTGACGAGATCGCCGACTGAGACGTTGACCGCTCCGAGCCTGCCTGAAATGGGCGCGGTGATGGTCGCGTAGCTCAGCTGCACCGTATCGGCGTCGATCGTCGCTTTGTCGGCATCGATGGTGGCGGCCGCTGCCCTTTGCGCCGCCAGCGCCTGATCGTAGGTCTGCTGCGTGCCCGCCTGCTTGGCGACGAGATCCTTGGCGCGCTGCAGATCGGCCTGGGCGCTGACGAGCATCGCCTGGTCCTTGACCAGCGTCGCCTGGTCCTTGGCGAGTTGTGCCTTCAAGGCCCGATCGTCCAACGAGAGCAGAAGGTCGCCAGCCTTGACCATTTGCCCATCCTTCACGGCGATCGACATGATCTGGCTGGAGACACGGGCATTTATGTTCACCACCGCCGGCGACGATACGAAGCCGATGGCGTAGCGGCGGATCGGAAAATCGGCGGTCGTAGCGGTTGCCGAAACGATCGAGGCCGAACGCGGACCGCCACCGCCGCCCTTCGAATTATCCGATGCCTTGGCCGTTTTGTCCGTGTCGGCCGTCGATGCCTGCTGGCCCGAGATCAGCTGCCGAACCTTGTCCATCGCGGTCGGCGAAAGATAGAGGCCGGCACCTGCAAGACAGGCCAGCGCAACGACGGTGGTGGCGATTTTTCCGCGCATCGACAATGAGCCCTCTACCCGACACGCCGATCTCGGTGGTCCATTCTAGCTCGTTTCACGGCGCCTTGCCGCGATTTTCGCCGAATAGATAGGACAAGGCTTTGGCGGAAAAGGGCCAAAACGCGGCATTACGAAGATTTAATGTGCACTGCACAATCGCTGTGCAGCCGGCTAATGTGCCGTGGCGGACCTTTCACCGGCCTGCGAATGTGCTCAGCGCAGCATCGGCCAGAGCGTTGCCGCCAAGAGCAGACCCATGGCAATGTTGAACCATTTCAGCCGCACGGGATCCGACAGGAAGCCGCGCAGCGCGGTGCCGAATCCGGCCCACACGGACACGCTTGGCAGATTGACGATGGTGAAGGCGACTGCGATCAGCGCCACCGAGACGAACGGGTGGTCCGCATCGGTGTAGACGGCCATGGCGGTGATCGCCATCACCCACGCCTTGGGATTGACCCACTGGAACGCCGCGGCGTCGATAAAGCGCATCGGCCGCGCCTCCGCCCCTTTTCTGTCGCTCATCGAGCGTGACATGGCGATCTTCCAGGCGAGGTAGAGCAGGTAGGCGGCGCCCGCGATTTTCAGCGCCGTGTGCAGCGCGGGAACCGCCGTCAGCACCGCGCCGAGCCCGAAACCGACGGCCAGCAGCAGCACCAGAAAGCCGATGCTGATGCCCAGCATGTGCGGAACGGTTCTGACGATGCCGAAATTGACCCCGGATGTCAGCAGCATGAGATTGTTCGGTCCCGGCGTGATCGAAGTCACGAAGGCGTAGACCAACAGAGCAAGGAACGCGTTGAGGGACATCATATCCTCCCTGGATATGTCAGTCTTATTGTCCTTTTTTAGAGGGCGCGCAAAAGCCACGGATGGGCGACTGCCGGACCAGAGGGATCGAAGTAGTGCGGGCGGAGAGTTGCCGGCGCGCTCACATGCCCTGCGGGCCGCGGTTCATCGCCGCCACGCCGGTGCGGCAGATTTCGACCAGGCCGAGCGGCTTCATGATGGCGATGAACTGATCGAGCTTCGAGCCCTTGCCGGTGATCTCGAAGATGAAATGCTCGGTGTTGGCGTCGATGACGCTGGCCCGGAAGGCATCCGCCAGCCGCAGCGCCTCGACGCGGGCGTCGCCCGTTCCGGCGACCTTGACCAAGGCAAGCTCTCGCTCCAGCGGCCGCTCCTGGCCGAGCTCGTGCGAGCGAACGGTAAGGTCGACCACGCGATGCACCGGCACGATGCGCTCGAGCTGATGCTTGATCTGCTCCAGCACATGCGGCGTGCCGCGCGTCACGATGGTGATGCGCGACAGATGCTTCTCGTGCTCTGTCTCCGAGACGGTCAGGCTTTCGATGTTGTAGCCGCGCCCCGAGAACAGGCCGATGACGCGGGCAAGCACGCCCGGTTCGTTGTCGACCAGCACGGAAAGCGTGTGCGTTTCCGGCTTCTCGGTTTCCTTGGCGATGAAATAGGCGGAGCCCGTCGGCTGGAGCTGTGCGTTCATGACGTGAATCTCGACTTCAATCTCTTGGATCTAACACTCTTTTTCCACACGGCCTTCCAGCCGCGACGTCAGCCCACGGCTACACCAGTTCCCTGCCCTTGGCGTCGACGGCGTTGGCCACCGCTTCGTCGGTCGCCTCGTCGGGCAGGAGCATTTCGTTATGCGCCTTGCCCGACGGGATCATCGGGAAGCAGTTGGCTAAAGTCGCCACGCGGCAGTCGAACAGCACCGGCTTCTTCACCGAGATCATCTCGCGGATCGCATCGTCCAGCTCGTCCGGCTTGTCGCAGCGGATGCCATGGCCGCCATAGGCTTCCGCCAGCTTGACGAAATCAGGCATCGCCTCGGTATAGGAATGCGACAGACGGTTGCCGTGCAGCAGCTGCTGCCACTGGCGCACCATGCCCATATACTGGTTGTTGAGAATGAAGATCTTGATCGGTGCCTCGTACTGCACCGCCGAGCTCATCTCCTGCATCGTCATCTGCACCGAAGCGTCGCCGGCGATATCGATGACCAGCGCGTCCGGATGCGCGATCTGCACGCCGAGCGCCGCCGGCAAACCGTAGCCCATCGTGCCCAGCCCGCCCGAGGTCATCCAGCGGTTCGGCTTGTCGAAATGATAGTGCTGTGCCGCCCACATCTGGTGCTGGCCGACCTCGGTGGTGATGTAGGTGTCGAGATCCTTGGTCAGCGCATAGAGCCGCTGGATCGCATATTGCGGCATGATCACGTCGCTGTTCATCTTGTAGGCGAGCGAGTCCCGCGCGCGCCATTTCGCGATCTGCTCCCACCACGGATAGAGCGCCTTCTTGTCGGCCTTGGCGGTCGCCCGCCACAGCCGCACCAGGTCTTCCAGCACCCGGCCGACATCGCCCAGGATCGGCACGTCGGCATGAACGTTCTTGTTGATCGAGGACGGATCGATGTCGATATGGATCTTCTTCGAGTTCGGCGAGAAGGCATTCAGCCGGCCGGTGATGCGGTCGTCGAAACGCGCGCCGATGCAGATCATCACGTCGCAGTCATGCATGGCCATGTTGGCTTCGTAGGTGCCGTGCATGCCGAGCATGCCGACCCAGTTCTTGCCCGAAGCCGGATAGGCGCCGAGCCCCATCAACGTCGAGGTGATCGGGAAGCCGGTGAGGTCGACCAGCTCGCGCAGCAGATGGCTGGCCTCTGGACCGGAATTGATGACGCCGCCGCCACTGTAGATGATCGGCTTCTTGGCGGCGGCCATCAGTTCGACGGCGGCCTTCACCTTCTCGAGGTCGCCCTGGACCTTCGGCTGGTAGCTGGTGCGCGGCGCCGTCTGCGGCGGCACGTAGATGCCCTTGGCGAACTGCACGTCCTTCGGAATGTCGACCACGACCGGGCCTGGACGCCCGGTGGTCGCCACATGGAAGGCTTCGTGGATGGTTGCGGCGAGATCGTTGACGTCCTTCACCAGCCAATTGTGCTTGGTGCAGGGCCGCGTGATGCCGACCGTGTCGCATTCCTGGAAGGCGTCGGAACCGATCAGCGAGGTCGGCACCTGGCCGGTGAGACACACCAGCGGAATGGAATCCATCAGCGCGTCCTGCAGCGGCGTCACCGCATTGGTCGCACCGGGGCCGGACGTCACCAGGAGCACGCCGGCCTTGCCGGTCGAGCGGGCGTAGCCTTCGGCTGCATGGCCGGCCCCCTGCTCGTGCCTGACCAGGATGTGCTCGACCTCGTCCTGCTGGAATATCTCGTCATAGATCGGAAGGACCGCGCCGCCCGGATAGCCGAAGACATGCTTGACGCCGTTGTCCTTCAGCGCCTGCACCACCATTTCGGCGCCCGTCATTTCGCGCCGCTCGTTCTGTCCGTTGCTCATCGGTCTGGTCCCGTACTGGTCGCCATCTGGCGATTGCTGGTCGTTTAGTTGGGTTTTGGGCAATAAAAAAGGCCCCCGAGGGAGCCTGTGGGATGCGCATGGGGGGTTTTCGCCCGGCGGTTACACCGCCTTGCCCATGCGCCAGCCTACGAGAATGAGTGCTGTTTTCATGGGCGCGGACAATAAGGGCGAAAACGCGGGCTCGTCAATGGGGGTAGCGCGCGAATTCGCGGCCGGGGAGATCGGCACCGTCGCGCGCTACCATAGTACAGTTGAGCGCGTATCTCCGAGGCACCACTATGCGGCCGCAAAGGACGTTGGCTGCGAGGAGGACGCATGGCTGGCGAACGGGAGCATATTCGCGAGATCGAGCAGGTCCTGTCGGGCGCGCGGTCGGTCCGCGACGACATTGTGGTGCAGTCCTGGCTGCGCTGCGTCGACACTCACCGCCTCGACCCCGCCCGGCCGACCGAAGCCTATATCGTTCCAGACACCCAGCTGCGCGAGCACCGCGAGCAATCCGAGCGGCTGATTGCGATTGCCCGCAGCGGCTTGGAGACGTTGTTCAAGCAGGTGGCCGGCCAGAACTATGTCCTGCTCTTGGCCGACGCCAAGGGCGTGACCGTCGACTTCCTCGGCGACCCGCTGTTCATGGACCAGCTGCGCAAGGCGGGGCTCTATCTCGGCTCCGAATGGTCGGAGAGCCGCACCGGAACTTGCGGCGTCGGCTCCTGCATCGTCACCGGCGAGGCGATGACCATTCATCAGACTGACCATTTCGACACCACCCACACGCCGCTTTCCTGCACCGCCGCTCCGATCTTCGACACCAAGGGCGAATTGACCGCCGTGCTCGACATTTCGCTGCTGCGTTCGCCGCAGCCGAAGGTCAGCCAGAACCTCGCGCTGCATCTGGTGACGGCTTCTGCGCGACGCATCGAGCTCGCCAACCTGATGGCGCAGATGCACTCCGAATGGGTGCTGCGCTTTTCGCGCTCGCCGGAGTTTCTCGACGTCGACCCGGACGCGGCGATCGCGCTCGATGCCTCCGGCCGCATCCTCGGCACGACGCGCGGCGCGGCACTGCTTTTGGCGCAAGCCGGCGGCATCGACTGGAGGCATTCGCCCTCCCCGATCGGCCAGCCGATCTCGCGCTATCTCGACATGGGCATCGACGATCTGCCGAGCCTGACGCGCGGCCGCCCGACCGAGGAGCGGCTTGTGTTCGGCCGAAACGGCGGCGCCCTCTTCGCGCACGCCATCGAACCGCAGCCGCCGACCGGACGTCGCGTTGCCGTCGAACTGCTGCCGAAGCCGATCGCGGAGCTTTCGGGCGGCGACCCGGCAATGGCGGCCATGCAGCTCAAAGCCGCCAAGCTGGCGCGAACATCAATTCCGACCCTGATCCATGGCGAGACCGGCTCCGGCAAGGAGGTTCTCGCCCGCGCGATCCATGACAGCTCGGAACGCACGGGCCCGTTCGTGGCCATAAATTGCGCGGCCATCCCCGAGCATCTGATCGAGAGCGAACTTTTCGGCCACACGGCGGGCGCCTTCACCGGGGCCGCGGCCAAGGGGCGCAAAGGGCTGATCGAGAGTGCCGACGGCGGCACGCTGTTCCTCGACGAGATCGGCGACATGCCCTACGCGCTGCAATCGCGGCTCTTGAGGGTCATCGCCGAGCGCGAATTGATCCCGGTCGGCGGCATCGAGCCGCGATCCGTGGACATCAAGGTCATCTCGGCCTCGCATCATGACCTGCGCAAGCTGGTCGCCGAGGGCCGTTTCCGCGAGGACCTGTTCTATCGGCTGAACGCCGCTTCGCTGACCTTGCCGGCGCTGCGCGAGCGCACCGATTTCGAATGGCTGTTGGACCGGCTGGTCAGCGAACGCGCACGCCTTGCCGGTCGGGCGGCGAAGCTGTCGCCGGCGGCGCGGCTGGCGCTGATCCGTCATGGCTGGCCCGGCAATATACGCGAGCTCGTCAACGCCATCGATCTGGCGTTGGCACTTTGCGACGACGGCACGATCCAGCCCGCCGACCTGCCCGACTTCGCGATGCCCCATTTGGCGTCGTCGGCTCCGGTTGCTCCCCTGGTCGCGCTGCGTGTCCCCTCGCCTGACGAAGAGCGCACGGCGCTGCTGGACGTCCTGGCGGCGACGGGCTGGAACATTTCCGAGGCCGCGCGGCGCCTCGGCGTCGATCGCACTACGGTGCATCGCCGCATGAAGCGACTGCGGCTGGAGGCGCCGAACTAAGGCGTGTCTCCCGAAAGTGGGAACCGGTTTCGGGATAAAGACATGCGCAAATCAGAAACCTAAAGCGCATGGAGCGAATCTGAAAGATCGTGACGCGCTTTAGAGCAAATTCCAGGAAAAGTGTGAAGCGGTTGGGTTCGGCGACTTCGCCGTAGCCTTCCGCCCGGAATTGCGTCAAGACTAAAGAGATAGAGCGGTTCTACATTTCCGCGAAACGATGAACCGCTCCAGTGTTGCGATGCCTGTGGCGTGCTGTGGCGCGTGCAGCACCAGCACAACAGGTGAGATACCCAAGGGTCATTCTAACCGATTGATCGCATTATAATTTCTCGTTTGGCGTTGCGGCTGGCACGTCATTTGCAGTTCATTTCCGGACTCTAGCAAGCGGAGGAGAACACATGCTCGAGAGGACACCCACCACCAAGGCGCAGGCGCTGCTCGATAAATTCGGCAAGGCGCTGGAAGCCGGCGACATCGATACAGCCGTCAATTGCTTCCAGGAAGACTGCTACTGGCGCGATCTCGTCGCGTTCACCTGGAACCTGAAGACGATGGAGGGCCGCGACCAGATCCGCGACATGCTGCAGGCGACGCTTGCCAACACCAGGCCGACCGGCTGGACGGTGGCCGAGGGCGAGGAAGCGACCGAGGACGGCGGCATCACCACCGCCTGGATCACGTTCGAGACCGGCGTGGCGCGCGGCTTTGGTCTCGTGCGCTTCAAAGGCGAGCTGATCTGGACGCTGCTGACCACCATCGCCGAGCTGAAAGGCCATGAGGAGAAGGCCGGCTTCACCCGCCCGCTCGGCGCCAAGCACGGCCACGGCAAGGGCCGCAAGACATGGCGAGAGGAGCGCGACGACGAGATCACCGAACTCGGTCACACCCGGCAGCCCTATGTCGTCATCATCGGTGGCGGCCAGGGCGGGATTGCTCTTGGCGCCAGGCTGAAGCAGCTCGGCGTGCCGGCCATCATCGTCGAGAAGAACGAGCGTCCGGGCGACTCCTGGCGCAAGCGCTACAAGTCGCTCTGCCTGCACGACCCGGTCTGGTACGATCACCTGCCCTACATCGACTTTCCGAAGAACTGGCCGGTCTTCGCGCCAAAGGACAAGATCGGCGACTGGCTGGAGATGTACACCAAGGTGATGGAGCTGAACTACTGGAGCTCCACCACCGCGAAATCCGCGAGATATGACGAGAAGGCCAAGGAATGGACCGTTGTCGTCGAACGCGACGGCAAGAAAATCGTGCTGAAGCCGAAGCAGCTGGTGCTGGCGACGGGCATGTCCGGCAAGGCGAATTGGCCGAAATACAAAGGCCAGGACATCTTCAAAGGCGAGCAACAGCATTCCTCGACGCATCCAGGTCCGGACAAATATGTCGGCAAGAAGGTCGTCGTCATCGGCTCGAACAACTCCGCGCACGACATCTGCGCGGCGCTGTGGGACGCAGGCGCGGACGTGACCATGGTGCAGCGCTCGTCTACGCACATCGTCAAATCCGACACGCTGATGGATATCGGTCTCGGCGCGCTCTACTCGGAGCAGGCGGTCGAGAACGGCATGACGACGCGAAAAGCGGACATGATCTTCGCTTCGCTCCCCTACCGCATCCTGCACGAATTCCAGATTCCGCTTTACCAGCAGATGAAGGAGCGCGACGCCAAGTTCTACGAGGATCTGGAAAAAGCCGGCTTCATGCTCGACTGGGGCGACGATGGCTCGGGCCTGTTCATGAAGTATCTGCGCCGCGGCTCCGGCTATTATATCGATGTCGGCGCCTGCGATCTCGTCATCGACGGCTCGATCAAGTTGAAAAGCGGCCCAGGTGCGGCGGTGCAGGAACTCACGGAAACCGGCGTCAAATTCGTCGACGGCACCGAACTGCCGGCCGATCTGGTGATCTATGCCACCGGCTACGGCTCGATGAACGGATGGGCGGCGGATCTCATCTCGCAGGAAGTGGCGGACAAGGTCGGCAAGGTCTGGGGTCTCGGCTCCAACACCACCAAGGACCCCGGCCCGTGGGAGGGCGAGCAGCGCAATATGTGGAAGCCGACGCAGCAGGAGGCGCTGTGGTTCCACGGCGGCAACCTGCATCAGTCCCGCCACTATTCGCAGTATCTGTCGCTGCAGCTGAAGGCCAGGCAGGTCGGTCTGCCGACGCCTGTCTACGGGCTGCAGCAGGTGCATCACAAGAGCTAGCGCCTCTGGGAAGGCGCGGCCTGGGCCGCGCCTTCCTGTCTAATTCAGCTGCGGCTCACGCCGTCAGCACCAGGCCTCTCGCCTTGGCTCAGCATTCCTCCGACGGCCAATTGCCTTACGAACGCCCTATCCGTTTCCAGTAGATGAGCGTGCCGGTAAGCCCGCCATGCGGTTTGAGCGCATAGTCGGGAATCTCGCCGGTCAGCGTGAAGCCGAGTTTCTCGTAAAGCCCTGCCGCGCCCTCCTCGCTTGCCGTGTCAAGCACCAGCAAGGTGCGTCCCTTCTTCACGGCCAGTTCCTCGGCGGCCCGCATCAGGCGGGTCGCGATGCCTTGGCCGCGACGGTCGACGTGGGTCATCAGCTTGGCGATCTCGGCGCGATGCGGCTGGTTGGGCGGGCAGTCGAGAAGCAGCGTGACGGTGCCGACAAGCATCTCGCCGTCCCATGCGCCCAGCACCGCTCTTTCTCCGCGCGCCGCCGCGGCCAGCGATTTCAGCCAAAACTCATGAGCCGCATCGCGAGACAGCGGATGCATGAAGCTCACCGATCCGCCGGCGGCCACCGTCTCGATCAGCAGGGCGGCCAGCATCCCCCTGGTTTTCGCGTCATCGTCCAACGCCCTGATTTCGAGGGAGTTCATGTCCGTGCTCTCCAGGTGATGTGGTGTCGGGCCGCGGTCATTCGAAATGACGGGTCCGTCTGCGCCGCCGTGCCCGGCGGATTTCCGCGATTCGCTCGGCGTCGTCCTCGCTGAGGTGCCGTCCGCGCTCCAGGATCTCGAGGGTGTATTCCTCATAGGTGAGGCCCAGCCGCTCGGCCCTTTCCAGCCGCATCAGCATGATGGTCTGGCTTGGCGCCTTCCAGGCCGTGTCGTGAGCGGCGCGCCAGGCCAGGAAGATGTAGGCGTCGCCCTTGCCCCAGGGCGGGCCTTCGTAATCGTCGAGAGGCGGCCCGCCATTGTGCGAGCGTTTCGGCCGGCGCGCCATGCGATCAGCCCCTGACCAGCGCCACCAGATACTCGGCAGCTTCCGGTCCGGGAGCATGGAACGTGCAGTCCGACGGCGCGCCCAGCGCCAGGCAGTCGCCGGGTTCCAGCCTGTGCACGACATCGCCTTCGATGAAGTCCAGGCGGCCGCCGATAAGCCAGATCTGCTGCTTGATGAAGGCATAGGACGCCGCCGGGAAGTTGACCTTGGCGCCTGCCGGTAGACTGACCCGGATCAGTTCGAGCGGCATTTGCGATGCCGGTGACAGGTGCCGTCTGACATAGCCGGTGGCAGGGTCCTGCCACACCTGTTGCTCGTCCTTGCGGGACACACCGCCGCCCTGCATTTCGGCTCGGGCGATCAAAGTCGAGAGCGTCATGCCGAAAGCCGAAGCGATGCGCACGAGGAGTGCCGCGGTCGGACTTGTCATGCCGCGCTCCATGGCGCTCAGCATCGCCTTGGAAACACCCGAGCGCTCGGCCAGTTCGGTCAGCGACCAGCCTCGCAAATCACGCTCGGAGCGTATCCGCCTGCCGATCGTGAATGTGATGTCGTTCGATATATCAGCCATTCATCCAATATATCGAAAACCAAGCATGACGGAAGAGCCTATTCGATCGAATTTTTGCCGCCGCCTTAACAGGCCCTACACCATCCGACCTCACGCGGCCTTAACCCCGATTGGGATAGGTTTGACCTTGAGGGGAATGGGACAGGTCACCGATGTTTGTTGAACGCGAAGGCTCCGTCGGGGAGCCGACCTCGCAGGAGCGCCGCAACGCCCAACAGAACGACAAGCGTATTCTGGGCAATGTCGTGCAGTGCGACGGAGCGCGCGCCACCATCAGCGCCTATGCCGAGGATGCCGAAGGCACGGTGACCGGCCTGTGGACGGTCGGCAAGATGATTTCCATCAACCTTGGCTCGACGCGCACCGTCGGCCTCGTCTATGCGATCGGCAAGTCGGACCGCGTCTGGAGCAACGAGGGTCAGAATGCCATCGAAGTCAGCATCGAGCTGATCGGCGAGGTGCGCGACAGCGCCGAGCCTGGCGCCAAGCCGGTCTTCGACCGCGGCATCACCACCTATCCGCATATCGGCGCTATTGCCCACCGTATCCGCAGTCGCGACCTGCAGGCCGTCTACGATCTCGCTGGCCGGCATTCGATCACCATCGGCACGCTGTCCCAGGACGAGGCGATCGATGCCAACATCGCCATCGACGACACGCTGGCGCGCCATTTCGCCGTTGTCGGCACGACCGGCGTCGGCAAATCCACGGCCGTCTCGCTGCTGTTGCGCAAGTCGATCGAGGCGCGGCCGGATCTGCGCGTGCTGATACTCGACCCGCACAACGAGTTTGCCGCCTCGCTTCCGGAATATTGCGTGAAGGTCGATTCCAAGACGCTCGACCTGCCGTTCTGGATGTTCAGGCTGGAGGAATTCGCCGAGGTTCTGTTTCGCGGGCGCGAGACCGTTCCGGAGGAAGTCGACGTCCTGCGCGACCTCATCCCGGCCGCCAAGAACCTCTATCGCAATCCGAGCTCCGGCTCCTATATCAGGCGCGGCAGCGACGCCCTGACGGCGGACACGCCGGTGCCCTACCGCATCGCCGACCTGCTCAAGCAGATCGACGAGCGCATGGGTTTGCTTGAAAGCAAGAACGACCGTCCGACACTGAAATCATTGCGGACGCGCATTGAATCGGCCGCTGCCGACCCGCGCTACCGCTTCATGTTCAATTCGCGGCTGATCGAGGACACCATCCACGAGACGATCGGCAACATCTTCCGCGTGCCAAACCACGGTCGTCCGGTGACCTGCTTCGAGATGGCGGGCATGCCGTCCGAGGTCGTCAATTCCGTCTGCTCGGTGCTGGCGCGCCTCGCCTTCGATCTTGCGCTCTGGAGCGAGGGGCGGCTGCGGCTGCTTTTGTTGTGCGAAGAGGCGCATCGCTACATGCCGGCCGATCCGCGCCTCGGCTTCGCGCCGACCAGGCATGCTCTGTCGCGCATCGCCAAGGAAGGTCGCAAATATGGCTGCTACCTCGGCGTCGTGACCCAGCGCCCAGGCGAGCTCGATCCGACGATCCTGTCGCAATGCTCGACCTTCTTCGCCATGCGGCTCGCCAACGAGCAGGACCAGGCGATCATCCGATCGGCGATCGCCGATTCCTCTGCCTCGACGCTCGCCTTCCTGTCTTCGATGGGTCAGCGCGAGGCGATCGCCTTCGGCGAAGGCGTGGCGACGACAATGCGGCTCAAATTCGAAAAACTGCCGCGGGAATTCATCCCGGGAACGGCGAAGCGCGAGCAGACCCTGCCGGCGGAAGCCGGCGACGATGTCGACCTCGCCGGGATCGTCGAGCGGCTGCGCAACGTACCGAAACCGCAGCAGGCCATGGCCTTCGCCGAGGCGGTGGACTCGGGCCGCCAAGCCGGTGATCCGGATTATCGAAAGCCCGCCGCGCCGCGCGTCCAGCCGGACGACGATTTCGACCTGCGCTACGGCCTGAAGCCCTCGACCTTCGGCATGCGCCAGCAGAACGATTGAGCCTGCGTCATCCGACCGCCGGACAAGGGGGCGCGGCAGTATTTCTAGGCTCTGCTTCTTCGACCAGCGGGGAAATCCCATCAGGGAATTCGTCAAGCTGAGTCGGATGGTGCTGTTTACGAGAACCGGAGCGGAGCGGACATAGAGTCCGTGAGCACCGGAAGCGCAGAAAACAGCAGCATACGGCCAGCTTCACGAATTCAGTGATGGGATTTTAGGCGCAGACGCGGTTGCGGCCCTGCTTCTTCGCCTCGTAGAGCTGGCGGTCCGCGCGGCGGTAGAAGTCCTCCGCGCTCTCCTTGCGATCCCAGACGGCAAGACCGACGCTGGTGGTGACCTTCAGCCGCACATTGCCCGACAGGATCGACAGGTTGGCGATTGCCTTGCGGATGCGCTCGGCGAACCGGGCGAGCAGCTCCGCGTCCATATTGGGCGTGACCACGGCAAACTCCTCGCCGCCAAGCCGCGCCACCACGTCGTGATAGCGCGTCATGCCTCGCACGCATTGCGCGACGGCCCTCAGCACCTCATCGCCGACGTCGTGACCATGCGTGTCGTTGACCTGTTTGAAATGATCGAGGTCGAGGATCATCAAGCCCACCGGCTTGTCGATGCGGCCGAACTCGTCGAGATATTCCCGCAGCGCGTCGTCGAAATAGCGGCGGTTCTGCATGCCGGTCAAGCCGTCGGTGAGCGCCGCCTGCTCGAGCGTCTGTGAACGGGCGCTCAGCGAAACCGTCATGGCGCGCAGCTTGCCCTCTTCCCGCACCTGGCCGCGGATCAGCGGATAGATGAAGAAGGTCCCGAAGAACAAGGCGGCGGCGAGCAGCGCGCCGGTCACGAACAGCAGTTTGTTGAGGTAGATGATCCTATGGAGACGCGATGCGGTGTCGAGATCGGTCGCAATGTCCTGCAATTGGCCATAGGCGTGGAAAGTCACCAGGCCGGCGGCCAGGATCACGAAAATAAAGACGAAAAATGCGGATTCCGCCTTGTGAAAACGCATAACTCCCCGCGGCACTACGAGCCATCGAAGTTATGGCACGCTCGGCCTTACGGACGGTTAACCCGGACAACCGTGGCGGAAGGCTGTGCCACGATTCCAAGCCTCTGATTGAAATCGCATTTCTATCGGTCCGGAATTGCCAATTCCTCGCCCGGCCGGAGCCTTTGCCACTCCGGTCCGAGCTGGTGTCTGAACCAGGTCGTCTGACGCTTGGCATATTGGCGCGTCGCGATCTTGGCGCACTCGATCGCCTCGGGAAAGCCCATCTGTCCGGCCATCGCGGCCTGCAGCTCGCGCACGCCGATCGCCTTCATCGCCGGCAGGTCCGGATCGAGGTCGAGCGCCATCAGCTGCCTGACCTCGTCCAGCGCGCCTTTGTCGAGCATCTGGTCGAATCGCGCCTCGATGCGCGCGACGAGCTCGCCGCGATCCGGCTCGATCACCAGGAAGCGTGCACTGTCGCGGTCGATCAGCGGCTGGCCGCGCGCCGCTTGCCAGTCGAGGATCGACCGTCCCGACGCGTCGAGCACCTCCAGCGCCCGCACGATGCGCTGGCCGTCGGTCGGCCTGAGCTGCATGGCGACGGCCGAGTCCTCACGCATCAGGATGCGGTGCAGCCTTTCTGCCCCTTGCTCCTTGAGCTCGTAGCGCCAGCGCTCGCGCACCGATGGCGGAATGTCGGGCATCTCGGAAATGCCTTCGGCCAAAGCGCGGAAATAGAGCCCGGTACCGCCGACGAAGACCGCCGGCCGCCCCGACAAAACGCCTTGCTCGATCAGCCGGGTGACGTCGCGCAGCCAGGCGCCGGTGGAGTAGGCTGTCGAAGGATGCACATGGCCGTAGAGGAAATGCGGCACGCGCGCCATTTCGGCCGCGCTTGGACGCGCCGTCAGCACGTCGAGCACCGAATAGCCCTGCATGGAATCGGTGTTGACGATGACACCGCCCAGCCGTCCGGCAAGATCGAGCGCCAACGCCGACTTGCCGCTGGCGGTCGGTCCCGCTATCAGGATCGCGTTCTTCACGCGGCCTTTGCCCGCCTGCCTGCCGGAATTTTCGATGCCGCTGATCGCCACGCTTGTATCCCGTCCGCAAGACCGCGCAGTGTCGGCCTCGCTTGCGAATATGGCCTCGCGGACGGCCGGCGCAAGCGCCCTTCACTGGCTGGCCGAAGATGTCGCCTGCGATCTGGTTTTGCCGGAGACGCCCGAAATCGGCGAACTGACGGCCAATCTGCGCGCGGCATTGGCCTCCGATCCGGTCGACATCGTCGTCCAGCCGGCCGAAGGCAGGAAGAAGAAGATCCTGCTCGCCGACATGGATTCGACCATGATCGACCAGGAATGCATCGACGAATTGGCTGACGAGATCGGCGTCAAGGAGCATGTCGCCGCGATCACGGCGCGCTCGATGAATGGCGAGATCGCTTTCGAGCCGGCCTTGCGCGAGCGCGTAGCCTTGCTGAAGGGCCTCGACACGGCGGTGGTCGATCGCATCATCGCCAACCGTCTGACGCTGGCCGCCGGCGGCCGCGCGCTGGTGCGCACGATGCGCGCCAACGGCGCCTGGACGGCGCTGGTTTCCGGCGGCTTCGACGTCTTCACCAGCCGCATCGCCACGCTGCTCGGCTTCCAGGAGAACCGCGCCAACCGGCTTGTCGAAGAAGACGGCAAGTTCACCGGCACGGTGACCGAGCCGATCCTCGGCCGCGCCGCCAAGGCCGAAGCGCTGCTCGACATTGCGGCCAGGCTTGGCCTGTCGACCGGGGATGCCGTTGCCGTCGGCGACGGCGCCAACGATCTCGACATGATCCGACTGGCCGGTACCGGCGTCGCCCTCCACGCCAAGCCGGCGGTGGCGGAGCAGGCAAGGATCCGCATCGATCACGGCGACCTGACAGCGCTGCTTTATCTCCAGGGCTATCGGAGCGAGGAGTTCGTGCAGTGACGCCGATCCGCACCGAGCGCCTCATCCTGCGCAACTGGGAAGAGCGCGACCGCGCGCTTTTCCATCGCATCAACTCCGACGAACGCGTGATGGAGTTCTTTCCGTTCCGTCGCGACCGCGCAGCGGCAGACGCCAAGATGGACGAATTCCGCGGCTGGATCGAGGAGGATGGCTACGGCTTCGCCGCCGCCGAGATCGCGGCCACCGGCGAATGCATCGGCTTCGTCGGTCTCCTGGATACGGATGATGTACCATCGCTACCGGACGGCACGATCGAGATCGGCTGGCGGCTGGCGCCGGAATTCTGGGGCAAGGGCTATGTCACCGAGGCAGCGCAAGCCTGGCTCGCCTATGGCTTCGAAACGCTGGGGCTGGACGAAATCGTCTCTTTCGCGGTTGCCGAAAACCACCGCTCGACCGCGGTGATGAAACGGCTCGGCATGCGCGCCGATCCGGGTGCCGATTTCGACCATCCCTCCGTGCCGGACAGCCATCCCCATCTCAAGCGGCATGTCCTCTACAGGCTGTCGCGCGAGGATTGGCGAACACAAAAAAGGGCGACCCGGTAGCCGCCCTTTTTCTTTTGCAGATCAACCGGTTGCCGGTCCTTCGGGACTCAGTCCATCCGGATCGTCACGAAGCGCAGCTCGCCGGTCTTTGAGGCCAGCATCAGCAGCGCGTTCTTGCGGCCCTGCTCCTTCAGCGCGCCGATCCGGTCCATGACGTCCTTCGGCGTTCCCACCGATTCCTGCGCGATCTCGGTGATCACCTCGCCGGGCTGGATGCCACGCTCGGCGGCGGCCGAATCCTTGGCGACGTCGGTGATCACCACGCCCGACACGTCGGCCGCGATGCCGAATTTCTGCCTGGTCTGGTCGTTGAGTTCGCCGACGGTCATGCCGAGCACCGAAGCCGTGGACACCGGAGCCGCCTTGTCGCCCTTGTCCTGGTCGGTAGCGCCGTTCTCGCCTTTAGCCAGCTTCTCGCCGTCCTCCAGCCGGCCAAGCGTAACCTTCACCGTCTGCTCGACGCCCTTGCGCACGATGACGACGTCGACCGCCTTGCCGACCGGGCTTTCGGCGACGACGCGCGGCAGGTCGCGCATCTCGTGGATGTCCTTGCCGTCGAATTTTATGATGACGTCGCCGGCCTGAACCGTGCCGTTGTCGACCGGTCCGCCCTTGATGACGCCGGCCACCAGCGCGCCCTTGGCGGTCGCCATGCCGAGGCTTTCGGCGATGTCGTCGGTCACCGGCTGGATGCGCACGCCGAGCCAGCCTCGCCGCGTCTCGCCATACTGGCGAAGCTGGTCGACGACGCCCGCCGCAAGCTGCGAGGGAATGGAGAAGCCGATGCCGATCGAGCCGCCCGAGGGCGAGATGATCGCCGTGTTGATGCCGATGACCTCGCCCTCGGCATTGAACAGAGGACCGCCGGAATTGCCGCGATTGATGGCGGCGTCCGTCTGGATGAAGTCGTCATAGGGGCCGGAATTGATGTCGCGGTTGCGCGCCGAGACGATGCCGACAGTGACGGTTCCGCCGAGGCCGAACGGGTTGCCGATCGCCATCACCCAGTCGCCGACACGCATCTTGGTGGAATCGCCGAATTTCACGGCCGTCAATTTGTGGCCCTTCGGATCGACCTTCAGCACCGCGACGTCGGTTTTGGTGTCGGTACCGACCAGCGTCGCCTTCAGCGTCACGCCGTCGGAGAAATTCACCTCGATGTCGTCGGCATCGGCGATGACGTGATTGTTGGTCACCACGATGCCCTGCTCGGCATCGACGACGAAGCCGGAGCCCAGCGACTGCACCTTCTGCCCACCGCCTCCCTTGTCGCCGCCGCGGTTCTTGAAGAAGTCGTCGAAAAAGTCCTGGAAGGGCGAGCCTTCGGGAAGCTGCGGCATCGGCACCGCGCCCGGCCCTTCAGTGCCTTTCACGGTTTGCGAGGTCGAGATGTTGACCACCGCGCCGAGCAGGCGCTCGGCGAGATCCGCTACCGAGGGAGGTCCGTCGGAAGCGATTGTTGGCGTGACGAAAGACGGGACGGCAATCATGCCGACGACGAATGCGGTGGCGCCGGCGAAAAGCGTGCGCCGCGCCGCGCGCAACAGGGTGTCGGATATCATCGTGGCCTCCCGGTGTTTCGAGAAAGGGAAAAGCGCTTCCGCTAAAGGCGCCCATCCAATTTCATGTTGGCAAGAAATAAGGCACGTTTGCGGCTATAGCTATCGGCGAAAGATAAATCGTCAATCGCTTCGGCACCAAGGAATTTCATCAGCCGCGGACCAGCCAGACGATGCCGACGCCGATTGCGATTGCGACCAATCCGCCGATTCGCAGCACATTTTCCGGCATCGACAGCACTTCTGTAGCCAGTTTCCGGGCCAAAGCCGGAAACCCGCCATAGACAAGGCCCTCGATGACGAGAACCAGGCCGATTGCCGCCAGGAAATCCTGCACCGCCGCTACTGGGCGGTGCTGGGTTGCGTCGCAGGCGCGGCAGGTGCCGTCGCCGGCGCGGCCGGCGCAGTCGGCTGCCCGGGCACAGGCTTGCTGGCCGGATCGCGGAAGTAGCGGAAGAACTCGGACTCGGGCGACAGCACCATGGTCGTTCCGGTGTTGTCCAGCGCGGTGCCATAGGCATTCATCGAGCGATAGAAATCGAAGAAGGCCGGATCGCGCTTGTAGGCATCCGCGAAGGTGGCGCTGCGCTGCGCCTCGCCTTCGCCGCGCAGGATTTCCGATTCCTTCTGCGCCTCGGCGATGATCTCGACGACCTCGCGGTCGGCCCTGGCCCTGATGCGCTGCGCCGCCTCGTTGCCGCGCGCCCTCAGTCGCTCGGCTTCCGCCAGACGTTCGGCCTTCATGCGGTCATAGGTCTGCTGCGAGACTTCCGCGGTCAGATCCGTCCGGCGGATACGCACGTCCTGGATGTCGAGGCCGAGCGATGTTGCGTCCGGGCGGAGTTGGTCACGCACCTCGCGCATCATGACGGCGCGCTCCTCCGAGAGCGCCGCCTCGAAGTCGCGCAGGCCGTAGACGCGGCGCAGCGCTGCATCGAGACGCGTTTTCAGGCGAGCCTCGGCGAGCTCCACCTGTCCCGATACCGCCGCGCGGAAGGTGCGCGGATCGGAGATGCGGTAGGCGATGAAGGCGTCGACCTCGTAGAACTTGCCGCCCGAAACCTGGACGCGGATGTTGTCGAGATCGAAACGCATCACTCGCTTCTCGATCATCTGGACGCTGTCGGCGTCGAAGAAAGCGAACGGCGCCTTGAAGTAGATGCCGGGCTCGCTCTTTACGTCGATGATCTCGCCGAACCTGAGCACGATCGCCTGCTGGCCCGCATTGACCACGAAGACGGCCGAGTAGAGCAGGAACAGAAGGACCGCCGCGATGACGGCGATGACTGGAAGACGGTTGGCCATCACTGGTTGCCTCCCAGCACCGGCGCCGGCGGCGCTTTCGGCTGCAGCGCCGGCAGCGGCAGATAGGGAAGCACACCTTGCCCGTTGCCCTGCTCGACGACGACCTTGTTCGAGTCCTTCAGGATCCTCTCCATCGTTTCCAGATAAAGCCGCTTGCGCGTCACGTCGGGCGCCTTGGCGTATTCGTTGTAGACGGAGATGAAGCGCTGGGCTTCACCTTCCGCTTCCTGCACGACGCGGTTCTTGTAGGCGGCGGCGTCCTCGCGGACCTGGGCCGCCTCGCCGCGCGCCTGGCCGAGCTTCTGGTTGGAATACTGATTGGCCTGCTCGACGAACTTGTCTTCGTCCTGCTCGGCGCGCTGCACCTCGTCGAAGGCATCGGCCACTTCGCGCGGGGGTGCAGCGTCCTCGATCGAGATCGCATTGACCTGCAGGCCGGCCTTGTAGCCGTCGAGCGTCGTCTGGATGATCTCGCGCACTGAGGCCGCGATGCCCTGGCGGTCGTCGCGGAAGATATCCTGCGCCGGCCGGCGGCCGACGGCCTCGCGCATGGCGCTTTCGGCCACTTGCGTCAGCATGCCGTCGGGATCCGAGACGTCGAAGAGGTAGGCTCTGGGGTCGGAAACCTGATAGGCGACCGAGAACTGCACGTTGACGATGTTCTGATCGCCGGAGAGCATCAGCCCGGAGCCGCTGGCCGATCCGCCACCGATGCTGACGAGCTGCTCGGAGATCTTGGCCGTCTCGACCGTTTCGATCGGCCACCAGTGGAAATGCAGGCCTGGCTGCGAAAGCTCCGCCTTAGGCTTGCCGAAGCGCAATTCGACGGCAACCTCGTCAGGCTGCACGGTATAGATTGCCTTGAAGGCCCAAAGCACGACGAGCGCGAGCGCGATCAACCCGAAGACGGCCGGGCTGGCGCCGCCACCTCCCGGAAGCGCGCGTCGCAGTCTGTCCTGGCCGCGGCGAATGATGTCCTCGAGGTCAGGAGGGGAACCCTGTGGTCCGCTTGGCCCCTTGGGCCCCTGCCCCCAGGGTCCCTGATTGCCGCCGCCGCCCCAAGGGCCGCCGCCACCGCTCTTGTCGTTCCAGGGCATGAATGTCCTTTCGCTTCGGTTCCCTCAGGCCTTGCGGCGTGATCCTAGCGCATGACACCGAAAACCGGAATCGGTTTTCGGAAAGGAATCATGCGCCAAATCAAAGTTTTACAGCGGCCTCTTGCGCATCCGGTTGGACGCGCGGCGCTGTACTGTCGTTCTTCTATAGGGACGCCTTGACGCGCTTTCAACGCGGTCTGCCGCTCGCGCCGTCCGATTTGGGCCGGCAGCGACCCTTTGTCGTCGTCAATGACCCTCGCCGCGGCGCTCGTAGACCGTGTAGCGCGTCGCATGGCTGTCCTTCTCGCCTGCCGGAAAATCCTCTGAACGGACGATCCCCCAGATGGCCGGGTCGATCGGCGGGAAATGGGCGTCGCCATCGACCTTGGCAAGCACATGGGTAACATGGAGGCGGTCGGCAAGCGGCAAGGCTTGGGCATAGATTTCGCCGCCGCCGACCACGCAGATCTCCTCGGCGCCTGCCATGCAGCGGCCGCGCACCTTGGCCAGCGTGATCGCCTCATCGAGCGAATGCGCGACTTCGATACCGTCGGCGCGCCAGCCCTTGTCTCGTGTCACCACGATGTTGAGCCTTCCGGGCAGCGGCCGGCCGATGCCTTCATAGGTCTTGCGGCCCATGATGATCGGCTTGCCCATCGTATCGGCCTTGAAACGCTTGAGATCGCTGGAAAGCCGCCACGGCAGCCCGCCTTCGCGCCCGATCACCCCGTTCTCGGCAATGGCGACATAGATCGCGATGTCCATCAGCCGCCATTCCCGCCATTGTCCGACGGCTCGAGCAGCAGGATGTCGATGTCGTGCTCGGGGTAAAAATCCTTGGCCGTCATCTCGAACGTGGTCGGGCCGGTCTTGCGGACATTGTCGCCGCAGAACGAAACCAGGTTCTTGGCGCTGCCCTTGTCGATAGTGAGCTTGAAATTGCCGATACTGCCGGACGCCCAGTTGCCGCCCGTGGTCAGGATGTAAGCGATGCGGCCTTCGAAATATTTCGGATAGCCGTCGGGATTTTCCTTCGCCGCCTTGCGCACCGCGTTCTCGAACGCTCCGTCCATGCAGTATCGGCTCTTATAGGCGTCATACTGCCCCTGGAACTTGCCGTCATAGTAGAAGCTGACCGAGGACGTGCCGCCAACGCTCGGCTTGTACCGGTGCGAGACATGGACTTCCTTGTTGGCCGGGAAGGTCGAACGCCACCAGTAGGTCGAGCGCAGCTGCCAGAACGGCGCATAGGCGGTTTGCATGCCCGAACCGTCATCGGCGGTATCCTCGATGATGATGCCGCGGTTTTCCCAATCCTCGGCGACGTCCCTGGGCAGTTTCGCCAACGCCGCCTTGGCGGCGTCGCCGAACGGATAGAGCGGCACGTTCTGCGCCTTGAGATCGGCGGTGATGTCGATGCCCAGCGCAAACGCTCTTTGTTCGAGCTGCGGCTTCGCGTCGACGCCGTCGATCGTCACCTCGAAGCCGAGGAAATTGTCGCTCTGCGCTTCCGGGATCGCCGGCATTTCGTTCGGATCGCCCTCGATGTCGGGCATCGGGAACGCAACGATGGCACTGACGTCCTTGTCGGTGTTGTTGCGGAAGACATAGTCGACTGCGACCTTCTCCGGCGAGATGAAAAGGTCCTCGCTTTCCATGGCGACGGCGTCGCTGCGCGACAGGATCAGCCCGCCTGTGCCGAGCTCGGCGACGGAATCGTTGGCAAAGGCCGGCGCGGCTAAAAACGCCAGCGCTGCGGTGAGGATAGTGCGTAACATGGATCCCCCTCTCGACGGCAATACCGGGACCACCCCGATGCGTGCTTCCATCTAGAGCAATTCCAGGAAAAGTGTGTAACGGTTTTCCGTCCGGAATTGCGTAAACAGATAGCTAGAGCGGTTCGGCGTTTCTGCCAAACGGCGAACCGCTCTACCCGTTTCCATACGGCGTTTCAAAGCCCTTGCGATCGCGCATGGCTGCCTGCGCCTGTCTGGACACCGGCCGCCTGATCGGGCAGGAGAACCCGCATGCGCAAGCTTCTCGTCATCGGCATCGGCGCCGGCAACCCCGAACATATGACGGTTCAGGCCATCAACGGCCTGAACCGCGCCGATGTGCTGTTCATTCCCGACAAGGGCGCAAGCAAGACCGATCTGGCGGAACTGCGCCGGCAGATCTGCGACCGCTTCGTCACCAATCCGAAGTCGCGCCGCGTCGAGTTCGACGTACCGGTCCGGGCCGAGCCGACATCGTCCTATCGCGTGACGGTCGACGACTGGCACGAGGCTATCGCCGAGATCTATGAGAGGCTAATCAGCGACGAGCTGGGTGAAAACGGCTGCGGCGCCTTCCTGATCTGGGGCGACCCCTCGCTGTATGATAGCGCGCTGCGCATTCTGGAGCGCGTGCGCCTCAGGGGCAATGTCGGTTTCGAGCTCGAGGTCGTTCCGGGCATCACCGCGATCCAGGCGCTGGCGGCCGCTCACGCGACCGCGCTCAACCGTATCGGCGACTCGATCCTCATCACTACCGGACGCCGGCTGACCGAAGAAGGGCTGCCGGCAAACGCCGCAAGCACGGTTGTCATGCTCGACGGCAAATGCGCCTTCAACACGTTGGCCGATCAGGATGTCTTCATCCAGTGGGGCGCCTATCTCGGCACGCCGGACGAGATCATCGTCTCCGGCAGACTCGGCGATGTCGGCGCCGAGATCGAAAGGACCCGTGAGGAAGCCCGGGAAAAAAAGGGCTGGATCATGGACACCTATCTGCTGAGGAAACCGGGGGATTAGGCAGTAGGCAGTAGGGATTAGGCAGTCGGGCGATCGGCAGTCGTTGATTTCGTGCGCATCGAGCAGCTCGAGGAGATCACATCCTACTGCCTACTGCCTACTGCCTACTGCCTACTGCCTACTGCCTACTGCCTACTGCCTAATCCCCCTCTTCCCTACCCAGCATCGATCTCCGCCTGCAAAGCCTGCATATGCACCGCGGCCGCAGAAGTGGCTGCGCGCTCTATGGCTCTGAAGCGGCTGACCACGGCGAGGCCGACCGCCGTCAATTGCGCGCCGCCGCCTTTCCTGCCGCCGGTCTGTGCCGCCACCAGTGGCTTGCCGAACACCCGGTTCATATCCTCGACCAGATCCCAGGCGTGCTTATAGGACATCTCCATGCCGCGCGCCGCGGCCGAGATCGAGCCGAAGGCGGCGATCTGCTCGAGAAGCTCGATCTTGCCCGGACCAATTCGTCCGTCGGGATCGAGGTTTATCCGCAGGCTCAGCGATGGCATTCCTTGTCCTTTGCAGTCACGTCCAGATTACCCCCTTTGCAGGCAAATCGCTATTCCGATGCAACATAGCGCCATGCTGTTCCGTCATCCGTCGGCCTCGACCGGCAGCCCGGGGCCTGTCGTCGTACCGTCGAAGCTCACGGTCTTGATCACCGCGAAGACCTTGCGGCCAAGCGCAAGGCGTAAGGTTTGTTTCGACTGCTCGGTGATGCTCGCCAGCACGATTGCGCCATTGCAGTCGATGGCGATCTCCACCGTAGGCCCGACGCCTGGTCTGACCGCGGCGATCGTCCCCGCCAGTATGTTGAGCGCGCTGAGGCCCGCCGGTTGCTCGGTCGCGATCATGACGTCTCGGGCCCGGATGCGCAGCCGCACCAGAGCTCGAGCCGGCAGTGGGAGGCGTGGCACGCGGATCTCGCCGGCGGGCGAGCCGAGCACCGTCATGCCGAAAGCCTCGTCGTGGCGCAGCACCCTGGTGTCGAGCACCGCGCCGCCCTCGCCGCGCTCCTCGGCCGGCAAAAGGTCCAGCCGCTGCATGATCGCTTCCGTCGGGCCGAAGGCCGCGACCTTGCCTTGCGAAAGCACCACCACGTCGCTCGCCAGCCGCGCCACCTCGGCAATGGAATGACTGACATAAGCGATCGGGATCTTCGTCTCGTCGCGCAATCGCTCGATGTAAGGCATGATCTCGGCCTTGCGCGCCTCGTCGAGCGAGGCGAGCGGCTCGTCCATCAAGAGCAGCTTCGGACTGGCAAGGAGGGCCCGGCCGATCGCCACCCGCTGCTTTTCGCCGCCCGACAGTTTCGCCGGCCGCCGGTCGAGCAGATGGCCGATGCCGAGTAGATCGACCACCGCCTCCATGTTTGCGTAGCGTTCGGCAGCCGGCGTGAACCAGCGGCCATAGCGCAGATTGCCGGCGACGCTCATATGCGGGAACAGGCGCGCGTCCTGGAACACCATTCCGATCCGCCGCTTGTGCATCGGCACGAAGATGCCGGCGGCGGTGTCCACCAGCACGCGGCCTTCGACCGCGATGCGCCCCTTCTGCGGCCTGATCAGTCCGGCAATCAGGTTGATCAGCGTCGTCTTGCCCGAGCCCGAAGGCCCGAACAGCGCCGTCAGCCGGCCGGCGCTTTCGAAATCCGCTTCGATGGCGAAATCGCCGAGGCGATGATTGATGTCGACGAACAGCGTCATTCGACGTCCATCCGACGGCCGACCCGCCGCGCCAGGACCTCGGAAGCCACCAGCGCCACCATCGAGATGACGATCGAAATCAGCGTCAGCCTCAGCGCCCCGGCATCGCCGCCCGGCACCTGCGTGAAAGTGTAGATCGCCGAGGGCAGCGTCTGCGTCTCGTTGGGGATGTTGGAGACGAAGGTGATGGTGGCGCCGAACTCGCCCATCGCCTTGGCGAAGGAGAGGATCGCGCCGGCGATCAGCCCGGGCAGGATCAGCGGCAGCGTGATTGTGGCGAACACCCAGGTCGGATTGGCGCCGAGCGTGCCGGCTGCCGCCTCCATCTTGCGGTCGACCGCCTCGATCGACAGCCGAATCGCTCGCACCATCAGCGGAAAGCCCATGACGCCGCAGGCAAGTGCCGCGCCTGTCCAGCGAAACGAAAAGACGATGCCGAAATGCTCGGCGAGAAAGGCGCCGGCCGGCCCGCGCCGGCCGAAGGTGAGCAGCAAGAGATAGCCGGTCACCACCGGCGGCAGGATCAGCGGCAGATGCACCAGCCCGTTGAGCAGGGTCTTGCCCCAAAACCGTCCCCTGGCCAGCAGGAGCGCGATCAATATGCCGGGTGGCAGGCTGGCGAACATCGCCACAGTTGCCACCTTGACCGACAGCCGGACCGCATTCCATTCGTCGGGAGTGAGGTCCAGCAGCCAATTCATATGCGGTGTAAGGTCTTTCTCAGTTGCTCGGCGCGAGCACCGTAAAACCCTGTTCCTTGAACAGCGCCGCGGCCTTAGCCGACTCGACGCATTTCAGGAAGGCAGCCGTATCCTTGTCCTTCGAATCCGCCGTCTGGGCAATCGGGTAGATGATCGGCGGATGCGAATCCTCGGGGAAGGTTCCGACGACCTTCACCCCCTTCTCGGCGCGCGCGTCGGTGGCGTAGACGATGCCGAGCGGGGCTTCGCCCGTCGACACCAGCTTCAGCGCGGCGCGCACATTCTCGGCCTGCGCGACCTTGCCTTCGACCGAGGACCAGACGCCCAGCGATTCCAGCGCCGCCTTGCCGTATTTGCCGGCCGGAACGGCCTTGACGTCGCCCATGGCAAGCCTGCCGTCGCCGATGAGCTTGGCGAGGTCGAAGCCCTTTTCGACCTTGGCCTCGACCGTGGAATCCTTCGGCGCGACCAGCACGATCTGATTGCCGAGCAGCTTCACTTCGGTGTTCGGCTTGGTCAGCTTCTTGTCGGAGAGGTACTTCATCCAGTCGAGGTCGGCCGAGACGAAGACATCGGCCGGCGCGCCGCCTTCGATCTGCTTGGCAAGTGCCGAGCTTGCCGCATAGGAAATGGTCGCCGCCTCGCCGACTTCGGGCTCGCAGGCCTTGTTGACTGCATCGAGCGCGTCCTTGAGGCTGGCGGCGGCGAACACGATCACCTTGTCGTCGGCATGGGCCGCCGGCACGGCCGCCATCAACAGCGCCGTCAGACCGCCAACCGCGATCGCCTTCAACCCAAATCCCGTGCCCGTCATGAAACCTCTCCCTGTTTGCAATCCGTTCAGCCGAATGCCTTTGATCGATATATCCGGATGAACATAACAATGGAAGGCTTTTTAGCCTCGGCGCCATTGTACGGTAGGGTTCTCGCAGCCTACGATGAAGCCCACTCGATACAGCGAAGGAGAGGCATGAAGATCAGCGCCCGCAACATCCTCAAGGGCAAGGTCACCGAGATCACCAAGGGAGCGACCACCTCGCATGTCAGGACCGATATCGGCGGCGGCGTCCTCGTCACCGCTTCGATCACCAACGAAGCGGTTACCGATCTGCAGCTCGAAAAGGGCACGCAGGCCTATGCGGTGATCAAGGCCTCCGACGTCATGGTCGGGATCGACTGACGACCTGGAACGCTGGCGGCGGCCGGGACTGGCTTTAGACTGCGATCGGCGCCTTGATGCTGGAGTCGGCGAAATAGTTCTCGAGGCGGAAATCCTCGAAGCGGAAGGCGAAAAGGTCCTTCACCTCCGGATTGATCCACATCGTCGGCAGCGGCTTCGGCGTACGCCGCATCTGCTCGCGCGCCTGCTCGAAATGGTTCGAGTAAAGATGCGCGTCACCGAGCGTGTGAACGAAGTCGCCCGGTTTAAGGCCGGTGACCTGCGCCACCATCAAGGTCAGCAGCGCGTAGGAAGCGATGTTGAACGGCACGCCGAGGAAGATGTCGGCCGAGCGCTGGTAGAGCTGGCAGGAGAGCCGGCCTTCCGAGACATAGAACTGGAACAGGCAGTGGCAAGGCGGCAGCGCCATCGCCTCCACTTCGGCCGGGTTCCAGGCCGAGACGATCAGCCGGCGCGAATTGGGATTCTTGCGTATTTCCTTGAGAAGGCCGGCGATCTGGTCGATCTCGCCGCCATGCCCATCCGGCCATGAGCGCCACTGCTTGCCGTAGACGGGACCGAGATCGCCGTTCTCGTCCGCCCATTCATCCCAGATGGTGACGCCATTGTCGTTGAGATATTTGATGTTGGTGTCGCCGGCCAGGAACCACAGCAGCTCGTGGATGATCGACTTCAGGTGCAGCTTCTTGGTGGTGGTGACCGGGAAGCCGCGCGAAAGGTCGAAGCGCATCTGATGGCCGAACACCGAGCGCGTGCCGGTGCCGGTGCGGTCGCCGCGGTCGGCGCCGTTTTCCAGCACGTGCTTCAAAAGGTCGAGATATTGGCGCATCGGCTTCGCCTTGATTCGGGTGACAGTCGATCATAACCGACTGGCCCTCGGTCGAACACCGTAAAGCCTGCTACAAGTGGATTCGTGCGCCAGAGGCCAATACCGGCACGATTCGTGCCGGTCCGCCTGCGGAGAATCTTCAGAGAGAACCCAGTTTGCCCAGATCCTTGGCAACCAGGTAATAGAAGGTCACGCGGCTCTTGGTGTTGTCTGCGGCCATCGCCTTGCAGGTCTTCTCGATCGAGGCATCGGCCTTCTTGGCGTCAGCGACGCCGAGCTTCTTGCCGACCCAATTCTCCCGGACGCGCTCGAGCTCCTTCGGGTCCGTGCAGGAGACCAGCGAGGAATCGCGGTTCCTGAGCGCGATGCCCAGATGCTTGACGATCTTCTCGACCGCGTCGGCGCTGGCGCCAGCATCGTATTTCTTCACATCCGCAAGATAGTCGGCCATCGAACTTCCCCTCGTCGGCGCCACGGATCCGATCGATGAGGCTTGTGGCGCGCCGCGCAACCTGTGCGCTAGGTCAGAGATTCCTCATCGCCGGCGGAGCTTCGATTGTGTAGGGGCGCAAGTCAACCCTCGGCTGTCGAGTTTGGCGCCGGGGACAAGTGCCGGATTGGCCTTTCTTTTTCCCTCATCGCTCCCTATATTCGCTTCGTCGGCTTGACCGACTATGGCGATAAACAGGCGATGAAATAAGCCGTTCGGACCCGGGGGCGGTACCCGGCGCCTCCACCAAAAACCGCTCTGGATGACGGAGCGGCTTTTGCTGGGGGCGAAATAGGATCGACGAAGGTGTAAAGATCGTACTTTCGCCCGGCATTGTACCACCGTCATCGGGCTAAACTTATAGTTGCCAACGACAACTATGCGGAAGCTCGTCTCGCCGCTTAATGCGGTGCGAACGCTTCAAATCAAGCCCTAGAGGTTCGCACTTCTAGGCGGGGTTCGGAGGTACCTGGCAACAGAAACCTCCACCTTCTCCCCTCTTTCCCTGCAAATCAATTGAACGCCGAGGCTCGCCTGGCGCGCATGCGTCGTCCTGCCCGCCGTTCCTCAATCCATGGAAAAATCATGCAGAACGATTCCGATCGATTCTTCGTGCTGACCGGCGGTCCCGGTTCCGGCAAGACCACGCTCATCGAGGCACTGAAGACGGCTGGCTTCGCGACGGCGCCCGAGGCGGGGCGCGGCATCATCCGCGACCAGGTGGCGATCGGCGGCCCTGCCCTTCCCTGGCAGGACCGGGCGCTCTTTGCAGAGCTGATGCTGTCCTGGGAGCTGCGCTCCCGGCATGCGGCGCATGCCGAGCCCGGTCCGGTCTTTTTCGACCGGGGCGTGCCGGACACGATCGGCTATCTCAGGCTTTGCGGCTTGCCGGTGCCCGATCACATCGCAAGCGCAGCTACGACATTCCGCTACGCGCGCCGCGTCTTTATCGCGCCGCCATGGCCGGAAATCTTCACCCAGGACGAAGAGCGGAAACAGACACTCGACGAGGCCGAGCGCACCTTTCAATCGGTAGCGGGCGTCTATGCCGAACTCGGCTACGAGCTGATGCCTTTGCCGCTTGCGCCGGTCGAGGAGCGGGTGCGCTTCGTCCGCGATGCAGCCGGCTTGACGCAGGCATGAAAAAGGCCGGGCAAAACCCGGCCTTTTTCGATCTTTTGCGAGTTCCCTTACTCCGCCGGCGCTTCCACCGCTTCCCGCGCCCTGCCGAGTGTGACCTTCGCCAGCGTGAAGGAAATCACCGCGCAGAGCGTGATGCCGGCCACCATGGGCAGCGGCGTGCCGTCGAAGAAGAGACCCGCCACGCCCATCGCCAGCGCGCCGATGGCGAAGTGCAGCGTGCCCATCAACGCCGAGGCCGTGCCGGCGATCTCGCCATGCTCTTCCATGGCCAGCACCGAGGTGGTCGGGATGACCAAGCCGAGGAAGCCGTAGCCGACGAAGAGCAGCGCCGCCATCACGTCGAGCCGGTCGACGCCAGACGCCATGATCGCGAACAGCGCCACCATCACCGTGGCGTAGCCGGTCACCGCCACCCAGACGACACGCTTCAAGCCGAAGCGGTCGGCCAGCATCCCGGTCAGCTGCGACATGCCGATGAAGGCGACCGCGTTGATCGAGAAGAACACGCTGTAGACCGACGGCGACAGACCGTAATGGTTGATCAGGATGAAGGACGAGCTCGACAGATAGACGAAGAAGCTCGCGATGCCGAAGCCGGCGATCGCCGTCAGGCCGAGGAAGTTGCGGTCACCCATCAAATAGCGGTAACCCGCCAGCGCCGTGCCGAAAGACGAGTTGGCGCGCTCCTCGACCGACCGCGTCTCCTTGAGCGAGGTGGCGAGCAGGACGGTGGCAAGTGCCGCGGCGCCCGTCACGGTCCAGAACACGGCGCGCCAGCCGAAGCTTTCGATGATCTGGCTGCCGGTCAGCGGCGCCAGAATCGGCGACACCGAGAACACCAGCATCAAGAGCGACATCAGCTTGGCCGCCTCGTTGCCGGTGTGCAGGTCGCGCACGATCGCGCGCGGCACCGCCATGCCGGCGCTGGCGCCGAGCCCTTGCAGGAAGCGGAAGGCGATAAGCCACTCGATGTTCGGCGCCATCGCCGAGCCGACGCCGCCGACCATGAACAGCGCGAGGCCGGCATAGAGCGGCAGCTTGCGCCCGACCATGTCGGAGATCGGTCCGACGACGATCTGGCCGAAGCCCATCGACAGGAAGAAGATCAGGAGGCTCATCTGCACGGCGGCGGTGCCGGCATTGAGATCCTCACCGATCGAGGGCAGCGCGGGAAGATACATATCGATGGCGAAGGGGCCGATTGCGGACAACAAGCCGAGCACGACCGCAATGCGGAGAAATTTGGGACTCATGATAGGGCTTCTTTCGGATCTGGTTGCCGCCGTGGTCCGGCGTCTACCCAAGGACGTTCCATCCCGGAGAAATCCGACATCCGAGAGCGAACTTGTTAGTCTTTATCAGAGCGAATTCATTCGTCTGCCGGAGAGCGGCTTCCCTTTATCGTGTCCACAAATTTAGACAGCCTTGTCCAATTCGTCAATCACCGCTATATAGATTTTCATGAAGCTCGGCGTTTCTCCTGACACTTTCCCGCCACGCAGCCATGAGGCCAAGCGCATATCGGTGGTGGACGCCGCCGCTTCGGTTTTCTGCCGGGAAGGCTATGCCGGCGCCAATATCGACCTGATCGCGGCCGAAGCCGGCGTCTCGCGCCAGACGGTCTATAATCACCATGGCGACAAGGAAAAGCTCTTCATGGCCGTCGTGCGCGACCTGACCGAGCGCTGCAATGCCGGCATCTTCGCCACCATAGCCACCTTCCCCGACCAGCCGATCGATCTCGAGGCGGACCTGATCGCTTTCGCCGTGCGCATGAACCGCAACTGCATCTGCAACCGCGACGGCCGCTTCCTGCGCAAGCTGATCCAGGCCGAAGGCGAGCGCTATCCGGAACTCTTTGCCGAATGGCGCGAACAGGGACCGGGCCGCACCTGGTCGGCGCTTGCCGCCCGCTTCGCGCGGCTCGCCTATGCCGGGCACCTGTCGATCGACGATCCGGACGTGGCGGCGCGCCAGTTCCTCGCTCTCGTCAACGCCGAACTGCAGACAACTTTCATGCTCGGCGGCATGCCGACGGAGGAAGAGGTATTGCGCTCCGCCACCAACGGCGTGCGCACTTTCCTCGGCGCCTTCGGCCTGCGGAAAGCAACATCCGTCAGGCAGGCCGCCCTCGCCCACGCCTGAGCGATCAAATCGCCGCCATCCCTCTTGGCCTCAGCATTCAGCGCCTATATGCGGTTTACGCCGCGCCCAAGCTTGATTACAGCTATGCGGACGATTCAACGGAACCCGACCGTCACATGGCCGACGACCACATCCGCTACGACATTCTGGCCCAGGAGGCATTGCGCGGTGTCATGCGCAAGGTCCTGGCCGAAGTCGCGCGCACCGGCCTTCCCGGCAATCATCATTTCTTCATCACCTTCCTCACCGGCGCGCCCGGCGTGCGCATTTCCTCACGGCTGCGCGAGCGCTATCCGGAGCAGATGACCATCGTCATCCAATTCCAGTATTGGGACCTGAAGGTGACCGATACCGGTTTCGAGGTTGGACTCTCCTTCTCCGACGTGCCTGAAAAGCTCGAGATCCCCTTCTCCGCCGTACGCGGTTTCTACGATCCTTCGGTGAATTTCGAGCTCGAATTCGACGTCAAGGCCGAGGGTATTGCGGAAGACGACGCTGCCACGCCGGCCGCGGAGCCGATCGCGGTAGTGACCGAAAAGAAAACGGAATCGAAGAAGAAGGCCGCCGAGACCGAAAAGAAGCCTGCCGTGGCTGATACCGGCGGCAAAAGCGCCGACGTGGTTTCGCTCGACGCCTTCCGCAAGAAGTGACCGGGGACATGGGCGAGGTCGTCAATCTCCGCCGGGCCCGCAAGCAGAAAGCGCGCAACGAGAAGGAACGCCTGGCCGGCGAGAACCGCGCATTGCACGGTCGAACCAAGGCCGAGCGCGAGCGCGACCGGCTGACGTCCGACAGGGCGGAAAGATTCATGGACGGCCATCGCCGCGAAAAGTCCGGCGATCCGGACGGAAGCTGAGCGCCTCCGATGGCCGCGGTCGAAAAGCGCTCGGTGACGATCCGCGGCCACCGCACCAGCTTTTCCCTGGAACAACCTTTCTACGATGACCTCGTCACGATCGCGGCGCAACGCTCGATCTCGCTCGCGGCCCTCGTCGCCGAGATCGACGAAACGCGAACGCGCGACGCCAACCTTTCCTCCGCGCTGAGGCTCTATGTGCTGGCCTGGGCGAAGCGCGGCGGCAAGTCGCCTTGAAAGGCCTTACGCCGCGGTATCGCCGATGCTTTGCGGTGCCCTGCGCTTGCCGCCAAAGCTGAGCAAGGCGGAACGGTCGCGTTCCTCCGCCTGCTTTTTCGAGCGCACCCGCATCAGATCCTTCCAGCCGACATAGCCGACCAGCCGCGCATCCTCGCGCGAGACGACCGGCAGATGCGAAACGTTGGCGGTGAGCAGCTTGTCGGACAGTCCCTCAAGATATTCGTCCGGATAGGCGAGCGTGACCTTGCTGCCCGCGAGCAATTCACCGAGCGTCGCCTTGCGGTGCATGCCGGCGCGCCGCCAGCGCAGGATTGCCGGCGGATCGATGAGGCCGAGCACATGGGCCTCCTCGTCGATCACCGGGAAGCTCGGATGCCGCGTGTCCGGAGCGGTGAGGAAAGCCGCCGCGCCGTGCAGCGTCATGGTCGCCGGCACGCTCTCGACCTCGGTGGTCATCACCTCGCGCACCCTGGTCAAAGCGAAGGGATCGACGCGGTATTCGCGAACCAGGTGATGCCCCCGCCGCGCCACCTTTTCGGTCAGGATCGAGCGCTTCATCAAAAGCACGGTGACGGCATGGGCGGTTGCGCAGGCTGCGATCAGCGGCACCAGAACATGGGTATTGCCGGTGAGCTCGACCGCGAAGAAGGTCGCGGTCAGCGGCGCGCGCATGGTGCCGCCCATGGTCGCGGCCATCGCCAGCAGCGGCCAGAAACCTGGCGTCGCCTCGGGCAGGATGCCGGCCAGCACCGCACCCATCGCGCCGCCCATGATCAGGAGCGGCGCCAGCACGCCGCCGGAGGTTCCGGAACCCAGTGCTACCGACCAGATGATGGCCTTCACCATCAGAAGCATCAGCGCTTCCGCCGCAAGGACATGGCCGTCGAGCATATTGGCGATGTTGTCGTAGCCGACGCCGAGCGCCTGCGGCTCGATCAGCCCGCCGATGCCGACAGCGAGGCCGCCGATCATCGGCCACCACATCCAGTGTATCGGCAGCTTCTGAAAGGCGTCCTCGCAGGCATAGACCAATTGCGTCAGCAGGCCCGAAAGCAGGCCGGCGGCAATGCCGACCAGCATCCAGCCGCCCAACCCGGCGATCGATGCCTCCATGCTGCCCGAAAACGGAAAGATCGGCCCCGGCAGATGCAGCAAGGTGCGTTCGACTTCCGCGACGATCGCGGCAACGGCGACCGGAATGAAGCTGCGCGGCGTCCATTCGAACAGCAGCAGCTCGACGGCGAGCATGATTGCCGCGATCGGCGTTCCGAAGACGGTCGTCATGCCGGCCGCGGCACCCGCCACCAGCAGCGTCTTGCGCTCATTGTCGCTGACCGGCAGCATCTGCGCGATCAGCGAGCCGATGGCACCGCCGGTCATGATGATCGGGCCCTCGGCGCCGAACGGTCCGCCCGAACCGATCGAGATCGCCGACGACAGCGGCTTCAGCACGGCGACCTTAGCGTCGAGCCGCGAGCGGCCGAGCAGGATCGCCTCGATGGCTTCGGGAATGCCGTGGCCGCGGATCTTCTCGCTGCCGAAACGCGCCATCAGCCCGATGATCAGCGCGCCGATCACCGGCACGATCACGGCGGCAAGCCCAAGCGGCGTGTCCTCGAGCCTGAGCTCGGCCAGCGTGAACTGGCCGAAATAGGCGATGTTGGTGGCAAGCCGGATGAGCTTCAACAGCACGATGCCGGCAAACAGCCCGGCGGTCGCGACCACGACCGCGATGGCGGCGATGAGCAACACCCTTGGATCAGTGGTGAAGTCGCGGAGATGGCCGTTTCCGGCATGAGCGGATTTCATTGGCGAGCTTTCTGGCGGCGCAGAGCCGTCCGGTTGTCGGGCGGCTACATATCGTAACACGATATAATTCTTCAAGACTGTTTTCGACCGCCATGCGCGTCATTTTGGTCGCGGATCGCGTCAGGCCGCCGTGACTTTCGTGGGAGCAGTTGAGCTTTCCCAGGAAAGGCCCATAAGTCGAGGAATGACGCATCCGCAAAAACCGCGCCCCGCCATCAGCCAGGCCGACTACCAGCGGCTTTCCGAATTCCGCTACCTGATCCGCCGTTTCCTGGAATTCAGCCAGTTGCAGGCGAATGAGGCGGGCCTGACGCCGCGCCAACACCAGGCGCTGCTGGCGATCAAGGGTTATCCCGGCGGCGGACCCATGGCGGTCGGCGACCTGGCGGAGCGGCTGCGCATCCGCCATCACAGCGCCGTCGAACTGGTGAACCGCCTGAGCGAGGCGGGATTGGTCACAAGGGATCAGGACAAGGCCGACCATCGCCGCGTGCTCCTGCAGCTCACCCCCCTTGCCGACGATCGCCTGGCCGAATTGTCGGCTGCCCATCTCGACGAGCTTTCGCGGATCGAGCCCATGCTCAAGCGCCTGCTCTTTCGTCAGGAGCCGTCCTGAACGACGAGCGTGGCCGAATGCCAGACCTGCGGCTTCCTGGTGGATGAGCCTTAACCGCCGTCCAGCGACTTCAGCAGATTCTCGATGGTGAAGGGGTTGGCCTTGGGTTTCGCTGGCAGCGGAGCGGAGTTCTCGTTGACGCCGGGAAGCGACCGGTCGACCTTCGGCGCCTGCTCAGCCGCCTTGCGCTCGGCTTCCAGTCTCGCCTGCTCGGCCTTCTTGCGGTCGGCTTCCTGCTTTGCCTGCTCCGCCTTCTTGCGGTCGGCCTCGGCCTGCGCCTTTGCCGCTTCATCGGCTGCCTGCTGTTCGGCCCTGGCCTTCGCATCGGCTTCGGCCTGGGCCTTCGCGTCGGCCTCCGCCTTGGCACGCGCCTCGGCCTCGGCCTGAGCCTTGGCATCAGCCTCGGCCTTGGCCCTTGCCTCTTCTTCCGCCTTCGCTTGCGCCTCAGCCTCTGCTTGCGCTTGCGCCTCCGCTTCGGCTTTCGCCCTGGCCTCAGCCTCGGCCTTCTGCCGCGCCTCTTCCTCCTGCCGGCGCAATTCCTCGGCCGCCCGGTCGCGCTCGGTCTGCAGCGCAGCGTAATAGCGCACCTCGCGCCGCAGCCTCTGCTTCTCGAGCAATTCCGCCTGCATCGCTTCGACCCGCTGCTGCTCCTTCTCCAGCGCGCGCTGTGTCAGGAACTGCGCCAGTGGCGCGCTGTCGAACTGAAGCGCCGTTGCCCCGAGCGGGCCGGCGAGACTGAAATTCACGGCCGGTTCGGAGCCGACCAGCGCCTCGTCGCCCGGTCGGTAGGTGATCGAGCCGCTGGCAGCCACGCTGCTCGCATCGAGATTGGCGGTGACGTCCGCCGACAGCGTCGCCGCCGGATTGTCGAGGCTGATCGGCGGTGCTCGCAGCGTGCCGTTGGCGACGGTGAAGGCGATATCGGTGTCGCCGGCCGCAAAACTTCCCTGCCCGGCGATCTGTGGCGCGAAGCCGCCGGTCTTGGCGGCATCGATGTCGCGCCCGATCGCATCGGCCTTGGCGATGATGGCGGCAAAGGCGTCGGGATTGATGCCGCCAATGGTCAGTCCTTTCAGTGCCGCGGTGCCGGACCCCGACAAAGCGGCAATCATGGCGTCCACGGACTTGCCGCTGGTCGACAGCGCGGCCGAAATGTCGCCGCTGCCGCTGATGCCGGCATCCGGCAGCACTGCGGTAAGATCGCCGCCCGCAAGCTTCAATTGACCCGACAACAAGCCGGTGCCGTCCGTGTTCTTGAGCGCGAACCGGCCGGTCAGCGCGCCGCCGTAGAGTTTGGCCTTGAGGTCCGAGACATGGATGCCTTCCCGGTCAAGCTTCAGCGACAGCGCCGCATCATGCGCCGTGGCGAACGGTCCGGCGACAAGAGCCGCCGCGTTCAGGTCGAGATCGGCACTGAAAGGCAGCGTCGACTTCTGGCTGAACGGCGCCGTCGGCCAGCCACCGCCTTTCGCGGCAAGGAAGGACTGGTCGCCGAACAGCGACACCGCCAGCGGGTCGAGGTCGAGCTCTTCGAGCGCCAGCGCGCCGGCAATATGCGGCAGCCCGTCCTTGCTGTCGACATTGACGTCGCCGGACACCGCCGCCTTGTTGATGGCGCCGCTCAGCCCGCTCAGCACCAAAAGCCCATTGCCGAAATCGGCGTCGGCGGCGAGCGTTGTCGAGGTGCCGGTTCCCATGCCGGGCAGCCCGACGCCGGTCGTCATCAGCCATGGCTCGATATCGGCGGCGTCGAGGTTGACCTTGCCCTTGGCAGTGGCGCCTTGCTCCGTCTCGGCGACTGTCCCGTCGAAGCTCACCCTGAAATCGTCGGCCGTCAGGTTGAAGCTGGTCGCCAGCCCGCCGCCCAGCGAGCCTTTCGCCGTGACATCGGTGGTTGCCTGTCCAAGCATGCCGAGCGGCAGCGCCGGCAGGCCGTAAAGCGCGAGCAGCGTGGCGGCATTCTGGTTCCTGGCATTGAAGGTGATCGACACCGGCGCATCGAGAAGCCAGTCCGGTGTTCCCCTGCCCGAGAGCGACGCCGAGAAGGCGGAACCGCCGGCCTTGCCCTGCGCCGACAGCGCGAGCCCGGTGGTGCCGTCGCCATTGTCGGCGGCGCTTGTCACCAGGTCGATGCGGGCGTCCTGGAACAGTTCCGGATAGGCGGCCGCGCGGGCGGCCAGGCCCTTCAAAACCTGATTGTCCGGATAATGCTGCGCCGCGACGTCGATGAGCGGCTTGAGATCGACGGCCACGACGGATGCGTCGAGCTTGCCCGTCGGGCTTTCCGGAAAGTCCTTGATCCGCCCCGTGGCGCTGATCGATGCGCCGGCAAGCCCGCCGATCGAGAGCCGGTCGATCTCGAGCAGGCCCTGGCGCAGCCGCAACGCCGTATCCACCGTGTCGGCTGTCAGTCCGGCGGCGCTGACCGGACCTGCCTTGATCTGGAAATCGAGGTCGCGGTCGGCGAAGCGGTTGGCGCCCTTGTCGCTGACGAAGATCGAGGCGAAGGCCGCCAGCCCGTCGACGTCGAGCTCGCCGCCCGCCAGTTGCATCAGCACGGAGGGCCTTGCGCCGTCGGGCTGGCTGGAATCGATGCGGCCGGAAAATTTGGCCTTGCCGAGGATGAGCTCGAGGTCGCTGAAGGACTGCCGGTTCTCGCTGAGATCGACCTTGGCCTTGAAGCCCGCCGCCGGCAGACGCCGGATTGCCTCGTCGACATCCTTCGACAGCCAGGCGGCGAAACCGGATGGCTGCCCCACGGCAAGCAGTAAGGAGCCGGTGAAGCCGAAATGGTCCTCGACGCTCAGCATGCCGTCGGCCTCGAGCGTTGCCCGGCCCGGCAGCGTCGCGGCAAGCGACTTCACCGACCAGCCGCCCTCGACCGGCTCCGCCGAAAGCCGCACGTCGCGCACCGTCGTGTCGCCTGCCACCACCGCCGGCAGCCTGACTTCGACCCTGCCCGGTATCGTCGGCTTCGGCATGTGCTGAAGCGTCTGCTCGAACGCCGCGATGCGCTGGTCGAGCGTCAGCCCGGTTCCGGCGGACGCGCCCACCGCCTCGTCGAACTGCACCTGCGCGCCGCTGGCCTCGATCGAGAAATGCGGCTTGAGGCCGAGATCGACCGAGGCCTTGCCATCGGCGGTATAGGGATCGTCGAGCGGCCCGGTTTCGAAGCGGAATTCGTCGACGTTGAGCTTCTGGTGGTCGAGCGCGAACTTGCCGTTCAGCCGGAAGCCCGGATCGGGCTTGCCGGCGCTGGCCTTGACCGGTTCGCCATCGGCCCCGCGCGGTTCGACCGAGCTCGCTTCGGCCCTGTCTGCGTTTGCGATCTTGAACTGGCCGGAATAGACGGCCGCGCCCTTGACGATGCCGGCATTGCCATCGGTCTCGAAGGCCAAAGGGTAGGCGTCTGGATCGGCCTTCACGCGTAGCCGCATCTGGCCGTCTGCCTCCACCTTGCCGGTGGAGGCAGAGACTTCCGTGCGCATGCCATCGAAGCGCAGCCTGCCATCCATCCGCCATGGACCAGCGAGCGACTTGGCGGAAATCGTCGAGTCGATCTCGCTAATCAGGTGACTGCGCCCGCCGGCGGCATGGCGCAGCTCGATCTGCCCTTCGGTCACCGTCAGCTTCTCGATCGCGATCTGGCTCGGATTGAATGGCGTCGACGGCCGGATAGCCCAGTCGACCGTGCCGTCGCCGGCGACGTCGATGGTCGCCTTTGGATGCACCAGCCGCATGTCGAAAATCAGCAGCTCGCCACGCAGGAATGGCGCCAGCTCCGCATCCATGGAGAAGGTCTCGACCGTCATCGCCGGCTGGCCTCCAGGACCGCCGGCGACCTCCACGTTCGAGAAGGTCACCGAAGGGAACGGCAAAAGCCGCGCGGTCGCATCGCCCTTCACCGTCACCTTGCGGCCGAGGATCGTGCTCGCCTCGCGTTCGAAATCGGCGCGGTAGCTGGTCCAGTCGATGAAATACGGCACCACCAGCGCCGCGCAAAGCACCAGCACAAATAAGCCACCGAAGATCACGAACAGGCGAGCGAGCATCTGCTCCAGAGCGTAGGATTAAAGTCAGCCGCACTCTACCCGCATCCGCGTGTCGATAAAGAGGCAATTCGCCTATGCCATCGCGTCAAACACAGGGGCCGCAGTTGCGCGATCGCCGACGGTCGCGATATCGTTTCGGCATCCTGCCCAAGCGGCTTGCCTCTGGCCGCTACCCACTTTGAGCCAACTAGAAGCGGAGCATTCCCGATGTCAGGCAAGAACTGGGACAGGGTGCCGATCGACGCGCAGAGCGTCGATGCTCCGCTGTCGCTCGCCGCGGTTTTCCTGGTCGTGACAGTAGGCAGCGATCATGCGGCCCTCGCCAAGGTGGCCTCGGTGCTTGGCGCGCTTGACGACCTCGTCAAGAATGTCGGCTTCCGCGACCTGTCCGGTCGCCTGTCGTGCATTGCCGGCATCGGCGCCGACCTTTGGGCGCGCCTTTCCCCGGACCGGCGGCCGCGCGAGCTGAAAGCCTTTGCGCCGGTCAAGGGGCCGGTGCATGCGGCGCCGTCCACGCCCGGCGACCTCCTCTTCCACATCCGCGCCGAACGCTCCGACATGTGCTTCGAGTTCGAGCGCATCCTGCTCGGCAGCCTGGGCGGCAGCGTGACCGTCGTCGACGAGGTTACCGGCTTTCGCTATTTCGACGCGCGAGACCTGCTCGGCTTCGTCGACGGCACCGCCAATCCGACCGGTCTCGACCTGCCGACCTCTGCCCTTGTCGGCGACGAGGACACCGACTTCGCCGGCGGCAGCTACGTCGTCGTCCAGAAATATTTGCACGACATGGCCGCCTGGGCGGAAACGCCGACGCACGTCCAGGAGGAGATCATCGGCCGCACCAAGATCGACAACATCGAGATCGATGACGACGACAAGCCGCGCAAGTCGCACAAGTCACTGGCCACCATCGAGGACGACGCCGGCAACGAATACGACATCCTGCGCGACAACATGCCTTTCGGCCGGCCGGGCCAGAAGGAGTTCGGAACCTATTTTATCGGTTACACCCGCTATCTGTGGGTGATCGAGAAAATGCTGCAGCGCATGTATGTCGGCGAGCCGCCGGGCGCCTACGACCGGCTGCTCGACTTCTCGACACCGCACACCGGCACGACCTTCTTCGTGCCGACCCGGCCAATGCTGCAAAAGCTTGCCGAGGGGGCGGCGGACTAGTCCCCAAATCATCCTGCCCCGGGCAAGATCTTGCCCGGGTTCATGATGTTCAGCGGATCGAGCGCCTGCTTGATCGTGCGCATGACGTCGACGCCGTGGCCGAGCTCGTGGCGCAGGAAGCCGACCTTGCCCTGGCCGATGCCATGCTCGCCGGTGCAGGTCCCCTCCATGGCGATCGCGCGCATGTTGAGCCTGCCGACGAATTTTTCCGCAAGCGCAATCTCCTGAGGGTTGTCGACATCCATTAGCACGAGCACATGGAAATTGCCGTCGCCGGCATGGCCGACGATCGGCGCGATCAGGCCCATCTCGGCGATATCGGCCTCGGTCTCGGTAACGCATTCGGCGAGCCGCGAGATCGGCACGCAGACATCGGTGGACAGGCCCTTGGCGCCGGGGCGCAGCGTCAACGACGACCAATAGGCGTCGTGCCGCGCCTTCCAGAGCTTCGTCCGCTCTTCGGCGACGCTGGTCCACAGGAACGGCCCGCCGCCATTTTCCTCGGCGATCATGCCGAACGTCTCGGCCTGTTCGGCGACGCCGGCATCGCTGCCATGGAATTCGACGAACAGGCACGGGCTCTCGGGGTAGTCGAGCTTCGAATAGTTCTTCATCGCCCGCATCTGCAGCGCGTTGACCAGTTCGATACGCGCCACCGGGATGCCCATCTGGATGGTCGCGATCACCGTGTTGCAGGCTGCCTCCAGGCTGGGAAACGGACAGACGCCGCCGGAGATCGCCTGCGGTATGCCCTGCAGTCTCAGCGTCAGCGCCGTGATGATGCCGAGCGTGCCTTCCGAGCCGACCAGAAGCCGCGTCAGGTCGTAGCCGGCCGAGCTTTTCTTCGCCCGCTTGCCGGTCGTCACCGCCTCGCCGTCGGCCATGACCGCGGTCAGCGACAGCACGTTCTCGCGCATGGTGCCGTAGCGCACGGCGTTGGTGCCGGAGGCGCGCGTCGCCGCCATGCCGCCGAGCGAGGCGTTGGCCCCGGGATCGATCGGGAAGAACAGGCCGGTGTCGCGCAAATGCCGGTTGAGGTCTTCGCGCGTCACGCCGGGCTCGACCGTGCAGTCGAGATCTTGCGGATTGACCGAAAGGATGCGGTTCATGCGCGAGGTGTCGATCGAGATGCCGCCGCCCGGCGCGTTGGTGTGGCCTTCGAGCGAGGAGCCTACGCCGAAGGCGATGACCGGCACGCGGTGCGCTGCGCAGGCGCGCACGATCTCCTGCACCTCCGGAGTCGACTCGGCGAAAACGACGCCGTCCGGCGCCTGGGTCGGGATATAGGTTGTGGTGTGCGCGTGCTGGCTGCGGATCGCCTCGCCGGTCTGGAAACGCTCGCCGAACTGTTGCTTGAGGATGCCGAGCACCGTGGCGATGCCTTCCTCGTTGCGCTCGACGGGATTGAGGTCGCTCAAAGCCATGATTTCCTCCGCGAATGGACCAGCGGCCACTCTTGTAATGCAGCTATGGATGATGCCTAAAGCAATTCTAGGAAAAGTGTGAAGCGGTTTCCGTCCGGAATTGCGCCAAACAACTAGAACCGCACCAGCCACACCCTGTCCAGCGACGATCGAGGAAAACCAGATGACGATGCCCGCGCCGATCATTTCCAAGCCGATGGCGATCGAGAAGGACTGGATCGACTACAACGGCCATCTCAACATGGCGTACTACAACGTGCTGTTCGACCGCTGCTCGGACGAAGCGTTCGAGCTGATGGGCATGGGGCCGAACTATGCCAAGGAGCGCCGCCTCACCATCTACACGGCCGAAGTCCACGTCTGCTACGTGCAGGAGCTTCACCTCGACCACAAGGTGAACGTCTCCTTCCAGCTCATCGACCACGACGAGAAGCGGCTGAGAGCCTATCAGGAGATCCGTCATGTCGACGGCTGGCTGGCGGCGACGTCCGAATCGCTATCGTTGCACGTCGATATGGCAGGGCCGAAGGTCGCCCCCTTTCCGGCCGATGTGATGGCGCAGGTCGAAGCCATGCGCGACGCCCATGCCGCGCTGCCGATGCCGGAGCGCGCCGGCCGTTCGATCGGCATCAAGCGCAGGAGCGCTTGAAAACCCGAGCACCCGCGTTAACCTTACCAAGGTTTTAACGTGAACAAGTCGCTTGAGTCCGTTGAACGACTCAGTGGCGCGTTCGAAAACGACCCTGCCGGGTTGCGCGCGGGTGGCAGGCGGAATGCGGTGCGAGGATAGTGCATGAAGACCGACATCAAGGTGGAAGTGGAGCGGTTGGCGGCCGATCCGCGCATCACCGATTATGATTTCTGGCGATCGTTGAAGAACGTCAACAACGAGATCTTCCACATCGCCAACAACAACGAGCCTATCCCCTTCGACATGATCCGCTGGCGCGCGATTCTCAAGCAGGCGCGCATGAGGCGCGGTTACACCGAGCCATCAGCGCTCCCTTAGCCCGCGAAGCGGCGAGCGCGGCTCGACCGGCGACGACTGGATGATGGCGGTGTTGGTCATCGCATAGGGGATGATCCTGTCGATCACCCGTTCCAGCTCGCCCACCGAGCCGACATGCGCCAGAGCGATGAAGCAATCCTCGCCGGTGACCCGGTCGCATTGCGCGATTTCCGACAGCTCGCGGATGATCTCGGTCACGACGGCCAGTTGCCCTGGCACCGGCCTGATCCTGAGCCATGCCGACAGCTTGAGGCCGAGCGCCGCCGGATTGATTCTGACCGTATAGGCCTCGATCACGCCGTTCTCCTGCAGCTTGCGGATGCGTTCGGCCACGCTTGGCGCCGAGAGCCCGACGGCACGCGCCAGCTCTGCCGTGCTCGTGCGCGCATCCTTTTCCAGGAGCCGCAGGATCTTCAGGTCCGCCGCATCCAGGTCGGCATTTTCATTTCGAAGGCGTTTCAAGAGAATTCTCTTTCTTCAGAAAGTGGCCGACCCAAAAAGCCGTTCAGTGCCCATATAAATAGCGAAATTCGCCTGCGATAATGATCGCATGAATTCCGAAGCGCAAGTTCGTACGGCAAACCAGACCACCGGCGACACCCACGCTGCAGGCCCCGCCCTCGCCGGACTGGCCAATGCGCTGCCGCCGCATGTCTGGTTCTGCGTCAGCGCCATCTTCCACTATCTTGGGCCGGCTTTCGCCGTACTGCTGTTCGCTCAGGTCGGCGTGCTCGGCATGGCCTGGCTGCGCATCGCCACGGCCGCGCTCGTCTTCGCGCCGCTCACCAGGCCATGGACGGTATTCGCGCGGGCCGACCGCTCGGCACGGCTCCTGCTGCTGGCCTTCGGTGCCTGCCTGGCGGTGATGAATTGCGCGTTCTATCTGGCGCTCGACCGCCTGCCGATCTCGCTGGTCGCCGCCATCGAATTCGTCGGCACGATCGGCGTCGCGCTCGTCGGCCTCAGGAGCCGGCGCAATTTCGCGGCGCTCGCCATCGCCGTCGCCGGCACCTTGCTGCTGATCGATATCAAATGGTCCAGCGATCCGATCGGCCTGTTCTGGGCCTTTCTCAACGGCGCGCTGTTCGTCGGCTACATCGTGCAGGGTCACCGCATCGCGCAGACGGGCATCGGCATCGCGGGCCTCGGCACCGCCATGGCGATCGCCTTCCTCGTCGTGCTGCCAGTCGGCTTCAGCGAGGCGCTGCCGGCCTTCACGGCGCCGCAACTGCTGCTCGCCGCCATCGGCGTCGGCGTCTGCTCCTCGGTGATCCCCTATATCTGCGACCAGCTCGCCATGGCGCGGCTGCCACGCGCCAGCTTCGCGCTGATGCTCTCGCTCCTGCCGCTCACCGCGACGCTGATCGGCGTCGTCGTGCTGCGCCAGGTTCCAAGCCTTGCCGATTGCCTCGGCATTGCACTGGTTGTGGCGGGCGTGGCCATGCACAAGCCGGCGCGGGAATGATCCCCGGACAGGACCGGTGAGGTGTGTCGAGATTGAGCTCAGGCCAGCTTCTGTTTCAGGAACGCGACCGTCCTCCCCCAAGCCAGGTCGGCCGCCTTCTTGTCGTAGCGCGCGGCCGAAGTGTCGTTGTTGAAGGCATGGTTGACGCCGTCATAGACATAGACCGTGTATTCGACATGCGCGGCGTCGAGCGCCTTCTTGTAGGCATCGATGCCGGCGTCGATGCGCTCGTCCAGCCCGGCATAATGCAACAGCAGCGCCGCCTTGATCTTCGGCACGTCCTCGGCCTTCGGCTGCATGCCGTAATAGGCGACGCCGGCGTTGAGATCGGGCGCATTCACGGCGAGCGCATTCACCGTGCCGCCGCCCCAGCAGAAGCCGACCGCGCCGACCTTGCCGTTGCCGTCCTTCAGGCCCTTGAGATAGGCGATTGTCGCGACGCCGTCGGCCGCGACCTGGGCGGCGTCGAGTTTGGTGAACATGTCGCGCGCCTTGTCCTCGTCGGACGGCGTGCCGCCCAGCGGCGACAGGAAGTCCGGCGCCAGCGCAATGAAGCCTTCCAACGCCACGCGCCGTGCGACATCGCGGATATGCGGGTTGAGACCTCGGTTCTCATGGACGACGATGACGCTCCCGGTCCTGCCGGACTGACCGGCCGGCTTGGTCAGATAGCCCTTCATCTCGCCGCTGCTGCCGGGATAAGTGATGTCCTCGCCCTTCACGCGCGGATCGTCCTCGGCGACGATCGCCGCCTGGGCCGAATTCGCCGCCAGCATCGGCGCGATCGCGGCAGCCGCCGCGCCCGATCCGGCGAGCCTTGTCAGGCGCTCCATGAAGCGCCGCCGGTCGAGCGTCAGATGCGTGTACTCGTCATAGGCATCGATCATCGCCTGGGTGATGACGGGCTGCGTGATGACGGGCTTGGCGACAGATTCGGTCATGGCTCTCTCTCGGCGATCGGATTGGACGGCTCGATTGGCTGTTCCGCAAGATAGGGTCGAGATTTGCACGGTCCAGTCACGGGCAGGTGACGACCACGAAAACCGCGGCCTGGCGCGATCTGTCTGCAGCGGCGATGACGAAACAGGGTTTGCCTTTCAAGTCGCCGTTCAAAAATATCGATATTATTTTCTTTCTTGCGCTATCGTACACATTCTGGAAACCATGCCTCCAGCCCAGATGGCCGGCGCGGATGCAATTAACCACCTATTAGAAGTTGCGCCGCAGGTTGTGGTCGATTTCATCGGTAACCGCGTTGGGGGCGGCTGCCTTTTATCGCCTGTGTCAAGCCCTCGCTGCATATGGCAAAGCGACGTTCGCGCCTGCGAACACCCGGGCGATGGCTTGATCAGGCAGGAAGGGCCGGCACCTCCGGGATCGAAGAGGCGACCTGGCCATGATGCGCGTCATCTCCTGCGTGACTGTAGAGCACAATCTGTGGCTCGTGCTCGTCGCGGCGCTGGTCTGCAGTGCGGGGTCCTGGGCGACGATCAGGCTTTTCCTCCGGGCCTATGAAGCAACCGGTCTGCAGCAGATCGGTTGGCATTTCCTGACCGCCGTTTGTGCGGGATCGTCCATCTGGTGCACGCATTTCGTCGCCATGCTGGCCTACGACCCAGGCGCGCCGATCACCTTCGACCCGGTGCTGACGATCGCTTCGCTATTCATCGCCATCGCTGGCACCGCCGCCGGCTTCATCGCCGCGACCAGCCATGCCCCGCGCATCGCGCCGATCGTCGGAGGCACGATTGTCGGCCTTGCGATCTCCGGCATGCACTATACGGGCATGGCGGCCTATCACGTCGACGGCATCGTCGAATGGAACACGACCTATATCGCGGCGTCGGTCCTGCTCTCCGTGATGTTTGCCTGTCTCGCCATCAACGTCGCCCTGAATGAGCGCATCTCGGGCCGCAAATATTTGGCTGCGGGAATCCTGGTCGCGGCCATCGTCAGCCTGCATTTCACCGCGATGGCGGCGCTGCAGGTGACGCCGCTGGCGACGACCGACAGCCATGCCGATCCGGCCGCCTTGCAGGCGATGGCGCTCGGCGTCGCCGTCGCCGGCCTGATCATCATCGGCACCGGCCTCGCCAGCTACCTGATCGACGACCGGACTCGCTCGGAAACCTTTCAACGCCTGCACCACCTGGCCATGAACGACGCGCTCACCGGCCTGCCGAACCGGGCCAACTTCAACGACTACCTCGACCGTGAAATCGATCGCGCGAGCGAGCTCGGCTGCAAGGTTGCGCTCGTCGGCGTCGACCTCGACCGGTTCAAGGAGATCAACGACATCTGGGGTCACGCCGCTGGCGACATGACGCTGAAGACGCTCGCCGGGCGGATGAGCGCGCTCCTCCAGGAAGGCGAGTTCGTCGCGCGGCTCGGCGGCGACGAGTTTGCCGGCGTCAAGCGCATGAAGGGGCAGTCGGACCTTCTCGACTTCGTCTCCCGCCTGGAGGCGGCGCTGATGGCGCCGGTCAGGATCGCCGAGGTCGAAACGGCCACCGGCGCCAGCCTCGGCGTCGCCATCTATCCGACCGACGCGCAGAACCGCGAAACGCTGGTCAACAACGCCGACCTGGCGATGTACCGGGCCAAGGCCAATGTGACGCAAAGCGTGTGCTTTTATGAGCAGGCCATGGACGAGGCCGTCCGCGCCAATCGCACCTTGGCCAACGACCTGCGCGACGCCGTCGAGAACGGCCAGCTCGACCTGCATTATCAGGTGCAGACCTCGGTCTCGACCGGCGACATCCGCGGCTATGAGGCGCTGCTGCGCTGGAAACACCCCACGCGCGGCAACATCACCCCGGCGGAGTTCATCCCGCTCGCCGAGGAAAACGGTCTCATCCTGCCTCTCGGCGAATGGGTCCTGCGCACCGCTTGCGCCAAGGCCGCGTCCTGGGAGAACCCCTACAAGGTCGCGGTCAATCTCTCCCCGGTCCAGTTCGCCCATGCCGACCTGCCGAAGCTGATCCACGAGATCCTGCTCGAAACCGGCCTCAAGCCGGGCCGGCTCGAGTTGGAGATCACCGAATCCACCATCATCGCCGACAAGATCCGCACCTTGAACATCCTGCGGCGGATCAAGGCGCTGGGCGTCACCATCGCCATCGACGATTTCGGCACCGGTTATTCCTCGCTGGAGACGCTGCGCGCTTTCCCCTTCGACAAGATCAAGCTCGACCGCTCCTTCATGTCCGAGGTCGAAACCAGCCCGCAGGCGAAGGCCATCATCCGCGCCGTGCTGGCGCTGGGTCAAAGCCTCGATATCCCGGTGCTGGCCGAGGGCGTCGAGACGCATAGCCAATTGTCGATCCTGCGCGCCGAAGGCTGCAACGAGGCGCAAGGCTTCCTTCTCGGCCGGCCGGCACCCTTTGGCGAGATCTTCTCGCTCGTCGATCGCCAGGAGATTGGCAGCGCCGAAACCCAGCAGACCGTCCGACAGGCCGCCGCTGTTGCGTAGCCGAAACCTCCGCGCCGTCGTCATCCACGGGCGGAGCAAGGAGCGAAGCGACGCGGCGCAGACCCGAGGATCCATGCCGTGACGCCGAGGTGTTGCGACGGTCCAGAATTCTGCACCGCTGCGCTCCTCGATCAAGGTAACGGCATGGATCCTCGGGTCTGCGCTCCGCTTCGCGTCGCTCCGCCGGTGGATGACGACGGCGCGGAGGCCTCGGCTAATCTCCAGCGTATGCGAAACAAATGGCTGGACGCTTATAAGGCCCGAAGCGCAGGAAACCGCCGTTTGCAGACCGGCCTCACCTGAATCTACTTGGGCAGCGTGTAGGCCATCACATAATCGCCGGGCTTGGTGCCGACCGAGCCGTGGCCGCCGGCGACGATGACGACGAACTGGCGGCCGTCGGCGACCGTGTAGGTCATCGGTGTCGACTGCCCGCCCGCCGGCAGCCTTGCCTGCCAGAGCTGCCTGCCGGTGGTGAGATCGTAGGCGCGCAGATAGTCGTCGACCGCCGCGCCCAGGAAAGCCACCCCGCCGGCGGTGATCATCGGCCCGCCGATGCCCGGAACGCCGACCTTGAACGGCAGGGGCAGCGGCGTCATGTCGTAGACGGTGCCGTTGCGGTGCCTGTAGGCGATCTGGCCGGTCCTGAGGTCGACGCCGGCGACATAGCCCCAGGGCGGCGCCTGGCAAGGGATGCCGAGTGGCGACAGGAACGGTTTCAGCACCACAGCGTAAGGCGCGCCCTCGTTGCGGTTGAGCCCTTGCTCGCTGCCTTTCGTGGCGTCGCCCGGCGGCGGCACGTCCGCGCGCGGAATGAGCGTCGACGTGAAGGCGAGATAGGTCGGCATGCCGAACATCACCTGCCGCACCGGGTCGACCGCGACGCCGCCCCAGTTGAAGACGCCGAAATTGCCGGGATAGATGAGCGATCCCTGCAGCGAGGGCGGCGTATAGCGCCCCTCGTAGCGCAATTTCCTGAGCGCGATCCGGCATGCCAGCTGGTCGAACATGGTGATGCCCCACATGTCCGCGCCGGTCAGCCGCTTGGGATTGAACGAAAGCCCCGATTCCGGCTGTGTCGGCGAGGCATGGTCGCCTTCGATCGCCCCGCCCGGCGCCGGCATCTCCTTCACCGGGATGATCGGCTCGCCGGTGCTCCGGTCGAGCACATAGAGGTCGCCCTGCTTGGTCGGCCCGACCAGCGCCGGCACGATCGTGCCGTTGACCGAGGTGATGTCGACCAGCGTCGGCTGGGCCGGTACGTCCATGTCCCACAGATCGTGATGCACCAGCTGGCGAACCCAGCGCAGTTTTCCGGTGTTGAGATCGAGCGCGGTGATGGAGGAGGAGAATTTTTCGGTATTGGCGCTGCGGCCCATGCCGAGCTGGTCCGGCGTCTGGTTGCCGAGCGGCAGGTAGAGCAGCCCGAGCTTCTCGTCGGCGCTCGCCGTCGACCACATGTTGGGCGAGTTGTTGGTGTATTTCTGCTCCGCCGGCAGCGGCGCCGTCTGGTCCGGATTGCCGGAGTCCCAGTTCCACAGCAAAGCGCCGGTGCCGGCATCGTAGGCGCGGATCACGCCCGACGGCTCCTCGGTCGAATAATTGTCGTTGACCGCGCCGCCGACGATGATCTTGCCGGCGACGATCAGCGGCGCCGAGGTCGAATAGTAATAGCCCGACTTCGGATAGGGCATGTTGGCCATGAGGTTGAGCGTGCCGCCTTCGGCGAAGGACGGACACACCTGGCCGTTGGCAGCGTCGAGCGCGATCAGCCTGGCGTCGGAGGTCGGCAGATAGATGCGCGCCGAGCAGGGCTGCCCGGTCGCGATCTTGGCATCGGCGTAATAGGACACACCGCGGCAGGTCTGGTGCTGGCGGTTGGGATCGAGCTTGACCTTCGGATCGTAGCGCCACTTCTCCTTGCCGGTCGCTGCGTCGATGGCGATGGCGAAATTGTGCGGCGTGCAGATGAAGAGCGCATCGGCCACTTTCAGCGGCGTCACCTGATAGGTCGTCTCGCCGATGTCGTCGGGACCTTTGACGTCGCCGGTGCGGTAGGTCCAGGCCGGCTGCAGCTTGGCTGCGTTGTCGGGCGTGATCTGGTCGAGCGGCGAATAGCGCTGGCCGAACGGCGTGCGGCCGTAGAGATGCCATTCGCCCGCCGGCATGTCGCCGCCGAGATTGGCCGTCGGCGTCACCTTGTCGGTGTCGAGCGTGCCGCCGATATCGGTGGCATCGGTGGTCATCGAATAGCCGGCCACCGCAAGCGAGGCGAGCACCGCCAGGATGAGAGGGGCGCGCCCATCCGGACCGGTGAATCCTCGCCTTGCCCATGGCGTCAGCAGCCACAGTGCGATGAGAACGATGATGCCGCCGCGCGGACCGAGCTGCCACCAGTCGAAGCCGATTTCCCATACCGCCCAGCACAGCGAGGCGAGCACGATCGCCGCATAGAGCCAGAGCCCTGTCGATCTGCGGCGAAAAACGAGCCAGGCGGTGATCAGGAAAGCGAGACCGGCAATCGCATAGTACCAACTGCCGCCCAAGATCACGAGCCAGATGCCGCCACCGCCGAGCGCCAGACCGATGAGGAAGAGGACAAGGGAGGTGATGGTGACAGCCAAGACGGTGCTCCTTCGACTGTTGCGCTTGCGGCGCCTTCCAGGCGACGGCACGCCGCCCTTGCCCTGTTTGCAGCTTTCCCCTGCCCGCTCCGGCTGTCAAGTTGGTCGGCGGCACGCGAAAATAGAACAAAACGTAGACAGTTCTGGTCTTTCGCTCCCGAATCACTACATTCGGGAGCGATGTCGGGCTTTTCCGAAGACATGCCTTTTTTCGATGAACCGAATGCGCGGCCCGCGGCCCCGTCCGGTATTGCCGCGCGCGCCATGGCCGCGCGCAGCGCGCAGAGCCGTGCGCCCGACTATCTCAACGGCCTCAATCCCGAACAGCGGCTTGCGGTGGAAACCACCGAAGGCCCGGTTCTGGTGCTGGCAGGCGCTGGCACCGGCAAGACGCGGGTTTTGACCACGCGCATCGCCCACATCCTTGCCACCGGCAGGGCCTTCCCGTCGCAGATACTCGCCGTCACCTTCACCAACAAGGCCGCGCGCGAGATGAAGCAGCGCATCGGCTTCCTGATCGGCGAGGAGAATGTCGAGGGCATGCCGTGGCTCGGCACCTTCCACTCGATCGGCGTCAAGCTGCTCCGCCGCCACGCCGAGCTTGCCGGGCTGAAATCCGATTTCACCATCCTCGACACCGACGACGTGGTGCGGCTGATCAAGCAGCTGATCCAGGCCGAGGGGCTGGACGACAAGCGCTGGCCGGCCAAGCAGTTCGCCCAGATGATCGACAACTGGAAGAACAAGGGCCTCGGCCCTGACGAGATTGCGGAAGGCGATGCGCGCAGCTTCGGCAACGGCAAGGGCCGCCAGCTCTACAAGGCCTATCAGGAGCGGCTGCAGACACTGAATTCCTGCGACTTCGGCGATCTGCTCTATCACCCAATCCGCATCTTCCGCGCCTATCCGGACGTGCTGAAGGATTATCACCGCAAGTTCAAATACATCCTGGTCGACGAATACCAGGACACCAACACCGCGCAATACATGTGGCTGCGGCTGCTGGCGCAGCGGCCGCAATCCTCCCCCCTTGAGGGGGAGGTGCCCGCGAAGCGGGCGGAGGGGGTCGCCGCAGAAGGCACCGCCCAGTCATCAAATGCCAGAGCGTCGAGCACTGCCGCGAGGACCCCACCCGACCGGGCTTCGCCCGGTCACCCTCCCCTCAAGGGGGAGGGAAACTGGCGCCCGGCTACCGTCAACATCTGCTGCGTCGGCGACGACGACCAGTCGATCTATGGCTGGCGCGGCGCCGAGGTCGACAACATCCTGCGCTTCGACAAGGATTTTCCGGGCGCCACCATCATCCGGCTGGAGCGCAACTACCGTTCCACCGCGCATATCCTGGGCGCCGCTTCCCATCTCATCGCCCACAATGAGGGCCGCTTCGGCAAGACGCTGTTCACCGACCGCGACGATCCCGAGGACGACAAGGTGCATGTCCATGCCGCCTGGGACTCGGAGGAAGAGGCTAGAGCCATCGGCGAGGAGATCGAGGCCTATCAGCGGCAGAAGCACGATCTCAACGACATGGCGATCCTGGTGCGCGCGTCCTTCCAGATGCGCGCCTTCGAAGATCGTTTCACCAGGATTGGCCTGAACTTCCGCATCATCGGCGGCCCGCGTTTCTACGAGCGGCTGGAAATCCGCGACGCGCTCGCCTTCTTCCGCGTCGTTGCCAACAGCGGCGACGACCTCGCTTTCGAGCGCATCGTCAACGTGCCGAAGCGCGGGCTCGGCGAAGCGACCATCCGTCAGATCCACGACACGGCGCGCGCCATGCGCATCCCGATGCTGGAGGCCGCGGCGACGCTCGCCGAAAGCGACGAGCTGAAGCCGAAGCCGCGTGCAGCACTTCGCGAGGTCGCGGCCAATTTCGAGCGCTGGCAGAAGGCGCTGGAGACCACGCCCCACACCGAGCTTGCCGAGACCATCCTCGAGGAGAGCGGCTACACCGACATGTGGAAGAACGACCGCTCGGCCGAAGCGCCCGGGCGGCTGGAGAACCTCAAGGAGCTGATCCGCTCGATGGAGGAGTACGAATCGCTGCGTTCCTTCCTCGAGCATGTCGCGCTGGTCATGGAGGCCGAGCAGGGCGAATCGCTCGATGCGGTCTCGATCATGACGCTGCACTCGGCCAAGGGCCTCGAATTCGAGACCGTGTTCCTCCCCGGCTGGGAGGAAGGCCTGTTCCCGCATCAGCGCGCGCTGGATGAAGGCGGCCGCTCCGGCCTGGAGGAAGAGCGGCGTCTCGCCTATGTCGGCCTGACGCGCGCCAAGAAGAACCTGCATATCTGGTTCGTCTCCAACCGTCTGATCCACGGGCTGTGGCAATCGACGATCCCGTCGCGCTTCCTCGACGAACTGCCGGAAACCCATGTCGAAGTCGCCGACAGCGGCAATAGCTACGGCGGCTACGGCAACCCCTATGGCGGCGGCTCATTCGCCTCCGGTCGCGGCGGCGGCCGGCAGAATCCCTACGGCGCCTCGCGCTTCGACAATATCGGCGCCGAGAAATCGGGCAGCTTCTCCAACACCTATGCGACGCCCGGCTGGCAGCGCGCGCAAGCCAACCGCACCGAAGCGACCGACCGCAATTGGGGCACCCGCTCCGGCCATCAGGTCGAGCGCATCGGCTATGGCGAGACGGACAGCGGCTACGGCGCCGGCCGCACCTCGGTGAAGGGCCGCACCATCGAGGGCGAGCTGGTCGCCAAATCCGTCGCCGACACGCCTTCCGCCTTCAGCGTCGGCGACCGCGTGTTCCACCAGAAATTCGGCAACGGCAACATCGCCGCGATCGACGGCAACAAGCTCACCATCGACTTCGACAAGGCCGGCCAGAAACGCGTGCTCGACGGGTTCGTCACCGGCGTCTGAGCGGCCTGCGGTGATCTAGGCCAGCTTCACAAGCTCGGCATGGTCCCTAAGCGGTTTGGTAGAAAACTCATCAAGAGTTAGAAGCGTAAAATCAACACGGCAGTTGATCGAAATAGAAAGATCGCTCATTTTTGAACAAATGGCCCGATGCAGGTCAGGAAGCCCTTCAACCGAAATATCCGTAGTGAAAAGGATATCTACGTCGTTAAACATTTCTCTTCGAAAAAACGATCCAAATCCATAAACTGAGCGTATGTCAAGATTTGAAACTATAGTATCGATTGCCGTCTTTATCTTTTTTTGCATAGTCCCAATATTTCGTCGCCCACAACCCGCCAGAGAGTTCTGAGGAGTTGTAGAGTCCGATACGATTCTGTTGGCAGTAATCTTTGGCTTGGGCTGAATAGCCATTCCATAATCCTCCCACGCAGATATACTGAAGCGGTCCAAAATCCTGCAGGGCGCGCATAACCAATGCAAGGCTAAATGCATACTCGTCACCGCCGAGCATTCGCATTTGATCGCCTTGCTGCTTTCGCTCGAACAAGAAAAGTATATCTTGCTCTCTACGCAAATTCTTCACGTTTTCATGGTTAGAAAGGAGTCGAATTAGAAAAGATGTTCTTGAGAAAGGTATATTCCAAGGGTTACTCGGATCACTCATATCCGAACCTTTCAGAGAAGATGGCAGGAAACTTGGGATAGAATTCCGTACGACCAAATTGCTGCTGTTCGTAAGCCAACGCATGCCCCTTGAATGCGAGGAAGGCAGCTATGTCCTGCTTTGACAGCAGCGAAATATTTCTTTCGATCGAATTTATAATCTTTTTGTTGTTCGGCAATATGGTATCCAACTTTCGAGCCGTCCAAATTTCTACAGCATCGGAACCAGGATCCTCGTTCGCTATCGAAGAGTGCGGACCAACATTCAAGAAAATTCCGTGATTCTCTGCGAGCAGAAGGCCGATATGTTTCTTCAAATCCTCAATATGTTCAAACGCAATATCAGAGCCGGCGCGTTCAACCTCTTCTTCTCGGCCAGCTTTCCATTTTCGCAGCAACTCTTCGGAATATGCTTCTGGAGCCTTGTCGATGGCAGTGTGGCAATTCGGGCACAACAAAATCAGGTTTTCATATGTATCAAGTCCACCGCCTGTCTGGCCACGAGGGCCATCCGCGCTGTGCGCAATGACGTGAGCCATTTCCCCGATATGAAAGGCTGGCGTGCCATCAACTACTTTGGTCAAATCAGCGCGGCATTTTGGATTCGAGCACTTTCCGCCCGCTCTTCCCCAGAGAATTTTTGTATCTGATAACGCAATCGGCATAGCTTAGAATGTCGCATACAGCGGTTTTCTACCAGCCCGTGCGAATGCTCAAATTATTTCTTTTGTGGAAATGGCATCGCCGCGTTTGAGCAACCCCCTCACCGATATCGCGCCTGGTTCCATTTGTGGCCGAGCAGCGACAGGATGATGATCAGTCCGTTGAAGAACTGGACGTAGAAGCCGCTCAAGCCCGCCGCCACCACGCCGGTCTGGATGAACGATACCGTGACGGCGCCGATCGCGCCGCCGACCACCGTGCCGATGCCGCCCCAGGTGGGCGTGCCGCCGACGAACACCGAGGCCAGCACCGGCAGCAGATAGCCGTCGCCCGCCGTCGGCCACCAGGTGAAGTTGATCATCACCGAGAAGGTGCCGGCGATCGCGGCCCCGATGCCGACGAAGACGAACACTTTCACCCGCACGCGCTTGACGTCGATGCCCATCTGCTTGGCGCTGTCCGGATTGTCGCCGACCACCTTCACCTGCGCGCCGAAGCGATGGCGGTTGTAGAGCAGCGCCGAAAAGACGACGAAGGCGATCGCCCAGAAGATCTGCACCGGAATGCCGAAGAGCTGGCTGGAGAAGATCGTGTAGGCTGAGCTGTCGGCAAGGTTGGTCAGCGCCGTCGACTTGCCTTCGTTGATGATCTGGATCAGCCCGCGCAGCAGGAAGTTCATGCCGAGCGTCGCGATCAGCGACGACAGGCCGCCATAGACCACCAGCGAACCGACAAGGAAGCCGAGCAACGTGCCGGTGACCAGCGCCGCCACAATGCCGAGGAACGGATCGTAGCCGGCCTGCACCACCAGCGCGAAGACCCAGGAGGCGAAGCCCATGGTCGCCGGGAACGACAGGTCGATCTCGCCGCAGGTGACGACGAAGACCAGCGGCACCACCACGAACAGCGCGACAGGCAGCGTCGTCAGCACCGAGCTGTAGAGATACCAGGTCGTGAAGACGGTCGGGTTGGCGATGATGAACACCGCCATCATGACGATGAACACGGCAAGCGTGCCCAGCGATGCGCGATTGTCGAGGACGAAGCCGCGCAGCCAGTGGTTGGACGGATGGCTCCATTCCTTGGCTGCCTGACCACTTGTTCTCCCCAGAGGAGTTTGCAGATCGGGTTCCATGGCCTTGCTCATCACGCTCTCTGCTCCGCTTCGTCGGCCTCGTGCAGCCCCGGCAGGCCGCCGGGATGCGCCACGTCTTCCATGAAATTGATGAGGTCGTCGGCCGACTTCACCTCGCTGCGGTCGGCGGTGAGCGCCACCTTGCCGCGGTCGAGCACCACGAAGCGGTCGGCGATGTCGAAGACATGATGGATGTTGTGGCCGATGAACAGGATGGACCGACCGCTCGCCCGTACCTGGCGCACGAAATGGAAGACCTTGGCGGTCTCGGTCAGCGACAGCGCCGTCGTCGGCTCGTCGAGGATGATCAGCTCCGCCTGCTTGTAGATGGCGCGCGCGATCGCCACGCCCTGGCGCTCCCCACCCGAAAGCTGGCCGACGATCGAGTGCGGCGTGAACACTTTCGAGGTGAAGCCGATCTCGCGCATCAGCCGGCTCGCTTCCTCGATCTCCTTGTTGACCTTCAGCCAGCCGAGAAAGCTGGTCAGCTCACGGCCCATGAAGATGTTGCGCACGATCGTCTGCTGCACGGCCAAAGCCCGGTCCTGGAACACCGTCTCGATGCCGGCGTCGCGCGAGCGGGCGGCGCTCCATCCGGTCACCGGCTTGCCGCGCACGAGGATCTCGCCGCTGGTCGGCTTCACCACGCCGGACAGGATCTTGATCAGCGTCGACTTGCCGGCGCCATTGTCGCCGATCAGGCCGACCACCTCGCCGCGATCGACGCTGAGGTTGACGCCGCCCAGCGCATAGACCTGGCCATAGGATTTCTTGATGTCGCGCAGTTCGATGATGCGTTCGCCCATGCGATCCTCGCTTGAATTGTCTGTCTGCCGGTCATCTCGCCGGCCGGGCAATAATCCCGGCCGGCAGCTTGGGAGGTCAACGCAGCGCCTGCTTGGCAAGCTCGGAGACGATCTCGTAGTTCTGCGGCGTGACGAAGCCGGCGCCGGTGTCGACATTCATCGGCGCCAGACCCAGCACCACTTGCTGGCAGAGGCTCAGGATCGGCAGATAGCCCTGCAGGAAGGGCTGCTGGTCGGCGGTGAGCTGCACCCAGCCGCCCTTGAATCCTTCGACGATCTGCGGGCTGGTGTCGAAGCCGAAGTTGAAGATGTCGCCCGGCTTGCGGCCTGCCGCCTGCATATAGGTGGCGACGTTACCGAGCATCTGGCCGCCGGGATAGCCGACCGCCTTGACGTCGGGGTGGTTGAGCAATGCCGCCGTGATCACCGGAATGGCAAGGTTGGGGTCGGACGCCCATTCGCCGCTCGGCGGCGAGGAGAGCTGGATCACTTCGACACCCGCTTCCTTCAGCGCCGCGACCGTGCCGCGCTCGCGCGCGCCGCGGTTCTCGTTCTCGAACGGGCCGATCATGATTGCCTTGTCGCCGGCCTTGAGCTTGCCGAGCTTGAAGGCCTCGGCGCCGAGCGCGCGGCCCTGCTGCTCCTGCTGCGCGCCGACATAGCCGCCGCCGAACGCCGCCACCACCTTCGGCACCGGCACGTTCTGGTACATCATCTTGATGCCGTCCTTATGCGCCTGCTCGGCCAGCGGCATGATCGCGGCATCGCCCGGATGGCCCATCATGGCGATGCCGTTCGGCTTGACCGCCACCGCCTCGCGCAGTTGCTGCACCATCTTCTCGACGTCCCACTGGGAGAAGATGTAGTCGACCTTCGGCCCGAGATCGGCGGCCGCCTGCTTGGCGCCATTGTAGACGATGGTGCCGAAGGCGTCGCCCTCGGCACCGCCGACGAAAAAGCGGATATGGACGTCCTTGCACCATTGGGCGTCGAGCGCCTGCGCCGGCAAGGTAGAGATGGCGGCGGCCAGCGCCGTGGCGGCCGCCACCACGGTCGAGCGCAAAAGTGTCGTTCTCATCGCGATGCTCATGCACGTTCCTCCCTTTTGTCCTCGCACATCGAGGGTTTGACCTTGCTTCGGCGCTTGGCCGCGAGCGTTCAGGCCGGCTCCTCCCGCCGGCCCGTTATCAAGCCGGGTTCTGCAGATAAGCCCTGCCTCCCCGGCATTGCTTGAGATGGTCGAGCGCCCGCACCTGGCCGGTGATCTCGAGGTCGCCGCGATAGACCGGATCGTGCCAGCCTTCGATGTCGATCGCGCCGCGATAGCCGGCGAGCCGCAGCTCACTGATCACCCGCGTCCAGTCGCTGTCGCCGAAGCCGGGCGTGCGCATCTGCACGAACGGCAGGCGGCCGAACACCCCATGCTCGCGGATCACGTCCCAGCGCACCGTCGCGTCCTTGCCGTGGACATGGAAGATGCGCGGCGCCCATTTGCGGATCTGCGGGATCGGGTCGATCAGATAGACGAGCTGGTGGCACGGCTCCCATTCGAGGCCTAGATTGTCGTTGGGCAATTCGTTGAACATCAGCTCCCAGGCGTCGGGATTGTGGGCGATGTTCCAGTCGCCGCTCGCCCAGTTGCCGTCCATCGCGCAATTCTCGAAGGCGATGCGCACACCCTTGTCGGCGGCGCGCTTCGCCAATGACCCCCACACTTCGCGGAAGCGCGGCAGGCTGTCGGTCAGCGACTTGCCACGGATGCGACCGGTGAAGCCGCTGACCAACGAGGTGCCAAAGAGGTGCGCGTTGTCGATCACCGTCTCCCAGGCCGCGAGCACGCCGCGATCGACCTCGCCGCTTTCGAGCGGATTGCCGAACACGCCGATCGAGGACACCGTCACGTCGGCGTCGCCGATCGCCTCGCGGATCTCGCCGGCCAGCCGCGGCAAATCCTTGCCGCCCAGCGTCTGCCAGAAGAAGGGCTGGATGCTCTCGAAGCCAAGCGGCAGGATCTGTCTGATATAGGCGGCCGGATCGTCGAGATTGGCCCGCACCATGGTGCCGATCCTGATATCGAGAAGCGGGTTTGGCATCACTGCGTTTCCTATGCGATCGCCACGCGGCGGCCGGTCTCGGCGCTTTCAATCGCGCCGAAGACCATGGCGAGGCTTTTGATGTTGTCTGCGCCGCGCGTCTCCGGCTCGGTGCCGGTCTCGATCGCGTGCATGAAATCCTGGATGATGCCGAGATGGCCGCCCACCCGATCAGCGGCGTCGAGCGCCGGCACCTCGATCAGCTGGGTCTTGTCGATGATACCGTCGCGGCCGGACGCAACCACCTCCGCCTTCAATCCGTCATGGCCGTCCCACAGCAGGCTGCCGCGCTCGGCGATGATGCGCCAGCTGCCTTCCCAGCTGGTGCGGAAGCCGTCGGCGCACCAGGAGCCGGCATAGGTGAAGACCTTGCCGCCGCCGAGATCGAAGACGGCGCTGGCCGACGATCCCTGCCGGTACCAGGAACTCGCCGGCTCCCATTCCTGGCAATAGACGCTGGCCGGCTCGCCGGCGACCATGTAGCGCGCGGCGTCGAAAGTGTGGATCGCCATGTCGAGCAGCAGCACGTGGGCCATCTCCTCGCGAAAGCCGCCGAAATGCGGCGCGACGAAGAAGTCGGCATGGATGCTGGTCGGCTTGCCGATGGCGCCGGAGTCCAGGAAGCGCCTGATCCGCCTGACATTGGCGACATAGCGGCGGTTCTGGACGACCGCGTGAACGCGTCCGGCGCGACGGGCAGCCTCGATGATGGCGCGGGCGTTTTCCGGACTGTCGGCGAGCGGCTTTTCGGTGAGCAGATGGCAATGATGGGCGAAGGCGGAGAAGGCGACTTCGCGCCGGGCCGCGGGAACCACGACGTCGAACACCGCGTCAGGCTTCGTCTGGTCGAGAACGGCGTCAACGCTGGTGCCGATGACGGCTGCGGCAAGCCCGTAATCGCGCGCCCTCGCCTTGGCACGCTCGGCATCGAGATCGACGAGGCCGACGACGGCAAGCCCGTCGATCTGCTTCACGGCGTCGAGCCAGTGCCTGCTCATGGCGCCGCACCCGACCAGGACGACCTTCATCATCCAGCGCTCCTCCCGTTCGGCCCCTCCAGGCCGAAATGCCACGGCATTTCACGGCATCACCGTAAACGTTTTTCCGTAAACGTTTACGACAACACACCCGATGGCGTAGAATGTCAATTGCCCGCTCGCGAAAATCGTCATCGGCTGCTTGGCCTGAGCGGCCGCCGGTGCTAGCGAAGAAGAGGGGAGAACCGGCCTTGGCGTCCAGCATCCACGATCTCGCGCGTCACCTGAACATTTCGATCGGCACCGTGTCGCGCGCGCTGAACGGCCGTGCCGACGTCAATGCCGAGACGCGCCAGCGCGTGCTGGAGGCGGCCAGGAAGCTGAACTATTCGCCCAACCAGTCCGGCCGCAGCCTGCGCCAGGGCGCCACCCGCTCGATCGCCTTCATGCTGCAGCCGCATCCGGGCGACCAGCAATATGGTGAGCCTTTCTTCATTCCCTTCCTGACCGGGCTGCAGGCGCGGCTCGCCGAAAGCGACCTCGACCTGATCGTGGTGATGGGCGCGCCGGGCGACTACCAGCAGGAGCGTCTGCGCCGCGTCGTCGAGACGCGCCGGGCCGACGCCGTCGTGCTGGCCTGGACACGGCGCGATGACGAGCGCATCGACTACCTGACGGAGAGAGGCTTTCCTTTCGCCACGCTCGGCCGCAGCCGTTCCGGCGGCAAGTCCTACCCTTCCCTCGATCTCGATTTCGAGAAGGCGGGCGCCGACGCGGTCGACCGGCTGGTCGCGCGCGGCCATCGCCGCATCGCCGCCATCCGCCCTTCCCTCGACCTGAATTTCGGTCACCTGTTCATGACCGGCTATCGGAAGGCGCTCCAGCGGCATGGCATCGAGGTCGACCCCGGACTGATCGCCGAAGGCTTCATCAACGAGGCCGGCGGCTACCAGGTGACGCCGCGCGTGATGCTCTCCAAGGACCGGCCGACGGCGATCATCTTCAACAATGACGCCATGGCGCTCGGCGGCTGCAAGGCGCTGGCCGAGATGGGCATCCGGCCCGGCCACGACATCGCGGTGATCGTCATCGTCGACACGCCGCTCTGCCGCTATTTCTCGCCCGCGCTGACCGGCTTCCGCCCCGCCCTGGAGCCGATGGGACAGCGGCTGGCCGAGATGCTGCTGGCCTCGCTTCCCGCCTATGCCGGTCCTGAGGGACCGCGCACCATCCGCGAGGTCTGGCCGCTGGAACTGATCGCGCGCGAGAGCGATTGAGCGCTTTTCCCTTCTCCCCTTGTGGGAGAAGGTGGATCGGCGCGTTAGCGCCGAGACGGATGAGGGGTGTTCCAGCGGAGTGAGACGCTGGCTTTCCCTGGAGCACCCCTCATCCGGCCGCTTCGCGGCCACCTTCCCCCACAAGGGGGAAGGAGAGTCCAGACTGTCACGCAACCATCACGTTCAAGTCCTAGACCGCTCGACGGAAACCGGCTCGCCGCATCTTCGATGCCGCGCCCTTCCAGGCATTGGCCGCTCTGTTCGTCAAGAAGGGGATATCCATGAAACGTTTGAACCGCACTGTCTCGCTCGGCATCGCGCTCGCGCTGTTCACCACCCTGACCCCGGCGCTCGCCGACGGCGTCGCCTATGTCAACAAGGGGCTTGTCGGCATCGGCCGCATTCCGGCCAGCCAGAAGGACAAGTTCGGCGAGACCTTCGGTTCGGGTTCCGGCATGGCGATCGACACCAAGTCCTGGACGCGTGACGGCGCCGGCTACAAAGGCTCGCTGTGGCTGCTGCCGGACCGCGGCTACAACGTCGTCGGCACCACCGACTACCGGCCGCGCCTCAACACCATTTCGATCGAGCTGACGCCGACCGCTCCGGGCACCGCGCCCGCCGCAGGACAGGAACAATCCGGCGTCAAGGCGACGCTCGCCGACACCATGCTTCTGACCGACGACAAGGGCGCCGACGCCACCGGCCTCGATCCGTTGAACGGCGTGCGCCCGGCCGCCGGCGACATGCCGATCCTGCCGCAGGCCGACAACGGCAAGCTTTCGCTGGACGACGAGGCGATCGTGCGCCTGCCCGACGGCACCATGTTCATCTCCGACGAATATGGCCCCAACATCTACCGCTTCTCGGCCGACGGCCATCTGATGTCGGCCACCCAGCCGCCGGCGGCTCTGGTGCCGATGCGCCATGGCAAGCCGAACTTCGCTTCCGACAACCCCGGCCCTGGCGCGGCCGAGCCCGATCCGAAGGATCCCGAGACCGGTCGCCAGAACAATCAGGGCCTCGAAGGCATGTCGATGACGCCGGACGGCAAGTTCCTGATCGCGGTGCTGCAGTCGGCGCCGCGCCAGGATGGCGGCGATTCCGGTTCGACGCGCCAGAACACCCGCGCGCTGGTTTATGACGCCTCCGACCTCGCCCACCTCAAGCTGGCGCACGAATATGTCGTGCCGCTGCCGGTGTTCAAGGACGCAAAGGGCAAGACCAAGGTGGCCGCGCAGAGCGAGATCGTGGCGCTGTCCGACAAGAGCTTCCTGATGCTGACGCGCGACAGCGGCAACGGCCAGGGCCTGAAGGACGCCGAGTCGGTCTACCGCAAGATCAACATTGTCGACCTGACGGACGCGACCGATATCGCCAACGGTCCGTTCGACGCCGCCGACAAGCCGGTCGCGCCGAAGGGCGTGCTCGACCCGTCGGTGACGCCGGCCAAGCTGACGGCCTTCATCGACATCAACGACAAGGGCGAGCTCGGCCGCTTCGGCCTGCACAATGGCGCCCCGAACGACAAGAACAACCTCTCGGAGAAGTGGGAAGCGATGTCGCTGGCGAGCGTGCTCGATCCGAAGCTGCCCGACGATTATTTCCTGTTCGTCGCCAACGACAACGACTTCCTGACCCAGGACGGCTTCCAGGTCGGCGCCCCCTACAAGGCCGAGGACGGCGCGGATGTCGACACCACCTTCCTGGTCTATCAGGTCACGCTGCCCGGCCTGTCTGGAAACAGTCTCGCCGCAAACTAGTTTTACGCCTTGGGCGGGTGCCCAGGCATCTGGCCCGGAAGGGATGCACCACCGTCAGGCCTGCGATAGCATCGCGGGCCTGATTCATTTTCGGTGCCCGCCTTGGAAAACAACAAGCCCGCTCGCCGTCGGACCGGCGACCTGACCAGCGGCCACTGGCGGACCATGCATATGATCGAGGGACAGGCCGGGCGTCGGCGAGCCGCCCTACACCGGTCTCGGCGTGCCGCGCCAACGCGCCCGTCTCGCGGCTGAGGTGCCGAACGGCTGACATCATATTGGAACAGGCAAATTACCGCGCGTATCTGGCGCCGAACCCCAGCGCCACCAGCGAGAAGATCGTGATCATGCCGGCAAAGGCCAGGCTTGCGACGGTCGCGCTGGTCAGGCTCGACAAGACGCCGATGCCGATGACCGGAAGCGCATTGCCGCAGAAGCAGCAGACGAAGAAGGCCGACACAACCTCGGCGCGGCGGTCGGCCGGCGCGATATGGTTGACCACCTGCAGGCCGCCACGGTAGCCGAAGGCGGCGGCAACGCCGCACAGCGCCGTGCCGATGACCATGATTGCCGTGGAGGCGAAGACCTGCGCCGCGACGATCAGCGCCACGGTCGGGATCATCGACACGAGCGCGGCAAGCATCGTGAAGCGGCTCGACAGCCGTGCCGTCGCCAGGATCGTCGCGGCCGCCACGATCGACAGTTCGAAGAACAGCCCGCCGGCCTCGGCGTGGTTGGTCACGTGAAGCTGCTGCGCCAGGATGCTCGGTGCCAGCGCCGCATAGAAGCCGACCAGCGCCATGGCGCCGAAGCCGGTGACCGCCGGCGCCACGAATTGCGCGCGGATGCCGGCGGGGACCGAAAGCCGCGGCCGCATCGAAATTTCGGCGAGCCGCCTGGTTTGCGGCACGGTTTCTCGCGTGCGCCAGAGCATGAGAGTCACCAGCAGAAGCAGGGCGAGATAGACTGCGAATGTCAGCCTGAGCGGCCAGGGCGCGTATTCGGCGAGCAGCCCCGACGCCAACGCACCGGCCCCGAGGCCGACGAAGTTGGTGCTGGTGGCAATGATGGCGGCGCGCGACTTGTCCTCGCCTTCGATCAGTTCGGCGAGCCAGGCGGTGCCGGTTCCCGCCCCGATCCCGATGCCGAGCCCGCTGAGGATACGGGCGATGTCGAGCCAAGCCAGGTTTTCGGCAAAGAGGAAGAACAGCGCGCTGATCACGGCGACGCCCATTGCCGCCATCGCCGCCGGGCGGCGGCCGATGACATCCGACAATCGGCCGAAAAACAGCAGCGCCGCCAGATTGCCGACCACATAGACCGCGTAGACCAATGTCAGGGTGATCTGCGAGAACCCGAAGGCCTGTTTGTAGATCACATAGAGCGGCGTCAAAGCCGTGCTGCCGGCAAAGAGTGCTGCAATCATGGCGGCGACGGCAGCCATCGCGCCGCCGCCGCTGAGTTCATTGTCGCGCGTGATTGTCTGAGCGTAGCTGGTCATCGGAACCTCCGGCCAGTTTGCAAGCCCCGACGCGCATGTAGTGGCGACCGTCCCGCATTCCGAACGCCCTCCTGACAATTCTGGCAGTATGGCCTTGCGCGAAATCCTTGCGTAACGTCTGCCGACCGACGAAGGAGGAACCATGGGCAAGGGACGGGTCGAGGCATTCACCGATGGCGTCGTGGCTATCATCATCACCATTATGGTTCTGGAATTGAAGGTGCCGCACGGCGAGGACCTGGCCGCGCTGGTGCCGCTTTGGCCGGTCTTCTTCTCCTACGTGCTGTCATTCATCAATGTCGGCATCTACTGGAACAATCTGCACAACATGTTCCACACCGTGCAGCGCGTCGACGGCCGTGTCCTGTGGGCCAACCTCAATCTCTTGTTCTGGCTGTCGCTGATGCCGGTGACCACGGCCTTCATGGGCGAGAACCACTTCGCGCCGGTGCCGGTCGCCGTCTATGGCGTCGATCTGGCGCTCTGCGCCGTTGCCTACAACATCCTGGTCATCAAACTGCGCCATCTGCACGGCGTCGAGACGATCTTTGCTCGGGCCGTGGGCCAGGACCGCAAGGGCAAGATTTCGCTGGCCCTCTATCTGGCCGGAATAGCGCTGACTTTCGTCAGCCAATGGATCGGCGTGGCCATCTATGTGCTGGTGGCAACCATCTGGTTCGTGCCGGACAAGCGTTTCGAACGTCTGATCGAAAAATAGCCGGAGCAATTCCAGGAAAAGTGCGCAGCGGCTCCCTGTTCGAAAATTGCGAAAACCCGCTCTACTTCCTCATCGCCTTCAGCTTTTCGGCCGCCGAGGCGGCAAGGTCCCCATAGCGTTCTTCCAGCCGCTCGGCCGCCTTGATGACGGTAAAATCGTGGCCGAACTTCTCCAGCGCCAGACGCAGCTTCTCGGCGAAATCCGCCTGTTGCTCCAGCGCCGAAAACAGCGTCTTGACCTGGGCCTCGCTGATGTCGGGATTGGCAAGCATCTTCGGCACGTCGCGGCCCATCTGCTCGCCGGTCGCGGTCTGCTGTTTCAGGATTCCGATCCAGTCAGTCAATGCAGCACTCCTTTCGCGCCAGCATGCGCGGCGCAAGCTGCCGTGGTCAACCCATTGCCGCCATGCGGTCACCCAGTTGCCGCCATGCGGTCAACCCATTGCCGCCAATTGCGATCACCCATTGCGGCGATCGAGGCTTGTCTCGGCTCCGGCCGGCGTTAAGTTCGGCTCGACCCGGAACAAGGACATCGACCATGACCAGCGACGCCGAAATCCAGACCGCCCTGCCCGCTTTCGCTTCCGGCAATGTCGCCGTCGTCACCGGCGGCGCCAGCGGCATCGGCCTTGCCGCCGCGAAGCGGTTTGCGGCCATGGGCATGAAAACGGTGATCGCCGATATCGGCGGCCCGCGCCTTGACCAGGCTCAGCAGGCGCTCGCCGCGATCGGCGGCGACGATGCTGTTCGCGCCGTTGCCGCAAACGTTTCCTACATCGACGATGTCGACCGGCTGGCGGACACGGTCTACGCTGCTTTTGGTGGGGTGTCAGTGCTGATGAACAATGCCGGCGTCGGCAACAATCCGGGCAAACCGTGGGAAAACCGCGTTGCCTGGAGGCGGCTGATGGATACCAATTTCTGGGGTGTCGTGCATGGCGTCGAGGCCTTCGCGCCGCGCATGCTGGCGGCGGGCAAGCCCGGCCTGATCATCAACACAGGCTCCAAGCAGGGCATCACCACGCCGCCCGGCAATCTCGCCTATAACGTCTCCAAGGCCGGCGTGAAGACATTCACCGAAGGCTTGGCGCATGCGCTGCGCAACGAACCCGGTGCGAAGGTCTCCGCGCACCTCTTGATACCGGGCTTCACCTATACCGGCCTGACCGAAGGCGCGACGGAAAAGCCGGCCGGCGCCTGGACGGGCGAGCAAGTGATCGATTTCATGCTGGCGTCGCTCAGGCAGGGCGACTTCTACATCCTTTGCCCGGACAACGAGGTTGCGCGGCCCACGGATGAAAAGCGCATGGCCTGGGCGATCGGCGACATCATCGAAAACCGCCCTGCCCTGTCGCGCTGGCATCCCGATCACAAGGATGCGTTCGCGGCTTTTATGGACGGCTGAGCAGGCCGAACGAGCCGAACGACGAGGCGGCGCTCAAGCGGCGTGTTTTTTGGGGGCGTGCTTTTGCCCAGCGACCTTCTTGACGGCCGCCGCGGCGACCTCCCGGTCATGCCGCTTTGCCGCTTTTTCGCATTTTTCGCGGATTTCCTCGACCTCGGATTCGGTCAGATGCTCGATGCCGATGAAGGTGTTATGAGCGCGGCTGACGCGGATCAGTTCGTCGAGCTTGGTCTGGATCGCGGCGCTATCGCGGTTCTGCGTGTTTTGGATGAGAAACACCATCAAAAAGGTGACGATCGTAGTCCCGGTGTTGATGACCAGCTGCCAAGTATCCGAAAAGCCGAAGACCGGTCCGCTCAAAGCCCAGACGACAATGACCAACCCGCACAAGGCAAATGTCGGCGGCATCCCCGCGAGATGCGCCACGGCATTGGCGATCCTGGTGAAAAACTTTTCGATCATCGAAAATCCTTGAATGACCAAGCGTTCTGGATTCGGCCGAGGGCTGAACACAGATCCTGATCAAAAACAGGCGGCAGCCGCTCCCGGTTCCCTGCCGGCAGTATTTTTGCGACTGCATCCCTGTACAATTGAGCACACGCCAAAAGGGCAGCTTCCGGAAAAACCACCTTATGGGTTTGTTGCGATAGTGCCGGTGCAGGTGAAGAAGCCTGCTGCTCCGCTTCACGGCGGGTTTACCTCCAGCCCCTTCCGTCGCGCCACCCCCGCATGGCGGAAGGGGCACTGATTCCTGAAAATCGTGACGGATCAGCGGGCTTCGTTTTCCCAACGATCGAGGAAGGCCTCGATCGGCAACGACTGCATGTCCGGGATCGCCCTGGCGAGCTTTTCTGGCGCCCAGTCCCACCAGGCGAGGCTCTCGATGCGTGCCGCAACGTCGGCGGCGAACCGCTGACGCAGGGGTTTGGCCGGAACGCCGGCGACGATTGCGTAAGGCGGCACGTCATGCGTCACCACGGCATTGGCGCCGATGACGGCACCGTTGCAGATCGTCACGCCAGGCATGATCACGGCGCCGTGGCCGATCCAGACATCGTGGCCAATGCTGACCGGCCTCGCCTGCCGCCGCTCGCGGAACGCCGCATCGACGCCGAGCCAGCGGAAATACTCGTTCGGCCGGTAGCTGACCTTGTGCTGGGTCAGCCGCTCGATCGGGTGCTCGAGCGCGTTGATGCGGCTGTTGGCGGCGATCGAGCAGAACTTGCCGATCGTCGTGTAGATCGCTTCCGAATGCCGTTCGAAATAGGAAAAGTCGCCGACCGTCACCTCGCGCAGGATCACCCGCTCGCCGATCGAGGCATAGCGGCCGAGCTTGCATGCCTTCAGCTCCGCGGTCGGATGGATGCGCGGTTCAGGGTCTTTCAGGACGAGGTGTTCGGGGCGGTCCATGGCGCGGCTTTACGCCCGAGCGATTGGTCCCGCAAGCGGGACCAATCGGAGCCTATTGCGGCTTGCCCTTCGTCCACACGACGTTCTGGCCATAGAGCGGCACGGTGGTGACCGACATCTTCGCCGAGCCGTTCTGCACCTGGCGCGAATGCGACAGATAGATCAGCGTCTCGTTCTTCCTGTCGTAGATGCGGTTCACCACCTGCTTCTTCCAGATCAGGCTGAGGCCCTGCTTGAACACCTCTTCGCCGCCCTCGCTCATGTCGATGTCGCCGATGCTGATCGGCCCGGTCTGGCGGCAGGAGATCGACGAATCCGACGGGTCCTCGAACCAATTGCCCTTGTGCAGCCGGTCGATGATGCTGCGGTCGAAATAGGCGACGTGGCAGGTGACGCCGTCGACTTTCGGGTCCTTGATCGCGTCGATCATGATGTCGTTGCCGACCCAGTCGACGCCGACTTTGCCGACTTCGTCCGCCACCGCGGCGCTGGTACTCAGGGCAAGGCATGCGGCGAATATGCCGACCAGTTTTCGCAAGGAGGCCTCCTCGGGTTCGCGTTTAGCCGGTGTCAGGTGGGATAAGACCATGGCTTTTGCAAGCACGTGCATCGCGGCCGGCACACAGTATCGTGTCTCAACCGTTGGGCGGTTCTCACGCCGCTTGCGGCAACGCGACATCTTTGAGCTGATCTTGATTACAACTATGGTGATCTGAAATAAGCGAGATCGGCTAGATCGCCAGCAATCGCTATCTAAAACGCTCCTCTCGCCCATCACGGCATACCAAAATGGCTAACCAACCCTCACCTATCATGCGGTTTATTCTCGTCGGTATCTTGGTGCTGATGGTAGCGATTATGGGCGTGATGACGTTCCAGTGGTATAGAACGCTGTACAGCGGCGAGCCCTACGGCGCTCCTTTCGCGCTGACCGACCAGAAAGGCGCGCCGATCACCGAGGCCGCGTTCCGGGGTCATCCGAGCGTCGTCTTCTTCGGCTTCACCCACTGCCCGGAAGTGTGCCCTACCACGCTCTTCGAACTGGCCGGCTGGCTGAAGACGATGGGCGACGACGGCAAGAACCTCAACGCCTACTTCGTCACGGTGGATCCTGAGCGCGACACGCCGGAGATCATGAATTCCTACGTCAGCAATTTCTCCGACCGCATCACCGGCATCACCGGCGATCCGGACAAGGTGCACGCCATGGCCAAGGCCTTCGGCATCTACTGGAGGAAGGTCGACACCGGCGACGGCGACTACACGATGGACCACACGGCCTCGGTTCTGCTGCTCAACGCCAAGGGCGAGTTCGCCGGCACCATCGCCTATGGCGAAAGCGCCGACACCGCGATTGCCAAGCTGAAGCGGCTTGCGGCGGGCGGCCAGGCATGATGGGGCAGACCAGGCTCCACTTCACCGCTGGCAAGGCCGAGGCCGACCGCATCTTCGCGGCGCTCGACGCCGCTTTCGAGGATGACGGCTTGCCGCTCGCCGTGCTGGAACTCGACGAGGCCAACGACATCCACGAAGTGTCGCTCTATGCCGATGGCGATGTCGATGCCGTCGAAGCCCGGATCAACGACATCCTCGTGGGTCTCGCTCTGCCGAAGCAGGTCGAACGCGAGGCGCTGCCCGACATCGACTGGGTGGCGCGCTCGCTCGAAGGATTGAAGCCGGTCCGTGCCGGACGTTTCTTCGTCCACGGCGCGCATGATCGCGGCAAGCGCCACAGCAGCGATCTTGCCATAGAGATCGAGGCTGGGCTTGCTTTCGGCACCGGTCATCACGGCACAACCGCCGGCTGCCTCGAAATGCTGGAGCAGGTGGTGCTGCGCGAACGGCCGCGCAACGCGCTCGATCTCGGCACCGGCAGTGCCGTGCTGGCGATAGCGCTGGCGAAGCTCGCGCATATCCCGGTGCTGGCCACCGACATCGATCCGGTAGCGGTTCGCGTCGCCGCCGCCAATGCGCGCCTCAATCATGTCAAGGCGCTGGTCGAGACGGTGGCGGCGCCTGGCTTCCACCACCCGATCTTCGCCAGGCGCGCGCCCTTCGACCTGATCGTCGCCAACATTCTGGCGCGGCCGCTGATGCGGCTGGCGCCGGAAATGGCCAGGCACATCAGGCTGGGCGGCTCGCTGGTGCTCTCCGGCATCCTCGACCGCCAGCGCGATGCGGTGATCTCGGCCTATGTCGGACAGAGCTTCCGCCATGTCCGCACCTTGCACCGCGAGGGCTGGGTGACGATCCACCTCAAGCGCTGAGACATAGCGGCCATCTGGCCCTGCCGAAATCGATTCCGGTTTGCAAAGGCATGCGCTACGGTCGCCGCAAGCCACTCGAGGAGATGTCGCAAAATGTTCCAGACCTTTGATTCCGCCGGCGATCCGGCTGTCGGCAAACCGCGCGTGACGATGCTGCGCCAGTGGCTGGCGGAGAACGGCTTGGACGGCTTCATGGTGCCGCGTGCCGACGAACACCAAGGCGAGTATGTCGCCGATCGCTCGGCGCGGCTGAAATGGCTGACCGGCTTTTCCGGCTCGGCTGGCGTCGCCATCATACTGCGTGATCGCGCCTTCGTCTTCGTCGACGGCCGCTATACGCTGCAGGTGCGGGGCGAGGTCGACCTTTCGATCTTCACCATCGAGAGCCTCATCGACAACCCGCCGCCCAGTTGGATCAAGGACAATCTCGGCAAGGGCGCGAAGCTCGGCTTCGACCCCTGGCTGCACACGATCGGCGAGGTCAAGTTGCTGAGGGCATCGGCCGAGCAGTCCGGCGCGACGCTGGTGCCGCTCGACAAGAACCCTATCGACATCATCTGGAAGGACCAGCCCGAGCCGCCGCGCGCACCGGTGGAGCTCCACCCGATCGCCTTTGCCGGCGAGCTCGCCAAGGACAAGCTGGCGCGGCTGGCCGGCGCGATCGAAAAGGACGGGGCGACACACGCAGTGCTGACCGACCCCTCTTCGATCGCCTGGGCCTTCAACATCCGTGGCGGCGACGTGGCGCACACGCCGTTGGCGCTCGGCTTCGCTATCCTGGCTGCCGACGGCAAGCACCAGCTCTTCATGGACCCGCGCAAATTCTCGCGCCAGGTCGCGGCCTATCTCACGCAACTTGCCGACCTGCACGATCCGGGCGAGTTCGAAGCAGCGGTCGCTGGGCTTGCCGACGATGGCGCAAAAATCGCGCTCGATCCGGTGCTGGCTGCGGAAAAGCTGAAGATGCTGGTCGAGAGCAATGGCGGCAAGGTGATATCCGCCGCCGATCCGGCCCGCATCCCGCGCGCCACCAAGAACCAGGCCGAGATCGCGGGCAGCCGCGCCGCGCATCGTCGCGACGGTGCCGCGGTCGCCAAGCTGCTCTGCTGGCTCGACCGGCAGAAGCCGGACACGCTCGACGAGATCGACGTCGTGACCAAACTCGAGGAAGTCCGCCGGCAGACCGGCGAGGAAACGCAGATGCCGCTGCGCGACGTCTCCTTCGACACCATTTCCGGCGCCGGCCCGAACGGCGCCATCATGCATTATCGCGTGTCGCGCGCCACCAGCCGCAAGCTTCAAACCGGTGAGCTGTTCCTGCTCGATTCCGGCGGACAATATCAGGACGGCACCACCGACATCACCCGCACCGTGCCGATCGGTGAGCCGACGCAGGAGATGCGCGAGCGCTTCACGCTGGTGCTGAAAGGCATGATCGGGATCTCGACACTGCGCTTTCCTGCCGGCACGCGCGGCTCGGAAATCGATGCCATCGCCCGCATGGCGCTGTGGAAGCATGGCTGCGACTTTGCCCATGGCACCGGCCACGGCGTCGGCTCCTACCTCGCCGTGCATGAAGGCCCGCAGCGCATCGCCCGCACCGGCACCGAGAAGCTGCTTGCCGGGATGATGCTTTCCAACGAACCGGGCTATTACAAGGAAGGCTCCTACGGCATCCGCATAGAGAACCTTATCCTGGTCACGTCCGCCGAGCAGATCGAGGGCGGCGACATCGCCATGCACAGCTTCGAGACGCTGACGCTGGCGCCGATCGACAAGCGCCTTATCCGCAGTGATATGCTGACCCGCGACGAACTGCACTGGCTCGACCAGTATCACGCGCGGGTCCTGGCCGAGATCGGTCCGATGGTGGACGGCGAGACGCTGGCTTGGCTGGAGAAGGCGACCGCGCCGCTTCCGCACGACGCGAAGATCTGATCCTTCGATAGGTCGGCGCCGCCCCTCATTGCCCTGCCGGACATTTCTCCCCGTATAGTGACGGGGAGAAAGACGCTCTCGCTGACGGTTTCGCAAACAACCAGCGTCGCAGAATGGACGCCAGCGTTGCGGTCCGCCCCTTCTCCCCGTCATACGGGGAGAAGGTGCCGGCAGGCGGATGAGGGGCGGCGCCGGCGATTCAGGACGAAAAGGCTAACCCACAAACTGACGTGCGAGGATCAGCACCGCCGCACCGGCCAGGAACATCGCCATCAGGCCGCCACGGAGCGACGCGATCGCCGTGACGACGAGCGCCGCCCATTCGGCGGGTCCGGCATGCAGGAGTTCCGGCGCCACCAGCGTCGTCAGCACGGCGGCCGGCACGGCGTTCAAGCCCGCCTCGACGCGTGGATGGATGGTCTCGAAGCGCGAGATGACGAGGTGGCCCCCGACGCGCGTGAGATAGGTGGCGATGGCGCCGGCAAGGATGATCCAGAAGGTCATGCTCATGGCCGCTCCCCCACGCCGCTGTGATGCGGCGGCAGGATGACCGCCAGGAGCACGCCGGCGATCGCGCCGATCGAGACATGCCAGGGCGAGCCGACCGTCTTGTAGGCGACGATCGAGGCGGCCGCGCTTGCGGCGACTACCGGCAGCCACAGCGGCCGTTTGCGGAAGCCCATGACCAGGCCGAGGAAATAGATCGGCAGCAGGAAATCGATACCCAGCGCATGGGTATCCGGGATCATCTTGCCGAACACCGCACCCAGGCCGCTTTCGATCACCCAGAACACATAGACCGGCAGGCCGAGTCCCAGATACCAGACGAAGCCGACCGGCCGGCCGGTCTCTGCCCTCGCCTCGGCGATGGCATATTGCGGATCGGTCAGGATGAAGTAGCCGATCACCTGCTGCAGCACCGGCCAATGCGTGATGCGCCGGCCGATGCCGGCGGAATACAGCACGTGGCGGAAATTCACCGCGAAGATCGACAGCACGACCAGCCACGGCGCGACATGCTGGCCGAACAGCTCGATGCCCACCATCTGGCTGGCGCCGCCATAGATCATGGCGCTCATCAGAAAGGCTTCGAGAACAGAAAAGCCGTTGTCGACGGCTAAAGCGCCGAAAAGCACCGCGAACGGCGCCGAGGCGACGACCACCGGCATCGACAGCCGCACGCCGTCCCAGAAATCGCTCTGCGCACGGTCTTCGGAGATTGCTTCCGCTGACATCCAACTGCTCCCTTGAGCGGTCTGATGTAGGGAGCGTCGCCTTCAATGTCACACCAATTCGCTTGACCCAACGATCAGCGGAACTGATCGCCGGGCGCGTCAGCTGCTCAGACAGCCGTACCTTGGATCTCCCTGCCCCAATCGAGCAGCGGCCTGGCGCGCGAGGTGAAATCGACGAGATCGTCGACCAGCCCGGCCGAATATATCGTCGCCGGATCGATGTCGTGCCGGACCACGAAATGCCGGTTGCGCACCGCCTGGGCGAGATCGTCATCGGCGACGTCCTCGAAGCCGCGCGGCGCGCGCCTCATACGATCTTCCGAATCGAGCGCGAGGCCGCCCTTCTTCAGCGCCGCCACCATGCCACGGAACGCCGCCGGCTTCGTCACGATCGCCTTGCGCATCGCCTGCAGCAGTTCAGGCCCCGGCTGTCACCAGGCGACGCCGGCAAAGCAGCGCTCCAATCCGATATGCACGTAGAACACGCCCTGCTCCATCTTGGTGCCGTCCGGCGACAGGATCGCCGACAGATGCCGGTTGTAGGGCCGCTTGTCCTTGGAAAAGCGCACGTCGCGATTGATGCGGAACAGCGATTTCTTGCGGTCGCCGCGCAGGCCAAGGCTCGCCGCCGCAAAACGCTCGCTGAGCGTCTCGACGAGATCGCAGAACGGCTCGTGCAATTGGCTCTCATAGAGGTCGCGGTTTTCCTGGAACCACTCGCGGCTCTGGTGGAAATCGAGCGCCTTCAGGAATGGGATGGCCTTCTCGCCAAAACCTTTGAACGCGCCCGCCATCAGTCGCCCCTGCCGATACGCTGCAGCCAGGTATCCTCGTCGATGACCTCGATGCCGAGATCGGTCGCCGTTTTGAGCTTGGAGCCGGCGCCGGGACCTGCGACCACAAGGTCGGTCTTGGCCGACACGGAGCCGGCGACCTTGGCGCCAAGGCGCTCGGCCATCGCCTTGGCCTCGGAGCGCGTCATCTTTTCCAGCGTGCCGGTGAACACCACCGTCTTGCCGGAGACCTCGCTGCCGGCCGAGATCTCCATGACATACGGCTTCGGATGGACTTGCGCGAGTAGCGCATCGAGTACCTCGTCATTGCGCTCGTTACCGAAGAAGTCCCGCAGCGCGCCGATCACCGTGTCGCCAATGCCGTTGATCGACGGGAAGACGTCATGCGGATCCTCCGCCTTCGCCGTCTCCTTGCCGACACGGATCAGTTCTTCGATTGTCGAGAACTGGCGGGCAAGCACGGCGGCCGTCGTCTCGCCGATATGACGAATGCCGAGCGCGAAGATGAAGCGGTCGAGCTCCGGCTCGCGGCGCGCGTCGATAGCGGCAAACAGCTTGTCCAGTCCTTCGTAGTTGCGCTCCTCGATACTGCGCACATTCTTGCGCGTCTTGCCCGATGCCTCCTCGCGCAGCCTCGCCTGCTCCTCGCGCCGCTCGGCCAGCGCCTTGGTGACGGCAGGTCTGCGGTCCTTCAGCGTGAAGATGTCGGCCGCCGTCTTGACCAGCCCGGCATTGAAGAAGAGATCGATGTTTTCAGCGCCCAGGCCCTCGATATCGAGCGCGCCGCGTGACACGAAATGCCGCAGCCCCTCCACGGCCTGGGCGGCGCAGATCAGCTCGCCGGTGCAGCGGCGGCGCGAATCCTCCTTGCCGGTCTTCTCGTTGATCTCGCGCGTCGCCGGCGAGCCGCAGACCGGACAGGTGTGCGGGAACTCGTAGGGCACGGCGTCCGCCGGCCGCTTGTCGATGACGACGCTGACGATCTGCGGAATGACGTCGCCTGCCCGCTGGATCACCACCGTGTCGCCGATACGGACGTCGATGCCGTCGCGGATCGGCTGGCCGTTGCTGTCGAAGCCCTTGATGTAGTCCTCATTGTGCAGCGTCACGTTCTCGACCACCACACCGCCGACCGTCACGGGCGCAAGCCGCGCCACCGGTGCCAGCGTGCCGGTGCGTCCAACCTGGATGTCGATCCTCTGCACCGTCGTCATCGCCTGTTCGGCCGGGAATTTGTGGGCGACCGCCCAGCGCGGCTCGCCCGTGACGAACCCCCAGCGGCGCTGCAGCTCGAGCTGGTCGACCTTGTAGACGACGCCGTCGATGTCATAGCCGAGCGACGAGCGCTGCTCCTCGATGCGATGGTAGTGGGCAATGAGTTCGTCTATCGACTTCGCCCGCACCATCAGCGGGCTGACCTTGAACCCCCACTCCTTGAACTTCTGCACGGAATCGTACTGGGTCGGAGCCGGATCCGCCGTCGTATAGCCCCAGGCATAGGCGAAGAATTTCAGGTTGCGGCTGGCGGTGACCGAGGGATCCTTCTGGCGCAGCGATCCGGCCGCCGTGTTGCGTGGATTGACATAGTCCTGGCCGCCGACGGCCGCCGAGCGTTCCTTCAGCGCCTCGAACTCCGCATAGGTCATGTACACTTCGCCGCGGATCTCGATGACCTCCGGCCAGCCCGAGCCGTGCAGCTTCTTCGGAATATCGGCGATGGTCTTCAGATTGGCGGTGATGTCCTCGCCGACGGCGCCGTCGCCGCGCGTCGCGCCCTGCACGAACACGCCGTTTTCATAGCGCAGCGAGGCCGACAGACCGTCGATCTTGGGCTCCGCGGTGAAGGCGATGTCGAGGTCCTTGTCGCGGTCGAAGAAGCGCCGGCCGCGCTCGATGAAATCGGCCACGTCCTGGTCGGTATAGGCCTTGGCGAGGCTCAGCATCGGCACTGCGTGGCGCACCTTGGTAAAGCCTTCCGCGGGCGGTGCGCCGACCCGCCGCGACGGCGAATCCTCGCGCACGAGGTCGGGAAAGCGTTCCTCTATGGCGAGGTTGCGCCGCGCCAGCGCATCATACTCGGCGTCCGAAATCGTCGGCGCGTCTTCGGTGTGGTAGCGCCGGTCGTGCTCGGCGATCTCCGCGGCCAGCCGCTTCAACTCATCCGCGGCCTCGCTTTCGCTCAGCGATTCGACTGGTTTTTCCGACATGAAGTGCGGTCCTCGAATTATGGCGGGCCACTATAAATCAGGAATCGTCGGCAGGGAGTCGGCTTGCGCAAAAATCATTCCTGAACAGCAGGATGCAGCCATCTGCTGACTCATCCTCCGAACGTGAAAGAATTCAAGCCGCCTAAAGCATGTCTCCCGAAAGTGGGAACCGGTTTCGGGATAAAGACATGCGTAAAATCAAAAACCTAAAGCGCCTGGAGCGAATCTGAAAGATCGCGACGCGCTTTAGGCTGCCGCCGTGTTCTCGCGCAGCAGGCGTTCCGCCGCGGCGCGCGCTTCATCCGTGATGGTGGCGCCGGCCAGCATGCGCGCGATCTCTTCCTGACGCGCCGCGCGGTCCATTTCGGCGATGCCGGTGGCGACGCGGTCCTTGCCGCCGGATTTCGAAATGAGGAAGTGGGTGGCGGCGCGCGCCGCCACCTGCGGCGCATGCGTGACCGAAAGTACCTGCACCCGCTTCGACAGCCTGGCCAGCCGCTGGCCGATGGCGTCGGCCACCGCGCCGCCGACACCGGTGTCGATCTCGTCGAAAACCAGGGTCGGCGCCGAGCCGCGGTCGGCCAGCGCCACTTTCAGCGCCAGAAGAAAACGCGACAGCTCGCCGCCCGACGCGACCTTCATCATCGGTCCCGGCCTTGTACCCGGATTGGTGCGCACCCAGAACTCGACCTGATCTATGCCTTCTTCCATGCGACTTTCGGCGTCGCTCACCATCTCGACGATGAACTCGGCCCGCTCGAGCTTGAGCGCCGGCAGTTCCGCCATCACCGCCTTGGTCAGCCCGGCCGCCGCCGCGTGGCGCAGCGAAGAGAGTTGCGCCGCGGAAATGTCGTAAGCTTCGCGCGCGGCGGCGGCTTGCTTCTCCAGCCCGTGCAGCCGCTCCTCGCCGGCGTCGAGATCGGCGAGGTCGGCCGCCATCGTGTCGCGCAGCTGCGCCAGGTCGTCGACCGCGACATTGTGCTTGCGCGAGGCCGCGCGCAGCGAGAACAACCGCTCTTCGGCCTTTTCCAGGCGCTGCGGATCATATTCGGTGGCGCGAAGCGCCGTCTCGACGCCGGACTGCGCCGCGTCGAGCGAGATCATCGCCTCGTCCAGCGATTTCACCACCTCGTCGAGCAGGCCCGGCACCTCGCCCGCCTTGCGCTGCAGCCTGCGCAGCAGGCTGGCAAGCTGCGGCAAGGGCGAGGACGGCCCCGACAACACGTCCTGTGCATCGTGGATCTCGGAAGCGATCTTTTCGGCGCGCATCATCTGGGCGCGCAGTTCTGCCAGCTCGGTTTCCTCGCCCGGCTGCGGATCGAGCTTCGCCAGCTCGGCGACGGACGCTCTGAGATAATCCGCCTCGCGCGCCGCCGCCTCGACCTTGGCACGATGCCGGGAAAGCTCCTGCTCGCAGCTTCGCCAGTAGCGCCAAGCCTCGCCGGTGCCGCGCACGGCGCCAAGATGACCGCCAAAGCTGTCAAGCAACTCGCGATGCGCGCCGGGATCGACAAGCGCGCGCTCGTCATGCTGGCCATGGATCTCGACCAAGGCGCGGCCGACGTCGCGCATCAGGGTCACGCTGGACGGCTGGTCGTTGACGAAGACGCGCGTGCGGCCATCGGCGGTCTGCACGCGGCGTAGGATGACGTCGCCATCGTCCTCGATGTCGTTTTCGGCGAGCAGCGCGCGCGCCGGATGGTTGCGCGGCACGTCGAACACGGCAATGACCTGGCCCTGTGCCGCGCCATGACGGACCAGCGAAGCGTCGCCGCGCGCACCAAGCGCCAGCGACAGTGCATCGAGCAGGATGGATTTGCCGGCCCCGGTCTCGCCGGTCAGCACGGAGAGCCCAGGCAGGAAGTCGATGTCCAGCTTCTCGATCAGGACGATATCGCGGATCGACAGTCTGGACAGCATCAGAGAAGCTTCAGGCGCCGGTGATCAGCTTCCCGGCCTTGGAGATCCACGACCCGGCATTCTCGCGTGGTTCAAGCCCATTGCTCTGCAGGAGCTTGTAGGAATCCTTGTACCACTGGCTGTCTGGATAGTTGTGGCCGAGCACCGCCGCGGCCGTCTGCGCTTCCGAGGTCAGGCCCATCGCGTAATAAGCTTCTGTCAGGCGCGCGAGCGCCTCCTCGACATGGCGGGTGTTGGAGTAGGTCTCGACCACCGTGCGGAAGCGCTTGACGGCGGCGATATATTCGCGCCGTTCGAGATAGTAGCGGCCGATCTGCATCTCCTTGCCGGCGAGCTGGTCGGTGGCGAAGCGGATCTTGTCCTTGGCGTCGTCGACATATTCGGACGTCGGCCAGCGCGTCACCAGATCCTGCATGGTCTGCACCGTCTGGCGCGCTTCCTTCTGGTCCTGGGTGACGTCCTTGATCTGCCGGTAGTAGCTCAACCCGATGATATACTGGGCATAGGCGGCATCGTCGGTCGACGGGTAGAGCGTGAGATAGCGCTTGGCGGTGCCGATCGCCTCGTCATAGTTGCCGGCGCGATAGTCGGCGAAAGCACCCATCACCATCGATTTGCGGGCGAATTCCGAATAGGGATGCTGGCGGTCGACGGCGTCGAACTTCTTGCTCGCCTCGTCGAGGCGGCCGGCGTTCATGTTGGCCAAGCCCTGGTTGTAAAGAACGTCGGCCGGCTCCGTCTGGTCGACATAGGTCGCCAGGTTGACATCCTTCTCGGACGACATGCAGGCTGACAGCACGAGCGCAGGAGCAACCACCGACAGCGCCAGAAGAACGGGGCGACGCGGCGCTACCGATTGACCAACTCGCGAAAAAAACATGTTTAGATTCCGCCCTTTCGGCGTCGTTTCGGTCCGGGCCGAAGCCATAAACCATTATCCCCTTGCCCGGCAACGCTATGTCCGGCCAATCGCACATTTTTGTGGCGGCTGCCTCGCGCTGGTGCTGCGGTGCGATTTGGCGCTCCGGTGATGCATTATTACCACAGCCCCGCAACACATCAAACCCGGCGACGACATCATGCGAGACGGTACGTCATCGGTCGCAAAAGAACCGTTACGTGTCTGAAGAAGGTGGAGACGCCGCAACTGCGGCCCAGGCGCGAAAGCTGAGCAAAGGCCGCTTTAAGGCGTGTTGAGATTCAGGTCAGGCCGAGCCGGAAATGGCGGGTTCCGAGAACCGGAGCGGAGTGTACTTGAAGTACGTGAGCACCGGAAGCGCAGGAAACCTCCATTTGCAGGCCGGCATCACCTGAATATCAACACGCCTTAGATCACCCAGGGCGCATAGACCGGCCCGCTGACGGCGATCATTTCGGCGACGCGACCACGCTCGCGGCGTCGCGTCTCGACGATCTCGAAGGCCGTGCGGTCGGACAGCAGGCGGCGCAGAGCCGCAGCATTCATCCGGTGGCCGCCGCGATAGGAGCGGAAGCAGCCGATGAAGCGCGCGCCGGCCAGCGCCAGGTCGCCCATGGCGTCGAGCGTCTTGTGGCGGGCGAATTCGTTCGGATAGCGCAGCCCGCCGACATTGATGACGCGGTTGTCATCGCCGATGACCAGCGAGTTTTCCAGCGACGAGCCGAGTGCGTAGCCGGCGGCCCACAGCCGCTCGACATCCTTCATGAAGCCGAAGGTACGGGCCCGCGCGATGTCGCGCCGGAAGATGTCGGGGTTGATGTCGGAGGCAAAGAGCTGGCGGCCGATGGCCGGGCTCTCGAAATCGATCTCGACCTCGAAGCGCGTGCCGTCATAGGGGCGAAACTCCGCCCATGATGCGCCGGCTTCGATGCGAACCGGCTTGACCACGCGAATATAGCGGCGCCTGACCGAAAGCGTGTCGATGCCGGCCTGATCGAAGGCCTCGACGAAGGCCATGGCGCTGCCGTCGAGGATGGGGACTTCCGAGCCGTCGATCTCGATGATGAGATTGTCGATGCCAAGTCCGAACACCGTCGCCATCAGGTGCTCGACGGTTCCGATATGCTCGCCGGCCGGATCGCCGAGCATGGTGCAAAGATCGGTGGCGCCGACCTCGGAGACCAACGCGCGGAATTCACGGCTTTGATCGCCGGTGGAAAGGTGGAACACGATGCCGGTGTCGGCGTCTGCAGGCAGGAAATGAACGGTGACGGGCCTGCCGCTGTGCACGCCCGTGCCGGTCAACGTCACGCGCGCTTTAACTGTCGTCTGATAGTCGTGCAAGACAAACCCCATAAGCCCTAGCTGCCAGCGTCCGCTTCGTCAGCCTCTTGAGCATTTTTCAGCCAGATGGATCACCTGGCCTCCGCAGCAAATGCGGCAAAATGAACAAGGCATGCGGCTCTGATATGATCGGCAGGCAGGGCAACTCCCCGAATCCCGGCTAACCGACTTGGTCCGACGCGAAGATAATGACCCGTCCGGGAGACTCCAAATCACGGTTTCTTACCCCATGTAACCGCGACCCTGAACGAGAACACGCATGTAACACTCTGTTTTACAAGCATTTTTAACGCCAACAGGCAGACGATCTCTCGTCTGCCTGTTAACAACCGTTATATATCGTTAACGATCAGTTGGCCTGGCGGCGCAGGAATGCCGGAATCTCCAGCTGGTCGTCTTCCTGGACCGTGCGGCTCTGCGGTGTCAGTCGGCCCTGGTCGTCGAGCTGGCCGCGACGCGGTGCGTAAAGCTGCGGGTCCTGGCTGGCGAGACGGCGCATTTCCGGTGCCGCCTGGCGCAGTTTCGGCTCGCGCGGCTGTGCCGGCTGCAGCCTGGCCGGTTCTTCCTCGCGGCGGGTCAGGCCGTTCGTCAGCCGCTTGATCAGCCCCATCGGCCCGCTGTTCTCATGATCGGCAGGGCGGGTCTTGGCTTCCACTTCTGCCCTTACGACCGGCGGAAAGTCCTCAACGCGTGGCATGCGCTGCGGTGCCGCCGCCACCGGCTGCGGCATCTCGCGCTGTGGCGCGGGCTGCACGACCTGCTGCTGCACCACCGGCTGAGGCTGCGGCTGCGCCGGCGGGGCCTGGAAGATCTTGCTCTGCGGACGGAAGTCGTCGACCGGCGCCTGGCGCGGCTGCGCCATCGCGGCGGCGTTTGCCTCGGCAAGCTGGATCGCCTCGGCGACCGGATCGACCGCGCGCGGCTCGTAAGCCTGCTGCTGAACCGGTGCGGGACGGCTTTCCTGAACAGGCGCCGCCGGACGGGCGGCCGGCTTCTGCGGCGCGCGGATCGAGATCGGCGCCGCGGCGATTTCGGCCGCCGACTTGTCGATGCCGGTGGCGACCACCGAAACGCGGATCACGCCTTCCAGCTCCTCGTCGAAGGTGGCGCCGAGGATGATGTTGGCGTCCTGGTCGACCTCCTCGCGGATGCGGGTCGCCGCTTCATCGACCTCGAACAGAGTGAGGTCGCGGCCACCTGTGATCGAGATCAGCAGGCCCTTGGCGCCCTTCATCGAGGTTTCGTCGAGCAGCGGGTTGGCGATCGCCGCTTCGGCGGCGGCCATCGCGCGGCCCTCGCCCGAAGCCTCGCCGGTGCCCATCATCGCCTTGCCCATCTCGCGCATCACCGAACGGACGTCGGCGAAGTCGAGGTTGATCAGGCCTTCCTTGACCATCAGGTCGGTGATGCAGGCAACGCCCGAGTAGAGCACCTGGTCGGCCATGGCGAAGGCATCGGCGAAGGTGGTCTTGTCATTGGCCAGCCGGAACAGGTTCTGGTTGGGGATGACGATGAGGGTATCGACGCATTTCTGCAGTTCCTCGATGCCCATGTCGGCCGTCTTCATGCGGCGCTGGCCTTCGAAATGGAACGGCTTGGTGACGACGCCGACCGTAAGGATGCCCTTCTCGCGCGCGGCGCGGGCAACGACCGGAGCAGCTCCCGTGCCGGTGCCGCCGCCCATGCCGGCGGTGACGAAGCACATATGCGTGTTGGAGAGATGATCGATGATCTCGTCGATACACTCTTCCGCCGCCGCGCGGCCGACTTCCGGCTGCGAGCCGGCGCCGAGGCCCTCGGTGACATGCGCGCCGAGCTGGATCAGCCGCTCGGCCTTCGACATCGTCAGCGCCTGCGCGTCGGTGTTGGCCACCACGAACTCGACGCCGCGCAAGCCGGCTGTGATCATGTTGTTGACGGCATTGCCGCCGCCGCCGCCGACACCGAACACGGTGATGCGTGGCTTCAGCTCGGTGATGTCCGGCTTTTGCAGATTGATCGTCATTGTCTCCGTCCTTTGCCTTTCCCGCCGCCTCGCCGCTGCGGCCGCCTATGGGGCTGTCCCCGTCAAATTAAAAACTGTCTCTCAACCACTGACTCATGCGATGCAGTTTTCCGCCCGTTCCGGTCATCCTGAAACCGGAAAGTCCTTTCGCCGAATGGCTCTCGAAGCTCGCCATCTGCGGATAGATCAGAAGTCCGACCGGGGTCGAAAACGCCGGCCCCTTGGCCGCCTCCGGCAGGCCAGCCACGCCGAGCGGCCGGCCGATGCGCACATTGCGTCCGAGGATGCGGCGCGCCGCCTCCGGCAGGCCAGCCAGCTGGCTGGCGCCACCGGTGAGGACGACACGCTTGCCGACGGCGTTGCCATAGCCCGATTTGTTCAACCGGTCGCGCAAAAGCTCCAGCGTCTCGTCGATGCGCGCGCGGATGATGCGCGTCATCATCGAGCGCGGGATCTGCAGCGGCAACTCGCCTTCCTCGCCGATCGGCTGGATGGAGACCAGATCGCGGTCGTCGGCGCTGCCGGGCAGCGCCGAGCCATGCATCACCTTCAGCCGTTCGGCGGCGTCGAGCGAGGTCGACAGGCCCTTGGCCATGTCGAGCGTCACATGGTTGCCGCCGATGGCGATGGCGTCGCCATGCACGAACTTGCCCTCCGCGAACACGGAGATCGTCGTGGTGCCGCCGCCCATGTCGATGCAGGCAGCGCCCATTTCGAGCTCGTCGTCGACCAGCGCCGCGAGACCGCTCGCATAAGGCGTCGCCACCATGCGCTCGACCGACAGATGCGAGCGGTTGATGCAAAGCTCCAGATTGCGCATAGGCGCGGCGTCGCCGGTCAGCACATGCATGTCGACACCGAGCGCATCGCCGACCATGCCGCGCGGATCGCGCACACCGCGTTCGGCGTCGAGAGAAAAGCCCACGGGAAGCGAATGGACCACTTCCCGCTCGGCGCGCAGCGCCTGCTTGGCGCCGGCGGCGAGCACGCGCTTGATGTCGGCTTCCTCGACCTGATGGCCACCGAGATTGATGGTCGCCGAGAAAGCTTCGCTCTTCAGCCGGCCGGCCGTCATGTTGACGATGAGGGAATCGACGGTGAGCCCCGCCATGCGCTCGGCCGCGTCGACGGCGAGGCGAATGGCATGCTCGGCGCGGTCGAGATCGACGACGACGCCCGACTTCACGCCCTGCGATTTCTGATGGCCGATGCCGATCACCTGGATGCGATGCGAGCGCCCGCGCAGAAGCTTGCCGTCCTCGCGCGGCTTCAGCTTCGCCACCACGCAGCAAACCTTGCTCGAGCCGACATCGAGCACCGTAAGCGTGCCCGACCGGCGCGAAGATGCATCACTGCCGCCGCCAAGCCAGCTCATATCTTCGTCTCCGGCTTGCGCTTCGTCAGGCTCTTCGGCTTTTCGCTGAGAGCGGCTTCGCGCTGGCTCGCGGCTTCTGGCGAAAGCTCCACCACCAGCCGGTCGGACAGCCGCATGTCGACGGCGGCGATGTCGCGCGTCAAAAGCCCATTGTCATGGTCGAGCTTCACGAGCTCGGCGATCGCCTGATCCTCGCCGTCTTCCGGCAGCTTCACCGTGATGCCGTTCTCGAGCTTGAGATCCCAGCGCCTCTCACCGACACGGATATAGCCTTTGACCCGAGCCGCAAGCTCGGGATAGCGCTTGATCTTGCCGAGAAACTCCGGCGCCTTGGCCGGCGCGCCGGTGCCGATGATCAGCGGCAGCAAAGCCTCCTTGCCGCCGGAGAACGGCGCGATCACCTCGCCCGACCGCTCGATGACCGAAACCGAATTGCCCTGCTGCCAGAGCGCGAAAGGCTCGCGCTCCTCGACACGCACTTCCAGTGTGTGCGGATAGATCTTGCGCACCGCGGCAACCTCGACCCAGGGCAAGGTCGCGATGCGCTCGCGCGCGGCCTCGGCATCGAAGCCGATCAGCGACGTCCAGCCGTCGAGGCCGAGCTGGCCCAGTATATCGATCTCCGAAGTCTGGCGATTGCCGACGACCTTGATCTGGTCGACGGCAAATCCGGTCCGGGCGGTCACACCCTGCACGATGGCGTCGCTATAGCCGCCGAGATAAGCGCCATAGGCTCCAGCCGAAGCCAGCAAGGCAGCCGAGAGGATCGCGGCGGAAAAGCGCGGCGCCTCATACTCGCCATCACAGAGGCGAGCAAGCAAGCGCACCGGCCGGCGAAGCTGGCGCGGCAAGACGAAATGGTCGAACGACAGCGACACACCAAACAGCGTAGGCCCAGCCCCGCCGCCTTTGCCCTGTCCCCACCTCAACGCAGACACGAAGCGTCCTCCACCATCCAACTCAACAAATCGCCGAACGAGTGCCCCGCTTGCGCGGCGATTTCAGGCACCAGAGACGTCGGCGTCATGCCCGGCTGGGTATTGATCTCGAGCCAGACAACCTCGCCGTTTTCGGAGTGACGGTCGTCGTAACGGAAGTCCGACCGGGAAACGCCCCGGCAACCGATAGCAAGATGAGCCTTGAGGGCCAGTGTCTGTATTTTTTGGTAAATATTCGGTGAAATTTTTGCAGGGGTTTCGTGTTTTGATCCGCCGGGCACGTACTTTGAATCGTAGTCGTAGAAGGAATGCCCGGTTGGAATGATCTCGCAGACCCCGAGCGCCACGTCGCCCATCACCGCACAGGTCAGCTCGCGCCCATGGATGTAGCGCTCGACCATGACGATCTCGCCATATTGCCACTCGGACGAACCGATCACCTGCGGCGGATGCGACTGCCCCTCATGCACGATGACGACGCCGAAGCTCGAACCCTCGTTGACCGGCTTCACCACGTAAGGCGGCTTCATCGGATGCTTGTTCTGGACCGCGAAGCGGTTGACCACCTTCGATTCCGCGACCGGGATGCCGGACGCCTTGGCGATCTTCTTGGCCTGTTCCTTGTTCATGGCCAGCGCCGAAGCGAGCACGCCCGAATGGGTGTAGGGAATTCCGAGATATTCGAGAATTCCCTGGATGGTGCCATCCTCACCGAACGGGCCATGCAGCGCATTGAAGGCGACATCGGGCTTGAGCTCGGCAAGCACAGTCCCGACATCGCGCGAAACATCGACACGGGTGACCTGATAGCCTTCATTCTCGAGCGCATCCGCACACGCCTTCCCCGAGGACAGAGACACGGGCCGCTCCGAGGAGAATCCCCCCAGAAGGACAGCCACATGCTTCTTCTTCATCCCGTCATTCCCTCTCACGCCGGGTCTGCAACCGCTATTTCCGCACGCAGCATTTCCGCACATTGAGTCCGAGTCTTCCGGCAGGTTGCCCCCCAGACGGAAAACGCGGGTAACGCGTCAAACGACTCAAATCAGGAAACGCTTTAGGGCAGAGAATCAGAGAGTTGATTCCCTGGCAAGTGCCTATGATTCCGAGAGATTCACTTTCCGCGAAAACGGGCGAGAAAAGTGTGTTGTTGAGTCTTTGCAGCAACGCTCGACGTCGTCGCCGACCGCGCATGTTCAAGCACTACTTGAAGATCGCAGCGAGCTAGAGAAGCTGCCCCAGGAATTCCTGCACGGCATGGCCGGGGCGAAAATCGCCCAGCCGCTTGATCTCCCAGTGCAGCCGGATGCCGGAATTCTCAAGCACCCTCGCTCGCACCGTCTCGCCGAGATATTCGAGGTCGTAGCCGGTCGCGGTGCCGGTGTTGATCATGAAGTTGCAGTGCATCGGCGACATCTGCGCGCCGCCGATCATCAGCCCGCGGCAGCCGGCCTTGTCGATCTCCTTCCAGGCAGAAGTGCCCTCGGGATTCTTGAAGGTAGAGCCGCCGGTCTTCTCGCGGATCGGCTGCACCGTCTCGCGATGGTTCTGCACGGCGTCCATCGCCGCCTTGATGACCGCCTTGTCTTCCGGGATGCCCTCGAAGATGGCGGAGGTGAAGATCAATCCGCCAGGCGCCGACGAATGACGATAGGCATAGCCCATGTCGGCATTGCTCAGCGTATGGACATTGCCTGCGCGGTCGAGCGCCCGCACCTCGACCACGCGTTCGCGCGTCTCGACGCCATTGGCGCCGGCATTCATCCGCAGTGCCCCGCCGACGGCGCCTGGAATGCCGTGATAGAAATGGAACCCGCCGATGCCGGCTTCATGAGCCACCGCCGCCAGGCGCTTGTCCGGTGTCGCGGCGCCGGCCTCGATGGTGGTCGGTCCGATGACTTCAGCCTCGCCAAAGCCTTTGGCCGACAGCCTGACCACGAAACCGGGAATGCCGCCGTCGCGCACCAGAAGGTTCGAGCCGACGCCGACGACCGTGATCGGCACCTCTTCCGGCACGGCGCGCAGGAAAGCGGCGAGATCCTCCTCGTCGGCCGGCTGGAACAGCGCTTCCGCCAGTCCGCCGGCGCGGAACCAGGTGATCTTGTCCATCTCGGCGTTGGGCGTGATGCGGCCGCGCAGGCCGGCAAGCTTGTCGCCGAGTTTGTCTATCAGGGCCTGGCCGCGCATCATGAGGGCGTTCCCCCAAGTTCCTTGGGCAGCGCATAAGCCCACTGCGTGATGTTGCCCGCGCCGAGGAAGACGACGAAGTCGCCGGGCTTGGCCAGGTCGCGGATGGCCGGCGCGATCGCCGCTGGGCCTTCGATGTAGCGCGCGTCGCGATGGCCGCCGGCGCGGATACGCGACACCAGCGCGTCCGAGGAGACGCCTTCGATCGGCTCCTCGCCGGCCGGGTAGACCGGCGCCACCATCACCGTGTCGGCGTCGTTGAAGCAGACGGAAAACTCGTTGAACAGGTCGTGCAGCCGGGTGAAACGGTGCGGTTGCGCGATCGCGATGACGCGGCCCTTGGTGGCACCGCGCGCGGCCTTGAGCACCGCCGCGATCTCGACCGGATGGTGGCCGTAATCGTCGAAAACCTCGACCCCGTTCCAGGAGCCGGTGTGGGTGAAGCGCCGCTTGACGCCGGCAAAGGACGACAGGCCCTTCTTGATCGCCTCGGCCGACAGGCCAAGCTCATGCGCGACCGCGATCGCCGCCGTCGCGTTGGAGACATTGTGCCGACCAGGCATCGGCAGCCGCAGGTCCTTGATCATCGTCGAGCCGCGGCCCTTGCGGTCGCGGATCACCACGTCGAACTCCGACACCGCTCCGTCCATGCGGTGATTGGTGAAGCGCACGTCGGCCTGGGCGTTCTCGCCATAGGTGATGACGCGCCGGTCCTCGATGCGGCCGACCAGAGCCTGCACCTCCGGGTGATCGGTGCACATCACGCCGAAGCCGTAGAACGGCACGTTCTCGACGAACTGGCGGAAGGCCTCGCGCACCTTGTCGAAGCTGCCATAATGGTCAAGGTGCTCGGGATCGATGTTGGTGACGACCGCGATGTCGGCCGGCAACTTGAGGAAGGTGCCGTCGCTCTCGTCGGCCTCCACCACCATCCATTCGCCGTCGCCCATGCGCGCATTGGTGCCATAGGCGTTGATGATGCCGCCATTGATGACGGTCGGGTCGAGCCCGCCGGCCTCGAGCAGCGTCGCCACCATGGAAGTGGTCGTCGTCTTGCCATGCGTGCCGCCGATGGCGACCGCCTGACGGAAGCGCATCAGCTCGGCGAGCATTTCCGCACGCCGCACGATCGGCAGCAGTTTTTCGCGCGCGGCCTTGAGCTCGGGATTGGATTTCTTGATGGCGGTCGACACGACGACAACCTCGGCGTCGCCGATGTTCTCGGCCTTGTGGCCGACGAAGCATTCGATGCCCTTGTCGCGCAGCCGTTGCACATTGGCGCCGTCGGCCTGGTCGGAGCCCTGCACCTTGTAGCCGAGATTGTGCAGCACCTCGGCGATGCCGCTCATGCCGATGCCGCCGATGCCGATGAAATGCACGAGACCGATCGTCTGCGGCATCTTCATGCGCGCGTCCTCCTGTAGTCCGAAACCGTTTTGCCGGACGCAATAGCCTCTGTCAGATCGGCGAGCAACCGCGCCGCATCCGGTTTTCCGGCCGAGCGGGCGGCCGCGGCCATCGCCGTCAGCCGGCCGGGGTCCTCCATCAGCCCGCCAACAAGCGCGGCAATCCGCTCGGCCGAGAGCGTGGACTGCGGATGGAGCTCGGCGCCGCCGGCGGCGGCGAGCGCCGCGGCATTCGCCGCCTGATCGTGATCGAGGGCATGCGGATAAGGCACCAGCAGCGCGGGGCGGCCGATGACGGCGATTTCCGACACGGTCGAGGCGCCGGAGCGCGACATCACCAGATGCGCCGCCGCCATCCGCGCCGCCATGTCCGTGAAGAAGGGCGAAACCTGCGCGTCGACGCCCAGATTGGCATAGGCGGCCTTCACCCGCGCCACGTCTTCCGCCCGCGCCTGCTGGGTGATCGCCAGCCGCTTGCGCTGCGCCTCGGGCAGGAGCGCGATCGCCGCAGGCACGGCATCCGAAAAGAACTGCGCGCCCTGGCTGCCGCCGAACACCAGGAAGCGGAACGGTTCGTCGGCAGCGGGAGCCGTGTAAGGGGTCTTCGCCGCTTCCAGGATCTGCGGCCTGACCGGATTGCCGGTGGTCACCGTCTTGGCGCCTTCGGCACTTGCGCCTTCCGGCAGGAAACCGCCCGCGATCGCATCGACCCGGCTCGCCAGCGCCTTGTTCGCCCGGCCCATGACGGCGTTCTGCTCATGGATCAGCGTCGGCACCTTGCGCCGGGTCGCCGCATAGAGCGGCGGCAGCGTCGGATAGCCGCCGAAGCCGACGACGGCCTCGGGCTTGATCCTGGCGATCACCCGCCCCGCTTGCCGCACGCCTTGCCAGATGCTCCAGAAGGCCGAGAGCATGGCAATCGGATTCTTCGAGCCTAATGTCGCCGACGCGATCGAGTGGACTTCGACGGCGGGAAACTGGCGCGAATAACGTTCGGCGCGGTGGTCGGTCGCAAGATGCACCTTCCAGCCGCGCTCGATCAGTTCATGCGCAAGCGCCTCGGCCGGGAACAGATGCCCGCCCGTTCCGCCGGCCGCAAGCAGGATAACACCCTTCGACATCCGGCCTCATTCCGCCGCCACAGTGCGCTGCGAGAAAGCATAGCCCATCTGCTTGCGCTTTTCGGGATGTCTGCGCGTCAGCGCCAGCACCATGCCCATCGAGACGGCAATCGCGATCTGCGAGGAGCCGCCATAGGAGATGAAGGGCAGCGTCATGCCTTTGGCGGGCATCAGCTGCAGGTTCACGCACATGTTGATGGCCGATTGCAGGCCGAAGATGGTGACCAGCCCACCAACGGCGTAGCGGGTGAAATCGTCATGCTCCTTGAGTGCGATGCTCAATCCGCGCAGCACGATGAAGGCGAAGATCGCCATGATGAAGAAGCACATGATCAACCCGAACTCCTCGCCCGCGACCGAGAACACGAAGTCGGCGTGGCTGTCCGGAATGACCCGCTTCACCGTGCCCTCGCCCGGGCCGACGCCGAACCAGCCGCCATTGATCAGCGCTTCGCGGCCCATATCGACCTGGAATGTGTCGCCTTCGCCGGTGAGGAACTTGTCGATGCGGGCGGCGACGTGCGGGAAGACGGTATAGGCAGCGAACACGCCGCCGACGCCGGCGGCACCGAGCGCCACGATCCAGAACCAGGGCAGGCCGGCCATGAAGAACATCACGCCCCACGTGCTCAGCACCAGCATTGTCTGGCCGAGATCAGGCTGTGCCACGAGCAGCGAGATCACCAGCGCAAGCAAGAGCATGGCGAAGAGATTGCCGGGGATGTCGGGCTGGCGCTTGTGCTCGGCGAACAGCCAGGCGCAGATGATGACGAAGGCAGGCTTCAGGAATTCGGATGGCTGGATCGAAAGCCCGGCCAGCGACACCCAGCGCCGCGCACCCTTCACCTCGACGCCGATGTAGAGCACCGCCACCATCAGCACCAGCATGATGCAGATCATCACCAGCGACATGCGCCTGATTTGCCGCGCTTCCAGGAAGGAAACGGCAAGCATCACGACGAGCGCCGGGATGGTGAAGATGATCTGCCTTGTGGCGAAGTGGAAGCTGTCGAGGCCGATGCGCTCGGCGACCGCTGGGCTTGCCGCGAAGGACAGGACGATGCCCAGCCCCATCAGCGACAGGAATGCCGCCAGGAACCAGCGATCGATCGTCCACCACCAGGTTGCGACTGGACTTTTGTCGAGACGGCTTTGCATCAACGTGGCCCTCCGATGGGTTTCACTCCATCAATAGCAGTCGCAGCTTGCCTGAAGGCTTCGCCGCGAACCTCGAAATTCTTGAACTGGTCGAAACTGGCGCAGGCCGGCGAAAGCAGCACCACCGCTTCGCCACCGGTGTCGCCCGCGGCGTCATGGGCGGCATGCGCAACCGCAGCCGCCAGCGTTCCGGAGATTTCGTAAGGCACCGCCTCGCCGAGAGTGGCGGAGAAAGCAGGTGCTGCCTCGCCGATCAGATAAGCCTTGGCGATGCGCGGAAAGAAGCCGCGCAACGGCTCGATGCCGCCTTCCTTGGGCAAGCCGCCGGCGATCCAGTAGATGCGGTTGAAGCTCGACAGCGCTGGTGCCGCCGCGTCGGCATTGGTCGCTTTGGAATCGTTGACGAACAGAACATGGTCCTTGCGGCCTACCTGCTCCATGCGGTGCGCCAACCCGGGGAAGCTTTCCAGCCCCGCCTGGATCTCGCCAAGCTCGAGACCGACCCTGAGGCAGGCCGCGACGGCGGCGAGCGCGTTCTGCGCATTGTGCTGGCCGCGCAGCGAACCGATGCCTTCGAGGAAAGCGACGCGGCTATAGCGGCCGTTCACCGCCTCCATCAGATTGGTGCCGTCGGCGAAATAGCCGTCGGTAAGCGGCAGGCGCTTGGAGATGCGGATCACTTGTTTTCCGGCTCGCTCCAGCCGGTCGGCGATCTGGGCGCACCAGGAATCGTCGACGCCGATGATCGCGGTGTCGCTGCCGGCGACCAGCCTTTCTTTGATCGAGGCGTAATGCGCCATCGTGCCGTGACGATCGAGATGATCGGGCGTCAGGTTGAGCAGGATACCGGCAGTCGGATTGATCGAGGGCGCGAGATCGATCTGGTAGGAGGAGCACTCCACCACATAGTGCCGCTCGGGTTCCGGTGGATCGAGCGTCATGATGGCGCGGCCGATATTGCCGCCCATTTGGGTATCACGTCCGGCCGACTTCAGTATGTGCGCCGTCAGCGCCGTCGTCGTCGACTTGCCGTTGGTGCCGGTGATTGCGATGAAGGGCGCGCTCGGCGCGCGCTGGATGCGCTCGCGGCAGAACAGCTCGATGTCGCCGATCACCTCGACGCCGGCGCCGCGCGCCAGCTCCACCGCCCAATGCGGCTTCGGATGCGTGAGCGGCACGCCGGGGGATAGGACGAAGGCTGCGAAGCGCGGCCAGTCTGCGACGCGCAGGTCGCCGGTCGCAATGCCGGCGGCGGCTGCCTTGGCGACGCTGTCGGGATTGTCGTCCCAGGCGAGGATCTCGGCGCCGCCGGCGATCAGCGCATGCGCGGTGGCGATCCCCGAACCGCCGAGCCCGAAGAGCGAAACGCGTTTGCCTGCGAAGGAAGCGGCGGCGATCAAGCGGTATCCTATCTGAGCTTGAGGGTGGAGAGGCCGACCAGCGCCAGGATGACGGCGATGATCCAGAAGCGGATCACCACCTGGCTCTCGGTCCAGCCCAGCTTTTCGAAATGGTGATGGATCGGCGCCATCAGGAAGACGCGCTTGCCTGTCATCTTGAAGTAGCCGACCTGGATGATGACCGACAGGATTTCCACCACGAACAGGCCGCCGACGATGACCAGCACGATCTCGTGCTTGGTGGCGACCGCGATGGTGCCGATCAGGCCACCCATCGCCAGCGAGCCGGTGTCGCCCATGAAGATCGCGGCCGGCGGGGCGTTGAACCACAGGAAGCCGAGCCCGGCGCCGATCACCGCGCCGAGCACGACGGCGAGCTCGCCGGTGCCGGGGACGAAGTGGATCTGCAAGTATTCGGCGAAGACCGCGTTACCGGAAAGATAGGCGATGACGCCGAAGGATGCCGCCGCGATCATGATCGGCACGATCGCCAGGCCGTCGAGGCCGTCGGTCAGGTTCACCGCATTGCCCGCGCCGACAATGACGAAGCAGGAGAACGGCACGAAGAACCAGCCGAGATTGATGAGGAATTCCTTGGCGAAGGGGAAGGTCAGCGAGGACGAGAATGGCGCCTGGCCATTATGCATGATCACCCAGGCGGCTATACCGGCGACGACGAATTCGATCGCCAGCCGCGCCTTGCCGGAAAAGCCCAGATGCGACTGCTTGGTGACCTTGAGATAGTCGTCGTAGAAGCCGATCGAGCCGAAGCCGACGGTGACCAGAAGCACCACCCAGACATAGATGCTGGAAAGGTTCGCCCACAGGAGCGAGGAGCCGATGATACCGGACAGGATCATCAGCCCGCCCATGGTCGGCGTTCCCGCCTTCTTGAAATGGGTCTGCGGTCCGTCGGCGCGGATCGGCTGGCCCTTGCCTTGGCGAAGCCGCAGCGAATTGATGATCGTCGGCCCGAATATGAAGACGATCAGCGCCGAAGTGATCAGCGCGCCGCCGGTGCGAAAAGTGATGTAGCGGAAGACATTGAAGGCCGAGATCTTGTCCGCGAAATCAACGAGTAAAGTGAGCATCCGTCCCCCGGATCCCGACCTCAGGTCGGTTCGATGGTTGTGGCTTCCGCCGGAAATTTGCCGAGCAATGCCTCGACCAGCTTTGAAAATCCGATGCCTTTCGAGGACTTGACCATGACCACGTCGCCCGGCCTGATTGCCGACATCACGACCGGTTTCAGCTCTTCCGCGCCCGACCGGTATTCGGTTTCGACATCGGAGGGCAGAACGTCGGCCAGCGCCCGCATCTCCGGACCGCCGAGAAAAACGTTGCGCGTCCCGGTACCGACGATGAGCTCGGCCAGCGCCGCATGGAGTTTCGCCGAATGGCTGCCGAGTTCCAGCATGTCGCCAAGCACGGCGATGCGCCTGCCCTCGCCCGAGACAGGCGTGGCGTTGAGCAGCGCCATGGCTGCCGCCATCGACGCCGGGTTGGCATTGTAGCTCTCGTCGATCAGCGTGATCGGGCCGTTCGGATGGCGCAATATGTGGCGCCTGCCGCGCCCGCGCTCGGCCGAGAGGTCGGCAAGCGCTGCTGCCACCTTGTCGAGGTTGGCGCCGACCAGTTGCGCGGCCCCCAACACGGCCAGCACGTTCTGTACGATGTGTCGGCCAGGCGCCCCGACACGGGCCGTCACGTCCTTCTTGCCGATTTTGACGGCGATGTCGGAATGGTCGGCATGAAGCTCGCAGCCGACAAGGCGGAAGGCCGAGCGGACGTTTTCGCCGAAGCCGAAGACATGCTCGACACCGGCCTCTCTCGCCATTTTCCCGAGCAGCTTCCAGCGCGGATCGTCGCGGTTGAGCAGTGCTGCGCCGCCGGGCTCTATGCCCTCGAAAATCTCGGCCTTGGCCATGGCGATCTCGTCGAGACTCTTGAAGAAGCCGAGATGCGCGGCGGCAATCAGCGTCACGATCGCGACATGCGGTCTGACCATCCTGACCAGCGGCCTGATCTCGCCCGGATGGTTCATGCCGATCTCGAAAACCGCGTAGTCGCAGTCTTGCGGCATGCGCGCCAAGGTCAGCGGCACGCCCCAGTGGTTGTTGAACGATTGCGCGGAGGCATGCACCTTGCCGACCGCCGACAGCACGTGGCGCAGCGCTTCCTTGGTCGTCGTCTTGCCGGCGGAGCCGGTCACCGCGATGATTTTGGACCGTGACCGCGCGCGAGCCGCAACGCCGAGCTTTTCAAGGGCTACGAGCACGTCCTGCACCACGATCATCGGCGCCGTAAGCCTTCCGAGCGACGGCAGCTTGCCCTCGGCGACGACCAGCACGGCAGCACCCGCCTTCACCGCAGCGGTCGCGAAATCGTGGCCGTCCATCGTCTCGCCCTTGATGGCGAAGAAGGCGTTCCCGGGCTCGAGGCTGCGACTGTCGATGGAGATGCCGGTGATGCCTGCCGGCAGCGAGCCTATTGGCCTGCCGCCCATGGCCTCGACGAGTGCCTCCGACGTCCAGAGCAAGCTCATGCGACGCGCTCCTGGAGCGCCTCGCGCACTTCCTCATGGTCGGAGAAGTGGAAAGTCTCGGTGCCGATCGTCTGGCCTTGTTCATGCCCCTTGCCGGCAACGATCAGCGTGTCGCCGGCATGAAGCATGGCGACCGCCTCATGGATCGCCTTGCGGCGGTCGCCGATCTCGATGGCGCCGGGTGCCGCGGCAAGGATTGCCGCGCGAATGGTTTCCGGAATTTCGGTGCGCGGATTGTCGTCGGTGACGATAACGACGTCGGCGAGCCGGGTGGCGATCTCGCCCATGATCGGCCGCTTGCCGCGGTCGCGATCGCCGCCGCAGCCGAACACGACGACGACGCGGCCCGTGGTGAAGGGACGCACCGAAGAGAGCACGTTCTCCAGCGCGTCGGGCTTATGCGCGTAGTCGACATAGACCGGAGCGCCGGCTGCCGTCGTGCCGACAAGGTCGAGCCGGCCCGGCGCGCCTTTCAGTTTCTCCAATGCTGCCAACGCTTTGCCGGCCGATGTTCCAGTCGAGATCGCAAGACCGGCCGAAACCAGCGCATTGGCGATCTGGAAATCGCCGGCCAGCGGCAGGTCGATCTCGTAAAGCACGCCGTCCGCCTCGACCTCGGCACGCTGGCGCCGCCGCTCATGCTCGACGCGCTTGAGCGTGAGGAATTCGCCATGGCGGCCGACGGTCAGCACGTTCAGGCCAGCTGTTCGCGCGGCATGAATCGTCGGCTCCGACCAGGGATCGTCGGCGAAGATCACCGCCGGCGCGCCCTTCGGCAGCAGCGTGTCGAACAGCCGCAGCTTGGCGCGATGATAGTCCTCGACCGTCGGATGGTAGTCCATGTGGTCGCGGCCGAGATTGGTGAAACCCCCGGCTGCCAGTTTTACGCCGTCGAGACGGCGCTGATCGAGGCCGTGACTGGAGGCTTCCATCGAAGCGTGGGTGACGCCTGCATCCGCCAATTCCTTGAGCAGTCTGTGCAGCGCCACCGGATCCGGCGTGGTCAGAGAACCATACTCGTTGCGCCCTGGCGCCACCACGCCCGTCGTCCCGATCGACGCGGCGGCAAGACCCGCCTGCTCCCAGATCTGACGGGTGAACGCGGCAACCGACGTCTTGCCGCTGGTGCCGGTGACGGCGACCATCGTCCCGGGTTGCCTGCCGAAGAAGCGCGCGGCGCTCAGCGCCAATGCCAGGCGGGGATCGTCCACGGCAAGAACCGGGATCGGCAGTCCTGAGATCGCGTTGCCGCGGCCGGCGACGATCGCGGCAGCACCGCGGCCGGCGGCGTCAGCCGCGTAGGCCGCGCCATCGGCCTTGCTGCCGGCAAGCGCGAAGAAGACGACGCCGGTCTTGACCGCGCGGGAATCGGAGGAAATTCCGGTGACCTCCAGATCGCGGGAAGCTGTCCCCTCGACAGGCAGGATACCGGCTAGATCTTTCAGATGCATCGAGTCCCGTTCATCGCAACAAAATAGCGCGCAGTTGCCGGCGCGCCCCAAGAATCACTGATAGGAAACCAGCGTTGCACCATTTTCATGGCTGAAATCTGGCTTCACGCCAAGCATGGACGCCGCACGCCTGATGATGTTGGCTGCCATGATGCCCGCGTTCGAGGCGGCGGTGGCCCCCATGCCGGGCTTTTCCGGCTTCGGCTCGTCGGCGATCGTCAGCACGATATATTGTGGATCGTCCATCGGGAAAGCGGCGACGAAGGCATTGAAGTTCTTTTCCTTCGAGTAGCGTCCGTTGACGACCTTCTCCGCCGTGCCGGTCTTGCCGCCGACGCGGTAGCCCGGAACCCTGGCGTTCTTGCCCGAACCCTTCTCGGCGTTGAGCGCGTAGAGATAGCGCATCCCTTCCACGGTCTTTTCCTTGACCACCCTCTTGGCTACCTGCATGGCCTGTTCCGCCGTACGCGGCAGAAAAGTCGGCTCGATAAGGTAACCACTCATCAATGCGGCGCAGCCGACGGCGGTCTGCAGCGGCGTCGTCGAGACGCCATGGCCGAAGGCGATGGTGATCGAATTGACCTGTTTCCAGACTTTCGGTTCGGTCGGGCGCGCCACTTCCGGCAATTCCGTCTGCATCTTTTCGAGCACGCCAAGCCGATGCAGGAACTCGCGATGCCCTTCGATGCCGACAGCCTCGGCTTCCTTGGCCGAGCCGATGTTGGACGAATAGATGAACACCTCAGGCACCGAAAGCACACGGCCCTTGCTGTGGAAGTCATGGATGGTCTGGCGGCCGATCCTGATCGGACGCGACGCGTCGAAGCGGCTCTCCAGCGTCACCTTGCCGGAATCGAGCGCCATGCCGGTGGTGAAGCTCTTGAAGGTTGAGCCCATCTCGTAGAGGCCTGCCGACATGCGGTTCAGCCGGTCCTTGTCCTGGGCGTTGTAGGGATTGTTGGGATCGAAATCCGGCACCGAGGCCATGGCCAGCACTTCGCCGGTCTTGATGTTGAGGACGACCGCGCCCGCAGCTATCGCGTGGAACCGCTCCATGCCGGTCGCTACCTCGTCGCGCACCACGTGCTGGACGCGCAGGTCGATCGACAGCTTCACCGGCTTCAGGTCTCTGGCCACCGCCAGTCCCGACGCCTGCAGGTCGGTCAGACCCTGGTCGTCGATATATTTCTCCATGCCGGAGATGCCCTGATTGTCGATGTTGGTGAGCCCGACAACGTAGGAAGACGTCTCGCCGCTCGGGTAGAAGCGGCGCTTTTCGGTGCGGAAGCCAAGGCCGGGAATGCCGAGCGCCATGATGTCGGCCTGCTGCTTCGGCGTCAGCTGCCGCTGCAGCCAGACGAAGCCGGCGCCGCTCTTGAGCTTGTGATAGGTCTGCTCATAGTCGATCTCGGGAAGCACCGTCGAGAGCTTCTCGATCGCCTCGTCGGCATCGACGATGCGGCGCGGCTCGGCGAACAGCGATGCGGTCTTGATGTCGGTCGCCAGCACCTCGCCGTTGCGATCGACGATATCCGGCCTGGAAGCGGTCACCCGGCTCTGCGGGCCGCCCGAAGTATCCGGGTTCTGCAGACCGAGATAGACCAGCCGGCCGGCAATCGTCGAATAGATGGTGAAGAACACCGCCATCGTCATGACGATGCGGGTCCTGGCCTTGCCGCCGGTCGCCTTGCGCGCGGCGTCGACGACGATCGAGCCGTCCTCAGCCACCTTCTTTCGACGTTTCAGCAGGTTACCGATCCTTGGAAGCCTGCTGATCATTGAACGGTGCTCCCCGTCACCACCGGATCCTTGCCGCCCGAGGGCCCTTTGCCGGAATTGTCGGCCATGCCGCCGAGCCGCTGCGAGGACAGGTCCTCGATGTTGACCGGCTTCACGGGCACGTCGTCGAGGCCGCCGATCTGGCGGGCGTTGAGCGGCTCGAGCCCGAGCTGCGTCTTGTAGATTTCGGCAAGCTTCTGCAGCCGCGCCGGCTGGGTGAGCAGGCTCCAGTCGGCCTTCAGAAGATCGATCGTATCTTCCTCGTAGCGGATCTGCCCCTGCAGCTTCTGCACCGCCGCCAGTTGGTCCTCGGCTTCGCGCTTGGTCTTGTAGGTCAACGCCGCCGCCGAGACCATGACGGCGATCAGGACTATGTCGCTGGTACGAAACACGTGCTTACCTCTCCCCCGGCCGCTCGACGGCGGGAAGCTTTGGAAGGCCGAAAATCGAAAAATCGCCGGCGCGCGCCGGCACGTCGGTACGAACGGCAGCGCGCAGCCTGGCCGAGCGTGCCCGCGGATTGGCGGCGATCTCGGCCTCTCCAGGCGTGACCCCGCCGCCGGATTTGCGGAAGGTCGCCAGCCGCGCCGGCGCGTCGGGCATGTGGCGCGAGCCCGATACCGCATCGGCGCGATCGGCGATGAAGCGCTTGACGATGCGGTCCTCCAGCGAGTGGAAGGTGACCACCGCAAGCCGCCCGCCGGGCTGGAGCACGCGCTCGGCGGCGAACAGCGCGCTCGCCAGCTCGCCGAGCTCGTCGTTGACGAAGATGCGCAGCGCCTGGAAGACGCGTGTGGCCGGATGGATCTTGTCCTTCGGAGCTCGGCCGATATGGGTGGCGATGGCGTCCGCGAGGTCGAGCGTGCGCTCGAAAGGCCGCTTCTCGCGCCGGCTCTCGATCATGCGGGCGATGCGGCCGGCATGCCGCTCCTCGCCAAGAAAACCGAAGATGCGGGCAAGGTCGCCCGCCTTGAATGTGTTGACGACGTCGGCGGCGCTCAGGCCCGCCTGCGCCATGCGCATGTCGAGCGGTCCGTCGGCGCGAAAGGAAAAGCCGCGCTCGGCCTGGTCGAGCTGCATGGAAGAAACGCCGATGTCGAGCACGACGCCGTCGGCGCTATCGACATGTTCGTCCAGCGTCGAGAACGGCGCCTGCACGAGCCTGAGCCTGCCGCCGGCCTGCCGCTCAAGGGCCTTGCCCGCGGCAATCGCATCCGGGTCGCGGTCGATGGCCACGACCGAGGCGCCGCGCTCGAGAATGGCGCTTGTGTAGCCGCCGGCGCCGAACGTCCCGTCGATGATCGTCTCGCCGGCCTTGGGCTGAAGCGCCTCCAGCACTTCGGCAAGGAGGACCGGAATGTGACGGACCAGTCCGCCAACGGCGTGAGGGTCATCGCCGTGGCCAGCCATCATTCCGGTCGCTCCCCGGGCTTCGTCCCCTGCCGAAGCTGCAAAAGCCTGGCCCGCGCCTGCGCGCCATAGGCGGCAAGCCGGCCCGGTTCCCAGATCTGAAAGAAATTGCCGCGGCCGACAAAGGCCACTTCTGTGGAAATGCCCGTGTGCTCGCGGATGAAATCGGTCATCGTGATGCGGCCGTCCTGGTCGAGTTTCAGGAACGTCCCGTCGCCATGGCAGAAGAACGACATATCGTCCGCCGTCTGCAGGAAGGGATCCTCGATCGCGATCCGCTGCTCGTAGCGGTCGAGCAGATCGAGCCCGCCGACGTCCATCGCCGGAAGGTCCAGGCAGCGTAGCGCATAGAGCTCCGCATAGCCACGTTTCTGCACGACCGCGCGGAAATGCGCCGGGACGGACACCCGCCCCTTCGCATCGATCCTGTTCACTGCGTTCGACAGAAATCGGTCCACTACACGTTACAGCCGCTGTCGCCGCCGCACCCCTTCCCATGTTTTTCTCCGCGCCGCCGCCGCGCATCGCCTCGCGACAGATCGCTTCATTCACCAAGGCGAAAACCGGCAAACGCGCAGCCGCCGCGACTGCCCGATTGGCGCACGCTTCACCCTGACGCGGAACGAAGGCTTGATGATGCGAATGGGATATCATGGGGCACTATGGGCGTCAACGGGAAGAGGCATCACAAACGCACGCGCCACAACTAGAAGGAGCAGGCCGACGGCACGTCCCGTCTTTATCGTCCATTAAGCCTAACGAAGCGTTTAGAACGATCTGGCCCAAAAAGACGCGGCTTGCTGGGAACAGCCGGCGCGCCTAGCGTCGAACCTCTGTTCAGCGAAGGAATGAGCCCATGTCCGAAACCGCGAAGTCACGCGCCGCGACACTTGCCCATCTGCGCAGCGGCGATTTCGCCAAGGGCGATCCGATCCCCTTGCCGCTGATCATGGCCTCGATCTTTCATTCGCCGGGCGACGCGACCGGCTTCGATCAATATGGCCGCTTCAGCAATCCGACATGGCATGCTGTCGAGCATGTGTTGGCCCATCTCGAAGACGCTCAGTGCGTCGCCTTTCCATCGGGAATGGCCGCGATTTCCGCGGCATTTTTCGCGCTCGTCAAATCGGGCGACCGCATCCTCCTGCCCTCGGACGGCTACCACACGACACGCGCGCTGGCGGAGCGTTTCCTGAAACCGCTCGGCGTCACCTATGACGTGAGAGCGACGTCTAACATGTTAGACGGCGGTTTCGCCGGCTACCGGCTGGTCTTCGCCGAGACCCCGTCCAACCCGCGGCTGGACATCTGCGACATCCCGGCCGTCGCCAAGGCTGCTCACGAGCAAGGCGCGCTCCTCATCGTCGACAACACCACGATGACGCCCTTCGGCCAGCGCCCGCTCGACCTCGGCGCCGATATCGTGGTGTCGGCCGACACCAAGGCGATCAATGGTCACTCGGATGTGCTGTTCGGCCATGTCGCCAGCCGCGATCCGGACATTGTCGCAAGGGTCAAGGATTGGCGCGAGACGGCCGGCGGCATCCCCGGCCCGTTCGAGGCCTGGCTCGTGCATCGCGGCCTCGAAACACTGGAGGTGCGCTTCGACCGCATGTGCTCTTCGGCGGAAACGATCGCCCGTCGTCTCAAGGGGCATCGCGCCGTGAGCGGCCTGCGCTTTCCGGGCCTCGAGGGCGACCCCTCGCACAATCTGGCGCGAGCGCAGATGGAACGCTTCGGCTTTCTCATCTCGTTCGAGCTGGCCTCCGAGCAAAAGGCCGAGGATTTCATCGACAATTGCCTGCTGATTGAATCGGCGACCTCCTTCGGCGGCGTGCATACATCGGCCGAGCGGCGATCGAAGCGTGGCGACGCCGTGCCGCCCGGCTTCGTGCGGCTGGCCATCGGCTGCGAGCCGGTGGAAGCATTGTGGCAGGCGATCGAGGCGTCGTTGGATAAGATCAGCAGCTAGCCGATCATGGCGTCAAATCGTCAGCCCCGATCTTGCGCCGCCCGTGCAGCACGCGGAGGATTTTGACCGCATGCTAGCCAACCCGATACAAAGTGAGATAGTCGCCGACGACGAGATGGCGAACACCTGATGCAATGTCATCGCGGGGAGGCCCGGATAAAGGATAGGCAGCCAATTGCAGCCAGCGCCCTTCGATGCGATCGAGCAGACGATCCGCTGCGGCTTCATTGTCGGCTGCCACGTAAAGCCAGATGGCGATCAAGTCTTCTTCAGCTTGCGCGGATCGAACGATGGGCAGAGAGCTCATGCCGCTCCGTTTGACTTCCATCGCCTGCGCGCTTCAGCCTTTATTTCATCCATCGACACGAACCGGCCCGGCCCGCTGTCGATCCCCTCTTGCACCAGCTTGCGCAGTTCCTCGACAGTGTAGCCGAGCAGGTCGCGCCGGTCCTTCCATTGCCTGAGCGCATCCCGGATCACCTCGCTCGCCGAAGCGTACTCGCCGGCGGCGACCACGTCGTCGACCGCCTGCGCCAGTTCGGGCGAAAGTGTGATGCTGCGTTTGTCGACTTGGCCCATGATCCACTCCTTCCCTTCCGATCAAGGTACGATTTAATCGCACCGCTTTCAAGGAACGCATCCGTAAAGCTCGTAGAACCGGGCTCTGCGCGATGCGCTTGAATCAACAGGCCTGCCCATGGTCGCAACCTGTTGATATCAAGGGCATTGTCGGTATCGGAAAATGCCAGCTGGCCTGTAAGCCGGGTTCTGTATGGCCCTCGCGCCTTGCGGCTAGAGAACGTGGCGGCCATTCATCTTGGGCGCGTGTTGCCACGCGCCTCACGCAACCTACCCGGGCGGTGGGCCGGAAACAGCCCTCGAAGGTTGCCCCTCGCACCGCCCCTATTCGGTCTTGCTCCCGGTGGGGTTTGCCGTGCCGCTCCTGTTGCCAGTCGCGCGGTGGGCTCTTACCCCACCCTTTCACCCTTGCCGCGGCAAATGCCGCGGCGGTTTGCTTTCTGTGGCACTTTCCCTGGGGTTTCCCCCGCCGGCCGTTAGCCGGCACCGTGTCTCCATGGAGCCCGGACTTTCCTCACCCGCAGCCTTTCGGCTCTCGCGGGCGCGGCCGCCCGGCCAGCTGGCAGCGCGTATAAAGGGGTTCGCACCTGAAAACGCAAACAAAAAAGCAGCCATCCGCTTCAGGCAGGCGAACCGAGCGCCGCCATCTGCACCTTCACCTTGCTGCAATAGGCGGCGGAAACCGGGTTCATCCGCCTCGCGCCATGGCCTGCATTGTATTTGAGGATCGTGCCGCAGGTCGTGCCGCCGCCGAGGCCCTGCGCCATGGCGAGGTACTTCATGCCGTATTTGATGTTGGTGTCGGGATCGAACAGTCCCTTGGCCGAACCGGTATAGCCCATCATCCGCGCCGTCGCCGGCTTGATCTGCATCAGGCCGATCTCACCGGCGCTGCCGACCATGTTCGGGCGGTAGTTGCTCTCGATCTTGATGACAGCCTTGGCGAGCGACACCGGAACGCCATAGCTCGCCGCATAACGGGCGATGATCGCCGAATATTGGCCGCCGCCCGTAGCCGAAGACGACAGGCTGGGCTTTTCGGGGCGGATGGATGCGGTCGTCGTCAGGTCGATCACACGCCTACCGCGCTTTGCATTGCGTTTGACCGTTGATTTCGCCGACCGCGAGGCGGCGGCTTTCTGCACTTTTGCCTGGGCGACTTTGTCGGATTTTGCGGTTTTGCGATCTTGGGTCGCCTTCGGCGTCGCGGGGGTTGCCGCGAACCCATTGTCGGCCGCCCGCAGGCTAAGGGGCGCGCCATTCGCCGGGCTGAAGGCAAAACTCATCACTCCGGCAGCAACGGCTGCCGCTAAAACGGTCAATCTCTGCATGTAGTCCTGTTCTGTTAGAACCGCGCGAAGAACTTCGCGCAGCTTGGCCAATTCAACATCGGAGCATCTTTGGGGGATAGATGCCCGACAACTTGCGGGAGATGCGTTTGGAGAGCGATTTGGCGCCAATGAAGGCGAGGCAATTCACTTTGTATGACAAATTGTAATTTAGGCAGCGTGGCCAGACTATTTGGGTGAGGTTGCCTTTACGGCAGCCAGCAACCGTTGCAGCGTGCGGATCGTCGAGCCATCCGCCACGCCATCGACGAGCCGCCTCCGGAAATGCCGCTGAAACGCCGCCACGACGATTTCCGTCTGGCGATCGAACACCCCCGTTATCTCGACGCCATAACCATAGAGCGCCAGCATCGACTGCAGCGCCTCGACTTCGGCGCCGGCGTCACCCGCCTTCAGCGCCGCTCCCGGCCTGATCGGAGCCGCGGGCACGAGATGGCCGACGCCGGCCGCGAAAAGCGCTTTCCAGGGAAACTTCTCGCCCGGGTCGACCTTGCGCCCCGGCGCCACATCAGAGTGTGCCAGCACCCTTTGCGGTGCAATGGAATGCCGGTCGGTGATCCCCGCGCACAGGCCGATGACGGCATCGATCTGCCGCTTCGGAAAGGCTTTGTAGCCGAGCGAATGCCCGGGATTGACGATCTCGATACCGACCGAGCAGGAGTTGATGTCGGAGCGACCGAACCACGAGCTCCTGCCGGCATGCCAGGCGCGGTCGCTCTCGCGCACCATCTGCACGATCCGCCCGTCCTCATGGACAAGATAGTGCGAGGACACCTCGCTTGCCGGATCGCACAGCCAGGCCTCGGCGCCGGCGCCTGTTGCCATGCCGGTATAGTGCAGCACGATCATGTCGGGCCTGAACGTCTCGCGTCGCGGGCCGAAATTCGGCGACACCCTGACCTCGGCACCCGGCTGGTCGGGCAGGAAACCGCTCATACGTGCCTGAGACCCCGTTCGATCATCTCATAGGCGGCATTGATCGCGGCGACCCTTGTCGTGGCAATCTTGATGAACTCCTGCGGCAGGCCGCGGGCGATCAGCCTGTCCGGGTGATTGTCGGAGATCAGCTTGCGGTAGCGCTTCCTGACCTCCTCGAACGGCTTGCCGCGCTCGATGCCGAGAACAACATAGGGATCTGCGGCACCGAGATTGACGTGACGCGACAGGATCGCCTGGTAATGCGCCTCGTCGATCCGGAAAATCTCGGCGATGCGATGCAGGAATTGCCCTTCCCGCTCGTGGATCAGCCCGTCCGCCTTGGCGATGTGGAACAGCCCGTCGAGTATGTCCTCCAGCATCATGCAATTCGGATGACCGGAACCACAGAGCTGCGCCATGCGCTGGGCATAGATTTCGAACCCGGCAACATCGCGCTTGGCGAGATCGTAAAGGCGCGCCACGTTACGCGTTTCGCTCGGCGGCACCTCGAAGATTTCCTGGAAGGCGCGCACCTCGTCCTGGGTGACGATGCCATCGGCCTTGGCCATCTTGGCCGAGAGCGCGATCATCGCCACGGAGAAGGCAACGCGCCGGCGCAGATCCGCGTCGCCGGAGAACACTGTCCGCACGGCCTCGACGACATCGGCGACGCCCGAGGACGCCGACGACGAAACACGAGCGATGAAGTCGCCGAGGCGGTCCCAAATCGACATGCCGGCTTCTTAGTGCGAACCGGCCACCGCTATCAAGCCGGGACGATGCCGCAGGTCCAACGCAGTCCTGACAAAAAGAAGGCCGGCACGAGGCCGGCCTTCCGGATTTCATCCGATTGACTTCTACTGCGCCGGGGCAGCAGGAGGTGTTGCCGGAGCCGGTTCAGCAGGCTTCGAAGCGTCAGGCGAGGCTGGCTTCATAGGCTGCTCGTTGGCCGGCGGATTGGTGCTCTGAGTGGTCGTTTTGTCTGTCCCGCTGTCGCTGCAAGCCGCAACCCCCAGCAGGGCGAGCGCCGAAACAGACGCTAGAATGAGCTTCTTCATGGTATCTCTCCTTCAACTAACGCTCACATTTCGGTGAACCGTTGCAGAGGAAATGCATCAAGCGGCCCGCGGGTTTCGTAACGTTGCGTTTCCAAATGTAACATCAACTGCCGATTGCCGGGGCCGAAACGGCGAATTAACAGAACAAGTTATCGCAAAGAGTGGACAGCAGAATGCCGAAAGCCGCAGCCAACGAGAAATGGGATTTCTGGATCGACCGGGGCGGCACCTTCACCGACATCATCGGCCGCGATCCGCAAGGCCAATTGCATCCGCGCAAGCTCCTGTCTGAGAATCCTGAAGCCTATGCCGATGCCGCCATCCAGGGCATCCGCGACTTGCTTGGGCTCAAATCCGGCGGCGCCATTCCCGCGGACCGGATCGGCGACGTCAAGATGGGTACCACTGTCGCCACCAACGCGCTGCTCGAGCGCAAGGGCGACCGCGTGCTCCTGCTCACCACCAAGGGTTTTCGCGACGCGCTGCGCATCGCCTATCAGGCGCGGCCAGATATCTTCGCCAAGGAAATCATCCTGCCGGAGCAGCTCTATGAGCGCGTGATCGAGATCGACGAGCGCGTTCGCGCCGACGGTTGCGTCGAGCAGCTGCTCGACATCGCTGCCTGTCGCCCGGCGATCGAGCAGGCCAAGGTCGACGGCATCGACGCCGTCGCTGTCGTCTTCATGCACGCCTGGAAATATCCGGACCACGAAAAAGCTGTGGCCAAGGTCTGCCGCAAGATCGGCTTCAGCCAGATCTCGGTCAGCCACGAGGTCTCGCCGCTCATCAAGCTGGTCGGCCGCGGCGACACCACGGTGGTCGATGCCTATCTGTCGCCGATCCTGTCGCGCTACGTGCAAAGGGTGGCGGGAGAGTTGGGTGCCGGCCCCCGCCTGATGTTCATGATGTCGTCGGGCGGGCTGACCGCCGCCGAGATGTTCCAGGGCAAGGACGCGCTGCTGTCGGGTCCGGCCGGCGGCGTCGTCGGCATGGTCGAGACGGCGAAGCTCGCCGGCTTCGACAAGGTCATCGGCTTCGACATGGGCGGCACTTCGACCGACGTCGCCCATTATGACGGCGAATACGAGCGCGCCTTCGACACCGAAGTCGCCGGCGTGCGCATCCGCGCGCCGATGATGCGCATCCACACCGTCGCTGCAGGCGGCGGCTCGATCCTGCATTACGAGGCCGGCCGCTTTCGCGTCGGCCCTGACTCCGCCGGCGCCAATCCCGGGCCTGCCGCCTACCGACGCGGTGGGCCGCTCGCCGTCACCGACGCCAATGTCATGCTCGGCAAGCTGCAGCCCGATGTCTTCCCGGCGATCTTCGGCCCCAGCCAGAATCAGCCGCTCGACGTCGACGCCGTGCGCGAAAAATTCATGGCTTTGGCCGCCGAGATCGGCGATGGGCGCTCGCCGGAAGCGGTAGCCGAGGGCTTCGTCACCATCGCCGTCGAGAACATGGCCAACGCCATCAAGAAGATCTCGGTGCAGCGCGGCTACGATGTCACCGAATACCTCTTGAACTGCTTTGGCGGCGCCGGCGGCCAGCATGCCTGCCTGGTCGCCGACGCGCTCGGCATGGAAGCGGTGCTCATCCACCCGTTCTCGGGCCTGCTTTCGGCTTATGGCATCGGGCTGTCGACGGTTTTCGCCTCGCGCCAGCAGGCCTTGCTCAAACCGCTCGCCGAAGAGTCCCGCTCCTCGATCGAGGACCTGATTGCTGCACTGCGCCAAGACGTCATCGCCGAGCTTGCCGCGCAAGGTATTGCGGAAGCCGCCATCGCCTCCAAGCCGATCCTGCAAATCCGCTATGACGGCACCGATACGGCGCTGCCGGTGAATTTCGAGCATGGCTCGATCTTCCGCGCGAGAGGCGATTTCGAAGCAGCCCACAAGGCACAGTTCGGCTTCGTCTACGAGAACAAGCCGATGATCGTCGAGGCGGTCGGCGTCGAAGGCAGTGATGCCGGAACCGGCAGACGCGGCGAAAGTGAATCAGGACTCGAAGACAGAACGGCAAGCCCCTGGCAGAACCGGCAATTCTTTGCCGACGGCGCCTGGCGCGATGCCGGCATTTTCCGGCGCGAGGATCTGAAGCCCGGCCATAAGGTGGCCGGCCCCGCGCTCGTCATCGAGCCGAACCAGACCATCGTCGTCGAGCCGGGCTGGCAGGCCGAGATCACGGCCAGGAATCACGTGCTCCTGCGGCGTATTGAGAAGAAGGCCCGGCAGGCGGCGCTCGGCACCGAAGCCGATCCGGTGATGCTGGAGGTCTTCAACAACCTTTTCATGTCGATCGCCGAGCAGATGGGCGTGACGCTGCAGAACACCGCCTATTCGGTCAACATCAAGGAACGGCTGGACTTTTCCTGCGCCGTGTTCGACCGCCACGGCGCGCTGGTCGCCAACGCCCCGCACATGCCGGTGCATCTGGGCTCCATGGACCGTTCGGTCGAAACTGTCATCCGCCTGAATTCGGGCGACATCCATCCGGGCGACGTCTTCGCGCTCAATGCGCCCTACAATGGCGGCACGCATTTGCCTGACATCACGGTGGTCACCCCGGTGTTCGACGATGCGCGCAAGGAAATCCTGTTCTGGGCAGCCTCGCGCGGCCATCACGCCGATGTCGGCGGCACCGCGCCGGGCTCGATGACGCCTCTGGCCACCACCGTCGATGAGGAAGGCGTGCTGTTCGACAATTTCCGTATCGTCGACCGCGGCCGCTTCCGCGAGAAGGAGCTCGAGGCGCTCCTGACCGACCATCCCTACCCTGCCCGCAATCCGGCCCAGAACGTCGCCGATCTCAAGGCGCAGATCGCCGCCAACGAAAAAGGCGTGGCGGAGCTGCGCAAGATGGTCGCGCATTTCGGTCTCGACGTCGTCGAGGCCTATATGGGCCATGTTCAGGATAATGCCGCCGAGAGCGTGCGCCGTGTCCTGGAGCGGCTGCCCGACACTTCGGAATACGAGTACCCCACCGACACCGGCCAGGTGATCAAGGTGAAGATCACCGTCGATCGCGAAAAGCGCGAGGCGACGGTCGATTTCACCGGCACCTCGCCGGTCATGAAGAACAATTTCAACGCGCCGGAGCCGGTCGCCCGGGCCGCCGTGCTCTATGCCTTCCGCGTCATGGTCGAGGACATGATCCCGATGAATGCCGGATGCCTGCGGCCGATCAACCTCGTCATTCCCGACGGCTGCATGCTCAAACCCGCCTACCCTGCTGCCGTCGTCGCCGGCAATGTCGAGACCTCGCAGCACGTCACCAATGCGCTGTTCGGCGCCATGGGCGCGATGGCCAACGCGCAAGGCACGATGAACAACCTCACCTTCGGCAACTGGCGATACCAGTATTACGAGACGATCTGCTCCGGCTCGCCGGCCGGGCAGATGAATTCGGGCCGCGGCTTCGCCGGCACCTCCGGCGTCCACACACATATGACCAATTCGCGGCTCACCGATCCCGAGGTGCTGGAACTGCGCTTCCCGGTCGTGCTGGAGGATTTCCACATCCGCGAGGGTTCCGGCGGCAAGGGCAAGTGGAACGCCGGAGACGGTACCAAGCGCACCATCCGCTTCCTTGAAAAAATGGAATGCGCGATCCTCTCCTCACACCGCAACCGCCCGCCCCAGGGTCTGAACGGCGGCGGCGACGGCGAGGCCGGCTCGACCAAGATCAGGCGCAACGATGGGTCGGTCGATGTGCTGAAGGCCTGCGACCAGACCACGCTCGATGCCGGCGAGGCCGTCGTCGTCGTCACGCCGACGCCCGGCGGATTCGGCAAGGCGTGAGGAAAGCGTAAACTTAACGTCAACAGGCTGTCACCTGTCTGTCATGACGCTGCGCTACCCGCTTGCGCCAACGCAAACGGGGAATCACCTTGCCATGTCGGATGTTTCGGGAGAACTCGTTTTTCGGCGCGGCAAGGAAGTTGGAAAAGCGGTCTATCAGAACCGCGCATTGTCGAAGGACGGCATTTCCGAGCGGCTTTTCGCCTTCCTGTTTTCCGGCCTCGTCTATCCGCAGATCTGGGAGGACCCGGATGTCGACATCGAGGCCATGCAGCTCGGCGCTGGCCATCGCATCGTCACAATCGCGTCAGGCGGCTGCAACATTCTGGCTTACCTGACCCGCTCGCCGGCCCGGGTCGACGCCGTCGACCTCAACGCCGCGCACATCGCGCTGAACCGCATGAAGCTGGAAGCCGTGCGCCATCTGCCGTCGCAGGGCGACCTGTTCCGCTTCTTCGGCGCCGCCGACACCAGCCACAATTCTGACGCCTACGACCGTTTCATCGCGCCGCATCTCGATCCGGTCAGCCGCCACTACTGGGAGCGCAGGAACTGGCGCGGCCGACGCCGCATCTCGGTCTTCGACCGCAACTTCTATCAGACCGGCCTGCTTGGCCTGTTCATCGCCATGGGTCATCGCGTCGGCAAGCTGTTCGGCGTCGATCCGGCCGGCATCATGAAGGCCGAAAACATCGGCGAGCAGCGCCGTTTCTTCAACGAGGAACTGGCGCCGATCTTCGACAAGAAGCTCCTGCGCTGGGCGACGTCGCGCAAGGCCTCGCTGTTCGGCCTCGGCATCCCGCCGGCACAGTACGATTCGCTGATTACCTCCGGCGACGGCTCGATGGCGAGTGTCCTGAAAGCGCGGCTGGAAAAGCTCGCCTGCGATTTCCCGCTGAAGAACAACTATTTCGCCTGGCAGGCCTTTGCCCGCCGCTACCCGGAACCCGGCGAGGCTGCGCTTCCCGCCTATCTGGAAAAGCGCAACTACGAGACGATCCGCGCCAACATCGATCGCGTCGCCATCCATCATGCCAACCTGATCAAATTCCTGGCCGGCAAGGATGCGGGCTCGGTCGACCGTTTCGTCCTGCTCGACGCGCAGGACTGGATGACGGACGACCTGCTCAACGATCTGTGGACCGAGATCACCCGCACGGCCTCGGTTGGCGCGCGCGTGATCTTCCGCACCGCGGCCGAGCCCAGCCTGCTGCCCGGCCGTGTCTCCAACTCCCTGCTCGACCAGTGGCACTATGACAGCGAGGCCTCGCGCGAATTCTCGGCCAAGGACCGCTCGGCGATCTATGGCGGCTTCCATCTCTACGTGAAGCGCGCCGCATGAGCACGACGGAGCTGCCGGCCAGCCATGCCGAGCTGATGGATGGCGTCTATCGCTGGCAGCGCCACATCTACGACCTCACCCGTAAATACTACCTGCTCGGCCGCGATCGGCTGATCGACGGGTTGGATGTGCCGCGAGGCGGCACCGTGCTCGAGCTCGGCTGCGGCACCGGCCGCAACATCGTTCTTGCCGCCCGCCGCTATCCGGACGCCCGCTTCTTCGGCCTCGATATCTCGGCCGAAATGCTGGAAACGGCCAAGGCCGCAATGGCCCGTGAAGGACTTGCGGCAAGGGTCGACCTGGCGCGCGGCGACGCCACGGATTTCGATGCCAGGGCGCTTTTCGGCACCTCGCATTTCGACCGCGTCTTCGTATCCTATTCGCTGTCGATGATCCCCGGCTGGGAAAGGACGGTTTCGGCGGCGCTCGCCGCGCTTGCACCCGGCGGTTCGCTGCACGTCGTCGATTTCGGCCAGCAGGAAGGCCTGCCGCGCTGGTTCAGGACGTTGCTGCGCGGCTGGCTGCGGAAATTCCTTGTCGAGCCCCGCGCCTCGCTGCGCGACGTCCTTGAATCGGAATCCGAGCGGACCGGCGCAACCTTCCATTTCAGAACGCTTTATCGCGGCTATGCCTGGCTCGGCGTGATCGGCGCTCGAAAGTAGACAGGTCCTACTGGTGTAAGGCTTTCACCAGCGCTGCCACCATCGTCTGCGGCCGGTAACCGAGCTTGGCCGGCGTCAGCCCGAGCCGCACCACGACCAACTGCTCCGACGGGATGATGGCGACGGTCTGGCCGTCATGGCCTTCCATCCAATAAGTGTCTTTGGGCAGGCCGGCGGCAGTGCCCGCGCCGGGACTACCCTCGTCACCCGGCCCCTCGATCCAGACCTGACCCTTGCCGTAGACTTTCGATGCCGGCGCGGGTTGCCGCATCCAGTCGACGAAGCCGGCCGGCAGGATCTGTGCGCCGTTCCAGACGCCGCCCTGCAGCAGGAACTGGCCGAAGCGCGCCCAGTCATGCGCCGTGGCATAGAGATAGGACGAGCCGACGAAGGTGCCCTGCTCGTCGGTCTCGAGCACGGCGCTGCGCATGCCGAGCGGCTCGAACAGCGCGGTCCGCGGCCATGCCAGCGCTTTCGCTTTGTCGCCGATCGCGTCCTGCCACAGGCGCGACAGCATGACCGCCGTGCCGCTCGAATAGGAAAACACCTTGCCGACCTCGCCGCTGAGCGGTTTGCCGTCCGCGAAGCCCGCCATGTCCGGCTCGAGATAGAGCATGCGCGTCACGTCGGCGACGTCGCCATAATCCTCGTTGAACTCCAGCCCGCTCGACATCGCCATCATGTCGGCGAGGCTGATCGCCGCCCGCCCATCGGCCTTCCACGGCGCGAACAGGCCCTTGTTGTCGAGCGCCATCTTGCCGTCCTTCACCAGCGTGCCGACGATCGCCGCATTCACCGTCTTGGTCATCGACCATCCGAGCAGCGGTGTCTTGACCGAAAAGCCGTCGCCATAGCGTTCCGCGACGATGCGGCCGTTCTTCACCACCACGACCGCACGCATGCCGGTCCCGGCCATGGCGGCATCGTCGATGATCTTTGAAACCTCCGGATTTTGTGGCGCATCCACGCGCTCGCCATCGGGCCAGAGCGCATCTGGCTGCGTCGTCGGGGCGGCCGGCGCCACATGCAGGACGGCCTGCCTTGCCTTGCCGGTGTCGCCATCGGGAACCGACGCGCAGCCGACGCCGTCGCGCTCGACGGCGACGCTCTTGCCCAGCACCCAGAACAGACCAGCCGAAACCAGTCCCCTCTCCTTGTCGACCGAAACCTTCATCAGGCGAAGCAGCGGATGGCCCGGCGCCTGAACGTCGACCGCCAGCACATCATTCGGGTCGCGGCCGGCGATGAACATGTTCGAGCAGACGATCTTGGCCGAATAGCCGGAGCCGACGCGGATCAATTCGGGCGGCGCAAGATAAAGCCAGGCGAAGAGCGCGACCACCGCCAGCACCACGAGCCCCAGCAGCCACTTGATGAATTTCACGACAGCCCGCATCTTTTTCCCGCCCCTCGGATTTTCCGGCACGCTTTATGTCATCGATTTGCCGCCATTGCTTCCGCAAAATCACGACCGATGTCGAGCGCCGTCAATGGATTATCAACCATGTTCGGCGATCACGGAGGGATGACGCCCAAAAGTGCCAAGCTGCTTTGGGACAACGAGATGCATGAAGAACGGGCGGCCCTGTGGGGCGGCCGTCCGGAGGGGGCCCGCGTAAGCGACCACCATCGGTGAAAGACCCATCAGCGGCCGGCTGATCCCGGCTCGGGGGATACCATGCGCCGTCTTGCGGCCATCCTGATGCTTACGCTGTTGGGCGCCTGCTCGACCGTCGAGGATCTTTCGCCGCTGTCGCCGTCATCGCAGACGGTCGCCGTGCACGCGCCGCGTTTCGAAGATTCCAAACCGCATGTATGGGACAGCGGCGCGCCGTGGAATTATGCCATCCACGGCACCGACGTCTCCAAATACCAGACCTCGGTCGACTGGCCGACGGCCAAGGCCAGCGGCATTTCCTTCGCCTTCATCAAGGCGACCGAGGGCGGCGACCGGTTCGACGACTATTTCAACGAACACTGGGCACGCACCAAGGCCGCCGGAATCCCGCGCGCGGCCTATCATTTCTTCTATTTCTGCACGCCGGCCGCCACCCAGGCGAGATGGTTCATCGCCAACGTTCCAAGAGATGCGTCAGCAATGCCGCCGGTGCTCGACATGGAATGGAACCCGAAGTCGCCGACCTGCCGGCTGCGCCCCGATCCCGCGACCGTGCGCGCCGAGATGACCACCTTCCTCGAGATCGTCGAGCGCCATTACGGCAAGAAGCCGATCATCTACACTTCGCTCGACTTCTTCGACGACAACCAACTGGCGACGTTCCGCGGCTATCCCTATTGGCTGCGCTCGGTCGCCGGTCATCCGCGTCAGAAGTATGGCAGCCATCCCTTCACGTTCTGGCAATACACCGGCACCGGCATCGTGCCAGGCATGACCGGCAAGTCCGACATCAACGTTTTCAACGGCTCTGAAGCCGCCTGGAACAAGTGGCTGCGGCAGAACACCCGTTGACATCGGCCCCCGTGCCTGCTTTTCGACACGGCGGGCGGCGATAGTTGCAACCGCTGGTGATGCGGAGCGGCGCAACCCACCAGGGTGCCGAATGGCGCTCCTGGGCTTTGAAATCTACGCATGATCCTATTCAGACCCGGCCGGGTGCTATGGATCGTGCGGCGGTCTCGAAAGGGAAGCGATGCGATTGCGCGTTGATATCTTGGCGGCGCTGGTTCTCGGCGCTTTGGCCTGGCCTGTGGCGGCGCAGGAATGCGGCGGCGATTTCGAAGCCTGGAAACAGGGCGTCGCGGCCGAAGCCAAGGCGGCCGGCGTCGGCGACGTTGGCCTGGGTGCGCTGGAAGATGCAACGATCGACCAGAAAGTGCTGGCGCGCGACCGCGCCCAGGGTGTGTTCACCCAGACCTTCACCGAATTCTCGAACCGCATGATCTCGGGCTACCGCCTGAAGCAGGGCGCGGCCAATCTGAAGAAATATGCCGACGTCTTCGCGCGCGCCGAAACGGAGTTCGGCGTCCAGCCGGCCGTCATCACCGCCTTTTGGGGACTTGAGACCGATTTCGGCGCCGTTCAGGGCGATTTCCATACGCTCGATGCGCTGGTCACGCTCTCGCACGATTGCCGCCGGCCCCAGCTCTTCCGGCCGCAGCTGATACCGCTGTTGACCTTGATCGACCGCGGCGTGCTGCCGGCCGACGTCAAGGGCGCCTGGGCCGGCGAGATAGGCCAGACGCAGATCCTGCCCACCGACTATCTCGCCCGCGGCGTCGACGGCGACGGCGACGGCAAGGTCGATCTCAGGAACAGCGCGCCGGACGTCATCATGACCACCGCCGACAAGATCGTGTCGCGCGGCTGGAAGCGCGATCAGCCCTGGGTCGAGGAGGTGCGCGTTCCCGACGAAATGCCGTGGGACCAGACCGGCCGCACCAACAAGCTGCCATTGTCGCAATGGGCCGCGTGGGGCGTCACCAATCCGAACGGCACGCCGCTGGTCGACAACGGCTTGAAGGCCGGTCTGGCCTTGCCGATGGGCCGCAAGGGCCCCGCCTTCCTGACCTACGACAATTTCGACGTTTATCTGGAATGGAACCAGTCCTTCACCTATGCGCTGACCGCCGCGGTGCTTGCGACCCGTCTGGCCGGCGCGCCGCAATTCGATCCGCGAACGCCGGAACCCGGCCTCAACGGCGACCAGATGAAGGCGCTGCAGACCAAGCTCGAGGCCAAGGGCTACGACGTCGGCACGGTCGATGGCATTCTGGGCACCAACACGCGTGAGGCGATCCGTAAGGAGCAGATGCGGCTTGGCCTTCCGGTCGACGGCTGGCCGACGCCGGAGCTGCTGGCGAAGTTGTAGGACGCAGGCAGTAGGCAGTAGGCAGTAGGCAGTAGAAAATGGTTCGGTTGTGAGTGGCTGGTCCGCAAGTGCGTCTACCCTTTTCCCCTACCTCCTACTGCCTAATCCCTACTGCCTATTTCCTAATCAGCCATCGTCTCCAGGCTCGCAAACCCCTGCGGCGCATCGCCTTCGTCGAAAGGTGTCGTCACTTCCACAAACGTATCGGGAAAGAAGCCGTTGAAGCGGGTCCTCAGCGACAGCGAATAGGCGCCGATATGGCCGATCTCGATCCAGTCGCCGGTGTCGACCGTTTCTGGCAGCCAGAACGGCCTGGACAGGATGTCGACGGAATCGCAGGTCGCGCCGCAGACCTTGAACGGCACGATGGTCTTCTCGCTGCCGTTGCGCGTGCGGATCGCGGGGTCGGGGATGAAGCGCGCTGGCAGCGTGATCTTGCCGGTCCATGAATCGGAGAGCGACGCCCAGATGCCGTCGTTGATGTAGAGCCTTTTGCCCTTGCGCAAGAGCACGCGAACGATCAGCGACAGGCAGCGCGCCACGATCACGCGGCCGGGCTCGGCGACCAGCGGCATCTCGTCGAACTGATATTCCTTGAGGTCGCCGGCCAGCCGCGACATGAGCTGGCCGAGCGACGGCATCTCGATGTGCCTGCGGTTGGGGTCGTGGCCGTATTCGGCGGGAAAGCCGCCGCCGACATCGAGCCCGGCAATGTCGAAGGTCAGCCGGTTGCGCACCCAGTCGGCCGAGGCCAACGCCCGCTCGTAAGTGTCGGGGTCCTCGATCTGGCTGCCGACATGAAAGCAGAGGCCGACCTTGTAGCCGGTGCGGTTGAGGCGCTCGGCTAGCTCGACCGCATTGGCAGGCCCGGCGCCGAACTTCTTCGACAGCTCATAGGCGGCGTGCCCCTTGGTCTGGATGCGCACGAACACGGTGACCGCGCCGGGGTCGATATCGAGCGCGCGTACCACGCGCGTCAGCTTGGTGATCTCGTCCTCATGGTCGAGCGAGATTACGCGGATGCCGTATTTCTCCAGCGCCAGCTTGATGTCCGACTGCGCCTTGACCGGATGCATGTAGAACATCTCGGCATCCGGCGAGACGGCGCGCACGGCGGCGAACTCGCCCGGCGAGGCCACATCGAAGGCGCCGACGCCGGCCTCGACCAGCGTCTTCAGCACGATCTGTTCGCCATTGGTCTTGACCGCGTAGGCGGTCTTGCCGGGAAACATGCCCATGAACTGCAAGGCATCGGCCTTCAGCACCTGCGGGCGGAAGCAGTAGACCGGATCGTCCGGGCGAAGCGCCAGTGCCGCCTCGCGGGCATTTTCGAATCGCTGCATGGACGAATCCTTGATCTGGCCGCGCACAATTAATCCTAGCTAGCCGCCAAAGAAAACAGTTCTGTGTCTCGCCTTCCCGCGCGGCCGACCGCACCCTTTCCGCCGACGCTAAACCATCGGTCAGGTTTCGGGTGGCCCTTGCCGCCAAACCGGATATCGGTTGCAGCTGTCCGGCGGGCTTGAGATTGCGACCGGCCTGGGAGGGTTGACGAGATGACGATCACGGCTGGCGCCGCGGCGACGCGCGGACCGATGACGCTCAAGGACTGGGCTCAGCTGCTTTTGCTCGGCGCGATCTGGGGCGGCTCTTTCTTCTTTGCCCGCATCGCCGTGTCCGAGATACATCCGCTGGCGCTGGTGCTGTTTCGCGTCGCTATCGCCGCCGCAGCGCTTCAGCTCTATCTGGCGGCCCGCGGTCCGTCTTTCCGCTTCGCCTTTCCCTATGCCGGCCTGTTCTTCCTGCTGGCGCTGACCAACAACGTCGTTCCCTTCTCGCTGATCTTCGCCGGCCAGACCGAGCTCGGCGCCGGCGTCGCCTCCGTGCTCAACGCCACGACGCCGTTCTGGACGCTGATCCTCGCCAACGCGCTTACTACGGACGAAAAGCTGTCATGGAACAAGCTGGCCGGCATCGCGCTCGGCGTTGCGGGAACGGCGGTGATGATCGGCCCGGGCTTGATTGCTGGCCTCGGCGGGCCGGTCTGGGCCAAGTTCGCGCTGATCGGCGCCTCGCTATCCTACGCGGTGGCCCTGATGGTCGCGCGCCGCTTCAAGGGCGTGCCGTCGCCGGTCATCGCCACCGGACAGTTGACCGCCTCGACCATCATCATGATCCCCGTCGTGCTAATTGCCTACGGTCCAGCCGGATTGTTTTCGGCCTCGCCGCCTGTCTGGGCAGCGGTGGTTGCGCTGGCGCTGCTCTCCACCGCCTTCGCCTACATCCTCTATTTCAACCTCGTCGCCTCGGCCGGCGCCACCAACGCCTCGCTGGTCACTTTGATCGTGCCGGTCAGCGCCGTGCTGCTCGGATTCCTGTTCCTCGGCGAGAGGCTGGCGGCCTTCGAGATCGGCGGCATGGCGCTGATCGGACTCGGCCTGATCACCATCGACGGCCGCCTGTTCGGCCGATGGTAGCGGTGCCATGCCACGGCTTCGCCATAATTTTTTCACAACTTTTGGATCGATTTTTGCCGAAGAGTTTCAACGGCTAACGACAAATCGGCGGTCGCAAATTCCACAATCACGTCGCAATGCAGCATATTTTCCGCTTGCCTGTGACCCAAATGACTCTAGATTCCGGCCATAGCTCTTAAGAGGAGGCTATGACATGGGACTGACGAGGCCAATCAACGCATTGATGATCTGTGCTGCGTTTGCATTCATCGGCGCCCTTATCATAGGCGTTCTTCCCTGACCCGCCGAAGCCGGGAAGACCAGCACCGCAAATAGTCCAAATCAATTCGAGAAGGCCGGGTTCCACCCGGCCTTTTCCATTCAGGCTGCTGCCGACCCAGCCGCCTCCGATTCATGCGAGCGGATGCCGATCATGTGGCAGACGGCAAAGACCAGATCGGCGCGGTTCATCGTGTAGAAATGGAAATCGCCGACGCCGCGCTCGACGAGATCGTGCACCTGCTCGGCCGCCACGGCTGACGCCACCAGCGCATGCGTCTGCGCATCGTTCTCCAGCCCCTCGAAGCGCTCGGCCAGCCATGCCGGCACCAGCGCGCCGCAGCGCGAGGAGAAATTGGCGACTTGCGTGAAATTATGCACCGGCAGGATGCCAGGCACGATCGGGATATAGATGCCGGCGCGGCGCGCCCTTTCGACATAGCGCTCGTAGAGATCGTTGTCGAAGAAGAACTGGGTGATCGCCCGCGTAGCGCCATTGTCGACCTTGCGCTTCAGCATGTCGATGTCGGTTGCGAAATCCGGGCTTTCCGGATGCTTTTCCGGATAGGCCGAAACCGAGATGTCGAAATCGCCGACGCTCTTCAGCGCGCCGACCAGCTCGGCGCCGTTGGCATAGCCATCGGGATGCGGCCGGTACGCGGTTCCCACCCCCGCCGCCGGGTCGCCGCGCAGGGCGACGAAACGGGTCACGCCGAAGCCGGCGAATTCCCGGATGACGGCGTCGACCTGATGGCGGGACGCGTCGACGCAGGTCATATGCGCCGCCGGCGTCAGCGTCGTCTCGTTGAGGATGCGTTTCACCGTGCGCGCGGTACGCTCACGGGTCGAACCGCCGGCGCCATAGGTCACCGAGACGAATTTCGGCTTGAGCGGCTCCAATCGGGTGACTGTGTCCCACAGCCTTGCCTCCATCTCGTCCGTCTTCGGCGGGAAGAACTCGAACGAGACCCGGACCTTGTCGCCAATGTCGGGGCGGCGGGAAAAGCGGAATTGGTTCATCAGGCTGTTTCCCTTGCTGGTAGCGAGTCGTTGGACGGGTCGGCGATCAGCAGCCGGCGATCGCGGCCGAGCCAGAGCTTGACGGTGAGTTTTGCCTCGGCCTGGCCGCGCGGCTCGAATTCCTGGCTGTCCTCGAGATCGAGCCCTGCCTCCTCGAACCAGTCGGCGATCTGCCGGTCCGAGAAGCCGAGTCGCATATGGGCGTGCTGGTCGCGCAGGAACTCCAGATTATGGGGCGCGAAGTCGACGATGACCAGCCTGCCCGCCGGACGCAGCAGCCTCGCCGCCTCGCCGATGGCGCGGGCCGGATCGTCGAGATAGTGCAGCACCTGGTGGATGGTGACGAGATCGAAGGCGTTGCGCTCGACGGGCGGCGAAAAGATGTCGCCCTGGCGTACCTGCGCATTGGCGACCCCCGCTCTGTCGAGATTGGCGCGCGCCACCGTCAGCATCTCGCGTGACATGTCGATGCCGACGCCGCGCCTGTAGAGCGGCGCGAAGATTTCCAGCAGCCTGCCCGTGCCGGTACCGAGGTCGAGCATCGACTGGAACGGCCGTTTGCCGACGAGCTTGAGCAATGCGGCTTCCACCGCGCGATCGGGCACATGCAGCGAGCGAATGCGGTCCCAGCTCGCGGCGTTCACCGAAAAATACTCCGCGGCCCGGTCCTGCCGCTTGCGCTTGACCGCGGTCAGCCGCTCCAGATCGCGCACCACCTGCGCATCGGCCTCGCGCACGCCAGAAACCAGACGTTGCACGAAATCGCGCGAACTGTCCGTGTCCGACAGCCTGAAGAAGGCCCAGGACCCTTCCTGGTAGCGGCCGATCAGCCCCGCGTCGAGCAGGAGCTTCAGATGTCGTGAGACGCGCGGCTGCGACTGGCCAAGGATTTCAGTGAGGTCTGAGACTGTGAGATCCCCACGCGACAGCAGCACCAGGATGCGCAGGCGGCTGGATTCGGCTGCCGCCTTCAATGTATCTACCATCGTGTCGAGCGTGACATGCATGAACGGGTTCTCGCTGAAAGATATAAAGATATGTTTATGTCGAATTTGAAACCCTGGCAAGCACTATGTCGCTTCCGGACAAGAAAATGGCGCAGCCGTGATCCGCGCGCCGCGAACGATTGAGCGGACGAAGGCGATGTTCGAGACACGCGAGGGTGAGAAGCTCCTTGAAACCGACCCGGCGGATATGCCGCCCGACGGCCATGTCGTCTTCATCGGCCGCATAGTCTCGCCCTGGACGAGCCGCGAGGACTGTCCGAAGAACATGCGCGCCGCCCGCGACACCGGACGGACGGCAGCCGTCCTGATCGACGAGCCCTACCGTCCGGGACTGCAGAATCTCGACCGCGCCAGCCACATCGTCGTCCTGTCCTGGCTCGATCATGCGCCGCGGAATCTGATTGTGCAGAAACCGCGCCATGCCGCTGAACCGAAAGGCGTTTTCTCGCTACGCTCCCCTGCCCGGCCGAACCCCGTCGGGCTGCATGTCGCGAAGCTCGTCGCGCTCGATATCGAGGAAGGCCGGATCGAGGTCGATGCCATCGACGTGCTCGACGGCACGCCGGTCATCGACGTCAAGCCCTACTACGCTTCGATCGACGCCTTCCCGGAAGCGGCCATTGCCGGGCGCGACGAGAAATGAGCGCGCCGACCGGCCGCCGCCGCGCCATTGCCAAGGCGTTGACCGCGCTCTTGCCGCTCGGGCCTTACGCCGACATGGAAAAGATCCGCGCCGATGCCGGGGCCGCGCATATGAAGACCTTGCCGCCGACGATCGCGGTCTGGCTGGCAACCATCGCCCATGTCCGCCACGCCCATACCGACTACGAGAAGCTGCTGGCCGAAGGCTATGACCGGGACTCGGCGCGCTTCTTCGTCATCGAGCAGACCAATGAGGTGCTCACCCGCTGGCGCGCGACGCGCTTGTTGGAGGAAGACGACGAGGACGAGTGAGGCCGCATAGCCACCTGATCGGCCAAGCAGCGCCGGCGGCCTGGCTCTACTTCATTCGCGGCCGGACGCTAGCCTGCCTTCCCGTAACGACGAAGGAGGAATGAAATGAGCCAGGCCGCCTCCAAGCCCGCTGCGCCGCCGCCCGTTCTTTCAGATCGTCACGTCGACCCGCACGCCTATCCGGACGGGGTGGCTTACCTCGATGGACAATACCTGCCGATGTCGCAGGCCAAGGTCTCGGTGCTCGACTGGGGCTTTCTGCACTCCGACGCCACCTACGACACGGTCCATGTCTGGGATGGTCACTTTTTCCGTCTCGATCTGCATCTCGAGCGTTTCTTCGGCGGGTTGGAAAAGCTCCGCATGGCGATCCCGTTCGACCGCGATGGCGTCGCCGAAATCCTTCACAACTGCGTCGCGCTGTCCGGCCATCGCGCAGCCTATGTCGAGATGCTCTGCACGCGCGGCGCCTCGCCGACCTTCAGCCGCGACCCACGCCAGGCGATCAACCGGTTCATGGCCTTTGCCGTCCCCTTTGGCTCCGTCGCCAATGCCGAGCAGCTGCGTCGCGGCTTGCATGTCGCGATCAGCGACAAGGTCCGCATCCCGCCCGCCCCGATCGATCCCTCGATCAAGAACTACCATTGGCTGGACCTGGTGCGTGGGCTCTACGACGCCTATGATCGCGGCGCCGACACCGCGCTGATCCTCGACTTCAACGGCAACGTCGCCGAAGGTCCGGGCTTTAACGTGTTCTGCGTCAAGGCGGGAAAACTGTCGACGCCCGCCGTTGGCGTTCTGCCCGGCATCACGCGCCGCACCGTGTTTGACTTATGCGCCGAGGCGGGACTCCCTGCGGTGGCGGCGGATGTCAGCGTGGCCGCGCTGAAAGAGGCCGACGAAGTCTTCATCACCTCGACTGCCGGCGGCATCATGCCCGTCACGACGATCGACGGCGCGCCTGTTGCCGACGGCAGGGTCGGCGTGATCACCGAGCGTCTGATGGCACTCTATTGGAAAAAGCACGACGATCCGGCCTGGTCGAGCCCGGTGCGCTACTAATGCATGTCACCCCAAGTGCGCGGCAGTCTTGGGAGAACGGGCATGCATCAAAACAAAGACTTGAAGCGCGACGCCTGAATCCGTTTCAGCGCGATGCGCTTTAGGCGCGATAGATCCACTGCTCCGGCACCCGCACCGATATCTCCTCGCCTGTCCTGATGATGCCCGGCTTCTCGACCCAGGCGACGAGACCGCGCAGGCGCTTGGCTGCTTTCGGAAACAGCAATGCCCCAGCCTCGTGATCAGTCATGCCGGCATGCTCGGCCACCGAGCGGCCGGAAAAGCGGCATGGCCCGTTCTGGGCGTCGATCTTGATGGTCACGCCGCCCTTGAAAAACAGCAGCGATCCCGCCGGCAGCATGGAAAGATGCGGCACGCCTTCGATCAGCAGGTTGGCGCCGATCCACTCCGGCTTGATCTCCGCGATGCCCATGCGCTCGGCGACAATGGCCAGCTCGTCGGCGGCGACCAGAGACAACTGCCGCTCGTTGCGCATCTCGGTGCCACGCGGATACCAGGGCTCGCGCCCGCCCGAACGCCGCGTCGCGCCGGCATGGAAATCGCCCTCGATGCCGTCGAAGGAGAGCCGCAATTCCTCCACCCGTCTTGTCTCGAAATGATCGGAAGGCGCGGCATAGAGCGCCGCTGCCCGTGCCGTCAGCTTGTGGCCGGGGACGATGTCGACCGCCGGTTCCGCCGATGGAAAAAGCTCAAGGTTCGTTTCCTGCATAGCGCTGGTCTAGAGACCCTCGGCTAACGGGTCCAGTCGAAAGCGCTGATGATCCGATCATCACGCTTGATGGCGATCACGACTTTCTTACCTGAAACTGCCGCACGCCTTGACGTTTCGCCGCATTGCCGCCGCGCCGGCGGCATAAATGGCCGCGCGAAATTTGGGAGGGTTCAAATCATGCAGGTCGGACACGCAATCGCTGCCTTGTGGCTGGCTTGGATCGTATCCTGGGCTTTGGCCTCCTTCTGGGCCGACCCCGCGCAAAAGCGCGCAGGCTTCAGGGCTGAGGCGCAATATCGGGTGCTGTGGCTCGCCGGCACCATCCTGCTGTTCGTGCCCGCGCACGGCTATGTCGGCCGGATGCGGCTGTGGACGCCGACGCTTGCCGAGGCCTGGATCTGCGTCGCGCTGATCGCCATCGGCCTCGCCTTCGCCTGGTGGGCGCGCCTGCATCTCGGCAGGCTGTGGTCCGGCACCATCACCGCCAAGGCCGATCATCGCGTGGTCGAGACCGGTCCCTACCGGCTGGTCCGCCACCCGATCTATACCGGCCTGCTGCTGTCGATCCTGGCCACCATGGCTGCGAAGGGCACGGTTTGGGGCATCGCCGGCGCCGGCCTTCTGCTTGTCGGCATCGTCGTCAAGGCGCGACTGGAAGAGAGCTTCCTGCGCGGCGAACTCGGCCCCGCCTATGACGACTATGCCAAGCGCGTGCCGATGCTAGTGCCCTTCGCCCCAAGTTAAGGCACCTGAGGTGTGTCGAGATTCAGGTCAGGCCGAGTCGAAAGCCGTGGGTTTCGAGAACCGGAGCGGAGCGTACATTCAGTACGTGAGCACCGGAAGCGCAGGAAGCCACGGTTTGCAGACCGGCCTCACCTGAATATCGACATACCTCAGAGCATCCTGAGCAGCGCGCCGCCAATCGAATAGCCGGCGCCGAAGGCGCAGAGCAGGCCGAAATCGCCGGCCTTCATATCCGCATGGTTTTCGGACAGCGCCACGATCGCGCCGGCGCCAGCCGTGTTGCCGAGCCGCTCCAGCACCATCGGCGCGCGGTCGTGGTCGACATCGTGGCCGAAGGCGAGTTTCAGGATCATCGCGTTCATGCGCGCATTGGCCTGATGCAGCCAGAAGCGGCGGATGCCTTGCGGCGTCAGGCCATGCTCGGCCAGGAACTCGACGATGAACTTATGGCCCGCGACGGTGACTTCCTTGAACACCTTGTTGCCGACCTGCTTGATCAGATTGCCTTCGAGCTTGATCTGGTAGGGATCGTCCTGGGCAGTACGGGTGTGGTAACCTAGATTGGTGCGGATGTTGTTCGACATCTGCGTCCAGGTGCGTGTGTCGAGCACCTCGAAGCGCCCCGGCCGCTTCTCGCCCTGGTTGAGCCCTTCGACGATCATCGCTACCGAGGCGTCGCCGAAGATGAAATGCGTCTGCCGATCGCGGAAATTGAGATGGCCGGTGATGATTTCCGGCGTCGACACCAGAATGCGCCTGTGCGCCCCTGCCCTGACCAGGTTGACCGCGATGTGCAGCGCCGCTGCGGCCGAAGAGCAGCCCAGCCCCATGTCGAAGCCGGCGCCATCGGTGCCCAGCGCCTCCTGCATCTCGATGGCGATCGCCGGATAGGGCCGCTGATGGTGTGAGGCCGAGCAGATCACCAGATCGATATCCGACGCTTTCACGCCGGCATGAGCGATCGCTTTCTTGGCGGATGCGATGCCGAACTCCGCCTGCAGCGACAGCGCGTCATCCGGCCGCGCCGGAATCCGTGGCGCCATACGGGTGGGATCGAGGATGCCTTCGCGCTCGATCACATGGCGGGTCTGCACTCCCGATGCATGGACGATGAAGTCGCTGTCCGACTTCTGCAGCAGCGTCTCGCCGGTAACGGCACGACGCGCATTTTCGGTATCGACCCAGCTGTTGAAGCTTCCGACCAGCTCTTCATTGGTGATGACGGGCTCGGGGATTTCGGCGCCGATGCCGCTGATAATGACGCGATGCATGTCCAATCCGTCCGAGGCGCAGCCTGTTGGTGCCGAAGCGGGGCGGGCCACCCTTGTCGCATTTGGCCGGTTTATGCCAGCTTAAATCTCTGTTGCGCGCTGCTATCGCGATGAGTTGACCGGAAGCGGTCAGGCGCGCTTGGCGATAATGAAGATGCGCGGGAAGCGCAGCAGCACCTTGCCGTTCGCCGTCTTCGGATAGGTCTTTGCGATCTTGGCGGTGTAGCTTTCGAGGAAAGTCTTCTTCTCGTCCGCGTCGAGCGGATCGAGGAAGGGCTTCAGCCCCGTCGACTTGACCCACTCCACGATTGCTTCAGCATCGGCCAGCGGATGGTTGTAGATCGTGTGCCAGATATCCACCCGGTCCGCGAGCGGCGACAGGAGATCGTAGTAGAAGGAAACCGGCGGCAGCGGCGCGCGCGCAGCGCCCTTCAGCTTCGCCGAGAACGGCATCTCGGCCGCCGTGTCGCGCATCAGTTGATGCGAGGGCTCGGCGAGATTGTCGGGCATCTGGATGGCCAGAGCGCCGCCGGGCGCGAGCAATCCCATCAGCCGCTGGAATACCGCCGGATGCTCCGGCAGCCACTGGAAGACGGCGTTGGCGAAGATCACGTCGACCGGATGCTCCGGCCGCCATTTGGCGGCATCGGCGAGCTCGAAGGTGACGTTGGGCAGCCGCGCCCGCGCCTTCTCGATCATGTCCGGCGAGGTGTCGAAGCCGCGGACTTCGGCATCGGGCCAGCGCTCGACCAGAAGCTCGGTCGAGTTGCCCGGACCGCAGCCGATATCGACGACGCGGCGCGGAAAGTCGACGGGAACTTGTGCCGCCAAGTCCCGCGCTGGCCGCGTGCGCTCGTCCTCGAATTTCAGATATTGGGCGGCGGACCAGTCAGCCATTTCAGAACCTCGTATTTGTTCGCCGCCCGTGGACTGTCCTACCGCGTCAACCGCTTGTGCGTCATGCGGTGCGGGGTCGCCGCTTCGGCGCCCAGGCGGCGCAGCTTGTCCTTCTCATATTCCTCGAAGTTGCCTTCGAACCATTCGACATGCGCATCACCCTCGAAGGCGAGCATGTGGGTCGCCATGCGGTCGAGGAACATGCGGTCGTGGCTGATGATGACCGCGCAGCCGGCATAGGCTTCCAGCGCATCCTCGAGTGCTGCCAGCGTTTCGGTGTCGAGGTCGTTGGTCGGTTCGTCGAGCAGCAGCACGTTGCCGCCGCCTTTCAGCATCTTGGCCAGGTGCACGCGGTTGCGCTGGCCACCCGAGAGGTTGCCGACCTTCTGCTGCTGGTCGCCGCCGCGGAAGTTGAAGGACGAGCAGTAGGCGCGGCTGTTGACCTCGTGCTTGCCCAGCTTGATGACCTCGGCGCCGCCGGAGACTTCTTCCCACACTGTCTTGTTCGGATCGAGCGCGTCGCGGCTCTGGTCGACATAGCCGAGCCTCACGGTTTCGCCCTTGCGGATCGAGCCCGCATCCGGCGTTTCCTGGCCGGTGATCATCTTGAACAGCGTCGTCTTGCCGGCGCCGTTCGGGCCGATGACGCCGACGATGCCGCCCGGCGGCAGTTTGAACGACAGGTCCTCGATCAGAAGCTCGTCGCCAAAGCCCTTGTTGAGGCCCTCGACCTCGATGACGACGTTGCCGAGGCGCTCGCTCGACGGGATGACGATCTGCGTGTCGGTCGGCTTGCGGTTCTGCGACTGCTCGACCAGCTCCTCATAGGCCTTGATGCGCGCCTTGGACTTGGTCTGGCGCGCCTTCGGCGAGGACTGGATCCACTCGCGCTCGCGCCAGATCGCCTTCTGGCGGGCGTCGTCCTCGCGTCCTTCCTGGATCAGGCGCTTGGCCTTGGCGTCGAGATACTTGGTGTAGTTGCCCTCGTAGGGAATGCCGCGGCCGCGGTCGAGCTCAAGAATCCAGCCGGTGACATTGTCGAGGAAGTAGCGGTCGTGGGTGATGATCAGCACCGAGCCCGGATAGTCGCGCAGGTGCTTTTCCAGCCACTGCGTGGTCTCGGCGTCGAGGTGGTTGGTCGGCTCGTCGAGCAGCAGCAGGTCGGGCTGCTCGAGCAGCAGCCGGCAGAGCGCCACGCGGCGCCGCTCGCCGCCCGACAGGTTGGTCACCTCGGAATCTGCGGGCGGGCACTGCAGCGCGTCCATCGCCATCTCGACCTGCTGCTCGAGGTCCCAGAGGTTGAGCCGGTCCATCTCGTCCTGCAGCTTGGCCGACTCGTCGGCCGTCTCGTCGGAATAGTTCATCATCAGCTCGTTGTAGCGCTCGATGATGGCGGTCTTCCTGGCAACGCCGTCCATGACGTTTTCACGCACGGTCTTGCTGGCGTCGAGCTGTGGCTCCTGCGCGAGGTAGCCCACGGTCGCTCCCTCGGCCAGCCACGCCTCGCCCTGATACTCCTTGTCGAGCCCGGCCATGATGCGCAGGATCGTCGACTTACCCGAGCCGTTGGGGCCGAGAATGCCGATCTTGGCATCCGGGTAGAAGGACAGATGGATGTTATCGAGCACCTTCTTGGTGCCGTAGGCCTTCGACAGGCCGGACATGTGATAGATGAACTGGCGAGCCACGCGCGCTTTCCCTGGAAACTGAGGTGTCACATTGAATGGGGGTTGCGCGCTATGTAGGCGATGAAGCGCCGAACGGCAATCGCTTTCGGCATACCGCACCATCCCTGGGGCTTTCGCCGCGCTGGACGCCACTATCCGCCGTCGATCATTTCCTTGCACGGCTCGAGCCGGTGAAAGCAGCGGTTAACCATTCCCCTTCAGAACGAAGAAGGTTGGAAAATTGCGGCAAGGCCGCGATTTTCGGGAGAGATCGGATCGACGACGTGCTGAACGGTTCCTTGCTGCTTGCCGAAGCGGTTCTGTACTTCGGCGCCATGGTGACGCTCTTCCGTTTCCGGCGCCGCATCGGGCTTGGCGTGTTCATCTGCGCGCTCGGCGTCATGCATTTCCTCGAAACCTACCTCGCCAGCACCTTCTATGTCGCGCTGCCCTTCGGCATGGTCTCGCCGGGCTCCGCCGTGATGTTCTCCGGCAAGTTGGTGATGCTGCTCCTGCTCTACATGAAGGAGGACGCGGCGACCGTGCGCCAGCCCATCTACGGCCTGCTGCTCGGCAATGCGCTGATGGTCGGACTCGTGCTGGTCCTGCGCCTGCACGCGATCTCGCCGCTTCCTGACGGCAAAGCGCCCGATATCGGCTTCATCGACGAGATGGGGTGGTTGATGGTGTGGGGCACGACACTGCTCTTCGTCGACGCCATCCTGATCATCCTGCTCTACGAAAAGCTTGGCGCCTATCTGCGCCACAAGCCTTTTGCACGCATCCTGGCTTCAGTCGCCTGCGTGCTGACATTCGACCAGGCCGGCTTCTTCACCGCGCTGCATTTCGTCGCCGGTGCGCCGATCGAGGTCTTCTTCGGCGGCTGGTTCGCCAAGATGGCGGCGGCACTCATCTACAGCGGCATGCTTGTCGCCTACCTCAAGTGGGTGGAAGACCACGAGATTGCCCTGCCGCGCGGCCTCTCCGACATTTTCGACACCCTCACCTACCGCGAACGCTACGAGGCGCTGGTCAAGCATGTCGGCCGCGACGGCCTGACAGGACTGCTGCATCGCGGCAGCTTCGATGCCGACGGCGAGGCGGCTATCGCGGCGTGCATCCGGACCGCCAAGCCGCTCAGCCTGCTGATCGTCGATGTCGACCATTTCAAATCGATCAACGACCGGTTCGGCCATGCCGAGGGTGACAAGGTGCTGAAATCGATAACCGCCGTGCTGATCGAGACTGTCGGAAGCGAGGACCAGGTGTTCAGGATCGGTGGCGAGGAGTTCGCGATCCTGTGCCCTCGGCCGCATTCGCTTGCAAAGCTGCTCGGCGAAAGCATCAGAAACGCAGTCAAGACCTCAGGCCATACCGGCCGTTTCAACATAACCGTCAGCGCCGGCGTCGCGACGGTCGGCGAGACGACGCGCTGCCTGGCCGACATTTTCGCATTGGCCGACCAGCGCCTCTACAAGGCCAAGTCGAGCGGCCGCGACCGGGTGATCGGCGAGCCGGGCAGCGACGCCAGCAGCCGACAGGCAGCGCCGAAGACCGCCTGACTTCGACAGCCAAAACCCGGCTGCCGAGCTCTTACTGAAATCCGATCGCGTCGACCGTGCCCTTCGGGCAACCGGCCTTGCCCGTCGGCGCCGAGGCCATGAGCAGGTCGGCGAGCTTGCTGTCGGAACCGATCGGGCCGGATAGGCCGAGCGTCAGCTCGCCGATCAGCCGCCGGCCGCTGGACGGATCGACCAGGCAGGAAACGCGCACCCGCTCGCCGGCGCCGGCGCCGAAGGCCTTGTCGAAGGCATTGCGGATCTGCTCCGACGTCAACTGCTTGCCGATGTTCTTGGTGAAAAGGTCGCGCACCGGCGAGGCATTCACCGCGCGCATCAGATTGAGCGCGTCGGAGAAATAGTCCTGCTGGCTCTTGCCGTAGCAGGTGCCGTGCTTGATCCACTCATGGCGTTCGAGCTTGGAAGCCGTGCCCGGCATAACCTGGTCGAGCTCGGCGCGCGTGCTGGCATCGAGATTGACGGGCGGCAGGTCCCCCCAATGCGCGGGGTTGTCGTTGGCCTTGTCGCCGGCCGACACTTGGCAATAGAAATTACCGTTCGGCTGCGGCCACAGCCCATGCAGGGTGAAGTGGGAGGCATCGAACTCGGTAGGGTTCTGTGCCTTGCATTCGGGCTTACTGCCCTTGGTCTCGCAGAAGGCCGGCTGCCAGCTCAGCGCGAAGACATATTCAGGCTTGCCGGAGGCAGGCTGCGACGGCTTGGCCTGGCCGGCGGGCGCCGGTGCGGCAGCGGCGCTGCCGCCGGTGACATGGCCGCAGCCGATCTTCACCCAACGCCGTTCCGGATCGGCGCCCGGAACCTGAATGAGGTAGTGAGTGGGTTCGTCCTTGTTGCCGGCCAAAAGCTGGTAGCTCTGTCCTGTTTGAGTGGACACGTCGCCGGGATTCTTGCCGCTCCTGATGGCTTGCGTCGCAGGACAGGCGCTGTCGGCCACGAAGGTGCCGCTCATCTTCACATCGGCCCGCGCCGCGCCGGCGCCAACCAGAGCCAGAACGACCGAACCCCACAATGCCCAAGCCCGCATTCCCGCTCTCCCGGCGATCATTGAATCGTATTGAATTCGTCACACTAGAACAGGCGAAGTGTCAGAATTACGATCTTTTTCGTCGCGCGAAAATAATCCCCAGGAGAGCGATGGGCGCGCCCGATCCGGTCGAAAGGATCGCGCTCTCTTGACGCCGTCGAAACCCTCGCCCATCAGTCGCGAAGGGAGCGAGACATGCCATTCGACAAGCAGACCAGGCTGGCCTCACCGACCGGGGCCGACCTTAACCTTTATGTGAGACATGCGGAGACGGCCCCTCGCGCGGTCATCCAGATCAATCACGGCCTGGCCGAGCATGCGGCGCGTTACGCCCGCTTTGCCGATTTCCTCGCCGAACGCGGCTTTCATGTTTACGCCCATGACCATCGCGGTCATGGCGCGACAAAGGCACCTGACGCACCGCTCGGCAGGTTCGCCGCCGTCGACGGCATCGCCAAGGTGATCGCCGACGTCGGCGCGGTGCATGATCTGATCGCCGTCGAGCATCCGGGATTGCCGGTCATCGTCTTCGGTCATTCGCTCGGTGCTTCGATCGCGCTGAACTTCGTCCTTCGCCACTCGCGGCGCATCCATGCCGCCGCGATCTGGAACGGCAATTTCTCGCAAGGCCTGCTCGGCCAGCTGGCGCTGGGCATCCTCGGCTGGGAACGGATGCGGCTGGGCTCCGACGTGCCGTCGCGCCTGCCGCCGAGGCTCACCTTCCAGGCCTGGGGCAAGGCGGTGCCAAACCACAGGACCCTGTTCGACTGGCTGTCGCGCGATCCGGTCGAGGTCGACAAATACATCGCCGATCCGCTCTGCGGCTGGGATGCCTCCATCTCGATGTGGCGCGATGTGGTCAAGATGGCGCTTCATGCCGGCAAGGATTCCAGCTTTACCGGCGTGCGGCGCGACCTTCCCGTCAACCTGGTCGGCGGCGAGAGGGACCCGGCTTCGGACTATGGCAAGGCGGTTAGCCACCTTGCCCGGCGCATGGACAGAATGGGCTTTTCGAATCTGGTTTCAAAGGTTTACGCGGAGGCGCGGCACGAAAGCCTGAACGAGGTCAATCGAGATGTCGTCATGAACGATTTCTCCGCCTGGGCGGACAACGTGCTGAAGTCGTGATCGGCGTGGCCTACAGCATGAGTCGTGACACAGCCTGCTACGATTGATAGTGCATGGCGCCCAAAAGTGCGCAGCGGTTTTGGGATAACGACATGCACAAAGCAGGATTCTAGGCTGCGCTTCGTCAAACCACGGTGATCCATGGCTGAACCTCCGCTGAAAGGCATCCGCGTTATCGAACTGGCCCGCATCCTGGCGGGACCTTGGGCCGGGCAGTTGCTCGCCGACCTCGGCGCCGATGTCATCAAGGTCGAGAGCCCGGACGGCGGCGACGACACCCGCAAATGGGGGCCGCCCTTCGTCATGAGCCATGAGGGCGAGAACCTTTCAGCGGCCTATTACCATTCCTGCAATCGCGGCAAGCGCTCGATCGCCATCGATTTCTCCAAACCGGAGGGCGCCGACACCCTGCGCCGCCTCGTCGCCTCGGCCGACGTGCTGATCGAGAACTTCAAGCTTGGCGGGCTGAAGAAATACGGCCTCGACTATGAGAGCCTGAAGACGGTCAACCCGCGCCTTATCTATTGCTCGATCACCGGCTTCGGCCAGGATGGCCCGTATGCGCCGCGCGCTGGCTACGATTTCATCATCCAGGCCATGGCCGGCATGATGTCGATCACCGGCGAGGCCGGCCGCGAGCCGCAGAAGGCTGGCGTCGCCATCTCCGATCTCTTCACCGGCCTCTATTCGGTGATCGCCATCCAGGCGGCACTGCGCCACGCCGAGAAGACCGGCGAAGGCCAGCATATCGACATGGCGCTCTACGACAGCCAGATCTCGGCGCTCGGCAACCAGAACCTCAACTATCTGGTTTCGGGCAAGTCGCCGGTGCAGATGGGCAACGCCCATATGAACATCGCGCCCTATGAGGTGCTGCCGGTGAAGAACGGCCACATCATCCTCGCAGTCGGCAATGACGGCCAGTTCGGCAAGTTCTGCTCAGTGGTCGGTCTGACCGACTTGCCCGCCAACCCCGATTTCGCCACCAACCCCGCCCGCGTCGCCAATCGCGCCAGGCTGCGCGAGCTGATCATCGAGGTGTTGAGCACCTGGGATCGCGATCCGCTTTTGGCGAAGCTCGAAACCGCCGGCGTTCCGGCAAGCCCGATCAACACGATCGGCCAGATGTTCGCCGACCCGCAGACGATCGCGCGCGGCATGCGGCTCGACCTCGACGACGGCCATGGCAATTTGCTGCCTTCCGTGCGCGCGCCGATGGTGATGTCGGGCACGCCGCTCGTCTACGAGCGCCCCTCGCCGCGCCTTGGCGAGCACACTGCAGAAATCCTTGCCGAACTGGAGAGATCAGCAAAATGAAGACCGGCGGACAACTGATCGTCGAGGCGCTCGAAGCGAACGGCACCGACCGCATCTTCTGCGTGCCCGGCGAATCCTATCTGGCTGTGCTCGACGCGCTGCACGACTCCTCGATCCGCACCATCGTCTGCCGCCAGGAAGGCGGTGCCGCGATGATGGCCGACTGTCAGGGGCGCCTGACCGGCAAGCCCGGCATCTGCTTCGTCACTCGCGGCCCCGGCGCCACCAATGCTTCGGCCGGCATCCACATCGCCATGCAGGATTCGGTGCCGCTGATCCTGTTCATCGGCCAGGTCGCCAGCCACGCCAAGGGGCGCGAGGCTTTCCAGGAGGTCGACTACAAGCGCTTCTTCGGCGACATCGCCAAATGGGTGGTCGAGATCGACGATGCGTCGCGCATCCCGGAATTCGTCACCCGCGCCTTCGCGGTCGCGACGTCAGGCAGGCCCGGCCCTGTCGTCATCTCGCTGCCCGAGGACATGCTGACCAGCGAGGTCGAGGCGCCGGAAGCGCTTCCGCACACGCCGGTCGAGACGCGTCCCGGCGAGGCCGAGCTCGACGCGCTGGAAATGCTGCTCAACGGCGCCAAGCGCCCATTTGCCATCCTCGGCGGCACGCGCTGGAATGAGGAAGCCGTGGCGCATATGCGCGCGATCGCCGACGCATGGTCGCTGCCGGTAGGCTGCTCTTTCCGTCGCCAGATGCTGTTCGACCATTTGCATGCGAACTACGCCGGCGACGTCGGCATCGGCATCAACCCGAAGCTGGCGGCACAGATCAAGCAGGCCGACGTCGTGCTGCTGATCGGTGGCCGCATGGGCGAGATGCCCTCTTCCGATTACACGCTGCTCAAAAGCCCCTACCCCGACCAGGCGCTGGTGCATGTTCATGCCGACGCCGGCGAGCTCGGCCGCGTCTACCGCCCGACACTGGCGATCAACGCCTCGCCCTCGGCTTTCGTAGCGGCTTTTGCCAAGCGCAAACCGGCCGGCACGCCTTCGTGGGGGGAAGAAACGGCGAAAGCGCACGCCGCCTATCTCGAATGGTCGACACCGCCTGAGACCGGCCCCGGCGCCGTGCAGATGGGGCCGATCATGAAATATCTGGACGAGACGCTGCCGGAAGACGCCATCCTGACCAACGGCGCCGGCAACTATGCCACCTGGGTGCACCGCTTCTACCGCTCCCGCCGCTTCGGCACGCAGGCCGCGCCGACCTCCGGGTCGATGGGCTACGGCACTCCGGCCGCAGTCGCCGCCAAATCGCTGTTCCCGGATCGCACCGTGGTTGCCTTTGCCGGCGACGGCTGCTTCCTGATGAACGGGCAGGAATTCGCGACCGCCGTCCAATACGACCTGCCGATCATCGTAGTGGTGGTCAACAACGGCATTTACGGCACGATCCGCATGCATCAGGAGCGGGAATATCCGAGCCGTGTCGTCGCCACCACCCTCAAGAACCCCGACTTTGCTGCGCTTGCCCGCTCCTATGGCGGCCATGGCGAGACGGTCGAAAAGACCGAAGACTTCGCGCCGGCCTTCGAACGCGCGCGCGCCAGCGGCAAGCCGGCGATCGTCGAGATCAGGCTCGATCCCGAGGCGATCACACCGACCCGCACGCTGACGCAGATCCGCGACAAGTCGTGATCAGGCAAAAAACGAGGCGGGCGCCCGCCTCGTTTTGCCTGCCGAAACTCTGTTACATCGTCGCCGCGGCCTTCTCGATCTGGCCGCGAATCTCACCGTCCGGATTCGCCTTGGTGTGGACGTTGACATAGTACTTGCCGGCCTCGAGGTCGGCCGCCTGCGCATCAGTCAGCGTCGCCGAGCCCTTCATCGGGCTCTTCGTCTTCTTGAACGGGATCACCGGATCGGCGTTTTGGCCCATCGCGGCCGGGCCGTGAATATGAGCGGCTACCGCCGGCCCGCTGAGGCCGGAATATTTCACGTTCCAGCTGAGCTTCTTGCTGGTGGTGTTGAACGTGAATGTTGCAGTCCCCTTGCCCTTGGTGGTGACAGGCGGGGTCTGCTGACCACCATCGAGCGTCGCCTTGAACTTCATCGTCTCGGCCATGGCCGGCGCTGCAAGCAGGAAGGCGGTCGAGATGGCGAGTGCCGAAAGCAGCGGCAAGGATTGGATGCGCATTGAAGGACCTCCGTTTGGCTGACGCGTCCGCCACAGCTCCCCGGGCGCGCGGATGCACCTACAGCAACGGTTTGCCGGCGCTTTGTATCCCTGCGCACGCATATTTTACCGGCACCAACGAAAAAGGGGCGGTCGCCCGCCCCTTTCCGGTCGGTCGAAGGCCCGATTTTACTTGATCGCCTTGTCGGTGATCGCGGTCGTGTAGGCGCCCGAAGGCTCCTTGGCGATGATCTTCTGGTCGAGCAGCGCCTTGGCGGTGCGCTCGTAGGTTGCCGGATCGAGCTTGCCGTCGGCATTGTCGATCAGCTTGGCGACTTCGCCCATCATGCGCTTCTGGTGGTTCTCGTCCTGGCCGCCATTGTCCATGACGATTCCGGCCGCTTCGTCCGAATTGTCGACGGCGTATTTCCAGCCCTTCATCGAGGCGCGCACGAAGCGCACCATCTTGTCCTCGAAGGCCGGATCCTTGAGCTTGTCCTCAAGCGCATAGAGCCCGTCCTCGAGCAGGTCGTTGCCCATCGCCGAGTAGTTGAAGACGGTGAGCTGTTCCGGCTTGTAGCCGGCATCGATCAGCTGCCAGTACTCGTTGTAGGTCATGACCGAGATGCAGTCCGCCTGCTTCTGGATCAGCGGCTGCACGTCGAAGCTCTGCTTCAGCACGGTGACGCCGTCCTTGCCGCCGTCGGTCTTCAGGCCGAGCTTGTTCATCCAGGCGTAGAACGGATACTCGTTGCCGAAGAACCAGACGCCGAGCGTATGGCCCTTGAAGTCGGCTTCGGTCTTGATCGGGCCGTCCTTCGGGCAGACCAGCTCCATGCCGGCCTTCTTGAACGGCTGGGCGATGTTGACCAGCGGCACGCCTTTCTCGCGCGCGGCCAGCGCGCCGCCCATCCAGTCGACGATGACGTCGGCGCCGCCGCCGGCGATCACCTGCTCCGGCGCGATGTCCGGACCGCCAGGCTTGATGTCGACATCGAGGCCCTCGGCATCATAGAAGCCCTTGGCCTTGGCGACATAGTAGCCGGCGAATTGAGCCTGCGTGACCCATTTCAGCTGCAGCGTCACCTTGTCGGCGGCCATCGCCTGGAAAGCGGCCAGCGACATCGCGCCGGCCAAAGCAGAAATTACCAGTCTTTTCATATTTTTACCCTCTGAAGTTAGCGCCCAAACCCACCGCCCCTATCCACCACGGACAGAGGGATGCCAAAACGTGACGGCTCTCTCGATAAGAGCGACCACGCCATAAAAGACCGAACCCGCCAGTGCTGCAACTGCGATTTCGGCCCAAACCATGTCGATGTTCATCCGCCCGACTTCCGTCGAAATGCGGAATCCCATGCCGACGACCGGCGTGCCGAAGAACTCCGCGACGATGGCGCCGATCAGCGCCAGCGTCGAGTTGATCTTCAGCGCGTTGAAGATGAACGGCATCGCCGCCGGCAGCCTGAGTTTCAGCAATGTCGGCCAGTAATCCGACGCATAGGTGCGCATCAGGTCTCGCTCCATGTGGCCGGATGCGGCAAGTCCGGCCACCGTATTCACTAGCATCGGGAAGAAGGTCATGATGATGACGACCGCAGCCTTGGACGGCCAGTCGAAGCCGAACCACATCACCATGATCGGCGCGACGCCGATGATCGGCAGCGCCGAAACCATGTTGCCGATCGGCAAGAGGCCGCGCCGCAAGAACGGCACCCGGTCGGCGAGGATGGCGACGACGAAGCCGGCGAGGTTGCCGACGATATAGCCAATCAGCACTGCCTTGAAGATCGTCTGCCGCACATCCTCACCAAGGATCGGCAGCGAGTTGGCGATGCGGGCGCCTATGGCGCTCGGCGGCGGCAAAAGGATGAAGGGGATGCCGGCGCCACGCGTCACCGCTTCCCAGATGATCAGGATCCAGGCGCCAAAGATCGCCGGGACGATCAGGCGCAATCCAGTCTTCGCCCCGTTCGCAGTAGGCCGCAGGGAGGATAACAGGGCCGCGCAACGCCAGGCGAGCAGCCAGGCCGCGGCGAGAGCCAGGAAATAGGGCGCCAGCGCCGTGCCCTCGAAACCGGCGATGCCCTTGATCAGAAGCCAGGCGGCGACATGGGCGCCGATGAACAGGATCACAGCCTCGACGATAGGCGCGAGCCTGACCGCCGAGACCAGCGCCGCGATCAGCAGCAAGCCGAGGATCAGCCCCTTCGTGCCCATATACGGGTAGGCGATCGTTGCCGTGGGCTGCGTGAGCGCGGCCGCTTCCGGTTTCGACATTGCGCCAAGCGCGAAGGCAATGAGGCAAAAGAGGATTGCCAGCACCGATTGCCAGGACGGTTTCAGCCAGGTCATGCCTGCCTCCCGCCCATGGCGCGGTCGACAAGGCGTCCGGCGATGCCGACCACCATGACCAGAAGTGCGGCCACCACCGAGCCTGCGACCAGCGCCGACCATATATCGATGGTCTGGCTGTAATAGGCCCCGGAGAGCAGCTTGGCGCCGATACCGGCGACGGCGCCCGTCGGCAACTCGCCGACGATGGCGCCGACCAGGCTCGCCGCCACCGCCACCTTCATCGAGGTGAACAGGAACGGCACCGATGCCGGCACGCGCAGCTTCCAGAAGGTCTGCGAGGCGCTGGCATTGTAGGTGTGCATCAGGTCGAGATGCATGATCTCGGGCGAGCGCAGGCCCTTCACCATGCCGACGGCGACCGGGAAGAAGGAGAGATAGGTCGAGATCAACGCTTTGGGGATCAGGCCGGTGATGCCGACCGCCGCCAGCACCACGATGATCATCGGCGCCACCGCCAGGATCGGAATGGTCTGCGAGGCGATGATCCACGGCATCAGGCTGCGGTCGAGCGTCGTCACATGCACGATGCCGACCGCAATGACGATGCCGAGCGCGGTGCCGAAGGCAAAGCCGAGCAGCGTCGAGGACAACGTCACCCAGGCGTTGTAGACCAGGCTCCGGTTCGAGGTGACGCTGCGCAGGAATGTGTTCTCGAAGAAGTTCACCGCCACCTGATGCGGCGCCGGCAGCGTCGGCTTCGGCTGCGACAGCGTCTTGCCGATGAATTCGGCGGTGCCGGGAGTCTGGTTGGCCCGTTGGTCGAGATCGCGCTGGAACGGCGCGTTGAGGATGACGGCGAAGACATACCAGATCACCACCACGCCGGCGAGGATAGTGGTGACGGGGATGATCTTGGAGCGGAAGGAATCCATCAGCGCGGCTCCCCTCCTCTCCCCCCCGGGGAGAGGGTGACCGGAGCGAAGCGAAGGCCGTGCACCTTCGCCTTCGTCATCCTAGGGCGGAGCAAGGAGCGAAGCGACGCGGCGCAGACCCTGGAATCCATGCCGTTCCTTCTCCGCTCAGCAGCGGTGCAGAATAAGGCTCCCTGCGCCGCGCCCCGGGCGGATATTCTCGACCGCTGGCGCCCTACGGCCGAGGTCACGGCATGGATCCTAGGGTCTGCGCGCCGCTTCGCGTCGCTCCGCCCTAGGATGACGAAGCGGTGGGCGGCCGTCCCCTCACCCGGCCGCTGCGCGGCCACCCTCTCCCCGTGGGGGAGAGGAGGAAACTTGTCACCCTCAATCCTCATAGCTGTGCCCTGCCCTCAGCCCGTCGCGCACGCGCGCGGCGATCGCCAGGAATTCCGGCGTCTCGCGGATGTCGAGCGGCCGCTGCCTAGGCAGCGTCGATTCGATGATGTCGGTGACGCGGCCCGGCCGCGGCGACATCACCACGATGCGCGTCGACAGATAGACCGCCTCGGGGATCGAATGGGTGACGAAGCAGATCGTCTTGTTGGTGCGGTCCCATAGCTCGAGGAGCTGTTCGTTCAAATGGTCGCGCACGATCTCGTCGAGCGCGCCGAACGGCTCGTCCATCAAAAGCAAATCGGCGTCGAAGGCGAGCGCGCGCGCAATCGAGGCGCGCTGCTGCATGCCGCCGGAAAGCTGCCAGGGATATTTCTTCTCGAAGCCGGAAAGGTTGACCAGCTCCATGGTGCGCTTGATACGCTCCGCCTGCTCGGCCTGGCTGAGGCCGATGATCTCCAGCGGCAGCGCCACGTTGCGCTCGATCGTGCGCCACGGGAACAGCGCCGCCGCCTGGAAGACATAGCCGTAAGCGCGTTTCTCGCGCGCCTGCTCCGGCGAAATCCCGTTGATGGAGATCGTTCCCGAGGTCGGCTTCTCCAGGTCGGCGATGACGCGCAGCAATGTCGTCTTGCCGCAGCCGGATGGGCCGATGAAGGAGACGAACTCGCCCTTGTTGATGGTGAGATCGACATTGGACAGAGCCTGCACCGGACCGTCATTGGTCTGGAAGGTGAGGCCGAGCTTGCTTGCCGAAACGACGGCTGGCGACTTTCCGGTCATTGGCTGCAGCCTGCCTTTCGCAGCCGCTGCCGCGCTGGCCGGAATCCGGTTGATTTTGCGTTTATGTTGCTTTCCACTCGTCCTGTCCCAACAGATCGACGCCGCCCGGAGGCTTGCCTATGTCGCCTAAACCCACTTGTCATCTTATTCGCCCTGAAAGCACTTATGAAGGCAAGCAGGGGCTGAGCTACTTCGCCGGTATCGCCGCCGAGACCGTCGGCTCTTCCGGCATCTGCATGCATCTCTTGACCATGCCGCCCGGCGCCCGCGCCAGGGCGCATATGCATGAGAACCACGAGACCGCGATCTACGTGCTCTCCGGCGAGGTCCATACCTGGTACGGCGACCGGCTCGAGCACCACATCGTCGTCAAGGCCGGCGATCTCTTCTACATCCCGGCCGGAGTACCGCATTTGCCCGCAAATCTCAGCGGCGCGCCCTCCTCGGCGGTCATTGCCCGCACCGATCCCAACGAGCAGGAAAGCGTCGTCCTGCTGCCGGAACTGGATGCGTTGGTCGCCTGAGGCCGAAGGGATCACTCTCGCCGCTATTTGCACCGGGAGACTTCGCCCATCACAGTGCCGTCCTCGCCGGTCACCACCAGCTTTTTCGCATTCTTTTTGCTGCGCTTGATGATGAACTTGACCGGCTCCTGTCCCTCTTCGCCCTCCGCTTCGCATTTCGCCGTGACCACCAGCGAGCCGTCGGCCTGGGCTTGGCGGTCGCTGAAGGTGCAGGCGCTGGCGGCCGTGATCAGTTCCTTGTCGGTCAGAAGCAACATCTTGTCGGCGGCCACTTGCTGGCCGTTCCTGTTGATGCAGCCATATTTGTCGCCATAAGGTTTGCTGAGGTCGATGCCGGCGGCCGACGCATGGTTGGCGGCCAGCGTCGCAGCCGCCGCGATCGCAAGATGAAGAGCCCGCACGCTCAAACTCCGGTCGCCGGAATGCCGGACCGCTCCACCTTGCGTGGCGCGGAAATCTCCTTCCAGGTCGACAGCGCTCGGTTGACCGCAGCGTTCGGCTCGCGGGCGACGAATTCGCCATGGCCGATCTTGGCCTTGACGTCCGACTCCTCGATCGACAGCTCGCCGCGCGAGAAGACGAAGCGCGGCAGGCCGGTCACCTCGAACCCTTCGAAGACGTTGTAGTCGATCACCGACTGCTGCTTCTTGGCCGAGATCGTCTTCTTACGCTTCGGGTCCCAGACCACGATGTCGGCATCCGCGCCTTCGACGATCGCGCCCTTCTTCGGATACATGTTGAGTATCTTGGCGATGTTGGTCGAGGTCACCGCGACGAACTCGTTCATCGTCAGCCGGCCGGTGTTGACGCCGGTTGTCCACAGGATGGGCAAACGGTCCTCGAGGCCGCCGGTGCCGTTCGGAATCTTGGTGAAGTCGCCGACACCGTTGCGCTTCTGCTTGGTGGTGAAGGAGCAGTGGTCGGTCGCCACCACCTGCAGCGAGCCGGCCTGCAGGCCTGCCCACAGCGAATCCTGATGCCACTTGCTGCGGAAGGGCGGGCTCATCACGCGGCGCGCCGCATGGTCCCAGTCCTTGTTGAAATATTCGGTCTCGTCGAGCGTCAGATGCTGGATCAGCGGCTCGCCGAAGACGCGCATGCCCTTCTGGCGGGCGCGGCGGATGGCTTCGTGGCTCTGCTCGCAGGAGACATGCACGACGTAGAGCGGCACACCGGCCATGTCGGCGATCATGATGGCGCGATTTGTCGCCTCGCCTTCCACCTCCGGCGGACGCGAATAGGCATGGCCCTCGGGCCCGTTGTTGCCGGCGGCAAGCAGTTTTTGCGAGAGGGCCGCAACCACGTCGCCATTCTCGGCATGGACGAGCGGCAGCGCGCCGAGGTCGGCGCAGCGCTGGAACGACGCATACATCTCGTCGTCGTCGACCATCAGCGCGCCCTTGTAGGCCATGAAGTGCTTGAACGAGGTGATGCCCCTGTCGACGACAGTCGCCATCTCGTCAAACACCTGCTTGCCCCACCAGGTGATGGCCATATGGAAGGAGTAGTCGCAGGACGCCTTCGAGGTCTTGTTGTCCCACATCTGCAGGGCTTCGAGCAGCGACTGCTGCGGTGCCGGCAGGCAGAAATCGACCACCATGGTCGTGCCGCCGGAAAGCGCCGCGCGCGTGCCGGACTCGAAATCGTCGGCCGAATAGGTGCCCATGAAAGGCATTTCGAGATGGGTGTGCGGGTCGATGCCGCCCGGCATGACGTAGCAGCCAGTGGCGTCGAACTCGTGGTCGCCATGCAGGTCCGAGCCGATGGCGATGATCTTGCCGTGGCTGAACACCACGTCGGCCTTCCACGTGCGATCCGCAGTGACGATCGTGCCGTTCTTGATGACTTTGGTCATTCTCTTGTTCCCCTGATCTTTCGCGCTTCTTTGCGAGCGGTGTTTGCGAGGTGCGGGTTTATTCAATCATTCGACGATTCCCGCCGTCTCGACCACCGCGTGGAACAGCACGTCGGCGCCCGCCGCCGCCCATTCCTTCGAGATGTCCTCGGCCTCGTTGTGGCTGAGCCCGCCGACGCAGGGGCACATCACCATGGTCGCCGGCGCGACCTTCGCCGCCCAGCAGGCATCGTGGCCGGCGCCGGAAATGATGTTCATGTGGCTGTAGCCCAGCTTCTCGGCGGCCGTGCGCACGCGGCCGACCAGTGTCGGATCGAAGGTCACGGGATCGAAATGGCCGACCGCCTCGACCGAGCATATCACGCCGAGCGCCTCGCAGATCTTCGGCGCTTCCTTTTCGATGCGCGCGCGCATGCCGTCGAGCTTCGCCTGGTCCGGCGAGCGGATGTCGACGGTGAAGATCACCGTGCCCGGCAGCACGTTGCGGGAATTCGGCGAGAACTTCACCTGGCCCACCCCGCCGACGGCGCCTGGCTGGTTCTCCATCGCGACCGTCTGCACCATCTCCAGGATACGCGCCATGGCGAGGCCGGCATTGACGCGCATGTTCATCGGCGTCGAGCCGGTATGCGCCTCCCTGCCGGTCAGCGTGAATTCCAGCCACCAAAGGCCCTGGCAGTGGGTGACCACGCCAATCTGCTTGTTCTCGGCCTCGAGGATCGGCCCCTGCTCGATGTGATACTCGAAATAGGCGTGCATCTTGCGCGCGCCGACCTTCTCATCGCCGACCCAGCCGATCCGCTTCAGCTCGTCGCCGAAGGTCAGGCCGTCGAGGTCCTTGCGGGCATAGGCGTATTCCTGCGTGTGGACGCCAGCGAACACGCCTGAGGCAAGCATGGCCGGGGCGAAGCGCGCGCCCTCCTCGTTCGTCCAGTTGGTGACGACGATCGGATGCTTGGTCTTGATGCCGAGATCGTTGAGCGAGCGCACCACTTCCAGGCCCGAGAGCACGCCGAGCACGCCGTCATATTTGCCGCCGGTGGGCTGGGTATCGAGGTGGGAGCCGACATAGACGGGCAGCGCGTCCGGATCGGTGCCGGCGCGAGTCATGAACATGGTGCCCATCTGGTCCACGCCCATGGTGAGCCCGGCCTGGTCGCACCAGGACTTGAACAGCTCGCGACCTTCTCTGTCGGAATCGGTGAGCGTCTGGCGATTGTTGCCGCCGGCAATGCCGGGGCCGATCTTCGCCATCTCCATTATGGAATCCCACAAACGGTCTGAATTGATTCGCAGATTCTCGCCGGGGGCGGCCATTCAAAGTCCTCTCATTTCATGTCTCCGGTCGGGCGGCGGTTCCCGACACCGCCCGACCGGTTGAAGCAGTTTAGTCTATCGAGCGCAGAACGTCCCTGACATGGTCGATCAGTTCGTTGATCTGGCCCTTGGTGATGATCAGCGGCGGCGACAGCGCGATGATGTCACCGGTGGTGCGGATCAGCGCGCCGCGCTCGAACGCCTTGACGAAGGCCGAGAAGGCCCGCTTGGTCGGGCTGCCGGCGATCGGCGCCAGCTCGATCGCGCCGATCAGGCCGATATTGCGGATGTCGATGACATGCGGCTCGCCCTTGAGCGAATGCAGCGCATCTTCCCAGTAGGACGAGAGTTCCTCGCCGCGGGTCAGCAGGCCCTCTTCCTTGTAGGTGTCCAAGGTGCCGAGAGCCGCGGCGCAGGCGATCGGATTGCCCGAATAGGTGTAGCCGTGGAAGAACTCGATCATGTGCTCGGGGCCGGTCATGAAGGCGTCGTGGATCTCCTTCTTGACGAACACCGCGCCCATCGGAATGACGCCGTTGGACACGCCCTTGGCCGTGGTCATGATATCCGGCGTGACGCCGAAATAGTCCGCCGCGAACGGTGCGCCGAGGCGGCCGAAACCGGTGATGACCTCGTCGAAGATCAACAGAATGCCATGCTTGGTGCAGATCTCGCGCAGCTTCTGCAAGTAGCCCTTCGGCGGCAGGATGACGCCGGTCGAGCCCGCGACCGGCTCGACGATGACGGCCGCGATGGTCGAGGCGTCATGCAGCGCGATGAGACGTTCGAGATCGTTCGCCAGTTCCGCGCCATGCTCGGGCACGCCCTTCGAGAAGGCGTTCTTCTCCGGAAGGTGGGTGTGCGGCAGATGGTCGACGCCGCCGAGCAACGTGCCGAACATCTTGCGGTTGCTGACGATGCCGCCGACGGAGATGCCGCCGAAATTTACGCCATGATAGCCGCGCTCGCGGCCGATCAGGCGGGTGCGCGAACCTTCGCCCCTGACGCGATGGTAGGCGATCGCCATCTTCAACGCAGTCTCGACCGATTCAGAACCGGAATTGGTGAAGAAGACGTGGTCCATGCCCTTCGGCGCGATATCGACCAGGCGGTTTGCCAGCTCGAACACGATCGGATGGCCCATCTGGAAGGCCGGCGCATAGTCGAGCTCCGCCGCCTGACTCTGGATTGCTTCGGTGATCTTCGGCCGGCAGTGGCCGGCGTTGACGCACCAGAGACCGGCAGTGCCGTCGAGCACCTTGCGGCCGTCGCTCGTCGTGTAGTGCATGTCCTTCGCGGACACGAACATGCGCGGCGCCTGCTTGAACTGCCGGTTTGCCGTGAACGGCATCCAGAATGCGCTGAGATCGTTCGGCGTGACTTTCAGCCGGTTGGACATGACCAAGACTTCCCCTTGTAACCTGTTTCGGTGCGCTAACGCTTGGTCTTCCCAAGGCTTGGTCTTCGTTGCGTTTTCGTGCTACGCAAATTTTTGACCGATTGGACAAACGTTAGCACCGCCCTGTCGGCGGTCAAGGGACTACTAGCGGAAATGCGGCATCAAAAGCGCGCTCCACGGCTCGGAGAAAAACTGGTCCAGAGAATTGGTCCAGAACGCAACGGCGGGCGGCAAGGATGACGGACACGATGGATGGCTCAGCTCCACGCCGCACCCGCATCCAGCAGGAAAAGCGCGAGCTCATCCTGGAAGCCGCGCTCGAAGTCTTCTCCGCCAACGGCTTTCGCGGTTCGACCATCGACCAGATCGCCGAGGCCGCCGGCATGTCGAAGCCGAACCTTCTCTATTACTTCCGCCGCAAGGAAGACATCCACGAGACGCTGATGCAGCGGCTCCTGGACACCTGGCTGGCGCCGCTCAGAGAGCTCGACGACATCGGCGATCCGATGACCGAGCTCAGGAGCTACATCCGCCGCAAGCTCGAAATGGCGCGCGACTTCCCGCGCGAGAGCCGGCTTTTCGCCAACGAGATCCTGCAAGGCGCGCCGCGCATCATGCCGATGCTGGAGGGCGAGCTGAAAACGCTGGTCGACGAGAAGGCCGCCGTCATCAAAGGCTGGATGCGCGCCGGCAAGATCGCCCGCACCGATCCGTGGCATCTGATCTTCGCGATCTGGGCGACGACGCAGCACTATGCCGATTTCGACGTCCAGGTGCGCGCCGTGCTCGGCCCCGATCGCGGCGGCGACGGTCGCTTCGAGGACGCGGCACGGTTCCTCGAGCAGCTTTTCCTCGAAGGGCTGAAGCCGAAAGGCTAGCGTAATCGGCAGCGCTCAACAGACGAGGCTGGCTTAGCAACTACATGGCTGCCGCCGTCCCTGGAGATTAGCCGCGGCCCCTGAGCTTCGTCATCCACGGGCGGAGCAAGGAGCGTAGCGACGCAGCGCAGACCCGAGGATCCATTCCGTGACTTCAACACGCCTCTACGGTGCAGAATTCTGCTCCGCGGCACTCCACGGCTGAGGTAACGGAATGGATCCTCGGGTCCCCGCGTCCGCTTCGCTCCCGCTCCGCCCGTGGATGACGAAGCGGAGAAGGCGTCGCCAATCTCCTTACGCGCTGCGCCGCTTGGCGGGCTGCTCTTCGAGCAGTTTTTGCAGCTTGGCGATCGAGTTCTGCTCGGCGAGCGGCGTGTACACGATCAGCCGCATGTCCGAGCCGTCGTCGATCGACAGGCTCATATGTTCGAAGGCCATCGGGCCGGCGGTGGGATGGCGGACATGCTTCACGCCCGTCAGCCTCCGCGCCACGTCCCGCCGCGGCCACCAATCTCGGAATTCCGGGCTCGAGCGCATCATGAGCGCGATCAGCCGCTCGAAATCCGGATCGCCGACATATTTCGCGCTCTCGGCACGGAACGAAGCGAGCACCACACGCGCAAGCTCTTCCCAGTCGACCAGCAGCCGGCGGTGATGCGGGCTGGTGAACACCAGGTGGACGATGTTGCGGGCGTCGCCCTCCAGCAGGCCGTAGTCGCCGAACACCGCGGCCGCGGCATCGTTCCAGGCCAGCACGTCCCAGCGCCGGCCAACCACATAGGCCGGCTGCAGGACGAGACTTTGCAGCATGTGCAGCAGCGTCCCGTCGACTTTTTCGGGCGCCGCCACGCGACGCTCCGGCTGCTGGCGGCCGGCGAGGATGAAGAGATGCCGCTTCTCGACGGAATCGAGACGCAACGCTTCGCAGAGCGCGGTCAGTACCTCGACCGAGGGCCGCACGTCCCTGCCCTGCTCCAGCCAGGTGTACCAGGTGGTGCCAACGCCGGCGATCATCGCCACTTCCTCGCGCCTCAGCCCGGGCGTGCGCCGCCTGGCGCCGGTCGCAATGCCAATCTCGGCAGGCGACAGCCTCTCGCGGCGCGAGCGCAGGAAAGCGCCGAGCTCGCGGCGGCGGCTGTCCTCGGGGGAATGGGTCACAGCATCCATGAAGCTATTATAGCAGTACTGATACCAGGATAAAGTTTGAACTGTTTGCGCCGCGCGCGACGCCCCATCTTGCGTTCAGAGCAACACAAGGAGGCTCTGAACATGGAACTCAGGAACAAGACAGTTCTCGTCACCGGCTCGACCGACGGCGTCGGCCGCGTGGTCGCCGAAAGGTTCGGCGCCGCCGGCGCCCGCGTGCTGGTGCATGGCCGCGACCAAGCCCGCGGCAAGGCGACAGTCGCCGCCATCGAAGCAAAGGGCGGCAAGGCCGAATTTCTCGCCGCCGACCTCGCTTCGCTCGCCGAGGTGCGCCGCCTCGCCGAAGCCGTGCGCGAAAGAACCGACCGGCTCGACGTTTTGATCAACAATGCCGGTGTCGGCACCGGCGGCCAGGGCGCCAAAAGGCAGGTGAGCGCCGACGGCTATGAGCTGCGCTTTGCCGTCAACTATCTCGCCGGCTTCCTGCTGACGTCGGAACTGCTGCCGCTGCTCGAGGCAAGCGCCCCGGCGCGCATCGTCAATGTCGCCTCGGCTGGCCAGCAGGCGATCGACTTCGCCGACGTCATGCTGACCCATGGTTTTAGCGGCGTGCGCGCCTATTGCCAGAGCAAGCTGGCGCAGATCCTGTTCACTATCGACCTGGCCGAACAGCTGAAAGGCACCGGCGTCACCGTCAATGCCCTTCACCCCGCAAGCTACATGGACACGACCATGGTCCGGCAGGCCGGCGTTACGCCCTGGAGCTCGGTCGAGACTGGCGCCGACGCGATCCTCAACCTCGCGGCATCGCCGGCGCTCGAAGGCCGCAGCGGCCTCTATTTCGACGGCCAGCGGGAATTCCGCGCCGATGCCCAGGCCTATGACGAAAAAGCCCGCCGCCAGTTGCAGGCCCTCAGCCTCGAGCTGACCGGACAATCTTCCACGACGTCCAAGGAACAAAATTCATGAGCGAGAACATCCAACATTGCGTGATCATCGGCGGCTCGTCCGGCATCGGCCTTGCCACGGCCAAACGGCTGGTCAGCCCCACGATGAAAGTGACGATCACCGGCCGCAATGAGGAAAAGCTCAAGAGCGCCTGGATGAGCCTTGGCGGCGCCGTCGGCAAGGCCGCTTTCGACGCGACCAGACCGGACGAGGTTCGGCATTTCTTCGAAGGTCTCGGGCCGTTCGATCATCTCGTTCTGGCCGCGAGCGGCGGCAAGGGGCTGGGTCCGTTCGCGACCCTCGACCTCGCCGACATCGACAGCGGCGTCGACGAGAAGATCAGGCCGCAGCTTGCCTGCCTGCAGGCGGCCCTGCCGACCTTGAACAGGGCCGGATCGGCCACCTTCATTTCGGCCGTCTCGGCGCAGCTCGCGGCGCCCGGTATCGCCGGCATCGGCGCCATCAACGGCATGCTGCTCACAGTGGCGCCGATCCTGGCCGTCGAGCTGAAGCCGCTGCGCGTCAACGTCGTGGCGCCCGGCGTCATCGACACGCCCTGGTGGGATTTTCTGCCGGGCGAACAACGGCAGGCGGTGTTTGCCGAATATGCCGGCAAGACGCCGGTCGGCCGCATCGGCCGCGCCGAGGACGTCGCCGACGCGATCGCTTTCCTGGTCTCCAACGGCTTCATGACCGGCCAGGTGCTGACCTGCGACGGCGGCCTGCGCTTTGCCGCCTGAGCGGCGAATGGATCAATTGGAAATGAGGCCGGGCAGGAAGGCGACTGCCATCAGCCCCGCAACGACCGCATACCAGATAACCAGGTGGACCGCCTTCATCAGCGGGCGGCCCACTTCGCGTGCCCGCTTCGGGCGAAGCGGGTCGTACATCACGTCGACTGGCGCGCCGACATTCCCGGTCGTTCCGTTGACCGGCAAATAGGACGTGAACCGCCATGTCTTGCCCAGCCGGTCGGCGAATTCGATGATCGGCGTATCCGGCCCGTCGCTGGATTTGTCGATGCGGACCACCTTGCCGGTGGCAAGGATGCCGCGACGCCGGAGCACGATGTCGCCATAGGTCTGTATGGCGACTACCGTCAGGAAGAAGACGCCGCACAGGAAGCACCATATCTGAATGTCGCTCGGATGCCCGCCAAGGACCTGGGCGACAGCCCGGAACGGAAACAGCGCCTGATGGAAGGCCTCCGAAACGCGTGCCCAGAATGCAGTCCAGCTCTGCTCCATGAACGCTCCGAGTGGCGAACCTGCATTTGCTAATACAGGGCAATCGCGACGGAGCGATTAACGCGCCGCCGCTAATTGCGCGCATTCCACGGACTGCGTCAGACGGCGCGGGCCTCTAGTCGGACCCGCGCCGGTGAACGATCACGCTGCCTTGGCGGCCGGCATCGGATGGATGGCGTGGAAGGACACGCAGAGCCGGTTCCAGGTGTTGATCATGCCGATCACCACCGTCAGCTTGACCAGTTCCTCTTCCGAGAACTGCTCCAATGTCCCAGCGTAGAGATCGTCCGGAACGCCGTTGTCGGAAATGTTCGTCACCTTTTCGGTCCAGGCCAGCGCGGCGCGCTCGCGCTCTGAAAACAGCGGCGATTCCCTCCAGGCCGCGACCAGATAGAGCCGGGTCTCGGTCTCGCCGTCGCGCCGCGCTTCGCGGCTATGCATCTCGACGCAATAGGAACAGCCATTGATTTGCGAAGCCCTGAGCTTGACGAGGTGCATCAGGCTTGCCTCCAGCCCGCACTCCTCGACGGCTTTGTTGAGGGCCATGACCGCCTTCATGATTTCGGGCGCCTTGGCGAAGAACTGCAGCCTCTGCTTCATCGTCTTTCCTTCCAGGTTTTTGGGTGGGTATGGAGGTGGGTCTAGATCTGCTTGGATGAGGCGGATTTCTGCGGCCGCTGGTGGCGCTCGACGAAGGCGCAGCTTGCCGCAATCGAACGGGGATCGCCTTCCGCGGCGTAGTTCGCCACGATGTCGGACAGCTTCACTTCGGCGAGCGCTGCCCGATAAGCGCGCTCGGCCTTCAGCATCGCGGCATTGATGCCGCAGGGCTTCACATAGGCCGAGGCGTCGAGCTTGACCGGGCCGCGCTGGCGGATCTCGCCGCAACGGAAGGCAGGCTCCTTGCCCTCGACCGCAAGCACGATATCGAGCAGCGTGATGCGCTCGGCAGGCCGCGCCAGCCTGTAGCCCCCGGCAGGCCCCGGCACCGATTCCAGGATGCGCGCCGCCGAGAGTTGGTTGAGGTGCTTGAGCAAATAGGTTGGCGATAGCCCAAAACACTCCGCAAGCGCCGCGCCCGGCATCGTGCTGTTGCCATCGACGCTGGCCAGCGTCGCCGCACAGTGGATGGCCGCTTCAACGCCCTCTCCCAGCTTCATGGTGCTGATCTCCTATTCGTGGATACCTTTTATCGTGGATAATTTTTATCTGCAATAGAGAAAATGCCCGCCAATTCGCAATGGCAACGAGAGAGAGAACGTCGGGTGGTTTCCGACGCACGGCGCTTCGCAGGACTTGGGTTCCTCGCACCCCGCAAGGCGCTACGCTATGCACACATCTTCTGTGACTACTGATCGACCTGAGGCTTGATTGCCACGTGGTTCCCCCAATCCGTCGCTGCTTCGCAGCGCCACCTTTCCCCCCTCCGGAGGGAAAGGAAGGGAGCGTTGCTGGACCGAGCGTTGATGGCAAAAAGCCTGGCGCCCTTCCTCTACCCCGTCGATCGGGGGAGAGGTGGCTCGGCGAAGCCGAGACGGAGTGGGGGTCGACCAGCGCTACATTGGACAATGCATGCGCCAAGCTACCATGCACGCCATCGCCAAAGACCAGCCGCTTGGAATTGGAGGCCCTCTGCCGTGCCCAGCCGCCCTGACCCCTCTCCGTCCCGGCTTCGCCGGGCCACCTCTCCCCACTTCGTGGGGCGAGGAACCCAAGCTTACTCCGCCGCCACCTTGGCCATCGGATTGTTCGGATGCGTCGTCCAGTTGGCGTAGATCGGCGACACCGGCTTGCCGGTGCGCTGATCCACCGAACCGGCCGCCAGCGGCTCCATCGTGATGCAGCCTTCCACCGGGCAGACATTGACGCAAAGATTGCAGCCGACGCATTCCGCCTCGATCACCTCGAAATGCCTGACACCGTCGACGATTGCGGTGATCGCCTGATGCGAGGTGTCCTCGCAGGCGATGTGGCAACGCCCACATTTGATGCAGGCATCCTGGTCGATATGCGCCTTGGCGACATAGTTGAGGTTGAGATACTGCCAGTCGGTGACGTTGGGCGTGGCGCGGCCGATGATGTCGGAGAGCGAGGCGTGGCCTTTCTCGTCCATCCAGTTCTCCAGGCCTGCGATCATTTCCTGCACGATCTTGAAGCCATAGGTCATGGCCGCCGTGCAGACCTGCACATTGCCGGCGCCGAGCGCCATGAATTCGGCGGCGTCCCGCCAGGTGGTGATGCCGCCGATGCCGGAGATCGGCAGGCCGTGCGTTTCCGGATCGCGCGCGATCTCGGCCACCATGTTCATGGCGATCGGCTTGACCGCCGGACCGCAATAGCCGCCATGCGAGCCCTTGCCGTCGATGGTCGGCTGCGGCGCGAAACTGTCGAGGTCGACGCCGGTGATCGAGTTGATGGTGTTGATCAGCGACACCGCGTCGGTGCCGCCGGCCTTGGCCGCGCGGGCCGGCTTGCGGATGTCGGTGATGTTCGGCGTCAGCTTGGTGATGACGGGCATGCGCGTGTACTGCTTGCACCAGCGCACCACCATCTCGATATATTCCGGCACTTGGCCCACGGCCGAGCCCATGCCGCGCTCGCTCATGCCGTGCGGGCAGCCGAAATTGAGCTCGATACCGTCCGCGCCCGTCTCCTCGACCAGCGGCAGGATCGCCTTCCAGCTTTCCTCGACGCACGGCACCATGATCGAGGCGACCAGCGCCCGATCCGGCCAATTCATCTTCACCTGCTTCATCTCGCGCAGATTGGTCTGCAGGTCGCGGTCGGTGATCAGCTCGATGTTGTTCAAGCCGAGCAGGCGGCGGTCGGCGCCCCAGATCGCGCCATAGCGCGGGCCGTTGACGTTGACGACGGGCGGCCCCTCCTCGCCCAGCGTCTTCCAGACCACGCCGCCCCAGCCGGCCTTGAAGGCGCGCTCGACATTGTAGGCCTTGTCGGTCGGCGGCGCCGAGGCCAGCCAGAACGGATTGGGTGACTTGATGCCGACGAAGGTGTTGCGGATGTCTGCCATGCTCATGCCCTCCCGTTAGAGGTCAGTGCCCGGTGGATGCTCTCGGCGGCGTCGCGGCCTTGAGCCACGGCCGAGACCGTCAGGTCGTCGCCACCGGCGATGCAGTCGCCGCCTGCCCAGACTTTTGCCAGCGAGGTGCGGCCTTCCGCGTCGACCTTGATGCGGCCGCCCTCGAGCTCGATCGAGGCGACGCTGCCGTTGAGCACCGCCGGCGTGAAACTCTGGCCGATCGCCTTGAACACCTGATCGGCGGCGAGCGTCAGCCGCTCGCCGGTGCCCGCGAGCCTGTCGCCGTCGATCGCGGTGTATTCGAGCTCGATCGCCGACACCTTGCCGTTCTCGGCAATGACGCGCTTCGGCTGCAGCCAGTGGCGGATGGTGACGCCGTTGGCGGCGGCGAGATCCTGTTCGAAACCGGAAGCGTTCATATGCTCCTGCCCGCGCCGGTAGCAGATCGTCACTTCCTCGGCGCCGAGCAGCTTCGACTGCACCGCGGCGTCGATCGCCGTCATGCCGCCGCCGATGACGACGACGCGCCGGCCGACCGGCAGGCTGCCAAGGTCGCTCGCCTGCCTGAGCTCGGCGATGAATTCGACCGCATTGACGACGCCGTCGGCATCCTCGCCGTCGGCTCTGAGCGCATTGACGCCGCCAAGCCCCAGGCCGAGGAACACGGCGTCGTAATTGCGGATCAGGTCGGCCAGTTGGAAGTCGCGGCCGAGCGCCTTGCCGTTCTGGATGTCGATGCCGCCGATCGCGGTGACATAGTCGACTTCCGCCTGGGCGAAATCGTCGACGCTCTTATAGGCGGCGATGCCATATTCGTTGAGGCCGCCGGCCTTCGGCCGGGCTTCGAGAATGGTGACGTCGTGGCCGTGGCGGGCAAGACGGTGCGCCGCCGCGAGACCCGAAGGTCCGGCGCCGACCACCGCGACCGTCTTTCCGGTCGGTTCGGCGCGCTTGTAGAACTGCTTGTCCTCGTCCATCGCGACGTCGGTCGCGTAACGCTGCAGCCGGCCGATCTGCACCGGCTTGCCCTCCGCCACCTCGCGCACGCAGACCTCTTCGCACAGCGTCTCGGTCGGGCAGACGCGGGCGCACATACCACCGAGGATGTTCTGGTCGAAGATGGTCTTGGCCGAGCCCAGCGGATTGCCGGTCGCGATCTGCCGGATGAACATCGGGATGTCGATCGAGGTCGGGCACGCGTTCATGCACGGCGCGTCGTAGCAGAAGTAGCAGCGGTCGGCCTCGACCAGCGCCTCGTGATGATCGAGCGGCGGGTGCAGGTCGGAAAAATTGTCGGCATACTGCTCGGCCGACAGCCGGCCGCCGGCTATGCCTTCGATGAAATGACCAGTTGCCATTCCAGTTCCCCTTGTTTTGTTTTGGGGAAGGCTAGCACGTTTTATTTTTTTATCAATTGGTCAATTTTCGGCCAAGTCGCTGTAATGGCTGGATAAAAACTTGATAATCGTAGTCATATTATAGCAGGGAGTGCTGCCTCCGACGGCTCGCTGCTTGCGATCCTGTGGCCATGGAGCGACCTGATCTCGTCGGCGACCAGCTCTTGCAGCCGCCATAGATTGCGGTCGTGGATGCCGAATGTCTCGAGGTGGCTGACGGTGTTGTAGAGATACTCGGCGCCGGAGCCGACATGGCCGCACGCGCGTGCCAGTATCTTTGCTACCCTTTCGAGCGGCTGCCTGAGCGACGTGCCCCTGCCCGTCACTCCAACCCAGAAGCCCAGCGCCCGCAATGATCCTTGTGCCGTGCGCACCGGAACCCATCTGACGGAGCTGACAGCCTCGTGATCGTCGATTTCACGCCGCAGCAGCCTCTCGATCTGGGCCGGCTTTTCGCCATCGGGCAGACGGTAGATCACGCCATCGCAGCACCCGCCGCGCTCGAGCGCCATCATCAGCCCCGGCTGCTCGGCGCTGCCTCTCCAGCGCACAAGGTCCAGGCAGAAGGATCGATGCCAGCCATGGGCCGAGGCGCGCCGCTGCTCGACGGACTCGAAGGCCGGCTTCCAGATCAGCGAGCCGTAGGCGAACACCCAGAGCGGCCCCTCGTCAGCTTCGCCCGACAGGCGCAAGGCAAGCGCCCGGAAATCGTCGTCGTTCAACTGTGTCCATTCGCCGCTCGGGCCTGGATCGACCTCCTCCCGGTGGCACAGAGCGACAAGCTCGGGCGTGAGCGACATTCGACGCATGGAAAACAGCCCCTCTTTGACGCCAGCAAAGTCGAAAACCGCGCGGCGCGCAAGATTGCGGGCCTAAAGCGCGTCGCGCGGAAAACGGACTCGAGCGACGCGCTGTAAGCCTTTGTTTTGATGCATGTCGTTCTCCCAAAACCGCTGCGCACTTTTGGGCGACATGCATTTGTGGCGCCTTGCCGTTTGCGATTTCTGGTCCAGATGTCGGATTTCTGTCGCCGAGATCGTCCTAGGATGGATCGGACCGCGATCGCTGCCTTAACCGGTGAGGAGACCGACCATGCCGAATTCCCCAAAACCCTTCTTCTGGTACGAATTGATGACCACCGACCTCGACGCCGCCGAGGCCTTTTACACAGCCGTCGTCGGCTGGAAGGCCGAGCCCTTTGCGAAGGCGCCGGGCATGCCTCGCTATATCGTGATGAATTCAGCCGTGCGCGGCGTCGGCGGGTTGATGACCATGCCGGAGGATGCCGCCAAGATGGGCATGCCGCCCGCCTGGCTCGGCTACATCTATACCAAGGATGTGGACGCCTCGACGAAAGCGCTGCAGGAGGCCGGCGGCACCGTCCATCGCCCGCCGGATGACATCCCGGAAGTTGGCCGCTTCGCCGTCGTCGCCGACCCGCAAGGCGCGACCTTCATGTTCCTGCAGCCCAATCAACCCGAGCAGCCGCCGGTGCCTGCCACAACGCCCGGCCATATCGGCTGGCACGAACTCTACACCTCGGACTGGAAGGCGGCTTTCGACTTCTATGCGGGCCAGTTCGGCTGGGAGAGCGCCGGCGAGTTCGACATGGGCGAGATGGGCATTTACAAGACCTTCGGCGCTGGCCCCGAATCGGGCGGCGGCATGATGAACAAGCCGCCGCAGATTCCGGTGCCGGTCTGGCTGTTCTATTTCAACGTCGACGCCATCGATGCCGCGGCCAAGCGCGTTACCGACAATGGCGGCAAAGTCCTGATGGGACCGATGGAAGTACCGAGCGCGCAGTGGGTCGTTCAATGCCAGGACCCGCAAGGCGCGCATTTCGCGCTGCTGGCGCCTGGACGGTAGGCGCAAGCAGTTCCGTTCGATCCGCTGGCGCCGGCTCACTCCGGCGTCAGCACTGCCATTTTGAGATCGGTCTTCTTGGCGCCGCTGAGCTGCACCGTGGCCGGACCGGCGGAAAGTTTGAAACGCACGCTCTTGCGAATGCCCGGACAGGTCTTCACGCCGCTGAAACCCGTCGACTTCACGGAATGGCCATCCTGCACGACATCGATCCAGGCTTCATCGGACAGGCTGAACTGGAGCTCGCCTTCAGGTGGCACGGTCACGCTTGCCGTCGCACCGAACGAGCCGGCTGCCGGTGCGCGTTGCGGCGGCACCTCAAAGCTGATCGTGTCGACGGCCGCGAGTGACAGATCCACCGCTTGCCCGACTGTCAAGGCAGCGCCGGACTGCGCGGCCGGCGCTTCCGGAAACAGGGCCTGCTCGCGTGTGACCGGCCATTTGAAGGCATCGCAGCCGGCGTCGCCGGCCATGGCGAAGCTGGTGCCTGCAAGGAGTACGAATAGGCTGACGACGATTTTTTTCATGGCACAGAAAACTCGCATGGTTTGATTACCGGCATATCAATACAACCAGAGAGACAGACATGCAACCATAGCGAGAATAGAAACGCGAGAGTGAAACCATTCCACTCACCGATTGTTGATGGCAGGCCAAGGGAAGTGAGTGGTCCATTGCCGGGCGATAATTTATGGCCGGCCCCGGGGGTAAATGGAGTTTTGCATGAAGCTTTTCGAAAGCCTTGCCCAATACCGTCCGCAGGTGCTGGGCGTGCTTCGCATCATGACGGCGTTGCAGTTCATCGAGCACGGCACCCAGAAACTGTTCAATTTTCCTCCCGGCGCCCATGCCGAGGCCCTGACCGGGCTTGCGCTGACGTCCGGTATTCTCGAGTTTGCCGGCGGCGTCCTGCTCGCGCTGGGGCTCTTCACGCGCCCGGTGGCGTTCCTGCTCTGCGGCGAGATGGCTGTCGCCTATTTCATGGTGCACATGCCGCGCAACTTCTTTCCGGCCAACAATGGCGGCGACGCAGCCATCCTGTTCTGCTTCGTCTTCCTCTATCTGTTCTTTGCCGGCCCGGGCTCCTTCGCGCTGGACAATCGCGACAGCGCCAACGCGTGATGGCAGGATGCGCGCCTGGTCTCAGGCGCGCATCCGTTCGAAATTGGCGTCGAACAGCGGCGCTGCCTGAATGCGCGCCGCATGGCGCTTGCCCAGGATCTCGATCTCGAAGCCGTCCGGCCTGTCGGCGATCTCCTTCGGCACATAACCCATCGCGACCGATTTCTTCGAATTGTGAGCATAGCCGCCCGAGGTAACCCAGCCACGTACGACGCCGTCATGCCAGATCGCCTCGTCGCCGATGACATCGGCGTCGTGAGCCTCGACGACGAAGGCGCGCAACCGGAGCTTGCCGCCCTGCTTGCGCTCGGCGAGCGCCGCTTCCTTGCCGATGAAATCGGTCTCCTTGCCATAGGCGACGAAACGGTCGAGCCCAGCCTCGACCGGCCCGTAGATCGGCCGGTACTCGCGCGCCCATGAGCCGTAATTCTTCTCGAGCCTGAGCGCGTTGAGCGCGCGCGAGCCGAACAGCCCGATGTCGAGTTCCTCGCCTGCCTTGATCAGCGCCTGGTAAGCGGCGCGCTGATATTCCGGCGCCACCCAGATCTCGTAGCCGAGATCGCCAGTATAGCTCACGCGGCCGACGAGACACGGCGCCATGCCGATATCCATCCTGGCGACCGCCATGAAGGGGAAGGCAGCGTTGGAGACATCGGCGCGGGTGACCTTGGCCAGCACCTCTCTCGCCTTCGGGCCGGCGACGGCGAGACCGGTGAGCTTCTGCCCCAGCGCTTCTATGCGGACCGAGCCATCATCGGGCAGATGCGCCTCGAACCAGCGCATATGGTACTGCTCGGCGACGCCTGAGCCGGCGATGAACCATTCGCCATCTCCGACATTGGCAAGCGTGAAGTCGCCGATCAGCTTGCCGTCTGCCTTCAGCATCGGCGCCAGCGTCATGCGGCCGGGCTTGGGCAATTTGCAGGCGAGCACGCGGTCGAGCCAGGCTGCGGCGCCGTCGCCCGTCACCCTGTATTTGGCGAAGCTCGAAATCTCCGACAGGCCGACCCCGCCGCGAACGGCCGCAACCTCGCTCGCGACATGGTCGAAGTCGCTCGAACGCCGCCACGAGAACTCGTCCTTGACGCCTTCGGGCGCGTACCACAACGGCACTTCCAGCCCATAGGCGACGCCCCACTGCGCGCCCTTGGCCGACAGCGTGTCGTAGACCGGTGTCGTCTTGAGCGGACGCCCCGCGGGCAGTTCCTCGTTCGGGAAACGGATCGAGAAGCGGCGCGAATAGTTCTCGCGCACCTTGGCGTTGGTGTAGGCCATCGTCGCCCAGTCGCCGTAGCGCGCCACGTCCATCGCCCAGATATCGGCGCCGGGGTCGCCCTCGATCATCCAGTTGGAGAGCGCAAGGCCAACGCCGCCGCCTTGGCTGAAACCCGCCATGACGCCGCAGGCGACCCAGAAGCCCGGCAGGCCGCGCACCGGGCCGACCAGCGGATTGCCGTCTGGCGCGAAGGTGAAGGGGCCGTTGATGATCTGCTTGATGCCGGTCTTCTGGAAGGCCGGGAAATGGCGGAAGCCGACCTCCAGCGAAGGCGCGATGCGGTCGATGTCCGGTTCCAGCAGCTCATGGCCGAAATTCCAAGGCGTCTGGAACTCGGACCACGGCTTGTTGGCCTTCTCGTAGGTGCCCATCAGCATGCCGCCGCGCTCCTGGCGCAGATAGAGCTCGCCGTCGAAGTCGACCGCATGGATGATCTCGGTGCCGGTCTTCCTGTTCCAGTCGGCGACCTCGAGCATGTCCTCGGTGATCAGGTACATGTGCTCCATCGCCAGCACCGGCAGCTCCAGCCCGACCATGCGGCCGACCTCGCGCGCCCACAGTCCGCCGGCATTGACGACATGCTCGCAAATCACCTCGCCCTTGTTGGTGATGACGCGCCACAACCCGTCCGGCCGGCGCACGATGTCCTCGACCTTGGTGAAGCGCTCGACCTCGGCGCCGAGCTTGCGCGCTGCCTTGGCATAAGCATGCGTCACGCCGGACGGGTCGAGATGACCGTCTTCCTTGTTGCGCACCGCGCCCACGAATTGCTTCGGGTCGAGCAGCGGCATCAGCTCGGCCGCTTCTTTCGGCGAGATCACTTCGAGGTCGATGCCGAGATAGCGGCCCTTGGAGACGACGCCGCGCAGCCAGTCGAGCCGCGCCTCGGTCGCTGCCAGAAGCACGCCGCCGGTCAGATGCACGCCGGTCGCCTGGCCGGAAAGCTCCTCGATCTCCTTGTACAGCGAGATCGTGTATTTCTGCAGCTTGGCGACATTGGGATCGCCATTGATGGTGTGCATGCCGCCGGCCGCGTGCCAGGTCGAGCCCGAGGTCAGCTCATCGCGCTCCAGAAGCACGACGTCGGTCCAGCCGTGGCGGGCAAGATGGAACAGCACGGAGCATCCGACGACACCGCCGCCGATGACCACGACCTTTGCATGCGACTTCATGGGTTCTTCTCGTTATTTCAGTGAGTTGGATCGGTAAGATGAATCGGAACGGGAGGTGCCAACGAACTCACGGCTCGCCCTGCCCGATCGCTTCCTTGCGGCGCGCCATATAAGCTTCGAGGGCCTCGCGCACGCCAGTATCCATGGCCGGCTGGACATATTCCTCCAGTGCTTTCTTCCATAGCCGCGTCGCGCGGGCCGTCGTGTCGAGCGCGCCGGCCTCCTGCCAGGCTTCGTAATTTTGCCAGTTGGAAAGCATCGGCTGGTAGAAGGCGGTGGCATAGCGCTCCAGCGTGTGCGGCTCGCCGAAGAAATGGCCGCCCGTCGGCACCGCGCCCAGCGCTTCGACGGCCAACTCGCCCTCGTCGACCACGATCGGCTGCAGGAATTCCATCATGTGCTGGATCATCTCGACATCGATGATGAGCTTCTCGAACGACGCCGTCAGCCCGCCCTCCTGCCAGCCGGCGGCATGGTAGACGAGGTTGCCGTGTCCAAGCACGGCGCCCCACAACGCCATCAGCGTCTCGTAGGCGCCTTGCGCGTCGGCGGCATTCGAGGCGGAGCCGGGCGTGGTGCGGTACGGCAGATTGTAGCGCCGGGCTAATTGCCCCGAGGCGATGTTTGCTTTCGTGTTCTCCGGAGTGCCGAAGGCCGGTGCTCCGGACTTCATGTCGACATTGGAGGTGAAGGCGCCGTACATCACCGGCGCGCCGGGACGCACCAGCTGCGTCAGCACGATGCCGAACAGCGCTTCGGCGTTTTGCTGCGCCAGCGCTCCAGCGAGGGTCACCGGGCTCATCGCGCCCATCAGCGTGAACGGCGTCACCGCCACCGACTGGCCGAACTCGGCCATGGTCATCAGCCCTTCGGCCATCATCTCGTCGAAGCGGCGCGGCGAGTTGACCGAGATGATGGTGGTGACGCCGGGATCCTCCCGCATCTGCTCGAGCGTTAGTCCGCGCGCAATCGCCATCATCTCGATGCCGTCCAGCGCCCTGCCCCGGCCGATCGCCGAGACGTGGAAGCATTTGTCGGTCAGCGTCAGGTTGGCGAAATAGGTGTCGAGATGACGCGAATTCGCCGGCAGCTCGATCGGCGCGCAGACCTGGTTGCCGAGCATGTGGATGCAGTTGAAATGCTGCGCCAGGCGGACGAGGTCGCAATAGTCGGCGAGGTTGCCGGCACGGCGGCCGCGCTCCATGTCGTGCACGTTGGGCGGTCCGGCGACCAGCGTGAAGTTGATGGTGTTGCCGCCGAGATGAATGGCACGGGCCGGGTTGCGCGGCGTGAGCGTGTAGTCGGCACGCGTCGTCTTCAGCGCCTCGTCGACCATGCCGCGATCGACGCGCACATTCATCGAGCTGTGATCGACCTTGGCGCCGGCGCGTTCGAACAGGGCGAGCGCCCGCTTGCTCATCACCTCGATGCCGAAATTCTCCAGGATGTGCATCGACGCCTGATGGATGGCTTCGATCTGGTCGACCGAAAGCAGAGCCATCGGCGGGTAGGGATTCGTCACCCGCCTTAGCGGCAGCTGCGGGATGGCGGCAGGCCCCCGGTTGCTGGTTCGCTCTGCGCCGCGTTTTCGTCTTGGTTCGGTCATGCGCGCATCAGAGCGCCGACGTGGCCCATCAGCTGTCAGGAATTCGCCATTTGCCGGCGTGATTTTAGCCAAGGCGGCATTTTTCAAAATCTATGGAGAGAAATGCGACGCATCTGGTCGAAATATCGATAGGGCCAAAGATCGGTGCGCTACGGCCGGCGTTAAGGAAGCTCGAAAGACTCCTTTTATGATTTCGGCCTATTCGTCTTCCGATGCGTAGGTCGAGTTTTAGTAAAATTGTCGCTGTCTCTGTGCTGCTGGCGCTTTCGGCCTGCGCGACGGCGCCCAGCCATATCAACAACGTCTGCGCCGTCTTCGACCAGAACGACGGCTGGTTCGACAACTGGCAGTCCGCTGCCGAACGCACCGAGCAGAAATACGGCATTCCCGTCCCGGTGCTGATGGCGACGGTGCGCAAGGAATCCGGCTTCAAGAGCAATGCCCGGCCGCCGCGCACCAAGTTGCTCGGCTTCATTCCCTGGAAGCATGTCTCCACTGCCGCGGGCTACTCGCAGGCGCTCGACGGCACCTGGTCGCAATATCAGATGGAGACCGGCAACTGGGCGGCGCGCCGTAGCCGTTTTGCCGACGCCATCGATTTCGTCGGCTGGTATCATTCCAAGACCGTCGACACGTTCGGCGTCGCCCGCAACGACACCTACAACCTCTATCTCGCCTATTATCTCGGCTGGTCGGCCTATGGCCGCGGCAATCGCGGCGACGCCGGCGTGCAGAATTATGCGCGCGCCACCGACCAGATGGCCCGCGACTACGCCACGCAGTTGCGGCAGTGCGGAAGCTGATCGTGGCGCGGAACTGACGTCGGCGCCACGCCCTTAGTTCGGCTTCGGCTTCTTGCCACGCGGCCGCTTCGGCGCAGAACCGGCCAGTCCCGGGCCAGCGCCATGCGGCGCATCATCCGGCACACCCTCATGCGCCGCGTGCTCCTTGTCGAACTTGATGACCGGCTCCATCTTCGCCAGCACGTCGTCGGCCAGCCAGCACAGGCTCATATGGCCGTCGCCGAGATTCTTTATCGGCGGCACCTTGGTCTCGCACAGATTGTCCGGCACCAGCTTCTTGTAGCCGCAGCGTGTCTGGAACGGACAGCCGGTCGGTGGGTTCATCGCCGAGGGGATGTCGCCTTCGAGCACGATATGCTTCTTGACCACGCTGGTGTCGGCGATCGGGATCGCGGAGAGCAGCGCTTCGGTATAGGGATGGTAGGGCGGCGAGAAGATCTGGTCCGTCGTGCCCTGCTCGACGATATAGCCGAGATACATGACCACGACCCGGTCGGCTATATAGCGCACCACCGACAGGTCGTGGCTGATGAACAGCATCGTCGTCTTGTTCTTGCGCTGGATGTCCATCAACAGCTCGGTCACCGCCGCCTGCACCGAGACGTCGAGCGCCGAGACCGGCTCGTCGGCCACCACCACCTTGGCGTCGCCGGCAAAGGCGCGCGCCACGCCGATGCGCTGCTTCTGGCCGCCCGAGAGCTGGCGCGGCTTGCGGGTCTCGAAGGCCCGCGGCAGCTTCACCAGGTCGAGCAGTTCCAGCATGCGCTTGCGTCGCTCGGCGACCGTCTTGCCGACGTTGAACTTCTCCAGCGTGCGGATGATCTGCGAGCCGACCGTGTGGCTGGGATTGAGCGTGTCGAACGGATTCTGGAACACCATCTGGATCGACGACACGGTCTCGACATTGCGGCTCTCGATGCCGGTCGACTGGATCTCCTTGTTGCCCAGCGTCACCGTCCCCGAGCTCGCGGTCTCGAGCCCCAGAAGCACCTTGGCGAGCGTCGACTTCCCGCAGCCGGACTCGCCGACGATCGCGACCGTCTCGGACTCGCGCGCGGTGAACGAAATCGTCTCGTTGGCCTTGACGACGCGGCCTTCGCTGGAGCCGAACACCTCGCTGCCGCCGACCTTGTAGTATTTCTTGAGGTCGTCGATCTTGAGCACCGGCGCGCCGGGCTCGACCTTTTCATTGACCTTCTTGGCGCCAGGCGGCAGTGCCTCCCAGTCGATCTCGTTGAAGCGCACGCAGCGCGAGAAATGGCCTTCATGCCCTTCGACCGGAATCATCGGGATTTCGGCGGCGTTGCAGACGCCCTCGACGAAATGGTGGCAGCGGGGACCGAAATTGCAGCCCCTCGGCCGCTCGTGCGGCAGCGGCAACTGCCCGGGAATGGAGATCAGCGGCCGCGAATTCTTGTCGGCGCCTGGCAGCGGGATCGAGCGGAACAGCCCTTGCGTATAGGGGTGGCGCATCCGGTCGAAGACGTCCTCGATCTTGCCGGTCTCGACCGCCTCGCCCGAATACATCACCGTGATCTTGTCGCAGGTCTCGAGGATGAGGCCGAGATTGTGCGACACGAAGATCATCGAGGTGCCGAACTTTTCGCCGAGCCCTTTGACCAATTCCACGATGCCGGCCTCGACTGTGACGTCGAGTGCCGTCGTCGGCTCGTCGAGCAAAAGCAGCGCCGGCTTCGACAGCAGTGCCATGGCGATGACGATGCGCTGCTGCTGGCCGCCGGAAAGCTGGTGCGGATAGGAGCGCATCATGCGCTCCGGGTCGGGCAGCTTCACCGCGCGCACCATGTCGAGCGCTCTTTTGTAGGCCTCGTCCTTCGACACCTTGTCGTGGATCAGCGGCACTTCCATCAGCTGCTGGCCGATCTTCATTGCCGGATTGAGGCTCGCCATCGGCTCCTGGTAGATCATGGCGATCTTGTTGCCGCGGATGGCGCGAAGCTCCTCCTCGGACATTTCGCCCATGTCCCTGCCCTGGAACTTGATCCGCCCGCCGACGATCTTTCCGATGTTGGAGAGGTCGCGCATGATGCCGAGCGACACGGTGGACTTGCCACAGCCGGATTCACCGACGATGCCCATCGCCTCGCCGGGCATGACCGTGCAGGAAAAGTCCATCACCGCCGGGATCTCGCCCTTGCGGGTGAAGAAGGAGATCGACAGGTTCTCGATCTCGATGATTGGCCCGTTGGAGGGCTTGGCCGGATCTCGAACTGCCTCGTTCATGGGTCGCTCCAATCCTTGGTCTTTTGTTAGAGCATGATCTTGTCCGAAAACCAGGGTACCACTTTTCGGGATCATGCTCCGGGCAACTAGGGCCTAAGGCCCTGCCATCAATCCTTCATCGACTGTTCGCGCAGCGAGTCCGCCAGAAGGTTCAGCCCCAGCACGAACGACATCAGCGCGATCGTCGGCGGCAGCGCCGGATGGATGAAGGAGCGCAGCAGCCGGCTCGCATCCTTGATCGCGGTCCCCCAGTCGGGACTTTCAGGCGCCAGGCCCAGGCCGAAATAGCCGAGCGTGCCGAGCAGGATCGTCGTGTAGCCGATGCGCAGGCAGGCATCGACGATCAGCGGTCCGCGTGCGTTGGGCAGGATTTCCCACAGCATGATGTACCAGGGCGATTCACCGCGCGTCTGCGCCGCCGCCACATAGTCGCGCGTCTTGATGTCCATGGTCAGCCCGCGCACGATGCGGAACACGCCGGGGCTGGAAGCGAACACCACCGCCACGAAGATGTTGAGCTGGTTGGGATCGATGTGGACGATCTTCAGCGGATCCTTGTCGAAGACGAGGCCCGCATAGATCCAGCCGCCGACGACGAGCGTGACGCCGAGCAGAATGTAGAGGCGGTCCGGCCGGTTCTTGTAGCGGGTCCAGAACAGCACGCTGAAGAAGATGATCGGGAACAGGAAGAACAATCCGGCCATCGCATAGGGGATCGGCGTGTCCATGATGCCCGGCGTCACCAGGAGGTAGAACAGAAGGATCACCGGGAAGGCCAGCACCAGATTGGCAAGGAAGGACAGGATCGTGTCGATCTTGCCGCCGTAATAGCCGGCCGGCAGGCCGAGCGTGATGCCGACCATCAGCGCGAAACCGGTCGCCGCAGGCGCGATGATCAGCACGATCTGGCTGCCATAGACCATGCGCGAGAACACGTCGCGGGCCAGCTTGTCGCCGCCGAAATAATAGATGAGCTTCGACGTCGGCTCGATCGCGCCGGGCAGCGTGTCCTTCATGATCGACACCTGCGCCAGCGGATCGAAGGGCGAGATGGTCGAGGCGAAGATCGCCGTGAACAGCCAGAACAGGCAGATGCCGACGCCGGCGATGCCGACGCCGCTGTCGAAGAGCTGGCCGTAGAGGCCGAGCTTCTTCTTGTAGGCAAAGCTGATACCCATCACCAGGACGAGCGCGACCCACACAGGCCAGAAGCGCCATAGCACGCCGACCACGACATTGAAGGCGCTGATATATTCGGTCTGCATCCGCCCTGTCCCCTATTGAACCCTGATGCGCGGATTGAGGAACGCGTAGCCGACATCGGAGATGAGCTGCGTGATCAGCACGATGAATACCGAGACCAGCGAGCAGCCGAGCAGAAGGTCGATGTCGTTGTTGCCCGCGGCCTCGACCAGCGTGTAGCCGAACCCCTGGTAGCGGAACATCACCTCGACGATGACGACGCCGGTGAGCAGCCATGGGAACTGCAGCATGATGACGGTGAAGGGCGCAATCAGCGCGTTGCGTAGTGCATGCTTGACGACGACGCTGCTGAAGGAGAGCCCCTTGAGGCGGGCGGTGCGGATATATTGCTGCGTCATCACCTCGACCATCGAGGCGCGCGTCATGCGCGCTATGTAGCCGGTGCCGTAGATGGCCAGCGTCATCACCGGAAGCGTGAAATTGTAGAAGGTGAGGCCCTGACTTGCCGAGGCGGCCGAGCCATTCAGCCAGCCGAGCCACGAGGCGAAGATAACGGTGAAGATGACGCCCGACACATATTCGGGCGTCGCCGTCGAGGCGATAGAGGCGACCGACAGCGTGCGGTCGGTGCGCGAGCCCTCGCGCATGCCGGCGAGTATCCCGACAAGCAGCGAGATCGGCACCATCACGGCCAGCACCCAGAACATCAGCAGCCCCGTAGCGCCGAGCGCTGGGAAAAGTTTGGAGGCAACCGTCGTTTTGAACTTGGTCGAGCAGCCGAAGTCGCCCTGCAGGACGCCGGAGAATGTCGGCACGACCGGGTCGTTGCAGAAGGAGAAGCGCTGCGCCGGCTTGCCCGTCGCCGGATCGGTTGCCGGCTGCTTGGGCAGCAGGCCCAGCCACTGGCCATAGCGGGCAAAGAAATTCTGCCGGTAGCCATGGTTGACCAGCCAGTCCTCTAGCTGCTCGGCCGACGTATGCATTTCAGTCTGGCTGATCGCCAGCTTCTTCAGGTTCGGGTTGAGATTGATCAGAAAGAAGACGACCAACGTCAGGCACAGCATCGTCAATGCCATCGTGCCAAGACGCCTGAGGATGAACGAAAGCATGGCGGCCCCTGCCGGTCTGGTTGGGGTTGGAGCCTGTCTGGAAACCAATCTGGCCGCCAGCGACCAGGTTGCCTGTCAAACGGACCCTCGAATGCGATCAACCCTGGTTTTTCGTAACATGCCGTTGCCGAAAAAGCCCACACCCTTTGCGGCGTCGGCTTGCGGTTCCGGCATTGTGCGGGGATTGAGGGGAAGGGGCAAGGCCCTTCCCCCACGGTCGATCACGCCTGGTCGAGCCAGACCTTGCCGTAATCGCGCTCGAAAGTCGGATGCATTTTGTAGTTCTGCACCGCCTTGACCGAGTGGCTGTAGAGCTTGCGCCAGTAAGGCTGGATGATGATGCCGGAATCCTGCAGGATCTGCTCGATGTCCTTCATCATGTCCTTGCGCTTGGCGGCGTCGGCGACGGCCAGCGCGGCGTTGAGCTTGGCGTCCCAATCGGGATTCGACCAAGCCGTCTCGTTCCAGGCTTCGCCGGAGCGATAGCCGATCGCTAGCACCTGGACGCCGAGCGGCCGCATGTTCCAATTGGTCATGGACAGCGGATACTTGGTCCAGTCGTTCCAGAAGGTCGAGCCCGGCAGCACCGTGCGCTTGACCTTGATGCCGGCATCGCGCATCTGCGCGGCGATCGCATCGCCGGTGTTCTTGTGCCAGTCCTCGTCGACCGTGATCAGCTCGTGCTCGAAATCTGCCTGGCCGGCCTCCGCCAGTAGGGCCTTCGCCTTGGCCGGATCCCGCTTGATCTTCGGCAGCTCGTAGTATTCCGGATGGATCTGGCAGACATGGTGGTTCTCGGCGACCGTGCCGGCATTGCCGTACCCGAGCTGCAGGACGACGTTGTTGTCGACCGCGAGTTGCAGGGCGTTGCGGACCTTCTGGTTGTCGTACGGTTTGTTATTGACGTTGGTGCGGCAGACGATGGTCGAGGCAGTGACGATCTCCGACTTCACCAGGTCCATGCCGTCGAGGATCGACACATAGTCGGCCGAGGTCTCGAAATTGGTGTGCACTTCACCCGATTCGAACGCACTGACCATGGCTTGCGGATCGGTGCCGTAGTCGATGAACTCGATGCCGTCGAGGAACACCTCACCGTCCCACCATTTGTTGTCTTCGCGGCGCTTGTAGACCACCTTCTGGCCGACATCGTAGGAGACGAGCTCGAACGGGCCGGTGCCGATTGGGCAGGCTTTGAAATCGCCGCCCTTCTCGTCGAAGCTCTTGTGGACGATCAGGCCCGGATAGTCGCACATGTTCGGGATCAGTGCGATGTCGGGCTTGCCGAGCTTGAGCTTGATGGTCATGTCGTCGACCTTGGTCACGGCGCTCTCGTCGAGCTTGTCGTCCTTGACCAGGGTGCCGAGGCGGCCAGGCATCGAATTGCCTTCGGCCTTCTTGTCGGCCCAGCGCTTAAGGTTGAAGATGACGTCGTCCGCGGTAAAAGCATCGCCGTTCGACCAGGTCACGCCCTTGCGCACATGCAGCGTGTATTCGGTGGCGTCATCGTTCACGTCCCAGCTTTCCAGCAGATAGGGGCGGAACGTGTATTCGGTGGTGTACTTGACGAGCGGCTCGAGCGCCTGGCGCTCGGCATTGGCGATTTCCGACCAGTCGGCCTTGCGCGGATCCTTCGGATCCTTGATCCATTGCGCGACCTTCAGCGTGCCGCCCTTCTTGCCCTGCACGTCCTCGGCTCTAGCCGGGGTCGGATCAGCGAGACCGAGCAGGCCGTAAGCCATCGCCGTCGACGCGCCGAAAACGCTGGCCAAAGCCAAAAATTCGCGGCGATCGACGTTTCCTGCCTTGGCTTCTTCGGCCAGGGCCAGGATGTGATCCGGAACGCGATCGCCATTACTCTTATAGATTGCCATGACTAACTCCCATTGTTTGGCTTTCTGCCTTTTAACATTCCGCATCCGGACCGTGATGTCAAAACACGGTATGGACTGGGAACATGGTGGCGAATGTGCAACTTTGGAATGAGGCCGGTTCGCGCGATAACGACAGTCATGACGCAAATTTGTTAGTGCACCGCACATTTCTGAAAAAATCGATGGCGGATTAAATCAAGACATTTTAGGCGGATAAGGGCCTCGCGGACGCGGCAAAAGTCCTCTCGGGCCCGCCGAGGGCAGCGCCGCGTGGTCAGTATTCGCGTTCGTAAAAGACGCCGCCCTTGGCTTCGCCCGCGTCGTTGGCCTCGCCGCGAAGCTTCACCCCGCGCCCGACATTGAGGTCGATCGTCGCCTTGCCGGAGCCTGGTTTGTCGCCCTTCTGGATCGTCACATAGGTGCGGTCGTTGAGGTACTTGCCGGCGGAAACCGCGGTGCCGCCTTTTTCGTCCGTCGTCACGTCGAGATTGTCGACGCCGATGGCGCTTTGCAGGTTCTCGAGCAGTGAGGTCGAGCCGCCGACCCCTGCGAGCTGCGCGGCGGCTTGCGCCAGTTGCGCGATCTGCAGCGGTGACAGTTTGGACATGGATTGACCGAAGATGAGCTGTGCCAGGACCTCGTCCTGGGGCAGCGCCGGCACGGAGGAGAAAGTGAACTTCGGATTGGTCGCTTCGCCCGAAACGACGATGGTGACGGTGGCGCTGCTTGTCGTCGTGGTCGCCGTCAGGTTGAGATAGGGCACCAGCGAACCCTGGAACCCGACCGTGCCCTCGGTGAAGGTCAGCCGCTTGGCAAGGATCGTCAGCCGTCCGCGCTGCAGCGTGAAGGTGCCGACCGCCTGCGGCGACGAGGCCGGGCCGGTCAGCTTGAGCGACCCGCCGAGCTCGGCATCCAGGCCCCTGCCCTGGATGAAGATCTGGTTCGGCGCGTTGACCGTCACGTCGAGGACAAGCCCGCTGCCGCCATTGCCGCTGCCGCTCGACGTCGGCGGGTTCAGCGCCCTGTCCTGCGCGCGCACCGCGCGCGGCGCGTTCTTATGCTTCACATCCAGCGCCGAGAGCGAGCCCGGCAGCTTTTCCGGAACGGTGATGACCGTCCTCGCCAGATTGATGGTGCCGGCGATCACCGGCGCCGAAACGAGCGGCCCCTTGATGGTCAGGTCGCCGCCAAGATTCGCGGTCACCACCCTGCCGTCGGTATAGCGGCCATCGGTGAGTTTTATCGACAGGTCGGCCGGGAAGCCCTGCGCCGGGGTAATGCCGACCGTGCCGCTGGCCGAAAGGCTGCCGCGCGTCGACAAAGTGCCGGTCAGGCGATTGATCCTGGCAACGCCGCCGCCGATCGAGACGTCGGCCGCGATGTCGTTGACCGCGAGCCCGGAGCGTGCGTCGAGGAGACGGGCGCCCGACGTAGTGACTTTGCCGCTGATCACCGGCGAGGACGCGGGACCGCGGACTTGCACGTCGACATTGGCGGTGCCGTTAAGTGCAAGGCCTTGCGCGGCCAGTTTGGCGGCAAGGAAGGAAAACGGCACCTTGCCGTTGAAGTCGAGCGCCAGGGCCGGCGTGCCGGCCGTTGTCACCGTGCCGCCGCCCTTGAGGCCAAGGCCAGCGCTGTCGCTGATGGCGGCATCGAAGGCGAGCTTGTTGCCGGCAAAGGTTCCGGACGACGAGACGTTGATGCCGCCGAGCCCGGCGCCGCGCGTCTGCGAGGTCTGCACACCCAAAGCGTCGACGTTAAAGGCGACCGCCGGCGTGGCCGGCGCGCCGGACACCTTCACCGTGCCCGAGATCGAGCCCGCCGCATCGAGGCTGGGCGAAAAACTGTTGGCGAGCGAAACCGGCACCCTGGCCAGATTGGCGTTGATGTCGAGCGTCTGCGCGACCTTGCCCGTCACCGTTGCCGTGCCGCCGCCTAGATTGAGCACCAGCCGGTCGAGCGTCGTCGCGCCGTTGGCTATGGTCACCGTCGAGGCCTGCGCGATCGCGGCCTTGATGCCCTGCACCGTCGCCTGGCCCGACGCGAGCTCGATGGTCGTCGTGCCGTTCGCCATTTTCACCCGGCCGGCCGCCTTCGCCGGAATATTCTTCACGGTGGCGCCTCCGGAGAAGCCGGTCCAGTCGCCGTCGCGCTTCAAGTCGACGTCGATGCCGGTGACGGCGGTGCCGCCCGAGATCACGCTCTCGGCGCGGATCGTGCCGGAGATGACGGGCGCCGCGAGATAGTTCGCGATCTGGGCATCGATGGCGACGTTCTTGGCCGAGAGGTCGCCGCGCTTGATCGCCGCCGTGGTCGCCTTGACGGCGACATTCGGTCCGTTGTCGGTTTTCGCGAAGGCGATCGTGCCGCGCACGTCGCCTTCCGCCTTTTCCAGTGCCAGCGCCGCCAGCGGTCCGATGTCGGGCAGGTCGAGCGACACGGTACCGACCGGCACGAAAGCCTGGTCGAGCGCCAGATCGCCGGAGATCTTGCTTGATCCCAGCGACAGCAGAAGCCCGTTGATCGCGCTCTTGCCGTTGGTGGTGGCAAGCACCGCGCTGCCCTGCAGCGGCTGCCCGGCGACATTGCCGGTCAGTTGCACATTGGCCGCCGGATTGGCGGCATCGGCCTTGCCGGTCGCGATCAGCTTCAGCCCGGTGATCTCGCGCGCAGCCACCGAAAGCCGGTCGCTGTTCACCGTCAAGGACAGGTCCGGCGCCGCGGGCGCGCCCTGCGCATTGAGCGCGAAGGTGATGGCGCCCTTGGCGTCCTTGGACAGCAGCGACATATCCGCCAGCGCGCCCTTGATGGCGGCGCTCAGCGTGTTGTCGGCGATGCTCGCCTGCCCGTCGGCGGTGAACGCGCCGGAGGCCACTTTAACCGGGCCGACGCTGACATTGCCCTTGGCGTCGCGTTGCGTTGTGGCGCTGAGTTGCGTGCGCTGGGCAAGAACACCACGCACCGCCGCCGGCAAGGCGGCCGAGAGCACGTCCGCCTTGACGGTGAAGTCGACGGAGCCGTCGGCGAACGACACTCTGCCATTGAAGGCGCCGTCGACCGCGCCGCTGGTCGCCGAGCCGCTATTGATGGCGATCGCGTCGGGAGCAAGGCTGCCGGCGACCTTTGCCGTGACCTTGCCGGCGACCAGCGGCGCAACCGTCGGATTGTCGAGATCGATCTTGTCGGCCGCGACCATACCGGAGACGGGGCCAGTCCGGCTCTTGACGTCGAACCCGTCGGAATGCAGCGCCAGCGCCAGGCCCTCCACCTTGATGTGGTTGGCCGTAGCGGAGGGCAGTGTGGCCGAGACATCGAGGCGCGGCGTCGCGCCTTGCCCCGCGGCCTTTACCGAAACGGTCTGCAATTCCAGGTCGACGGGGCTTGCGGCGGTGCCGAATTTGAGCGGCAGGCTCGGGCCGTTCGAGTTGAGGTCGAGCGAGAAATCGCTGGCGCCGTTCGGATTGATGGTGCCGGCGGCCCTGCCCGAGATCTTGTCGCCGGAAAGCGTCGCTTGGTCGACGACGAGGCCGCCCGACGTCGAGACGCTGCCGGCGGCGTCGAGATCGAGTGGCCCAAGCCCGATCTGACGGGTCTGGGCGGTCTCCGCGCCGGCGAGCTTGGCATTGAACCGGACATCGGGGTTGGCCGACCGACCCGTGACATGCGCCGTGCCCTCCAGCGTTCCGGCCGCATCGAGGCCAGGCACGAAATCATTGGCGAGCGCCGCCGGCAGATTGGCCAAATTGGCGGTCAGGTCGAGAATCTGACCAGCACTGCCTGAAACGGTCGCCGTGCCGCCGCCGAGATTGAGCGCGAGCTTCTCGATGGTGGTGACGCCGTTGGCGATCGAAAGGCTCGACGGCTCGGCGATCGCCGCCTTGATGCCGCGCACGGTCGCTTCGCCGGACGCGATCTCGACGCTGGTCTTGCCGTCGGCGATCTTCACGCGGCCGGTGGCGGTGGCCGGAATGCCCGACGCCGTCGCGCCGCCGGCAAAGTTGGTCCAATCGCCGTCGCGCTTCAGATCGATGCCGATGCCGCTGATCACCGTGCTCCCGGAAGTCACGCTGTCGGCCTTGATCGTGCCCGCGATCGCCGGCCCCTTGAGATAGTTGGCGATGAGCGCGTTGACGGTGATAGTCTTTGCCGCCAGGTCGCCGCGCGCGATCGAGGTGCTTGCCGCGTTGACGGTGACGGTCGGAGCCCCGCCATCCTTGGCGAAGGCGATCGTGCCGTTGATATCGCCGGTCGCCGATTGCCCGCCGAGAGCCGCCAGCGGCCCGATGTCGGGAACGGCAAGCGTCAGCGTGCCGAGCGGCAGATACTGATCGTCGAGCGCGAGATCGCCCGAAACCTTGTTGTCGCCGAGCGCCAGGCTGAGCCCCCTGATCGAGCGCTTGCCGTCGGCGGTCACCAGCGAGGCGCTGATGTCGAGCGGCTGCTCCTCCACGCTGCCCGTCAGTGAAACATCGGCCGAAGGGTTGGCGATGTCGGCCTTGCCTTTCGTGGAGAGCTTGATGTCCTTCACCGTCCGGCCAGCCGCCGTCAGGCTGGCGCTGTCGGCTGAAATCGAAAAGTCCGGTGCCCAGCGCGGCCCGCTCGCGGTCAGCGCGAAATTGATCCCGCCGGCGAGCGGCGTGCCGGCAAGCGACGATAGCGGCGAGACGTCGCCCAGAGTGCCCTTGACGTTGGCCTGAATGTCCGAGCCTCGCATGCTGCCGGTGCCGCTGGCGCTGAGCGAGCCGGAGGTAATCTCCAGCGAATTGGCCGCGAACGCGCCTTGCGGATCGCGGGTCGCGGTGGCCGAGAATTTCACCCGCTCGCCAAGCAGCGAGCTGATTTGTGGCGGCAGCGCCGTCGATACGGCGTCAGCGTTCATCTTCAGCGTCATCGACAGATCGGCGAGCGAGACACCGGCCGTCAGCGCCGCATTGAGCGCATCGCTGCGCAACGTGCCCTTGTCGATGGTCACGTTATCGCGGCTGACCGTGCCTGAAAGATCGGCGGCGAGCTTGCCCGTCACCAGCGGCGCCAGCGTCGCCACGTCGGTTTTCAGGCCGGCGGCGGCGAGCTTGACACTGACCGGACCGCCAAGGGTCTCGACATCGAAGCCATCGGAATGGATCTCTCCCGTCACATTGTTGAGCTGAGTGCCGCCGACGGCGATCGAGGCCAGCGCGGTGCCGATATCGACCATAGGAGTCTTGCCATCGCCAAAGGCGCGTGCGGTCGCCTTCTGGACCGCGATCAGGATCGGCACGGCGCTGTTGCCGACATCGATGGTGACTGGCTTGCCCTTGGCTGAAAGCTCGACGGCAAGGTCGCTGGCGCCTTTCGGGTCGACATTGCCGGTCGCCGTGCCATGCACGGTGTCGCTCTCTATAGTGGCGCGCCCGATATCGACCCCACCGGCCGTGGTCGCCGTGCCGGCGATGTCGAAGCTCGTCTTACCTGCGAACAGCGACTTGAACTTTTCCGGCAGGAAGCGCTCGAATTCGCCGTCGCCCTTGGCTTCGATATAGTGGCCCTTGTCGCTGAGCTGATGGCGTCCGGTGAGCTGGGTGATGATCTGGCGGTCGACGACGAAGGTGCCGATGCCGCTCCAATTGGCGAGCGGCCCGGTACCGGAAACGACGATGTCGACGGGTGGCGCATCGGGCAGCTTGAGCAGGTTGGCGATGATCCCGCCCGCCGGCTCCGACGCCTTGAGATCGAGGTCGAGCTTGTTATCGGCCGGCGCGAAATGGACCTTGGCGTCGACATTGCCTTGCTTGCCGTCGTGGCGGGCGACGTTGAGCACCGTCTCGATCGCCAACGGCGATGGGTCGGCTTTCAGCGAACCCTTGGCGGCAAGTTCGGCAATGCCGCTGCCGGCAAGCTGCTGCCCGAGCGCGATCTCCGGCAAGTCGATCTGCTTGACATCGACCGAAACCGGCAGGCTGCTCGAACCGCCCTGCGAAGGCTGCTGGCCGGCTTGCGGCAGCCGCGCCAACTCGATGCGCCCGGCGGCGATCCGATCGGCGTTGAAATTGCGTGACAAGAGCGCCGTCGGCGACCAGTCGAGCGCCACCTTGCGCGCCACCAGCCAGGGTCCGGCGCGATCCTCCAGCACGACGTGATCGACCCGCAACGCGCCGGACCATATGCCTTCGATGCCGCTGACGGTGACCTTGCGGTCCTCGCTCGAGGCCATTTTCGAAATCATGCCGGCGAGATTTTGCCGGCCGCCTTCGGTTCCGGTCAGAACGACGAGCGCGCCGATCGCCACCACCAGCAACAGGAGCAGCGCGTAAAGGCAGATGCGAAGGATACGCCAGAATATCTTCATCGTCAGAACGCCTGACCGATGCCGGCATAGATGCCGAAATGCGGATCGCTCGGATCGCGGTTGAGCGGCACGGCGGCATCGATGCGCAGCGGCCCGAATGGAGTAAGATAGCGCAGGCCGACGCCGGCGCCGACCTTGACGTCAGCGAAATCGGGGAAGGATTTCGTTGACACCGTGCCGGCATCGACGAAGGGCACGATGCCGATCGTGTCAGTGATTGCTATGCGCATCTCGACCGAGGTTTCGAAGAGTGACAGGCCGCCGATCGGCTGGCCGTCGATGTCCTTCGGGCCGATGCCCTGATAGGCATAGCCGCGCACCGAACCGCCGCCGCCGGAATAGAAACGCCGGTCGGCGGGCACGTTCTGGAGTCCGGTGCCGACGATCGAACCGATGGTGGCGCGTTCGGCGAGCACGAATCTGCTTGCCGTGTCGAGCGACTGGTAGGCGGAGCCTTCGCCCTTCAGCTTGAGGAAGGTCGCGCCATTCAGGATGTCATAGCTCGGCTCGGCATAGGCGAGCGCCCGGAAACCCCTGGTCGGGTTGAGCTTGTCGTCGCGGCTGTCATAGACATATTGCAGCGGAATGCTGGCGATCAGATAGGTGTGCTTGCCGAAGGCATCGGTGATCCTCGAATAGTCGAGGTCGAATTCAGCCGAGACCCGCTGCCTCTTGTCGAGGTCATAGGAGACGCCCACGTCACCCTTGACCGAGAAATGATCATAGGCGTCCGGGTGTTCGAACACGGTCTTGATGCCAGTGAAGAACTTCGACGTCGGCCCGAGCACGCCCGGCTTCTCGAACATGATGCCGGCATTGTAGTTGAGCGCGGAAATGCTGTTGCTGCCGATGCCGCTGATGGAGCCGTCGATGCGCAGCTTCTCCGCCTGGCCGAACAGATTGCGGTGACCCCAATAGCCTTCGAGCCCCAGCCCTTCGGTATTCGAAAACGTGCCGCCGAGGCCGAAAAAGCGCGGCTTGCGCTCGCTGACCTGGACGTCGATCGGAATATTGCCTTGGGCGTCGAGGCTGTCGCCTTCTTTGACGGTCACGCTGTTGAAGACCTCGAGCCCGAGCAGGCGATCGCGGGCATCGTCAATCTCTTGCGGCGAATATTGCTGACCTCGCTTTAAGCCGGTCATGTATTCGGTGAAGTCGCGATCGACCTTCTCGGTGCCTTCGACCGTGGTGTCGCCATAGCCGGCGACCGGGCCGGCCGCCACCGTCAGCGAGACGTCGAGCGTCGAGGTGTTATGGTCGGCGACGATCTCGCGGTCCGTCACCTTGGCGAGCGGCCTGCCCTCTTCCTTGAGCGCCCGCACGATCGCCGCTTCCGCCTTGAGCACCGCGCCCGATCCGGCATCGCCACCGGCGATCAGGCCGAAATCGGCGCTTGCCAGACCCGCCGCGTCGCCTTTCAGCCGGATGTCGCCCAGCGTGAATTTCGGCCCGGCGGCAATGCTGACGACCACCGGGATGGGCTGCGGCCCCTTGAATTCGGCGTCCGGCGGCAGTTCGTCTATGGACTTGCCCTGAATCGTGATGGTAACCACGCCTTCGTAGCGGGCGTCGGCGTAAAGCGCGGCGACGAGCTGTTCCCGGTCGCTGCGCGCCTTGGCCATCAGGCCGAGCGACCCTGACACCGGATGCTCCTCGTCGCTTTTGAGCGCCGAGGCATTCTCCAGCCTCTCGGCCAGGTCCTTGTCGGCATCCGGCGCATCGATCGTCACCGAATAGCGCAGAGGATCGACGATATCGGCATCCTCGTCCTTGGACGAACCCCAGAGCTTGATGCCGAAAATCTCGAAAGCGGCCGCCGTCCGTGCTTCGCAGGCGAGCATGGCCGAGCAGGCAAGCGCGAAAAGCAGGACGCGCGGAAGCCCGCGCCCTGGCGCGATCCCTCCTGACATCTGCGTTTCATGCGCCGGCATTAAGACAACCTAGTCGACAAATCTAAAATTGGAATGAAGTTCTGAAACGCTCGTAAAGGGGCCATAATCCAATTGTCTTAAATAGACCGGGCTTGGAATTCACACCTTTTGCATCTTCGCAAGAAAGTGTGATCCTTCTCATAGAGGTTCTGTCGAAATACCGGCCTGTGGCCGGGATGGAAACCGTTGGCAGGTGAAAAAACCTGCCGCGTTCCGGCGTTGACAAGCCCGTTTGATGCTTGATCATGCCCGGACGCTGGCAATGTCTGGAGGGTGATGTGGCAATGCGCGCGGCTCGCGGTCTCTCTTTCCTTCTCCTTCTCTTTTTCGCCTTGAGCGGCGCGGCACTTGCGGCCGAAGCCCGGCGAATCGTGACGACCGACAATTCCGACTATTTCGGTTTCGACCTGAGGTCCGATCAGAATGTCAGCCTCGACCAATGCAAGACCACATGCCTCGGCGATCCCGCCTGCCGCGCCTTCACCTACAACACCAAGGCCAAATGGTGCTTTCTCAAATCCGACTATAACCAGCTCAAACCGTTCAGCGGCGCCGTCGCCGGCAAGATCGCCAATGTCGATGGCGATCCCGATATCGGCGCTCCGCCGGCGCTCGCCTTCTTCCCCAGCTGGATGGCCGACCAGGCCCAGCAGTTCCGCAACAAGCTGACCGATCCGGCCTATGACAAGCCGACCGAGGGCTTGGCGGCGCTCCAGGCCGCGGCCGAGCAGGCGGCGCTGACCGGCGACCATCGTCTGGCCATGCAGAAATACCAGGCGGCCCTCTCCGTCCTGCCGGACGACGGCGCGCTCTGGCTGGCGCTGGCGCGCGAGACGCTCGGCGTGCAGCCGGCTGCCAACACCGCCGAGCCATCGACCTTGCCGGCAAACATCACCTCGGCCGCCTTCAACGCCTATAAGCTGGTGCGCACGGCAAAGACCCGAGCCGAAGCCTTGGCGCTGCTGGCCGCCGGCCTCGACAAGCGCGACCTGTTCCGGCCGGCGATCCAGGCCTATGAGGCGAGCCTCGCGCTGGTGAACTCGCCGGCCGTCCAGGCCGACTATGCCGACCTCAAGGCGCGCAAAGGGTTCCGGGTCATCGACCATTCGGTGGATACCGATTCCTCTTCGCCGCGCATCTGCGCGCAGTTCTCCGAGGAACTGGTCAAGACCGGCGTCGACTATTCGCAGTTCGTTACCGTCGACAACGCCGCCCCCAAAGCCGTCGAGGCCAAGGACAAGCAGATTTGTGTCGAAGGGCTGGAACACGGCCAGCATTATGACGTGACCTTCCGCGCCGGCCTGCCGGCCGCGATCGGCGAGACGATCGCCGCCCCGGTCGTGCTGTCGATCTACGTCCAGGACCGCGCCCCGTCCGCCCGCTTCACCGGCGACAGCTTCGTGCTGCCGGCCGGCGCCCGCCGCGGCATTCCGGTCGTCACCGTCAACATGAACGCCGCCAAGATGAAGCTCTATCGCATCGGCGACCGGTCGCTGGCCCAGCTTCTGTCCGGCTATCAGTTCCTGCATCAGCTCGACGGCTATGACATTTCCACAATCTCGGACCAGATGGGCGAGCCCGTCTGGGAAGGCACGCTCGACATCGCCAACGACCTCAACAAGGAGGTCACCACCTCCTTCCCGGTCGACGAGGCGATCCCGCAGCGCAAGCCCGGAGTCTATGTGCTGACCGCCCAGCCGGTCGACGACAAGAGCGACGAGTATGGGTCGCGCGCCACGCAGTGGTTCGTCGTTTCCGACATCGGTCTGTCCACCTATACCGGCCAAGACGGGCTCAATGTCTTTGCCCGTTCGCTCGGCTCCGCCAAGCCGATCGCCGGCGCCGAACTGACGCTGCTTGCCAAGAACAACGAGATTCTCGGCACGGCGACGTCCGACGCCGAAGGCCACGCGGTCTTCAACCCGGGCCTCACCCGCGGCGAAGGCGGCATGGTGCCGGCCGTGCTGATGGCCAAGCAGGGCGACAACGACTTCGTCTTCCTCGACATGGGCCGCGCCGGCTTCGATCTGTCGGATCGCGGCGTTGCCGGGCGTGCCGCGCCCGGCGCGCTCGACGTCTATGCCTGGACCGAGCGCGGCATCTACCGCGCCGGCGAAGACGTCCATGTCGCGGCGCTCGCCCGCGACGGCGCCGCCAAGGCGGTCGAGAACCTGCCGCTCACCTTCATCTTCACGCGGCCCGACGGCGTCGAGAACCGCCGCATCGTCAGCGACGGCGCCTCCGCCGGCGGCCATGCCGTCGACCTGCCGCTCGAGCCGAACGCCATGCGCGGCACCTGGACGGTGTCGATCTACACCGATCCCAAGCAGTCGCCGGTGGCGAGCCAGATGTTCCTGGTCGAGGACTTCGTGCCGGATCGCATCGAGTTCGACCTGACCGCCGACAAGAAGGAGATCGCCCAGGGCGAGACAGCCAATGTCAGCGTCGACGGCCGTTTCCTCTACGGCGCGCCGGCGGCGGGCCTCGCGCTCGAAGGCGAGATGACCCTGTCGACCACGGACAGCTGGGACCGGTTCAAGGACTTCACCTTCGGCCTCACCGACGAGCAGTCGGCCGAGCCTTCGGTGACGCCTTTGGCCAACCTTCCCGTCGTCGGAGATGACGGCAAGGCGACCTTCCCGGTCTCGATCGACCAGTTGCCCTCGACCACCAAGCTGATCAACGCCAAGGTCACCGTGCGCATGCGCGAAGCCGGTGGCCGTGCCGTCGAGCGCTCGCTCGACATCGCCGTTCATCCGGAAAAGGAGATGATTGGCATCCGTCCGGACTTCGAAGGCGGCGAGGTGCCGCAAGGCGGAACCGCGAAGTTCAGCATCATCGCGGTCGATCCGAACGGCAAGCGCGAGGAGCTGAAAGGCGCCCAGTGGTCGCTGGTCAAGGTTGAGCGCAATTACCAATGGTATCGCTCCAACAATTCCTGGAATTATGAAGCGGTCAACCTCACCAAGGCCGTCGCCAACGGCCAGATCGACCTGAACGCCGACGGCGAGGCGACCGTGTCGCTTCCCGTCGACTGGGGCCGCTACCGGCTGGAAGTGGAAACCGCCGACCCTGACGGTCCGGCGACCAGCTACGAGTTCGACGCCGGCTGGTACGTCGCCTCCACCACCACCGAGACCCCGGACGGCCTGGAGATCGCCCTCGACAAGGACACTTATACCGCCGGCGAGGTCGCCAAGCTGAAGGTTTCGCCGCATTTCGCCGGCGAGCTGCTCGTCACCATCGGCGCCGAGAAACTCTTGAAGACCGTCACCGCGTCGGTGCCTGCGGGCGGCAGCACCGTCGACATCCCGGTCGGCGACGACTGGGGCGCCGGCGCCTATGTCACGGCGACTTTGTTCCGGCCGGGCGATGCCGAGCAATCGCGCATGCCGGCGCGCGCCATCGGCGTCAAATGGCTGACCGTCGATCCAGGCTCGAAGAAGCTTGCCGTCACGCTGACGCCGCCTGAAAAGACCGCGCCGCGCCAGCAGCTGTCGATCCCGGTCGCCGTCAATGGCGCGCAACCTGGCAGCAATGCCTATGTGATGGTCGCGGCCGTCGATGTCGGCATCCTCAACCTGACCAACTACAAGGCGCCCGATCCGGAAGACTGGTTCTTCGGCCAGCGCATGCTGGGTCTCGAGATCCGCGACCTCTATGGCCGCCTGATCGACGGCTCGCTCGGTACCACCGGCAAATTGCGGACCGGCGGCGACGGCGCCAACATGCAGTCGCAAGGCAGCCCGCCGACGGAGAAGCTGGTCGCTTTCTTTTCCGGCCCCGTGCAGCTCGACGCCAACGGCAAGGCGCAGGTCGACTTCGACATCCCGCAGTTCAACGGCACAGTGCGCGTCATGGCGGTCGCCTGGACCAAGGAAGCCGTCGGCCATGCCCAGACCGACGTCATCGTGCGCGATCCGGTGGTGATCACCGCCGGCCTGCCGCGCTTCCTGGCGCCCGGCGATGCCGCGACCATGCGCCTCGACATAGCCGATACCGACGGTCCCGCCGGTGATTACAAGCTGTCGGTCACCACGACCGGCGATCTGTCGACCGGCGACAAGCCCTTGCCCGAGAAGCTGACGCTCGCCCAGGGCAAGCGGCAGTCGCTCTCAATCCCGCTGATCGCGCGGACGGCGGGTGACGCCTCGATCACCGTCAAGCTCGCCCATGACAGCGGCGCCGAGGTCGAGCAGACGCTTTACCTGCCGGTGCGTCCGGCCCAGCTCCCGGTCACCAATCGCATGGTGGTCGACCTGAAGCCCAAAGGCGGTTCGCTGCGCGTCGACAAGGAGCTGCTCGTGGCAAGCGTGCTCGACGGCGCCTCGGTCAGCGTCGGCGTTTCGCAAGCCGCCGCCTTCGACGTGCCCTCGCTGCTGATGAGCCTCGACCGCTACCCCTATGGCTGCGCCGAGCAGACCACCAGCCGCGCCATGCCGCTGCTCTATGTCAACGACATGGCCAAAAGCATCGGCATGGAGAGCGATCCCGAACTGCACGGCCGCATCCAGGACGCCATCTACAAGGTGCTGAGCTACCAGGCCTCGAGCGGCAGCTTCGGCCTCTGGGGTCCAGGCTCCGGCGATCTCTGGCTCGACGCCTATGTCAGTGAGTTCCTGACCCGGGCGCGCGAGCAGAAATACGACGTGCCGGCGCAGGCGATGAGCCAGGCGCTCAATAATCTGCAGAACTCGCTTGGCTACGACCAGAGCGTCCAGGATCGCGGCAGCGAGATCGCCTACGCGCTCTATGTGCTCGCTCGCAACAAGAAGGCCTCGATCGGCGATCTGCGCTATTATGCCGACACGCAGCTCGAAGCTTTCTCCAGCCCGATAGCCGTCGCGCAGCTCGCGGCGAGCCTGGGGCTCTATGGCGACACGCAGCGTTCGGAATCGACCTTCCAGACGGCGCTGCGGCTGGCGCAGGCCAGCACCGAGTACGACTATTATCGCTCCGACTACGGCTCGCCGCTTCGCGATGGTGCGGCGATACTGGCGCTGGCGGCGGAATCGAAGCCGGTGCCCAGCATCGTGCCGCAGCTGATCAGGCTGGTCGCCAGGGAACGCGCTGATGCCCGCTGGACGAGCACGCAAGACGAGGCCTGGATGCTGCTTGCCGCGCGGGCGCTGAAGGAAGGCAATGATTCCATCACGCTTTCCATCAACGGCGCGCCGCATTCCGGCGGCTATTCCGATCGTGTCTCCGGCAGCGATCTCGAGGGCAGCCCGCTCACCATCGCCAACACCGGCACGACGCCGCTGCAGGCGGTGGTGACCGCGGTGGCGGCGCCGGTGGAACCGCTGCCGGCCGGCGGCGACGGCTTCACCGTCGATCGCACCTACTACAAGCTCGACGGCACCGAGGCCAACGTCACCGAGGCCAAACAGAACGAACGCTATGTGGTCGTGCTCAAAGTCTATGAGCAGAACAACTGGCCCTCGCGCGTTCTGGTGACCGACCTACTGCCGGCCGGCTTCGAGATCGACAATCCGAGCCTGGTCTCCAGCGCGCAATTGTCGAACTTCTCATGGCTGGCGCAGACCGACGCCGCGCATCTGGAGTTCCGCGACGACCGTTTCGTCGCCGCCTTCAACCCCAACGAAGGCGACGGTGACCGCAACATCACGCTGGCCTATGTCGTGCGCGCCGTGACGCCGGGCACCTACGCCCATCCGGCGGCAACGGTGGAGGACATGTACCGGCCGCAATACTCGGCCCGCACTGCCTCCGGCATGATGGAGGTCAAGGCGGAGTAGTTTCGCCGATAGTGCGAAATTGAACATGGCGACGGCGCTGCCCCTCATCCGCCTACCGGCACCTTCTCCCCGTATAATGACGGGGAGAAGGGGACTGTCGCGATCGTCGGCACCTGCTCTGCAGCGTTGGAAATTGGCGAAAACCTCTGCGCAGGCCCCTTTCTCCCCGTCACTATACGGGGAGAAATGCCCGGCAGGGCAATGAGGGGCAGCGCCAGCAGTCGATAAGTCTGCGGTACGGCCCCATACAAGCAGTGATGCAAATTGCCTGTCGCCCTGCTTGCGCAGGATGCTTTCGCCAGCTTTTCTGCGCTCTGAAAGATTCGGGGGAGGCAGAGCAATGGAAACGGTCACCATCACCGCAAAAGGCATTTCCGTCTCGCTCGATCTCAGCGTCGGCCATATCGCCGCCATGGAGATCGAAGCCGAAGGCGGCCGCGTCCTGAGGCCGCTCCACCGCGCGCCCTGGGTCGGCTCGCCGCGCGAGAGCCTGCCGCAGAATCTCCCCGAAGGCACGGTTCGTCTGTCGGGCGATTTCCTCTGCGCGCCGTTTTCCGCCAGCGATGTCGAGGAAGCGCCCCTGCATGGCTGGACGGCCAACAGCGGGTGGGACGTCGTCGAGAACGGCGCTATCGCCGGCGGCCGGCGCGCCGTCTTCCGGCTGCGCCGCAAGGTGATGGGCGCCGCCGTCGACAAGATCTTCACGCTCCGCGACGGCCACCCTTTCCTTTACCAGGAGCACATCTTTTCCGGTGGCTCCGGGGCGATTTCCGTCGCCCATCATCCGATGACGGCGATGCGGGAAGGAGGGCGGCTCGCCTTCTCGCCCAAGCGTCTGGCGGTTACGCCACCCACGCCGCTGGAGCCAGATCCGGCGCGCGGCCGTTTTCGCCTGGCCTATCCCGCCCGCGCCACCGATCTCGCGCATTTCCCGCTGGCTGCCGGCGGCACCACGGACCTCGCCGACTACCGCATGGAAGACCGGCGCGAGGATTTCATCACCCTGGTCGAGGCCGATCACGGCGGCCCGGGCTGGACGGCGCTGGCCCGCCGCGCCGAGCAGGATCTGGTGCTGGTGCTGAAGAACCCGGCCGAACTGCCGGTCACCATGCTGTGGTTCAGCAATGGCGGGCGCGACTACGCGCCCTGGAGCGGCCGCCATGTCGGCGTGCTCGGCATCGAGGACGGCCGCGCCGCGGTCGGCCATGCCGCCTCGCTCGGCGACAACTGGCTGAAGCGCGAAGGCGTGGCGACGGCCTTCGCATTGACCGAAGGGCGCCCGGTTTCCTTTCGCCACGTCATAGGCGCGGTTCCGTTCGCCGATGCTGAGACGCCACGCAGCATCGAGACCTCGGCCGATCGCATGCACATCCTCGCCGCCGACGGCGCCGCGAAGGAGGTGCCGTTCGACGGCGAGTACCTGCGTATCGGGCGTTCGGCGCCGGCGTGAGGCCCTGGAGTTCGTCATTCCAGGGCGAAGCAGGAGCGCAGCTCCGTCGCGGAGACCCTGGAATCCATGCCGTTACCTTGGCCGAAGGAAGCAAACGGCCAGAATTCTGAACCGCGGCAGCGCTCGGGCATCACGGAATGGATCCTCGGGTCTGCGCTGCGTCGCTACGCTCCTCGCTTCGCCCGTGGATGACGAAGGGATGGGCGTCTCGGCGAATCTTGAAGGCGGCAGATTGCCAAACAATCGGTCGAAACCTCGGCTTCTCTTTGTTTTGACGAAAGTCCGGACGGAAAACCATTTCACACTTTTCCTGGAATTGCCCTAGCAACCGAGTTTGAATTTTCCATCCGTAACCGCCAAGATGCAGCCCGCAGTCGCTAACGAAGAGGCGCCGATGTCTGACCTGGCCCATATCACTGCCGCCATCTTCAAGCGCGCCGGCAAGGCAAAGCGTTTCGTCGTCGCCATTGCCGGTCCGCCCGGAGCCGGCAAGTCGACCATATCGGGCCGGCTGCATGAACTGCTGCCCGAGGGCACGTCCGAAGTCGTGCCGATGGACGGCTTCCACTATGACGACATCGTGCTCGACCGCCGCGGCCTGCGTTCGCGCAAGGGCGCGCCGGAAACCTTCGATTTTGCCGGCTTCGAGACGCTTTTGAAGCGTATCCGCTCCGGCGAGCCGGACATTGCCATTCCGGTCTTCGACCGCAGCATGGAATTGTCGCGCGCGGCGGCCGAGATCATTTCCGCGGACACCAAGTTCATCCTGGTCGAGGGCAATTATCTCCTCCTTGATGAGGAGCCGTGGTCGCGACTGGCGCCCTTGTTCGACTTCACCATCTTCGTCGATGTGCCGCGAGGCGAGCTCGAGCGCCGCCTGATGGAGCGCTGGCGCGGCCATGGCAAGTCCGATGAGGACGCGCGCGCCTGGATCGTCTCCAACGACATGCCGAACATCGAGCGCGTCCTGGCTCGGCGCCGGGAGGCCGATCTGGTCATTGGTTAATGACCCTGGTGATTGGTTAACCTGCTCAATTTTCGCTATTTTTTGGCGGGAACCTTAAGATTTACAGGTCGTTATGGCGGTACCTCCCGATTGTCCGGCGCCGAGGCAATTCCAGGAAAAGTGTGTAACGGTTTTCCGTCCGGAATTGCGCGAATAACAGGAACCGTCTGATGGCAGCCAAGACCAGAAAACCCGCGCCCGCCAGAAGCAGGGCCAGTCAATCCAGAACGACGCAATCCAGAGCCGGCACCGCTCCGGCAACGGCTGAGCGCTCCAAGGACGCCAAGCCGACATTCGGCAAGGCAGCGCCCAAGCAAGTCGTGCCCGGCGCCGCGCACAAGGCCGCCGCAAAACCCGCGAAGTCGCATAAGCCGGCGGCGAAGTCGGGTCCGATCCGCACGGTCGCAAGCGTCGCGACCGGCGCCGTGGTCGCCACCGCGCGCCTTGCCGCTTCCGTGCTCGGCCGTCGCGGCGCCAAAGCCAAGACCAAATAGAGCGCGCTCAGCCCCTCGCCGGGATGGTGAGGCCCCTCTGCACGGCCGGCCGGGCAAGGCCCCGTTCCAGCCACGCCGCTACGGTCGGAAAATCGTCGAAGCCGACAAGCTCGCGCGCTTCGTAGAAGCCGATCAGGTTGCGCACCCAGCCGAGCATCGAGACGTCGGCGATGGTGTATTCGTCGCCCATGATCCATTGCCGGCCCTTCAGCCGCGTTTCCAGAACGCCGATGAGGCGCCGCGACTCGTCGCGATAGCGTTCCAACGGCCGCTTGTCGGCGATCTCGCGCCCGGCGAATTTGTTGAAGAAGCCGACCTGCCCGAAGATCGGGCCGATCGCCGCCATCTGGAAGAACACCCACTGGATCGTCTCGTAGCGCCGGATGGGATCGGCCGGGATGAGCTTGCCGGTCTTGTCCGAGAGGTAAAGCAGGATGGCGCCGGATTCGAACAGCCCGATGGGCTTTCCGCCGGGCCCGTTCGGGTCGATGATCGCCGGTATCTTGCCGTTGGGGTTGAGCGACAGGAATTCGGGCGTCCAGCTTTCGTTCTTGCCGATGTCGACATAGTGCGGCTCATAGGGAAGGCCGATCTCTTCCAGAGCGATCGATATCTTCACGCCGTTGGGCGTCGGAGAGGAATAGAGCTGCAGGCGGTCGGGGTGCTTGGCCGGCCAGCGCTTGGCGATCGGAAAGGCGGTCAGGTCGATCATCGTAGCTCCGGGTGCGGATTGGCGCCGGGCTGGGCGCGTGGCGGGTGGGCAAGAACTAGGATCCCGACCCCTCGAGATCAATATGGCGGCAACCGACTCGCCATGCACGGACAGTCGACCAAAGCATTCCCGTGAGGCCAGAAGCGTGTTCCGGCGGATGGTGGGCGCCCTGTCAGATCGCCTTGAACGCCAGCACCGCATTGGTGCCGCCGAAGGCGAAGCTGTTGCTGAGCACCACCCGCACCTTGCGTTCGCGCGCCACGTTCGGCGTCACGTCGAGATCGCATTCGGGGTCGGGCTCGCGGAAATTGGCAGTCGGCGGCACGACGCCGTTGCGGATCGACATGACGCAGGCGATCATCTCCAGCCCGCCCGACGCGCCGAGGCAATGCGCATGCATCGACTTGGTCGAGGAGACCGAGAGCGACCGCGCATGCTCGCCGAAGACGCGTTTGATCGCCGCGGTCTCGATCTGGTCGTTGGCCTTGGTGCCGGTGCCATGCGCGTTGAGATAATCGACATCCTCGGGGTTGAGCCCGGCATCGACCAGGCAAAAACGCATCGCCGCTTCCGGTCCCTCGACCGTGGGCGCGACGATGTCGGAGGCGTCTGCCGAGAGGCCCGCGCCGGCGATCTCGGCGAGGATGGTGGCGCCGCGCGCCATGGCATGGTCGTAGCTTTCCAGCACCGCCATGCCGGCGCCTTCGCCGAGCGACAGGCCCTGGCGGTCGGCCGAGAACGGCCGGCAGGTGTCGGGCGAAAGCACCCTCAGCGCCTCCCAGCCCTTGAGCACGCCCCAGACCAGCGGCGCTTCGGTGCCGCCGGCGACCATGACGTCGGCGCGCCCGAGCCGGATGTGGTCGACGGCCGAGGCGATCGCGTGGTTGGCCGAAGAGCAAGCGGAGGTGACGCCGAACACCGGGCCGCGCAGGCCGAGATTCATGCTGACCTGGCCCGCTGCGGCGCCCGGCATTACTTTCGGTACGGTGAAGATGGCGGCGCGGTTGCGCCCTTCGAGAAGGATGGCGCGGTAATTTTCCTCGATCGTTTCGAAGCCGCAGACGCCGATGCCTACGGTTGCGCCCATCCGGTAGGTGTTGTCGGCATGCGCGGTGAGCCCGGACTGCCGCATCGCCTCCCGCGCCGCGATCACCGCCAGCAGGCTGAAGCGGTCCATCGACACCACTTGCTTGCGGTCGATGCCGTGATCGGGCAACTCCTTGATTTCGCAGCCGACCTTGACCTTCAGGTCATGGAGGGACGGATTCTCGATCGGGCCGATTGCCGAGCGGCCGGCGCGCATGGCGTCCCAGATCGCCGGCACATCGTTGCCGAGCCCGCATATTCCGCCAATGCCGGTGATGACGACGCGCTTCAGCATGCAATCAGGCTTTTTTCGCGATCAATTCGCGAACCGCCTCGACCATGTCGCCGACGTTCTTGAGGTTGCTCCAGGCGTCGACCGTGTTCATCTCGATCTCGATGCCGTACTTCTCCTCGAGGTCGAAGATGATCTCGGTCAGCTCCAGCGAGTGGATGCCAAGCGTGTTGAGATCGGTGCTGGTGGTGATTTCCTCACCGCCAGTCTCGGCATGCGCCTTGATCTTTTCGATGATTTCGCTCGTCAGTTGGTCAGCCATTCGGTTCCTTCCCCTGTCGTTTTCCGACGCCAACTGATCAGCGCCCCTTCGTCCCCGGATTCACAAACGCCGTCGCCCCTACCTCGCCAGGCATCGCGTGACCGCTCCAAGGTGGCTCCCTCTATAGAAACCGAAACGATGTCAAGCAACAAGCTATATATCGACAAAGCCACCGGAGTGCTTAACGTTGGGGCCGTGGACACGATCGACGATATCCTGGTTTCCCCGCCCGCCGCGCAACGTGTTGCCGGGCGAGGCAGGCTTTTCTGCGGCAAGAGCGGCGGCCGGACCCGCCTTCAACGCCTCTACCAGGACGGATCGGCCAAGATTCGCATGCCGGCGGTGCAAGGCGACCCGCTCGAGGCCGTGCTGATCAATACGGCCGGCGGACTGACCGGCGGCGACCGGCTTGGCTGGTCTATCGAGGTCGGCGAGGGCGCCGCGGCCTCCATCACCACACAGGCCTGCGAGAAGATCTATCGCGCCGCATCGGATCGCGCCGAGACGACAGTCAGGCTCGATGTCGGCGCTGGCGGCCAAATCGCCTGGTTGCCGCAGGAAACGATCGTTTTCGACCAGGCGGCCTTTGCAAGGACGCTCGATGTGAAGCTTGCGGCGGATGCCGAAGCGCTGCTTTTGGAGGCGACGCTGTTCGGCCGGCTGGCGATGGGCGAACGGACGCTACTGGGCAATTTCCACGATCGCTGGCGCGTCCACCAGAACGGCCGGCTCATCCATGCCGAGGATTTTCGCATCGGGCCGGATATCGCGGCCAGGCTCCAGCATCGGGCGGTGGCCGGCGGCGCGCGCGCGATTGCAACGGTGCTTCTCGTGGCCCCGCGTGCGGAAACCCTGCTGGAGCCGGCGCGCGCGATCATCGGGGGTTCCCACGTCGGTGGCTGGAGCGGCGCCAGCTTCTGGAGCGTCGGCCAATCTGGCAAGCTTCTTGCGAGGCTCACCGCCGGCGACGGCTACCAGCTTCGTAAGCGGCTGGTTCCGCTCGTCGAATTGCTCAACGGACGGGCGGGCCTGCCCAAATTATGGTCACTTTGAGTTTGATCTTGAATACTGGGAAGACGCATGAATCTCACGCCGCGTGAAAAGGACAAGCTGCTGATCGCCATGGCGGCGATGGTGGCGCGCAAGCGGCTGGAGCGCGGCGTGAAGCTCAACCACCCCGAAGCGATCGCGCTGATCACCGACTTCGTCGTCGAGGGCGCCCGTGACGGCCGCTCGGTGGCCGAGCTGATGGAGGCCGGCGCGCATGTCGTCACCCGCGCCCAGGTCATGGACGGCATTGCCGAGATGATCCACGACGTCCAGGTCGAAGCGACATTTCCCGACGGCACCAAGCTGGTGACCGTGCACGAGCCGATCAGGTGAGGGCCGATCAGGTGAGGAGGAACCGATGCTGGAACTGAGGCCCAATTGCGAATGCTGCGACAAGGACCTGCCGCCGGAGGCCGCCGATGCGCTGATCTGCACCTTCGAATGCACCTTCTGCACCGGCTGCGTGGAAGATGTGCTCGGCGGTGTCTGCCCAAACTGCGGCGGCAATTTCTCACCGCGGCCGATCCGGCCGGCCGCAATGCTGAAGAAGTATCCGGCCTCGACCAAACGTGTGCTCAAGGCCGAGGGCTGCGGCCCGCGCAAGGCCGCCTGACCCGGCAACCTCGAAAGGAAAGCCGCCCATGATCTCCGCTTCGACGAAACGCATCTCGCTCGCCGCGCTCATGCTCTTGGCAGCAGCGATGCCGGCTTACGCCCATGTCGGCATCGGCACGACCTCGTCCTTCGCGGCCGGCTTCACGCACCCATTGTCGGGCCTCGACCATATGACGGCGATGATCGCCGTCGGCCTGTGGGCGGCGATGAAAGGCGGCAAGGCGGTGTGGGCTTGGCCGCTCGCTTTCGTCGGCCTGATGCTGGTCGGCGGCGCGCTCGGCATGCTGCAAGTGCCGGTGCCCTTCGTCGAGCCGGGCATTCTGGCCTCGGTCGTGGCGCTTGGCCTGGTGGTCGCGCTGGCGATCGACCTGCCGGTCTCGGCGGGAGTGGCCCTCATCGGCCTGTTCGCGCTCTTCCACGGCCATGCGCACGGCACCGAAGTGCCTCGGAATGCCGGCGGCCTCGAATATATGGCGGGCTTTGCCGCTGCGACGGCGCTTCTCCATGTGCTCGGCATCGCGGCCGCGCTCGGCCTTGGGCTGCGCTTCCGCGGCTTGGCGCGCGCCGCCGGCGCCGCCTGCGCGGCGGTCGGCGTCGGCCTTGCCTTCGGTATGCTGTGAGGGCGCGATGATCCCGGGCGAAGTGATCACGGCAAAGGGCGAGATCGAGTTGAACAAAGGTCTGCCGACGGTGACGCTCAAGGTCGCCAACAGTGGTGACCGGCCGATCCAGGTCGGCAGCCACTACCATTTCTTCGAGACCAATGAGGGGTTGAAATTCGACCGCGAACGCGCCCGCGGCATGCGTCTGGACATCGCCGCCGGCACCGCCATGCGCTTCGAGCCGGGCCAGGAACGCGACGTCACGCTGGTGCCGCTCGGCGGCAAGCGCGAGGTCTATGGATTCCAGCAGAAGGTGATGGGCAAGCTGTGAGGTATGGCGGCGCGCTCAAATCACTTCGGCGGGGGCTTGGCGGCCGCGTAGATGACGATCTTGCCGGGATTGTCGAATTCCACGGCGAGCACGTCGTCGGCGAGAACGCGCCGCGAGTCGATCGCATTGAAGAGCAGCGCGTTCGCTTCGATCTCCTGGCGCAGTTCCGTGACGTCGTCCTGATGCTGCTTCACCTTGTTCTCGATCGCCGGCGGCGGTCCGCCCTCGCTGCGTGCCGCATCCGTCAGGAAGACGATATCGACGGTGTCGAGCTTGGTCGTCTTGCGTACCGTGCCGATGTTCTCGCGTGTGCGGTCAATGGCGGTGATGACCTTGCCGGCTTCCGTCTTCGACAGCGTCTCTTCCTGCCGGATGTCGGAGTCGACAATCGCCGCACCCGGCTTGGTGTTGTCCAGCGGCTGCGCCGGGAAGGCGGCGCGCGGCACGGCGGCTGTCAGAAGCACGGCCGCCGCCATAGCTGGAAACGCTATTTGGACGCGGCCCTTCATCGCTCGCTCCTGACTGAATTTCCGGTGGGGCGAAAAGAGCGAAACGACTCTTACGGGCCGGAGGTTCCCTCGGACCTTGCGCCGGCAAGCCTGAAACCGGCCCGCCAGCGCTTGCCAGGCGACTTTTCCAGGGCCCTGCTTCTACGCGATTCCGGACGGAAGACCGCTATACACTTTTCCTGGAATCGCCCTTGGTCAGCTTGCCTTCTTGGTGATCAGGGTCAGCGCGCCATTGGGCTGCAGGCTGGCGGCAATCACCTGCGCCGAGCTCATGCCCTTGGCTTCGAGCGCGGATTTCACCTTCGGCGTCGCGTCGATCGATTTGCGCAACGTCTGCAGGCCGGCGTCGCCGCGTTGCGCCACGATCTGGTTGACCTGTGTTTGCGTGTCCTTGGGCAGTTCGGTGATGTCGACGATGCTGACGCTCTCGATCGTCGGTGGCTTGGCGGGTGCAGGCGCGGCCGGCGCCGGGCTCGGCTGTGGCGCGGGCTGCTGTTGGGCGCTGGCCGCACCGGCCAGCATCAAAGTGGCGGCGGCGGCGAAAACGATCGTCTGGCGCATGGATATTCCTTCCATCGGTTTGGCAAACGGCTTCGGAGTGGTCCCGCCCACCTCGGCCGCCCGATGGGAACGCCCAAATGGGAACGCAAAGTGTCGCTGAGCGGGTCATTGCGTGACCATTGGGTGGCGACAATGTGCGCACCACACTCAACCAATCTGATTTTCGGGAGCAATCGCTGATGGCCAAAATCACCCGTGCCGCCTATGCGCAGATGTATGGCCCGACGGTCGGCGACAAGGTGCGGCTGGCCGACACCGAGCTCTTCATCGAGGTCGAGAAGGATTTCACCGTCCATGGCGAGGAGGTGAAGTTCGGCGGCGGCAAGGTGATTCGCGACGGCATGGGCCAGAGCCAGGCCGCGAGGGCCGGGGGCGCGGTAGACACGGTCATCACCAACGCCCTGGTCGTCGATGCGCTGACCGGCATCGTCAAGGCCGATATCGGTCTGAAGGACGGCCGTATCGCAGCCATCGGCAAGGCCGGCAACCCCGACACGCAAGACGGCGTCACCATCATCATCGGCCCAGGCACCGAGATCATCGCCGGTGAAGGCAAGATCCTGACCGCCGGCGGTTTCGACGCGCATATCCATTTCATCTGCCCGCAGCAGATCGAGGAAGCGCTGATGAGCGGCGTCACCACCATGCTCGGCGGCGGCACCGGTCCGGCGCACGGTACCCTGGCCACCACCTGCACGCCCGGCCCCTGGCACATGGCGCGCATGATCCAGTCCTTCGACGCTTTTCCGATGAATATCGGCCTGTCCGGCAAGGGCAATGCGTCGCAGCCCGCCGCGCTGGAAGAGATGGTGCTCGCCGGCGCCTGCTCGCTGAAATTGCATGAGGACTGGGGCACGACACCGGCCGCGATCGACTGCTGCCTGTCGGTCGCCGACGCTTACGACGTGCAGGTGATGATCCACACCGACACGTTGAACGAATCGGGCTTCGTCGAGAATACGGTCGCGGCGATCAAGGGTCGCACGATACACGCCTTCCACACCGAGGGCGCCGGCGGCGGCCACGCGCCCGACATCATCAAGGTCTGCGGCCTGCCCAACGTCATCCCGTCGTCCACCAATCCGACCAGGCCCTACACCGTCAACACGCTGGCCGAGCATCTCGACATGCTGATGGTCTGCCATCATCTGTCGCCGTCGATCCCCGAGGACATCGCCTTTGCCGAAAGCCGCATCCGCAAGGAGACGATCGCGGCCGAGGACATCCTGCACGATATCGGCGCCTTCTCGATCATCTCCTCCGACAGCCAGGCCATGGGCCGCGTCGGCGAGGTCGCGATCCGCTGCTGGCAGACCGCCGACAAGATGAAGCGCCAGCGCGGATCATTGCCGCAGGAGACCGGCGACAACGACAATTTCCGCGTCCGCCGCTACATCGCCAAATACACGATAAACCCGGCGATCGCGCATGGCCTGTCGAAAGAGATCGGCTCGGTGACAGTGGGAAAGCGCGCCGATCTGGTGCTGTGGAACCCGGCCTTCTTCGGCGTCAAGCCGGAGATGGTGCTGGTCGGCGGCACCATCGCCGCTGCCCCGATGGGCGATCCCAACGCCTCGATCCCGACGCCGCAGCCGATGCACTACCGGCCGATGTTCGGCGCTTACGGCAAGGCGCTGACCAACTCGTCGGTGACCTTCGTCTCCAAGGCCGCTTTCGATGCCGGCCTGCAGGAGAAACTCGGTGTCGACAAGGCGATGGTCGCGGTGGAAAACACGCGCGGCGGCATCGGCAAGCATTCCATGGTGCTCAACGACGCCACGCCGCATGTCGAGGTCGACCCGGAGACCTATGAGGTGCGCGCCGATGGCGAGCTCTTGACCTGCGAGCCCGCGACGGTGCTGCCGATGGCGCAGCGGTATTTTCTGTTTTGACCCGGGTGACGCTAATCTACAGATTCATATCCTGCGGTTGGCTTGGGACTGAAAACCGCGCATTATGCGACCATGAACAAGATTCAGGTACAACGGCGGCATAAGTCTACACCCATTGAGACGGATTATGCTCAGTGGTGCGCCGAACAGGGCGCGCTGTTGCGCGAAGGTCGTCTCTCCGACCTCGATCGCGAGAATCTTGCCGAGGAGATCGAGAGCTTGGGGCGGAGCGACAAAAGGGAAATCGCGAGCAGGTTGGGCACCTTGCTCCAGCATTTGCTCAAATGGGAATTTCAGCCAGACAGACGTAAAACCGGATGGTTGCTGACGATCCGGGAGCAACGATTTCAGATTGAAAATCTTCTAGACGAGAGTCCTAGCCTGAAAGCTTATCCGGGACAACGGCTTAGCCGTGAGTTCAAGATGGCGAGATTGAAGGCCGCAGACGAGACGGGCTTGGCGGAACGGGATTTCCCTACGGACTGCCCGTACTCGATCGAGGAGATCCTCGACCATGATTTTTTCCCTGGCGCTCCTTGGTCATCCGATCAGCTTATTCGTGAATGAATTATCATTTTGCGCGGGCGTCGGTTGGTTTCGCCTCAAGAGGCTTGATTAGTCCGTCTATGGCAGCAGAAATCGCCTCCCCCCACGACATCTTCCCGCATATCCGCATCGTCATGGGCATGGTGATCGGCCTCGGCGTCACCAGATTGCTGTCGGGGGTCGCCCGCATCGTCCAGCATCCCGGCCAGTACCGGCTCTATGCCGTGCATCTCGCCTGGGTCGGCTCGGTTCTCTTGATGCTGGTGCACTTCTGGTGGTGGGAGTTCGGGCTCTACGCCATCCAGTCCTGGACCTTCGGCAAGTACCTTTTCATCATCTTCTATGCCATCACGCTCTTCCTGCTCTGCGCGCTGCTGTTTCCGGATTCGATGCTCGATTACACCAGCTACGAGGACTATTTTTATTCGCGACGCGCCTGGTTCTTCGGCTTGCTCGGCGCAACTTATCTGCTCGATATCATCGACACGCTGCTCAAGGGCCCGGAGCATTTCGCCCGCTTCGGCAATGAATATCTGATCCGCACGCCGGTGTTTGTCGCGCTTTGCCTTGTCGCGATCCTGGTGCGCGACCGCCGCTTCCACATCGCCTTCGTCGCGGCGGCCCTGATCTACCAGATATCCTTCATCCTGCGGCTCTTCGACACCATCGTGTAACCAGCATTGGGCTGAAGATCGGGATGGTCTAGGGTTTTCGCGAAAGGCAGGATTGCACCATGTACAAGGCCGTCGGATCGCGAGGTTCCCGCGTCAGCCGCGTGCTCTGGATGCTCGAGGAACTCGGGCAGCCCTACGAATTCGTCGAGATCAAGCTGCGCTCGCCCGAGGCCTACGCGCTGAACCCCTCCGGCAAGGTGCCGATCCTGATCGACGGCGATCTGAAGATCACGGATTCGGCGGCGATCTGCGTCTATCTGGCGGACAAGCATGCGGAAAAAGGCATGGGCTCCGGTCCCGGGCTCGCCGGCCGCGCCGAGATCGATTCCTGGATGCATTTCGCCCAGAGCGAGCTGGAAGCGCCGCTGTGGAACAAGTTGCGCCATCGTTTCCTGCTGCCGAAGGAGGTGCGCGTCGATGTCGGCCCTGCAACCGCGCATGACTTCGCCTCCGAAGTGAAGGCGCTGGACCGCCGGCTCGGCGACAGGCCGTTTGCGCTAGGTGACCGCTTTTCGGCCGTCGACGTGCTGCTCAGCGACATGGGCGGTTGGGCCCGCGCCGGCCGGTTCCCGATCGACTCCGATCGGGTCAACGCCTATTTCGATCGTGTGCTGTCGCGACCAGCCCGAGCGCGGGCCCAAGCCAATGGCGGAGCCATGAAATGAAACTCAACATCAACACCGATTTCACCAAATTCCCCCGCGCCGTTTCGGTGCTTTCCGCCGGCGAGGCTGGAGCGGCGACACCTTTCGACAAGGCCGTGTTGCCGCATGATGAGCGGCATCTGCGTCGCCGCGCCATCGAGACGGCGGGCGGCGGCAAGATTCTGGTCGACCTGCCGGAGCCGGTGGCTTTGAACAATGGCGACCGGCTGGTGCTGGAGGACGGCCGTCAGTTGGAGATCGTCGCCGCGCCGGAAGAGGTCTACGACATCCGCGCTCGCGATGCCGTGCATCTCACCGAGCTAGCCTGGCACATCGGCAATCGTCATCTCGCAGCAAGCATCGAGGCGGATCGCATCCTCATCCTGCGCGACCATGTCATCAAGGCGATGCTGGAGGGGCTCGGCGCCACTGTCGACGAGGTGCTGGAACCGTTCAATCCGGTGCGCGGCGCCTACTCCGGCCATGGCCGTGACCATGATCATCATGGTCACGGCCATCACGATCACGACCATCACGATCATGATCATTCGCATGAACATCATGACCATGGCCATCACCATCACCATGACTGAGCGGCCTGCCGGCGCCGCGCTGCTGCGGCTGATGGCATGGCTGTCGCCGTCCTTTCCGATTGGCGGCTTTTCCTACAGCCACGGCCTCGAGCGGGCCGTGCATGACGGGCTGATCGCCGATCGTCAGCATCTTGCCGAGTGGCTGGAGACGCTGGTCGAGATGGGCTCGGGCTGGAACGATGCGGTGCTGTTCGCCGAAAGCTGGCGGCGCGCGCATGACGGCGGCGATCTCCATGAGGTTGCCGCGCTTGCCGAGGCGCTTGCCGGCTCGCGGGAGCGGCACCTGGAAACCATGCTGCAGGGCGCGGCTTTCCTCAAGGCGGCCTCCGCCTGGCCGTGTCCCGCGTTGCAGCGCCTGCCCGCCGATTGCCCCTATTGCGTCGCCGTCGGCGCGGTTGCCGGCAGCCACGGCATCGGCTTGGCGGAGGCGTTGTCGGCTTTCCTGCAGGCCTTTTTCTCCAACCTCGTGCAGGCCGCCATCCGGCTCGGCGTTGCAGGGCAGGTCGATGCCGTCGCTTTGTTAGCCGGCTTTGAATCCTTGGCATTGTCGGCGGCCGCTCGTGCCGCCAATTCTTCGCTCGACGATCTCGGTGGCTCCGCCTTCATCTCCGACATCGTGGCGATGAAGCACGAAACCCAATATTCGCGTCTGTTCCGCTCATGACCATTCTCGCCTTCGCCTTGTCTGTGGTCCTGCTCCTGATCACCACGCTGCATGTCTATTGGGGGATCGGCGGCATCTGGCCCGGGACTGACACAAAATCCTGCGCCCGCGCCGTCGTCGGTTTTCGCGGCGTCGACGAAATGCCGTCATCATTAGCGAGCTTCGCCGTCGCCGCTTGCCTCGCGCTTGCCACGCTCTGGCCTCTGGCGCTCGAAGGTGTCTTTGCCTCGCCGTTTCCGAAGCAGGGGCTTGCCGCCACCGCGCTGATGATCGGCCTCGTCTTCCTTGGCCGCGGCATCGCCGGTTTCACGCCCTGGTGGCGCCAACTGGCGCCGGAGCAGCCTTTCGCGCGGCTCGACCAGCGCCTCTATTCGCCGCTCTGCCTGCTGATCGGGCTGGGCTTCGCCATCCTCGCCATCACGGAGTTTCCGGCATGACACAAGCCAACGGCCCCCTTCGCATCGGCATCGGCGGCCCCGTCGGTTCCGGCAAGACGACGCTCACCGAAAAACTCTGCAAGGCGCTGCGAGACCGGTTCTCCATCGCCGTCGTCACCAACGACATCTACACCAAGGAAGACGCCATGATGCTGGCTCGCCTGCAGGCGCTGCCGGAAGAGCGCATCGTCGGCGTCGAGACCGGCGGCTGCCCGCACACCGCCATCCGCGAAGATGCCTCGATCAACCTGCGGGCGATCGCCGAGCTGAACAAAAAATTCCCCGACCTCGACGTCATCTTCATCGAATCCGGCGGCGACAACCTTGCCGCCACCTTCTCGCCGGACCTTGCCGATCTGACCCTCTATGTCATCTCGGTCTGCCAGGGCGAGGACATTCCTCGCAAAGGCGGTCCGGCCATTACGCGCTCGGACTTCCTCGTCATCAACAAGAGCGATCTGGCGCCCTATGTGAACGTCAACCTCGACGTCATGGAAGGCGACGCCGCCCGCATGCGCGGCAAGCGGCCCTTCGGCTTCACCGATCTGTCGCGCGGCAAGGGCTTGCAGGAGGTGATCGACTTCATCGTCGAGCATGGCGGGCTGCAATCGGCGCGGCCGGCGGCCTAATCCACGGCCTGACCCACCAGTTTGCGGTTGCTGGCTGCGGTTGGGCGCGGCATTGTCCAGCAATTCCAGGAAAAGTGCGTAGCGGTTTTCCGTCCGGAATTGCGTAAAAGCAGAACCGCCAGAACCGGAGGATTTTCGATGAGCCTTGCCCGTTTGCACAAGGAACCGCTGAGCAACCTGCCCTATTACGAGGAACGCGTCGATCTCGCCGCCGCCTTCCGCTGGACGGCGCGGCTCAACATGCATGAGGCGGTGGCCAACCACTTTTCGCTGTCGGTCAACGAGGACGGCACGAAATTCCTGATGAATCCCAACCAGGTGCATTTCTCGCGCATCAAGGCGAGCGACCTGCTTTTGATCGACGCCAACGATCCCGACACGCTGTCAGGCCCGAACGCGCCCGATCCGACCGCCTGGGGCCTGCACGGCGCCATCCATCGCAACGTGCCGCATGCGCGCTGCGCCATGCATGTGCATTCGATCCACGCCACCGTGCTCGCTTCGCTGGCCGACTCGACGCTGCCGCCGATCGACCAGAACTCGGCCATGTTCTTCAACCGCCATGTCGTCGACGCCCACTATGGCGGGCTGGCCTTCGAGGAGGAGGGCGAGCGCTGCTCCAGGCTTCTGACCGCCCCCAAGGTCAAGGTCATGGTCATGGGCAATCACGGCGTCATGGTCATCGGCGACACTGTCGCCGACACCTTCAACCGCATGTTCTATTTCGAGCGCGCCGCCGAGACCTACATCAAGGCGCTGTGGACCGGCCGTCCGCTGCGCACGCTCTCCGACGAGATCGCGGAAAAGACGGCGCGCGAGGTGGACGACTATCCCGGCCAGGCCGAGCGCCATCTGTCGGAGCTGAAGGCGATCCTCGACGAGGAAGAGCCCGTTTACCGGAACTGACTTTCTTCCTTCTCCCCGTCACTATAAGGGGAGAAGGTGCCGGCAGGCGGATGAGGGGCAGCGCCGGCGCCAGGAATTTATTCAGAGTCCCAGCTCTTTCCGCAATTCCTCGGCGCTGTTGATGACGATGGCGCCGGGCGGTCCTTCCATCGGCGCCTCCGGCCAGAAGATCGTCTTCATGCCGGCCGCCAGTCCGGCCATGACGCCGGTGCGGCTGTCGTCGACCGCGACGGCGTCCGCCGGGTCGACGCCCGCGAGATAGGCGGCGCGCAGGAACGGTTCCGAATGCGGCTTGCCCAGGCGCACGTCGTTGCGGCTCACCGTGTGCATGCCGGGATAGACGAGACCGACCGCGCCGAGATTGGCGTCGACGATCAGCCGGTCGGAATTGGACACCACGGCCTGCTCGACGCCCAACGCGCGCAATTCGTTGAACACCTCGATCGCGCCGGGGCGCGGCTTCAGCGTCTCGGCCATCGGCAGATAGTGGTCGTATTTGCGCACGATCCAGTCGTCGAAAGGCAGGTCGAGGCCGAACTGGTCGCGCAGCATTTCGTAGACCGGCCATGCCGCGATACCGAGCACCCGTTCGTGCAGATCGGTCGGCGGTGCGATGCCGACGCTGCGCAGCGCTGCCACGAGGGCGGCCTCGTGCAGCGGCTCGCTGTCGACCAGCGTGCCGTCCATGTCCCAGAAAACCGCTTTCGGCGTCATGCGAGGCTCCTTTTGCCGATCCCTTAATGCCTTTCCCAATCGAGATAAACCGTCCGGCCGGCAAATGGTTGAAGCAAGGCGAATTGATTCGTCCGCGACAGTTGCTCGCGGTAAGCAATTGCTCTTTCAATTGACAATTGCGCATAGCCGCTTTCGCTGTAATCTATAGCGCCCGCCCCCGTGCGGGCTGGGGAGGCAGGATGTGAACTCGCGACAGGAAACCGGCAACACCAGATTGGACGACGCCGCGCGCGCCGGCTGGCTCTACTACGTCGCCGGCAACACGCAGGATCAGATCGCCGCCAAGCTCGGCATTTCCAGGCAGACGGCGCAGCGGCTCGTGTCGCTGGCGATGTCGGAAGGCCTGATCAAGGTGCGCGTCGATCATCCGATCGCCAATTGCCTCGACCTTGCCGCGCGGCTGAAATCGCGCTTCGCGCTCGATCTGGTCGAGGTGGTGCCGAGCGATCCGACCTCGTCCTCGACGACGATCGGCGTCGCCGAGGCCGCGGCGGCCGAGATCGAGCGGCGGCTGCGTTCGGCCGCGCCCATCGTCATGGCGATCGGCACCGGACGCACGCTGAAGGCGGCGATCGAGCAGCTTCCGCCGATGGAGTGCCCGCAGCACAAGGTCGTGTCCTTGACCGGCAACATCTCGCCCGACGGCTCGGCCGCCTTCTACAACGTCATCTTCACCATGGCCGACCGGGTCAAGGCGCGCTCCTTCCCGATGCCGCTGCCGGTCATCGCCTCCTCGCCGGAAGAGCGCGACATGCTGCTCAGCCAGCCGATGATCCAGCCGACGCTGGCGCTCGCCGCGGAAGCCGACGTCACTTTCGTCGGCATCGGCGATCTCGGCCCGAAGGCGCCGCTTTACGAGGACGGCTTCATTTCGGAAGGCGAACTCAAGGCGCTGCAGAAGGCGGGCGGCGTCGCCGAGATCGTCGGCTGGGTGTTCGACCGCGAAGGCCGCATGATCGAAGGCATCACCAACGATCGGGTGTCGTCCGCCGCCTTGCCGTCGCGCGAGAGATCGCTGGTCATCGCGCTGGCCATGGGCGAGCGCAAGCTGCCGGGCATCCTCGCCGCCGTGAACCGGCGGCTGGTCAACGGCCTCATCACCGATGAACGGACGGCCGCCGCACTTCTCGGCGGCGCGTGACCGGAGCCGGAGGCCCGGAAGGCCCATGCATCATCATGATCAGCGCCGCTCGCCGATAAAAGGGAGCCCGGCTATTCGTAGCGTTCGCGCGGATCGTTGCCGTCGAGAAACCCCATGTCCCGCTGCAGATGCGGCGACAATTCCCGGATATCGACATAACCGCGCCTGCGGCTGGCGAACCATGAAAATTCCCGCGCCAGCAGCGAAATCCAACTGCGAGCCGGGGTCGAAACGATTTTTTCCTGCATCGTGGTCATGATCGTCAGCCTTCGTCATGCTTGAACTGGATTGATCGTCGACCCCAAATATCGGGTTGGCAGCTTCGCGCTTCCAATTAAACCTCGATCATGACCCATAAGGAGGTTTTATGCCCGATCTGAGCTCCCCACAGCTCGCGCCGCTACCGCCGCTGCAGGCGATTCGGGTGTTCGAAGCGGTGGCCCGGCATCTCTCCTTCACCAGGGCAGCGCAGGAACTCGGCATGACCCAGGCCGCCGCGAGCTATCAGATCAAGCTGCTCGAGGAGCGCATCGGCGCGCCGTTGTTCCTGCGCCGTCCCAAGCAGATCGAACTCACCGAGCCAGGCCGGCGCCTGGCGCCCGCCGTCAGCGAGGCCTTTGCCATTCTGGGTCAGGCCTACGCCGCCGCGCGGGGCGGCGCCGACGGCTTGCTGTGCGTGACCACCGTGCTGACTTTTGCCTCGAACTGGCTGGCGCAGCATCTGGGCTCGTTCCAGCTTGCCCATCCCGCACTTGCCGTGCGGCTCGATACGTCGAGCCGCCTGACCGATTTCGCACGCGAGGATGTCGATCTCGCCATCCGCTCGGGCGGTGGCAAATGGCCGGGCCTGGAGGCACACAAACTGCTCGACGCCGATTTCACGCCGATGCTGAGCCCGAAGCTGGCGGCGAGCATCGGCGGCGTCAAGGAGCCGGCGGACCTTTTGCGGCTGCCGATCCTCGATCCCGGCGATGTCTGGTGGACGCAATGGTTCGGAGCCGCCGGCGTCACTGGGCACGACCTCGCCAAGCGGCCGGGCTCCAGCATGGGCGCGCAGGCCTACGAGGCGAATGCCGCCATGGCCGGCCACGGCGTGGCGATCCTGACCAGGGCGCTGTTCAAGAACGAACTCGCCGATGGCCGGCTGGTCCAGCCCTTCGACCTGGTCGGCGACGACGGCCATGCCTACTGGCTGGTCTATCCCACCGCCCGGCGCAACGTGCCGAAGATCCGTGCCTTCCGCGACTGGATCCTCGCCGAGATCGCCTGCCAGTAGCCGGACACGACGACAGCTCCAAGCCGGACCTTCGCCGCGCTGCCCCGACAGGTGGCGGCTTCGATTTGTGCTGCGCTGCAGCATCGATTCCGGCTTGACATAATTCACGCTTAGTGAGTAATTGCCCACAGCCAAGGCAAATGCTCATCTTGGTTTATGGGAGGAATTGATGAAACTTCGCACGCTCACCCTGGGCCTGTTGTCCGCCAGCGCTCTCGCTTTCGCCGCGCATGCCGAATCCATCACCATCGCCACCGTCAACAACGGCGACATGGTCCGCATGCAGAAGCTGACGGACGACTTCACGAAGGCCAACCCCGACATCAAGCTCAACTGGGTCACGCTCGAAGAGAACGTGCTGCGCGAGCGCGTCACTACCGATATCGCCACCAAGGGCGGCCAGTATGACGTCATGACCATCGGCACCTACGAGGTCCCGATCTGGGCGAAGCAGAGCTGGCTCTTGCCGCTCGACAAGCTCGGCGACGACTACGACGTCAAGGACATCATCCCGGCCATCGCCGGCGGCCTTTCGGTCGACGGCAAGCTCTATGCCGCGCCATTTTACGGCGAGAGCTCCTTCGTCATGTACCGCAAGGACCTGATGGAGAAGGCGGGCTTGAAGATGCCCGACGCGCCGACCTGGGACTTCGTCAAGCAGGCGGCCGACAAGATGACCGACCGCGCCAACGGCGTGAACGGCGTGTGCCTGCGCGGCAAGGCCGGCTGGGGCGAGAACATGGCCTTCCTCACCGCCATGTCGAACTCCTTCGGCGCCCGCTGGTTCGACGAGAACTGGAAGCCGCAATTCGACCAGCCGGAATGGAAGAACACGCTGCAGTTCTATGTCGATCTGATGAAGGCCGACGGCCCGGAAGGTGCTTCCTCCAACGGCTTCAACGAGAACCTGGCGCTGTTCCAGCAGGGCAAGTGCGGCATGTGGATCGACGCCACCGTCGCCGCTTCCTTCGTCTCCGATCCGAAGGCTTCGCAGGTCGCCGACAAGGTCGGCTATGCGCTGGCGCCCGACAACGGCCTCGGCAAGCGCGGCAACTGGCTGTGGGCCTGGTCGCTGGCGATCCCCGCCGGCACGCAAAAGGCCGACGCCGCCGAGAAGTTCGTGTCGTGGGCTACCAGCAAGCACTACGCGGAGCTGGTCGCCTCGAAGGAGGGCTGGGCCAACGTTCCTCCGGGCACGCGCTCCTCGCTCTACGCCAATCCGGAGTACCAGAAGGCGGCGCCCTTCGCCAAGATGACGCTGGACTCCATCAACGCCGCCGATCCGACGCATCCGACCGTCAAGCCGGTGCCCTATGTCGGCGTGCAGTTCGTCGCCATCCCTGAATTCCAGGGTCTCGGCACCACGGTCGGCCAGCTCTTCTCCGCCGCTCTTGCCGGCCAGTCGAGCGTCGACGACGCGCTGAAGCAGGCCCAGGACGCGGCGACTGCCGCGATGACCGAAGGCGGCTACATCAAGTAAGGCTCCTCCCGGTGCCGAGCGCCGGTAGCGCATCATGACCGGCCATGGCCGCCCGAAACCCAGTTCGGGCGGCCACCTTCACAATCAGGAAAATTGTGGCACGACTATAAGATCCGGCTGACATTTGGAGGGTGACCGTCATGGCTACTCAGCAAACCCGTTCGCTTGCCCGTTTCATGATGGCGCCATCGGTGATCCTGCTGTTCATCTGGATGATCGTGCCGCTGGTCTTCACGATCTGGTTCTCTTTCCTCCAGTACAACCCGCTGAACCCGATCCGCGACGGGTTCGTCTGGTTCTCCAATTACAAGCTCTTCTACTCCAACCCGGCCTTCCTGCAGTCGATCCTCAACACGCTCACCATCGTGGTCAGCGTGCTGGTCATCACCGTGGTCGGCGGCATCCTTTTGGCCATGCTTCTCGACCAGCCGATCTGGGGTCAGGGGATCGTGCGCATCCTCGTGATTTCGCCCTTCTTCGTCATGCCGCCGGTCGCAGCGCTTGTCTGGAAGAACATGATCATGCACCCGCAATACGGCGTCTTCGCCGATATTGCCCGTTTCTTCGGCGCCAACCCCATCGACTGGTTCGGCCAGCACCCGCTGACGGCGGTCATCCTCATCGTCGCCTGGCAGTGGCTGCCCTTCGCCACGCTGATCCTGCTCACCTCCCTGCAGTCGCTCGACGGCGAACAGAAGGAGGCGGCCGAGATGGACGGCGCCGGCTTCCTCAGCCGCTTCTGGTATCTGACGCTGCCGCACATGTCGCGCGCCATCACCGTCGTCATCCTGATCCAGACGATCTTCCTGCTTTCGATCTATGCCGAGATCCTGGTCACCACCAATGGCGGCCCGGGCTACGCGTCCACCAACCTGCCTTTCCTCGTCTACCAGAAGGCGCTGTTGGAGTTCAAAATCGGCCAGGCGTCCGCCGGTGGCGTCATCGCGGTCATTCTCGCCAACATCGTCGCCTTCTTCGTCATGCGCGCCGTTGGCAAGAACCTGGACAAGTAAGGGAGGATAAGATGGCACGCGCAGTCACCACCCAGCACAAGACGATCGCCACCGCCGCGGCGTGGATCGTCGCCTTGTTGATCTTCTTTCCGATCCTTTACACGATCATCACCTCCTTCAAGTCGGAGCAGGAGGCGATCCAGGGCTTCGCCCTGATCCCGTCCGGCACCACGGAAAGCTATTCGGAAGTGCAGGCGCAGAGCGGCTACTTCAAGTTCTTCCTGAATTCGGTGATCCTGTCGGTCGGCTCGACCGTCCTTGCGCTCATCATCGCCATCCCGGCGGCATGGTCGATGGCCTTCTCGCCGACCAAGCGCACCAAGGACATCCTGATGTGGATGCTTTCCACCAAGATGATGCCAGCCGTCGCGGTGCTGTTCCCGATCTACCTGATCTTCCGCGACAGCGGGCTGCTCGACAGCCGCATCGGCCTGACCGTCATGCTGATGCTGATCAACCTGCCGATCGTGATCTGGATGCTCTACACCTACTTCCGCGAGATTCCGGGCGAGATCCTCGAAGCGGCGCGCATGGACGGCGCCTCGCTGTGGAACGAGATCATCTACGTGCTGACGCCGATGGCGGTGCCGGGTATCGCCTCGACCATGCTGTTGAACATCATCCTGGCCTGGAACGAGGCGTTCTGGACGATTCGTTTGACCACCACCGACGCAGCGCCGCTTACCGCCTTCATCAGCTCTTTCTCAAGCCCGCAAGGCCTGTTCTGGGCCAAGCTCTCGGCGGCCTCGACACTGGCGATCGCCCCGATTCTGATCATGGGCTGGTTCAGCCAGAAGCAGCTGGTGCGCGGCCTGACCTTTGGCGCCGTGAAGTAAGAGCCGCAAGCGGCGGACGACGAAATCCCCGGGAGGAAACCATGGGAAACATCACGCTCAAGAACGTCTCCAAGTCCTTCGGGTCGACGACGATCATTCCGAACATCGACCTCAATATCGAGGACGGCGAGTTCGTCGTGTTCGTCGGCCCGTCGGGTTGCGGCAAGTCCACGCTGCTCAGACTGATCGCGGGCCTCGAGGACACCAGCGGCGGCACCATCAGCATCGACGGCCGCGACGTGACCCAAGAGGCGCCGGCCAAGCGCAAGCTTGCCATGGTCTTCCAGTCCTATGCGCTCTACCCGCATATGACGGTCGCCAAAAACATCGCCTTCCCGCTGAAGATGGCGGGCGAGGACCAGGCGACCATCGACAAGAAGGTGAAGGACGCAGCACGAGTGCTGAACCTCACCAACTATCTCGAGCGTCGTCCGGGTCAGCTCTCCGGCGGCCAGCGCCAGCGCGTCGCCATCGGCCGCGCCATCGTGCGCCAGCCTTCGGCCTTCCTGTTCGACGAGCCGCTGTCCAACCTCGACGCGGCGCTGCGCGGCACCATGCGGCTGGAGATCAGCGAGCTGCACCATCAGCTCAAGACGACGATGATCTACGTCACCCACGACCAGGTCGAGGCCATGACCATGGCCGACAAGATCGTCGTGCTCAACGCCGGCAATATCGAGCAGGTCGGCTCGCCCATGGAGCTCTACCGCACGCCGAAGAACCTCTTCGTTGCCGGCTTCATCGGCTCGCCCAAGATGAACCTCATCGAAGGCGCGCCGGCCGACAAATACGGCGCCAAGACCATCGGCATCCGGCCCGAGCACATCAACATCTCGACCACGGCCGGCGACTGGAAGGCGACGGTGGGCGTTGCCGAGCATCTCGGCTCCGACACCTTCCTGCATGTCCAGACGGACGGCATCGGCACGATCAATGTGCGCGCCGACGGCGAGGTCGCGGTCAAGCATGGCGACACCGTTTATCTGACGCCGGACAAGACCAAGCTGCATCGCTTCGGCGCCGACGGCAAGGCGCTGGCCCAGTGAGGACGGGACAGTGAGGCTGAAAGGCAAATCGGCGCTGATCACCGGATCGGCGCGCGGCATCGGCCGGGCCTTCGCCGAAGCCTATGCGCGCGAAGGCGCCACGGTGGCGATCGCCGATATCAACCTCGAAGCGGCCGAAGCGACCGCGAAGGATATCGGCTCTGCTGCTTACGCGGTCCGGCTCGACGTCACCGACCAGGCCTCGATCGAGGCCGCCGTGAAGGCGGTCGAGGGCAGGACCGGCGGGCTCGACATCCTGATCAACAATGCCGCACTGTTCGACCTCGCACCCATCGTCGAGATCAGCCGCGCGAGCTACGACAAGCTGTTCTCGGTCAACGTCGCCGGCACGCTGTTCATGCTGCAGGCGGCCGCACGCTCGATGATCGCGCGCGGCAAAGGCGGCAGGATCATCAACATGGCGAGCCAGGCCGGGCGTCGCGGCGAGCCGCTGGTCGCGGTCTATTGCGCCACCAAGGCCGCCGTCATCTCGCTGACCCAGTCGGCCGGGCTCGACCTGATCAAGCACCGCATCAACGTCAACGCCATCGCGCCGGGCGTCGTCGACGGCGAGCATTGGGATCATGTCGATTCGCTGTTCGCCAAATACGAGAACCGGCCGAAGGGCGAGAAGAAGCGACTGGTCGGCGAAAGCGTGCCTTATGGCCGCATGGGTCGAGCCGAAGACCTCACCGGCATGGCGGTTTTCCTCGCCAGCGACGAAGCCGAATACATTGTCGCCCAGACCTACAATGTCGACGGCGGCCAATGGATGAGTTGAGGGGGAAGGCGCGCCTCCCTTCCTCCGAGGAGGACGCGCCGAGGGGCAGGTGAGGGGCAGGAACCGCAAGAACAAGCGCTGCCCCTCACCGCTCTCCCAAAGGAGGCGGAATTGTTGGGCTGCATATCGGCCGAAGGGTAAGTAAGATGACCGTGAAACTCTCTTCCTCGAACCTCGCAAAGCTTCCCTCGAAGGTTTCCGGCCCGAAATACGACCGCTCTTCCTTGAAAGCCGGCATCGTGCATTTCGGTGTCGGCAACTTCCACCGCTCGCACCAGGCCGTCTATCTCGACGACCTCTTCAATTCCGGCCTCGGCCATGACTGGGCGCTGATCGGCGCCGGCGTGTTCGAGGGCGAGAAGGCCGGCCGCGCCAGGCTTCAGGAACAGGATTGGCTGACCACAGTCGTCGAGCAGGACCAGGGCCATATGAGCGCCCGGGTCACCGGCGCCATGATCGACTTCCTCATGCCAGGAGATGCCAAGGCGATCATCGAGCAGCTCGCCGACCCGGCGATCAAGATCGTGTCGCTGACCATCACCGAAGGCGGCTATTTCATCGACCCGGCCTCGGGCAAGTTCAACCCGACGCATCCCGATATCGTCGCCGACGCTCAGCCGGGCGCAGCGCCGAAAACGGTCTTCGGCATCATCCTTGCCGGGCTGGTGCTCCGCCGTGCCGACGGCATCGTGCCGTTCACGGTCATGTCCTGCGACAACATCCCCCACAATGGCCACGTCACCTCCGATGGCGTCATCGGCCTTGCCCGGCTGATCGACGAGGATCTGGCCGGTTGGGTGAGGGACAACGTCGCCTTCCCGAACGGCATGGTCGATCGCATCACGCCGGCCACCACCGACCGCGAGCGCGGCATACTGGCGAGCGATTTCGGGCTGGAAGACAACTGGCCGGTCTTCTGCGAGCCGTTCAAGCAATGGGTGCTGGAGGATCATTTCACCGCCGGCCGGCCGCCGCTCGAAAAGGCCGGCGTGCAGTTCGTCAAGGATGTCTCGCCTTACGAGCTGATGAAGATCCGCATCCTCAATGGCGGCCACGCCACCATCGCCTATCCTGCCGGCCTGATGGACATCCATTTCGTGCACGAGGCGATGCAGGAGCCGCTGGTGCGCGGCTTCCTCGCCAAGCTCGAGCGTGACGAGATCATCCCGACCGTGCCGCCGGTGCCGGACACGGTGCTGGAGGATTATTACCAGCTCATCGAGCGCCGCTTCTCCAACCCCAAGATCGGCGACACCATCCGCCGGCTCTGCCTGGATGGCTCCAATCGGCAACCGAAATTCATCATCCCGACCATCGCCGACCGGCTGAAGGCGGGCAAAGGCGTCGCGGGTCTAGCGCTGGAATCGGCGCTCTGGTGCCGCTACTGCTTCGGCACCACCGACAGCGGCGCCGTCATCGAGCCGAACGATCCGAACTGGGACCGGATGCAGGCGACCGCGAAGGCCGCGAAGGACACGCCCGGCGCCTGGCTTGCCATGGACGACATCTATGGCGATGTCGGCCGCTCGCCCGTTTTCGCCCAAGCCTTTGCCCATGCGCTCAACGTGCTGTGGGCGAACGGCGCGCGCGAAACCTTGACGCTCTATCTCGCCGGCAGGCTCTGAGGCCATTGGAAGCAACTGGCATGACGCCCGAGCTGGTCATCTTCGACTGTGACGGCGTCCTGGTCGACAGCGAGGCGCTTTCGGTTTCGGCGCTGCTCGGCATGATCGAGCTCGCCGGCGGCACGGTCAGCGAGGACGCAGCCTACGAGCATTTCCTCGGCAAGAGCATGAAGAGCGTGCGCGAGATCCTCGGCCGCGAGTTCGGCCTGGAGATCAACGACCAGCATCTCACCGCCATGCGCGTCGACCTGATGCGCAAGTTCCGCGAGGAACTGAAGCCGATCCCCGGCATCAAGGAGATCCTGCCGAAGCTCGGCCTGCCCTGTTGCGTCGCCTCTTCCGGCACGCTGGAGCGCATCCGTTACGCGCTCGATGTGACCGGCCTTCTGGGTCTGCTGGAGCCGCATCTCTTCAGCGCCGCCATGGTGAAGCGAGGCAAGCCGGCGCCGGACCTGTTCCTCCACGCCGCCGCCACGATGCGCGCTGATCCGCGTAAATGCCTGGTCATCGAGGACAGTCCGGCCGGCATTGCCGCGGCGCGGGCGGCGGGAATGCGCGTCTTTGCCTTCACCGGCGGATCGCACGCGGACAACCCCGCGCTGAAGGCGCGGCTTGCGTCGACCGAACCGGACTTTATATTCGCTGACATGCTGCAATTGCCCGATCTGATTGCAGGCCTGGGAGCGAGAGTAAAAGCATCTTGACGACGAGTTTCGTTTGCGCGGTCGATGTCGGCACCGGGAGCGCTCGCGCGGGCATTCTCGACTCTCGTGGCAATCTGCTCGGTCGCGCCGAGCAGCCGATCGCCATGCACCAGCCCAGGCCCGATCATGCCGAGCATGATTCGGAAAATATCTGGTCGGCCGTCTGCGCCGCCGTGCGCGCCGCGCGCGAAAAGGCTGGCGTTGCCGCATCGGATATCGTCGGCATTTCCTTCGACGCCACCTGTTCGCTTGTCGTGCGCGACAGGCGGGGCGGCCAGCTGAGCGTCTCGGTCACCGGCGAGAAGCGCTGGGACACCATCGTCTGGCTCGACCATCGCGCCATCGCCGAGGCCGACGAATGCACCAGAAGCGGCCATGCCGTGCTCGACTATATCGGCGGCGTGATGTCGCCGGAAATGGAAACGCCGAAGCTGATGTGGCTGAAGCGCTACCTGCCCGGAACATGGAACGAAGCCGGCTATCTGTTCGACCTTGCCGACTTCCTGACCTGGAAGGCGACCGGCTCGCTTGCCCGCTCGCAATGCACGCTGACAGCCAAATGGACCTATCTGGCGCATGAGGAGATCGGCTGGCGGCGCGATTTCTTCAAGCTCGTCGGCCTTGGCGATCTCTTCGAGCACGGCAATCTTCCGGAAAAGGCGAGCCCCGTCGGCGCCGATATCGGCCCGCTGACCGCGCAAGCGGCGGCCGATCTCGGCCTGACCGGGAAGTGCCGCGTCGGCGCCGGCGTCATCGACGCCTACGCCGGCGCGCTCGGCGTTCTCGGCGGCTTTGCCGGCGACGAGACGGACATCAGCCGACACCTCGCGCTGATCGCCGGAACCTCGTCCTGCGTCATGGCGATGTCGCGGGATCCGCAGCCTTTCGCCGGCGTCTGGGGCCCCTATTACGGCGCGGCGCTGCCGAGATTGTGGCTGTCGGAAGGCGGCCAGTCGGCCACCGGCGCGCTGCTCGACCACATCATCCGCTGGCACGGCGCCGGCGGCGAGCCCGATGCGGCCATGCATGCCAGGATCGCCAGGCGCGTCGCCGAGCTGCGTGCCGTGGAAGGCGACGCGCTGGCAGCGCGGCTGCATGTGCTGCCGGATTTCCACGGCAACCGCTCGCCGCTCGCCGACCCGCATGCGGTCGGCGTCGTCAGCGGATTGACGCTCGATTCCTCCTTCGACAGCCTGTGCAAGCTCTACTGGCGCACCGCCGTCGGCATCGCGCTCGGCGTGCGCCATGTGCTGGAGGCGCTGAACGAGAACGGCTACCTGATCGACACGCTGCACGTCACCGGCGGCCACACCAAGAACCCGCTTCTGATGGAGCTCTATGCCGACGCCACCGGCTGCACCGTCATCGAGCCATTGGCCGACGAGGCGGTGCTGCTCGGCACCGGCATGGTGGCGGCGACGGCCGCCGGGCTTTACCCCGACCTCAACGCCGCCTGTGTCGCCATGCAGCAGGGCGGCAGAACGCGTCCCTCGAACCCGGCCGCCGGCGCCCGCTTCGACCGCGACTACCGGATCTTCCTCGAAATGCACCGCCAACGGCAGGCGCTCGATGCGATAGGGTAGACATCGGCTCTTGCGCCTCCTGCTGGCTCAATAGGTCGCCGCTCCTCGTCCCTTGCCAACATGTCGCATTTCGTTCAATAGACGGCGCAAACGGCGCCATACTGCGCTGTTTACGTGCGGCTTCCGGGTGTTGTCCCGACGCGCCGCGATCTGAAAGAGCGGAAAATGTCTGCGATCGAAGCCGGCGCTCGCGCGCCGGAAAATCTTTGGCGTCAGGAAATCAGGGCGACGCTGGCGCTCGCCTGGCCGATGGTGCTCACCAATCTCGGCCAGACCGCCATGACCGCGACTGATGTCATGATGATGGGCCGGCTAGGGCCCGACACGCTGGCCGCCGGCGCGCTCGGTTCCAACCTCTATTTCATGCCGTTGATCTTCGGTCTCGGCCTGATGCTGGCGACCTCGCCGATGATGGCGACCGAGCTCGGCCGTCGCCGCCATTCCGTGCGCGACCTGCGCCGAACCGTGCGCCAGGGCCTGTGGCTTGCGGTCCTCGTCTCGATCCCGATCTGGCTGTTCCTCTGGCACGGCGAGGAAGTGCTTTTGGCCATGGGCCAGAAGCCGGATCTCGCGCATCAGGCCGGCATTTATCTGCACTGGCTGCAATGGGCGGTGCTGCCCTTCTATGGCTATATCGTGCTGCGCTCCTTCATCTCGGCGCTGGAGAGGCCGGGCTGGGCATTGATCATCGTCTTCGTGGCCGTGGCCTGCAACGCCTTCTTCAACTGGGTGTTCATGTTCGGCAATCTCGGCGTGTCGGCCATGGGCATCGCCGGATCGGGCCTCGCCACCTCGCTTTCCAGCACGCTTATGTTTGCCGGCTTGGCGGCCGTGGTGCTGCTGGAGAAGAAGTTCCGTCGCTATCGCCTGTTCGGCCGCTTCTGGCGCTCCGACTGGCCGCGCTTTCGCGGTCTGCTGAGGCTCGGCCTGCCGATCGCCGGCATCCTCGCCTTCGAGGTGACGATCTTCAATGCGGCGGCGCTGCTGATGGGCCTGATCGATGCGGATTCGCTGGCCGCGCACGCGATCGCCATCCAGATCGCCTCGATCTCCTTCATGGTGCCGCTCGGCCTCAACCAGGCGGTCACCGTGCGCGTCGGCCTGGCGCATGGCGCCGGCAATCCGGAAGGCGTCTCGCGTGCCGGCTGGACCGCCTTTGTCATCGGCGTCTCCTTCATGGCGCTGATGGGTCTGGTGATGATCCTCTGGCCGCATCTTCTGATCAGTGCCTTCATCGATCTCGCCGACCCCGCCAATGCCAGGGTGATCACGCTTGCCGTGTCGTTCCTGGTGTTCGCGGCGCTGTTCCAGATTTTCGACGGCGCGCAGGCGGTCGCCGCCGGCATGCTGCGCGGCCTGCACGACACCAAGGTGCCGATGATCTATGCCGCTATCGGCTATTGGGGCGTCGGCCTGCCGCTCGGCGTGCTGCTTGCCTTCCATTTCGGCTTCAACGGCGTCGGCATCTGGATCGGCCTGGCGTCGGGTCTGGCCGTGGTGGCGGCGCTTCTGCTCGCGCGCTGGCTGCGGCGCGACCGCATCGCCCCGGCGCTGTCGTTCAGTCATTGAGAAGGACCGCTCGTCGGCCGGCGGTCCATTTCACGGGTTCAATGCGCCGCCGCGCGCTCGAGCCGCCGCGCATACTGCGTCAGCGGAAAGCACATGACGAAGAAGATCAGCGCCACCAGGCCATAGACGGTGAACGGCTCGAAGGTGGCGTTGTTGATGGCGTTGGAGGTCCTGACCAGTTCCTCGAAGCCGATGATCGAGGTCAGCGCCGTCGACTTGATGAGCTGCACCAGGAAGCCGACGGTCGGCGCGCGCGTGATCGCGAAGGCCTGCGGCAGGATGATGAGCCTGAGCTCCTGCAGATAGTGCAGTCCCAGGCTGGCGCCGGCGTCCCATTGGCCGCGCGGCAGCGCGTCGACGCCGCCGCGCCAAATCTCGGCGAGGTAGGCGCTGGCGAAAAAGGTCAGCCCCAGCATCGCCGCCGTCCACGGCTCGATGCGCAGCCCGAGCATCGGCAGGCCGAAGAACATCAGGAAGAGCTGCATCAGGAGCGGCGTGCCCTGGAACAGCGCGATGTAGCCCGACGCAGAACGCCGGAGCCATTTGTTCTTGGATATGCGCAGGAACAGCACGGCGAGACCGACCAGCGCGCCACCGATGAAGGCGGCGAGCGACAAGAGCACCGTCCAGCGCGTGGCGAGCAGAAGATTGCGCAGTATGTCCCAGAAGGTGAATTCGATCATGACACACCGGCTCCGAGCGCGCGGCGCCCGCCACTGACCAGCAGCCGGCGCAGTCCCATCGACAGGCCGAGATAGACCATGGTCACCACCAGATAGGTCTCGAAGGCGCGGAAGGTGCGCGCCTGCAGCATGTCGGCCTCGTAGGTCAGCTCGCGCACCGCGATCTGCGACACGACGGCCGATTCCAGCATCATGATGACGATCTGGCTGGTCAGCGCTGGGTAGATCACCTTGAGCGCCTGCGGCAGCACGATCTTGATGAAGACCTGTCGGGGTCTGAGCCCGAGCGCAAGGGCTGCCTCCGTCTGCCCGCGCGGCACCGCGTCGAGACCGGCGCCGACGATCTCGATCGTATAGGCCGCCATGTTGAGCGTCATCGCCAGCATGGCGGCCAGGATCGGGTCGAGCCTGACGCCGAGGCTGGGCAGCCCGAAGAAGATGAAGAAAAGTTGCACCAGGAACGGCGTGTTGCGCATCACCTCGACATAGGCGGCGATCGCCATCCGGAGCGGCTTCGGGCCGTTTCTCTTGCCGGCGGCGCCCAGAATGCTGAGGAAGGTTCCCGCGAGCGTCGTGACGACGATCAGAAGCACCGTCGTCGCCGCGCCGCGCGCAATCGCGCCCGCTGCACCCGCAAGCCAGCCGAAGTCGAGGCTGTAACCCATCGCGATTGGTCCTGTTGGAAAGCGCCTAAAGCATGTCTCCCGAAAGTGGGAACCGATTTCGGGACAAAGACATGCGCAAAATCAAAAATCTAAAGCGCATGGAGCGAATCTGAAAGATCGCGACGCGCTTTAGCGCATTGAGCAATTCCAGGAAAAGTGTGAAGCGGTTGGGTTCGGCCGCTTCGCCGTAACTTTCCGTCCGGAATTGCGTGAAAACAAAGTGCGGGAGCGGTGCAGCGCGTTGTGCGGCGCTGAACCGCTCGGAAGATCAGTCCTTGAGGTTGTCGGGATTGAGCGGTGTCTTCAGCCAGGCCTTCGAGCTCTCGTCCAGCTTGCCGTCGGCCAGCATCTTGGCGACCGCATCGTTCACCGCCTTCTTCAGCCGGTCCTCGTTCTTGTTGAGACCGATATGCGAGGGCGAGGTGAGCAGCTGGAACTTCTGCTCGGGCTTGAGCGCCTCCTGGCGTGCCAGCACCTGGGCGCCGACATCGTTGCCGACCACCATCAGCTGGGTCTGGCCGGAGATGAAGGCCTGGATGACGGAATTGTAGTTGTCGAAGCGGCGGATGTCGGCCGAGGCGGGCGCCGCCTGGGTGAGCGAGGTGTCCTCCAGCGTGCCGCGATTGACGGCGATCGACTTGTCGCCGAGGTCGTCCTTGCCTTTGACGGCAAGGGCTGCCGGGCCGATGACGGCGATGTAGTAGGGCGCATAAGCGGCGGCGAAGTCGATCACCTGCTCGCGTTCCTTCGAATAGCCGACGCTCATCAGGATATCGACGCGCTTGTCCGTGAGATAAGGGATGCGGTTCTGGCCGGTGACGCTGACGAGGTTCAGCTTCACCTTCAAGGCGTCGGCGATCGCCTGCGCGACGTCGATGTCGTAGCCCTTGATGCTCATGTCGGCGCTGGCCGACGAGAAGGGCGGGAAGTCCGAGAAGATGCCGACGTTGATGGCGCCGGCCTTGGTGATGTCGTCGATGGCGTCGGCCTTGGCCTGCGTGGCGAGGCCGGCGGCGCCGAGCATCAGAGCTGCGGCGATGGCGGATTTCAGTGCATTTCGAAGAGTCATCGTAGTTCCCCTGCTGGAAGCTTGTTTGTTGAAACCGGCCGCCGGCTCCAGCGCGACGGCCGCATGGGTTAGAGCAATTCCAGGAAAAGTGAGACGCGGTTTGGGCTTGGCGACTTCGTCATAGCTTCCGTCCGGAATTGCGTGAAAATAAGGGGCGTCAGCCCTTCTTGATCGCCGGACTGAACACCATCAGGCTCAGAATCTCGAACAGCACCTGGGCGCCGACATGCGCCGTGTTGGTGGTCGCGTCATACTGCGGCGCCACCTCGACGACATCGCCGCCGACGATGTTGAGGCCCTTCAGGCCGCGCAGCAGTTCGAGCACCTCGCGCGTCGTCAGTCCGCCGACTTCCGGCGTGCCGGTGCCCGGCGCGAAGGCCGGATCGATGCTGTCGACATCGAAGGAGATGTAGGTCGGGCCGTCGCCGACGATTTTCCGCGCCTTCTCGATGATGGCGGGGATGCCGAGGCCGGTCACCTCCTCGGCATGCACCACCGTCATGCCGGATTCGTAGGTGAACTCCCACAGATATTCAGCCGAACCGCGAATGCCGATCTGGATCGTGCGGGTGGGATCGAGCACGCCGTCCAGCACCGCATTGCGGAACGGTCCGCCGTGGTGGAATTTGGTCATGTCGAACAGCCCGCTGGTATCGCAGTGGGCGTCGATATGGATCATGCCCACCGGGGCCTTTTTGCCGATCGCCTTCAGGATTGGATGGCTGATCGAGTGATCGCCGCCGACCGAGAGCGGCAGCACGCCGGCGTCGACGATCTGGTTCGTGCGCTTTTCGATGTCCTCGTGGCTGATTTCCAGCCGGTAGCGGCTGCGGAACGGCGTGTCGCCGATATCGGCGACGCGAAGCTCGTGCGTCGGCGCGCATTCCAGCACGTGGTTATAGGGGCCGATGCGCTCGATGGCGCGCAGCGCGCGTGGCCCGAAGCGCGAGCCCGGCCGGTTGGTGACGCCGAGGTCCATCGGCACGCCGATCATCGCTACCTGCAAATCGCCGAAATCCGGGTTCTCGGCAGCCACCTGGCGATAGGGCGCGGCGAGGAAGGTCGGAATGCCGGAATAAGGGGCGAGGCGCGTGCCGCTCTTCGAAAAGATCTTGTCGGCGACCTTGCGGAATTTCGGATCGAACATCTCGCCGCCATGGCTTTCGCCATACTTGCGGCGCAACGCTTCGAGCTTGCCGCGATCGTAACCCATGTCCGGTCCTCCTCTGTGACTGCTTGCGTTGCGGCCTGCACGGACGATAGCCAAGCCGGCCGGCGTGCGGCTGGATCGTTGCCCGCTGGCTGCCCCGCGGATTCGATGTCTCTTGAAGCTGTTCCGGACAAAAGTGTCGGGCAGCCGCATTGAAAAATCAATTGATATTGTTAGGGCCTTTGCTGTGAGAAAATCTCACAGAGTAGGAGGCCTCCATGGCCAAGCGCCTGCCGCCGTTGAATCCGCTCCGCGCCTTCGAGGCCGCGGCGCGGCACGCCTCGCTGACCAAGGCGGCGAGCGAGCTCAATGTCACCCACGGCGCCGTCAGCCATCAGATCAAGGCACTCGAGCAGTCGCTTGGCGTGAAGCTCTTCGAGCGCACCGGCCAGAGGGTCAAGCTGACGCCGCACGGCGCCGAGTTCTTGCCGGCGGTTTCGGCCGCCTTCGAGGGCATTGCCGCCGCCACACAGCGCATGACGCGGCCGGCGAGCGCCGGTGCGCTCTCGGTATCCTGCGTGCCGGCGCTGTTGCTTTTGTGGATGACGCCGCGGCTCGGCTCCTTCACCGCGCAATATCCCGACATCCAGCTCACCCTGATCCCGTCCAACGACGTCCGCGATATCCGCGCTCCCGAGATCGATGTCTGCGTGCACTATGGCGACGGCGGCTGGACCGACTGCTGGATGCGCAAATGGTCAGGCCTCGAGCTGTTTCCGGTGGTCAGCCCGACGCTGATCAATAACCGTCCGATCCGCAGCGTGCGCGACCTTGCCGACCACGTCTTCCTGCATGGCGACGACGGCCGCGAATGGCACACCTGGCTCGCCGCCGCCGACGCGCTCGACCTGGAGCGCGGCCGCCGCCATCACCTCGGCGACGCGCGCATGGCGACCGAAGCCGCCGTCCACGGCCACGGCGTGGCGCTCGGCGATTCCGTGACGGCGCGCGCCTTGCTGGCCAGGGGCATGCTCGTCGCGCCTTTCACCCTGTCGGTGCCGGCGGTCGATGATTTCTATGTCGTCTGCCGCAACGAGATGCGCTCGGCGCCGATCGTCCAGCTTTTCATCGACTGGCTGTTTGCCGAGAAGGAGCGGGACGAGGGCCGCGCCGATGCGCCGGTGGCAGGCCGCGTCAGCAGTCGCAGGAAACGTCCTTCGCTGAAGGTTATCGGCGCCAGGACGACATCTTGAACGCTGGACTTGCATTGCTGCTTTTTGTCGGGCCAGCCGGCAAAGCGGGCAGAACTTTCGGAAATTCGATGCTAAGAGGCTTCGGAGCAATTCCAGGAAAAGTGCGCAGCGGTTTTCCGTCCGGAATTGCGTGAACGGCAAGAGTGAGCAATTCCAGGAAAAGTGCGCAGCGGTTTTCCGTCCGGGATTGCTCGACAACAAGGCAAAGCCTCAGCAGTGAAGGCAGGACATGGCAAAGACCGATATAGCGCGGCGTGTCTACAACCACACCTGGAAGCTCGACCCGATCGTCCGCAGCTTGCTTGACACCGATTTCTACAAGCTTCTGATGCTGCAGATGATCTGGGGCATGTACCCCAAGGTCGACGCCACTTTCACGCTGATCAACCGCACCACTTCTGTGCGCCTGGCCGACGAGATCGACGAAGGCGAATTGCGCGAGCAGCTCGACCACGCCCGCACCTTGCGTTTCACCAAGAAGGAAATGATCTGGCTGGGCGGCAACACCTTCTATGGCCGCAAGCAGATCTTCGAGCCGGAATTCCTGGCATGGCTGGAGGATTTCCGGCTGCCCGACTACGAGCTCACCAAGCGCGACGGCCAGTTCGAACTGTCCTTCCCCGGTCCCTGGATGTACACCACGCTCTGGGAAATCCCGGCTCTAGCCATCATCAACGAGTTGCGCTCGCGCGCCGCCCTGCGCTCCTTCGGCCCGTTCGCGCTCGACGTGCTTTACGCCCGCGCCAAGGCCAAGATGTGGGACAAGACCGAGCGGCTCAAAGCACTGCCCGGCATTCGCATTTCCGATTTCGGCACACGCCGCCGCCATTCCTTCCTGTGGCAGCGCTGGTGCGTCGAAGCGCTGAAGGAGGGTATCGGCGATGCCTTCACCGGCACTTCCAACGTGCTTCTGGCCATGGACAACGACCTCGAGGCGCTCGGCACCAACGCGCATGAACTGCCGATGGTGTTTGCAGCCCTTGCCAATTCCGAGGAAGAGCTGCGGCAGGCGCCTTACAAGGTGCTGCAGGACTGGCAGCGCTATTATGGCGGCAATCTCTTGATCGTGCTGCCCGACACCTTCGGCACAGCCGCGTTCCTGCGCGACGCGCCGGACTGGATCGCCGACTGGACCGGCTTTCGCCCCGACAGCGCGCCGCCGATCGAAGGCGGCGAGAAGATCCTGTCCTGGTGGCGCGAGAAGGGCAAGGACCCGAAGCAGAAGCTGCTCATCTTCTCCGACGGCCTCGAGGTCGAGACCATCGAGGAGGCCTATCGTCACTTCAAGGGCAAGGTGCGCATGTCCTTCGGCTGGGGCACCAACCTCACCAATGATTTCGAAGGCTGCGCGCCGACCGAGACCAAGAGCCTCGACGCCATCTCGCTGGTCTGCAAGGTCAGCGAAGCCAATGGCAGGCCGGCGGTGAAGCTCTCCGACAACCCGGCCAAGGCGACGGGGGATGAGAAGGAGATCAAAAGGTATTTGCGCATCTTCGGCGAGAAGGGGCGGGTGGAGCAGTTGGTGAAGGTGTGAGGACTCAAGGCCACGACGAATGGAATTCCTGGATAGGTTGAGTTCCTTCGCGCCCCCCTCTGTCCTGCCGGACATCTCCCCCACAAGGGGGGAG
>SUGL01000400.1 GCA_004963905.1 Mesorhizobium sp.
GTTCTCAAGGTGAGCGGAAAATTCATTCCGCTGTCGGGATCGTCGACCTTGATCGTCTCGACGAAACTCGAGACTTTTTGTGTCGCCGTGAAGTCGACGCCGCCATTGGCCGATTTGGTCGCGGCAACGGTCGCGGTGCCGGCACCGGCGGTAACGTCCGCCTGCTGCTTGGCTTCCCGCGACGTCATCGTCATGCCGGCGATCGAGCTGGTGC
>SUGL01000401.1 GCA_004963905.1 Mesorhizobium sp.
GTCGGAACCGGTGGCGATGACGATGTTCTTGGTCTCGATCTCCTCGACCTTGCCGTCCTCGCCCGTCACCGAGACCTTGCCGGCGGCAATCACCTTGCCGGTGCCGCGGAAAGTGTCGATCTTGTTCTTCTTGAACAGGAAGGCGACGCCACTGACGTTCGAGGCGACCGTCGCATCCTTGTGCGCCATCATCTTCTTGAGGTTGAGCTTAGGC
>SUGL01000402.1 GCA_004963905.1 Mesorhizobium sp.
CAGAGCGGACAATCGGCGCAAGACGCAGCCACTCTTCGTCGGATCTTGCCAGCAGATCCTTGGCCTGCGCTGAAGCCTTGAGGAAGCCGCGGACGGCTTGCGGATTTTCGTTCGCCCATTTGTCGTGGAATACATAGCCGAGCGCGGATACCGGGCCCGAAGCTCCGAGCGCTGTCTCCGCATCGTCGGCGCCGATCAGCCGACGGAATCCGTT
>SUGL01000403.1 GCA_004963905.1 Mesorhizobium sp.
AGACAGACCAGCGGCAGTGCCCAGTGCTTGCCGGCGTCGAAACCTTGCGTATTCAAGCCGATGATGGTGCGGCCGGCATTCTTGAACAGCGCCCAGGAGCCGGTGGTGAAATCCTGCAACCTGGTGCCGACAGCAAGCACGACGTCCGCCTCCTCGGCCAGCCGGTTGGCGGCCGACGTGCCGGTGACGCCGACCGCCGCCATGTTGAGCGGA
>SUGL01000404.1 GCA_004963905.1 Mesorhizobium sp.
TCGCGTCTGGTCGAAGCGCGGTTCTGTTGTGGCGAAGGCCATGGTGACCAAGCGGATCAAGCCGCTCACCTGCGACGGCAAGATCGTCCATATCGTCGGCATTCCGCTGCACTGGGGGTTCACGGGAGCGGCGAAGAAAGGCTTCGGCCCGAACATGCTCACTCCCTTTGTCGGCGACGCCAATATCGAAACGCCCGAGTACGAGGCGTTCCT
>SUGL01000405.1 GCA_004963905.1 Mesorhizobium sp.
TGGGAGCAGGCCGGTTTTTCGGCAGCCTCGATCGGCACGACGGGCGTGGTGGCGCCCGGCCGCAACGAATATGGCTCATTGACAACGCCGGATCCGGTGGTGCTGCACCGACTGCTGAAGGAACTGGCAGAGGCAGGCGTCACCCACGCCTCGATGGAAGCCTCCAGCCACGGCCTCGACCAGCGCCGCCTCGACGGCGTGAAGCTCGCTGCC
>SUGL01000406.1 GCA_004963905.1 Mesorhizobium sp.
GCGGCTTTACCGGCTGGATTCCAGCCGCACGACGCCTGGCAGCGGTCTGGGCTTGAGCCTCGTCAAGGCGGTGGCCGACCTGCATGGCGCGACGATCGCGCTCAAGGACAACAACCCCGGGCTTGCCGTGATCGTCAGCTTTCCGGCGGTGAGAGCGCCCACCTGATGGATTCGCTGTCGGCGATCAGCGCACGCCCGCCCTGCGGAAATCGG
>SUGL01000407.1 GCA_004963905.1 Mesorhizobium sp.
TTCGTTGCCGGCTTCATCGGTTCTCCTTCGATGAACCTTTTCGAGGCGACCCTTACGGGCAACGAGCTGATGTCCGGCACCTTCGCCATCCGGCTGCAGGATGCAGCCTTCGCGCGCAAGCCGGGCTTGAGATCGTATGCGGGACGCAAGGTGGTGTTCGGGATCCGGCCGGAGGATCTCTACGACAGCGGCCTCGAATCCGGCCGCAAGTA
>SUGL01000408.1 GCA_004963905.1 Mesorhizobium sp.
GCCCCAGGCGCCGCGCAACACGCTGCCATCATGCAGCATGGTGCCGCCAAGCCCGAAGCCGAAGTAGAGATAGTAACATTCGGAGTGTTTTGTGCCGAGACCGTAGAGGCGCTCGCCCATCGCGGCGGCGGCCATGTCATTTTCGAAGAAGGCCGGCAGGCCGGTAACAGCCGCCAGCCGCTCGCGCAGCGGAACGTCCTGCCAGCCGGCCA
>SUGL01000409.1 GCA_004963905.1 Mesorhizobium sp.
GCACAAGGATCGTGGTCGAGATCGCGGGGTCGCCGCGGAACACGGGCGGGCCGACGGCGAGGTCGAAGGCATGGTCGGTGTAGACGGCCTTGATGTGAGCGGCGGAGTCGTTGTTGACGATCTCGGCGTCGACGCCGATCGCGGCCAACGCCTGGCGCAGATAGTCGCCGAACTGTTTCGTCTCGTTGAAATAGGGCGCCGGCAGGAGTTTC
>SUGL01000040.1 GCA_004963905.1 Mesorhizobium sp.
CTCCCCGTCACTATACGGGGAGAAGGTGCCGGCAGGCGGATGAGGGGCAGCGCGGACCTCTGCGGTTGGCCGCGTTTCCGAATCGCGACACGGCCTCCCCACTTCGCGTGCGAGGAGCGCGGCGCCCTACTTCGTCGCCTTGGTGTCGATGGCCTGCTTGAGGTCGGAAAGCTCCTCGCAGCCGGCCGGGCAGAGCTTTTGCAGCGAGGCGAGCTGCTCGTTCGCCTTGGCCATGTCGCCGGTCTCGACATAGAGCTCGCCCAGATATTCGTGCGCCGCCTTATGGTCCGGCTTAAGCTCGAGCGCCTTGCTGTAGTAGGTGAGCGAGGTCTGGTAGTCGCCGGTCTTGCGCAGCGTGAAGCCGAGCAGATTGTAGACGTCGGCCTGCTGGGTGTCCTGGGCGAGGTCGCGCAGTTCCGCCAGCGCGCCCTTATAGTCCTTGGCGTCGATCTTGGCCTTCACTGCCGTCAGGTCCGGCGCGTCGGCGCCTTCGATGTCGTCCACGGCATAGGCCGGCACGGCGATGGCGATCGGGGCCGCGGTCAGCACCGCAATGGCGCCGAGCACCGCGAAAAGTGCATGTTTCATGGGCGTTGTCGCTTTCTGTTCAGAATCCGATTCAGATTTGGGTTGGGGTGAAGGCGTAGGCATTGCCGTCCTTGACGAAGCTGCCGGTGCCGGGGAACGGGAAGTGCGAGCCGCAGATGCGGACGTTGTCGGCGATCACCTGGTCGATGATCTTGTGGCGCGTGGCGATCGCCATCGGCCCGTCCTGGTCATAGGCGCCCTGCCATTCGGGATGCGGCGCGAGCAGCGCCGGCACATACATTGTGTCGGCCGAGACGAGGAACTGCTCGGAACCGGCATCGACATGGTAGACGGAATGGCCGGGCGTGTGGCCGGGCGCCGCCATGATGCGGATGCCGGGCACCACTTCCGTGCCGTCGGCGACCAGCTTCCAGTTCTTCCATTTCGGGAAGTTTTCGGCGATGCGCTTGCCCGCCGGCTTGCGGCCTTCGGGCAGCTTGGCGAGCCGGCTGGGATCGGTCCACCAATTGTATTCGGCGGCGTTGACGATGAGCTCGGCATTCGGGAACACCGGCGCGTTGGTGCCCTTCTCCATCAGGCCCCAGACATGGTCCGGGTGGAAATGCGAGATCATGATGGTGTCGATCGCCTTGTAGTCGATGCCGGCCGCCTTCATGTTGGCCGGCAGATGCGTGGCGTTGGCCTGCCACTGGCCGACGCCGGAGCCGGCATCCATCATGATGGTGCGGCCGTTCATCTTGAGCACGACGACGGTGAGCGGGATCGGCATGAAATCGGTGGTGAGCCCGGCCTTGGCGAGAGCGGCCTTGGTGTCGTCGACCGAGACGTCCTTGATGAAGGCCGGGTCGTGGGGCTTGCGCCAGATGCCGTCATAGACGGCGGTGACCTCGAGCGAGCCCACCTTGTATTTGTAGAAGCCGACCAGCGGCTCGACCGGGGTTTCGGCGTGAGCGGCCGGCACGAATTCCAGTCTGCCGGCAATGCCGAAGGCGGCCGCAGCGGCGGCGGATCCGAGCACCATGCGGCGTGTCATGTCGAACATCAGAAGTCTCCTCTTGTGGCTGCGTGTAGCGGTGGTTCCCTGGGAGTGGGCATTCCTCCGGGGCTGGCGGCGCGAGGCCCGGGAAAGGTTCGCCTCGCTGCACAGCAAGACCAGGAAGGCCCGGGCTTTATTCCCGGGGCGCGGAAGATTTTTTTGAAAAGCACGCAATCGGAAGCGAGACCGCCGGAGCGCCGGCCGTCATCGAACTGTCACACGCGAGCGGGGTTGCGCATGCTAGAAACGCTGCCTGACCGCCCCCCGCGACCCGACCGCATCAAGAACCGGCGAAGCCGCCATGAACATTGCTGTCCCCAACGAAGGCACCGACCTCTCGCCCTATCTGCCCGACGAGCACGGTCTGTTCTTCATCTATCATTTCACCGCCGAGGGCCTGCGCACCAAGGACCCCGCCGAAGCGCGCTGGACGTGGCGCAGCTACCAGATCACCGACATGCGCGCCCGCCACGAGATCGCCGCCGAGCAGGCCCTGCCGGCTGCCGTGCGCGAGGCCTTCCTGTCGCCCAGCCACGGCTGTCACATCGATTTCGAGGACGACTTCCTCTACGGCGATCTGCCCGACCTCAGGCACGACTTCGCCGAGGCGCGCGGGCTCACGCATTTCCGCTTCGCCTTCAACGACAAGATGCTGATCGGTGCCCGCAAGCAGCCGCTGGAATCGGTCGACAAGATCCGCAAGCTGGTCGAGAGCGGCACGCGCAAATTCCGCTCGCCAGCCGAGCTGATCGAGGCGGTGATGGGCCAGTCGCTCGACGGCATGTCGGGCGAGCTCGACAAGATGGGCGCCACGCTGGACGGCATCGAAGACCGCATCGTGTGCGACGCCTGGCACAGCGAACGGCAAGCCCTGGTCGACGCGCGCCGGCAACTGGTCATCATCCATCGGCAGATGGCGACGCTCACCAACCTCTTCCGCCATCTCGACCATTCGCACCGCGACGACCTGCCGGACCCGATCAACGACATGGCAACACGCCTCTCGCACCGGGCGCACACGCTGCATCACGACGGCGAGCAATTGCAGGCGCGAACCAGGCTCCTGCAGGACGAGCTGATGGCGAAGCTGACCGAGCGATCGAACCAGTTGCTCTACATCCTTTCCGTGATGACGGCGGTGCTGCTGCCGATGACCATCATCTCAGGCCTGTTCGGCATGAATGTCGGCGGACTGCCGCTGGTCGACACGCCGATGGGTTTTTGGGTGGTGACGGCGATATCGGTCGTGATCGCCGGCATCATCTACATGATCGTGCGGCGACTGGGGCGGGTGTAGCGCTCGGTACTTTACCTTGTCGCGGGCGCCGGCTGACGGACCTCGCGGCCCCTGAACATCGACCAGCTGTACATGGCCAGCGCCGTCCAGATCAGCGCGAAGGCGATGGCCTGGATGGTGCCGAACGGTTCGTCGAAGATCAGCACGGCGATCAGGAACACCATGGTCGGCGCGATGTATTGCATGATGCCGATGGTGGAGAGGCGCAGCAGCCTGGCGCCGAAGGCGAAGAGCAGAAGCGGCACGGCGGTGATCGGGCCGCAGCCGATCAGCAGCGCGGTGTCTTTTGCGCTGCTGGAGATGAAATGGTCCTGCCCGGTGGCGATCAGATAGGCGATGTAGCAGAGCGCCGGCACCGAGAGCAGCAGCACTTCGAGCAGAAAGCCCTGGCTCGGGCCGATCGGCAGCGTCTTCCTGAAGAAGCCGTAGGCGGCGAAGGATAAGGCGAGCGCCAGCGACACCCAGGGCAGCTTGCCGGCATTGATCGTCAGCACCGCCACCGCGATGGCGGCCAGCGCGACCGCCGCGATCTGCAGCCGGTCGAGCCGCTCGCCGAGCAGCACGGCGCCGACGACGACGCTGACCAGCGGGTTGATGTAGTAGCCGAGCGCGGTCTCGACGGTGCGGTCGACCGCGATCGCCCAGACATAGATGCCCCAGTTGAGCGAGATCAGCACCGCCGTGAGCGCCGCCATGGCGATGCTCTTCGGCGTGCGGATCGCGACCTTGAAATCGGCGGTGCGGCCGGCCCAGATCAGCACGCAAGCCGCGATCGGCACCGACCAGACGACGCGGTTGGCGATCACCTCGGCGAGCGGCAGATGCGCCACCGCCTTCATGTAGAAGGGCAACAGCCCCCACAGGAAATAGGCGCCAAGCGCCAACAGGAAGCCGCGGCGGGCCTTGGCGTCTTGATCGAGCTGAGCTGTTTCGGTGACCATGGCCCAACGCTATGGCCCAGCGGGTCGCCCAAGACCATCGCAAAATTATGATGGATCAATGGACTTTTGGTGATGGTTCAAGGGGTTTCGCAAGTTCCTCGCCCCACGAAGTGGGGAGAGGTGGCCCGGCGCAGCCGGGACGGAGAGGGGTCTTCGTAAAGCACGGACAGCAGCGATCTAGGAAACTCTATTCGAACCCTACCTTCTCGGGCTCTGGCTTCGCGCAGGTCGTCCCCCGCTCCGTCCCGGCTTCGCCGGGCCACCTCTCCCCCGCTTTGCGGGGGCGAGGAAGGGGCGGCGGCGCTACTCCGCCGCCACCAACCCCGCCATCTCGCGGTTCTTCATCAGCTTGTAGATGATCGAATCCATCAGCGCCTGGAAGGAGGCGTCGATGATGTTTTCCGAGACCCCGACCGTCCACCAGCGGGCGCCGGTGGAATCATGCGATTCGACCAGAACGCGGGTGATGGCCTCGGTGCCGCCGTTGAGGATACGCACCTTGAAGTCGGCGAGCTCGAGATCGACGATCTCGCTCTGGTATTTGCCGAGGTCCTTGCGCAGCGCGATGTCGAGCGCGTTGACGGGGCCGTGGCCCTCGGCCACCGACATCTTCTCCTCGCCGTCGACCATCACCTTCACGATCGCCTCGGAGACGGTCTTCAGATTGCCGTTGGCGTCGAAGCGGCGCTCGACCATGCAGCGGAACGAGGTGACGTTGAAGAACTCCGGCAGGCCGTGCAGCATTTTTCGCGCGAGCAATTCGAAGGAAGCGTCGGCACCCTCATAGGCGTAGCCTTCGGCCTCGCGCTCCTTGACCACCGCGATCAGCGCGTCGAGCCGGTGGTCGTCCTTCGGCACATCGATGCCGCGCCGCTTCAGCTCGGCGAGGAAATTGGCCTTGCCGCCCTGGTCGGAGACCATGACGCGGCGGCGGTTGCCGACCGCTTCCGGCGGCACGTGCTCATAGGTCGCCGGCTCCTTGGCAAGTGCCGAGGCATGAATGCCGGCCTTGGTGGCGAAGGCGGAGGAGCCGACATAGGGCGCCTGTGGTTCCGGCGCACGGTTCAGCAATTCGTCGAAGGCCCGCGAGAGACGCGAGATGCCGGTCAGCGCGGCAGCCGAGATGCCCGTCTCGAAGCGATCAGCAAAGGCCGGCTTCAAAGCGAGCGTCGGCACGATGGAGATCAGGTTGGCGTTGCCGCAGCGCTCGCCGATGCCGTTCAGCGTGCCCTGGATCTGGCGCACGCCGGCCTCGACGGCGGCAAGGGAATTCGCCACCGCCTGGCCGGTGTCGTCATGCGCATGGATGCCGAGATGGTCGCCGGGGATGCCGCCGGCGATCACCTTCTCGACGATGGCGCGCACTTCCGAAGGCTGCGTGCCGCCATTGGTGTCGCACAGCACCACCCAGCGCGCACCAGCGTCGTACGCGGTCTTGGCGCAAGCCAGCGCGTAGTCGGGATTGGCCTTGAAGCCGTCGAAGAAGTGCTCGCAGTCGACCATCGCTTCCTTGCCGGCCGCGACCGCCGTCTCGACCGAGACTTTTATCGACTCCAGGTTCTCCTCGTTGGTGCAGCCGAGCGCGACGCGCACGTGGTAGTCCCAGCTCTTGGCGACGAAGCAGATGGCGTCCGACTTCGATTGCACAAGCGCCGCCAGCCCTGGATCGTTTGAGGCCGAGACCCCTGCCCGCTTGGTCATGCCGAAGGCGACGAATTTCGCGCTTTCCGTCCGCTTCTGCTGGAAGAAGGCGGTGTCGGTCGGGTTGGCGCCGGGATAGCCGCCCTCGACATAGTCGATGCCGAAATCGTCCAGCAATTTGGCGATCGCGATCTTGTCCTCGACGGAAAAGTCGATGCCCGGCGTCTGCTGGCCATCGCGAAGAGTGGTGTCGAAGAGATAGAGGCGGTGTTTTGTCATGGCTAAAGCTCGAAAGGCCGCGATCCTTCGCGCCCCCCTCTGTCCTGCCGGACATCTCCCCCACTTGGGGGGAGATTGGACGGCACTTCGGCTTTCGCCAATCTCCAGCGCTGCAGGAGAACCGGCGTGGCCGAAGCTGCTGATCTCCCCCCTTGTGGGGGAGATGGCCGGCAGGCCAGAGGGGGGCGCCGTAGAGCGCAAGCAGACATCGTCATTTTCCCGCAAACCCATCCGTCGCCCGGATCAGCCGGTCCAATATCCCCGGCTCCGAATAGGCATGGCCGGCGCCCTCGATCAGATGAAAATCCGCCTTCGGCCAGGCCTTGTGCAGCGCCCAGGCGTATTTCGCCGGGCACGGCATGTCGTAGCGGCCGTGGACGATGGTGCCGGGGATGTCCTTCAGCTTCCAGGCGTCGCGCAGCAGCTGTCCCTCCTCCAGCCAGCCGGCATGGACGAAGTAGTGATTCTCGATGCGGGCGAAAGCCACCGCATAGTCGTCCTGGCCGAACGGCGTGCTGGTCTCAGGCTCCGGCAGCAGCGTGATCGTCTCGCCTTCCCAGAGGCTCCAGGCAAGGGCGGCCTCGACCTGGGCCTTGCGGTCCGTACCCACCAGCCGCTTGCGGTAGGCCGCCATCATGTCGCCGCGCTCGGCCTCGGGGATGGGTGCCAGAAAACGTTCCCACTTGTCGGGAAACATCTCGGAGACGCCGAACTGATAATACCATTCGAGCTCGGCGCGGGTGAGCATATAGATGCCGCGCACGACGAGCTCGCTGACCCGCTCGGGATGCGTCTCTGAATAAGCGAGCGCCAGCGTCGAGCCCCAGGAGCCGCCGAACACCAGCCATTTGTCGAAGCCCGCCATCTCGCGCAGGCGCTCGATGTCGGCGACGAGATGCCAGGTGGTGTTGGCTTCGAGTGAAGCGTTGGGCGTCGACTTCCCGCAGCCGCGCTGGTCGAACAGGATGACGTCGTAGAGCTTCGGGTCGAACAGCCGCCGGTGTTTCGGCGAGATGGTGCCGCCCGGGCCGCCATGCAGGAACACGGCGGGCTTGGCGCCCCTGGTACCGCAGCGCTCCCAGTAGATGATGTGGCCGTCGCCGACATCGAGCATGCCCGACTCGAACGGCTCGATCTCGGGATAGAGCGTGCGCAAGGAACTGCTGTGAATCGTCATAGTTTCAAGCCCTGCTGCGGCCAGTTGGCCGTCTCGTGGTCGGGATGCTGGAAGGAGATGATCTGCTCCTGCCGTCGGTAGAAATCGGGGTCATCGAGGATCGGCGCCTCGAAGATCTTTTCCACCCAAGGCAGCCGCACCGCGTAGTTGACCTGGATCTGCGGCGCCAGATCCGAGCGGTCGTCGAAGGCGCCGATGGCGATCTCCAGCCCGCCCGGTTGGCGGTAGGTCAGCGGCGTGCCGCAGCGGGCGCAGAAGCCGCGGTCGATGTTGACCGAGGACTGGAAGTAGCTCGGCTCCTCATGGGTCCATTCGACGCCGTCCTTCGGCACGGTCACCAACGCGCCGAAGAAATTGCCGAACTGTTTCTGGCACATGCGGCAATGGCAGATGGACGGGCGCCCAAGCTTGCCCTTGATGCGGAAGCGCACTGCGCCGCACTGGCAACCGCCTGTTCGAACTTCATCGGTCATGTCTTTTCCTCCGGCGGCCATTGGTCGGTATCGTGGTCTGGATGCTGATAGGAGACGAGCTCGGCCAGGTAAGGCGCCGACGAGACATCGCCCATAGTCTCCTCGGACGGCAGTTTCGGAATGCCGTCGACATAGGGAAGCTTCGCCTCGACGCCCCACTGGATGGTGGGCGCGATGCCCGCGGGATCGTCGAAGGCGGCGATCGCAAGTGCCGTGCCATCCGGCGCCTCGAAGGTCAGCGGCGTGCCGCATTCGGCGCAGAAGCCGCGCCATGCCGCGCTCGACGAGCGGAAGCGCTTCGGCTCGCCGCGTGTCCAGTCGAGCCTGGCGCCGCGCACAGACACCAGCGGCAGGTAGAAATTGCCGCTCGCCTTCTGGCACATGCGGCAATGGCAGACCGAGGCGTCGCCGAGCGCGCCCTCGACGCGGAAGCGCACGGCGCCGCACTGGCAGCCGCCCGTATAGACCGGCCGGTTGTCGAGGCTCATCGCTCGCTCCGATTCACGGGCCGATTCATGGGTTTACTCCGGGTCATGGCAGACCGCCTCGACATTGTTGCCGTCGGGATCGAAGACGAAGGCGCCGTAGTAGTTCGGGTGATAGTGCGGACGCAGTCCCGGCCCGCCATTGTCCCTGCCGCCGGCGGCAAGCGCCGCGGCATGGAAGGCGTCGACCTCGGCGCGGCTGCGCGCGGTGAAGGCGACATGCTGGCGGTCCTTCGGCTTCTCCTTCCCACCACTCAGCCAGAACACCGGCCGGTCGCGGCCATAGCCGCCGACCTTGGCGCCGCCGGTATATTCCTGCGGCACCATGTAGAGCAGCGAAGCGCCCAGCGGCGCCATCGCCTTGTCGTAGAAGGCCTTGGACTTTTCGAAATCGGAAACGCTGATGCCGAGATGGTCGATCATGGAACGAGCTCCTCAAGAAACAGGCGGCGCAACGACACTGTCGATATCGCGGATCACGTTCTCGTTCCAGAAGCTCGACGGAACGCTCCTGCCGTCAACGACAGCCGCGGTTAGCGCTCTACGGCGCCCCCCTCTGCCCTGCCGGGCATCTCCCCCACAAGGGGGGAGATTGGCCGTCACCACGGCCTTCGCCAATCCCCGACGTTGCAGGACGGAGCGAGGCGCCAAAGCTGCCAATCTCCCCCCTTGTGGGGGAGATGTCCGGCAGGACAGAGGGGGGCGCTGTCCCGCCAACCTCTCCGTCTCCGCCATATGAGCGATCACCCTCATCGCTTGATCTCCCACGTCGTCACACGCTGGCCGGTAACCGGATCCTTGCCGTCTTTCAGTTGCACGCCCTGCGCCAACAGATCGTCGCGGATGCGGTCGGCTTCGGCCCAGTTCTTGGCGGCGATGAACTCCAGGCGTTCGGCGATCGCCTTGGCGATCGCCGCCTCATCGACCTTGGCTGCGCCGACATCGAAACCCAGGAAGACAAGCGCGGCCTTAAGCGAAGCGGCGGCCGCATTCTCGCCGCTGCCGCTGAAATCGACCGCCTCGCCGGCAAGCTGCGTCAGCCGTTGGAATGCGGCGTAGGTGGCGAGATCGTCCGACAGCGCCTCCACGACGTCGGCCGGCAGATCCTTTGCCGCCGCCGGCGCGAGATCCGCCGCGCGTTTCCATTTGCGCAGCGTGTTCTCCGCTTCCTCCAGCTTGCGCACGGAGAAGTCGATCGGCTCGCGGTAGTGCGTCATCAGCATCGCCAGCCGCAGCACCTCGCCCGGCCATTTCCTGCCGCCGAAGGTGTCAGTCTCCAGCAGCTCATGGATAGAGTAGAAATTGCCGAGGCTCTTCGACATCTTCTGGCCCTCGACCTGCAGGAAGCCATTGTGCATCCACACATTGGCCATGACCTTGGTGCCATGCGCGCAGCGCGATTGGGCGATCTCGTTCTCGTGATGCGGGAAGATCAGGTCGAGGCCACCGCCATGGATGTCGAAGACCTCGCCGAGATAGGCGGCCGACATGGCCGAGCATTCGATGTGCCAGCCGGGCCGGCCCCTGCCCCATGGGCTCTCCCAGCCGGGCTCTTCAGGCGTCGACAGCTTCCACAGCACGAAATCGCCGGGGTTCTTCTTGTGCTCGTCGACGGCGATGCGCGCGCCCGCCTGCTGCTCGTCGAGATTGCGCTTCGACAGCTCGCCGTAGTCGGGCATCGAGGCGGTGTCGAACAGCACCTCGCCGCCGGCGACATAGGCGTGGCCGCGCTCGATCAGCCGCGCGATCAGCGACAGCATGTCGGCCTTGCCGTCGGCACGGGGCGCGACGAACTCGGTGGCCCGCGGCTCGAAGGTCGGCTCAAGGCAGCCGAGCGCCGCGACATCCTTGTGGTACTGGTCAGCGGTCTTTTCGGTCACCTTGCGGATGGCGTCGTTCAGCGACAGCTTTCCGGCCGCGATCTCGGCGCCGAAATCGCGCAGCGCCCTGGCGTTGATCTTGTCGTCGACGTCCGTGATGTTGCGCACATACGTGATGTGGCTTTCGCCGTAGAGTTGGCGAAGCAAACGGAACAGCACGTCGAAGACGATCGCCGGCCGCGCGTTGCCGATATGGGCAAAGTCGTAGACGGTCGGGCCGCAGACATACATGCGCACGTTTTTCGGATCGATCGGAACGAAACGCTCCTTCGCCCGCGTTAGCGTGTTGTAGAGGCTGAGGCCCTTCGATGCGTCAGACATGCGTGCCCTTCCGATCCCTTAGAATGGTCGGAGCCCTTCCTTGCGCCAAGGCGCAAATCGGGCTCCAGCCTGCTGGCCGGGGCGTTTGTCCAATCTAGGGGAAGATAAGGCGAAAACGTCCGGACCAGCGCGAGGCTAGCCAATAATGCAAATGCCACAAATGGCGAAAGACGTTTTCATGGGCGGCTTTATCGCGCCCGCCGGTGTTGCCGTCAAGTCGCTGCAGCCAGGAAAGATGCCGTTGGATCACAGGTAAAAACGGGCCGAAACATTTTATTAAACATGTCGGCACAGTGATGAAACATTCTCGGGCTAGACCGCCAAAACGTCACGATTTGGTCCGAATCGACCATCAAACGCAGACACGAAAACGTTACCAGGGAAGAGAAAAATGCCTCGAAGCAAGCAGGAACAGGACCGACCGGCCCAACAGCCGCTCACCAAGCATTACCGCGCAATCGGCCCGGCAGCCATCGTCGCAGCCCTTCTTCACACCGCCAAGAAGAAGAAGCCGGCGCAGAAGATCGTTTCGCCGCGCGCCGCCTGAAGGGGCGCGACCGGCGCGGTCTTCGACCATAAGGCGCCGGTGATGAGGGCGACGCCAATGCGCGCCTCTCTTAGTTCAGCATGATCTTGCCCGAAAACCGGTTCCCACTTTTCGGGATCATGCTTTAGAGCTGAGCATGACCTTGCCCAAAAACCGGGTCCCACTTTTCGGGATCATGCTTTAGAGCTGAGCATGACCTTGCCCAAAAACCGGGTCCCACTTTTCGGGATCATGCTTAGAACAGGGTCATCTGGTTTTCGTCCGCGCCGGGCTTCTGGCGCCTGACCTTCTCGGGTTGCGGCCCGACGATGCCCCGCTCCTGAATCTCCGGCCCGGTATTGGCGACCTTGTTGACGAGGTCGGAAACCGGAATTGCCTCGAAGGAATCGGGTTCGGCGGGCTTCAAGAGGTCGAGAACGTCGCGCGGCTCCTGCGTGCGGCAATCCAGCCAGCGGCCGAAGTCGCGCTCCTCGATCACCACCGGCATGCGGTCGTGGATATGGGCGATACCGGCATTGGCGCGCGTCGTCAGGATCGCGCCCGTATCCATCTCGGAGCCGCCAGGCTCGGCATAGGTCTCGACCAGGCCGGCGAAGGCGACCATGCCGCCGTGCTTCGGCCGGATCCAGTAGGGCTGGCCCTTGGCGGCGCCCGACTGCTGCCATTCATAGAAGCCGGAGGCCGGCACGAGAGCGCGGCGATGGCGCATGGCGGTCTTGAGCGAGGCCTTCTCCAGCACGCCTTCCGAGCGGGCGTTGAAGAGCAGCGGAAATTCCTTCGTGTCCTTGACCCAGGTCGGGATCAGGCCCCAGCGCACCAGCATCGCCCGGGGGTCCGGCAGGTTGGAGCCCGGCGCGCGTGGCGGACCTGCCAGCGCCATCAGCACGGGCTGCGTCGGCGCGATGTTGTAGCGGGCCGGAAACTCCTCCAGCTCGGCCAGGCCGAGAAAGGCGGCGGTCTGGTCCGGCGTGGCGGTCAAGGCAAAGCGTCCGCACATGAACTCGGCTCGTCGAGTTGAATTCTTGTTTGAGCATGATCTTTCCGAACCGGAGGTCAGCGAAGCAAAAACCGCTGCACACTTTTCGCTAACGCGGTCCTTTGGTTCGGGATCATGCTCTGGATTTTTCCCAAGGTGGCGATGGAACCTTGCTCATGCAACCGCTAAAAGCTGAGCTCGGCCAGTCGATCCACAACAGGCTGTAGGAACGTTCGGCATTCCATGGAACCACGCCAGATAATCCCCGCCGTCTCGGTCGCCGTCGTGCGCGGCAAGGCGGTGCTGCTGGTCAAGCGCGCGCGGCCGCCCTCGCAAGGGCTCTATGCCTACCCTGGCGGCAAGGTGGAAGCTGGCGAGATGCTGGGAGAAGCAGCTGCGCGCGAGCTCGCGGAGGAAACCGGGCTCGAGGCGAAGGATTACCGCCCACTGCGCGACATCCATATCGACGGCCGAGCCGAGAATCATGCCGTCGACTATCGGCTGACCGTGTTCGGCGCGGCCTATGTCGGCGGCGAGCCCGAGGCCAGCGACGATGCCGAGACGGCCGCCTTCTACACGCTGGCGGAAATGGCCGGGATGCCGCTGGCGGACGAGGTGTTCTCGGTGGCCGAGGAGCTGCTTGGCGATAAACGCAAGTAGGCTCGACGGCCGCAGCGCTATGATCTCCAGGCGTCTGCGCTGCCCCTCACCTGCCTGCCGGCATCCTCTCCCGTATAGTGACGGGGAGAGGGGTGCTGTCATCGGCGGTTTCGCCAATCTTCAGCGTTGCAAGAACAGCGGCGAGGCTGCGGCCAGCCCATTTCTCCCCGTCACTATACGGGGAGAAATGCCCGGCAGGGCAATGAGGGGCGGCGCGAACCTCGACAGGTTGGCCGCCAACGCGGGAAGCGCATTCGTTCGATGGCCACTGCCGACAGTCTTCCAAAATCGCCTTGCGGGCGGCAAATTGTTTGGTCACATAAGCCATGACCCGCGCTTCCCCCTTCCTCGCCGCATGCCTTGCCATCAGCATGGCCGTCACGCCGCGGCCGGCGCTCAGCGCGGAGGCGCCGTTCGAACATGGGCTGATGCGGCTCGCCGAGGTGCTGGGATCGCTGCATTTCCTGCGCAATCTGTGCGGCGAGAAGGGCGACCGGTGGCGGGTCGAGATGGAAAAGCTGCTCGAATCGGAAAACCCCGATCCCGACCGGCGCGCCCGCTTCATCGCTTCCTTCAACCGCGGTTACCGCTCCTTCAGCGGCACCTACACACAGTGCACGCCCTCGGCGACCGAGGCCATTGCCCGCTATATGAAAGAAGGCGAGACGCTGTCGCGCGATATCGCTTCCCGCTACGGAAACTGAGGATCAGCCTAAAGGCTGCGATTATCCGGCTCGCACATATTTTGGGGGAATCGACTCCAATGTGACATGGCTTATTGTGTCTGACTGTGCCTTGGTGCAATCATCTGTTGCGCTTGTGCAACAATGTTAATGAAACGTTAGTGCGCAAATGCGGAATTAACTCAAACTGAAGGTTTTGATGCCGCAAGCCGGCCTAATCGGCTAAGCTCGGCACGGATTGAAAGCAGCCTTGCTCGAAATGTGGATTGCGACCGTAAAAATGTCGTATTTACAATTACTTATCCAAGGCTGCCGACGAACTGACAGGTCAAGCCCGATCCACCGCCGGATCGCCGCTTGAAGAAGGTGGACATCGCAATGGAACATGGTGTCAGCGACATCGACGCGTTGGTCAGGGAAGAAAAGCGACTGACCGCCGTGGAAAGCCACAGCGAAGCCTGGGCTGAAGGCTTGTCGGCCGGCATCGAGCCTGAAATCATCGCCGAAGCCGCCCTCGAAACCGCTTTCGGCGAAATGCTGCGCGCCAATGGCGAGGTCTCCGCGCTGGCCCTGCTCGACCGCATGCGCGAAAAGGTGATCTCCGGCGCCTTCGAGCCGGAGCGGCTCAAGCACTAGCCCCGCTTTTCGATAGCAGCTTTTGACGGCGAGGCGCCATTTGGGCATCATGCGCAGGTGCTTAACAGCGCAAGGCGCTGTCCGGCACCAAAGCGCGTCGCGCGGGGACGAATCCAGGCTACGCGCTTTAGATCTTTGTTTTTATGCATGTCGTTTTCGCAAAACCGCTGCACAGTTTTGCGCGACATGCATTAGGGCAATTCAGCGGGTTGGTAGAATCGCCGAATTGCTCTAGCCATTGGTTCACGCAATTCCGACGGAAAGCGTTGCACACTTCCTGGAATTGCTCTTGCGAGCCTGGGAACCATGGAGAGGCAAGGGGTGAGATTTTCGTTGGCAGGCCGGTCGCGCGCCTGGGCGGTGGGTATGTGGGTCGCTGCGTCCGGCCTGGCGCTGCCGCTGGGCTTATGCCTCGCCAGCACGCCTTCCTACGCTCTGAGCGAGATCCAGCGTCAGGATCTGCCTTCGCCGGTCATGCCACCCGCCAATGACGACACCGTCGCGCCGGGGACAACAGTGCCGATGCCGGACCCACTCGGCAGCAAACCGTCCGACAACAATCAGCCGGCCGACGACACGAACAAGAGCGAACCCGAGACGCCATCCGGCAGTGGCGGCGTCACCAGCCCACGCACCGATCCGGACGCGCCGCCGCCACCGGTCGTCTACGACCTCGACAAGCTTCCCGAACCGGTCAAGCGCATGCACGGTCTGCTCATAGAGGCCTGCAAGACCGGCGATATCGAGAAACTTCGGCCGCTGATCGGCTCGGGCGATTCCATGACGCAGCTGTCGCTGGGCGACATCGAGGGCGACCCGATCACCTTCCTCAAGGGCTTGTCCGGCGACAGCGACGGTCAGGAGATCCTCGCCATTTTGGAAGAGGTGCTCAGCGCCGGCTATGTCCATGTCGACACCGGCACCCCGCAGGAGCTCTATGTCTGGCCGTATTTCTTCGCGCTGCCGCTCGACAAGCTCGACCCCAGGCAGCGCGTCGAGCTGTTCAAGCTCGTCACCGCAAGCGACTATGACGACATGAAGCAGTTCGGCGCCTATATCTTCTACCGCGTCGGCATCACGCCGACCGGCCAGTGGCTGTTCTTCGTCGCCGGGGATTGAGCCAGCCGTTGTCTCGTTGAAGTGCGCCAGGTCGGCGGGACAGCGCCCCCCTCTGTCCTGCCGGACATCTCCCCCACAAGGGGGGAGATTGGATGTCACACCGGCTTTCGCCAATCTTCAGACTTCGTTGGCGCAATATGTGCGGTCATGACGCGCTCAACATAATGCAGAGCGCTTAAGAAATCCAACGCCGGCGTCCTAGGCCGGCAGCGCCTCGGAAAACTCCACCGCCCTGCCCTGGCCGGGCATGACGATCTCACCCTCCCACATCACCCGGTTGCCGCGCACGATGGTGCCGATCGGCCAGCCGGTGACCTCCCTGCCGTCATAAGGCGTCCAGCCGGCCCTGGAGCCCGCCTGGGCGTTGGTGATGGTCTCGCGCCGCTTGAGATCGACGACGGTGAAATCGGCATCGTAGCCGGCGGCGATGCGGCCCTTGCGCGCCATGCCAAAAATGCGCTGCGGGCCGTGGCTTGAGAGGTCGACGAAGCGCTGCAGAGTGAGGCGGCCGGCGTTCACATGGTCGAGCATGATCGGCACCAGCGTCTGCACGCCGGTCATGCCCGATGGCGAGGCCGGATAGGGCCTTGCCTTCTCGGCCAGGGTGTGCGGCGCATGGTCGGAGCCGAGCACATCGACAATGCCTTGCGAAATGCCGTGCCAAACGCCGTCGCGGTGACGCGCGGCCCGAACCGGCGGGTTCATCTGCAGCAACGTGCCGAGCCGCGCATAATCGTCCGCCGAGAGCGTCAGATGATGCGGCGTCGCCTCGCAAGTAGCGACATTCTTGTGCTGTTCGAGGAAGAGGATCTCCTCGGCCGTCGAGATGTGGAGCACGTGGATGCGCGCGCGCGTCTGTCTTGCGATGCGCACAAGGCGCTCGGTGCAGCGCAACGCCGCGACCTCGTCGCGCCAGACGGGATGGGACGAGGGATCGCCCTCGACTCGGAGCCCAAGCCGCTCGCGCAGGCGGAACTCGTCCTCCGAATGGAAAGCAGCGCGGCGCCGCGTGTTCTTCAGGATCGAGGCGACGCCTTCGTCGTCCTCGACCAGCAGGTCGCCGGTGGACGAGCCCATGAACACCTTGATGCCGGCCGCGCCTGGCAGTCGTTCCAGCTCGCCGACGTCGCCGGCATTGTCGCGCGTGCCGCCGACCCAGAAAGCGAAGTCGCAATGCATGCGACCGGTGGCGCGCCGCACCTTGTCGGCGAGGGCCGCTTCGCTGGTGGTGAGCGGATTGGTGTTGGGCATCTCGAAGACGGCGGTGACGCCGCCGAGCACCGCCGCGCGCGAGCCCGTCTCCAGATCCTCCTTGTGCTCCAGCCCCGGCTCGCGGAAATGCACCTGGCTGTCGACGACGCCGGGCAGGATGTGCAGGCCACGGCAGTCGATCGTCTCGCCGGCGGACGCCTGGCCTAAATCGCCGATGGCGGCAATGCGCCCTGCCCTCACGCCGACGTCGCGCAGACCTTCGCCATCGTGATTGACCACCGTGCCGCCTGTCAGGATGAGGTCGAAGGTGGTTGCCATGGGCAGGTCCAATCTCTTGCCGGAGGAGTGCGGCCGGCTTACGTAATGGCCATCGTTTTTGCAAGATCAGGCCGCTCATGCCCTTTGCCCTGCTGAAAGACCGCTCGCTCATTTCCGTGTCAGGCCCGGATGCCGAGCATTTTTTGCAGAACATCCTGACCACCGATCTCGACGCACTCGGCGCCGGCGAAGCGAAGCCAGGCGCGCTGCTTTCGCCGCAAGGCAAGATCCTGTTCGATTTTCTTATATCGCGTGCCGGCGATAACGGCTTCCGGCTGGACTGCCGGTCCGACGTCGCCGACGATTTCATGCGCCGGCTGATGCTTTACCGGCTAAGGGCAAAGGCCGAGATTGCCAAGCAGGATCAGGTGGTTGTCACGGTTGCGTGGGGCGATGATTCAACCGCCTCATTTTCTGATTCAACGGCGCATGCCGACACTCGCTTTCGCGATGTCGCGGTCAGGCGTGTCTATGGCGACGCGGCGCAGAACGGCGGCGATGCCGGCGCCTGGCAGGCGCTGCGCATCGCCAACGGCATCGCCGAAAGCGGTTCCGATTACCAGCTCGGCGATGCCTTCCCGCACGATGTGCTCCTCGACGAGACCGGCGGCATCGGCTTCAAGAAGGGCTGCTATGTCGGACAGGAGGTGGTCTCGCGCATGCAGCATCGCGGCACCGCGCGACGCCGCGTTTTGATCGCCACAGCCGACGGTCCCCTGCCCGCGTCCGGTACCGAGCTCACCGTCGCCGGTCGGCCGGTCGGCACACTGGGTTCGGTCAGCGGCAAGGCAGGCCTCGCCATTGCCCGCATCGACCGCGTCAAGGCGGCATCTGACGCAGGTGAAGCGATCATGAGCGGCGACGTGCCGGTGGCGCTCGCCATCCCGGCCTGGGCAAAATTCACGTTCCCGCAGGATGCGGCCAGCGCGGAGGAGGCCTGATGGCAGCCGATCGGGCAGGCGCGCCGCCGCGCGCCTGGCAACGCATGCTCTCCGGCCGGCGGCTCGACCTGCTCGACCCTTCACCGCTCGACATCGAGATTGGCGATATCGCGCATGGGCTCGCCCGTGTCGCGCGCTGGAACGGCCAGACCAGCGGCGAGCACGCCTTTTCCGTCGCCCAGCATTCGCTCGTGGTCGAAGCGCTCTATGGCGAACTGGCGCCGGCCGCCTCCGCCGAGGCGCGGCTGGCAGCGCTGCTGCACGACGCGCCGGAATATGTGATCGGCGACATGATCTCGCCGTTCAAATCGGTGATGGGCGGCTCCTACAAGGACTGCGAGCTGAGGCTGCAGCGCGCCATCCATCTGCGCTTTTCGCTGCCGGCGGAGCTCAGCCCGGGCCTGCTCAAGGACATCAAGCGCGCCGACCAGATCGCCGCCTATTACGAGGCGACGCTACTTGCAGGCTTCTCGACGGCGGAGGCGACAGAATATTTCGGACGGCCGCGCGGCTTTTCCGCCGACCGCTTCGACTTCACGCCGCGCTCGGTGACCTGGGCCCAGACGGCATTTCTCAAGCGTTTCGCGGCGCTCGAGGCTCATCGCCGGGCTTTTCTTGCTGTGAATTCCGTCAAGTAAAAGAACGCTAAATTAACCGGCGACCACGACAGTAACGTGTTCAGTCACGGTCAGCAGGCGCGCTCATGCCCGTCGCCCATGTCAAGGCTGGTTCGGCCGCAGGCAAGCGGAAAGCAATCCGTATTGGCCCGGCTCGACGAATAGCGGAAGAACTTCGCGCCCAGAACGAGCGTTTTTCGGCCGCCGTCGAGAACATGTCGCACGGCTTGTGCATGTTCGATGCCGAAGAGCGGATGATCATCTGCAACCGCAACTACATCGACCTCTTCCGTCTCGATGCCAAGGTGATGAAGCCCGGCATCCGCTTCTTCGACATCCTGCAGCACAGCGTCGATATCGGCATCGCCTCGCAAAGCGCCGAGGAGCTCTACGCCGTCCGCAAGCCCTATATCGACGGCGCGAAGCCCTCGACCTATGAGGAGACGCTGGCGGATGGGCGAATCATCGTCATCTCGCACCGGCCGCTGGCTTCCGGTGGCTGGGTGTCGATCTACGAGGACGTCACCGAGCAACGGCGCGCCGAAGAGGAGCTGAAGGAGCAGCACCGCCGCTTCGACGCTGCTTTGGCCAACATGTCGCAGGGCCTGCTGATGTATGACGCCGACGGCAAGATGATCGTGCGCAATCAGCGTTTTCTGGAGCTCTATAAGGTCACCGCGGCCGATTTCCCGTTCGGAACGACGCATCGCGACGCGCTCGAACGATTGCTGGAGCTCGGCATCTATACCGAGCTCGACGTCGCCAGCGAAGTCGCCAAGACCGAAGCCTGCCTGCAGGCGGGGAAGATGCATTCGACTTACCGCTATTTATCCGACGGCAGGACCTTTCTCGTCGTGCGCCAGCCGATGGGCGGCGGCTGGGTGGTGACCTTCGACGATGTCACCGAGCGTCGCCGCGCCGAGGAGCGCATGACGCATCTTGCGCATCACGACACGCTGACCAACCTGCCCAACCGCTCGATGTTCCGCGAGCGGCTCGACCAGGCGCTGAGCGAGGCCAAGATCGCGCCGCTGGCGATCCTCTCGCTCGATCTCGACCGCTTCAAGGCCGTCAACGACACCTTCGGGCATCCGGCAGGCGATTGGCTGCTGAAATGCGTGGCCGAGCGCCTGCGGCGTTGCCTGCGCGGCGAGAAGGACGTGGTGGCGCGTTTCGGCGGCGACGAATTCGCCATCATCCAATCCGACGTCAGAGGCGCGGCCGATGCCGAAAAGCTTGCCAAACGCATCATCGAGGTGATCGGCAAGCCCTATCGCGACAAGGGCCGCGAGATGCATGTCGGCGTCAGCCTCGGCATCGCGCTCTATCCCGGCGATGGGCAGGATGCCGACACGCTGCTCACCAATGCCGACTTGGCGCTCTACCGGGGCAAGAGCGAGGGCCGCAACATCTATCGTTTCTTCGAGCCCGGCATGGACGCCATGGTGCGGGAGCGTCGGGCGCTCGAGGCCGATCTCGAAGCCGCACTCCCGAGGCGCGAATTCGAGCTGGACTACCAGCCGATCCTGGACATCGCGTCCGGCGACATCGTCGGTGCCGAAGCGCTGATGCGCTGGCGCTCGCCGTCGCGCGGGCTGGTGCCGCCGCAAGAGTTCATCGCGGCTGCCGAGGAGACCGGGTTGATCGTGCAGCTCGGCGATTGGGCGCTGCGCAAGGCCTGCAGCGCGGCGGCGGGCTGGCCGCGGGACGTGCGCATGGCGGTCAACGTCTCGGCCGCCCAGATCAAGAGCGGCAGCTTCGCCCGAAGCGTGATCTCGGCGCTCGCCTGCTCCGGCCTGCCCGCAAGCCGGCTGGAACTCGAAATCACCGAAACGGTGATGATGGACGAGAGCGACAAGGTGCTAAAGACGCTCAGCCAGCTGCGCGGGCTGGGCGTGCGCATCGCGCTCGACGATTTCGGCACCGGCTATTCCTCGCTCGGTTATCTGCGGCGTTTCCCGGTCGACAAGATCAAGATCGACCGCTCCTTCATCCACGACCTCGACAGGCACGACACGGCGGCGATCGTGCGGACGGTGATCGGGCTTGGGATAGAACTCGGCATCACCGTCACCGCCGAAGGCGTCGAGACCGAGGCACAGCTCGACATGCTGCGCAAAGCCGGCTGCGGCGAGGCGCAAGGTTTTCTGATCGGCGTGCCGGCCAAGGCCTCCGAGATGAGCCGGCTGCTGCGCTCACAGGAAAAACTGCGCCAATCCGGCTGACGGCCAGACGTTTCGGCCCGTCAGCGCAGCGTCTCGATGTACTTCTCGTGGAAGCTCACATAGCCGGGCTCGACGATCTTGAGATGCCGCTCGATCAGCCGATGGAACGCCGGCAACTGGTGGAACGGCACGCCGGGATAGGCATGATGCTCGGCATGGTAAGGCATGTTCCAGGCGAGCTTGCGGACGAACCAGTTGGTCAGCGTCGTCCTGGTGTTTTCCAGCATGTTGGCGACGAGGGGGCAGCGGCCATGCTCGGCCAGCAGATAGAGCCTGAGGAAGGGCTGCCCGAGCAGCGCCGGCACGATCCACACGTAAAGCAGCACGCTTGCCTTGAACCAGAGGGCGAGCGCGAGGACCATGACGTAGAAGACGATCATTGCCCGCGCCTCGGCCCGGACCTTCGGCAGGCCCTTCGGCGGCACATAGCTGTCGCGGCAGCGGCCGCTGGCATTGGTGTAGAGCGTCTTGACGTGGCCCCACCACACCGGCAGGCCAGAGACGTGAACGATGTATTGCCGCACGGTCTCCGGCTTCGGGAAAGCCAATTCCGGATCGCTCTCGGGATCCTGGGTGAAGCGGTGATGCGCGAAATGGAAGTAGCGGAACCAGTCGGCGGGCAGCGCGATCGCCAGGCTGCAGAGCCGCGCGACGGCATCGTTCAGCCACTGCGTCTCGAACGCCGTCCTGTGCACGGTCTCGTGCAGCAGCGTGAACAGGAACACGATCAATATGCCTTGCGGCAGCATCAGAACCGGCCAGAACGGCACCTTGGTCGCGATCAGTGCGCCGAGGACGACGATGGCGCCGAGATGGATGGCGAACTGGATGAGGCCCGGCCAGTCCGACTTGCCGGTCAGCCGGCCGCGCTCCTCATTGGTCAGCGAGGCGATGACATCTCGGTGGTCAATGGTTTCGGTGCGGTCGATGGCGTTCATGAGGCTACCGTACCGCAGAAAGAAACCTTTCGAAAAACGAGGAATTCTGCAAAATAGATAAGCTTAACTTATCTTTGTGATCGTCATGGTCGCACTTCCTTCCCTGCGCGGACTTCAGGCCTTCGAGGCGGCGGCGCGCACGGGCAGCTTCGCCGCGGCGGCGGAAGAGCTGTCGGTTTCGGCGGCAGCCGTCAGCCAGCTCATTCGCACCGTCGAGGAGCAGATGGGCCGCAAGCTGTTCCACCGCGCCAACCGCCGCGTCGTGCTCACCGAGGCCGGCGTCGAGATGCTGCCCAGACTCACCATGGCCTTCCAGGAAATCGGCAGCGTCGCGCGCGATGTCGGCGGCGATGCGTTCCGGCCGAGGCTCGTCATCTCGGTGCCGCCTTCGATGGCGATGGGCTGGCTTTCCGAGCGTCTCGCCGGCTTCGTCGCCAGCCACGGCGCCGCGGACATTTCACTGAGAGGCGACGACGATCCGGTGCCGTTCGACCATGAGCTGATCGACATCCGGCTTTCCTACGGTCCGCATTATCGCGAGCACGCGACCGAGGAGATCGTCCAGGACGCCGTCTATCCCGTCTGTGCCCCAGGCCTTGCCGGCGCAATCAAGCCGGAAAACCTCGCCGGCCTGCCCTTGATCCACACCGACTGGGGACCGACGGGTGCTGCCTTTCCGTCATGGCGCAACTGGTTCGAAGCCGCAGGCATCGAGCCCGGTCGGGCCGCGCAGCGCGGCCTGTCGGCCAACTCGTCGCGAGCAGCACTCGACCTGGCTATTTCAGGGCTAGGTGTCGCGCTGGCACAAGGGATCTACTGTGCACAGGCGCTGGAAGACGGCCGGCTCGTGCGGCCCGTGGAACGGGCACTGGACCTGCGCCAGCCCTACTGCGTGACGATCCCCGAACGCAGCGCAAGGCGCGACGTGGTCGTGGCGTTCCGCGAATGGCTGATCGAGGAATGCCGGCGCGCGGTCAGGTCGCCTGCGCTGGTCGCCGCCCCTGCCGATCGGGTATCTCCGCGATAAGCCTACTGTCGCGTCCTTTGACCGAATTGTCCTGGAACGCGCCTACTCGGCTCCGCCACGACGGCGTGCCGCGCCGACTCGCCGCGCGCGCGGTGAGCAAATCCGCCCGGCACGAGCCCGAGTGCTATCATCGCGGCGATGAAGCCGTATTGCAGAATGTCGAAGGTCAGCGGCGGAAGGCTTCCGGGAAGCGCCGAAATGGCCAGTTTCGGAGCAAGAACGCCAAAACCCACCGCGGCTGGCCAGCCGATGTCGCGCACACGAGCAAATACTATCCAAATAGTCGCCACGATGGTGGCAAGGCCCATCGCCACCAGTATTGAGATATAGATCGTGCCGACGGCGGTGTTTTTTGCCTCCATGGCGAGCGCTTGTGCCATCATGCCCGAAGCATGCTCTTGCACCGAGTCCGGCTGCGAGTGCATGCCGCGATCCGGGGTTCTCAACTCCTCGACAAAAGATCTCTGGCTTTGGGCAATGCTGGCACCGTTGGATGCATAGAGCTGCTTTTGGACGCCCTCTTTTGTCCCAACCAGAAAATGCTCTATCGGATCCTTGGCAAAATCGAATCCGACAAGGAAAAGCAACAGGCAGAAATAGAATATTTGGCCGCAATTTCCTGACTGGAACAGCTTTATCATCTTTGCAGAAAACCCGTGGCAACTCGAAATACAACCCGAGTAGCATGAGGGGTTTAAGGTGCGGTTAGATGGTTCGCTCCAAATTGAGGAAACCGCGTACCGAACCGCTCAAAGATGACCGGCCAGTGCCGCGACCATGTCCTTGCTGGTCGCGACCGGAACGATCTCGAACTCGACAAGGTCGGCCCATTCGACGACCCAGCGCTGCAGCAGCGTGACATCGTCGGCCTCGACCAGTAGAAAGCAGCGGCTCATGTCGCCGGCGATCCAGCTGTGGTGCACGGTAAGCTCATCCGGCTTCAGCCGGCCTTTGTCGCGGAAGCGGCGGTAGATGTCCTTGCGGTCGCAGCCGCTAAAATCCTCGATCACGAAGAACAGCATTCTTTTCCCTCGGTTTGAGTGATGGGGAACTGAGGAACTGAGGAACTGAGGAACTGAGGAACTGAGGAACTGAGGAGATTAGGAAATGATTGGCTGATGACGCAAGGAAAAACGGCTCCGCGAGAAACTCCACTCTTCTTCAGTTCTTCAGTTCTTCAGTTCTTCAGTTCTTCAGTTCTTCAGTTCTTCAGTTCTTAAGTTCCTTAGTTCCCCAGTTCCCCAATTCCCCAGTTCCTCTTTCCCCCACCGCTACTTATCCTACCGCTCCAGGCGCTCCAGGAACCACTGCGTCAGCCGTATCCAGAGCTCGTCCTTCTCGCCGGAATCCTCCCAGCCGTGGTCGAGATTGGGATTGTCGTTGACCTCGATGACGAAGACGCCGTCCTTGGTTTCCTTAAGGTCGACGCCGTAGAGCCCGTCGCCGATGCATTTTGCCGCCTTGACCGCCGTCTCGACGACATGCGGCGGCGTCTGCTTCAGCGTGAAGGTTTTTATCCCGCCCTGGTCGGGCTTGCCATTGGCCTTGTGATTGACGATCTGCCAGTGCTTCTTCGCCATCAGATAATGCACGGCAAACAGCGGCTGGCCTCCGAGCACGCCGACGCGCCAGTCATATTCGGTCGGGATGAATTTCTGCGCGATGAGAAGGTCGGAATCCTCCAGCCATTCGGTCGCAAGCTTGGTCAGCTCGGCCAAATTCTCGCATTTCTTGACGCCGCGCGAGAAGGATGAGTCCGGGATCTTCAGCACCAGCGGGAAGCCCAGCGTCTGCGCCGCCACTTCCAGATCGGAGGTGCCGGCAATCATCACCGTCGGCGGCACCGGCACCTTGTTGTAGGTCATCAATTCGTTGAGATAGACCTTGTTGGTGCAGCGGATCATCGACAGCGGGTCGTCGATCACCGGCATGCCTTCCTGCTGGGCGCGGCGCGCGAAGCGGTAGGTGTGGTTGGAGATGGACGTCGTCTCGCGGATGAACAGCGCGTCGTAATTGGCGAGCTTGGCCAGGTCCTTCCTGGTGATCGGCTCGACCTCGACGCCCATCTTCTCGGCGATCCGCGCCCAGTAGCGCAGCGACGAAATCTCCGACGGCGGCAGCTCCTCGTGCGGATCGACCAGCGTCGCGAAGGTGTAGCGCGCCGGCGTGCGGCCCTTGGTGTCGCGCCATTCGCGGTTAGTGTAGGTCTCCAGGCACTGCAGGAAGGAGGCTTCCTCCTCGTCGGTCATTCGGGCGAGCGGCAGGAAGCCGATCTTGCGGATCGAAGCCCATTCGGCGCTGTCCTTGATGTGGACTTCCAGCGCCGGCGCGCGGAACCAGTCGAACAAGAGCTTGGTGAAGCGGTCCCACACCTTCGACGGTCCGATGCCGAAGAAGACGGCGACCTTCGAGGGAAAGGTTCCGCCGAGATCCTTGCGGCATTTGTTCAGCGCAAGCTCGAGCTCGGGCAGCGCGTGCTCGTAGAGCTTGCGCTCCGACAGATCGATCATGGTCTCGACGGTCGGGATCACCTTGTGGCCGCGCGAGCCTGCAAGCAGCGAGGCATAGTAGCCGCGGCTCTGATAGCCATAGTTGTTCGACAAGTTGATCACCTTCGGCCGCTGGCCGCGAAACAGCGCCGGATGGGCGAGATAGTCGCGGTTGGTGATGATCTTGTGCGGCGTCGCCACCTGGTCGAGATCGTTCTGCCTGCCTGTAAGGATGACCCAGGTCATTGTTTCAGCGTTTTCCCAGAGTGATGGCGGCGCGCAAGCCGTCGCGGCCGAACTGAGCCATGTTCATGAAGATGCCATAGGGCACGGGGATGTTGGCGGCGTCTAGGATCGTTTCCTGCCTTTCGTCCTCGACCCAGGGATCGTGGATCAGGATGTGGTCGCCGTCGTCGCCGATGGCGAGCACCCAATGCGGCACCTTCTTGCCGAACATCAGGAAGCCGCTGATCAGCACCAGCATCAGCTTGCCGTCGGCAAGGGCCGAGCGGATGTCGTCGATGCCGAACGAACGGTAATTCACCGGGATGCCGTAGAGTTCCGCGCGACGGCGAAAGTCGACCTGGGCGAGTTCCATCACCCGGCGCTTGTCCTCGCTGCGCACCGACTGCAGGAACAGCGCGCCATGGAAGGAGACGAAGATCTCGGCGGCAAGCCCGCTTTCATAGCCTGCGACCGCCAGGCCGAAAGGCTCGCAGCCGCCTGGCCCCGACATCATGAACACGGTGGTCGCCTCGCGCCACAGGCGGATTTCCATGACGGGGTCGGGCACGAAGCCGCGGTCGAAATTCGCCATCGCCATCATCAGGCAGCACGGGCCGCAGGTGAATTCGCAGGTCTGCTGATAGAACGGCACACCGGTAGCGGTCGGGACATCGCCGCGCAGCGTCTTTTCGTAACGCAGCGCGGTGGCGCCGTCCTCGTAGTAGTCGGGCTCGCGGCCTATCCTGCGGTAGCCTGCCTGCTCGTAAATGTGGATGGCACGCTGATTGTCCTCGCGCACCTCGAGCCGCAGCATCATGCGATCGTGCTCGTAAGCCGCATCCTCGGCCGCGGCCAGCAGTTGGCGGCCAATGCCGAGGCTGCCGAAGAAGGGACCTACGGCTATCGAATAGAGCCGGGCCACGCCGCTGCCCTTACGAAACAGCACCACGGCATAGCCGGCAACGCGGCCGTCATTCTCGGCCACCAGCATCTCGGCGGTCTCGCGCTCGATGAACTGACGGAAGGAGCGGCGGGAAAGCCGGTCGCCCGAGAAAACAGCCTTCTCGATGGCGGCGAGGTCATCGACGTCTGACGCGCGGGCCTTGCGGATCTCGGCAGGCATGCGGGCTTGGGAGAACCTCGATTGGGTTTAAGGAAATGGCCCCGGTCAACAAGCAACATCCCGGCCGAAGCGCCGGTACTCATCAAGCGCTATCGCTCCTTGATTTGGGCCGAATTGTGACAGGTTGCGCGGCGGCAAGGAAGCGCGAACTGTTTGAACAAGATCACTGTTTGGAAGGGCTGCCGGCTGCGAAAAACGCAGCCGGTTTTCAGCTCGAAATACCGGCGAGAAGCTGGCCATAGGCGCTCTTGGCGACGTCCGACAGGCGCTCGCGCGGCAGCGAGCCGACGACGGCGCAGCCATAGCCTTTGTCCAGCCAATAGACCGCCTCGGGGCCATCCGCCTCGGCAGCATAGGTGCCCTTGGCGGTCGCGGCCGATTCGGCGGTTACGAAGAGCGAGATGCGCTCGCCCTTGGCGTCCTCGTAAAGCAGCATCGCGGCCTTGCCGTGCTCGCCCGAAGGCAGCAGCCGGCCACCGACGAGCTCGAAGCCTTCGGCCGCCAGATCGGGCGCGACCACCTTCAGCCCCACCCGGTTGGACAGCCAGGTCTGCAGATGGTCCTTGTCGCTTGCCGGCACCTCGACCGCGTGACGCTTCTCGGCGGCGTAGATGACATGGGCGGCTATCGCCTGCTCGGCGAGCTGGTCGTCGCTCTCGCCGCTTCGGCCGATGCCGCCGATGCCGGCTACATAGCCGCCGAGCCCGCCGACCATCAGCACGGCGGCTGCCGCCGCCGAAAGCCACCAACGCGAACGCCAGACAGGCGCCCTCGCCGGCGCTTCGCCGAGCACCGCCGCCTTGAGCCTTGCCGGCACCGGCTCGTCCATCACGCCGGCCAAGGCGGCGCGGAGCGCCGCGCGGTCGGCAATGTAGCGGGCGCTCTTCGCCTTCATCTCTGGGTTGGCTTCGAGCCAGGCGTCATAGGCCATGCGCTCCTCGCCCGGCAGCTCGCCGTCGAGCGCCATGTGGATATCGCGTTCGGAGAAATCGCGCCGGGTCATCGCTCGACGATCCTTATCGAGCGGCGGCGCGAGGAGTCGTCGAGCAGACCGCGCAGTTCCTCGCGGCCGCGCGCTATGCGCGACATCAGCGTGCCGGCCGGCACGCCCAGAATGTTGGCGGCCTCGGCGTAGGAAAAGCCTTCGATGGCGACCATGACCAATGCCGCGCGGCGATCGGGGCTGATCGCCTGCAACGCATCCATGATCTCGCGCGAGGCGACCGTCTCGACCTGATCGGCGGGCGCAGATTGGGCTTCGCCGGCTTCCAGCGGCAGCATAGCCGCCTCACCTCGCCGGTTAACCTTGCGCATCTGGTCGATGAACAAGTGATGCATGATCGTAAACAGCCACCTCCTGGGGCTTTCTCCAGTCTGCCAGTTGTCGAGCCGCGCAAGCGCGCGCTCCAGGCAGTCCTGGACGAGGTCGTCGGCGGAATCGCGGTCGCGCAGCAGCGAGCGTGCGTAGCGGCGCAAACGCGGTATCTCGCTCAGGATAGCTGCCTTCTTGTCGTCCATGACCGCTTGTTTCGAGGTCGTTTTCCATTTGATTGAACGCGCCTTTCCGGCGCGGCGCAAGCAGCCAGCTCGAAGCGGACCACCCGCTCCGGTACCCAAGCACCTTAATAACGCCGGCGGATCGTGGTTTATTCCCGCCTTGGGCTGGAGTCCAAACCAAGGTTGAAAACCGGCTTTGGCCGCCGTATATTCATCCTTGAATATCTTGAATATTCGCCTCGGAATATACACCGGTGGGAGTCAGCTATGTCTTTGTACATCCGCGATGACGAGGTCGACGCGTTGGCTCGTCAGTTGCAGTCCGCGATCAAAGCGCCCACGAAGACGGAAGCGGTACGGATCGCGCTCAAGCGTGAGCTCGAACGGGCGCACGCGGTCCTCCCACTAAGCGAGCGCATCAAAAAGTATCAGGACGCAGTGAGGGCGCTCGGTCCAGACAACCCGGACTTCGACATGAAGAAATTCATGGACGAAGGATGGGGTGACATTTGATGTTTCTCGATGCTTCCGCCATCATCGCGATCATTTCGGAAGAAGCAGATGCCCACCGTCTTCTCAAGAGAGTGGAAGCTGCCGAGAAACTCTATTTCTCGCCGAGTTCCTCATTCGAGGCGATCGTTGGGATAGCTCGTAGGAAATCCGTAGCAGAAAACGGCGACCAGGTACCGACACCGCCGGCCCTGATCGAACAATGTCAAACGATCGTCTTAGGCTTCCTGGCCGAACTCAAGGCGGTCGAGATTCCGCTGGACACGAAGATTCGAGAACTCGCTGTCAAGGCCGCTCGCGAGTACGGTCGATATGTCGGCCATCCTGCCAAACTGAATTTCGGCGACTGCTTCAGTTACGCATGCGCCAAAGCCTACCGCGTACCTCTGCTGTACAAGGGCAATGACTTCGCGCAGACCGATCTGGCCTGACCTTATCTGGTTTCGGACCTCGCCGCCCGGGTCAAAAGCCGCTGATAAAACAGCCCGATGCCGATCAGCACGGCGCCGAGGCCGATGAAGGACAGCGCGCGCAGCACGCCTTCCAGCTCCGACATGTCGAAGAGAAAGACTTTCAGCACCGCGACCGCGATGAGCACGGCCGAGGCGATGCGCAGCACCTGCGACCTCAGCCAGACGCCGGCGGTGAGCAGCGCCACGCCGATGACCAGCCAGAGCGCCGAATAGGTGTAGGTCTCGAGCTGTCCGAGGCCGCTCCACAGGCCGATGAACTCGCCCTTGAACAGGCGCCGCACCGACAGCGTCGCATAGGCGAAGGCAAGCAGCGAGGCGAGCAGCGCCAGCATCGCCGCATACCATCTCGGGCGCTTGTCGCGGACATAAAGGGCGAGTGCTCCTGCGGCGATCGCCGGCAGCAGATAGGCGAGGAGCAACAGGTTGAAGAACAAAATGGTGCCGGTCGATTCATCCGTCACCAGCGGGTTCAGCACCGCGAAATGCTGGATGACGATCAAGCCCGCTGAGACCACACCGGCGGCCATCGAGCCATAGCGCAGCACCGAGCTCGGCGAGCGCAGGTCGATGGCGACGAGGATCGCGCCGGCGCCGAGCGCGATCAGCGTGTAGATCGCCTGTTCGCCGAGCGTGACAGCGCCGGTGTCGATGACGCCGCCATGCATGGCATGGCGAACCAGCATGGCAATGGCAAGCAGCGCAAACAGCGCCGAGGCCGCCTCCATGGCGAGGCGCGGCCGGCCGTTGGTGGTGCGCGCCAGCTGCCAGGCGGCGAAGCCGAAGGCGAGCGCCGGCACGCCATAGCCCGGCAGCAGCCAGTTGAAGACAGGCGTTCTCGACAGTGCCGCCGCGCCGACGATGGTCGGGTCGAAGGCGACGCGGCCGAGCACGGCGACCGCAGCGCCGACCGCGATCCAGCCCAGCACCGGATAGGAGCGCCAGCGCGTCGCCAGCGCCGGAATGATTGCGGCGGCGCCGAGCAGCACCGTCGCCCAGCCGGAGCCGAAGGCCATGTGCAGCATCAAGAGGCCGGCAACGCCGGCGCCGGCGAGCGCGAAGGAGACGGCCGGGCCGCCGCCGAGCGGCGGCTCCTCGGCGTGCGCGATCCACTCGCCGCCGGCGGCAAAGACCAGCACCATAAGCAGCGCCGGCAGCGCGTAGCCGAGGTCGCGGTCGATATCGCCGAAGGTCAGCCAGAGCGCGGTGAGCACGACCAGCGGCGCAACCACGCCCCATGCCGCCCAGGACGCGGCGCGGATGGGTGCCGCGGCGGCAAAGCGGCGCGCGGCCCAGAAGCCGGCCCCGATGAAGACCAGGGCGAGCGCGATGCCCAGGCGGAAGGTCAGCGCGTCGGATGTCGCCAGCGGTTCAGCGCCCAGGCCGACATCCAGCGCGTCGACACCGATGGCGGCGGGCGGGATGATGCCGAGATAGATCAGCACCGTCGCCAGGCCGGCAGCGAAGACCAGCGGCAGGGCGCGCGGCCGGTAGAGCGCCGCCGCCACAAGCGCTGCGAGCAGGACCGCGCCATGCAGGGCGTCGCCCGCCTTGGCGAAGACCGGATCGACCGACAGCCCGAGCGCGGTCAGCGCCACGAAAAAACCGGGCGCGACCGAGGGCCAGTCGAAGCCGGGCTGCGCTTCATCACGGCCAGTAGTCAAGAAAGGGGCGAGCCAGACGAAGGCGAGCACGGCGAGCGTCGCCAGGCTGATGAACAGCACCGCGGCAAGGTTCACCTCCGGCGCGTCGGTCATGTAGAGAATGGTCCAGACGCCGGTGCCCACGAACGCCGCCGCGACAAGCGCCTGCCAGTCGCGAATGCGGGCGATGGCCGCCGTGGCGGCGAGCACGACCGCCAGGTAGCCGAACAGCGCCCAGGGATTGGGCGCCTGCGAGGCGACCAGTGCCGGCGTGACCATGGCGCCGACGAGGCCGATGCCAGCCAGCGCCAGGCCGTGGACCAGCGAAACGGCGATGGTGGCGACGCCGATCGCGCCGAGAAGCGTGAAGGCCAGCGCCGGGCCGATGAAGCCATAGATGCCATGCGCGGCATAGACGGTGCCGAACAGGATGAAGGCACCGGCCGCCGTCAGGATCGCCGGGATGTAAGCGCCGGCGGCGCCCTGCACCGGCACCCTGAAGCCGGTGCGGCGGATGAACTCGGCGCCGGAGATCAGCACCAGGCCGAGAATGCCGGCCATGGTGAGGCGCACGCCGGGGCCGAAAATGCCGGCCTCGATGGTGTAGCGGATCAGGAAGAGGCCACCCAGCGCCAGCGCGATGCCGCCGACCCAGACCGCCCAGCGTGTGCCGAGCGCCGTCTCGACATCGCGCGCGGCCATTGCAGGCGCAGGCAATTCGGCCGGCGCGGCGGGTTGCGCCGGTCCGGTGGGTTCGGGCGCGCTCGCCTCGCCAGCCCCCTCGCCAGCTTGGGCCGGCGCTTCGGCTTTGGGTTCGTCGGGCGTCGCGGCGGCGGCTTGCGGGGCGGCTTCACTCGCCGGCCGAGCGGTCATCGCTGCCGCCGCGGCAGGAGCTTCGTCCGACGTGCCTTCCGTCGCCTCGCCAATCTTGGGCGCGGGCTGCGGGATGCCCGAAAGCACCAAGCTGCGCAACGCGCCAAGCTCGCGCTCGATCAGGCCGATGCGGGTTTGCTGGCGTGAAATGATGACGAATAGAGCGATGACGGCGGCAATGGCGATCAGGCTGAAAAACATGGCGGTTTCCCCTCAAAACCGGACCAGTCGTGGCCGACAAATACGGCAATGAGACGGCTGCCGAAATCTGCGCCTTGCCGGCCTGTAAGATCGAGCATGTTTCGGCTTCGATTGCCAGCAACTTGACGCTTTGTCCAAAGGCGATAGGTCTAAACGGCTGAGATTTGGGCCAGAAAATTACCTGCCGCTGGCCGCAAAATACTCGTGCTATTCTCTGATGTTCGCTGAAATTGCCTGGAGGGTGACCGATGCCGCAGCGAAGCGCGGGCCTGCTGATCTACCGGCGAACCGCCGGAGTAATGGAGTTCCTGCTGGTTCATCCCGGCGGACCGTTCTGGGCAAGGAAGGACGAAGGCGCGTGGTCGATCCCGAAAGGGCTCATCGACGACAAGGAGGACGAGCTGGACGCGGCCCGGCGCGAGGCCGAGGAGGAGCTCGGCGTCGCTATCGACGGCGACTTCCAGCCCGTTGGCAGCTACAAGCAGCCGGGCGGCAAGATCGTGATCGCCTGGAGCGTCGAAGCGGACATCGACGTGGATGCCGTTAGAAGCAACACGTTCACCATGGAATGGCCGCCAAGGTCGGGCGCCATGAAGGAATTCCCCGAGGTGGACAAAGCCGGCTGGTTTTCGCTTCCCGAAGCCGGGACCAAAATCCTGAATGGCCAGCGCCCCATGCTGGACGATTTTCTGAAGCGGCGGGGCGCCGATTAGACGCCGGTCTATTCGCTGGCGATCGCCTTCATCGTTGCCTGATGCCGGCGCAGCGCGGCAAGGAAGCCGGCGCGGGCGTCGGGCGGCTCGATGCCGCGCGGCTCATAGACATGGCGGGTGAAAAAGAAGCCGGTCAGCCGGAAGGCGTCCTCCAGCGCCGCCTGATCGGCGCGCAGGCCTGAGCCGCGCTGCAGGAAGGCAGGCAGCGCCAGCATCTTGTCGCGCCAGGGCTCGCCGGCTGCGCGCGAAACCGCGCGCCCGGATTTCGGCGAGACATAGGCGAGGTCCTGCCGCGTGCCGGTCGCCGCGCATTGGCTGAGGTCGAGGCCGAAGCCGAGCTCGTCCAGAATGAGCAGCTCGAAACGCGCCACCAGCTCGCCCGCGGCATCGGCGTCGTCGAGATGGGAGATCATCACGGCAAGAGCCTCGTAGAGCCCACCATGGGCGTCGCGCTCGGGCAGAAGCCTGAGATGCGCGGCCATGGTCTGCAGGCCGTAGACGGCGACCGCGCTGTCCATCAGCCGGGCGGCGTTCATCTCGATCGCCTCGGCCTGGAAGATACCCAGATGCTCGTCGAGCCGCGCCCGCCATAGAAGATCGACGCGGTTGCCGGGCTGCAGCACCGGCTGCTGCTTGCGCGAGCGCCCGCCGCGCACGAGACCGAGATGGCGGCCATGCGCGCGCGTCATCACCTCGAGGATGGCGCTGGTTTCGCCATGCTTGCGGGTGCCGAGAATGATTCCCTCATCGCGCCATTCCATGGCCCGAGCTTTTCACCCGTTGGACGGTGAAATCAAGATTTGCCTGTGTTGTAGCTGACACGGAGAAACCAACCAGCGAGCGAACCGAGCGCTTCAACATGAGACGGTTCGCGCGTCGATGACGTTGTCTTTGGCCAACCAGGCAACGATCGGCGGCAAAGTTCGTTATGGCATCCAGAGTGCATCGCCAAGGAGGGACGAAAGCTTGCCGCACTCGACGAAGGTACCAACTTCCACGCCAGCAGGTTCGCCCTAGATGAACTGCACCAATGCGAAGATGCGGCTGCCTGCGATCTTGCAAGAATGTCCGAGCCGGCGCCGGCAGCGCGCACCCCGATCGATAGTTTTCCGCCTGGGCCAGCAATGCGAACTCCAATTTCTCTGTTGTTGTTTCTACTGCTCTGCGGGGCACCAAGCTTCGCCCAGCCGGCCGCACAAGGGGGCGCCAAGCCCGGCGAGCCGAACGCGGATGTCCAAGCGCTCATCACCATCCTGGAGAACGACCAGGCGCGGCACCGCCTGATCGACAAGCTGCGCGCCGCGGCCGCGGAGGGCAACCAGCCGGCGGCCGAGGCAGCGCCTGAAGCGACGATCGCACAGGAGGTCGCCGCGTATACGAGGGATGCGGCTGAGAGCGCCTCCGGCCTGATCAAGACGACCGCCGCCCTCGTCGAGAGAATTGCCGGCGTCTTTTCCGGAGGCGTCACGATCGATGTGCAGAGCCTTTGGAACGCCGTCCGCAACAGCGCCCTTGTCGTGGTCCTCACCTTCGCCGTCTACCTCGCATTGCGGTTCGCCTTTGGACGGTTCCAGCGCACATTCGCCAATGCAGCGACACGCGGAGGCAGGTTCGAGCGGTTCGGCTTCATCGGGTTGTCCGCGCTGGCCGACGCGCTCACCGTGCTCGCGGCCTGGGCAATCGGTTCGGTGTCTTCGCTCTCTGCATTCGTCATCGACCAGGCGGGCCAGGCGGAGATGAACCGTGCGCTGTTCCTGAACGCCTTCCTGGTCATCGAGTTCATCAAGGTCCTTGCGCGCACGCTGCTTGCCCCGAGATGGCCCGCGCTGCGGATCTGGACATTGGGCGATACAACGGCGGCATACTGGTATTTCTGGCTGAGCCGCTTCGTCAGCGTGGTCGGCTATACGATGTTCTTCCTCGCGCCGATCGTTGCGGTCAACGTTTCGGAAGACGCCGCGCAAGTGGTCCGCGTGGTCGTGATGTTTGCCGCGCTGGTGCTCGCCCTGATCGTCATCCTGCAGAATCGCGATCAGGTGCGGCGATGGCTGCTGCGCCGCAGCGAGACCCGCCGAACCGACATTCTTGGCAGGTTCCTGGCCGGTCTCGCCAGGCTTTGGCACGTCGTGGCGATCGGATACCTGATCCTCGTCTTCGTTCTTTGGCTCGCGGCTCCCGCGATGGCCCTGCCGTTCGTCCTCGCGGCCACCGTCCAGTCGATCGTCGCGGTGGCCATAGGCGTGCTGCTGACAGGCATCATCGCGCGGGTCGCCGGAGCGGGGATAAACCTGCCCGCCGAAGTCAGCGAGCGCCTTCCGCTGCTCGAGCGGCGCCTCAATGCCTTCGTTCCCAATGTGCTCAGGGTGGTTCGCATCCTGGTCGCCGCGGTTGTGTTGCTGGTCATCGCCCAATTCTGGCGAGCGGCCGACGTCGTCGGATGGCTGTCGAGCGAGGTCGGCCAGCGCTTCGCCGTTTCAATCGTTTCCGCAATCCTGATAATGCTGGTCGGCGGCCTGATCTATCTCGCCGTCCAATCGTGGGTGGAATATCGCCTCAATCCGAATTACGGCCATGTCCCCTCCCCGCGCGAACGGACGCTTCTCGCCCTGTTCCGCAACGCCTTCGTGGTCGCGCTGGGCGTCCTCATCGTCATGCTGGTGCTGTCCGAGTTCGGCGTAAATATCGGCCCACTGCTTGCCGGCGCCGGCGTCGTCGGCCTGGCGGTCGGCTTCGGCGCGCAAAAGCTCGTGCAGGACATCATCACCGGCGCCTTCATACAGTTTGAGAACGCGATGAATGAAGGCGATGTGGTAACCGCAGGCGGAGTCACCGGTACCGTCGAGCGACTGACGATCCGTTCCGTGTCGTTGCGTACTCTCGACGGCGCCTATCATCTCATCCCGTTCTCTTCCGTCGACGCCGTGACGAACTTCATGAAGAACTTCAGCTATCACGTCGCGTCGATCGGCGTGGACTACGGGGCGAGCATTCCCGAGGTGAAGCAGGCGATGCACGAGGCCTTCGACAAACTGAAGGAGGCCGGGTTCGCGGGCGACATCATCGGCGACCTCGAGATGCATGGCGTGACCGAATTCGCCGACTCCGCCATTCTGGTTCGGGCCCGCATCAAGACCAAACCCGGAAAGCATTTTGCCCTGGGTCGCGCCTATAACGAGATCATCAAGGAGGTCTTCGAGGAGCGCGGCATCGAGATACCTTTCCCTCATGTGACGTTCTACATGGGCGGCGAAGACAAAGCGGGCAAGTCACCGCCGCCGCGCATCAAGCGGCCCGGGCCAAAGCCGACGACGGAAAGGCCCAAGCGCAGCGCCGCGACAAACGCTGCATTGGTCAAGTCGCCCAAACGCGGGCGCAAGACCAGGGTCACCCAGGACGGTCCGCCCGATGAAGGGCACGATGCGCCCGACCAGACCGAGGTTTCCTAGAGCAGTTCAGCGTTTCACGGAAACGCTGAACTGCTCTAACTATTTGTTTTTACGCAATTCCGGACGGAAAAACCGTTGCACACTTTTCCTGGAATTGCTCTAGCAGGGACCGCTCCAGAATTTATCCAGGCGGTCCTGACCCGAAAGGTTGATTTCCCTGGGCAACCCGGAAGCGGCCCACTCACCAACTAACCGCCCCTTCGGCGTGATCGAGCGCTTTTCATGTCACTGGATATGGTGCCGAGCCGCTGTCGGGAAAACCGCTGACCCTCGTGATGCCGCTGGCGACTTTCGCTGGCGATCTCAGGGCTAAAGGCCTGTTGTAACCCGCGTCACGCCCAGCGTTCGTGATCGGCGAGCACCTCGTCGATTACCCGGCGCTGCCTTTCGGCCTCGGCCTGGTTGGCGTCGTGTCCGGCGGCGGTGATCAGCGCCTTCCACAACGTCCAGCCGCGGCCACGCGCCCAGGTCGCCCGATCGACGGCGATGCGGGTGCGGAAGACCTCCCGGCTTTCACCCTCGAAGAACGTCCAGGCGATCGCCAGGTCACAAGACGGGTCGCCGACGCCGGATGTGCCGAAGTCGATGACGGCGCTCAGGCGGCCGTCTTCGACCAAAAGATTGCCCGAGGCGACGTCGCCGTGGAACCAGACGGGCGAACCGTGCCAGGTGGCGGCAAGGGCCGCTTCCCAGACGGTGGTGGCAGCCTGCGTATCGATCTCGCCTTCGAGCGCGGCGATGGCCTGCCTCGCCTCGCCGTCATAGACCGTCAGCGGTCCGCCGCGATAAAAATTGTGCTGGCCCGGCGCCGGGCCGCCGGCCGGATTGATCCGCTTCAGGGCGACGAGGAAATCGGCGAGCGTCACCGCGAGCGCGCGAAGATCGGCGATGCGCGCGGTCCTTGCCGTCTCGCCCTCGATCCAGCGATAGACCGACCAGTGCCAGGGATAGAACGCGACCGGCTCGCCCATGGCGAGCGGCGCGGGGATCGGCAGCGGCAGATGCGGCGCGAGCCTTGGCAGCCAGCGCTGCTCCTTTTCGACCTGCAGCGAATAGGGAGCCGCGCTTGGCAGCCTGACCGTCATCTCGTCGCCGAGATGGAAGGTGCGGTTGTCCCAGCCGCCGAACGCGACGGGTCTCACGGGCAGATGGCGCCATTCAGGAAACTGCGTGTCGACGAGCCGGCGCACGAGATCGGTGTCGATATCTACCTTCGGGTCATGCATGTCGGATCTCGAAACTGCCGGACGGCATTCCTAACCGACATGCATGTTTGTGTTATGCATGTCGTTATCCCAAACCGCTCGGCACTTTTGGGCGACATGCATCGACATGCATCAATGGGGAAACTCCAGTCCCATCTCGCGATAACGCTCGGGGTCGTCGCCCCAGTTCTCGCGCACCTTGACGAACAGAAAGAGGTGAACCTTCTGCTCAAGGATGCCGGCGATCTCCATGCGCGCGGCCTGGCCGATGGCGCGGATCGTCTCGCCCTTGTGGCCGAGCACGATCTTCTTTTGGCTGTCGCGCTCGACATAGATGACCTGCTCGATGCGCACCGAGCCGTCCTTCTTCTCTTCCCATTTCTCGGTCTCGATATGCGAGGAATAGGGAAGCTCCTGGTGCAGCCTCAAATAGAGTTTTTCGCGGGTGATCTCGGCCGCCAGCTGCCGCATCGGCAAATCGGAGATCTGGTCTTCCGGATAATACCAAGGCCCGGCGGGCAGCGTCTCGGCGAGATAGTCGAGCAGATCCTTGCAGCCGGAGCCGGTGAGCGCCGAGACCATGAAGGTGCGCCTGAACGGCACTCTTTCGTTCGCTGCCGCGGCGAGGGCCAGAAGCGTCTCCGGCTTGATCCGGTCGACCTTGTTGAGGACGAGCAGCATCGGCTGCTGGACGTCCTTCAGCCGGTCGAGGATGGCGTCGGCATCGCCCTTGATGCCGCGCTCGGCGTCGATCAGGAGCACCACGACATCGGCATCCTTGGCGCCGCCCCAGGCGGTGGTGACCATGGCCGTGTCCAGCCGCCGCTTCGGCTTGAAGATGCCCGGCGTGTCGACGAAGACGATCTGCGCGTTGTCATGCGTGGCGATGCCGCGCACGATCGCGCGGGTGGTCTGCACCTTGTGGGTGACGATCGAAACCTTGGCGCCGACCAGTTGATTGACCAGCGTCGACTTGCCGGCATTGGGCGCGCCGATCAGCGCGACGAAGCCGGAGCGGGTCGCGGCGGCCTCAGGGCTCCCGACTTCCGTCATGCCGCGCTCCATACGCCTTCGCGCAGCAGCAGCACCGCCGCAGCGGCCTGTTCGGCCTCGCGCTTGGAACGGCCGCTGCCGATCGCCGGCGCAAAGGAGCCGACCTTGACGCTGACGGTGAACAGCGGATCGTGGTCGGGGCCCTCGCGACTATCCACCCGGTAGGCCGGGACGGCGCCAGACGCCTGGTGCGCCCATTCCTGCAATTCGGTCTTGGCGTCGCGGCGGGCGGCACCTGTCGCCTGCGAGCGCGGCTGCCAGTAGCGGTGGATGAACGCGCGCGCCGCCTCCATCCCGCCGTCGAGGTAGAGCACGGCAATCAGCGACTCCAGCGCGTCGGCGCGCAGATTGGTTCGCTTGCGGCCTTCGAGGTTGCGCACGTCGGAGCCGGCGCGGATCAGCTCCGGCAGGCCGATCTCCTCGGCGATCTCGGAGAGCGCCTCGGCGTTGACCAGCGCGTTGAGGCGCAGCGACAGCTCGCCCTCGGCGGCTTCGGGAAAGGCCGCCAGCAGCATGTCGGCGACGACGAGGCCGAGAACGCGGTCGCCCAGGAATTCGAAGCGCTCGTAGTCGACGCCGGCATGGGTCGAACGCGCGCTGGCATGGGTCAGCGCGCGCTGCAGGCGCTGGCGGTCGGCGAAGGCGTGGCCGGTGCGCTCCAAAAGCGCTTCGGCGAGGGCATCGGTGGTCAAACGCTTGGTGGCCGCCATGACCTTAGTGGACGAGATGGAACAGGCGTCCGGCGCGCATCAGCGACGGCCACTTCCAGATTTCCAACGGGCTTGCGCCATCGGCGATCGAGAAGAAGATGACGTTGGCGCGGCCGACAAGATTCTCGGCCGGCACGAAACCGACGGTAAAGCGACTATCGGAGGAATTGTCGCGGTTGTCGCCCATCATGAAATAGTGACCCGGCGGCACGTCGAACTCGCGCGTGTTGTCGCCGATCGAGGTGGGCGTCAGGTCGAGCGTGTCATAGGTGACGCCATTGGGCAGCGTCTCGCGATAGACGTCGACGGGACGGTCGACCTCGGTGATGTCGGGATTGTCGATCTGGCCGACCTTTTCACGCGGCACGGCGGTGCCGTTGATGAAGAGCTGGCCGTCCTTGACCTGGATCTTGTCGCCAGGCAGGCCGACGACGCGCTTGATGTAGTCGACCGACGGATCCGGCGGGAACTTGAACACCACCACGTCGCCGCGCTTGGGCTCGGAGCCCCAGATACGGCCGGAGAACAGGTTCGGGCCGAAAGGCAGCGAATAGCGCGAATAGCCATAGGCCCATTTGGTGACGAAGAGATAGTCGCCTTCGAGCAGCGTCGGCCGCATCGAGCCGGACGGGATGGAGAAGGGCTGGAACAGCAGCGTGCGGATCACGAGCGCGAGCAGCAGAGCCTGGATGATGACGGAAAAGGTTTCACCAAGCCCGCCGGATTTCTTCTGCGATTTTTCAGCCACGCTCATGTCGTCCTCGATTGTGCGTTGGTTGGTATAGAGTCTCGGCGCGCGCTGGGCAACGTCATGCCGCCCGTGGTCAGATGGAATCAATGTGGCGCTTGTTCGACGGGCACCGCCTCGATGATCACAAAGGCTTGAGCAAGCGGGAAATCGTCGGTGATGGTGAGGTGTATCAGCGCGCGATGGCCCTTGGGCAGGATTTTTTCCAGCCTGGCGGCAGCACCGCCGGTGAGCGCCATGGTCGGCGCGCCGCTGGGCAGGTTGACCACGCCCATGTCGCGCCAGAACACGCCCTCGGCCATGCCGGTGCCCAATGCCTTGGCGCAAGCCTCCTTGGCGGCGAAGCGCTTGGCGTAGGAGGCGGCGCGAGCCGCGCGCTTTTCCGACTTGGCCTGCTCGACCTCGGTATAGATGCGCTGGACGAAGCGCTGGCCATGCCGTTCCAGCGACTTCTCGATGCGTCTGATGTCGATCAGGTCGCTGCCGATACCGATGATCATTCCGCGGGCACTTCCCGCCCGCCGGCGCGCTTGGCCTTCTCGGCTCGCTCGGCCATGCGTTTCTTCCGCTGCTCGCGAAACACGGTCATGCCCCAGCGCGTGACGCCGTAGAAGACAAGCCCGAAGATCAGCCCGAGCGGCACGGCGCCGATCAGCATCGGCTCAAGCACCGGATGCCACAGCTTGGCGAAGGAAAGCGTGTGCATCATTTCGCCGAGATGCTCGGGCGGCCCGTGCTTGGGCAGGCGCTCATGCAGGATGAGCTTGCCGGTCTCCCACGACGCGCCCCAGAGCAGAGGGAAGGTCAGCGGATTGCCGAAGAACACAGCGCCCAGCGCTGCCGCCACCAGATTGCCGGCGATCACCCAGCAGAGCACGGCGGCGATGACGAAGTGGAAGCCAAGCGGGAAGAAGGAGGCGAAAACGCCCGCCGCGACGCCGGCCGCCACGGAATGGGGCGTCGCCTTCAGCCGCAGGATGCGCTTGGAGAAATACTGCACAGAGCGCGAGAACGAACGGCGCGGCCAAAGGTAAGTACGCACCCGCTCCAGGAGGCCATCAGGCTCTCGGCGTCGAAAAAGCACTCTGTTTCAGTTCCCGGTCCAACACACGCTCCCCTGCCACCCCGGGTCGCGACTACATATCTTGCGCTTCGAGGGCGCAGGAAGGCAACAAAACTTTGATATAGCGACGGGCAGGCCACGGAACAACGAAGGCGCCCGCGATGGTCTGCCGCAGGCTGTAACAAGAGCGCCATTCTGGCGAAACTGAGGAAGAACCGGGGAAACGAAGCCGATGATCACCATTCGACCGGCGCGGGCCGGCGACGCCGAAGCTTTGCCGGACATCGAGCAGTCCGCTGGGCTGGCGTTCCGCGCTGTCCCGGACCTCGCCTGGCTTGCCGACGGCGACAATGTGAGCGCCGAGCGGCATCGCGCGCTCATCGCCGAAGGCGCATGCTGGGTTGCCGCCGATGACCAGGACCGGCCAGTCGGCTTCCTGAGCGCCGGGGTCGCAGACGATGCGCTGCACATATGGGAGCTCGACGTGCGCCTGGACCGGCAAGGCTCCGGCATCGGCAGCGCCTTGCTTGAACGGGCGATCGAGGACGCCAGGCGGCGCGGCCTGGCGGCGGTGACGCTGACCACGTTTCGCGACGTCGCGTGGAATGCGCCCTTCTACCGCAAGTTCGGCTTTCGCATCCTGGACGGCGCGGCGATCGACGAAAGGCTCGCCGAGCTCATCAGCGGCGAGGCGGAACACGGCATGCCGGCCGAGCGGCGCTGCGCCATGCGGCTCGATCTGAACCGCACTAAGGCGTGTTGATATTCAGGTGATGCCGGCCTGACCTGAATCTCGACACGCCTTAAACCGAATATTCGCTAACCTCGACCAGATTGTCGTCGGGATCGCGGAAATAAACCGACATCATCCTGCCACGGGCGCCGACGCGCTCGACCGGGCCGACTTCGATCGCCACGCCGCTGGCCTCGAGGCTGGCGCGGATATCGGCGAGAGGCACCGCCGCCACGAGGCAGAAATCGCCGGAGCCCGGCATCGGCGTCTTCGCCTTCGGCTCGAAGGTGCGGCCGACTTCGTGCAGATTGATCTTCTGCGAGCCGAACAGAAGCGCGGTCGGCCGGTTCGGCTCATCCAGACGCCGCAAGCCAAGCACACGTTGATAGAATTCGCAGGTCGCTTCGACCGAGCGGACCGTCAGCACGAAATGATCGACGCCAGCGATCATCGTGACACGACTTCAGATATTGCGGCTGCCGGGCTTGACGGCCGGGATGGCGGCAAGCTCCGGCGGCAGGCGGTCTGGCGGATAGGCCGGCACCTCATATTCGGCGAGTGCGATCAGCGGCACGCCGACATCGGTCTTGCCGGCCGAGCGGTCGATGATGCAGGCGGCCGCCACGACGTCGGCGCCGATTTCGCGCAGGCATTCGATGGTCTCGCGGATCGACAGGCCGGTGGTGACGATGTCCTCGACGATGACGACGCGTGAGCCCGCAGCGATCTCGAAGCGGCGGAGTCTGAACTCGCCCCCTTCCCGCTCGACCCAGATCGCCGGCGCGCCGAGATGGCGCGAGGTCTCGTAGGCCGGGATCAGGCCGCCGATCGCCGGGCCAACGACATAGTCGATCCTGCCGGGCACGCTTTCCTTGATCTTCTCGGCCAGCGCCTTGCACAGGCGCTCGGTCTTGTCGGCATGCATGAAGACGCGCGCCTTCTGCAGGAAGATCGGGCTGCGCAGGCCCGACGTCAGGATGAAATGACCTTCGAGGACCGCGCCCGCCTCACGGAATATGCCCAGCACTTCGTCGGTGTTCATTGTTCGCTCCATGCCCTTGGCGAGTGGTGAATGGTGAATGGTAGTGAGAGCACCTTCTATTCACTATTCACTATTCACTATTCACTATTCACTGTTCACCCATTCACGCGCCGCGCGTCGCTGACGCTCGAATTGTCCTTGAGCTGCGACAGCAGCCGGTTGAGATGCTTCAGATCCCAGACCTCGAGGTCGATCAGCATCTCGGTGAAATCGGGCGCGGTGCGTACCATCGACAGCGTGTGGATGTTGGCGTCGTTCTGGGCGACGACCTGGGCGATGTCGGCCAGCGAGCCCGGCGCGTTGATGGCGGTGACCGAGATGCGCGCCGGGAAGCGTTCCTTGGTGCGCTCGTCGATGTCCCAGCGCACGTCGATCCAGCGCTCGGGCTGGTCGTCGAACGCCTGCAGCGCCGGCGACTGGATCGGATAGATGGTGATGCCGGTTCCCGGCTGGATGATGCCGACGATGCGGTCGCCCGGCACCGCCCCTTCCGGCGCGAAACGCACCGGCAGATCGCCGCGCACGCCGCGGATGGGCACCGCTCCGTCGCGCTGCTGGTCCTTGCCCTTGCGCGAGGCGCGGCCGGGCATCTGGAACAGCATGCCGGCGGCGTTGCGGATCTTCGACCAGCCCTCCTCACGCTGCTTGGGCGCCGCGACCGTGACGCGCTCGTCCTTGTAGTCGGGGAAGACCGCCTTCATGACGTCGGTCGACGCGAGCTCGCCGCGTCCGACGGAGGCCAGAACGTCCTCGATGTCCTTGCGCGCCAGCCGATGCAGAACCGGCTTCAGGCTTTCCTTGGTGAAGTTCTTGCCGGCACGCTCGAAGGCGCGTTCGAGGATGCGGGCGCCGAGCCCGGAATATTGCTTGCGGATGGCGTTCTTGGTGGCGCGGCGGATGGCGGCGCGCGCCTTGCCGGTGACGACGACCGATTCCCAGGCGGCGGGCGGCACCTGCGCCTTGGAGCGGATGATCTCGACCTCGTCGCCGTTCTTCAATTCCGTCATCAGCGGCATGATGCGGCCGTTGACCTTGGCGCCAACGCAGGTGTCGCCGACATCGGTATGGACGGCATAGGCGAAGTCGATGGGCGTTGCGCCGCGCGGCAGCGCGATCAGCATGCCCTTGGGCGTGAAGCAGAACACCTGGTCCTGGAACAGCTCCAGCTTGGTGTTTTCCAGGAAATCCTCGGGGTTGTCGCCTTCGGCGAGCTGCTCGATGGTGCGGCGCAGCCAAGCATAGGCGTTGGTCTCCTTGGAGATCGAGTGCGCGGCGCCATTCGCCTTGCCGCCCGTGTCCTTGTAGATCGAATGCGCGGCGACGCCGTATTCGGCGATCTTGTTCATCTCGCGGGTGCGGATCTGCAGTTCGACACGCTGGCGCGACGGACCGACGATGGTGGTGTGGATCGAGCGGTAGTCGTTCTGCTTCGGCGTCGAGATGTAGTCCTTGAAGCGGCCGGGCACCATCGACCAGGTGGTGTGGATGGCGCCGAGCGCGCGGTAGCAGTCCTCGACCGTGTCGACGACGACGCGGAAGCCGAAGATGTCGGAGAGCTGCTCGAAGGAGAGCGCCTTGGCCTCCATCTTGCGAAACACCGACCACGGTTTCTTCTGCCGGCTTTTGACGCTGGCCTTGATGGCGTGCTTTTCGAACAGGCCAGACAGCGCCTTCTCGATCTCGTCCAGCACGCCCCTGTTGCGTTCGAATATCTCGGCGAGCCTGGCGGTGACGGCGCGATAGGCCTCCGGATTGATATAGCGGAAGGCGATCTCTTCCAGCTCCTCGCGCATGCCCTGCATGCCCATGCGCCCGGCGAGCGGCGCATAGATGTCCATCGTCTCCTCGGCGATGCGCAGGCGCTTGGACTCGGGCATGTGGTCGAGGGTGCGCATGTTGTGCAGGCGGTCGGCGAGCTTGACCAGGAGAACGCGAATATCCTCGGAGATCGCCAGCAGCAGCTTGCGCAGGTTCTCGGCCTGCTCGGCCTTCTTGGAGACGAGGTCGAGCTTCTTCAGCTTGGTAAGCCCCTCGACCAGCTTGCCCATTTCGGGGCCGAAGAGCTCGTCGATCTCGGCCCTCGTCGCGGTCGTGTCCTCGATCGTGTCGTGCAAAAGGGCAACCGCGATGGTCGCCTCGTCCATATGCATCTCGGTGAGGATGGCGGCGACTTCCAGCGGGTGCGAGAAATAGGGATCACCCGAGGCGCGCTTCTGGTGGCCATGCTTCTGCATGGCATAGACATAGGCCTTGTTGAGCAGCGCCTCGTTGACGTCAGGCTTGTAGCGCTGGACGCGCTCGACAAGCTCATACTGACGCATCATGGGCGGGATCTCGCGGTGCTGAAATGATTGATGCGCCGCACAGGCGTGCGACGCATCCCATAGATAGCCACGAAACTTACGAGACGGAAGTGCCGGATGCTTGATCCAGGCAAGTTCCAGTGACGCTTAGTAGTCGTCGCTCTTTTCCGGCGGCACCAGACCCTCGATGCCGGCGAGCAGGTCTTCCTCGCTCATGCGATCGAAGGCGACGTTCTCTTCGGCATCGTCGGTGTCGGCGGCAGCGGTGGCGGCGCCGGTCTGGTCGGCGATCGCCTCGCCGTCGGCCTCCGGCTCGTCGACCTCGACATGCTTTTGCAGCGAGTGGATCAGGTCTTCCTTGAGGTCGTCGGGCGACAGCGTCTCCTCGGCGATCTCGCGCAGCGCAATGACCGGATTCTTGTCATTGTCGCGAGGAACGGTGATCTGCGCGCCCTGGCTGATCTGGCGGGCACGGTGGCCGGCGAGCAGCACGAGCTCGAAACGGTTGTCGACCTTGTCGATACAATCTTCAACGGTTACGCGGGCCATGGACTGCCCCTTTCATGCGTGGATTTGATGGAAAACTGGCGGGCTCCATAACCCGGACGCCGCCTAAATACAAGCTTTATGGCGGCAGCGGCCTAAGGATGAGCCTTTGCCCGGCTCGACAACCGGACATCCGCCGCTGACATAGTGCCGATCACAATTGCTTGCAATGCGCACCCTGCCCTTGGATATCCATAAATCTGGCGTTATCTCGGAAGAGACGGCAAAAGGGACCATTACCCAGCCTGCCCGTCGCGTCCATTTAGACGACAAAAATTTTCGAAAGGGATATTTTTCGATGTTCGATCCCCGTGAAAAGATCGCTCTTTTCATCGACGGCGCCAATCTCTACGCCACATCGCGGGCGCTGGGCTTCGACATCGACTACCGCAAGCTTCTCGCGAGCTTCCAGAAGCGTGGTTACCTGCTCAGGGCCTATTACTACACCGCGCTGGTCGAGGATCAGGAATATTCCTCGATCCGGCCTCTGATCGACTGGCTGGACTACAATGGCTTCAAGGTGGTGACCAAGCCCGCCAAGGAGTTCACCGACTCGACCGGCCGGCGCAAGATCAAGGGCAACATGGATATCGAACTCACTGTCGATGCGCTGGAACTTGCCGATGTCGTCGACCACTATGTCATCTTCTCCGGCGACGGCGACTTCCGCACCCTGGTGGAGGCACTGCAGCGGCGCGGCCGCAAGGTGTCGATCATCTCGACCATGGCCTCGCAGCCGCCGATGATCTCCGACGACCTGCGCCGCCAGGCCGACCACTTCATCGATCTGATGACGCTGAAGAACGAAGTCGGGCGCGACCCATCGGAGCGGCCGGTACGCCGGCCTGAGCCGGCTGAAGCCGACGAGGACGATTATTGAGAGCGGCGGCTTTGAGCGCCGCGCCTTCCCCCGAACCCAGCCGCGATTGCCCGCTCTGCCCGCGGCTGCATGACTTCATCGCCGCCTGGCGAGAGCGCGAGCCGGGCTGGTTCAATGCGCCGGTGCCGACCTTCCTGCCGCCGGAAGGCGAGGATTCCGTCAAGCTCCTCATCGTCGGGCTGGCGCCCGGGTTGCGCGGCGCCAACCGCACCGGGCGTCCCTTCACCGGCGACTACGCCGGCGACCTGCTCTACGGCACGCTGATCGCGCAAGGCCTTGCGCGCGGCGAGTTCAAGGCGAGGCCGGATGACGGGCTGGAGCTGATCGGCACGGCGATCACCAATGCCGTGCGCTGCGTGCCGCCGGAGAACAAGCCTGTCGGCGCCGAGATCGCCACCTGCCGGACCTTTCTCAAGCCGACCATCGCGCGCTTCCCCAATTTGCGCGCCATCCTGACGCTGGGCTCGATTGCGCATCAGTCGACGGTGCGGGCGCTGGGCGGGCGCGTCGCCGCCCTTCCGTTCCGCCATGGCGGGCGCCAGGAGGCCGGCGGCATCACGCTGTTTTCCAGCTATCACTGCTCGCGCTACAACACCAATACCGGCGTGCTGACGGAAGACATGTTCGTCAACGTGTTCAGGGAGATCGCGGCGTTCCTGCAAGGCTAGGCGTTCCTGAAAAGGTTGATTCAGGCGCCGGGGAAAAAAGCTCCGAGAGCCTCGCCGGCCCGCCGTTCAGCACATTCAGGTCGACAGCGCCGTCGATGCCGTCGACGCGGCCGGTATCGAGATATTGCCAATAAACCCAATTTTCCTCTTTCGGCGGCATCGCAATCGAGCGCAGCCAGCGCTGGCGAACCGCGATATGAGCGGCATAGGTCGGCGCCGCCTCGTCGGTGATGTAGATGATGGCCGGCTTGCCATAGGCCGCCTCGACCGGTCCCAGGAACGCAAGCAGCTCCGCGCTCAGTTCGGTGGGCGAAGGTCGATTCGGGCAGTTGCCGTGGAACTCGATATCGACGACCGGCGGCAAAAGCGGCTCGCCGCGCGGCACGACCGAAAGGAAGTTCTTCGCCTGATCGGCGCCCGGCCGGCAGAAGGTAAAGAAATGATAGGCGCCAACCGCGAGGCCTGCCGCGCGGGCCTGGCGCAAATTCTCGGCGAAGGCATCGTCGACATGGTCGCCGCCTTCGGTCGCCTTGATGATGGCGAAGGCGACATCGTCGGCCGCGACGCGCTGCCAATCGATATTGCCCTGGTGGTGGGAAACGTCGATGCCCCTGATGGGGAATTCGGCGCGATCCGGCGGGAAGGCGCGAGGCCGGAAAAAGCTGTCTGTCTCGACAGCAAGCGCCAGAAAGACGAAAGCCAGGGCCAGGACAATCAAGCGGTTCCTCAAGCCTTGGCTCCCTGCTCGCCTGCCTGGATATTGCCGATTGTTTATCCGCGCTCCTTGAGGAGCCGCCCCTTCTCGCGCGACCAGTCGCGCTGCTTTTCGGTTTCGCGCTTGTCGTGCAGCTTCTTGCCGCGAGCGATCGCCAGCAGGAGCTTGGCGCGGCCGCGATCGTTGAAATAGATTTTCAGCGGCACCAGCGTCATGCCTTCGCGCTCGACGCTCTGCGACAGCTTGGCCATCTCGCGCTTGCTGACGAGCAGCTTGCGGCGCCGGCGCGGCTCGTGATTGAAGCGGTTGGCCTGGAGATATTCCGGCAGATAGGAATTGATCAGCCAAATCTCGCCGCCCTCGGCGGAGGCGTAGCTTTCCTGGATGTTGGCCTGGCCTTGGCGCAGCGACTTCACCTCGGTGCCGGTCAGCACCAGGCCGGTCTCGATCGTGTCGAGCACCTCGTAGGAAAAGCGCGCCTTGCGGTTTTCGGCGACCGTCCTGTTGTTGGGGTCGGCTTTCTTGACTTGATTCATGACGTCTAGAGTCCGTTTCGAAACTCGCTCCTGCGAGTCAGATGATGGTGTCATCGAGAACCGGAGCGGAGCGTACATATAGTACGTGAGCACCGGAAGCGCAGATGACGCCTTCAGATGGCCGCAGGAGTAGAGTTTCCAAACGGGCTCGCTAATTAATCAAGCCGGCGTGCTTCATCGCCTGATCAAGCTTCTCGGCGGTCGAAGCCTCGACCGTCACCAAAGGCGAGCGGACCACGTTCTCGACCTTGCCCAGCTTCGACAGCGCGTATTTGGCGCCGGACACGCCGGGCTCCATGAAGATCGCCTTGTGCAGCGGCAGCAGACGGTCCTGCAGCTCGAGCGCCTTGGCGCTGTCGCCGGCGAGCGTCGCTTCCTGGAACTCGGCGCAAAGGCGCGGCGCGACATTCGAGGTCACCGAAATGCAGCCGACGCCGCCATGGGCGTTGAAGCCCAGCGCCGAGGCATCCTCACCGGAGAGCTGGATAAAATCCTTGCCGCAGGTCATGCGCTGCTCGGAGACCCGCTCGACCTTGCCGGTGGCATCCTTGACGCCGGCGATGTTCTTGAAGTCGTGGCGGAGCCTGCCCATCGTCTCCGGCGTCATGTCGATCACCGATCGCGGCGGAATGTTGTAGATGATGATCGGCAGCTTTGTCGCCCGAGCGACGGCGGCAAAGTGTTCGTAGAGGCCGCGCTGGGTCGGCTTGTTGTAATAGGGCGTAACGACAAGGGCCGCATCGGCGCCGGCCTTCTCGGCATATTGCACCAGGCCGACGGCTTCCTCGGTGTTGTTGGAGCCGGCACCGGCCACGACCGGCACCCTGCCCTTGGCCACTTCGATGCAGACCTTCACGACATGGCGGTGCTCGTCATGCGACAGCGTCGGCGACTCGCCGGTGGTGCCGACCGGAACGAGGCCCTTGGTGCCCTCGGCGATCTGCCATTCGACAAAAGCGCGAAAGGCTTTCTCGTCGAAACGCCCGCTCTTTTCGAACGGTGTGACGAGCGCGGTCAGCGAGCCTCTCAGCATATTGTCCAAACTCCTGGAACTTTGTTGGCTATGCATGTCGTTGTTTTTGGCGACATGCGTCGGTGTTTCATCGATCGGTTTATTTGCGCGCCTTCTAACCGAAAGCGAAGCCGCGCACCATAGTCTCGACATGGTTCAGCGGCAAGCATCGCAATGGTGCCAGCAAGCGCAATTCGGACGGCCTCGATCCGCTTTTGTTTATAAGCCTTTCACGACCTGAGTTTAGGCTCCGGGTTCGGGCATCGAGGGTCCCTGCCTGCTGACAATGCGCTAGGGTAGAAAAATGCCGACGAGGCGGCCCCATCTCTTCGCGCTTCTCAGCGCGGTCGTCGCGCTGATGCCGGGGATGGCGATCGGCGGCAGCGTCGATGCGCGCGTGACGGCGACGATCCCCGCATCCGACGCGCCGCTGGCCCCTGGCGAGGCGCAGCCCTCCCCGCCTCCAGCCAGCATCGCCCAGTTGAAGAGCGGCCTCGACGCGCTGGCCGGCAACGACATCGCCGGCGCGCGCAACGCGCGCGATACGCTGCCCGCCACCTCGCTCGACCGGCACATACTGGCCTGGGCGATCGCGCTCTATGGCGGCGACAAGGTGCCGAGCGGCGAGATCGCCGACGCAGCCAAGATGCTGCCGGGATGGCCCGGCACGATCGCGTTGCGCAAGAACAGCGAGCGCGCGCTTTATCGCGAGAACCCGCTGCCGCAAGTGGTGGTGCAGGCTTTCGGCCGCAGCCAGCCGCTGACGCCGGAAGGCGTAATGATCCTCGCCCGCTCGCAGGTGGCGCTGGGCAATGCCGCGGCGGCGCGCGCCGTGCTGGTGCCCTTCTGGCGCACGGAGAAGCTGGAGGCGAAGGACGAAGTCGCTTTTATCAAGGAGTTCGGCGCGCTGATTCCTGCGGCAGACCATCGCTACCGCATGGAGCGTATGTTCTATGCCGAGCGGCCGTCCTCGGCGCTGCGTGTCGCCGGTCTCGCCGGCGCCCAGCAACTGGCGGACGCCTGGGCGGCGGCCGACAAGGGCGACAAGAATGCGGCGAAGCTGCTCAAGGCCGTGCCGGCGGCGCAGCGCTCGGCCGGCTATTTCTTCGCCGAGGCAGAATATCTGCGCAAGCAGCAGAAATTTGCCGACGCCGCGGCGGTTCTGATGAAGGCGCCGACCGACCGCGATGCGCTGGTCGACCCCGATGCCTGGTGGGTGGAGCGCCGCGTTCTGTCGCGCGAGCTGGTCGACCAGGGCGACATCAAGACCGCCTACAAGATCGCTTCCATGCATGCTGCCGAAAGCCCGGCCAGCGCCGCCGAAGCCGAATTCCATGCCGGCTGGTACGCATTGCGCGGCCTGAACGACCCGGTAACGGCCGCCGCGCATTTTTCGCGCATCGCCGATCTCGCCCAGGGGCCGGTGTCGCTGTCGCGCGCTTACTACTGGCTCGGCCGCGCCGCCGAAGTCGGCGGTCCGGGCAACGCCAAGGACTATTTCACGCGAGCCGCCGGCTACGGCACGACCTTCTACGGCCAGCTCGCGGGTGAGCGCGTGGGCCTCAGGACCCTCAACATCGTCTATCCGAAACCGAGTGCGGCCGACCGCCAGAGCTTCGAAGGCCGCGAAGCCGTGAGCGCGATCAAGCGGCTGCAGGAAGCTGGCTATGACCGCTATGCCGAAACGCTCTACCGCGACCTCGCGGGACAGCTGACCAGCCCCGGCGAGTTGGCGCTGCTGGCGGTGCTCGCCGAAAAGCAGGGCAACCATTTCATGGCGCTGAAAGTCGGCAAGATCGCCGCCCAGCGCGGCATCGATGTCGGCGCGCTGTCGCATCCGTTGGGCGTCATCCCCGATTCGGCCAACATCTCCGGTTCCGGCAAGGCGCTGGCCTATGCCATCGCTCGCCAGGAGAGCGAGTTCAACGTCGGCGCAATTTCCAGCGCCGGTGCGCGCGGCCTCTTGCAATTGATGCCAGGCACCGCCAGGCAGCTGGCGAAGAAGGCCGGCATGACCTTTTCGCAAATGCGGCTGACGACCGATGCGGGCTACAACGCCACGCTCGGGTCCGCCTTCCTCGGCGAGCAGCTCGACCGCTTCAACGGCTCCTATGTGCTGACCTTCGCCGGCTACAATGCCGGCCCCAACCGCGCCGCCCAATGGGTGGCGAAATACGGTGATCCGCGCGGCAAGGACGTGGACGCCGTCGTCGACTGGATCGAGCGGATTCCCTACACGGAAACAAGAAGTTACGTGCAGCGCGTGATGGAGAATTACGAAGTCTACAAGATGCGTATTTCGGGCAAGTACGACATCGTGGGAGATCTGGTGAACGGGCGGAGTTGAGAGACTTCCCCTTCTCCCCTTGTGGGAGAAGGTGGATCGGCGCGTAGCGCCGAGACGGTTGAGGGGTGCTGGACGGATCGCCGTCATTGCCAAGCTGGAACACCCCTCATCCGACCTCGCTTCGCGAGGCCACCTTCTCCCACAAGGGGAGAAGGGGGAGCTTCCCCTCGTCTGTAGCAGTCGGTCAACGCAGCGAGGAACAACATCCAAATGGCGAATGCGCAGGATTTCTCCGACTTCTTCTATACCGCGCCCGATGGCCTGAAGGTCCATGCACGGATTTACGGCGAAGCCAACACTGGCTGGCCGGTCGTTTGCCTGCCCGGCCTCACGCGCAATGCCCGCGACTTCCACGAGGTCGCGCTCTACCTTTCGAGCAAGGCCAAGAACCCGCGCAAGGTCGTCGCCTTCGACTATCGCGGGCGCGGCCGATCCGACTACGACCCCGATATCAGCCATTACAACGTCGGCATCGAGGCCGGCGATGTGCTGGCCGGGCTGTTGGAACTGGGCATCGAAGAGGCAGCATTCATCGGCACGTCGCGCGGCGGGTTGATCATCCATGTGCTCGGCGCGCTGAAGCCGGCCGCGCTGAAGGCCATCGTCCTCAACGACATCGGCCCGGTGATCGAGGCGGAAGGCCTCGCCCATATCCGCTCCTATCTCGATCGCAACCCGAAACCGAAGACATTCGCCGAGGCGGTGGACGCGCAGCGGCGCGTGCATGGCGCCGGCTTCCCGGCACTTGCCGACGCCGACTGGGCGCGGATGGTGACCGCCATCTGCCGCGATACCGATGCCGGGTGGGTGCCGGATTTCGATCCGGCCCTGGTCGAAACGCTGGCCGGCGTCGACGTCACCAAACCGCTGCCGGATCTGTGGCCGCAGTTCGACGCGCTCGCCGCCATGCCGCTGCTCGCCATTCGCGGCGGCAATTCGACACTGTTGTCCGCTACGACCGTCGAGGAGATGCAGAAGCGCCATCCCGGCATGCAGACGATCACCGTCGAAGGCCAGGGACACGCGCCCTTCCTTGAAACCGGTGGTTTGCCGCAAGAGATTGCCGGGTTTCTGGATAAGGCGGAGCGGGAGGCTTGGTAGAAGTAATTCAAAAGATCTCGATCAGCCCCGAGGCTGTCAATCCAGTACAGGGTAAGTCGTCAAGGCGAGCAGCCGCCAGTTGTCGCGGTCGGCGCTGCCCCTCATCCGCCTGCCGGCACCTTCTCCCCGTATAGTGACGGGGAGAAGGTGGCGAGCCGCGATGCCGGCGACCTCCTCTGCGACGCCGGCGATTGGCGAAAGCAGGCGCGACATCCAATCTCCCCCCTTGTGGGGGAGACGTCCGGCAGGACAGAGGGGGGCGCGAAGGATCGCCGGCCTCTGGTCAATCTACGGATCACAAGCCGGCCGAAATGCCAGTTTTTTGATTGATCCAATTGATGGAGACGTCGGCGGGACAGCGCCCCCTCTGTCCTGCCCGTCCTCCGCAGCAGCTGCGCTGCAGCTACGGAGGGTGGACCGGGCATCTCCCCCCACATGGGGGGAGATTGGCGGCTCCAGCGCCGGCCCGCTACTTGCCCTTCGAACTCTTGCGACGCGCCTTCGCCGGTTCCGATCCGCTCTCCTTACGAGCGGCTTTGGCGGGTGACGGCGTCGTCAAAGGAGAGGCAAACACCGAAGTCTCCGCCGAATGCTGCGCCTCATCGGCGCGCGGCTTCTCGAGCACGACGACGCAGCCATCGAGGTCGTTGGTGGCGAGGTGGGCGTAACGCATGGTCATCGACAGCGTCTGGTGGCCGAGCCACATCTGCACGCGCCGGATGTCGATGCCGCCCTGGACAAGGCGTGAGGCGCAGGTGTGGCGCAGGATATGCGGCACCACCTGCTCGTCGGCGCCGAGACCGACCTCGGTCTTCGCTTCGTTCCAGATGGCGCGGTACTGCGCCTGGGTAAACTTGGTGAACGGGCCCTTCGGCCGGCGCCCTTCGGTGGTCGGCGGCAGCTTGATCACCTCCTTGACCCGTTCGGTCATCGGGATGGTGCGGCTGCGGCCGGACTTCGTGATCCAGAACGAGACGCGGTGTTCCTGGATGTCGTTCCAGATCAGGCCGAGCGCCTCGCCGAGGCGGCAGCCAGTATCGACCAGGAAGACGGAAAGCCTGTAAGCATCCTCGCTGCGGCTCTTGATGGCGGCAAACAGCCTCGCCTCTTCGTCCCTTTCGAGGAAACGAATCCGTCCCGCCCGCTCTTTCTGGCGGCGGAACTCGGGCAAGCTGTGGATATCCCCCATCTTGTGAGCCTTGCGCAGCAATTTGCTGAGAGCAGCCATCTTGCGATTGATGGTTGCGTTGCTGTTCCCGCGCTGGCGCAAGGTGCCGATAAGATTGTCCAGGGTATTCTGGTCAAAGGTACTGAAACGCTCTCCAAGAAGGATCTCGTCTATTTCACCTATGAAAGAGCTGACATTGTATTTATGCCGCCCATCATCCCAGAGTATGTCCCGATATGCTGCAAATAGTTCCCCGATCCTGTACGATTTTACTTCTCTGATCTTGTTGTACGTATATCGAAAGTTCGAGTTCTGAGAAGAAAAAACCGCAAAGTGACCAGAGGACCCCCCCTCTTGAACTGCTTCGTTTGACATTTGTGGACCACACCCCCGAGTGGATAGGCAGACCTAGCCGCTTGGAAGCGTCCTTTCAAGAGTTTTAAGTCTGACAAATCAGTTTCATCACGCCAGAAGCGGATCCCACGAAACCGTTTCGCAGACTTCAGCTACCGTACCCCCTTCTCTTCCTTCGTTTGCCCTCACCCAGTCACGAAGACAAAGCAGCCCGGGCGTTGAAGCGCCCGGGCTGGATTTAACTTGTATAGTACCAGCCCCTAGAACGAGCGCTGGAAGCGGAGGTGGGCACCCCAGAAGTCATCGCTGACGGGGTGATAGTCGCTCGAGCCCTGGTTGACATAATCAACCTCGCCCGTGATCGTGAAGCCGGGCACGATGTCATATGCGACGTTGGCGGCCAGGCCGAAGGTCTTACCTTCATCATAGGAAAGCTGGGCGTTGAACGAGGTCTTCTCGTTGAACTTGTAGGTGCCACCGCCATAGACGGCCCAGTTGCCCTCCCAGTTCTTGAAGAAGTTGTGGACGACGTTCTTCTCCGTGCCGTAGGTCGCCATGGCCCACAGCGAGATCGCATCGCTAGCGTTCACGTCGAGGCGAACCTTGCCGGCCCACTCTTCGTAATTGCTGTCATATGCGACGGTACCGCTGACCCCACCCCAGCCCTGCGTGTACTTCACGCCGCCGACCATGTGCGGAATATAGCTGTCGATCGTGTTGGCGCCGTCGCCGTCTTCCAGCGAGACCACGGCCGAGAAGCCGTTGCCGGCGTCGAAGGTGTACTGGATCAGGTTGGTATCGAAATCGCCACCGTAGCCGACCAGCGAATCCTCGATGACATTACCGGCATAGCCGCTGAACGTATCCCACGCCGTTTCGTCCTTACCGACGCGGAACCCACCGAGCTGGATCCAGGCGAAATTCAGCGACCACTGGCTGCCGGAGTCCTCTTCATCCCAACCATCCCTGAAGTTGAAGCGGTTCTCGGTATAGGTCCTCAACGTGCCGAGCTCGGTTTCCTGGCCGGTCCAGGTCTTCAGCGTGAAGCGGGCCAGCTTGTGATAAGTGTCGTGGGTGCCGTCGCCCATGCGGTCGGGCACATCCTGGTGGCCGGCAATATCGCCGAAGCCGATGTCGTAACGGATATAGCCGCCGATGCGCAGGCAGGTTTCGGTGCCTGGGATGTAGAAGTAGCCGGCGCCATACACGTCGCAGATCTTGACGTATTCAGCCGGTTCCGGCTCGGCGACGGTCACCG
>SUGL01000410.1 GCA_004963905.1 Mesorhizobium sp.
ATCGGGCCGCGGCCGCTCCGGCGCCGGTCCCTGGTAGGAGCCGATGTGGACGAAGCCGATGACGCGCTCCTGCGGCGACAGGCCGAGGATCGCTCTACCCTCCGCGACGTCGGAATACCAGTTGCTGATCATATTGGTCCCATAGCCCAGCGCATTGGCCGCGATCATCAGATTCATAGCCGCCATTGCGCCCGACAGGAACATCTCCCATT
>SUGL01000411.1 GCA_004963905.1 Mesorhizobium sp.
TTGATCTTCCGCAGCCAGGCGTTCATCGCCCCCCGCAACTCCGGACCCCGACCCCTTATGCCTTTCCAAGGATTGGCGAGTCAAACCCGGGCCGCGTGTGTCGCCTGGAGGAGTTCAATGTTAGACGCAATCGCGCATTGCTCCAGATATTGTTTTTACGCAATTCCGGGGCGGCCATTCGCGCTTTTCCCGGATTGCTCTAAATGCAGCGT
>SUGL01000412.1 GCA_004963905.1 Mesorhizobium sp.
GTGTAATAGGCGGTGAATTTGAGCGCGTTCCAGAAGCGGGTGTCGCGCAGGATGGCAAAGTAGTTGTCGAGCCCGATGAAGGTGTGTTCGCCCATCAGCGGCCAGTTGTGCAGCGACATCCATGCCGTCATGCCGAGAGGGATGACGAAGAAGACGGTGACGAGCGCCACCGCCGGCAGGACATAGAGCAGACCCACCCACTGCCGGCGGC
>SUGL01000413.1 GCA_004963905.1 Mesorhizobium sp.
GCGAAGTACAACGAGCAGGCGCTCGGCAGCGAGGATGACAATTTCCGTCTCGACCCGATGCCGGCCGCCACCTGCAAGGCGGAGTTCGCTCGCATTGATCCGATCGACCCGGCGCTGGGGGCTCCGCTCCGCGAGCGGCTGAAACCTGACCAGCCCTTCTGCTACGGCCGTGACTACGATGCCGAACATCTGAAGTCGCATCCCGACCAGG
>SUGL01000414.1 GCA_004963905.1 Mesorhizobium sp.
TCGATCGTCTGCGGCATCCGATCAGGAGCGTATGTCCAAGGCAACGAAGAAGTGGTGTTTCTCGCGCGACCCGTAGCGCTCTGAGGAACCGGTGATCTCTTGCAGAATGCAATAAGCTAATATTGCCAACCGCCTAAGCCGCGGCTGCCGAAGGCAGAGCTGTGGGGCCGCAACCAGAAGCACGGATAAGGAATAACAATGCATGACGAG
>SUGL01000415.1 GCA_004963905.1 Mesorhizobium sp.
AGTTGGCCATCATGCCTTGGCTGTGCATCTCATTGGGCACGCCGAAGGGATGTTCCCATTTGGGCAGCTTCTTCACCGGCTTGGTCGCGTCGGTGAAGCGCACCTCGCCGCCGAAGAAGTTCGGGTCCGGCACGAAAACGGTGCCGGCCTCGCCATAAAGCTCCATCGGCGCATGGCCGTGGCTCCAGACATCCCAGCTGGTGTTGAGCG
>SUGL01000416.1 GCA_004963905.1 Mesorhizobium sp.
CAATGTCGGCGATCCCTGGCTGATCTCGACCGATGTCGGCCCGGTCATCGACGACGAGGCGCAAGGCTCGATCAGCGACTATTGTGCGAAGAAGGGGCTGGAAGGCCGGCTGATCGCCAAGCTCGAGGCACCGAAAAGCGGCCGCTTCGTCGCGCCGCACGTCTTCCGGGTCAAAGGCATCGAGGAGATGGAGCGCGAGGTGTTCGGCCC
>SUGL01000417.1 GCA_004963905.1 Mesorhizobium sp.
GCGCGGGGTTGAAGCCTTTGGCGCCGGACAGCTCAGCATCGACCAGCTCGTTGAAGACGAGGAACAGCCGGTAGGGATCGATCGAGCCGGCATCGAGGTCGTCGTCGCCATATTTGGAATCGTTGAAGTGGAAGCCGCCCAGCTTGCCGAACTGGATCAGCCGCGACACGATCATCTCGATGTTGACGTTGGGCGCATGATGGCCGAGGT
>SUGL01000418.1 GCA_004963905.1 Mesorhizobium sp.
GTCGTAGTCAACGCTCCCAAGCAGCCCGCGATCGCGCTGCAGGACGTGCTGGTGCTTTCCGGCGACGTCGCAATGGGCAGCCAGCTCGGCAACAACATCAGCTGGGAGCAATGGCCGGCCAGTGGCGTCAACGCCAATTTCATCACCCGTGCGGCCGAACCGGACGCGGTGGAAAAGCTCAAGGGCTCGGTGGCGCGCGTGGCCATGTAT
>SUGL01000419.1 GCA_004963905.1 Mesorhizobium sp.
GAATCGGAGCGGCTGAACCGCTTCATCGCCAATCTGCTCGACATGACCAAGATCGAGTCGGGCGCCATGGAGCCGAACTATGCGTTCCACTATGTCGGCGACATCGTCGGCTCGGCGCTCGACCGAGCCCGCAAGATCACCGGTGAGCACCGGATCGACACCAACATTCCGCCGGATCTGCCGATGCTGCGCCTCGACCCGGTCCTGTTC
>SUGL01000041.1 GCA_004963905.1 Mesorhizobium sp.
CCAATCCTTAGATCTACCAGCTCAATGAACCGTCCAACTTTATGGGGTCAGTTCAACATGCCGGGGTTTTTGTGTTCAGGGGCGGGGCCGGCTATTCCGCCGGCGATGGTTTCTTGCGGAACATCGCCGCCAGATTGTCCCACAATTCGATCTTGGCGCCCTGGCGCTTCATGATCACGCCCTGCTGCAGGATCGAGAGCAGGTTGTTCCAGGCCCAGTAGATGACGAGGCCGGCCGGGAAGCTGCCCATCATGAAGGTGAAGATCACCGGCATCCAGGTGAAGACCGCGGCCTGCGTCGGATCAGGCGGCGCCGGGTTCATGCGCATCTGCAGGAACATGGTGATGCCCATCACCACCGCCCAGGCGCCGAGATGCGGCAGGAAGGCCGGAGGCGCGAAGGGAAGCAGGCCGAACAGGTTGAACACCGAGGTCGGATCGGGCGCGGCAAGGTCGTGGATCCAGCCGAAGAACGGCGCGTGCCGCATCTCGATGGTGATGTAGAGCACCTTGTAGAGCGAGAAGAACACCGGGATCTGCAGCGCCACCGGCCAGCAGCCGGCCAGCGGATTGATCTTCTCGGTCTTGTAGAGCTCCATCATCGCCTGCTGCTGCTTCATCTTGTCGTCCGCGTATTTCTCGCGGATCTCCAGCATCTTCGGCTGCACCTTCTTCATGTTCGCCATCGACGCGTAGGATCTGTTGGCTAAAGGGAAGAAGATGGCCTTGACGATGACGGTGGTGGCCAGGATCGCCAGCCCGAAATTGCCGAAGAACTTGTACAGCGTGTCGATCAGCCAGAACATCGGCTTGGTGATGAAGTGGAACCAGCCCCAGTCGATCAGGAGGTCGAAGCGCTTGATGTGGCGGTCTTCCTCATAGGCGTTGATCTTGGCGACTTCCTTGGCGCCGGCGAACAGCTCGGTCTCGACCGTCGCCGACTGACCGGCATCGACATTGATCGCATCGGTCAGGAAGTCGGACTGGTAGCGGTGGCGGCCGTCCTCGAAATAGGCATAGCGCGGCTGGAACGGCTGCTTCTCGGTCGGCACCAGCGTCACCGCCCAGTATTTGTCGGTGATGCCGAGCCAGCCGTCGGTCGACTTGCCCGGCTGGAACTGCTTGTCCTTCTCGATCGCCGCGTATTTGTGCTCCTGCAGGCCTTCGCTGCCGGTATAGCCGATCAGGCCCTCATGTAGCACATAGGTGCTGGCGACGGCCGGCTTGTCGTAGCGGGTGACGCGGCCGTAGTTGAATAGCGACACGGGGGCGCTGCCCGAATTCTGCACGGTATCGGAGACCGTGAACATATAGTCGCTGTCGACCGAGATGGTGCGCTTGAAGGTGAGGCCCTTGTCATTGGTGTAGGTGAGCGTCACCGGCGTCGTCGGCGTCAGCGTCGGATTGCCGTCGACGGTCCACACCGTGTCGGCGCCCGGCACCGCCCCGGTCTTGTCATTGCCGACGAAGCCGATCTCGGCGAAATAGCCGTTGGGCAGCGACGAGGGGTTGAGCAGTTCGATCTCGGGCGAGTTCTTGTCGACCGTCTCGCGGTAGTGTTTCAGCCGCAGGTCGTCGAGGCGCCCGCCGGTGAGGTTGATCGAGCCTTCGAGGCTCGGCGTGTCGATCTTGACGCGCTTCGATGCCGCAACCGCCTGATCCCGGTTGGCCGCCGTCACGGCCTCGCTGCCCGGCGCATTCGGAATCGTGCCCGGCGCCGGGGCCTCAGTGCCCGCCGCGCCGGAATTGGCGCCGCCGCCCGTTTCCTTCTTCTGCGCTTCGGCGCGCTGCTGCTCGATGCGGGCCTGCTCGCGCTGCTGTTCCATGCGCGGGTTCATGTAGAACACCTGCCACAGCGTCAGGATCAGCACCGACAGCGCGATGGTGATGAAGAAATTGCGGTTGTTTTCCATCGAAAGCCCTTGGCCTATCGTGTTCCGCGCAGCCGGCGGGAAAGCTCGGCCTTCAACTGGCCGAACGGAACGGCAAGCACGTCTTCGCGCCCGACGATGACATAGTCATTACCGGGCGCCATGTCATCGGCGGCATGCGTGCGCACGGCTTCTCTCAGCCGCCGCCGGACGCGGTTGCGCACCACTGCGTTGCCGACCTTCCTGGTGACGGTGTAGCCGACGCGTGGCGAAAGGTCGTCGCCGCGGTCGAGAACCTCGACGAGAAAAAGCCGCCCGCGGCGCTTCTCGCCGCCGCGCGCAGCCAGGAAATCCGCGCGTTTCAGAAGCCGCCCGGGAGTTTTCCCCTTTGGCTTGCCGGTTGCGGGCAACGATCTCGTCTTTCGTTCAGGCGCTGAGCCGCTTGCGGCCGCGGTTGCGGCGGGCTGCGACGACGCCGCGGCCACCCTTGGTGGCCATGCGGGCACGAAAACCATGCCGGCGCTTGCGGACGAGTTTGGACGGTTGGTAAGTACGCTTCATTTGTTTTAATACCGCGGCGTGCGGCCCTTCTTGATTCTGTCACTTTGTAACAGGAGCTTTCGCCCGGCCGGTTTTAGGCGCGATCGAAACCGCGCCGGGACGAATGGCCCGAGCGTGAGCGGGCTTATAGAAAGAAGGTTTTTGGAAGTCAATCCAGCCTGCCGCGGGCGATTTTTTTGCGACGTCGGGGGCGAAATTGGCAAAAAAGCCGCAAATCGCATAATCTTGCCCCATCAAGCCTTCGTGAAGACCGCCTCATGACGAGTGAAGTCCTGTCCACGGATGAAAAGGCACGCCCGGCGGCTGAAAGCTCGCCGCGCCGCGTGCCGCTGTCGCGCGGCCTGTCGACCAAGCTTCTTTTTCTCACCATCGTCTTCGTGCTGCTTGCCGAAATCCTGATCTTCCTGCCCTGGATCGCCAGCTACCGGGTGAACTGGCTGAAGGAACGGCTGAGCACTGCCGCCGCCGTGTCGATCGTCTTGCTGCAGGGCGAACCGAATTCGCTGTCGCACACCGCCCAGAACGACGTGCTGATGGCGATCGGCGCCAAGGCGATCGCGGTGCGCGACGGCGGCGTCTCGCGGCTGCTGGTCGTGGCCGACATGCCGCCGAAGGTCGACGAGCATGTCGACATCGCCAATGTCGGCCTGGTCAACGGCATGACAGGCGCGCTGGAAACGCTGTTCGCCGGCGGCAACCGCATGCTGCGCGTCTTCGGTCCGGTCGGCGACAGCGACAAGGAATTCGAGCTGATCATGCCGGACTACAGCCTGCGCAACGCGATGCTGCGCTATTCGCGCAACGTCGCCGTGGTCTCGCTGCTGATCTCGTTGTTCACCGCCATGCTCGTCTATGCGGCGATCGACCTCATCATGATCGGCCCGATCCGCACCATGACGCGCTCGATCCTGTCCTTCTCCGAAGCGCCCGACGATCCCGGTCGCATCATCTGCCCCACCGAGCGCGCCGACGAGATCGGCGTCGCCGAGCGCGAGCTGGCGCAGATGCAGGATCGGCTGCAAAAAATGCTTTCCGAGCAGAAGCACCTCGCCGACCTTGGTCTCGCGGTGTCGAAGATCAACCACGACATGCGCAACATCCTCGCTTCCGCGCAGCTGATGTCGGACCGCTTGCGCCAGGTGAAGGATCCGACCGTGCAGTCCTTCGCGCCGAAGCTCTTGCGCGCTCTCGACCGCGCCGTGGCCTACTCGGAGGGCGTGCTCGCCTATGGCCGCACGCAGGAGCCGGCGCCGTCGCGCCGCCGCCTGCGGCTGCGCCAGCTGGTCGACGACGTGCACGGCCTGCTCGACATCGAGGAAGGCATCGAGTTCATCAACGCCGTCGATCTCACCTTCGAGGTCGATGCCGATTCCGACCAGCTGTTCCGCGTGCTCACCAATCTCTGCCGCAATTCGGTGCAGGCGATGGCCGCCGATACCGAAAGCGCGGTGGTGCGCCGGCTGGCCGTCTCGGCCGAACGCTCGGGCAGCGTCAGCCGCATCACCGTCACCGACACCGGCCCCGGCCTGCCGCCGAAAGCGCGCGAGAACCTGTTCGCCGCCTTTCGCGGCTCGGCGCGCAGCGGCGGCACCGGCCTTGGCCTGGCGATCGCCCATGAGCTGATCCGCGCCCATGGCGGCTCGGTGGAGCTCGTCGAATCGATCGGCGGCCGCACGGTCTTCGCCGTCACCATCCCCGACCAGCCGGTGCGGCTCGACCAGGCGCGCAACGGCCTGCGCCGTCCGGCTTGACCGCAGCCATCCCGACAAACCGCGCCGGTTCCGTCCTAAACGACGCCGTCGTGGGCTCGGCCGCAATGCCTGTGACAAAACTTTTGCCGGATCGGCTTGCTTTTCGCAAATTCAGTCGTTAGGGAACACTCCACATCGCGGCCGGCCGTCTCGACCGGATCGCGGGGCTTGTGTCTTACACGGCCTGATGCGCCCGTAGCTCAGCTGGATAGAGCACCAGACTACGAATCTGGGGGTCAGGAGTTCGAATCTCTTCGGGCGCGCCAACAATTTCCAGATATTTGCCGGCCCCACCGTTTCAAATGGCCGATTTAAAACGCAGCGCACGTGATGCGGAATTCCTAGTCCGGAATTGCGTAGGAACAAATAGTTGGAGCAGTTCAGCGTTTCCGTAAAACACTGAACTGCCGTAGACTTACATCTCTTTTTCCCACCAGCCGCGGGTGTTCACGTTGGCGGCGTCGGCGAGAGCTTCCAGCTCCGCGATGTCGTCGCTGGAGAGCGTCATGCTGGTGGCTCGGACCAGACCGTCGATGTAGTTGGGCTTGGTGACGCCGATGATCGGCGTCGCGCCCTTGGCGATGGCCCAAGCCGTCGCGACATCGGGCGCTGCCGCACCCTGGCTCTGGCCGATCGAGGCGAGCCTGTCCGTCAGCGCCTTCAGCTGAGGCAGCATGCCATTGTAGGTCTCAGCCCGGCTGCTGCCTTCCGGCAGCGGGTTCTCCGGACTGTACTTGCCGGTCAAGGCGCCCTGTTCGAGCACCATATAGGCGAAGAACGGGATGCCCTGGTCGCGGCAGTAGTCCAGGATGCCGGCATCCTCGGAGCTGCGGTAGAGGAGGCTATAGTGGTTCTGGACGGCCTCGACCCGGAACCCGGCGTCTCCAAGGATATGGTTGGCGAGCTCGATTTCGCTCAGCTTGTGATTCGAGACGCCGACATGCTTGACTTTCCCGCCCTTCAGCAACGGGATGAGGTGCGGAGTCCACCGCGCCACATCCGCTGGATTGTGAATCCAGTAGATGTCGATGTAGTCGGTGCCGAGGCGTGCCAGACTCTGCTCCAGCATGTCCGCCATCGGATCGTCGCCGGTTCCCGCAGCCTGCGGGGTGAACTTCGTGGAGAGCTGGTAGTCGCTGCGGTCGTAGCGCTTCAGGACCTCCCCGAGTACGGTCTCCGAACGGCCCATGCCGTAGACCACGGCGGTGTCCCACAGGGTGAAGCCGGCCGCATGCGCCTTGTCCGCGACCTCTTCCAGGCCAGCCCGCGTTAGCGAGCTGCCGAAATAGCCGTCGCCAGTCTCGCCACTGTCGCCCCAGGCCCAGGTGCCGAGTGCGACCGTGGGGATCTTCAGATTATCGGTTGTCATTGTTCGCTCCATACTTGTTCCGCGGCCAGGTTCGCCGTGACCCAGGCGCTGGAGACACTATGATGCGCGGCGACGCCGCGCCGTTAGCACGATGCGCCGGGATTGCTGCCCGATCCTCCAGAAGTCGCAGGGTTCGCATTGCCGCCCTTCCGCGCGCGTGCGATGGTCGGTTTCATGGAGACATTGACCGAAATCGCCGCCGTGATTGCCCGTCACGTCTCGAAGGATGGCTTTCACGCCACCTCCATCGAACGTGTGACGCTTGTTCGATCCTCTACGGTGACGATGCCGATGCCGAATGTTTACCGGCCGCAACTGTGCTTCGTCGCGCAGGGGCAAAAGGAGGTCACGCTGGGCGACCGCGTGTTCAGATATGCACCGGGCCGCTACGGCATCGTGACCCACGACCTGCCGGTAACGGGCCAGGTGGTCGAGGCGACGCCCGACGAGCCCTATCTCTGCCTGTACCTCGATTTCGATCCGGTGATGCTGGGGCAGTTGGCGTTGCGCGTGCCGCCGCCGCCGGGCGCGCCCCCTCCGCCCATAGGCAAGACGGTGTCCGACGCCGGCACCGGTCTGCTCGACGCGGTCCTGCGCCTGGTGCGCCTGCTCGACGATCCGGCGGCGCTGCCCGTGCTCGGGCCGCTTGCCGAGCAGGAAATTCTCTACCGCGTGCTCGCCGGCCCGGACGGCGCCAGGATGCGCCACATCACCTCCAGCCAGGGTCGGGTGGCCCAGGTCGGCCGCGCCATCGCCTGGATCGGGCAGAACTTTCGGGAACGGTTCAGCATCGAGCGGCTTGCCGCGGAAGTCGGCATGAGTCCGTCGAGCCTGCACGAGCATTTTCGCGCCGTGACGGCGATGACGCCGCTGCAATTCCAGAAGCAGCTCAGGCTGCAGGACGCGCGCAGCCTGATGCTGGTCCAGGACATCGACGCCACGACTGCCGCCTTCCGCGTGGGTTACGAAAGCCCGACGCAGTTCAGCCGCGAATATCGCCGCCACTTTGGCGAACCGCCGGCGCGCGACATAGCCCGCTTGCGCGCTTCGCCGCGCCTGGCGGTGGTCGCTTGAGTTCGGCCCGCCGACGCCGGCGCATTAACGTTTGGTCCAAATATCGCCCCAGGTGGCCGCCCGTGGCGGGTACCGCGCCCACGCCCAGAGCAATTCCAGGAAAAGTGTGAAACGGTTTTCCGTCCGGAATTGCGTAGAAAACAAATCTAGGATCGCTCGCGATAGTGTCGCACATGGTCGATGGGCGCCCTCAGCTTCGGCGTCACGGTGTGGCGGCTGGGGAAGTACAGGAAGAAGCCGGCGAAGGGCGGCAACCAGTCTGAGAGGATCGAGACGAGCTCGCCGCGTTCGAGATGGGGCCGGAAGGTTTCTTCCATGCCGAAGGTAATGCCCCCGCCGGCGAGCGCGGTGCGGATCATCAGGAGCATGTCGTTGGTGGTGATCTGCGGTTCGACCGAGACGTCGAAGGCGCGGCCGTCCTTCTCGAATTCCCAGCGATAGGGTGCGGTGTGCGGCTGCGGCCGCCAGCCGATACAGCGGTGGCGGACGAGATCGCGCGGATGCTCGGGCGTGCCGTGGCGCGCGAGATAGTCCGGCGTCGCCACCGCGACCTGGCGCTGGTCGCCCGTCAGCGGCACCGCGATCATGTCGCGTTCGATGACCTCGCCGAGGCGCACGCCGGCGTCGAAGCCGGCCGCGATGATGTCGAATTCCAGATCGGTCACCGTCACGTCTAGGGTGACGCCGGGATGCGCCTCGCTGAAGGAGGCGATCAGCGGTCCGGACAGGAACTCCTCGGCGATCGAGGTGGCAGCGATCCGCAGGAGACCGCGGGGCTCCTCCGCCGAGCCGGACGCCGCCTCGAGGGCGTTCGCGATCTCGGCCAATGGCGCCGAGACCTGGGCCAGGAAGCGCTCGCCGGCCTCGGTCAGGCGCACGCTGCGGGTGGTGCGTAGGAACAGCGCCTGGCCGAGCGCGGTCTCCAGGCGCCGCACGCCTTGGCTTACCGCCGAGCGCGTTACCCCAAGCCGGTCGGCCGCGGCGCGGAAATTGCCCGTCTCCGCCACCGCGGCGAACAGGGTGAGGAGGTTGAGATCGATCTGCATTGGTTAGCGTTCCTAACCATAAGGTCCAGTTCGCGGCAGGTTAAATCGACAGCGAGCGATTGTTATCTCCCGGGCATCGATTGCGGACGCACGGTTGCGCGCCGCCAGCACCACGGAGACAGCAATGACCAATCTGCCCAACACCTATAACCTGACCGGCAAGGTGGCGCTCGTGACCGGCGCGCGTCGCGGCATCGGACGCGCCACGCTCGACCTACTGCGCGCCCGCGGCGCCCGGATCGTCGCCTCCGACCTCTCCGACGAGGTCCAGGCGCTCGAAACCGGCGACGTCGCCACGCTGGTGGGCGACGTCTCGGACGAGAGCCTTGCCCGGCGTTCGGTCGAGCTCGCCCGCGAGCGCTTCGGCCGGCTCGACATCGTCGTCGCCAATGCCGGACGAACCCTCAACAAGCCCCTGACCGAAACCTCAGTCGAGGAATACGACCGCATCTTCCAGATCAACGCCCGCGGCGCCTTCGTCACGATCCGAGCGGCGGTGCCGCTGATGGAGGAGGGCGGCGCCGTCGTCATCAACGCCTCGCTCTCGGCGACGACGGCGTTCCCGACGCAGGCGGCCTATGCCTCCTCCAAGGCGGCCTCGGCGCAGCTCGCCCGCATCGTCGCGGTCGAGTACGGCCGCCGCGGCATCCGCTGCAACGTGGTCCTGCCCGGCGTCATCGACACCGACATCATGGAAGGCGTGGTCGAGAACGGACGGGAGATGCTGCGCAGCTTCGGCGACGCCCACCCGATCGGGCGCATCGGCCGCCCGGAGGAGGTGGCCGAGGCGATCGCCTTCCTCGCTTCCCCCGCCTCGAGCTTCATCACCGGGGCGCAGCTCTTCGTTGACGGCGGCTACACGGCGCAGTGAGCGCCCGGCCCGTCGCAGCCAACACAAAAAAGGAGATTGCCATGACCATCGACCAGGTCGTTCTCATCACCGGCGCTTCCAGCGGCATCGGGGAAGCCACCGCGCGTGTCCTCGCCGGAGCCGGCGCCACCCTCATGCTGGGCGCGCGGCGGACCGATCGGCTCGCCGCGCTCGTCGAGGAGATCGAGGCGAAGGGCGGCAAGGCCGCCGCCCGCGCCCTCGACGTCACCGAACGCGCCAGCATGGAAGCCCTCGTCGCCGAGGCGCGGCGGCGGTTCGGCCGGATCGACGTCCTCGTCAACAATGCCGGGGTGATGCCGCTGTCGCCTCTCGCCGCGCTGAAGGTCGAGGAATGGGATCGGATGATCGACGTCAACATCCGCGGCGTCCTTCACGGCATCGCGGCCGTCCTGCCGGTGATGCAAGCGCAGGGGAGCGGCCACGTCGTCAATATCGGCTCGGTCGGCAGCTTCGAGGTGGTGCCGACCTCGGCCGTCTACAGCGCCACCAAGTTCGCGGTGCGGGCCATCACCGACGGCTTGCGTCAGGAGAACGAAACGATCCGCGCCACCTGCATCTATCCCGGCGTGACGCGCTCCGAGCTCGCAGACACGATCACCGACGAGGCAGCCGCCCGGGCGATGGTGGAGTATCGCCGCAACGCCATCGAACCGGAGGCGATCGGGCGGGCGGTGCTCTATGCCATCGAGCAGCCGCGCGAGGTCGGCGTCAACGAGATCACCGTCCGTCCTGTCGCACAGAGATAGAGGCAGTCAGTCTCATGCCTTCCACATCGTCGAGCGAAGAATAGCCTGCATGTGCTCCGGCAGGTCGAGTTCGCCGCGCGCCTCGACCTCCAGCAGATATCGGGCCTTGGCCAAGCGATCGCCTTCCCTGACCGCCGGATAGGCGCAGACGGCCAGCAGAACCTTTTCCTCTGCTCGGCTGGCGCTGTCGCGGTTGCTTCCGCCCGTTTCATGGACGGCCTTGCCGAACACCGCATATGCCGTCGTGTGCGCCTCGATCAGCGCACGCAGTTCGTGGGACGTTTCTCGGTCTTGGCGCGGTGGCTCCGCGGCGAGAGCCGCTGCCGCAACCGTGGAAGTGACAATAGCGCTGCTGGAATGAAGGAGCAAAGCGCGGCGGCTGATCCTGGACGTGGTGAACTCTCCTCTTCACTTCATGGCAGGCAAGACTGGGTGTGCCAGAAACCACCCGCACCGTAGCACGAAGGTTCGCGCATTCATGTCAGGATGCTATCAACCGCCCACTGGCGAGTGCAGCGTAGAAGGGTCGGCCCTTCTTCGATGCCACGAACTCCGCCCCGCTCGCGCATGGGACAAGATGGTTGCGTCCTAAGCCTCCGCGTTGCGGCCGAAACCGGGGATGCGCGTGGCGACCGCCGGCAACGGCGCGAACGGCCTGTGCGGCTCGGCCTGGTACCAGAAGGCGACCGACGAGATGTCGTCCGAGCGCCGGTTGGCGTGGCCGTGCTCGATGCTGATGCGGATGCGTTGGCGGAAGATCACCGGGTCCTCGATGTGCCAGCGATAGAGCGTCACCGGCTCGCTCCAGTTCGGCCCTCCCGCCGCGATGACGCCGTGATAGGGCGCCGAATAATCCTGGGTGGGGCACCATGCTGTGTTGAAATAGTCCTCCGTGCCGGTGCCGTGCAGCGTCGGCGGCCAGGCGTCGTTGGCGCCCGGCGCGCTCTCGCCGCGCGGCTCGATCAGCGCCACCTGCTGGCCGAGGGGCTCGCGAGCGGGCACCGAGAGGCCGGGCTCGCCGTCGATGAAGATCATGTCGTCGCCCTCGCCATACCAGTCCCACTGCGCCGAGCCCCGGCGCGAGCGCACGCTGAACAGCACGCCGACATAGTGGCCGCGCCCCTCGGCCTCGAGGATCGTGTAATTGTCCCTGCCGTCGGTGTTCTCGCCGCCGAACAGGAACTGCTCGTTGGTTAGACCTGTCTCCGCCATGCCTTCGGGCCGCGCCTGGCGGTACTGCGCGTGGAAGCGGCCGAGATCGTCCTCCAGCCCGTCATGCAGCTCGAGGTCGACATAGTAATAGAGCACCAGCTCGTCCTCGGCCTCGTTCTCGACCGTCATCTTCATGCCGGTCGTGAAGGGCATCGGGAAATAGCAGTTGAAGCCCTTGCCGTCCTCGGGGCTTGCCTGCACCGGGAGGCTGGCGAAGTTCTTCGTGCGGGCGTGGCCGATGCCGAAGAAGTCGCCGATGGGCGTCTCGATGCTCGGCTGCTCCTCGCCGTCCCAGTAGCCGCGCAGCACGACCTTGCGCAGAAAACTCTCGCTCTCGCAGGCCAGCGTCGCCCAGATGTGGGTGACGATGCCGGCGCCTTCATATTCGGCGATTGTCACGGTCTCGCCAGGCTCGATGTGCAGGCGGTCGTCGTTGCCGCCGGTGCGGTCGTAGCTGGAGAAACGTCGCGTGCTGGCATCGCGCAGCTTGGCGAGGCCGCGCAGCGGTGAAAGTCCGGCTTGGGTCATCGGATCGCTCCTATATATTCGTCTCCCTCTTACTTGGGGCCGCCGACGGGTTCGGCACGTGTCGCGGCGTCACATTAGGTTCATGCGGCGTCTTTACCCCTTGTGCTCTCCACAAAATTTGAGGGACAAAATGACCGCCATCACCCGCAGGACGCTCATGGGGGCAGTTGCGTTCGCAGCGATTGCCCTTTCGCAGCCGATATTCGCAGAAGAGGGGCATCCCTATTTCGGGCCTGAGACGGTAAATCTGCTCGACCTGCTTGTGCCGCCACCCGCCAGGGATTCGGCCGAGACCAAGGCCGAGCTGGTCGAGGTCAAGCAACTCATGGCTTCCACGAGCGAGAGCCGGAAGCAGCAGGCAATCGCCGACAATGAAGAGGGATTGCAGCCGTTCCTGGCCGGCACGAGCATCAAGGTCGACGCAGCTACGGTTCCGCTGACGACAGCGCTCGTGCAGCGCATTCTCGATACCGAGGAAGTCGTCACGGAAAGTGCCAAGAAAGGCTTTGCCCGTCCGCGCCCGCCCTTGGTCGATGAGGAGATCAAGCCTCTGATCAAGCTGTCGAAGTCGGGGGCGTATCCCTCCGGCCATTCGACGAACAGCACTGCGATCGCCATCGTTCTGTCCAAGATGCTTCCGGAAAGGAAGGAAGAATTGATGCAGCGTGCGAACGACTACGCCCTGAGCCGGCTGATCGTCGGCGTGCACTATCGCAGCGACCTCGGCGCCGGTCACGCAGCCGGTGCGCTCATGGCTCAGGCGTTGATGCAGAATCCGGATTTCCAGAAGGAGTTCGAGCCGGCGAAAACGGAGCTTCGGAAGGCACTGCGGTTGAGTATGTAGGCAGCGAAGGCGGTATCCTGCTCCGTCGTTGGACGCCGCCTGTCTCTGCAACCTTTCCCGAGCAGATGCGGACATGGCTGTCCGCCGCGGCGGTGCGCGGCTGTGCATCAGACGTGCATCAGCGTGAGAGGAACGCTGGTGCCGAGCGCCATCGACAAAGTTTGAGCCGCGTCATGCGGCCAAGAATATCGGGCGTCCACGTTGACGATGCGCTTGCGGTCCGCCCTACGCGGCAAGCCGCTGCGACCACTGCGTCTTTGAGGTGCCCAAGGCGAACTCCGCCAGCCGGACGAGCTGCACGTCGGAGGTACCCGCCGGCGCGAAGATGTGGTGCGCGTCGCGCAGCAACCTTTCGATGGGCCGGTCGACGAACAATCCGCAGGCGGCATGCACCTCCATGGCGTTGCGGGCGGAATCCAAGGCGTACTCGACGTTGATCAGCTTGGCATTCATCAGTTCAGGGTCGCAAGGCAGGGCGCGGTCCAGCATATGCACTGCGTGATAGGCGGCGAGCCGGGCGGTCATCAGTCGCGATTGCATCTGGCCGAGCTTCTGCTTGATGGTCGGAAGCTCGCAGAGACGGTTGCCGTAGCGATACTGCCGCGCGGCAAATGCCACCGTCTCCTCGACAAGCGCACGATGGATTCCGAGCGCGACGGCGGTCAGGTTGGGTCTCCCGTAGAGGATGCTGGAAGAATAGGCCACGGCGAGGCCGTCGCCCTCCTTGCCAAGCATGTTTTTGGCGGGGATCCGGCAGTTATCGAAGACAAGCTCCCCGAAGCCGAAGCCGTGCAAGCCCATCGCTGGCTTCAGTGCGCCGCGCGACAAGCCGGGGCGATCCGCTTCGACGAGGAATGCCGACAGACCCTTCGAGCCGTTTCCGGTTCGGACGATCACCCCATGCAGATCGCCGACATGGCTGTTGCCGACATATGTCTTGTGGCCATTGAGCACATAGCTGTCGCCATCGCGCACGGCGTTGGACGTCATGCCGAGCACGTGGCTACCGGACTCGCGCTCGGTCACGGCAATAGTCGGCAGGCAATCGCCTTTGGCGATGGCCGGCAGCCATTTCCGCCTTTGGCTCTCGTTGCCGAAATGCAGAATTTTCGCGACGCCCAGCTGCGAGGCCTGCATCATTGCTCCCATGGCGCCGCTGACGCGCGAGATTTCCTCGATGACGATGGTCTTGGCCAGATGTCCGAGACCCAAGCCGCCAAATTCCTCGCCGATCGTGATGCCGATCCAGCCCTGGCTGGCGATCAGTCGGGAAAGGTCATGATCGACGGACCGCGTCGCTTCCATGGCGGGTATACGAGGCCGGATCTCGGCTTCCGCGAAGGCTCTTGCCTGATCCTGAATCCGATTGTGGCGCTCGCTGGCGAAGTAGGCGTCCATTCGATCCTCCTGACATCGAAGCAATTCCAGGAAAGGTGTGAGCGGCTTTCCGCCCGGAATTGCGTAAAAACAAAGAGATAGAGCGGTTCGCCGTTTCCGTGAAACGGTGAAACGCTCTAGCGGTGCGATGGTCGGAGCGGCGGATTGCCGGACAATTTCACGAGCGGGGAATTCGGTTACATCTGAAACAGCCAAGCGAATGAAATGCTCACGCCTGCGCTTCATCGCGCTTTGCCCGGCTGATGCCCGTGGCGGTGATGCCGAAAGGCGGACGCAAGAGTGCTGCGCCTGGTCGTCGAGCGGTACCAGGCCGGTGATCCCTCTTACGCCGAATAAGCCAGTGCAAGGATTTTCGGGGTGACGGTAAAGCGCACCATAAACCTGCGGCCCGATGGCGTGGCTGCTTCGCCGGTTTCAAGATCGATGGCGATGTCCTCGAAACCCAGTACCCGACCGTCGAGCGGAAACGATGCCTTGTAGGTCGCCTCCTTGGCGGCAAACAGAATGCGGCCGGCCAGAGCAATGCCAGGAGAAGTGTGAAACGGTTTTGCGTCCGGAATTGCGTCGAGACAAAGAGGCAGAGCGGGTTGCCGTTTCCGTGGAACGGTGAAACGCCCTGGCCGCGGATCGAGGTCGCCCAAGCGGTCTTGCGGCGTGATCACGATGGGCAGGAGGTCGGGCGGCAATGGCAAGGCGGGCTCGATGTCCACGCCGACGCTTCTCATCGCGTCCGTTCGCGCGACGACTGCCACGGCCAATTCGTCGTCATGCGCGATTGAACCGACGATATCCGGTGGCCAAACCGGACCTCCCATGCGGCCTCTCGTTACGGTGAGATCCGCACACCCCAGACGCTGCAGCAATTCATGCGCGACCCGACGGCCCGCCCCACTGGCGGCGCGCGCCTTGTGTTCGCGTTTGGCGATGGAAGCGCTCTCCGCCGGCAGAAGAAACTGTGCGTCGCCGTCGCGAATGCGGCGGCAGCCGGCGAGCAACCCGGGCGGGGCAAGGCCGTTGAGCGCCTCGGCGACGGCGCTCTCCAGCCTGGCATTCTGCGATCCGACGTCCAACCCGCTATGGCCTCAATTCGAGCATGGCGATCATCTCGTCGTCCTCGTCTAGCCCCTGCTCGACGAAGCCGAAGCTTGCATAAAGGCGGCGCGCCGCTTCGTTTCCCGGCTCATAGCAGATCGAAACGCGGCGTATGTGGCCGGGATGCGCGATCTCCTCCAGCGCCGCGGCAACCGCGGCACGGCCAAGGCCCTTGCCCTGTTCGCGGCGGTCGATCATGAGACGGTAGATGACCGCCTCGTCATCGTCGTCTGGAGCGCTGTACATCAGGAACCCGACGACGCGCCCAGCCGTGACGACAGCGCGGGCTATGGCCTCGTCATCCTCCTGGGCCTCTTCCAGCGAGTCGGCATTGGAGGCGACGAAGCCTTGCTGCTCCGGCGTCAGCTCGAGCGCCAGGATCGCCGCTCGATTATCCTCGCCGGCAGGCCGCAGGACAACCGGGCGGTCGCGCGTCCGCGCTTCAGCGGAACCAGTCACTGTTCCTGCCCGATCTTGATCGCGTGCGCATCGATCGGCGTCACCACGCCGTAGAGCTTCGCCGGGTTGCCGCGCCACACGGTGTTCGGCTCTATCACTTCGCCCTTCATGACGAAGCAGTCGAGATCCGCCACGGAACCCTCGCCCATCACCACCGCGTAGTGGATGAAGGCGGACGGGGCGAGCGTGCAGCCGTTGCCGATGCGGATGTAGTCGGACTTGAACGCGCCTTCCTCGAGCGAATGCGCCTGGATGACGCAGCCCTCGTTGAGCGTCGCGTCGTCGCCGATCTCCACCAGCGACCGCTCGGTGATGATGCTTCCCCCGTCATAGACGCGGCGCCCGACCTTCACGCCCAGCATGCGCAGGATGAGCGGCCTGAACGGGGTGCCGGTGAACAGGCCCATGATCGGCGAATCGGAGAGTTTCCAATGACGTTCGTGCCGCCAGAAGACGGGGTCGTAGATCGTGGCCATCCTGGGCTTCAGCCGGCGGAAGCCGAGGCTGACGCGTTCGAGGAAGATGTAGAACGGGATACCGATCGCCGCCGTCAGCACCACCGCCACGAACAGCGCCGTCTGCTCCCACTCGGTGTAGTAGTTGAGCGCGCGGTCCCAGATGGCGAGCGTCAGGAACAGGATCAGCCATTGCGCGGCCAGGAACAGCAGCGCGGTGACCAGATTGTGCAGGTTCTTCAGCGGCAGGCGGCGGCGGCGCTCCTCGTCGGAGATCAATTCGAGAAGCTCCTTGTCGCGATTGACCATGCGCGGGATCTCAAAGGGCGGCGATCCCAGCAGCCCGACATTCTCGCGCACAGGACCGTCCACCGGGACGTGCACCTTGGTTCCGAGCAGGCAATTGTCGCCGGTGCGGGAATTCGGTGAATAGATGATGTTGTTGCCGAAGAAGTTGCGCTCGCCGACCCTGGTGTGCTCGAGGCGGAAGGAGTTGGCCGACTTCTGCATGTTGACCATGAACAGGCCGTCGGACACCATCGTCTCCGAGCCGATTTCGCTGAGCTGCGGATTCTCGTGCCGCTGGTTGGTGCCGAAATTCGAGCCGGTCTGGTCCACCTTGTTCAGCCGCCAGCCGATGGCGCGCAGATAGTAGACGATGGCCGAGCTGTCGCCGAACAGGACGTTCAGCAGGCGCACATTGCTGACCAGCTCCAGCATCGATTGCAGCCAGTAGTGGAAGCCATAGAGCGAATAGTCTCTGCCGGGCTTCAGCATGAGATTGAACAGCCGCGGCACGATTGCCGCCAGCAGCACCCCGCCGATGACGAAGCCCGCCACTGTCACCGTGGTGCCGATCGCCACGACGCCGATGGTCTCCTGATAGTCGTCGCCGAGATTTTCCCAGTAGGTGTGGAACAGAAGCGGGAACGGCGTGACGATGGCGAAGAGGATGAAGAGCTGGATCGTCTCGTAGATTATCCTGCGCAGCCTCGACAGCGGCACGTTGGGAACCGTGCAATAGTCCGCCTCGGTCGGGATGGCCGGCGATCCGTGCCAGCGCTCGCCGGCGGGGATCGCCTGACCGCGATGCAGCGAGGAAGCGTGGCCGAGCTGGGCGCCGTCGCCGATGCGGGTGTCGATGTCGAGCGTCGAGCCGACGCCGACGAAAGCGTTGTGGCCGATGTCGAGCGGGCCGGTATGGATGTAGCCTGCCTGGGCGCGGAAGCCCAGGATCATCGAATCCTTGCGCAGGATCGAGTTGTCGCCGATCCTGATCAAGTCGGTGCAGACGGGAACCGAGCGGCATTCGATAACCGTGCGGTTGCCGAGCCGCGCGCCGAGCAGGCGCAGGTAGAGGCTGTAGAGCGGGCTGCCGCGGAACAGCACCACCGGAGCGCTGCGGACCAGCGTCTTGACGACCCAGAAGCGATAATAGCGCCACCCCCAGATCGGGAAGGTCTCTGCCTTCCAGCGGCCGACCAGCAGCCATTTGGCAATGATGGCAAAGCCGCTCAGCCCGAAAAACACGCTGGCGGACAGAAGCACGCAGCGCAGGTAGAGCTGCAGCGGATCGTCCAGCGCGTCATAGACCCAGTTGAGCCCGTCATTGATCGCCCAGAGCGAGACATAGCTGTAGAGCGCGTAGAACAGCAACTGCCCGAAGCCCGTGCTCCAATAGGCGAGGTTGGAAGCCCGATGCGTCAGCATCGGCTCGCTCGCGGCAACGGCGGCCGTCTGCGGCGCGCGCAGGTGCTCGGCGAGCTTCGCGACCGTGGGGTGCAGGTAGATGTCGCGCATCGACGTCGTCGACCAGGCCTTGCGGGAGCGGATGCGTGCGCAGAACCTGGCCATCAGCAGCGAGTTTGCGCCGAGGTCGTCGAAGAAGTGGTCTTCGATGGAGACGTCGTCGAATTTCAGCACGTCCTGCAGTGTGTCGACGAGGAACTTCTCGTCCTCGTTGCGTGGGTCGATCATCGCGTGGCCGGCCGCGACGCGCGCGCTGGTCGGCTTGGGCAATTTCCTCAGGTCGACCTTGTTGGAAACGGTCATCGGTATCGCGGGCAACTGCTCCAGATAGGCCGGAACCATGTAGTCGGGCAGCCGCCGCTTGAGCTCCTGCACGAGCAGGGTGCGATCCACACCGCCGCCGCTCTTGGGGGCATAGTAGCCAACCAGTTCCGTGCGCTCGGGCTCGATCTCCCAGGTCGTGACCGCCGCCTGCGCGATGCCGGGCTGTTCCAACAGCACGGCCTCGATCTCGCCCAGCTCGATGCGGTAGCCGCGGATCTTCACCTGCGTGTCGATGCGGCCGTGATATTCGATCTCGCCCTTGTCGTTGATGCGGCCGAGATCGCCCGTCCGGTAGATGCGGCCGCCGGGATTGTTCGGCAGGCCAATGAAATCCTTGATGAATCGCTGTTCGGTGAGTTCCGCTCGGTTGAGATAGCCGACCGCCACGCCCATGCCGCCGATGCAGATTTCGCCCAGCTGGTCGCCAGTCAGCACCTGCGGCTTTTCCGGGTCGAGAATGGCTATCGCATAGGTGGGCAGCGGCTTGCCGATCGTCACCGGCTCGTCCGGGGTCAGCAACGCCATGGTGGCGGTCACCGTCGCCTCGGTCGGGCCATAGGTGTTCAGGATCTGACGTCCGGGCTTCGCCCAGCGCTCGACAAGCTTGTGCGAGCAGGCCTCGCCGCCGACAAGGATCGCGCGCAGGCTCGGCGCGTCGCTCTCGATCGACGACAAGAGCGTCGGGCTGCAGGCCATGCAAGTGATGTTGTGCTCGCGCAGGAAACCGGCCAGTTCCTCTCCCACGAGGGGTTGCTGGCCGGGCGCCGGCACGACCGTCGCGCCCGCGGCGAAGGGCACCCAGATCTCCTCCGAGGAGAAGTCGAAGGCGATGGTCATGCCCTGGTAGACGCGGTCGCCGGGCTGGTAGCCATAGGACGCAGCGGCGACCCGGATGAAGTTGCAGAAGCTCTGATGCGTGATGACCACGCCCTTCGGCTTGCCCGTGGTGCCGGACGTGTAGAGGATGTAGCAGGTCTGGTCCTGGCTGCCCTCCGGCAGCGGCGCCGTCTCGGGCTTGAGAGCGATCTCGGACTCCGCCGAGTCGATCGAGATATGCGGAACCGGCAGGCGTGCCACGCGCGCGGCATAACCGGAGACGCTGATCACCATCGTGACGTTGGCGTCCTCGATGATCATCACCATGCGATCTTCGGGGAAGGCGGTGGCGAGCGGGACGAAGGCCGCCCCGGCCTTCATCACGGCAAGTATGGCGATATAGGTTTCGGCGGAGCGGTCCAGCAAAAGGCCGACCCTGTCGCCCGGCTTCACGCCACGCTCGATCAAGAGATGCGCGAACTGGTTGGCGCGGCTGTTCAGCTCGCGATATGACCAGGGTCGGCCGCCGGAAATGACCGCCGGCGCCGCGTCGAAGCGGCTCGCCAAGTCGCCGAAGAAGCGGTCGAGCCGCTCATGCGGTTCGCCTTTCTGGATGAAATCGGGGCCGATAAGGATCTGATCGCGCGTGGGCGATCCGGCCATTGCTTTGGCATGGCGAGAGCTTTTCTTGGCAGGCTTTATTGCTTCATGAAGAGACATTGGAACCCCGCGAGCGCGCTCGCTCGCACTAATGGAGAAAAACAATAGGCTGGTGATGTCGGGCCAGTTGCCCCTCTTACGGCCGATCTGAACTGCTCAGCGCAGCATATCGGACCGGAAGCTGGGACGACTTCGCAGGCCTATGCTGCTGCTCTGATGGCCGATCCGTGACGATCATGCGGCTTCACGATCATTTGATGAGGTCGTGTCCTGTGCGGCGAACGCTCTGGTTTGACCTGCAGTTCGCCGTCGATGCCGCCAAGCGCATCTTTCTGGAGCGTATTTGATCTGGCGCAAAGTTCGGGACGGATGCAGCCGGTAGACAGCCGGCCACACGCAAGATCCGTCATTCACACCAAGCAGGGAATTGGAAGAAATGCGCTCGACCAGACTTGTGCCGCTCGTCACTGCCGCCGTTCTGACGTGGGCCGGCGCCGCAGGCGCCGCCGAATCGGAGGTTTCCATGTTGAACATGGGCAAGCACGGCATGTTTCAGCTCGAACCGTCGTTCCTCAAGATAGCGCCCGGCGACACGGTTCATTTTGTTGCCAAGGACAAGGGTCACGACGTCGAGTCGATCGCCGGCATGCTGCCGGACGGTGCGCAGCCGTTCAAAGGGGAGATGAACAAGGACCTGACCGTCACGTTCACCAAGCCCGGTGTCTATGGCATCAAGTGCAATCCCCACTACGGCATGGGCATGGTCGCCCTCGTCGTGGTCGGCGATCCGGGCAGCAACCTGAAGGCTGCCGAAGCGGTCAATCAGCCCGGCAAGGCCAAGAAGGCTTTCGAGGAGCTGTTCAAACAGATCGGCCAATAGGCGCCCGCGCCCGGGCCGACGCCCGCCGCATCAGCCGAACGCCTGCAGCAGCGCTGCGATGGCCGCGAGGCTCCGCAGGGTTCGATCCGCCGCCCGTTGGGCTGCGGCCAGCACCTGTTCGTCGCGCGTGCGGTCGGCGAGATCGAGATAGGCCTGGTGCAGCCGTTCGGCCTCGGCGAGCGCGGCGCGCAGAAGCGGCAAGGGCTTGGCAGCTTGCGCAAGCTCCGCCCTCGCTGCTTCGACAGTTGCGCCAGCGGCTTCAAGCCCGGCCGCTCGCTCCCGTTCGGCAACCTTGATGATCGTTTTCGAGGCAGCAGCCTCACCCAGCGCGGCAAGCCGCGAAGCGACCCTTCGGTGGAAGACCGCGGCACGCGACTCCAGCCGTCGGCTCTGTCGCACGAACTCCGGCAGTGACGAGGCATCCAGCATTGGCCTCCCGTCGCGGGCGCGCCCGGCGCCTTCCCGCCGATAGGCGCGACGCCGTTCCTCGCGCAGCACCGCCGCGTGATCGAGCGCCTTTCCGGCGAGCCACTCGGCCGTCGCCCGGACCGTCGCATCGCTGCTTTGCGCGGCGACATAGGAGTAGAAGGCGAAAGCCAGCATTTCATTGTCCACCGCAATGCCGAGGGCCCGGTAAGGGGTGAGCAGCGCGCTGGCCTCCGCTTCGTCCCATGATCGAGAGATTTCGGAAGGCAGCCCGCGCGGATCGGCCAGTTTCGGCGGCGGCGCGCCAGTCGGCTGAGCGGAGCGGCGGGCGATTTCTTCGACATGGTCGCGCTGCTCCTCGACGAGCGCGCTGAACGTTCCGGCAACCTCACGCTCGTTCAGCTTTTCCATGCGGGCAGCGAGCCTTTGGTAGCGCCGTGCCGCGCTTTCCTCCATGGCCGTCGCCAGGCCGAGAAGCTGCGGAACATCGCGCAACTGCACATTGGGTTCTTCACTCAGCCGCTTCATGGCAGCGCCTCCTGGAGGAATGCGCGCCAATATGACATCGACCGATGCCATTTGAGTTTGTCCAAAATCAAAGAGCGGCTGGCGCGATCGTCTAAGGGTAACGCGCGTTCGATCAACAGGCGATCGGGCTTTGGTGCAGACAGCCGGCCGCGGAAATGAAACCAGATTTCGAATTCGGATGGAGATCGGCGGGCCTGGGTTTCCTGGCTTCTTTCTTTCTCCTGCTTGTCCTCCTGTTGCCGCAGGCTGAAGCCAATGCGTCAGGGCGGCTCGGCGAATTCCTGAGCGGGATCAAGGCATCCGACATCGATCCCGCGGCCGACAGCTTCGGCGAGGTCGAGGGCAATCCGCCGGCCGCGAAGCTGCTCAAGGGCGGTCAGCCTGTCGGCTACGCCTTCCTCACCAACGACGTCGTCGATTCGACCGGCTATTCCGGCAAGCCGATCAACATCGTTGTCGGCATCGACCTCGACGGCAAGATCACCGGCGCAAAGCTCGTCGAGCACCACGAGCCGATCGTTCTGGTCGGCATCCCTCAAGCCAAGATCGAGCACTATATCGACGGTTTCGTCGGCCGGCATGTCCTCGATCCGAGCGAGGAGAGCCGCATGCCGGTCGACATCGTCAGCGGCGCGACGGTCACGATGATGGTCATCGCCGACAGCATGACGCAGTCGGCGGTCAGGATCGCGCGGTCGCGCGGTCTGGGCACGGGTGCCGTGAATGTCGCCTCTCAGCCGGCCCACCGCACGATCGATCAGACCAGAAGCGCCGTCGAAACCTGGCAAGCCCTGCTCGGCGACGGATCGGTCCGCAGGCTTGCGATCACTAACAAGGAGCTCGATGAGCTGTTTCAGCGGACGGGCAATGCCGCGGCGATCGCCCGCCCGCAGCAAGGCGACCCTGACGCTTCCTTCGTCGACCTCTACGTTGCGTTGGCAAGCGTGCCGACGGTCGGCCGATCGCTGCTCGGCGATGCCGAATATGATCGCCTTCGCCAGGATCTGAAGCCCGGCCAGCAGGCGATCCTCGTCGCCGGCGACGGGCCGTATTCCTTTCGCGGCTCGGGCTATGTGCGCGGCGGCATCTTCGACCGCATCGAGCTGATCCAGAGCGAGGGCAGCATACGCTTCCGCGATCGCAACTATCGCCGGCTCGGCACGGTGGCCGCCGAGGGCGCGCCGGACTTTCCCGAGATCGGCGTCTTCGTCACGCCCGACGGCTCGAATCTCGATCCTGGCGCGCCATGGCGGTTCCAGCTCCTCGTCCAGCGGGCCACCGGTGCGCTCGACAAGGCATTCGTCACGACGGGGCTCGACTACTCGACTCCCGACAAGTTCCTGACCGCGCCTGTTCCGCTCGCGCCGGTTGCGCCGCTGGCGGCGGTCGCGCCGGCGTCGGCCGCCGTGCAACCGGCGGCGGCAGCGGACGACGAGCCGCCGCTCTGGCAGCGGATGTGGCAGGCGCGGATGTTCGACATCGCCATCATGCTCGTCGCAATCGGTGTGCTCACTGGCATCTTCTTCTTCCAGGATTTCCTCGTGAAATGGCCGCGCGCCTATGAGCGCATCCGGCTCGGCTATCTCGCCTTCACGCTTCTGTGGCTCGGCTGGTACGAGCACGCGCAGCTGTCGGTCGTGAATATCCTCACCTTCTTCAACTCGCTGCGCGGCGACTTCCGGTGGGACTATTTCCTGCGCGACCCGCTGATCTTCATCCTGTGGTCGGCGGTCGCGGCCGCTCTGCTGTTCTGGGGGCGCGGCGCCTATTGCGGCTGGCTCTGCCCGTTCGGCGCATTGCAGGAGTGGACGAACCGGCTGGCGCGTTGGGCGCACATTCCGCAGGTCCGCGTGCCGTTCTGGCTCAACCAGCGCCTATGGCCGTTCAAATACATCATCTTCCTCGCGCTTTTCGGCCTTTCCTTCGGCTCGCTCGGCCTCGCCGAGGAAGCGGCCGAGGTGGAGCCGTTCAAGACCGCGATCATCCTGCATTTCGCGCGCGAGTGGTGGTTCGTGCTGTTCGCCGTCGGCTGTCTGGCGCCTGGCCTTTTCATCGAGCGCTTCTACTGCCGCTACCTTTGCCCGCTCGGCGGCGCGCTGGCCGTCCCTGCCCGTATGCGCATGTTCGACTGGCTGAAGCGTTACAAGGAATGCGGCTCGCCCTGCCAGCGCTGCTCCAATGATTGTCCCGTCCAGGCGATCCATCCGGAGGGGATGATCAATCCCAACGAATGCATCCAATGCCTGAACTGCCAGGTGCTCTACCACGACGACCAGCGCTGTCCGGTGGTGATCCAGAAGCGCATCAAGCGCGAGAAGTTCCTGGCCCTGCAGTCACCGTCGATGGTGCCTGAGCCCAAGCGCAAGCCGAGGGTCCTGGTGACCGTCAACGGTCGCGAATCATCCGTGGAACGGAAGCCTGCGGCCGGCCAGGCCGCGTCACTAGAAGGAGACGACCAATGAAAGACGATGATAGGTCGGCGGAAACTGAAACCGGAGTAAGCCGCCGCAAGCTTTTGACCGGGAGCGGCAAGGCAGCCATCTTGGCGGGCCTCGCCAGCGCAGCCGGCGGCGGAGCCGTTGGCGTTGCCGGGTTCACCAGGCCCGCCCATGCCAAGGAGGCGACCAGCGAGATCCGGCCGGGCGATCTCGACGAATATTATGGCTTCAGCTCGAGCGGCCAGTCGGGCGAGGTGCGCGTCATCGGACTGCCTTCCATGCGTGAGATCACGCGCATTCCGGTCTTCAACCGCTGCAGCGCCACCGGCTGGGGGATCACCAACGAGAGCCGCAAGATCATGACGGAAGGCCTGATGCCGACCACGCAGGCGTTCCTTGCCAAGCGCGGCGGCGTCTACCCCAACGGCGACCTGCATCACCCGCATATGTCCTTCACCGACGGCACCTATGACGGGCGCTATCTGTTCGTCAACGACAAGGCCAATTGCCGCGTCGCCCGCATCCGCTGCGACGTGATGAAGTGCGACAAGATCATCGAGATTCCGAACGCATCGGACATTCACGGGCTGCGCCTGCAGAAATATCCGCGGACCGGTTACGTGTTCGCCAACAGCGAGCACATCATCCCGATCCCGAACGACGGCAAGGTCCTCGACGATCCCAAGCAGTACTGGTCGGTCTTCACGGCGATCGACGGCGACACCATGAAGATCGCCTGGCAGGTGCTGGTCGACGGCAATCTCGACAACACCGACGCCGACTACCAGGGCAAGTATGCGTTCTCGACCTGCTACAACTCGGAGCGGGGCGTGACGCTCGCCGACATGACGTCCGCGGACCGCGACTGGGTGGTGATCTTCAACCTCAAGCGCATCGAGGATGCGGTCAAGAAAGGCGACTACAAGGAGATCAACGGCGTGCCGGTGGTCGACGGGCGGCACGGTTCGCGCTACACGCGCTACGTTCCGGCCGGCAACAATCCCCACGGCTGCAACACGGCGCCCGACGGCATCCATCTCGCGATCGCCGGCAAGCTCTCGCCGACCGTCACGCTGCTCGACGTGCGCCGCTTCGACGACCTGTTCGACGACAAGATCAAGCCGCGCGACGTCGTCGTCGCCGAGCCTGAGCTGGGTCTCGGACCGCTCCACACGGCATTCGACGGCAAGGGCAACGCCTACACCACGCTGTTCCTCGACAGCCAGGTCGTCAAGTGGAACATCGACAAGGCGATCCAGGCTTATGGCGGCGCCAAGGTCGACCCGATCATCCAGAAGCTCGACGTTCACTATCAGCCGGGCCACAACCACACCTCCATGGGCGAGACCAAGGAGGCGGACGGCAAGTGGCTGATGTCGCTCAACAAGTTCTCCAAGGATCGCTTCCTGCCGGTCGGACCGCTGCATCCGGAGAACGACCAGCTGATCGACATCTCGGGCGACGAGATGCGCCTGGTCCATGACGGGCCGACCTTCGCGGAGCCGCACGACATCTGCCTGGTGCATCGCTCGAAGGTCAGGCCGGCGATCGTGTGGAAGCGCGACGACCCGATGTGGGAAGAAGCGCGGCAGCAGGCGGCGAAGGACGGCGTCAAGCTCGAGGAAGCCGCCAACGTCGTCCGCGACGGCAACAAGGTGCGCGTCTACATGCATTCGGTCGCGCCGGCCTTCAGCCTCGACAAGTTCACGGTGAAGCAGGGTGATGAGGTCACCGTCACCGTGACCAACATGGACGACGTCGAGGACCTGACCCACGGCTTCACCATGGTGCGCCACGGCGTGGTGATGGAGATCGGGCCGCAGGCGACCGGCTCGGTGACCTTCGTTGCCGACCGCCCCGGCGTCCACTGGTACTATTGCCAGTGGTTCTGTCATGCCCTGCACATGGAAATGGCCGGGCGCATGATCGTGGAGCCGCAGCCGGCATGATCCGGAAACGGCATAGCGGGAGCGCAGTTGCGGCGGCCCTCGTCGCCGCCTGCGCCTTCCTCCTCCCAGGGACGGGGCGGGCGGAAACCCTCGCCGTCCCCGCGGGGGGCGACGGCCTTCGGCAGGCGGTCGCCGCGTCGCATTCCGGCGATACGCTGAGGCTCGGCGCCGGCTTGCACCAGGGCCCGATTCGGATCGACCACGCTCTCACCATCGAGGCCGAGCCCGGCGCCGTGCTCGACGGGCAGGGCCAGGGCCGCACCATCGAGGTGCTTGCCCCGAACGTCGTCATGCGCGGCCTCACGATACGCAATTCGGGCATCGACGATCCCATGGACGCGGCGGTCTTCCTCGAAGACAGCGCGGCGGGCGCCATCGTCGAGGACAGCCGGATCGAGAACAGCCTGGTCGGCGTGTATGTTCACGGCGCCGCCAACGCGGTCGTGCGGAACAATCGCATCGTCGGGCGGACCGATCTCAGGACCAACGAGCGCGGCAACGGCGTCTATGTCTGGAACGCGCCGGGGGCGCAGGTGATCGGCAACCACATCACGGGCGGCCGCGACGGCATCTTCACCAACGCCAGCCGCAACAACGTCTTCCGCGGCAACCGTATCGAGAACGTCCGCTTCGCCATCCACTACATGTACACCAACGACAGCGAGGTCGCCGACAACGTCTCGCGCGGCAACCATGACGGCTACGTCATCATGTATTCGAGCCGCCTGGTGATCCGCCGCAACCTGTCGGAAGACGATGGCGATCACGGCCTTCTGCTCAACTACGCCAACGATGCGGACATCCAAGACAACGTGGTGCGGCGGAGCGACCAGTGCGTCTTCATCTACAACGCCAACAAGAACCTGTTCGCCGACAACTGGTTCGAGGATTGCGCCGTCGGCATCCATTTCACCGCGGGTTCCGAGCGCAACCGGATGACCGGCAACGCCTTCGTCCATAACCGCTCCCAGGTCGTTTACGTGGGCACGCGATCGCTCGACTGGTCGGCGGACGGGCGCGGCAATTATTGGAGCGACAATCCGGCGTTCGACCTGAATGGCGACGGCATCGCCGACACCGCCTACCGCCCGAACGATATCTTCGACAAGGTCGTGTGGACTTATCCGACGGCCAAGCTCCTCATCAACAGCCCGGCCGTGCAGGTCATACGCTGGGCTCAAGCGGAATTCCCCGCGCTCCATCCGGGCGGCGTCATCGACAGCGCGCCGCTGATGGCGCCCATCCCGACTGCGCTGGAGGTGAAGCCATGACCATGTCGCCGACGATCTTCATGCAAGGCGTGTCGAAGCGATACGGGGATAGTTACGTCGTGCGCGACGTGGACCTGTCGGTTGCGCCCGGCGAGTGCGTTGCCATCGTCGGGCACAACGGAGCCGGCAAGAGCACGCTGGTCAAGATGGCGCTCGGTCTGCTCACGCCGACCGCGGGACGCATCACGCTGCTCGGCGAGAATCCGGCGGGGCGCCAGGCCATGACATTCCGGCGCAGGATCGGCTTCCTGCCCGAGAACGTAGCCTTCTCCCCGGCCATGACCGGACGCGAGGTGCTGCGTTTCTACGCGCGTCTCAAGCAAGTGCCGCTCGGCGTCACCGACCAGCTCCTGGAACGCGTCGGGCTCGCTGCCGCCGCGCGCCGCCGCGTCGGCACCTATTCGAAGGGCATGCGCCAGCGCCTCGGATTGGCGCAGGCGCTGCTGGGCGAGCCGCGCGTCCTCTTCCTCGACGAGCCGACAACCGGCCTCGACATCGAGTCGCGCCAGATGTTCTACGACGTCATGGCGCAGTTGCGCGACGCCGGCGCGACGCTGCTGCTTTCCTCACATGCGCTCAGCGACATCGAGCAGGCCGACCGCATCGCCATCATGAAGGCCGGCCGCATGGTCGCATGTGGCGCGCTTCCCGAACTCCGCCGCCTGGCGGACCTGCCGCTTCGGATACGGGTGCACGTCGTCGACGGGACTGCGGCGCGGGAATTCACCGCCCGGCGCAGCGTGCAGTGGCTCGACGATCTGCGCTTCGAGCTCACCTGCGCCGACGACGGCAAGATCGAGGCGATCCGCAGCGTTTCGCTGTTGCAAGGCGTCTCCGACATCGAAGTGATGCCGCCGACATTGGTCGATCTATGTGACGAGCTTACACGGGAGGCCGCGGAATGAACGCCATAGCAACGATTGCCGGCCGCGAGATACGCGACGGCCTGCGCAACCGCTGGGCCCTTGGCGCCGTCCTGCTTATGGCCGGCCTGGCGCTGACGCTTGCGTTTCTCGGCAGCGCCCCGACGGGCGTGGTCGGCGCAAGTCCGCTCGAAGTCACGGTCGTCAGCCTGTCGAGCCTGACGATTTTCCTTGTTCCGCTGATCGCGCTCCTCCTGTCCCACGACGCAATCGTCGGAGAACGCGATCGCGGCACGCTGCTTCTTCTGCTCTCCTATCCGCTCTCGCGCTGGCAGATCCTCTTCGGCAAGTTCCTCGGGCATCTCTCGATCCTGACGGTGGCCACCGTGCTCGGCTACGGTGCAGCCGGAGCGGCGCTCGCCTTTGCGGCCGGCGAATTCGATGCCGACAGCCTCGGCAGTTTCGCGCGGATGATCGGCTCGTCTGTTCTGCTCGGCGCGGTCTTCGTCGCGCTCGGATACTTGATCAGCGCGACCGTGCGCGAGCGTGCGACCGCGGCAGGCCTTGCCATCGGCATCTGGCTGGTTCTGGTCCTTCTCTACGACATGGCGCTGCTCGGCCTGCTGGTTGCGGATCAGGGCAGGACGATCAGCGCCGCCGCTTTCAACTGGCTGCTGCTCTTCGATCCCGCCGATATCTTCCGGCTCCTCAATCTTGCCGGGCTGTCGAAGACCAGCCTGTTCGCCGGGATGGCCGGCCTTGCCGAGCAGATGCAGTTCGGTCGCGCCGTGCTGCTTACGGCGCTGGCGGCATGGGTGGCGGTTCCCCTGGCGCTTGCCGCCTTCGTCTTTTCAAGGAGGGAGCCATGATGCGCGCAACGGTTCTCGGCGCACTGGCCGCCGCTGTCCTCTCGGTCCTGCTTGCCGGCTGCAACCAGGAGATCGCCGGCCAGTCCAAGCCGCCGCCGCAGGAGCCGACGGCCACGTCGGTCGCCTATTTCTGTTCGATGGGCCTGCTCGAACATGGCGGCCCGAAGGGGCAGGCCTTCCGTGCCGGCAAATCCGAGCCGGTCTGGTTCTCGTCCGTTCGCGACGCCGTGGCCTTTTCGATGCTGCCCGGGGAACCGAAGGATGTCGTCGCCATCTACGTCAACGACATGGCGAAGGCCAGGAATTGGGATCGCCCCGAGGCAGGAGCCTGGGTCGAGGCGCACGACGCCTGGTATGCTATCGGCAGCGACTACAACGCCGGCATGGGCGGCAAGGACGCCGTGCCTTTCTCCGATGAAAAGGCCGCCCGCTCGTTCACGGCCGCGCATGGCGGAACCGTCGTGCGCTTCAACGAGATCCCGGAGAAATACATCCTGGAAAGCGATGAGAGCGATGCCGCCGCCGAAGTCTCGGATAGCGAAGCCAAATTGCCCAACGCCGTGGTGAAGCAATGACAGAGCTTTCGACAATTCCGCGCGACGGAATGAAACCGGCGGGCGAGCCGGCTGGCCCGATAACCCGACGCCGCTTCATCCGTATCAGCGGCGCTGTGACGGGCCTCGGCCTTGCGGCGCTTGGGTCGGGCTTCCCGCGGCCGGGCCGGGCGTCACCACAGTTCCATGAATGGCGCGGTGTCGCGCTCGGCGCCGATGCCTCGCTGCGGATATACCACCCCGATGCCGCCGAGGCCCAGCGCATGATCGCGGATGCGCTTGCCGAGGTGCATCGACTGGAGCGCGTGTTCAGCCTCTACGACGAGGCCTCCGCGCTTTCCCGGTTGAACCGCGAGGGCGAGCTGGCCGATCCGCCACAGGAACTCGTCGAGCTTTTGGCGACGAGCGAGCGCTATGCCCGCGCAACCGGCGGCGCCTTCGACCCGACGGTGCAGCCGCTCTGGACGCTTTATGCGAAGCATTTCAGCACGGCTGGCGCCGATCCGAATGGTCCGTCGCCGGCAGACATCGGCGACGTCGTGGCCAAATGCGGCTACCAGCGCGTGATCGTCGACATCGGAAAAGTGGCGTTCGCGCAACCCGGCATGGCGCTCACCCTGAACGGCATCGCGCAAGGCTACATCACCGATCGCGTCGCCGAGCTTCTGCGCGCTCGCGGGGTCACGCACACCTTGGTCGATATGGGCGAGACGCGTGTGCTCGACGTTCATCCGACGGGCCGGCCCTGGTCGGTCGGGATAAAGGATCCGCGTGCCGAGGACCGCCTGCTTGCGACGCTTGCCCTCGACAACCAGGCTGTCTCCACTTCAGGCGGCTACGGCACGGAGTTTGGTTCGGCGGGGAGATTCAACCACATCTTCGATCCCGCGACGGGTCTGTGCGCGGGCCGTTATCTCGGCGTCTCGGTCGTTGCGCCGACCGCGACCTGCGCCGACGCGCTTTCGACTGCCTTTTCCGTCATGCCTATGGACCGTGCCGTTTCCGCCCTTCAGGAGCTCGGGGCAACGAGGGCCTGTTTCGTCTTGATGGACGGATCGATGATAGAGCGCAGCGTTTGATTCTATGCCATGACGGGACCGGCGTAGCTCCGGTCTCGCCAATGCAGTCGGCCGGGATCAGGAAGCCGCAGCGCCACCCTTCCCGTTCGCGCCGTCGAGCAGCGCGATCAATCCCTTGAGGATGTCGATCGGCCGCGGCGGGCAGCCTGGAATGTGCAGGTCGACCGGCACCACGTCCGACACGCCGCCGACGACGGCATAGCTGCCGGCGAAGCAGCCGCCGTCCTTTGCGCAGTCGCCGAGCGCGACCACCCATTTCGGGTTGGGCGTCGCGTCCCAGGTCCGCTTCAATGCCTCGCGCATGTTTTTGGTGACCGGCCCGGTGACCAGAAGCACATCGGCATGGCGGGGCGACGCGACGAAGCGGAAGCCGAAGCGCTCGATGTCGTAAAAGGCATTGTTGAGCGCGTGGATCTCGAGCTCGCACCCGTTGCAGGAGCCGGCGTCGACCGCGCGGATGGACAGGCTCCGGCCGAGCCGCCTGCGGGCGGCGCCGTCAAGGGCGCGCGCCAGCTCGTCGACGGCCGCGTCGCTCACCTGCGGCGAGCGTTCCGTCAATGGCGGGCGGATCAGGCTTTCGAACAGGAGCTTGCGCATGACGGCAGGCCTTCAGAGATCATGGCCGGAATAGGAGCAGTTGAACGATTTGTTGCAGATCGGGAAGTCGGCGACGATGTTGCCTTCGATCGCCACTTCCAGGAGCGGCCACTGGAACCATGAGGGGTCGCGCAGGTGGCAGCGCTCGATGGCGCCGCCCTCGCCAATGCGCAGCCAGGCCAGGATGTCGCCGCGGAAACTCTCGACCAGCGCCATGCCCTCGCGCGGGCCGTCCGCGGCGGCATCGTCCGCCGCGGCGACCTCGGCGCGGGTCGGGCCGGCGGGCAACCGCCCGAGAATCTGTTCGACCAGCGACAGGCTCTGCTCGACCTCCCGCACGCGGATCCACACGCGCGCGTTGACGTCGCCCTCCTGCAGCACCGGCACGTCGAAGGCGAGTTGGTCATAGGGCGCGTAGGCAAGATCGCGCCGCGCGTCGAAATCCCGACCGGAAGCGCGTCCGACATAGCCGCCGGCGGCATATTGCCGGGCAAGCTCGACCTTGAGCCGGCCGGTCGTCACCGTGCGGTCCTGCAGCGAGGCCGTGTTGTCGTAGAGCTCGACCAGATGCGGAAAGCGCTGCCTGATCTCCGCGACCAGCGACCGGATGGCGCTCGTCCCGGCCTCGTTGAGATCGCCTGTCACGCCGCCGGGCACGATGCGGTCGCGCATCAGGCGGTGGCCGAAGGCCGCGTCGGCGGCGCGCAGCACGCGTTCGCGCAGCACGCCGCAATGCGCGTGCATCAGCGCGAAGGCGGCGTCATTGCAGATGGCACCGATGTCACCGAGGTGATTGGCAAGGCGCTCCAGCTCGGCCATCAGGGCGCGCAGCCAGACGGCGCGGGGCGGCACGGCGACGCCGAGCGCCGCTTCCACGGCGCGGGCAAAGGCAAGCGAGTAGGCGACCGTGCTGTCGCCCGACGTCCGACCCGCGAGTTTTGCCGCGCGATCGATCGGCGCGCCCGCCATCAAGCCCTCGATGCCCTTGTGCACATAGCCCAGCCGCTCCTCCAGCCGCACCACCGTTTCGCCGCTTGCCGTGAAGCGGAAATGTCCGGGTTCGATGATGCCGGCATGCACCGGCCCGACCGCGATCTGGTGGAGACTCTCGCCCTCCGCCGTGAGGAACCGGTAGGAGGAGGCGGCAGGCCGTTCGCCGGGCTGTGCCGCGAGCGGATGGCTGATGCCCCACTGGCCATGGTCGAGCCAGCGGCGGGTGTCGGGGAGGCCCTGCGGCGCCAGCCCGAAGAGATCCGCCGCGGCGCGTTCCAGCCGCAGCGCCGGCGGATGGTGCTGGCCGACCGATGGGTAGCGGCCGCCGCGGCAGTCCAGGCTGATCACGCCGACGTGCCGCACTTCGTCGAGAAGCGCCATGTGCACTCTTTCCGGCTCCCCCCACAGGCCGAGCAGGCTCCAGCGGCCCGCGGCGAGCTGTTCGACGGCAAGGTTCCAGACCTTCGGGGCCACCTTGGCACGGTGCCAGGGGGCGTGATGCTCGACCGGGCGGCCGGTCTCGACGAGATCACTGAGCGCGGGCATGTTTTTCCTGCTCATGGCATCACCCCAGGATACCGGCGACATGCTGGAACCACGCCACCAGCGGCGCCGGCAGATAGATGCCGGCGGCAAACACCAAGGCAAGGTGCGAATACATCGGCACGTAGGATGCCTCAACCGGCGCCGTGCCGCCGCGCGGCTCGCCGAAGGCGACGCCGGTCAGCCGCAAAAGCAGCGCGCCGAAGGCGATGAGCAGCCCGAACACCAGCGGGATCGCCAGCCACGGATACCTGGCGAAAGTCGAGCTGACGACCAGGAATTCGCTCATGAAGATGCCGAGCGGCGGCAGGCCGGCTATTGCCACGACACCGATGACGAGCGCCCAGCCAAGCCCGGGATGGCTTTCGGTCAGCCCTCTTATCTCGGAGATCTTCTGCGTGCCCTTGACCTGCGCGATATGGCCGACGGCAAAGAAGATCGCCGACTTGGTCAGGCTGTGCATGACCATGTGCAGCAGGCCGGCGAAGTTGGCGAGCGGGCCGCCCATGCCGAAGGCGAAGACGATGATGCCCATATGCTCGATCGAGGAATAGGCGAACAGGCGTTTGATGTCGCGGCGGCGGTAGAGCATGAAGGCCGCGAAGATCAGCGAGGTCAGTCCCATCGTGGCCATCAGCGGTCCCGGGCCGATCGCCTCCGGGCTCGCGGCGAGCAAGAGCTTGAAGCGCAGCACCGCGTAGAGCGCGACGTTGAGCAACAGGCCCGACAGCACGGCCGAGATCGGCGTCGGGCCCTCGGCATGCGCATCGGGCAGCCAGGCATGCAGGGGCGCGAGCCCGACCTTGGTGCCGTAGCCGAGCAGCAGGAAGATGAAGGCGACGCTGAGCAGGGCCGGGTCGAAATGCGCCGCCTTGTCGATCAGCACCGACCAGACCATGGCGTTGGTGCCGGCGCCGACGACCGGCTGGGCGGCCATGTAGACGAGGATGGTGCCGAAGAGAGCGAGCGCGATGCCGACGCTGCCCAAGATGAAATATTTCCAGGCCGCCTCCAGCGCCTCATGCGTGCGATAGATGCCGACCATCAGCACGGTGGTCAGCGTCGCGAGCTCCACCGCGACCCACATCAGGCCGATATTGTTCGACACGAAGGCGAGGTTCATGCCGAACATCATGATCTGATACATCGCGTGGTAGAATCGGAGGTTCGGCGCGGTCAGCCGGCCGGTCTCCAGCTCATGCGCGATATAGGAGGCGCTGAACACGCTGGTGGTGAAGCCGACGAATGTGTTGAGGACGATGAAGACGATGTTGAGGTCGTCGACCAGCAGATATTGTCCCGGCGCCGGCCGGTCGGTGACGAACAGCGACAGCGCGGCGAGCAAGGTCAGCAGGCTGGCGATGACGTTCACGGTCGCCGTCATCTTGTAGTTCGGCAATGCCGCCAGAATGGCCGCGGCGGCCGCAGGAATAAACAGGATCGCGGCCACGGCATCGAAGGAGAAGGCGGTCACTGGCGCTCTCCCCGGTAATCGTCGAGCGCGCCGACATCGACCGAATCGAACCGCTCGCGGATGCGGAACAGGAAGACGCCGATGACGATGAAGGCGATCAGGATCGAGAAGGCGACGCTGATCTCGACGACCAGCGGCATGCCCTTGGCGCCGGTAGCGGCCAGCACTAGGCCGTTTTCCAGCGACATGAAGCCGACGACCTGGCTCACGGCGTTGCGCCGGGTGACCATCACCAACAGCCCCAGCAATATGATCGACAGCGCGAAGGCGAGATCCTCGCGGGCAAGCGGGTCGGCTTCGGGCGTCACCCTCAGCATCAGCACCATGGAGAGCGTCACCAGCCCAATGCCGGCGAGCATGGTCGGACCGATGCCGACCGCGGTCTCGATGTCGCGATGAATGCCGAGCCGCTGGATGATGCGATGCAGCCCTACGGGGATGACGATCGCCTTGAAGACCAGCGCTATCGCCGCTGTGATGTAGAGATGATGCGCCTCCTGGATGTAGGCCTGCCAGGCCACCGACAGAGCAAGCACGACCGCGTGCAGGGCAAAGACGTTGATCAGCGCGAACAGGCGGTCCTGGTAGAGCATCATGAAGGAGACCAGCACCAGGCTGCCGGCGAGCAGATGGGCGATGTCGAAGGTGAGACCGTTCATCACAGGCTCCGCGAGACGAACAGCAAGAGCGTGCCGAGCAGCGCCAGCATCAGCGCCGCGCCCAGGAAGTCCGGCACGCGGAAGACGCGCATCTTGGCGACCGCGGTCTCGAACACGGCAAGCAGGATGGCAAGCCCGGCGAGCTTGACCAGATAGGCGACGGCACCGAGCGCCAACGCTTTCGGTCCCGCCCCGGCATGCGCCAGGCCCCAGGGCAGGAAGACGCAGGAGATCAGCGACACGTAGAGCACGAGCTTGAGGAAGGTGGCGAGTTCGATCATCGCCAGATGGCGGCCGGAATATTCCAGGATCATCGCTTCATGCACCATGGTGAGCTCCAGATGCGTGGCCGGATTGTCGACCGGGATGCGCGCATTCTCGGCGATCGCCACTATCACCAGGGCGATCGCCGACATGCCGAGTGACACCCGCAGTCCGACCTCGGGCGAGCTCATGAAGGCTGCGACCGTCGAAAGCTGCGTGGCGCCGGCGACCAGCGCCAGGCTGAACACGATGAGCAGCATGGCGGGCTCGGCCAGCGAGGCGATCATCACCTCGCGGCTGGCGCCGATGCCGCCGAAGCTGGTGCCGACGTCCATGCCGGCCAGCGCCTGGAAGAAGCGCGCGCTGCCGAGCAGCGCCACGATGACGATGAGGTCGGCGGTCCAGCTGAACTGGAGGCCGGCGGCGAATGTCGGAACCAGCGCCGCCGCGACCCAGGTGGCGGCAAAGATCAGATAGGGCGTGACGCGGAATAGCCAGGACGCGTTGTCGGCCAGCACGACCTCCTTGCGCATCAGCCTGACCAGGTCGCGATAGGGCTGGATGAGCGAAGGTCCCTGCCGCCTCAGCAGCCTTGCCTTCACCTTGCGCACGAAACCGATCAGCAGCGGCGCCAGCAAAAGCACCAGAAGCATCTGCGCGCCCTGGACGGCCAGCTGGAAGATCATGGCCATAGCGCAAGCACCAGGAGCAGGATGACGAGGTAGAGGAAGACCAGCGTCAGATAGCGGCGGATCGTCAGGAACTGCAGGTAGTTCAGCCGCTCGGTGGCGAAATCGATCGCGCCGGCGATCGGCTGGTAGAACGTCTCCCAGGCCACATCGTGGAAATCCACCTCGAGGCGCGCCGGTTCGAGGGAACCCGGCGCCGGCATGTCCACCGTCTCCCGGGCGCGGAACGCGAAGCTGCCGAAGACCCGGCGAATGGGCTGTGCGAAGCTGACGGCTGTATATTGCGCGGCAGGCGTCGCTTCCGCGAAGCCGCATCCCCATGCCGGGCCTCTGCGCAGCGCGTGCGAGGCGAAGCGGTGAATGAAGAAGGCCGCGAGCGAGGCCGAGATGGTGATGAAGACGAACACCAAGAGGCCGTTGTAGGAGCTGCGGCTCTCGGCGATCGGCACGATCGACAGCCAGGGCTGCGCCGTCTGAACCGGCATGCGGTCGCCGATGAGCGAAAGCGCAACCGGTGACAGGCTGTCGATGACGAAACCGGGCAGGATGCCGGCGAGCAGGCACAAGGCCGCGAGCACGACCATCGCCGCCAGCGACCAGCGGTCGACCTCATGCGCTCGTTCCACCGCTGCTGATCGCGCCCTGCCAAGGAAGGTGATGCCGAATGCCTTGACGAAGCAGGCCGCGGCAAGTGCGGCCGCCAGCGCCAGCATGCCGCCGACGGCGGGCACGATGACCTTCAGCCCCCATTGCGGCAGCTCGGGGCTTTGCAATATGGCCTGGAAGGCCAGCCATTCGGATGCGAAGCCGTTGAAGGGCGGCAGCGCCGAGATCGAGACGCAGCCGACGAGGAAGACGAAGCTGGTCACCGGCATGCGATGGATGAGGCCGCCGAGTTTCTCCATGTCGCGCTCGCCGCTCGCCGAGAGCACGGCGCCGGCGCCGAAGAAAAGCAGGCTCTTGAAGAAGGAATGGTTCAGCACGTGGAAGAGCGCCGCGGTGAAGGCCAGCGCCGCGGCCGACGGCATGGCGTTCGCCTTGAAGGCAAGCGCAAGGCCGAGGCTGGCGAAGATGACGCCGATATTCTCGATCGTCGAGTAGGCGAGCAGCCGCTTGAGGTCCTTTTCCATCAGCGCGTAGAGGATACCCAGGACCGCCGTCGTGCCGCCAAGCAGGAGCACGACGACGCCGGACCACCATGCAGGCGCGCCGAGCAGATCGAACACCACGCGGATGAAACCGTAGATGGCGACCTTGGTCATGATGCCGCTCATCAGCGCCGAGACGTGGCTCGGTGCCGCCGGATGGGCAAGCGGCAGCCAGGCGTGCAGCGGCACGAGGCCGGCCTTGGAGCCGGCGCCGAGCAGCATGAGGGCGAGCACCGCGCCGGCGGCGAACCGGCCGGGCTGGGCCGTCCGCATCGCGTCGAACGCATAGGTTCCCGCCGGTCCAGCGAGCAGGCCGAAGGCAAGCAGCAGCGCCAGCGTGCCGAAGCTTGCCATGACCAGATAGATGTAGCCGGCCCGCCGGTTGGCGTCGTCGCGATGGTGCGCCATGACCAGCGCCCAGGAGGCGAGCGACATGAATTCCCACGACAGCAGGAAGCTGAAGGCGTCGTTGGCGAGCACCACGAGGTTCATGCCGGCGAGGAAGGCCGGATAGAACGGCAGCACGCGATGCGGCTGGGATTCGTGCTGGCCGTAGCCGAGACCGTAGAGGCTGGTGATGCCGCCGCCCAGGTTGACGACGACGAGAAAGAAGGCCGACAGGCCGTCGAGGCGGAATCGGGCGCCGGTCCACGGCAGGCCGAGCGGCAAGGTTATGGCTGACGCCTCGCCGGGGCTGCCCGCGAGATTGCCGGCGACGATTACCAGCAACGCGGCCGAAATGGCGAGCGCAGCGCCATAGACCAGACGCGTCGCCGAAGCGCGGCGGCTGGCGGCTCCGGCCAGGATGGCCGTCGCCAGAAGCGCGGCGGGGCCGCACAACAGAAGCGCGACGGTCGAAATCACGGCAGGCTCCCGCCGAGATCGATCGCGTCGGCGTCTGGCGCCCTGGCCGGGTCGACCCCGGCCTTCAGCCGCACGCCGCGTCCGCCGCCCTGGCTGACCGCGCCTTCACCGATCAGTTCAATGCCGGCCACCTCGAGCGCCGCGATCAGCTTCATCAGCGAATCGACGTTGCCCCGGATGATCGAGCCGCTGGCTTCCATGCGCTGGATCGTCGGCACCGACAGGCCGGACAATTCGGCAAGCCGGCGCTGATCGATGCCGAGCAGCGATCTGGCGGCGCGCAATTGCGGGGCGGTTATCACCGGCGACCCTCTTGCTCAGTTTGAAATATGAGGTCTCGAATCTGTAGCATACATTAAAAGGCCTCATCGTCAATAAATGATGTCTCAGACATGGATGTTGATGGTGTTGTGGGTGAGGTTGGCTGCGCCGCTGGATCTCTTGGTAGCCATCGGTCCAAATGCATGCCACCCAAGGGTGCGCAGCGGGCGGCATGCATCAAACCAGGATTAGGCGCGTCGCTTGGTCCTTCAGCGACGCGCTTAATTCCGCGCCCCGGGCGCATCCGGCCTGAGATACACGGCCAAACAGCAGCAACAGATGGCCAGTCCGAGGATCGGGTGTTTCAGCGCGACGAGTGCCGCGAGCCCGAACAGGCAAAGCGTCGCGACCGAGCGGATGCGCATGGCCTTTCGGACGTTGGGCGGGATGGCCTCGACCGGCATCGGCTCGATCAATTCGCGGATGAGGAAGATGTAGGTCAGGTTCACCAGGAAGAAGACGCCGGCATAGAAGGCGACCGGCTGCGGCGACAGCTCGCTGACGGCCATCCAGGCGGTGGCCAGCGGCAGCAGCGAAACAGAAAACAGATGTGCAAAATTATACCACATCAGGCGAGCCGTGGCTTCCCTGGCGTGGCGCAGCAGGTGATGGTGGTTCGTCCAGACGATGGCGATGAAGAGATAGCTGACGCCATAGCTCAGCCATGTCGGCCAGAGACCGAGCAGCGCCATGAAGGTCGGAATTTCCGGCGGCCGCAATTCCAGCACCAGCACGGTTATGAGCACGGCGAACACGCCGTCCGAGAACGCGTTCAACCGCTCGAGCCCTGCTGAAGGAAGCATGTGGCAACCCTGCCGCTGGTGCCGTTAAGTCGAGTATAGCTTCGCCGGCCGGAATATCGATTGCCGACGCCTATCACATGGAGATCGCTGTTTCAGCTTCGGCGGCCTGCCTACGGCCCTGCCTCCCTGCCGAGCGACCGGTCGAGCCAGACCAGCACCTCTCCCGCCGCCACGAAGGCAAGAGCGATCAAGGCGCTGTTGATGAGGGTCTGCTCCCAGCCGATCCGAGCGACGTCGATGAACGGATAGGGGTAATGTCCTTCCGCCGCGCCGCGAACCAGGGCGTAGGCGAGGTAGCCGAGCGGATAGAGCGCCCAGAAAAGTGGCGCCCGCCAGGTCAGCGTTCCCTTGCGCGCGAAGGCGAGCCAGAACACAGCGGTCAGCGCCGGCGTCACCCGGTGCAGCAGGACATTGGCGAGCTCGGAGCCGCCGGTGAGCTCGCGCAGGCCCTGCAGAAGAAGCCCGTAGATGACGCCGACGAGCAGGATGTTGAGCAACGTCGCGCCCAGCAGCCATGGCGTGGCGAACCGCGCCTTCGCCGCGACGCCGGTGAACACGATCGCGACCAGAAGATTGGTGGTGATCGTGAAATAGCCGAGCAATGTCCAGAGCGCCGCGGGCCAGGACGCCGGTCCGTCGGCGAGCGCATGAAAATGCACGGCGATCCCGGCCCAGGCCGCCAATGCGATGAGCGCCGCAAAGGCGCGCGCCCCATCCGCCTTGCGTTTTGGCCCGGCTGTCGTTCACTGCATCGATCATCGATGGTCCCATCGGCGCGGGCGTCGGCGGCAGCTCTCAGGATGATGTCCTTCCAACGCCGACGTGAAGCTACGCCGATTGTGCCCGGAAAGCACCCCGGCCGTCGATAAAGTCAATCGGCGAGGCGGATATCCGCATCCGCGGCACAATAAGGTGCGTAGCGGAAATCGCGGATGCGGACGGCCTCAGCGCCGCGCCAGTCGATCAGCACGAAGCCGCGCACCGCATCGTCCGCCTGCGGGTTGCGGATCAGGATCGCCGGCTGGCCGTCGACGAAGCCGAGCGACAGCGCCCAGTCGCTGACGCGGTCGTAATTGCCGAAATAGGTCGAGGCCTGTTTCTTGCCGCTGAGCCGGGTGCGGTTCACGACTTCGAGCTCGATGTCTTCGGCGATCAGCGCCCTGACGGCGTCGAAGTCGCGTGCGTTGAACAGGTCGATGTAGCGGCGCAACCGGCGCTCTTCTTCCGGATCGAGCTTCGGGATGGCCATGTCATCCGGCGCCGATGCCAGCGCCTTCAGCTCCGCCCGGCCGCGATGCAGTGCCGCCTTGGTGGCGGCAAGCGTCGCGCCCGTCACCTCGCAGGTCTCATGCAGGCTTAGGCCGAGCACGTCGACCAGGATCACCGCGCTGCGCTGCGCCAGCGTAAGCTGCATGAAGCTGCGCAGGCTCGCCGCCGCCGCGAGCCGCGTCTCCGCGCTGGCGGAGAGGTCTTCTATCTCGGTCATGTCGGCTTCGGTCATGCGCGAGCGCTCCCGCTGGCGGCGGCGCAGATGATCCTGCGCCGCATTATGGGCGATGCGGAACAGCCACTGCTCGGGACGCTCGACCGTGGCGCCGCCATCGTGAGCATCAAGTGCCTTCACCACCGCCTCCTGCACGATGTCCTCGCCCTCGATCGCCGAGCCGGCCATGCGTGCGGCATAGCGGTGCAATTTCGGCCGCAGGTCGACAAGTATGGCTTCAAGCGCCGCGCGATCGAATTTCGCTGTGCTCATTCGCCTCACTCTCGCATCGCCGGTCTGCCCGGCCGTGGCGCGCCCTTGTCAGGCCGGGACCGCCTGGTCGGCGTTGGCCAGCATACGATAATTGCCGACGATCTTCGCGACCGACCTGACAAGCGGTGTCGAGCGCCGCCCGGCGTGATCCGCGCCGAAGGCCTTGAACGCTTTGAGCTCAGTGAGCGCCGAACTGTCCGTTTCATAACCGACGATGTGGACGAACTCGCCATTCCCCAGTTCGAGCACCAGGTAGCGCACTGACTGAGGCGCGGTTTCATTCAGCGCCTCGAACACCTTTGCCACCAGCGCCCTGTTCTCGGCGATGCCGGCGTCCTTCACACCGTAGCGGATGAGATTGTAGTTCATGGTCGTCTCCTGATTGATGGGTTGCTGGATGAAGACGATCCGGGTGGGCGAAAGGATTCGCAGGTTGCGAAAGATCTTTTGAAGGCTGGGCAGGAGCGAAAGCTGCGCCGTCGCGATCCTTCGCGCCCGCCGACTTGTCAAGGATTTGGCTGCCACACCCGTCAGCCAACCGCGCCCGCCGCCGCTCTTCCGGCGCTGCGTCCTGAAAAAATGCAGCCGCCCAGAAAAGTGCCTTCCAGCGCCGCGTAGCCATGCACGCCGCCGCCGCCGAAGCCGGCGACCTCGCCGACGGCGTAGAGCCCCGGCACCGGCTGGCCGGCGGCATCGAGCACGCGGCTGTCGAGATCGGTCTGCAGACCGCCCAACGTCTTGCGGGTGAGCACGTTGAGGCGGACTGCGATCAGCGGACCATTCGCCGGATCGAGCATCTTGTGCGGCTTGGCGGTGCGGATCAGCCTGTCGCCGAGATAGGCGCGGGCGCCGCGCAGCGCAGTGATCTGCGCGTCCTTGGAGAACGGGTTGTCGAGCTGCATGTCGCGGGCGCGGATCTCGCGTTCGACCTGCACCACATCGAGCAGCGGTTCGCCGCCGGCAAGCGCGTTCATCCGCGCCACCAGTTTAGGCAGCTCGGCCTCGACGATGAAATCCTCGCCCTTCTCCATGAAGGCTTTCACCGGTCCCGGAATGCCGCTGGTGGCGCGGCCCAGCACTTGGCGCCAGCTCTTTCCCGTGAGGTCGGGGTTCTGCTCGGAGCCCGACAGCGCGAACTCCTTCTGGATGATCTTCCTGGTCAGGATGAACCAGGAATAGTCGAAGCCGGTGCCCATGATGTGGCTGAGCGTGGCCAGCGTATCGAAGCCGGGATAGAGCGGTACCGGCAGCCGTTTTCCGCGCGCGTCGAGCCAGAGCGAGGATGGGCCTGGCAGGATGCGGATCGCGTGCTCGGTCCAGATCGGCGCCCAGTTCTTGATGCCTTCGACATAGTGCCACATGCGGTCGCGGTTGATGATCGAACCACCCGCCGCTTCCGCGATCGCCAGCATGCGGCCGTCGACATGGTCCGGCACGCCGGTGATCATGCGCTTCGGCGGCGCGCCCAGGCGCTGCGGCCAGTTCCTGCGCACCAGCTGGTGATTGCCGCCGATGCCGCCGGAAGCGACGATCACCGCTTGTGCGCAGAGCTCGAAATCGCCGACGACGTCGCGCGAGCTCTTGCGGCCGCGGTCGACATTGCTTGGCTCCAGCACGTCGCCGCGCACGCCGGTGACGGTGTTGCCGGCGCGGACGATCTCGTTGACCCGGTGGCGGAACTTGAACCGGACCAGCCCGCGCTTTTCCGCTTCGCGCACGCGCAGGACGAAAGGTTCGATCACGCCGGGTCCGGTGCCCCAGGTGACGTGGAAGCGCGGCACCGAATTGCCGTGGCCGACGGCATTGCCGCCGCCGCGCTCGGCCCAGCCGACCACGGGGAAGAATTTTAAGCCCCGCTCGATCAGCCAGGAGCGTTTTTCTCCGGCGGCGAAGCCGACATAGGCTTCCGCCCATTTGCGCGGCCAGAAATCCTCCGGCCGGTCGAAGGCGGCGGTGCCCATCCAGTCCTCGAGCGCGAGGTCGTGCGAATCGCGGATGCGCATGCGCCGCTGCTCGGGCGAATCGACCAGGAAAAGCCCGCCGAACGACCAGAAGGCCTGGCCGCCCAGCGATTGCTCCGGCTCCTGGTCGACGATGATGATCTTTCTGCCGGCCTCGGCCAACTCGGCCGCGGCGACGAGACCGGCGAGCCCCGCGCCGACGATGATGACGTCCGCGTCGTCAGCCATATTTTCTCCCCCAAGCCGTCCTTTGGCGATCTCTCAGACTGGTTCCCAGCCGTCCTTGTTGCCGGCGCGGAAGATGGCGTCGATGACCTTCTGGTTGAGCACCGATTCCTCCAGCGTGAAGACGCGGTCCTTGCCGCCCTGGGCGGCGCGCGCGAAGGTCTCGACCTCCAGCCGATACTGCTGCGTGCCGGGGAAGCGGAACACCTGCGCCTCGGTGTGGTTCTGGTTGTGCAGCTCGATGCGATGGTGGTCGTAGAGTCCGGCATTGAAGGGCGAGAACACTTCGATGAAACCCTTCTCGCCGTGGAACACCATCACCTGGCGCGCCGCCATCTGCGTCGACAGGTAAAAGGACAGTTCGAAGTCGCCGAAATCGGCGCGGATCGAGGAATAAATGTCGGTGCCGAAGGTCTTGTCGCGCTCGATCGTCGCCTGCACCCGGAGCGGCTCCTTGCCGGTCGAAAAGCGCGTTGACACCGTCGGGTAGACACCGATGTCCGGCAGCGCGCCGCCGCCGAGATCGAGCTTGTTGCGCATGTTGTTGGGGTCGACATTGTAATAGGAAAATGCGCCTTGCACATGGCGCAGCCGGCCGATGGCGCCGCTGGCGATGAGATCGCGCACCTTGAGCCACTGCGGGTGGTAGACGACCATGAAGGCCTCGCACACCAGCACCTTCTTCTCATCGCGCAGCTTGATCAGCGGCGGAATGTCCTTGGCGTCGAGTGCCAGGGGCTTTTCGACCAGCACATGTTTTCCCGCTTGGATCGCCTTCGCCGTCCACTCGACATGCTGCGAGGTGGGCAGTGGGATATAGACGCCGTCGACCTCCTTGGAAGCGAGCAATTCCTCATAGGAGCCGAAAGCATGGCGGGCGCCGAAGCGGTCGGCAAGCGCGCGCGCCTTCGACAGATCGCGGCTGGCGATCGCCGAGAGCACGCCGTTTTCCGAGTCCACGATCGCCGGCAAAAGCTGCTCGCGGCCGATCTTGGCCGTCGACAGAACACCCCATCGGAACATTGCGCTTCTCCATGTCGGTCACATCGATGGAGGTGTGCCCCAATTCCGGAGAAAAGCCAATGCAGGCGCGGGTCACAAAGCGCCTTCGTCATCCTCGGGCTTGACCCGAGGATCCATTCCGTGACCAGTGACTTAAAGTGCAAAGGTGCAGAATTCTGTAACCGTTGCAACGCCTTAGCGTCACGGAATGGATCCTAGGGTCTGCGCGCGTCGCTTCGCTCCTAGCTTCGCCCTAGGATGACGAACCCGAGAAGGCGGGGCTAAGAACTAACCTCTTCTGCCCGTCAGCGTCATGTCGAAGTCGACGACGTTGGAATAGAGCGGCGTGCCGACATCCATGCCGTAGCGTGAGCGCAGCACCTTGCCGGTGACGTGGAACTTGATGGTCCCTGACTTCAATCCACCCAGCTCGGCGGTGAACTTTTCCGAAAACGTCTTGCCGCGGGCCGTCAGACGGCCGGTGACCAGGGCCGTCGTGTCGCCGGTGCGTGTCACGTTTGTGGAGCGGAACTGGATCTCCGGGCTGTTGGCCGCGTCGAAGACCGCGTCGGAGCGCAGGAAGGCGTCGATGCGGCCCTGGCCGGTGCCGACGCTTTCGGGATAGATGGTGAGGTCGACCTTCGAGCGGCTGACATCGCTGTTGTCGATGCGGATCGTGCCCTTGAAGCGGCCGAAAGCGCCGTCGAAGCCGCCGCCGCCGGCCTTGCCGATGGTGAAGCGAATCGAGGAGGCCGACGGGCTGATCGTGTAGCTGCCGGCGGCCTCGCTGAGCGCCACTGCGGCGTAGACGGGCATGGCAAGGCAAGCGGCAACAGCCGCCAATCCGAGGATGCGCGTATGCATGGAAATGTGTCCTATCCTGAGCCAGCGCATTGCTGTCTTCCCGCCACCAACGAACGGGCGGCCCGCTCTATTCCCGGGCTGACGAAGGTGTGATCATACGCGTGAGCACGCTGTCGCGCAGCAGGAAATGGTGGCGAAGCGCCGCCGCTGTATGCAACGCCACCAGCGCGATGCCGGCATAGGCGAGATACCAATGCGTCGCCAACCAGAAGCTTTCGGCGGCGTCGGATTCGGTAAGCGGCAGGTTGGGCATGACGAACTGGTTGAACGGCATTGTCGGGATTTCCAGCGTCGAGACCGAAACCAGCGCCCAGCCGGAGAGCGGCAGGGCGACCTGGAAGGCATAGAGCGCGAAATGCGCGAGCGGCGCCGCCTTGCGCTCCAATGTTCCGACAGAAGGCGGGAGTGCCGGCACCGCATTGCCGAGCCGCCAGGCAATGCGCAGGATGATCAGGCCAAGCAGCAGGAAGCCGAAGGACTTGTGCAGCTGGATCAGCTCGAAGGAGGTGCGCTGGCTTTCGATCCGCATCATCACGAAGCCGAGCACGAACTGGCCGATGAAGATGATGCCGATCAGCCAGTGGAGGATGATCATCGCCCAGCCGTAGCGGGTGGAGGTGTTGGTGATGGATGATCGCATGGCCGAAGAACGCCGCCGAGATCAGCTTTCTTCCGAAGTATCCTATGCCTTGTCCCCCAGACAATTCCAGACGCCGGCGCCGCCCCTCATTGCCCTGCCGGGCATTTCTCCCCGTGAACGGTGAGAAAGGGGCTGGCCGCGACGCTGGCGTTCTTTCTTGCAGCGTTGGCGATTGGCGAAACCGCCGGCGACAGCGCCCTTCTCCCCGTTCAACGGGGAGAAGATGCCGGCAGGCAGATGAGGGGCAGCGCCAGCGTTGAAAGGATTTTGCGATCAGTGCTGAATTGATAGCCCGCTATAGCGGTCTCCAACGATCGCCTACCCGCCCACCTTGAAGAAGTCCACGAACGCCCTCAGCGCCGGCCGCATCTGGCGGCGGCTCGGATAGTAGACGAAGAAGCCGTCGAAGGCCGGACACCAGTCCTCCAGCACGCGGATCAGCTTTCCGTCGGCAAGTGCCGCCCGGACATAGGGCTCGAAGACGAAGGCAAGCCCGGCGCCGTCGACCGCCGCTTGCGCGATCAGATGGTCCTCGTCGAGGATCAGCGGCCCCTGCGCCGCGATTTCGATCTGCTCGCCGTCCTTTTCGAATTCCCAGCGGTAAAGAATGCCGCTGGAGAAGCGAAAGCGCAGGCAGCGATGGTCGGCGAGGTCGCGCGGATGGCGCGGTTTCGGCATGGCAGCGAAATAGGAGGGCGCGCCGACCACCGCGCCGCGAATGTCTGGACCGATGCGCACCGCGATCATGTCGCGCTGCAGGCTCTCGCCGAGCCGCACACCGGCGTCGAAGCCGCCTTCGACCACATCGGTGAAACGGTCTTCTATGACGATCTCCAGCACGATGTCGGGATAGGCGGCGGCAAAGGCGGCGAGTCGTGGCGTCAGCACCAGATGCGCGGCGGTGCGCGGCACGGTCAGCCGCAGGTTGCCGGCAGGCCGGTCGCGCGCCTCGACCGCCGTCTCCAGCGCCAGGTCGATCTCGGACAGCGCCGGCCGCAGCCGTTCGAGCAACTGCGCGCCTTCTTCGGTCGGCGCGACGCTGCGCGTGCTGCGCGCTAGGAGCCGCACGCCGAGCCTAGCTTCCAGGCTCGACACCGCGTGGCTGACCGCCGACGGCGCAATGCCAAGCTCGCGCGCGGCACCGCGAAAACTGGCGCATTGCGCGACGGTGGCGAGCACGGCGAGTTGGGACAGGTTGGTGCGGTTCATTGATCTATTTTATAGAGCAAGCCGTACAAAAGAGACAGAATTATCGAACGCTCTGCGAGGCGCTATCTCTTCCTCATCGCAACAAGGAGATGCGCCATGCAAACCCGCAAACTAGGAACTGAACTCGAAGTCTTCCCCGTCGGCCTCGGCTGCATGGGCATGAGCTTCGGCTATGGCGGCCAGCCGGAGGCCGAGGCGATCGCCACGCTGCGCCGCGCCGTCGAGATCGGCGTCAACTTCTTCGACACCGCCGAGGTCTATGGGCCTTTCGAGAACGAGATGCTGCTCGGCAAGGCGCTGAAGCCGGTGCGTGACAAGGTCACCATCGCCACCAAATTCGGCTTCAAGATTTCCGAGCACGGGTCGGGCACCGACCGCATGATCGGCGTCGACAGCCGCCCCGAGCATGTCAAGGCGGTGGCGGAAGCCTCGCTGAAGCGTCTCGATACCGACGTCATCGACCTCTACTACCAGCACCGCGTCGATCCGAACGTGCCGATCGAGGAAACGGTCGGCGCCATGGCCGAGCTGGTGCGCGAAGGCAAGGTGCGGGCGCTGGGCCTGTCGGAAGTGAGCGGAGCGACGCTGCGCCGGGCGCATGCCGTGCATCCGATCGCCGCCGTGCAGAGCGAATATTCGCTGTGGAGCCGCGACCCGGAGGACGAGGTCTTCGCCGTCTGCCGCGAGCTCGGCATCGGCTTCGTCCCCTATAGCCCGCTCGGCCGCGGCCTGCTCACCGGCACCATCGCCAAGCCGGATGCGCTCGGCGCCGGCGACTGGCGCCTGACCCTGCCGCGCTTCCAGGCCGAAGCCATGGAAGCCAACAATGCCGTCATCGCGGTGCTGGAAAAGATGGCGGCCGAGAAAGGCGTCACGCCGGCGCAGCTGGCGCTCGCCTGGGTGCTGCACCAGGGCGATTTCATCGTGCCGATCCCCGGCGCGCGAAAGATCCGCCACCTGGAGCAGAACACGGCGGCGGCCGGGATCGAGCTGAGCGCGGCCGAAGTTGCGGCGATCGGCGACGCGCTGTCGCCCGACAAGGTGGTCGGCAAGCGCTATACGGAGGAGCTGCTGGCGCTGGTGAACGGGTGAAACCGGGTCACCGCACAATCAAGAGGGGGGCGCTTCGGCGCCCCTTTTGTTGAAGGGTAGGCGCGAGGCGCCCCCCCTCTGTCCTGCCGGACATCTCCCCCTCAAGGGGGGAGATTGGCAGTTTCGGCGCCCCGCTTGTCTTGCAGCGTTGAAGATTGGCGAAATCGCTGGCGACATCCGATCTCCCCCCTTGAGGGGGAGATGCCCGGCAGGGCAGAGGGGGGTGCTGTCCCGCCGGCCGTCTCAACATTCTTCACCACGGCACCACACTGATCTCCGGCCAATACTCCTTGGCACGCTTCCCCTTCGCCTCATGCGTCCGCTGGTTATCCATCACCCGGTTCGGCGTGATGCGGAACGAGAAAATGTCGTCGAGCCCGAACGGCGTCACCAATTCCAGCTCTCCGTCGCTGCCGTAGCGCACCCCGACCGCATGCGTCTTCGACGCAAAATAGCTGATGGATTCACTCGCGCTCGTGTAGCGCGGGCATTCCTGCCCGAACTTCACCGGATACCACAGATGCACCCGCGCCTGGTTGCGCACCTCGACCGGCAGCGCCAGCCCCTCGAAATGCTGCGCCGCCCGGCGGATCACCGCATCCTCGGCCTCGTAGGAGAGGTCGGCACCGTCGAAATAGAACAGGTCGACATCCTTGATGCCGTAGCCCGGCGGTTTGCCGGTCAGGTGGTTCCAGACGCTGTTGTAGAGCGCGCCCGAGACGACCAGCCAATCCGGCAGCGCCAGCGCGCGAACGCGCGCCAGCGTTTCATTGAGCAGCGGGTCGGCCGCGACGATGGCGAGGAAGGCCGCGCGCTGCTCTTTGAAGGAAAGGCCGGAATAACGGAGATGGTGCATCGCCCTTTGAAGGGCGATTCGCCACCTGCCGGCAATCCTTTACGCCCTCAGCACGCCACCCGTCTGCTTGTTGACGTTCTCGACGATGCGTTTTGCGAGCGCCTCGAAATCCTCGTCGGTCAGCGTCCTTTCGACCGGCTGGATCGAGACTTCGATGGCGATCGACTTCTTGGCTGCACCCAGCGCAGCGCCTTCGAAGACGTCGAACACCGAAACGCCGGTGACCAACTTCTTGTCGGCGGCCAAAGCCGCCCGCACCAGCGTGCCGGCTTCGACCGACCTGTCGACGACGAAGGCGAAGTCGCGCTTCACCGCCTGGAAGGGAGAAAGCTCGAGCTTCGGCTTGGTGCGCGTCGGCTTGGCCTTCGGTTCCGGCACGGCATCGACATAGACCTCGAAGCCGCAGAGCGGTCCGGCAACGTCGAGAACTTCGAGCGTCTTAGGATGGAATTCGCCGAAGGTGCCGAGCACGGTCTTCGGCCCGAGCTTGATCGTGCCGGAGCGTCCGGGATGATACCAGGCCGGGCCGCCGGGCTCGATCTGCAGCCGGTCGACCGGCGCGCCGCAGGCTTCGAGCGCCGCGATCGCATCCGCCTTGGCGTCGAAGACGCCGACCGGTCCGGCATTGCCGGCCCAGCTGCGGCCGGAGCCGTCGAGCTTGGCCGTGCCGCGCCTGACACCGGCGGCGACGCGCCGCTGCTGGTCGGCCATGTCGCCTTCATAGGTGCCGGAGACCTCGAACAGCGCCACGTCGCCGATGCCCCTGTCGGCATTGCGCTGCGCGGCGGCGATCAGCCCCGGCAGCAGCGAGGGCCGCATGTCGGACATGTCGGCGGCGATCGGGTTGGCGAGCTTCAACGCATTCTGGCCGCCGCCGAACAGTTCGGCGTGCTTGGTCGGGATGAACGACCAGGTGACGGCCTCCATCATGCCGCGCACCGCAAGCGCGCGCTTGGCCGCGCGGGTGCGCACCTGCAGCGTGGTCAGGATCTTGCCGCTGACCGCGTCATGCGAGGCCAGCGGCTGGGCCAGGATGTTGTCGACGCCGTGGATGCGCATCACCTCCTCGACGAGGTCGGCCTTGCCGTCGACATCCGGCCGCCAGGACGGCACCTTCACCTCGGCGGCGTCGCCCGAGCTGCGCGGTTCGAAGCCGAGGCGGGTCAGGATAGCGAGCGCTTCCTCTCTTGGCACCTCGATGCCGGTCAGCCGCTTCACCTCCGAGAGCGGGAAGAAGATGATCTTCGGCTTGTGGCCGGCATAGCCAGCCACTTCGATTTCCGTCGGCGTGCCGCCGCAGAAATCGATCACCAGCTTGGTCGCGAGCTCGACGCCCGGCACCATGAATTCGGGATCGACGCCGCGCTCGAAGCGGTAGCGGGCATCGCTGATGATGCCGAGCGCGCGGCCGGTGCGGGCCGTCGTGATCGGGTCCCAGAGCGCCGATTCGATCAGCACGTCGGTGGTGTTCTCGTCGCAGCCCGAATGCTCGCCGCCCATGATGCCGGCGATCGATTCGACGCCGTTGTCGTCGGCGATCACGCACATTTCCGGCGTCAGCGCGTATTCGCGCCCGTCGAGCGCCAGCACCTTCTCGCCGTCCCTGGCGCGGCGCACGACGAGGTTGCCGGCGACCTTGTTGGCGTCGAAGACATGCAGCGGCCGGCCGCGGTCGAAGGTGACGTAGTTGGTGATGTCGACCAGCGCGCTGATCGGGCGCAGCCCGATCGCGATCAGCCGCTGTTGCAGCCATTTCGGCGACGGGCCGTTCTTCACGCCCTTCACCAGCGTCAGTGCGAAGCCGGGGCAGAGTTCCGGCGCCTCGATCTTGACCTTGACCGGGCACATGCCGTTGCCGGCATGCGGCATGATCGCGCCGCCGGTGAGGCGGCCGAGCCCGCTCGCCGCGAGGTCGCGCGCGATGCCGTAGACGCTGGTCGCGTCCGGCCGGTTCGGCGTCAGATTGATCTCGATCACCGGATCGTCGAGATGCGCGTAAGCCGCGAAGCTGGTGCCGACTGGAGCGTCCTCGGGCAGATCGATGATGCCGGTGTGCTCGTCGGACAGCTGCAGCTCGCGCTCCGAGCACATCATGCCGTGGCTCTCGACGCCGCGGATCTTGCCGACCGAGAGCGTCACGTCGATGCCAGGGATATAAGTGCCGGGCGCAGCGAAAGCGCCGATCAGGCCGGCCCGCGCGTTCGGCGCCCCGCACACCACCTGCACCGGCGGCTTGCCGTCGCCGGTGTCGACGGTGAGCACGCGCAGGCGATCGGCATCCGGGTGTTGGACTGCCGTCAGCACCTTGGCGATGACGAAGGGCTTCAGGCTCGCCTTATCGTCGACATGTTCGACTTCGAGGCCGATCGCTGTCAGCCTTTCGACGATCTCGGCAAGCGAAGCGTCGGTCTCGAGATGGTCCTTGAGCCAGGAGAGGGTGAATTTCATGACTGTGTTCCGTCTGGGTTGGACGATGATGGCCTGGGCACGCTGGTCTTGAGATGCCGCGGCAGGTCGTCCGGCATATGCAGGAAGGGCAGTTGCTCGCGCACATAGGCATGCAGGGTCGGCTTGAAATAGGCCGGCATGTCCATGGCACCGAGCATGAAGTAGATGTGGCCGTTGAGACGCTCGTCGCTATAGGCGATCGGCGAGCCGCAGATGCCGCAGAAGGAGCGCTCCACCGGGCCATTCCGGTAGGCCTTCAGCGACTTGCCATCGAGCGCGACCTGGTCGGCCATGAAGCCGACGAAAGCCGACACCGGCGCGCCGCTCGCGCGCCGGCAATCGCCGCAATGGCAATAGCTGATGTGGTGCGGCTCGGCTGACGCCTCGAACCGCACCGCGCCGCAGCGGCAGCCGCCGGTGTGCGGGGCGGTCACGTCGAGAGCCCCCCGAACAGCGTCGGCAGGTCGAGCGGGCGGAAGCCGTAATGCGTGAGCCAGCGCACGTCGGCGTCGAAGAAGGCGCGCAGGTCCGGCATGCCGTATTTCAGCATGGCGATGCGGTCGATGCCCATGCCCCAGGCGAAGCCCTGGTATTCGTCCGGATCGAGCCCGCCGTAGCGCAGCACGTTGGGATGCACCATGCCGCAGCCCAGGATCTCCATCCAGTCGGAACCTTCGCCGAAGCGCACTTCGCCCGAACGCGAGCGGTCGCACTGGATGTCGACCTCGAGGCTGGGCTCGGTGAACGGAAAGAAGGACGGCCGGAATCGCATCTTGACGCTCGGCACCTCGAAGAAGGCCTTGCAGAACTCCTCCAGCACCCACTTCATGTTGGCGATGTTGGCTGATCTGTCGATCACCAGCCCCTCGACCTGATGGAACATCGGCGAGTGCGTGGCGTCCGAATCCTGCCGGTAGGTCTTGCCGGGGATGACGATGCGGATCGGCGGCTTCTGCCCCTCCATGGTGCGGATCTGCACGGGCGAGGTGTGCGTGCGCAACAGCTTGCGCTCGCCCTTCTCGTCCGGCTGGAAGAAGAAGGTGTCGTGCATCTCGCGCGCCGGATGGCCGTGCGGGAAGTTCAGGGCGGTGAAGTTGTAATAGTCGGTCTCGATGTCGGGACCTTCGGCGATCGAGAAGCCGAGGTCGCCGAAGATCGCCGCGATCTCGTCGATCACCTGGCTGATCGGATGGATGCGGCCGCGTTCGGCCGGCGATTGCCGCACAGGCAGCGTCACGTCGACCGTCTCGGCGGCGAGCCGTGCGGCGATCGCCACGTCCTTCAGCTCGGCTTTGCGCGCCGTCAGCGCTTCGGTGACGCGGTTCTTCAGCCCATTGATCGCCGGGCCCTTCACCTGCCGTTCCTCGGCACTCATCGCGCCGAGCGTCTTCAGCATTTCGGAGACCGAGCCTTTCTTGCCCAGCGCCGAGACGCGCACTGCCTCGATCGCCTGCTCGTCGGCCGCGGCCGCGATGTCGGCAAGCAGGGAAGCTTCAAGGGTTTCAAGATTTCCAGCGGTGGCGTTCACGGCGAAACTCTCTCGATGGGTAACCGGCATCGCGCTGTGCGGTGCCATCTTGGTTACATCAGGAACAAATTTGGTTGCATCAGGCATAAGAAAAACCCGCGCCAGCCGTGCCAGCGCGGGTTCCCCAAAATCAGATTTGCGAATGCTTGGGAAGCGCTGGCTTAGGCGACAGCGCTCTCAAAAGCATTCGGCGTGGTGTTCTTCAGATATTCGAGCGCGACCTTGGCCTTGGCGACCAGGGCTGCGAAAGCCTGCGGCTCGTGGATGGCCATGTCCGAAAGGATCTTGCGGTCGATCTCGATGCCTGCCTTGTTGAGGCCGTCGATGAAGCGGCCATAGGTCAGGCCATGCTCATGCACCGCCGCGTTGATGCGCTGGATCCACAGCGCGCGGAACGAGCGCTTGCGGTTCTTGCGGTCGCGATAGGCGTACTGCAGCGACTTCTCCACCGCCTGCTTGGCGATGCGGATGGTGTTCTTGCGGCGGCCGTAGAAACCCTTGGCGGCTTTCAGGACCTTCTTGTGCTTGGCGTGGGCGGTGACGCCTCTCTTTACGCGTGCCATGTCATGATCTCCTTAAAAGCAATTCCAGGAAAAGTGTCTGGCGGTTTTCCGTTCGGAATTGCGTAAAAACAAAAAGCTGTTCCAGGCCGAGGGACTTAGAGGCCGTTCGGCAGAAAATTCTTGATGACCTTCTTGCCGTCCGGTTCAGCCAGAACCATCGTGCCGCGGGCATCGCGAATGAACTTGTTGGAACGCTTGATCATGCCGTGGCGCTTGCCGGCGGCAGCCGACAGCACCTTGCCGGTGGCAGTAATCTTGAACCGCTTCTTGGCGGCCGATTTGGTCTTCATCTTGGGCATTTTGCTACTCCGTATTGGTGGCGCACCATCGCGCTTCTCGTTCGCTTCGGGCCGACCAAAGCCCGAAAAGCAAATGAAACCGCCACGGCATGCCCTGCCGGGCGGTTTTCTTGAACGGCGGTGCTATAGATCAAACAAGGCGCGCGCGCAACACCTCAGGCCATGCGACGCACTGTCCCCGATGTGCGCCCACAGGAACGGTTGAGAATCAGGTCAGGCCCGCATCACCTGAATATCAATATGCTCCTGGTTCCTCAACGGCGGGCAGGGTTATCAACGTCCGTTAGGGTAGTCAGCGTAAACGCTGGCGATGAGTTGAAGCTTCCCAACCTCGTCATTCTAGGGCGGAGCAAGGAGCGAAGCGACGCGCGCAGACCCTAGAATCC
>SUGL01000420.1 GCA_004963905.1 Mesorhizobium sp.
CCCATCGAATAGCCCATGACATGGGCGCGTTCGATGCCGAGGTGGTCGAGCAGCGCGGCCGCATCCGAGGCCATCTTGGCCGGCGTGTAGTCGGCCTCGTCGTAGCTCTTCGATGAAGAGCCGTGGCCACGATTGTCGAAGGCGATGGCGCGGTATCCGGCATCGTTCAGCGTCTTGAACCAGCCGGGCGAGACCCAATTGACGTAGTGG
>SUGL01000421.1 GCA_004963905.1 Mesorhizobium sp.
CAAGGCAACAGCATCGACCGCTGGATGAAGGCAGCCCGTCAGGGCGGACACGAGATCGTCATGCAGATACCGCTCGAGCCGTTCGACTATCCGAACGTCAATCCAGGGCGCAACACGCTGACGGTCTCGGCGAGCCCAGACGAGAACCTGAAGAGCCTGCATTGGGCGCTGTCGCGCACGACCAACTACACCGGCGTCATGAACTATAT
>SUGL01000422.1 GCA_004963905.1 Mesorhizobium sp.
GACTCATGGCCAAGCACCTGGCCGGATGTCGCATCGCAGATCGGCTGATAGACGACGGAGACGAGTTGCTCCGAAACAGCGTGCTTGAGCAGTTCTGAGAGATTCTGGCTGGCGCGCTTCTGGTCGGTGGCCTGCGCGTCATAGACCGTGAAGGTCGCGCGGCCTGAGAATTTCGACGCATAGAGCGCGCGGTCGGCCTCCTGCAGCAG
>SUGL01000423.1 GCA_004963905.1 Mesorhizobium sp.
GTCTCGCGCAAGAAATACTGCAGCTCGAACGTCTCGTTGGTGATGCGGCGATCGTTGTCGATCAGGTACCACAACGGCACCTTCTCCAGCGCCAGGCACCACAGGCCCTCGATCATCGAACGGAAGGCCGCCTTGGCATCGACCGGGTCCGTCTGGCGTTCGAGCCACGCCGCGACGGTCAGCCCGGCGATCCAGGGATCGTCGGGCTG
>SUGL01000424.1 GCA_004963905.1 Mesorhizobium sp.
GGCACGCCGACGGAAATCGAGGTCGCCGGCTATAACGGTCACAAGCCGATGATCGTGTCCCTCCCACTGTCGGAAGTGAAGCGGCTGACCGGCATCGAGGTGCCGAAGGAAGAAGCGCTCGGCATCCTGACGCGGCTCGGCTTCGAGCCGCAAGGGTCAAGCGACGTCGTCAAGGTGACGGTGCCGTCCTGGCGGCCGGATATCGACGG
>SUGL01000425.1 GCA_004963905.1 Mesorhizobium sp.
GGCCCTGCGTGGTCCGGTTCAAACCGCCGCTGTAGGAATAGGCATCCGGATCCGACTGGCTGAAGTTTTCCAATTGCCTGATGTCGACCTTGCCAACCAGGGCCGAGACGTCCTGATTGTTCTCGTCGCCAGGCTCGGTCTTGGCGATGGCGATCTGGCGAAGCCGCGACGGCGCCAGTTTGACCACGCTGAACTTGGAAATGTCGCCC
>SUGL01000426.1 GCA_004963905.1 Mesorhizobium sp.
TGCATATATCGCTATCGGGACAATTCGAGAAGACGCTGTCGGATTTCGAGGCGGCGATCAAACGCTGCCCGAACGTGCTGTCCTGTCACCTGATGTCGGGTGAATACGACTACATCCTGCGCATCGCCGCGAAGGACCTTGTCGATTATGAGCGCATCCATAAGGAATGGCTGTCGGCCATGCCACATGTGACGAAGATCAATTCGTCC
>SUGL01000427.1 GCA_004963905.1 Mesorhizobium sp.
GCCGCTTGCATCCGAGACCATAGTGCCCTTCTCGCTCGGGCTCGGCGGCAACTGCGTCACGGTCTCCAATGCCGTGTGGGAAGGCATGGCGGCGCATGGCGCCGCGCCTGATCTCGACCCTGCGCGCGCCGGGGCGGCGCTTGGCGCGCTGATCCGCGAGCGGACGGCCGGCCGCGAGCCGCTGCGCTTCGCTGTCGTGCACCCGCATT
>SUGL01000428.1 GCA_004963905.1 Mesorhizobium sp.
GGCGAGCAGCATCGAAAGGCGCAGCGGGGTGTCGCTGTGGAGGCAGATCGCCGACAGGATCCTGCAGGGAATCGCGAACGGCGATTTCGCCGCGAATGCGGCGCTGCCGCCCGAGGTCGCTCTGGCGGAACGCTACGGCGTCAACCGCCACACGGTGCGCAGCGCCATTGCCGCACTGGTGCAGGAAGGCGTGCTGAGGGCCGAGCAAG
>SUGL01000429.1 GCA_004963905.1 Mesorhizobium sp.
GAGAACGTCACCCGCCACGGACGTCTGTTCTCGACCGTCGACAAGGCGAGCCGCACCTTCCAGAAGCGAAGCGGGGTCGCCATGCTGCGGCTGCCGGAATTCCCGCTGGCGGCGGCCAGGCAGGCGCCCCCGATCGCGCGCCGGGGGACGACGGCGACAAGCCTGCGGGAAGTCGCGGAGCGGGTCCTCGTCGAGCGCTATTCGCCGG